>NZ_FXBM01000001.1 GCF_900177245.1 Rathayibacter oskolensis
GCGTGCTCGAGCTCCCGCGACGCGACCCGCTCCGACACCCCCAACGCGACCGCGAAGTCCGCCCGGATGGACCGCTCCACCAGATCCGTCGTCTCACTGCGCGACAGACCCCGAGCGAACGCCTCCGGCCACGCGAGCACCGCCCGATACCCGGCGTACAGCTCCTCAGCGGCCGCCAGCAGCACCGGCGCAGCGGAGCGCGCGAGCTCGGCCGCGCGGTCGCCGTGCGCGCGCACCTGCGTGAGCGCCGCCTCCGCCATGCCGATCTCTGTCATACACGTATTGAACCAGCGACCACCGACACCGGAGCCGCCAGGACACCCGCGCCGGACACAGCGGGCCCGATCCGCCCCTGGGGAGGAGGCACGCCGCAATCCGAGCAGTACCCAGCCCGCGCCGCCGCTGGCAACCCCCTTCAACGCGCCCCGCCGCGAGTCGCACGCTGGTGACCACGCCGACAGGAGTACCGCATGCGCGCAATGGCCTACAGGGGCCCCTACAAGATCCGGGTCGAGGAGAAGGACAGGCCCCGCATCGAGCACCCGAACGACGCGATCGTCCGCGTCGTCCTGGCCTCGATCTGCGGCTCCGACCTGCACCTCTACCACGGCCTCCTCCCCGACACGAGGATCGGGCACACCTTCGGCCACGAGTTCATCGGCGTGGTCGACGAGATCGGCCCCTCGGTGCAGAACCTGCGCGTCGGCGACCGCGTGATGGTGCCCTTCACCATCTACTGCGGCTCGTGCTGGTTCTGCTCGAGAGGCCTCTACTCCAACTGCCACAACGTGAACCCCAACGCGACGGCGGTCGGCGGCATCTACGGCTACTCCCACACCGCGGGCGGCTACGACGGCGGCCAGGCCGAGTTCGTGCGCGTGCCCTTCGCCGACGTCGGGCCGAGCGTGATCCCCGAGTGGCTGCCCGACGAGGACGCCCTGATGCTCACCGACGCCTTCTCGACCGGCTACTTCGGCGCCCAGCTCGGCGACATCGCCGAGGGCGACACGGTCGTCGTGCTCGGCGCCGGTCCGGTCGGTCTGGCCGCTGCCCGCTCCTCCTGGCTGATGGGCGCCGGCCGCGTGATCGTCGTCGACCAGCTGCAGTACCGCCTCGCCAAGGCCCGCGACTTCGCCTACGCCGAGACGATCGACTTCTCGGAGCAGGACGATCTCGTGGTCCGTCTCAAGAAGGAGACCGGCGGTCTCGGCGCCGATGTCGTCATCGACGCGGTCGGCGCGGAGGCGGACGGGAACGTCCTCCAGCACCTCACCGGCGCGAAGCTCAAGCTGCAGGGCGGATCGCCGGTCGCCCTCAACTGGGCCATCGACTCGGTGCGCAAGGGCGGAACGGTCTCGGTCATGGGCGCCTACGGTCCCGTGCCGAGCGCGGTGAAGTTCGGCGACGCGGTCAACAAGGGCCTCACTCTGCGGATGAACCAGGCCCCGGTCAAGCGGCAGTGGCCGCGACTGCTCGAGCACATCAGGGCCGGCCACCTCAGGCCCAGCGACATGATCACCCACCGCATCCCGCTCGAGCACATCGCCGAGGGGTACCACATGTTCTCGTCCAAGCTCGACGGGTGCATCAAGACCGTCGTCGTCCCGTAGGAGCCACCGTGCCGTACACCGCAGACACTCCCGTCCCGCCGCCCACGAGCGAGTCCCTGCGCGCTAGGATCCCCGGCTGGGGAGCCGATCTCGACCACGCCGACCGGCCCGCCTTCCCCCGCGAGAGCTTCGACCTCCCTCCGTCGGGCGCCCACTGGGCGAAGCCGTCGCCGATGGATCCCGCGGGCTACCGCGAGCGGAGCATCGAGCACCTCGAGCTGCCCCCGGTCTTCGGCACGGCGCAGCCCCTGCACGGAGTCTCGGGGGCGATCCGGCGCTTCGCCTACGAGCGCTTCAGCGAGGGCCGGAGCGTGCACTGGCTGCTGCTGATCCTCGGCGACCGGGTCGACGCGACGGGCGCGCATCTGCGCTCGCTCGCCACGCTCCGGCCCGATGACCCGGTCACCGAGACGGGAGTGCTCTCGGAGGCGCGGCGCCACCCGATCGCGTCGCGCCGCGGCCGCTCCGACGTGCGGCACCAGGCGCTCGATCCACTGATCGTGGCGGGTCCCTGGGTGCTGTCGGCGATCGGAGTCGTGCTCGGCGGGCGGGCGCTGCTGCGCCGGCTGCGCTGACGCCGGGAGCCTGCTGGTCGAGTAGCCGCGCAGCACCGCACCCTCGGCCCCGCCCTCAGCGGCTCGCCGGCGCGCTCCCCGCCGTCGGCGTCGTCGTCGTGTCGACCGACGCGGTGAGCGCGACGACGTAGCCCGACTCGACGTCGCCGCTCATCGTCGCGAGCTGAAGGGCCCCGCCGTCGTCGCCGAACACGTTGTCGGAGTCGAGACTCACCTGCGCGAGGTTCTGCGTCGAGCCGTCGTAGGCGTCGAGCGCGTACACGGCGGCGCACGCCTCCTCCTGCAGCGCGACCTGCGACGTCGCGATCGCGTTCGTCGAGTCGGTGATCGAGTCGATGCCGGGGTAGACCTCGAAGTGGATGTGCGGCCACCGCCCCGAGTAGCAGGCCGGGAACACGGAGGTGAAGGTCACGGTGCCGTCCGCATCGGCCACCTGCACGCCCCGGAGGTAGGTCTCGTCCTCGATCCCGCTCGAGTACATCGAGTAGCTGCCGTCGGCATCGCAGTGCCAGACGTAGACGGCGGCGTCGGCGAAGGGGGCGCCTCCGTTCGCGGCGTCGAGGATCGTCAGGCTCAGCGTCATCGCGACTCCGGCCGCGGTCGCCCCGCCGCCGATGCTCGAGCGGAGGTCGCTGCGGATGATCCCCGCGTTCTCGAGCACGTCGACTCCGTTCGACCCGTCGCCCGGGTAGGGGCCGGCGGTCTCGTCGGGGATCTCCGAGACGGCGGCGGGGGCGGACGCGGACGCAGTGGCGGTGGCCGACGCCGTCGCGGTCGGCCCGGCGGTCGCTGCCGTCCCCCCGACGGTCGAGCACGCGGCGAGCCCGACCGAGGCGGCGCCGACTCCGATCAGCGAGAGCACCCGCCGCCGCGAGAACAGCGTCGCGACATCGAAGAGGAGCCCCTGGTCGACGACCTCGTCGTCGGGGCGGTCGAGGCGGCGCCCCTCGTAGGCGAGTCCGCTCGGGGTGCGCTGGGGCTCGGGAATGCGGGTCATCGTGGTGCTCCTCTGTCGGCTCTGGTCTGTTCTGCCTCCCAGGCTGACCAGCGCCGCTGTGCGGATCCGATGAGCTTCCGATGAGCCGCTGCTCAGGATGCCCGCTGGTCAGGGTGCCCGCTGCTCAGGCCGCCCCCTGCTCAGGGCGCCCCGAAGCCCGCCGCCTCGAGGACCGCCCGACCCTCCGCCGACTCGACGTACGCCGCGAATGCCCGCGCCGCCTCCGGATCGGCCGACCCGGTGAGCGGCGCGATCGGGTAGGTGTTGACGGCCGCCGCCGCCTCGGGAGTCGGGACGCCCTCGACGGCGTCTCCCGCCGCGAGCACGTCGGTGACGTAGACGAGCCCCGCGTCGGCCTCTCCCGACCGCACCTTGCCCAGCACATCGGTGACCGACGACTCCTCGCTGACGGGCGCGAGCTGCACCCCTGCCGCGGCGGTCACCGCCGCCGTCGCCGCGCCGCACGGCACCTGGGGTGCGCAGACGACGGTCGCCACGCCCTCCCGCGCGAGATCGGCGAGGGAGGCGACGCCCGCCGGGTTCCCGGGTGGCACGACGATCTCGAGCACGTTCGTGGCGAACGCGACGGGCTCGGCGGCGGTGAGTCCCGCCTCCGTCACTCGCGCCATCGTCGTGGTGTCGGCCGAGGCGAAGACGTCGGCCGGCGCGCCGTTCTCGATCTGGGTCGCCAGGTCGGAGGAGCCGGCGAAGGACAGCTCGACGCTCGTCCCCGGATGCGCGGCCTCGTAGTCGTCGGCGATCTCGGTGAAGACGCTCGTGAGGGAGGCGGCGGCGAACACGGTCACGGTCGTCGACTCCGATCCCGGCTCGGCCTGCGCGCAGCCCGCGAGCGCGAGCAGGGCGGCGGAGGCGGCGATCACCTCGACCGTGCGGCGACTGGTCACGTCACCTCCCCGCTCGATGTCCTTCCGCAGCTGCGGGTGCCATCCGACTCTAGCTCCGCTCCTGCGGATCCGAATTCCCCCCGAGCGTCGGTCGGTATCGTGGCCCCGGGAGTCCAGCTCCGCGCTCCCGTCCCGCCCGTGCTCGACCTGTACGCACCACCCACCCGTATCGAGGGAGATCACCGTGACCCAGGGACGCCTCCGCGTCGTCGCCGCCACCCCGATCAGCGACGAGCTGATCGCGCGAGTGGTCGAGCTCGAGCCTCGGATCGACTTCGTCGCCGACCAGAGCCTCCTCCCGCCGATGCGGCACCCGGGCGACCACCAGGGCGACCCCGACTTCGAGCGGACCGCCGAGCAGCAGGCCGCGTTCGAAGAGCTGATCGACTCGGCCGACGTCCTCTACGGCGTCCCCGACGAGAAGCCGGCGGCACTCGCTCGCGCCGTCGCCGCGAACCCCTCGCTGCGCTGGGTCCAGACGATGCCCGCCGGTGGAGGCGCGCAGGTGAAGGCCGCCGCGCTCTCACCCGAGCAGCTCGAGCGCGTCGCGTTCTCGACGTCGGCCGGGGTCCACTCCGAGCCGCTCGCCGAGTTCTCGATCTTCGGCCTCTTCGCGGGCGCGAAGTCGCTGCCCCGCCTCCAGGAGCTGCAGCGCGACCACGTCTGGGGCAGGAGGTGGACGATGGGGCTGCTCTCGGAGCAGACGATCCTCGTCGTCGGCCTCGGCACCATCGGCCGCGCGACGGCCCGCAAGCTCTCGCAGCTCGGCGCCCGCGTCATCGGCACGAGTCGCCACGAGGAGTCGGTCGAGCACGTGGACGAGATCGTGGCGCCCTCGGCGATCGCCGACGTGGCCGACCGCATCGACGGAGTCGTCGTCACCCTCCCCGGGACCAGCGCGACCGAGAAGCTCGTCGGCTCCGACTTCTTCGAGGCGCTGCGCCCGGGTGCGACGCTCGTCAGCGTCGGCCGCGGCACCGTGATCGACGAGGAGGCGCTGCTCGACGCGCTCGACGACGGGAGGGTCGGCTTCGCGGCGCTCGACGTGGTCGCGCAGGAGCCGCTCGCCCAGGACAGCCCGCTCTGGTCGCACTCGAGCGTGCTGATCAGCCCGCACACGGCCGCGCTCAACTCCGCCGAGGACCGCCTGATCGCCGAGCTCTTCGCGCGGAACGCCACCCGGTTCCTCGACGGCGAGCCGCTCGTCAACCGCGTGGACACCGTCGAGTTCTACTGAGCCCTGCCCGGATCCCTTCGGTGGATCGGGCTCCGGGAGCCCCGCAGAGCCATCTGACTCCCGGTTCTGCGCCGCTCGGAGCCCCGGACGGCCTACCGTTGCAGTATGGCGACCACCGATACACCTTCTTCCGCCCCCGAGAGCGACACCGCTCCGGAGGCAGCGACCACTCCCGAGGCCGATTCCGCCCCCTCGCAGACCTTCTCCGACCTCGGCCTGAGCGACCCCGTGCTCAAGGCGCTCAAGGAGGTCGGCTACGAGACCCCCTCGGCGATCCAGGCCGCGACGATCCCCTCCCTCCTCTCCGGCCGCGACGTCCTCGGCGTCGCGCAGACCGGAACCGGCAAGACCGCCGCGTTCGCGCTGCCGATCCTGTCGCGCCTCGACCTCTCGCAGAAGACCCCGCAGGCTCTCGTCCTCGCGCCCACGCGCGAGCTCGCGCTGCAGGTCTGCGAGGCGTTCGAGCGCTACGCGTCGGGCCTGCGCGGCGTCCACGTGCTCCCCGTCTACGGCGGCCAGGGCTACGGCACGCAGCTCTCCGCTCTCCGCCGCGGCGTCCACGTCGTCGTCGGCACGCCCGGCCGCATCATGGACCACCTCGAGAAGGGAACGCTCGACCTCTCGCAGCTCAAGTTCCTGGTGCTCGACGAGGCCGACGAGATGCTCAAGATGGGCTTCGCGGAGGATGTCGAGACGATCCTCGCCGACACCCCGATCGAGAAGCAGATCGCGCTGTTCTCGGCGACGATGCCCGCTCAGATCCGCCGCATCTCGGGCAAGTACCTCAAGGAGCCCGAGGAGATCACGGTCAAGAACAAGACCACGACCTCCGTCAACACCACCCAGCGCTACCTGATGGTGTCCTACCCGCAGAAGGTCGACGCCCTCACCCGCATCCTCGAGGTCGAGAACTTCGAGGGCATGATCGTGTTCGTCCGCACCAAGAGCGAGACGGAGTCGCTGGCCGAGAAGCTGCGCGCCCGCGGCTACACCGCCGCCGCGATCAGCGGAGACGTGCAGCAGGCACAGCGCGAGCGCACGGTCGAGCAGCTGAAGTCGGGCAAGCTCGACATCCTCGTGGCGACCGACGTGGCCGCCCGCGGTCTCGACGTCGAGCGGATCAGCCACGTCGTCAACTACGACATCCCGATCGACACGGAGTCGTACGTGCACCGCATCGGCCGGACGGGCCGTGCCGGGCGCAGCGGCGCGGCGATCAGCTTCGTCACGCCGCGCGAGCGCCGCCTCCTCGTCGCGATCGAGAAGGCGACCCGCCAGCCCCTCACCGAGATGCGGATGCCGAGCGTCGAGGACGTCAACGTCACCCGCCTCTCGCGCTTCGACGACGCGATCACGGAGGCGCTCGCCGACCGCGAGCGGCTCGACCGGTTCCGCGACATCATCGGCCACTACGTCGAGCACCACGACGTGGTCGAGTCGGATGTCGCCGCCGCACTGGCGATCGTCGCGCAGGGCGAGGAGCCGCTGCTGCTCTCGCCCGACGACCCGCGCTTCGCCCGCCGCGAGCGGGAGGAGCGCACCGACGGCCGCGCCGACCGCGACGGCGGCGACCGGGGCGAGCGTCCCGAGCGGCGTCAGCGCCCGTCGAACAGCAACCTCGCGTCGTACCGCATCGAGGTGGGCCGCCGCCAGCGCGTGGAGCCCCGCCAGATCGTGGGTGCGCTCGCGAACGAGGGCGGCCTCAATCGCGGCGACTTCGGGCACATCGACATCCGACCGGACTTCTCGATCGTCGAGCTGCCGGCCGATCTGCCGCAGGAGGTGCTCGACCGCCTCGCCGACACGCGCATCAGCGGTCAGCTGATCGAGCTGAAGCCCGACCGCCGGCCGAGCCGTGCCGGTGCCGACCGCGGGGGACGCCCGGGCGGCCCCTCGCGCTCGACGGAGCGGCCGGCGCGCAAGCCGCGCTACTGACACTCCCGCCGGGCTGACGCTCCCGCCGGGCTGACGCTCCCGCCGGGAGTCTCAGCCCGCGAGGGCCCGCGCGTCGGCCTCGGCGGCCTCGTGGCGCGCGAGCTTCTTCGCGATCGAGTCGCGCTCGGCGCGCAGCGACGCGATCGTCGGCTGGTCCAGACGCGGATCGGCGATGTCGGCGAAGGGGCTCGCGGTGCCGGTCCGGGCGGCCACGAGCGCGGAGTACGACGTCGCCGCGGCGCGGAGATCGGCCGCCGCTCGCTCGACCTTGCGCTGACTCGACTCCTTGTCGGTGACGAGAGCGGCGTGCTTGCTGAGGGCCGCTACCAGGGCGCGGTGGGCTGCGTCAATCTTCTTGCTCATGGGCGCATTATGTCGCACGATCGCCTCGAGAGGCGAGTTCCCGAGCGGGGCACGGAACCGGGGCGCGGACGCCCGGGGAGGGTCACGCCCCGCGGGCGACAGCGGTCGACTCGGAGCGGCGGGCGGCGCTCGTCGAGACCGCGTCGAGCACGCGCTGCACGTCGAGCGCGTCGGCGAACGTGGGCGCCGCGGCCGCTCCTCCGGCGATGGCCTCGACGAGATCGACCACCTGGTGCGTGAAGAGGTGCTCGTAGCCGATGCCGTGACCGGTCGGCCACCACGCCGACATGTAGGGGTGCGACGGCTCGGTGACCTGGATGCGTCGGAAGCCCTGCGAGTCCTCCGCGTCGCGCCCGTCGTAGTACTCGAGCTCGTTCATCCGCTCGAAGTCGAAGGCGATCGACCCGGTCTCGCCGTTGATCTCGATGCGGTTCGCGTTGCGGCGGCCGGTGGCGACGCGGGTGGCCTCGAAGACGCCCAGCGCCCCCGAGTCGAAGGAGGCGGTGAAGGCCGCCGCGTCGTCGACCGTCACCGGGCCGCGCGGTGCATCCGCCCCGGCGCGGCCGCCCAGGCCCACCTGCTCGGTCAGCACCGGGCGCTCCGTCGTGAAGGTCCGCAGCTGCGCCGAGACCGAGGTGATCCGCTGGCCGGTCAGCCACTGCGCCGTGTCGATGCTGTGGGCGCCGATGTCGCCGAGAGCGCCCGACCCGGCCTTCGCGGCGTCGAGGCGCCAGGTCAGCGGCGCCTCGGAGTCGCTCAGCCAGTCCTGCAGGTACTGGGCGCGCACGTGGCGGATCGCGCCGAGCCGACCCTCCTCGACGAAGCGGCGGGCGAGGGCGAGGGCCGGCGTGCGGCGGTAGCTGAAGCCGCACATCGCGACCCGGTCGGAGGCTGCGGCCGCGGCGGCCATCCGCTCCGCCTCCTCGACGGAGTTGGCCAGTGGCTTCTCGCAGAGCACGTGCTTGCCGGCCTCGAGCGCGGCGATCGCGATCTCGGCGTGGGTGTCACCCGGGGTGCAGATGTCGACGAGGTCGATGTCGTCGCGCTGGACGACCGCGCGCCAGTCGGTCGACGCCTCGCTCCAGCCCAGCGTCGCCGCCCGCTCGCGGGTCGTCTCGGGATTGCTCCCGACGAGCACCGCCAGCTCGGGCTGCAGCGGCAGCGGGAAGAAGCGGGGCGCGGTGCGCCAGGCGTGGGAGTGGGTACGGCCCATGAAGGCGGTCCCCACCAGCGCGACACGCAGTGCTCGGTCGTTCGACATCCTCGTCCTCTCGTCGGCGGATCGACCCTGCCACGAGTCGGCGCCCGGGCGCCAGCGCCGTCTGCCGTACCGAGAGGGCGCCCAGAGGTCACGTTTCGGTGTCGGGCGGCTCGCTTCCCGCCGCCTCGAACGGGTCGCCGACCGGACTCGATGTCCCGACCACCGGCCGCGGATCCGCGCATCCGCGCCGGATCGGCGGGGCTCCGGCTGCTGCGGCCGCCCCGATTCGTCCGGTCCGCATGCTGGAGAGGACCCCGCAGGACCTTCGAGTCGACTCAGAATTTCGCTGGACCGGCAACTAATCCGGCGGTAGCTTCGAGCACATGGTCACTGTGGACCCCGGCAGTCCTGCTGCCCGCCCCTCCTCCCGAGTCGACGACGCGCCACCGGAACTGCTTCTGCAGATGCGGGGGATCGTCAAGGTCTTCCCGGGAGCCCGCGCTCTGGACGGCGTCGATCTCGACGTGCGACCGGGCGAGGTGCACTGCCTGCTCGGCCAGAACGGCGCGGGCAAGTCGACCCTGATCAAGATCCTCGCCGGCGCTCATCAGCCCACAGAGGGCGAGATCCTCGTCGACGGCCGCGTCGTCACGGTGCCCACGCCGGTCGCGGCGCTCTCGCTCGGGATAGCGACCATGTACCAGGAGCTCGACGTGGTCGACGGCCTCTCCGTCGCCGAGAACATCTTCCTCGGGCACGAGCTGTCGCGCGGCGGATTCACAGCTCGCGGGCACGCGTCCCGCGTCACCCGGGAGCTGATGAAGCGCCTGGGTCATCCCGAGATCTCCCCGAATCGCGAGGTCGGCAGCCTCTCGGCCGCGGGCAAGCAGATCGTGCAGATGGCTCGCGCGCTCTCGCACGACGCCCGGGTCATCATCATGGACGAGCCCTCCGCGGTGCTCGACTCGGAGGAGGTCGACAACCTCTTCCACGTGGTCCGGCAGCTGACGGAGTCGGGCGTCGCCATCGTCTACATCTCGCACCGGCTCGAGGAGATCCGCGCCATCGGCGACCGGATCACCGTGATCAAGGACGGCGCGACGGTCGGCAAGAACCTCCCCGTCGCCGAGACGTCCACCCAGGCGCTGATCACCCTGATGACCGGCCGTGCCGTCGAGTACGTCTTCCCCGCTCGTCCCGTGCCGGCCGACGACGCCGAGACGCTGCTGAGCGTCGAGGGCCTCGGGCTCCGCGGGTCCTTCGCCGACGTCTCCCTCGAGATCCGCGCCGGTGAGGTGGTCGGCCTGGCGGGACTGGTCGGGTCGGGCCGCTCCGAGATCCTCGAGACGATCTACGGCGCGCGGCGCGCCACCTCCGGACGGGTCAGCGTGGCCGGCACGGCCCTCCGTGCCGGATCGGTGACCGCCGCCGTCGACGCGGGGATCGGGCTGTGCCCGGAGGAGCGCAAGAGCCAGGGGCTCCTGCTCGACGAGCCGGTCTACCGCAACATCACCCTCTCGACCTTCGCGCGCTTCGCGAAGCGCGGCTTCCTCGACGAGCGCGCGGAGCGGGAGGAGGCGCAGCGGCAGGCGGTCGCGCTCGACCTGCGACCGCACGGAGTCGACCGCGACGCCCGCACCCTCTCCGGCGGCAATCAGCAGAAGGCGCTCCTGGCCCGCTGGCTCGTCCGCGGCTGCCGGGTGCTGCTGCTGGACGAGCCGACCCGCGGGGTGGACGTCGGGGCGCGAGCCGAGATCTACGCCCTGATCAGGGATCTGGCGACCAGCGGCGCCGCCGTCCTCGTCGTC
Organism: Rathayibacter oskolensis; assembly: GCF_900177245.1. Classification (GTDB taxonomy): domain Bacteria; phylum Actinomycetota; class Actinomycetes; order Actinomycetales; family Microbacteriaceae; genus Rathayibacter; species Rathayibacter oskolensis. The sequence continues at coordinate 10,632 of NZ_FXBM01000001.1, forward strand.
TCGAGCGAGATCGGCGAGGTCCTCGGGCTCTCGGACCGGGTCCTCGTCATCTCCGACGGCACGGTGGTCCACGAGGGACCCTCCGATTCGATCGACGAGCACGGCGTGCTCGATCTCGTCATGGAAGGAAGCGCAGCGTGAGCGGTCAGTTCTCGACGTCGACGATCGGCGGCCCGCCGGAGGACGCGCCGGTCTCCGCGTCCACCGTCTCCCCGGGTCCGAAGGACCCGCGACGGGGCGGCCGGATGCTCCAGGGATCGATGGGGCGCAACGTCGGCCTCGTGGTCGCCCTCGTCATCCTGTGCATCGTCGGATTCGCGACCGCCGGGGAGAGGTTCGCGAGCGTCGACAACGTGCTCACGATCCTCCGACTGGCAGCGGTCATCGGCGTGCTCAGCATCGGCATGACCTTCGTGATCACGGCGGGAGGCATCGACCTCTCGGTCGGCTCGGTGATGGGGCTCGCCACGGTCTGGGCCAGCACCGTGTCGACGCAGTACTACGCGGCGAACACCTCCTGGCTCGTCATCGTGCTGACCGCGGTGGTGGTCGGCCTGGTCTGCGGGCTGATCAACGGGGCGCTGATCGCCTACGGCCGGGTCGTCGCATTCATGGCGACGCTCGCGATGCTGGTCGCCGCCCGCGGGTTCGCCGAGCTGATCTCGAACCGTCAGACGCAGATCGTCACGGTCACGCCGTTCCTCGACTTCTTCCGGGCCGACGTGCTCGGGATCCCCGTGCTGGTGCTCATCTTCGTGGTCGTCGCCGTCGCCGGGTGGATCCTGCTGAACCGCACCACGTTCGGGCGGCGCACCATCGCGGTCGGCGGGAACCCGGAGGCGGCACGCCTCGCCGGCATCAAGGTCCGCCGGCACACCATGTACATCTACGGGCTCGCCGGGCTCACCGCGGGCATCGCCGCAGTGATGATGCTCGCACGCACCACGGCGGGGACCTCCACCCACGGCCAGCTCTACGAGCTCGACGCCATCGCGGCGGTCGTGGTCGGCGGCACCCTCCTCGCCGGAGGCCGCGGCACGATCGTCGGCACCGTCTTCGGCGTCCTCATCTTCACCACCCTCACCAACGTCTTCACGCAGAACAACATGTCGACCTCGGCGCAGGCCGTGGCGAAGGGCGCCATCATCGTCGCCGCCGTCCTGCTGCAGCAGCGATTCGCCGCTCGCAGCAGATCCTGAGCGGGGCCGCCCGGTCCCGCCCCACCACAGCACTCGAACCACAGCACCCGCACCACCCGCCGGGCCCCCGTGCCCGACGGGTCCGCATGGACGAATCGAAGGAGATCAATTCCATGTCGCTCACCCGCTCCGCCTCCCGCTCCCGAGTCGACCGCCTCGCGCGGCTCGGCACGGCCGGCTTCGCCGCCGGCGCCGTCGCGCTGATGCTCACCGGCTGCATCTCGAACGCACCGATCGAATCGGACGACGCAGGCGGCACGACCGCCGCCGTCGCCTCCTCCGACAACGACGCCTCCGGCGACCCCGTCGTCATCGGCTTCACCGCCCCGGCCGCCGACCACGGCTGGATGGCAGCGGTCAGCCGCGCCGCCATCGCCGAGGCCGAGAAGTACGACGACGTCGAGCTCCGCACCGCGGAGGGCACGAACGACGTCAACCTGCAGATCAGCCAGGTCGAGACCTTCATCAACGACGGAGTCGACGCGATCGTGCTGCTCCCCATCGATGGGGCCGCCCTCACCGAGGTCGCCACCCAGGCGATGGACGCGGGGATCACGGTGATCAACGTCGACCGCGAGTTCTCGAGTCCCTTCGCCGCGCGGGCGACGGTGCTCGGCGACAACTACGGCATGGGCGTGAGCGCCGGCACCTACATCTGCGAGGCGCTGGCCGACACGCCGGACGCGGTCGTCGCCGAGATCGCGGGCATCGACTCCCTCCCGCTGACGCAGGACAGGAGCCAGGGCTTCGCGGACGCGCTCGGGGGCTGCGGGCTGAACGTCGACAACCGCGTCGCGGCCGACTTCACGGTGCAGGGCGGGGAGCAGGCCGCGGCCAACCTCCTCCAGGCGGCACCTCAGATCGACGCGATCTGGAATCACGACGACGACCAGGGCGTCGGGGTCCTCGCGGCGATCGACAGCGCGGGCCGGGACGAGTTCATCCTCGTCGGCGGCGCGGGGTCGGCCAACGTCATGCGCTCGATCGAGGCCGACGACTCGGTCGTCAAGGCGACCGTCGTCTACCCGTCGACCCAGGCGGCGGACGGCATCAAGCTGGCCCGACTCGTCGAGCAGAACAAGTCGATGAGCGACACCACGTCGCTCGGCGTGCCCCGTCAGATCCAGCTCTACGCGCCGGTCGTGACCAAGGACAACGTCGCCGAGTACCTCCCCTCGGCGTTCGAGTCCTGATCGCAGGCGCGGCCGGCCGGTGCCTTCTCGTCACCGGCCGGCCGCGCTCTCACTCCACCGCGGCGCGTCGAGGAGCGGGCACCCGCCGCGTCAGCTGCCCGATCGACCACTCGATCGGACCCGTGCCTCCGAAGCGCCACCACAGCACCCCCGCCGCCCAGACCCCGCCGACCAGCAGGACGAGGGCCCACGGCTCGTCGGCCCCCGAGCGGTATCCCGCGCGAGCCATCGCGGCGACGACCGCGACCTGCAGCACGTACACCGACAGGGCGAGCGACCCGACGGCACGGAACGCGAGCAGCGCGGTGCCGATCGCCGAGCTCGCCGGTCGCCTCCTGACGGCTGCGAGCAGCACGACCGCCACGTACGCGGCCAGCACGAGCCCGAGATCGTGCAGGGTGTCGGGGTAGCTGCCCGAGACGTTCTCGCCGCCGGTCGCCTGCCGCAGCAGCGGCCGCGCCAGGTAGGCGATCGGCGCCGTCACCGCGAGCGCGGCCAGGAGGCGGTCGCGCCGGAATCCGTGCCGCAGCAGCAGAGCACCGAGGAGGAAGAAGGGGAGCAGGCTGGTCACCCGGTAGTGCGGGTCGAGGAAGAACCAGCGCAGCACAGAGCCGAGCGGTGAGGGCGAGGAGGCGAGCACCGGATCGACGGCGGCGGCGACCGCGGCGTTGAGCGGGGCACCCGCGACGGCGATCAGCGCCGCAGCCGCGGCGACCGCACGGGAGCGGAGCAGGAGGATCGGCGTGCCGATCGCGAGCACGATGCCCAGGAACGACAGCACCACGGCGATCCAGCTGCCCCAGGTGCTCAGCCACAGACCGAGGGCGATCAGGATCGCGCCCCGGAGCAGGTTCTGCAGGACGACCCGTCCGGCGGACGCCCCAGGACGCTGCAGCACCAGCGCGGCCGACATGCCCATCACCAGCGCGAACAGCGGCGACGCCAGGTCGTTGACGTTCCCGGTCGCGAAGCCGACCCCTCCGGTCCGCACGCTCGGCACCAGCGGCATCGCGTGGGCGACGAGCATGGCCACGATCGCGACACCGCGCAGCGCGTCGGGGACGACCTGGCGATCGGCCTGGAGCCGGGGTGCGGGAGGCGCGGCGGTCGCGGTCATGCGGCGAGGCTACGGCGACGCGGCTCCGGCGACTCCGCGCGCGCCCCCGACGCGGGCGGCTCGCGCCACTGCGGCGCCCGGTGGGGGCATGCTGGAGGGATGACCGACGCCACCGCCCCCCAGACTCCGCGCCCCGCCGAGCGGCGCCCGCGCAGCCGGCAGCACGTGCTCACCGTGCTGCAGACCCAGCGCCTGACCGAGCACCTCGTGCGGGTGCACCTCGGCGGCGACGGCTTCGACGCCTTCGTGGCGGAGGCGGGCCCGGCGAGGCTCGCGGCCACCGACCGCTACGTGAAGCTCCTGCTCGCGCGGCCGGGCGCGGGCCTCGAGCCGCCGTTCGACCTCGACGAACTGCGCGGACGCCTCGCACCGGAGGACCTGCCCGTGCGCAGGACCTACACGGTGCGCTCGGTCGACCTCGACGCGCGGAGCCTGGCCGTCGACTTCGTCGTCCACGGCGACGAGGGTGTCGCCGGGCCCTGGGCCGCCTCGGCGCAGCCCGGCGACCGCGTGGCGATGTCGGCACCCGGAGGGGCCTGGGCGCCCAGTGCCGATCCGTCCGTCACCCAGGTGCTGATCGGCGACGAGTCGGCGCTCCCCGCGATCGCGTCGGCACTCGAGGCGATGCCCGCCTCCGCCCGCGGTGTCGCGCTGCTCGAGGTGGGCGGCGCCGACGACGAGCTGCCGCTGACGGCCCCGGCAGGCGTCGAGATCCGCTGGCTGCACCGCGGCGGGCTGGAGCCCGGCCGCGCACTCACGGCGGCCGTCCGCGCCGAGACCCGTCCGGACAAGGTCGTCGAGGTCTTCGCGCACGGCGAACGGACCGCGATGAAGGGGATCCGCGCGATCCTGCAGGACGGCTGGGGCCTCGAGCGCCGGTCGCTCTCGCTGTCGGCCTACTGGGCGCTGGGCCGGGCCGAGGACCGGTTCCAGGCCGAGAAGCGCGAGCCGGTGGGCGCGATCTTCGTCGACTGACCTGTCGTCGGGACCCTGCTGATCGAGCAGCCCGCGGAGCGGGCGTCTCGAGACCCGCCTGTCATCGGACGGTGGGTCTCGATACGCCCCCGCGGGGCTGCTCGATCAGCAGGAGGCGGATCAGACTCGCTTCACTGTGATCGTCGCGCTCGTCGCCGAGTTGCCCGCCGCGTCGACCGCCTTCGCGGTCACCGGGTAGGTGCCCTTGACGAAGGTCGAGGTGTTGATCGAGAAGAGCCAGGTGCCGTCGGCAGCGCGTCCGGCGTCACCGATCTTCGTCGTGCCGACCCAGTAGCTGACCCCGGTGACCGCCACGTTGTCGGAGGCGGTGGTCACGAAGGTCACGGTCCCCGAGACGGAGGTCCCCGAGGCCGGCGAGACGATCGCGACCGTCGGCGGCGTGCGGTCACCCGGGGTGGGTGTCGCCGTCGGAGTCGCGGTGGGCGTCGCCGTCGGTGTGGCCGTGGGGGTCGCGGTCGGTGTGGCCGTGGGCGTCGCGGTCGGTGTGGCCGTGGGCGTCGCGGTCGGCGTGGCCGTCGGGGTCGCGGTCGGCGTGGCCGTCGGGGTCGCGGTCGGCGTCGCCGTCGGGGTCGGAGTCGCCGTCGCTCCGCCGACCTGGTCCGCACCGGCGGTGCGGCTGCCCATCGTCTGCCCGTCGATGTCGGTCCTGGCGGGACTGGTCGAGCCCCAGCCGGCGATGACCGCCTGGCTCGAGTCGGTCAGGTGGAGATCGCCGGTCGTCTCGTTCACGTAGGACGGCGTGCCCTGCACGTTGCCCTGCGTGTTGAGCAGCGACGGGGTCTTGCAGAGCTTCGTGTTCCAGTTCTGGACGATCGTGTTCGACATCGGGCTGGTGCACGACGAGAGGTAGCTGACGATGTTGCGGTCGAAGACCGTGTTCGCCGCCCCGCCGACCCGCAGCGACCCGTCGAGGAACGAGTTGTTGCGGATCAGGAGGTTCTTCGCCGTCTTCTCCGTGAAGTCGCCGACCGATCCGCCGCGGCAGTCGGCCGAGACGACGATGCAGCCCTGGACGAAGTTGGACTCGACCGTGATGTCGCTCATCCCCTTGCCGGAACCGGGCGAGAAGATGATCCCCGCGTTGTAGCAGTTCTTGAGCGTGTTGCCGCGGAGCGTGACTCCGGTGCTCTCGAAGACCTGCACGCAGTCGGCGTGGAGTCCGTTGTCGGTGTTCTGGTCGTAGTCGTGCACGTCGTTGTTCTCGATCAGCGCGTTGCTGGCGCCGCCGACCTGGATGCCGTCGATCGAGGACCCGTTCTCGAACTCGGAGTCGCGGACGACGACGTTCGCGCTGCGCACGAAGATGCCGGAGCCGTCGATGTGCATGCGGTTGACGGTGATCCCCGAGCCGTAGGTGTAGAAGGTGCTCTTCGAGAAGATGTCGTTCCACACCGTGTTCGGCGTGTAGACCTTGGTCGAGCCGAGCACCGGCGAGGCGCCCGGTGCGGGCTGGACGGTGACGGGGGCGGCGACGGTCGCCCTGCCTCCCGTGAGGGACACCACGGGGTAGGTGCCGGAGGTGAGCAGGACGGTGTCTCCGGCCGCCGCGCTCTGCACCGCGGTGGTCAGGGCGCAGGGGGCGGCCGAGGTGCAGGCCGTTCCGGTGCCGTTCGGGGAGGCGTAGCGGTTCGCCGCCGCGAAGCTGGGGGCCGCCGTGAAGAAGGCGGCGATCACCACCAGCAGGGCGGCGAGAGTCGCGCTGAGCGTTCGAGTCATGGGCGTGCGGTCCAATCGGGGAAGGTGTGAGCGGGGACTCGTGGTGGGGAAAGGGGGGACGAGGGGGCGGCCGAGCCGCCGAGGTGGGGCCGGTGCCCGCGAGGCGAGGCGGGCGTCCGGCGGGCGACTCCGTACACTGGGCGCGGCGGGAGCGTCTCCGGCGGCCGAGCACGACCGATCCACATGCCGCCGAGCCCTCGTCTGCACGATCCGTCGCGGCGACCGGCCGCGGCGGGCAGGGACGAGAACGGCTCCGATGCGGGGCCGAGGACGGTGTCGCAGTGAGCGGAACGGTGTCGCGAGTTCGGACGATCCTCGGAGGGCTGCGTCGGCGCACCGCCCCGATCCTGAAGAGCCCCGCGGTGCTCTCGTTCGGCGCCCGCGCGGTCTTCGTCGACGCCCCCCGGCTCCGCGGCGCTCGCCGCTCCGGCGGAACGTCGGGTCGCGCGATCCTGATCGCCCCTCCCGGCGCCGGCAACATCGGCGACGCGGCGCTGGTCGGCGCCTTCCTCGAGAACGTCGGCGGTCCGATCACCGTGATCACGCGCTACCCGGGCGACATCCGCATCCCCGCCGAGCAGGCCGACCGCGTCGAGATCGTCTCGCTGGGAACCCTGCTCTACGGAGGTCTCCCGAGCTTCGTGCGCGACCTGCGCCGCTTCAGGGCGATGCTGCCCGGCGCGGCGTCGGTCTCGATCGTCGGCGCCGATATCATGGACGGCGCCTACAACTTCCGAGCGTCGACGAGCCGGGCCGTCGTCGCCCGCAGCGCCGCGGCGGCCGGAGTCGACACCCGGGTGCTCGGCTTCAGCTGGAACGGCAAGGCGCATCCGGCCGCTCTCGCGCAGCTCCGCGAGGCGGACCGTGCGGGGACGACCCTCTACCTCCGCGATCCGCTGTCGGTCGAGCGCGCCCGTCGGGACGGCCTCGACGCGAAGGCCTCCGCCGACATCGTCTTCTCGGCCCGCTCGGTCGATCCCGAGCGGGCGAGCACCGAGCTCGCGACGGTCGACACCGACGGAGGCGTCGCGATCGTCAACGTCTCGGGTCTCATCGACACCGATCAGACCGGGGCCTACGTCGAGATCATCGGCGGTCTGCGCGCGCGCGGCTTCGCTGTCGTCCTGCTCCCGCACGTGATCAAGCACGGACCCGACGACCTCGCGGCGTGCCGCAAGGTGTTCGCGGCCCTGCCGGACACGTCGGGCGTCGTCTTCATCGAGGACGTCCTCACTCCGGCCCAGGTGCGCGGCTTCACAGAACGCGCGACCGTCACGGTCACCGGCCGGATGCACCTGGCGATCATGTCGCTGATGAAGGGCGTGCCCGCGATCACCCTCGCCACGCAGGGGAAGGTCGAGGGCCTGATGGCCATGTTCGAGCTGCCCTACCTCTGCGTCGAGCCCGGCGCGGGTCTCGCCGGCCGGGTCGGCGAGGCGCTGGAGCGCGTGCTGTCGGATCGTGACGCCGTCTCCGCGGCCATCCTCGCGAAGCTGCCCGCCGTGCAGGAGCTGAGCGCCGCCAACTTCGAAGGCCTGCCGCGCGCCTGAGAGGTCCGCTCGGTGCTTCGCTGGGGTCGGCGGCACGGGGCGTCCTTCCGGGCGTCGAGGTCGGAGGGGCGACCGTTCGCTACCGCGGCACTGCGGGGTGACGATCGCCTGGGCAGGATCCGGAGGAGTCTCCGGCGCTCTTGCAGTGACCCTATGGGCGAGGTTCGAGCGCTCGTCACCGATGAGGATTCCTCCGAATCGGCGTGCCTCCTCCGGGGACGGGGCGCCTCCCGGACGCGCCGTCCGGCCCTGACCGGGGCGTCTCGGGCTCGCAGAACCGCGTCCGGCTCGCCGGCTCGCAGGGCTCCTGCGAGCCGAGCGCGATCCGTCGAGCCGGAGGAGATCCCCGGGGCGCCGCGGGGTCAGACCAGGCGGTGCCCGCTGAAGCGGTCGACCGGTGATTCCCGTCGCATCGCGCGCTCGTACATCCGGCGGAACGGCTCGGTCAGCACGCCGTTGGTGCGATCGAGCGAGTCGTGCCGGGCGACGATCTCGCCGAGCTGCTCCTTCAGATCCGCTCGGAGCGCCGCCTCGTCGACCGTCGTCGACTCCCCGCCGGCGACGACGATCCGCCCGGCCACGATCACCGTGTCGATCGACGAGCCGTTCTCGGAGTAGACGAGCTGGTTCTCGAGACGCTGCCGCGGAGTGAAGTTCAGCGTCTCGAGGTCGAAGAGCACGAGGTCGGCCTGCTTGCCGACCTCGATGCTCCCGGTGACGGTGTCGAGCACGGCGCTGCGCGCGCCTCCGATGGTCCCCGCGGTGAGCACCTCGGCCACGGTCGGCCAGGTCGAGAGGTCGGGGTCGGTCACTTTGTGCAGCAGCGCGGCGGCCTTGACCACGTCGAGCATCCTCGGGGAGTCGCTGCTCGAGCAGCCGTCGGTGCCGAGCCCGAGGTTCACGCCGGCGTCGTGCAGCGCCCGCCAGGGCGCGATGCCCGAGCCGAGCTTGAGGTTCGAGATCGGGTTGTGCGAGATCGAGGTCCCGGCGGCCGCGACCAGCGCCATGTCGGAGTCGGTCAGCCAGATCCCGTGGGCGAACGTGGTGTTCGTCGAGAGGGCCCCGACCCGCTCCATGTACTCGACCAGGGTCGAGCCGTAGAACTCCTCGCCGGTCACGAGCTGGGTCTTCGTCTCGAGCACGTGGATGTGGCACTCCGCGTCGTGCTCGAGCGCGAGCTCGGTGGCTCCGGTGAGCAGCTCGGGTCCGCAGCGCTGGGGGGCGGAGGGGGCCACCATGTAGCGCAGCCGCCCGCCCCCGCGCCCGTGCTGGGTGGCGAACGCCTCGCGGCTGAACGCCAGGTACCCCTCCGTCGTCGGCCGCGCGGCCGAGCGCACCGAGTCGAGGATCTCGGCGGGCAGGTACTCCTCGACGAACGGCATCGTCTCGTAGAACGGCTTGCTGATCACGTGCCCCGAGATGTTGGCCCGCACGCCGATCTCGTCGTAGGCGTCGAACACCGCCGCGAGCTGCTCCGCGTCCTGGTCGGGGTTCTCGAGCACGTCGTCGACGAGGGTCGTGACGCCCGCCTTGAGCGACTCGAGGGCGAACAGCGACGAGCGCAGGCGCACGAGATCCGGAGCGACGCGGCTGTCGCCGAGGATCGGGTACGAGAGCAGCATCCACAGCTCGAGCGGCAGATTGTCGTAGCGGCCCTTGAAGAGGTACTCCCACGAGTGCGTGTGGGCGTTCACGAAGCCGGGGGTGACCAGGCGGTCACGGCCGTCGATCACCTCGTCGCCGGGCTCGGGGAGGAGGCCGGGGCCGATCGCCGTGATGACGTCGTCGACGATCCGGATGCTCGCCGTGATCGGGACGGCGCCCGAGACCGGGTCCATGGTGATGACGGAGGCGTCGGTGATGAGGAGGGGCATGGCGGTTCCGTTCGTGGTGCTGAGGGGAGGGGCTGCAGTCAGCTGCGGAGGGACTCGGGCTGCGCGACGGGCTCGGCCGCCTCCCGCCGCTCGACCCAGGCGACGGCGTCGCGGCGCCCGAGGAGGAGGTAGGCGACTCCGGCAGAGACGCCGCCTGCCAGCCACGACACGTCGATGCCGCCGAGCGCCGTCGCCGCCGGTCCCTGCAGCGCGGGGACCGAGCCGTTCATGAAGAGCCAGGTGAGGGTCGCACCGATCGCGAACGACAGAAGCGCGCGCCAGCGGACGTCCGGCAGCAGGGGCGAGCCGACCGGGGCGAAGAGGTGCCCGAACGAGCGGACCCGCGGCTCGAACACCGTGTAGTGCACGAGCACGATCGCGCCCCACGGGGCGACCCAGCCGACCAGGCCGACCAGCCAGGCGTCGAGGGTGGTCGCGAGATCGTCCTGGAAGACGAAGAACACCGAGGCGATGAAGGCCAGCACGCCGACGATGAGGCTCAGCGTGCGGCGACCGAGCCGGATGTCGAGCGCCTGCGTCGCCATGCCGAACGAGTAGATGTTGAGCACGTTCGTCGCGATCGGCCCGTGCACCACGAGCAGCAGCACCGGGATCGCCAGGGCGCCGAAGTTCTCGACGATCAGCTGGCCCGGGTCGACCGAGCCGTTCGTGGTCGCGAGGGTCGCGCCGAGCACCCCCAGCCAGACGACGGGGATGAACTGGCCGAGGACGCTCGCGAAGTAGAGCTTCCGCTTCGAGGAGCGGGGGCTGACGAACCGGGAGTAGTCGCCGGCGTAGGCGAGCCAGGTGAGGCCCCAGCCGATGCCGATCGCGGTCATGACGATCGACATGGCGGCGAGGCGGTCGCCTCCGGTGAGGGCGCCCTCGGCGGGGCCGGCGTAGGACCAGTCGATGTCGAGGAAGAACCAGGCGACGATCGACATCAGCGCGAGCACCAGGAGGGTCGGCGGCACGGTCCAGCGCTCGAACGCCGCGATGGCGCGGTAGCCGAGGAACGAGATCGCGACCTGGATCGCCATGATCACGGCGGCGACGGCGATCTTCCAGCCGACGTTCGCCTCCTCCGGGTCGACGAGCCCGACGGAGCCGAGCAGTGCGATCACGAGATCGAGGACGATCCAGGTGTTGATCGCGCACCAGCCGATCACGACCACCGCCTGGACGGCGGCGGGCGCGTAGTTGCCGCGTCTGCCGAAGACGGAGCGGCCGATCAGCATGCCGGTCGCCCCGGTGCGCTGCCCGAGCAGGACGAAGAAGCCGAAGACGGCCATGCCGACGACGTTGCCGAGGACGAGGACGGTGACGGTGTCCCAGAGGCCGAGGCCCATGTTCACACCGAGGGCGCCGAGCACCCAGTTGATGGGGGCGATGTTGGCGCCGGCCCAGATCCAGAACTGGCCGTCGAGGCGGGCGGTGCGGCGGGAGTCGGGGAGGGGGCTGAGGGCGTCCTCGGTGTCGCTGGCGGTGCCGTGCAGGGCGTCGGTGCTCATGGCGGTTCCTCTCGGGGCGTGAGGTGGAGCTGGGGTGGGTCCACTCTCGTTCCGGGCCGTTTCCAGCGGCGCGCGGCCGTGTAAATTCGCCGTGACGCGAGAGGACGTTCTGTATGGCCTACCTGCTCTCCGATGCCCTCCGCGATCCGCTCCTCGCCGCCGCGGAACCCGTGCTGGTCGGCGGCGGACCGGGTGCCGACCGCGCCCTCATCCGCTGGGCGCACGCGAGCGAGCAGCTCGACGTGGCGCCGCTGCTCCTCGGCGGCGAGCTGCTCCTGATGGAGGGTGTCCACCTCTCGCTCGACCAGGACGCGGAGGAGTGCCGCCGGTACGTCGCGTCCCTCGTCGACTCCGGGGTCGGTGCCCTGGCCGTCGAGCTCTCGCTGCGCCTCCCGCGTCTTCCGTCGCCGCTGCTCGCCGCGGCCGACGAGCTCGGCCTCGCGGTGCTGACCCTCTCGCGCCGCGTGCCCTTCGTCCAGGTCTGCGAGAGCGTCAACACCCGGCTGACCGAGCAGAAGTTCCGGAGTCTGCGGATGGCCGACAGAATGTCCGGTCTGCTGAGCGAGGCGGCGGCCGCCGACGCCGGGATCGACGAGCTGATGAGGGTCGTCTCGACCGCGACGGGCGCCTCCGCGACGCTCGTCTCCCTGACCGGCGAGGAGCTCGCACGCGCGGCTCCCGGCCGCGGGATCGACACCGCACGGACGGCGGGCTCCTCCTCGGGCGTCCTCCGGGCGGGAGACTCGCTCCTCGGCACGCTCTACCTGCGGGCGCACGAGGACGCCGATCTCCACTCGGTCGCCGTCGCCCTCGACCGCGCCCCTGACGTGCTGGCGATCGCGCTGCTGCGCCACCGGCCGCCGTCGGTGCCGGAGCGCTTGACGGCCCAGCTCTTCGCGGTCCTCACGGCCGACGAGTCGCGGTCGGATCCGGCGATCGAGCTGCAGGTCGAGGCCCTCCTCGGGCGCCTGGGCGCGGGAACGCGCGGCCGCTACCTCGGGCTCTGGGCCGACGTCGACCACGACGACCGGTTGCTGCGCGCGCTCCGCGACACCGTCGCCGCCGCCGGCGCCGATCCGGCGCCCGTGCTCGGCGTGGTCGGCGCCGAGGTGCTGGCGCTGCTCCCGTTCGCCGATGCGGCGGCGATGGAGGCGGGGCGCTCGGCGCTCCTCGACGGTGCGGCGCACCTGATGAGATCCCGGCTCTCGAGCGGCGGCGGGCTGATCTGCGTGGGCAGCGGCCTCGGCGATCAGGGCCGGGTGCAGAGAGAGCTGGCGGAGGTGCGGGGGGTGCGCGACTGGGCGCCCGCCGGCGTCGGCGTGGTCGACTCCCGGCACCACCGCCTGGAGCGGTTCGCGAGCACACTGCGCGACGACGCCGAGGCCGACGACTTCGTCGAGGAGGTGCTCGGCCCGCTGCTCGCGCACCGCTCGGAGCTGCTGACGACCCTCGAGACGTTCGCCTCGCTCTGGGGATCCAAGACTGCCACGGCCGCCGCGCTCGGAGTCGGCCGGCAGACCCTTTACGACCGGCTCGCGCGTATCCAGAGCCTCATCGGCCCGCTCGACGCGTCCCCCGCTCGGACCCGGGTCATCACGACCGCCGTCTTCCTGCACCGCGCCCGCGCGAGCCTGCCCGCGGGGCCGGCGGCCCCCCGCCGCGCGTTCCCCCCGCTCGCGGACCGCTGACCGGCGGCATCCCCCGCGGCGGCCGGAGCGGGTCAGTCCTCGTCGGAGGAGGTGATCTCGGTGTCGGTCTCGTCGGCGCGGGCGCGCAGGGCGTCGGCCATCGCGCCGGCTCCCTCGTCGCCGTGGTCGTTGTCGACCTGCTCGATGAGGCCGCTCAGCTTCTCGTCGTTGCTCGCGTCTCCCGCTCCGTCCATGACGGGCTGGTTCTGCTCGGTGTCGCTCATGGTGACCCTCTCTCGGGCGGCCGATGGTCGGCCGCACCGCTCCGACGCTACGGCCCGGACCGCGCGAGCGCCGGTCCTTGACGCGGTGGCCCCCGGCGTGACCGCAGGGGGCGTGAGCGCGGAGGCCGTGAGCGCAGGGGCTGTGAGCGCCGAACGGCCCGGCCCCCTCCGCGAGGAGGGTGCCGGGCCGTCTGCGATCGGGTCGTGCTACCTCAGCGTGATCGTCACCGGGGCGCTGATGGTGACATTGCCGGCCGCATCGGTCGCCCGGGCGGTCAGCGGGAAGGTCCCGCGCATCCCCTGGGTGTTCGTGGTCAGCGACCACGTCGACTCCGACATCTTCGTCCCGTTGCCGACCTTGAGGCTGCCGACGTAGAAGGTGACACCGGTCACGGCCACATCGTCGGTCGCCTCGGCGGTGGCCGTCGTGACGCCGCTCACCACGATGCCCGAGGCGGGCGCGGTGATGGAGACGGCAGGAGCGGTAGTGTCCACGACCGGCGGCTCGGGCTGACCGGGCTCGCTGGGCTCCTCGGGCTCGCTCGGCGTCTCAGGATCCTCCGGCACCGGTGTCGTCGCGGTCGGAGTCGGGACGGGAGTGGTGGACGTCGGCGTCGGGGTGGGCGTCGCCGTCGGGGTCGGAGTCTCGGTCGGGGTCGGCGTCGCCGTCGGCGTCGTGCCTCCCGTGGCCGTGACCGAGTCGGCCCCTGCGATGTTCGAGGCGAACCGCTGACCGTCGATGTCGATGGCGGCGGGCGAGGTCGAGCCCCATCCCGAGATGACGGCGTCGGATCCGACCGCGAGGTGGAGGTCGGCGGTCGCGAGCGACACGAACTGCGGGGTGCCCTGGACGTTGCCCTGGGTGTTCAGCAGCACCGGCGTCGCGCAGAGGCTGGTGTTCCAGCGCGAGACGATCGTGTTCGACATCGGGCTGTCGCACGCCGACAGGTAGCTGACGATGTTGCGGTCGAAGACGGTGTTCGCCGCTCCGCCCACGCGCAGCGACCCGTTGACGAAGGTGTTGTTGCGGATGAGCAGGTTGCTCGCCGACGGCTCGCGCAGGTCGGCCGACGACCCTCCGCGGCAGGCCGAGGTGATGACGACGCAGCCCTGGATGAAGTTGGACTCGACCGTGATGTCGCTCATGCCGGAGCCGCTGCCCGGAGAGAGGATCAGGCCGGCGTTGTAGCAGTTGGACACGGTGTTGCCGCGGATGGTGACGCCGGTGCTCTCGAAGACCTGGATGCAGTCGGCGTGGAGTCCGTTGTTGATGTTCTGGTTGTAGTCGCGGACCCGGTTGTTCTCGACGAGCACGTTCGACGCCCCGCCGACCTGGATGCCGTCGATCGACGAGCCGCCCTCGAAGAGCGAGTCGCGGACGACCGCGCCCGCGCTGCGGACGAAGAGGCCGCCCTTGTCGAAGTGCGAGGACTCGACGGTCTGGTTCGCGCCGTAGAGGTAGAAGGTGATGCCGACGGTGATGTCGCTCCACACCACGTTGGCCACGTAGCTCTTCACCCGGTTGAAGAGGGGCGAGGCGCCGGGAGCCGGCGACACGGTGAGCGGCGCCGCGGTGGTCGCCTTGCCGCCCTTGAGCGTGACGTCGGGGTAGGAGCCGGAGGTCAGCAGGATCGCGCTGCCGGCAGGGGCGTTCTGGACGCCGGTCGAGAGCGAGCACGGTGCGCTCTGCGTGCAGGCGCTCCCGGTTCCGCTGGGCGAGACCCAGCGGTCGGCGGTGGCCGCTGTCGCCGCGGGGGCGAAGAACAGGGCCGAGATGACGACTGCGAGCGCGAGGAGGACCGCGCTCAGAGATCGGTGAGGAGGTGCGGAGGTGGGGGTCGCTGTGGTCATGGCGGTGTCTTCCGATCAACTCGTGAGGGCGAGGGGAGTACCCGGGCGGTGTCTCGGCGGGAGCCGTGAGTCGATCGGCGGTCCGGGGTCGCACGGTGGGGTGCGACCCCGACGACGCGTCACTGCGTTCCGGGCGGGCGGTGCGTCTGGTGCGGAGTGGCTGTCGTTCGTGGTGCTGCTGTGATCGCGGAGGAGGGGGTGGTCAGTTCTTGACGAGGAGCGTGATCGACGTGCTCGTGCCGACGTTGCCTGCCGCGTCGGTCGCCTTGGCGACGACGACGTAGGTGGCGTTCGGCCAGTTCTTGCTGTTCGCGGTGAGCGACCAGGTGCCGTCCGCCTGCTTGACGGCGCTGCCGAGCTTGGTCGATCCCGACCAGAAGGCGACGCCGGCGACGCCGACGTTGTCGCTCGCGTTGGCCACGAGCGTCACCGTCCCGGCGACGGTCGACTGGCTGCCCGGCGAGACGATCTGCGCCTGCGGCTTGACCGTGTCGGCACCGGTGGTCGGCGTCGGGGTGGCGGTCGGCTTGGGCGTCGCGGTGGCCGTCGCGGTCGGGGTGGCCGTCGCAGTCGGAGTCGGGGTGGCCGTCGGGGTCGCCGTGGCCGTGGGAGTCGCGGTCGGGGTGGCCGTCGGGGTCGCCGTGGCCGTCGGAGTCGCGGTGGGCGTGACCGTCGGAGTCGCGGTCGGGGTCGGCGTCGTCGTGGCGCCGGCCGGGACAGTGCTCACGGCGTAGCCGTAGTACCGGCCCGAGACGGGGGCGGTCGGGTCGCCGACGAAGGTGCGCCCGCGGTCGAGGGTCGCGGACTTCGCCTGGGCGATGACCGTCGCGATGACCTGCGCCGGGGACTGGCCCACGCAGGCTCCGCCCGCGGCGAGGCAGTCCAGGACGACACCGGAGGTGGCGGCCGTGGACATGCTCGTGCCGGTCTGGATGTACGCGAAGCCGCCGCCCTTCTTGGCGGTGTAGGGGCAGGTGCCCGGTGCGGCGACGGTGTGTGCCCGATCGGCGGCCGAGACCGCGAAGTTGCTGGTGACGGTGTAGTTGTCGTCCTTGGTGGTGACGTTCGAGCACGGCACGGCGGCGAGTCCGCCGGGCTTGCCGTCGTAGTTCGCGTAGTTCGTGACGGCGAGGACCTCGTCGTAGGCGGCCGGGATCCACTTCGCGAGATCGGCCGTCGAGTTGCCGGAGGCCGAGACGACGCTGACGCCCTTGGCGGTGAGGTCGCAGACGGCCTGGTGGATGGCGTCGCCGTTCGTGTAGCCGCAGTTGCCGTCGTCGACGCCGGTGGTGGCGAGCGACATGTTGACGACCTTGATGTCGTAGGTCGCCGCGTTCTGAGAGACCCAGTCGAGCGCGCACATCAGAGTCGCGACGGTGCCCTTGTTGTTCGCGTCGAGCGCTCGGACCGAGTAGATCGGCGCGCCGGGAGCGATGCCGACCGAGCCGGAGCCGTTGTCGAGGGCGGCCATGTAGCCCGAGACGCCGGTCCCGTGGCCGTTCGCGTCCTCGGCCGTGCCGGAGCCGAAGCAGTTGACCTGCTTGGCGAGGGTGTAGTCGGCGTGGGCGCTGACTCCGGAGTCGATCACCGCGACGGCCGGTCCGCTCCACGAGGTCACTCCGTCGCCGGCGACGACCGGTGCCTTGTCCGCCTCGGCGGCGAGGACGTGGGCGGGCATGACCTGCGCGGCGCCGTCGACGACCTGGTCGGCGGGCGAGAGCGCGAGCACCCGGCTGTCGGCGGCGAGCACCGCGTGCTGGCGGGCCGTGAGCGTCGCGGTGAATCCTGCGACGCCTCCGCCGTACGAGGCATCGAGAGAGATACCGAGCGCGCGCACGAGGCTGGTCGAGACGGCGGAGGAGTCGACGGTCACGACGTAGCGGCCGGCGTCGGCCGCCTGGGCGGGCACGGCGGTCGCGACGGAGACCGCGGCCAGGGCGGCGGTCACCGCGGTCGCGGTCAGGAGTCGGCGCAGCCGGCCGGCGGGACGCGGCTGCGAGATGGAGCGATGGAACACGGGGGCCTGTCTGTTTCTGCGCGGGATCTCTCACGCGGCGGGCGGGGCGGGGCGGCGGATGCCGGGACGAGACGCCGGACAGGGACGACCGACGACCGGTCGGCGCGTCTCAGCGCCGAACGGAAGGTGAAAGGGGTGTTTCGTGCCAAAACTAGCGTTGGAAACGTTTCCCGCGCATTACGTTCTCGCGAATTCAAGAACCGACACGCGGTCGGTGTACCCCCAGAACGAGGCGGTAGACCTCGATCGTCGATCGCGCGATCGCGTCCCATTCGAGCGCCGAGAGCTCCGCGCGGCGGTCGGCGGGCAGTCCGTCGAGCCAGGCGAGCGCCTCGTCGAGCACCGCGCGGTCGAAGTCGCCGTCGTAGAGGCGGACCCACTCCGGGCCCACGAGCGCCGCCAGCTCGTGCATCGCGCCGAGATCGGGCACCAGGACCGGCCGGTCGGCCGACACGGCCAGGATCGCCGACCCCGAGTTCTGGATCGCCGAGTAGGGGAGCACCACCAGGTCGCTCGCGCGGAGCCAGAGCGCCATCCGCTCGTCGCTCAGGAACGACAGCTCGAGGCGGATGCGGGGATCCCCCGACACCGCCTCCTGGATGACTCCCCGCAGCGGCCCGCGGGCGGGGTTCCCGGCGATCGCGAGCTGCGTCCCGTCGTCGTCGCGGGCGCGGAACTGCTCGATCAGGGTGGGGATGTTCTTGTAGGGGCGGATCTGCCCGACCGAGACGATCAGCCGGGCGTCGGGGTCGAGCCCGAGTCGTCGGCGCGCGTCCGCGCGGCTCGGCGAGAAGTCGTAGTCGTGGCGGTAGTGGCCGTGCGGGGTCACGTAGGCGGGCACCGCCGCGAGCTCCGGATAGGAGCGCCGCATCGCGGTGACCCCCTCCTCCGAGAGGCAGATGATCGCGTCGAGGTTCTCGGTGAGCGCCCGGCGGTACCAGTTGCGGAGGAAGGGCGTCGCCCGCTCCTCGTGCGACGCGACGTTGTGCGCGGTCCAGATGAGGCGGGTGCCCCGCAGCCGGGCGACCCGGAGGAACGCGAAGAAGAAGACCAGTCGCGCGACGACCCGGTACCGCCGCACGCCGCTGAGGAAAGTGAGGTCGGGCCAGTGCAGGTGCACGATGTCGACCTTCGCGAACAGGAGCCGCGCCCACGACAGGTCGCGCACCAGCACGCCCTCCGCCGTCATCGCGGTGTAGAGGCGCGCGTTGTAGGGGTTGGCGTAGCGCGTGCGGAAGGCGGGCTCGGCCTCCACGCGGAGCCGGCGACTCGCGGCGGTCTCACCGGAGAGCAGGCCGCGCAGGCGCGTGCGCAGCCGGCCGCGCAGGGTGCGGCTGCCTCCCGGGATCATCGGGCCGCCTCCGCCGACGCGCCCTGTCCCGGCTCGCGACCGAAGAGCGTGCGCTCGGCCTCCGGGTAGCCGACCCGCCAGTCGCGGCGCTTCTGCCAGACCTCGGTCCAGGCGCGGCGCTTGCGGCGCGTCGCCGTCTCGAGCGCGGCGCGCACGAGGGCGCCCGCCTGGAGCAGCGCGATGCCGATGCGCGCGGGCAGCGGCTTCCACGAGAGGCGGATCATCGTGACCTTGCCCGCCATCACCATCGCCATCTTGCGGCCCGAGTTGCCCTCGGTCGCCGCGTCCCGGGTCGAGGCTCCGACGTCGTGCACGATCACGGCCGAGGGGACGATCACCGGGTGCAGACCCGCGCGGCGCGCGCGGATCGAGAATTCGGCGTCCTCGCCGTAGAGGAAGAAGCGCTCGTCGAGCCGGCCGACCCGCTCGTACTCGTCGCGCTCCATCAGCAGGAGGCAGCCGGTGATGATCGGGACCTCGCGCACGGTGTCGCGCTCCCAGCCGCCGAGCGACTCCGGATCGAGCAGCGGATTGCCGCGGAACGCGGTCGAGAGCATGGTCGCGTAGGTGAGGAGCGACCAGAGCGTCGGAGCTCCCCAGCAGGAGGAGGGGTCGACGGTGCCGTCGGGCCGCAGCGTGCGCCCGCCGTAGACGCCGTACCGCGGATTGGCGACGGCGAACTCGAGCAGCGCGCGGAACGAGCCGTCGAGCACGAGCGTGTCAGGGTTGAGCAGCAGGACGTAGCGCTCGGTCGCGACCGCGACGCCCCGGTTCACGCCGCGCGCGAAGCCGAGGTTGTCGCCCGCCTCGATGACGGTGGCCTCGGGATGCGCCGATCGGACCGCCTCCGCACTGCCGTCGGACGAGCCGTTGTCGACGACGATGACGTGCGGCGGGGTCGGGGCGTCGCCGCGGGGGATCGAGGCGAGGCAGGCGAGGGTCTTCTCGCGGGTGTTGTAGCTGACGACGACGATCGCCAGGCTCGTGTCGACGGTCTCAGGCACGGGTCGCCTCCGGTCGCTGCCCGATGACCTTCGCCGGAACGCCGCCGGCGATGCAGTTCGCGGGCAGGTCCTTCGTGACGACGGCGCCTGCTCCGACGATCGCACCGTCGCCGATGGTGACACCGGCCACGACGACGACGTTCGCGCCGAGCCACACGTCGCGGCCGATCACGATGTCGCGCTCGACCTTCGCCTGGTCCATCACGGGAGTGCCCTGCACGATGCCGTAGTTCGACGCGGTGACCGTGACGTTCGGCGCGAGGAGGCACTTCTCGCCGAAGGTGATCCGTCCGCTCGAGTTGCCGGCCCAGATCAGCGAGTTCTCGCCGATGTGGGTGCCCGCGCCGAGCGTGATCCGCTCGGCGTTGCGGAACGACACGTTCGGAGCGAACGAGACGTCGGCGCCGCGGGTCAGGCGCGGCACCTGGTCGGCGTGGCTGTAGGCGTGGAAGTGGAGCAGGCGCACGGCCTGGAGGTAGGTGCGCACCTTGGTGAGGGTGCGCAGCGGTCCGCCGCCCTGGCTCATCGGGAGGTTCCTGTCTGCTGGTCGTCGGTGGCCCGGTCGCCGGTCGTCGGGGTCGGGTGGTCGGCAGTGCGCCGGTCGCCGGCCACCGCAGCGCGCCGGGAGAGGGGATCGATCACGGGAGCGCCCACCTCGGCCAGCGACGCGGCGATGGAGCCGACGAAGAGGTCGGCGTCGAGGTCGGAGCGCACCGAGATCGCGATGTCGAGGCGCTTCGCGAACGAGCTGGCGAAGACGGCGGCCTCGTCGTCCGGCTCGGTGACGGGCCACAGGGTCATCGAGTCCATCTCGGCCGCGCCGAACCAGCGGCGGCGGAGGAAGACGGGGAGGTAGGACGCGTAGCCCTGCCAGTCCTTCAGGCCCCGGGTGATCCCGCTCTCGCCCGACTCGACGGCGAGCTGCACCTGCTCGCGGACGCTCGCCACGGTCTCCGCCAGGCCGAGCGCGACCGGCACCGCGACCCGCACCATCGACACGTGGTTGCGCTTGACCTCGTTCTTCTCCCGGCGCGGCGAGACGGGGACGAGCGTCGCGATCTCCGCCCGCTCGGGGTGCAGAGCGGCGAAGGCGTGCAGTGCCAGGGCGACGGTGAGGTCGGCCACCGAGCCGCCCGCCGCGCGCGCGGCCGACTTGGCCGTCGGCAGGTCGACCGTGAGGATCGCGGCGTCGCGCGGCTTGATGCTGCGCTCGAGCATCCCGGAGCGGCGGATGTAGGCGTCGCGCACCGACCGGATGTTGCGGCCACCGACCCTGGTGATGCGCTTCTTCAGCGGCTTGCGCTTCCACTCCGCCCACTCGTCCGAGAGGGAGGCGTGGGTCGAGGCGATCTGGCGCCTGGCGGCGAGGGTCAGCGAGAGGGGCCCGCGCGGCGGGCGCGGATCCTCCGGGAACCGCATCGGCGCACCGGTGTAGGGCTCGAAGTCGACGGGCTCGTCAGAGGAGAACGCCTGGATGAGGAGGAGCCCGAACATGCCGTCGCCGAGGGCGTGGTGGATCCGCACCGCGAAGCCGAGCTGACCCGTCGAGAGCTCGACCACGAGGATGTCCCAGAGCGGGCCCTTCGGGTCCATCGGACCGTTGAAGGCGCCCGTGAGCAGCTCCACGTGACGCGGGTCCCACTCGACGACTCCGGGGTGGAAGCGCACGTGATCGCGGACGTCGATCTCGTCGACCGACACCCACGACGGGGTGAAGAGCCCGAGGGGTGCGCGAGCGAGCCGCTGCCGCACCGCCGGCGACGTGCGGATGAAGGCCTCCCACGCCGAGTAGATGAGCTCGCGGTCGAGCGACCCGTCGGCGCGGCGGAAGGGCGCGCCGTCGATGATCATCGATCCGGTCGGTCGGGCGACCTCGTAGACGATGGCGTTCGAGACGAACTTCTCGTCGAGCGTGCGGAGGGGTTCGGCGTGCGGGCGGCCGGAACGGCGGGCGGGACGGGTCATGGGGAGCTCCCTGCTGGCGGGTCGGGGGGCGGAGGAGGGGGCGCGGAGGAGGGGAGCGGAGGCCGGATCAGTCGGAGGTGCCGACGACCGGTTCGGGGATCCGGATCGGCGTCGGCGGGTACTCGTCGACGAAGGTCGAGCCAGAGAGCCGGAGGTGCCGTGAGCGGAGGTAGCCGCGGAGGATCCCCTCGATCATGGCCAGCTCGTCGCGCGACCCGCGCCCGCGGTCCTTCGCGGAGCGGACGAGGCGGCGGCCGCTGCGCACAGCGAGCGTGGCGCTCATCCGCGCTCCGACGAGCGGCGCCAGCCGCCACCACTTGCCCACGAGAGCGCCCAGGCCCAGTCCGTACCCGCGCATGAGACGGCGATAGGCCGTGGGATTGCGCGTGTTCACGTGCAGGACGACGCTCCCCGGCACGAACACGGCGATGCTGCCCGCCGCGAGAGCGCGGCAGAAGATGTCCAGATCCTCGGCGCCGGCGAGGTAGCGTCCGGCGCCCAGCACGTCGTCGAACCCGCCGATCGACTGGAGGGTCGAGCGGCGGAAGGCCATCACGGCCCCGTGACCGGCGTCCAGCCCCTGCACCGGGGTGCGGTAGCTGATGCGGTCGGTGGGCGGGACGTCGGAGTCGACGAGAGTGTGATCGAGCATGCGGCCGGTGGCGACCGCCACCTCGGCGTCGTCGAACGCCTCGACGAGCGCGTCGATCCAGCCCGGGGTCGGCGAGCAGTCGTCGTCCGTGTAGACGACGACGGGTCGGTCGCTGGACGCGAGCCCGAGGTTGCGCGCGATCGAGAGCCCCTTGGTGTCGGTGCGCACGTAGCGGACACCGGCTGCCAGGGCGACCTCGCGCGTGCGCAGGTCGGTCGATGCGGAGTCGACGACGATCACCTCGACCTCCGGATCGGTGCCCGCGGCGATCGCGGCGAGCGCCTCGCGGAGCATGTCCGGTCTCTCGCGGGTGCACAGGATGATCGAGACGTCGCGGGGATTCACAGGTGGTCGTTCCTCGGGTGGTCGGATCGGAGCTCGTCGGTGTCGACGAGCCGCATGGCGGCCCGGTACGCGGCGACGAGGTCGACGCCCGCACGCTCCCAGGTCAGCTGACTGCGGTTCGCGAGGGCCGCGCGCCGCATGCGGGCGAGCAGTTCGTGGTCGGAGCAGACGAGGTCGAGGTGAGCGGTCAGCGCCGCGACGTCGCGGGGCGCGTGCACGAGGCCCTGCACCCCGTCCTCGAGGTTCGCTCCTGCCGCGGAGGAGACGAGCGGCACGCAGCCGGCGGCCTGCGCCTCCGAGGTCACCAGAGCACTTCCCTCCTCGATGGTGGGGAGGATCAGCACGTCGGAGCTCGCGAAGACGCCGGCCACGTCGTCGGTGAAGCCGCGCAGCTCGACGCTGGGCTGGTTCAGCAGACCGGCCAGCCGCTCGCGGTAGCCCGCGGTGAAGTCACCGTAGACGAGGAACCGGCCGATCCCGCTCGCCCGCGAGGCGCGCCAGGCCTCGAGAGCGTAGAGGAGCCCCTTGCGGGGCTCGATCCTGCCGACGTAGACGGCGGTGAAGACGTGATCGGGGTCGTCCCGCGGGTCCGGATCGACGACGACGTCCGTCTCGATGAACGCCCCGTAGCGGTGACGCAGGAGCTTGCGGGGCGAGAAGCCCTTCTCGAGGAAGGTCTGCTCGACCGAGGCGGAGGGGACGAGGATCGCGGTGGCGGAGGCCCACTCCCACTCCTCCTGCCGCAGGCGCTCGGCGTTGTAGGTGTGAGGTGACGACGGAGGCGGGGTGATGCCGAGGCTCCGGTACTCCTCGGCCACCACCTCGAAGGCGTGGGCGGTGTGCGTGTTCGGCGCCTCGCGCACCGAGGCCACGCCCAGACGGGCGGCCTCGTCGAACGTGCGCGCCGATCCCCACGGCCATCCGTGGACGACGTCGTAGTCGCCCTCGGCGAGGATGCGCGCCGTGACCCGGTCGTGGTGCGCGATGCTGCGGCTGCGGCCGAGGACGCGGTGGGGCAGGCGGACCCCGGCAATCGTCAGCGTCGTCACCGTGCGCGCGACAGGGCCGAGAGGGGCCGCGACGCTGGCGGCGACCACGGTGACGCGGTGCCCGGCCTGAGTGAGTGCCCTCACCTGGTTGAGAGCCGTCCAGCCGATGCCCGAGGAGCCGATGGCGTGCGGGAAGGAGTACAGGATCGACAGCGCGGGCGCGGCGGTGCCGTCGGCCGTCAGTGCGGTCGACGAGGTGTCAGGGGTAGCGGGTCGGTCGTGTGGATCTGCGGCAGTGGTGGAGCACTGGTGCTCATCATCCATGCGTCTCCTGTCGTGAGGGCGGCGCGCTCAGGAATGAACAAGGACTACCATCCTCGACCACCTGAGAAGAACGCAAGTGCGCACTCTGCTCGGCGGGTCGTCCGCCCGGCAGACTTAACACACCCGCAATACTTCCGGCATCGACACGTCGTGGGTTATGGTCACAATGAGTGTGTCGGGGCACCGCACTCAAACGGGGTCCCGAACTGTGCTCGTTCCGACCCCTCCGCGTCATGCTCGGAGAGCGGGCCGAACACCGTCCCACGTTCGAAATCCGCCACACGCACCAGGTCACGTCCTCGTCTCCAGACGTCGACAGCCACACCACCCGTTCCGCCATTACCGCCGTGATGGACGGAGGAGTTGCTCCATCGTTTGCAGCAGCAGTGCAACCTCCGAGCACGCGGCGTGTCGCCCGAGGTCCCACACCTCGCCGTCTGGAAGTCGAGACCGAGATGTCCGTCCCCCTTTACCTTCGAGTGCTCTGGAGCTACAAATGGCTCCTCGCCGTCGGTCTCATCGTCGCCGTCCTGGCCGCGATGGCGGCCGGCTACACCGTCAAGGACGGCGAGATCGTCTCGCGGGCTGAGTCGACCTACCAGGCGGACACCACGATCCTCCTGGGCGGCGGCTCGAGGAGCTACGTCCAGGCCGAGGTCCCCGGGCAGACGATCACCGAGGGAACCACTGCCGCTCAGCAGAACGACCTGACCAACACGGCGGTCATCTACGCCTACCTGGTCAGCGGCTCCGAGATCCGCGCGCAGGTCGAGGCCGCGATCGGCCCCCTGGCCGACACCGAGCAGCTCAGCGCGGTGCGACGCACCACGCAGCCGGCCGGTTCCGAGCAGAACCCGGGCCGCTTCAGCCTCCCGATCCTCTCGATCGTCGGAGCGTCGACCGATCCCGACCGCGCCGTTCTCATCTCGCAGACCGCGTCGACGATCTTCCAGTCGTACCTCGCCGCTCAGCAGGACGCCTCCGGCATCGCCCCCGAGCAGCGCGTCACGCTGACCGTCACCGACCAGGGCGCGGCCGCCGAGCAGGACGGCTCCAACCCGATCATCCCGATCGCGATCACCGGGGTCGGCGTGTTCCTCGCCTTCATCGCCCTCGCGTTCATCCTCTACAACATCCGCATCTCGCGGGAGCGCGTCACGGCCAACCGCACCAACTCGCGTCGCGGGGAGTCGTTCCGCCGGGGCCCCGCCCTGACCGGTTCCGGCACCGCCGAGGCGCCGTACCCCGCCGCTCTCGCCTCCACTCCCGAGTCGGGCGCCGGGGCGGGTGAGCTGGCCTCCTCCGGGAAGCGCAGCGCCACCTGAGCGGCACTCGCATGAGCAGCAGCACCAAGACGATCAAGGGCGCACCGCTCCCGGTCCCCGGGAGCGATGACCCCTACGCGGGCGAGATCCTCGTCCGGCGCACGTTCACGGTCCGCTCCGCGATCGCGACCTTCCTCCTCGGAGCGGTCGCCCTCGCGGGTGCCTACTACCTGAACCCGCTGTACGCCGGAGCGATCTTCTTCGCGGTCTCCTTCCTCTACCTGACGCGCAAGGTCGTCTTCAGCTGGACCGGGGCGTTCCTCCTGCTGCTCGCCGTGATCATGTTCATCCCGGTCCGCTACTACTCGCTGCCGATCCCCCTCGGCTTCGCGCTGGAGCCCTACCGGCTGGCGATCGTCCTCATGATCGTCGCGGGGATCATCGCCCTCCTGATCGACCCGAAGTTCGTCTGGCGACCCGCCGCGTTCGGCTGGCCGCTCGCGATCTGGATGGCCTCGAGCGTGCTCTCGGTCGCCGCGAACGTCGAGTTCATCTCGAGCGGCGGCCTCGGCAGCGGTGTCGTCGGCGCCCTGATCAACGACGTGCTGATGCTGTCGGTGTTCTTCATCACCCGACTCGTGCTGCGCAGCGAGCGCCTCGTCGAGATCGTCCTCACCTTCCTGGTGTGGTCGGCCGTCGTGGTCGCGTTCTTCGCGGTCGTCGAGCGGGCGACGCAGGAGAACATCTTCCAGATGCTCGACAAGTTCCTGCCGCTCCAGTTCATCGGCGGCGAGCAGGAGGCCTACCGTGCGGGCGGGTACCGCTCCTACGGCTCCTCGCAGCACCCGATCGCCCTCGCCGTCATGTTCACGATGATGATCCCGGTGGCGATCTACCTCTCGAAGTGGGCCCGCTGGCCGCTGAACGAGATCAACCGCCGGATCATCTACTACGGTGTCGTGCTCGCGCTGCTCATGGGCGTCGTCACCGCGGTCTCCCGGACGGCGATCGTGACCCTCGGCGTCATGTTCCTGATCACCCTGCTGTTCCGTCCGAAGATCGGCGCGTACCTCGTGCTCGGGATGATCCCGGTGCTCGGCCTCGGGTTCCTCTTCATCCCGAAGATCCTGACCGACATGATCGGATCCTTCCTCGACCCCGAGGAGCTCATCGCCTCGCAGTACACCTCGGCGGGCATGGCCGGCGCGGGGCGCCTGGCCGACCTCGAGCCGGCGATGGCGATCGTGCGCGAGCATCCGTTCTTCGGGACGGGAGTCGGCAGCCGGATCGTCGTGGGTGACGACAAGAACTCGTTCATCCTCGACAACCAGTGGCTCGGCACCCTGATGGACGCCGGCGTCGTCGGCATCATCGGCCTCTGCGCCCTGTTCCTCATCCCGATCGTGCTGCTGCTGCGCTACGCGTTCAAGAACAGCTCGCAGCCGCAGTACGCAAGCCTCGCGTTCGCCCTCGCGATCGTGCTCGTGGGCTACACCGTCTCCGCGTACTTCTACGACGCGTTCGGTTTCTTCCAGGCGTTCATGCTCTTCTGGATCCTGCTCGCGGTCGGGGCCTGGACCATCACCGAGGCACCCCACAAGTCGACGCGCCGGCGCCTCGCGCCGGAGGATGCGGGACACGTCTCCGCCTTCACCCGCGGCGGCCACCACCTGCCCGGCAGCGGCCCGGCGATCGGCGCTCACGTGGGCAGTCACGTCGTCCGCAAGTCGGCTCCGATCGAGTCGTGAGCACGCGCGTCGGCATCGTCATCCCCGCTCACGACGAGGAGGCGGTGATCGGGCGGCTCCTCCGCGCCCTGGTGGACGGGGACCCGGAGGGCCGCCTCGAGATCGTCGTCGGAGCGAACGGCTGCTCGGACGGCACCGCGGCGGTCGCGAGGGCCGTCGATCCGCGGATCGTCGTGGCCGAGACGGAGCGGGCGTCGAAGATCGCGGGACTCAACGCGGCCGACGAGCTGGCGACCGTGTTCCCGCGCATCTACGTGGACGCGGACGTGAGCGTCACGGCGGAGACGCTCCTCGCGCTCGGAGACGAGCTCGCGCGCCCCGGCGGCCCGCTCGCCGCGGCTCCCGAGTTCCACGTCGACACGCGCGGCGCCTCGTGGCCGGTCAGGGCGCACTACGCGATCTGGGAGCTGTCCGACTACCGCGTGAGCGGGCTCGTCGGCTCCGGGATCTACGGACTCTCGGCCGAGGGGCGCAGCCGGTTCGGCGCGTTCCCCGAGATCATCGCCGACGACCGCTTCGTGCAGCAGCTCTTCGCACCGGAGGAGCGGCTCACGCTCCCCGGGCACGTGTTCACGGTCAAGGCGCCGCGACGGATGCGCAACCAGATCAAGCGCACGGTGCGCATCGCGATCGGGAACGCGCAGCTGAGCGCCTCCGGGCTGGTGCCCGATCGGCCGGCGCAGTCCGGGTCCGGCATGGTCTCGCTGCTCAAGCGGGTCCTGCGCCGCCCGGCCCTGTGGCCGGCGTTCCCCATCTACTGCTACGGCTATCTGCGACCGCGCCTCGAGGCGCGGTCGATCATCGCACGAGGAGGCGTACCCGAATGGAACCGCGACGAGACGACGCGCGCGTGACGGGCACCTCGCCCGCAGGCGGCTCCTCCGCCCACCCCCGCGCCTCCGACGATCAGATCGAGGCGGCGATCGGCGACACGGCGCACACGACCGAGACGCTGGCGACCGACGCGATCGCGCAGTCGCCGACCGTCGGCGACGGTCCGAACGTCCCGCCCGCCAACCTCAGCCACAAGGCGAGCCGCGGAGTCATCCAGACCCTGGGCGGTCTGTGGGGCAAGACCGCGATCCAGCTGATCTCGACCGTCGTCCTCGCGCGACTCCTCTCGCCCTCCGACTTCGGACTCCTGGCGGCCGTCACGGCGATCGTCGGCGTCGCCGACCTGGTGCGCGACTTCGGACTCACCGGCGCGATCATCCAGGCCAAGAGGATGACCGAGACCGTCTGGCGGTCGGTGCTCTGGCTCTCGGTCGCGCTCGGCGTGGCCGGGACGATCGTGATCGGCGCCTCCGCGTGGCTGATCGCGGGCATCTACCAGGAGGAGCAGCTGATCATCCTGACGATCGCCGTCGCTCCGACGCTCTTCGTCAACAGCCTCTGCATGCCCCTCCAGGCGAAGGTCCAGAAGGAGATGCGCTTCGGACTGATGGCGCAGATCGACGTCGTCTCGATGCTCGTCGGCGTCATCGGCTCGATCATCGCCGCGTTCCTCGGCTGGGGCGTGTGGTCGCTGGTGGTGCTGCAGGGCGGCGCGCTCGTCTACCGCTTCATCGCCCTCTGGGTCGCCGCACGGCCCACCTTCGGCCGTCCGCGCATCTCGCGCGAGGTCATCCCGCTCGTCTCGACCGGCGGCAGCATCTTCGGCGTCCAGCTGCTCAACTACCTCGCGCGGAACGTCGACAACGTCCTAATCGGAGCCCAGCTCGGCGCCGGCGCCCTCGGTCAGTACTCGAGGGCCTACTCGCTGTTCCTGCTCCCGCTCCAGCAGCTCAACGGGCCGCTCGGGCGCGTCGCGCTGCCCGTGCTCAGCTCGCTGCAGGAGGACGGGGAGCGCTACCGCCGCTACGTGCGCGGAGCCCTCCTCGTCATCGGGTACCTGGTCCTGCCGACCTTCGGAGTCCTCTCCGCGCTCGCGGCTCCGCTCGTCGATCTCCTCCTCGGACCGCAGTGGACCAGCGCCGCCACGATCCTCTCGATCCTCTCGATCGCCGGCATCGCGCAGGGCATCGGGAACGTGCAGGGCTGGATCTACATCTCGCTCGGCCGCGTGCACCGCCAGCTCGTCTACTACGTGGTCACCAGGCCCCTCGTCATCGCGTCGTTCTTCGTCGGTCTGTGGTGGAACGGCGTCGAGGGACTCGCCCTGCTCTACGGGCTCACGACCCTGGCGCTGCTGGTACCCGGATTCTGGCTCGCCATCCGCGGGACGTTCGTGACCGGCGCCGACGTCATCGTGCCGGTCCTCCGCCCGGCGCTGATCGTGCCGTTCATGTACGCCGCCGCCTGGGCCGTCGGCGCCTACACCGACCTGCCGTCGATCGTGCACCTCGTCGTCGGCGGTCTCGCCTCCCTCGTCCCGGTCGCGCTGGCGATGGCGATCCCCGCCTACCGCCGCGATGTGCAGCAGATCCTCGCCTTCGTGAAGCAGGTCAGGAAGCCCAAGCCCAAGGGGCCGAGCACTCCGGCTCCGCAGACGACTCCGGCCGCTGAGGGAGGCGCTGCATGATCCGCACCACCCGCGCCCGTCGAGTCGGTGTCCTCGCCGCGGTGGCTATCGCCGCCGCCCTCCTCTCGGGCTGCACGTCGAGTCCCGCGCCCGAGGAGTCGGCGGAACCCGCAGCCGGAGCCCTGCCCTTCGAGGCCGGAGTGATCGTCGCGATGGGCGACTCCATCTCGGTGGGCGTGGCCGCCTGCGGGCAGAACAAGCCCTGCCCGAGCGCCTCGTGGACGACGGGTGAGGACGAGACCGTCGACTCGATCGCCCGACGCGCGGGCGAGGCCGTCGGCGCGGTGCCGACCGTCGAGAACTTCGCCTTCAAGGGAGCCACGTCAGCGGAGCTGCCGCGTGAGGCCGAGAAGGCGGTGGCCGCGTCTCCCGATCTGGTGACCGTCCTCATCGGCTCCAACGACGTCTGCCGCAAGCGCAGCAGCGAGATCACGCCGCCCGAGACCTTCCGAGCGTCGGTGACGACCGCTCTGACGACGCTCTCGACGGGGGCACCGGAGGCGACCGTCTTCGTGTCGTCGATCCCGAACCTGCTCGCCTTCTTCGAGGCGGAGCGCGGCGACGCCGAGGCGATCCAGCGGTGGGGGAGCAGCACCAGCTGCAACTCTCTGCTCTACGAGCCGACCTCCGACTCCGAGGAGGCCGTCGCACGTCGCGCCAACGTCGACACGACGATCGACGCCTACAACGCGATCCTCGCCGAGGCGTGCGCAGCGGTCGAGAACTGCGTGTACGACGGTGGAGCGCTGCACGACTTCGAGGTCGGCTCCGGCGACATCTCGGACGTCGACCACTTCCACCCGTCGATCGAGGGTCAGGCCAAGCTCGCCGACATCGCCTGGACCGCACTGCTCGCGAACGCGTCCTGACGCGCTTCTGAGCGCGACCGGCCCGGGCTCGGCGACGCCAGGGCGCTGGCCGCCCGACGCCTGCCGACCCCCGGCGTCCGGCTCAACGGCCCCCTGCGCGCGGTCAGATCGCCTCGCGCCGAGCCTCTCCGCGACGCTCGGGGCGGGCGCTGAACCCCGGCCGCTTCGAGCGGACACGAGCGGGCGAGAAGCGGAACGGTGCCACGTCCTCGACCCGGGTCGTCGACAGGCCGGCAGCGCGCAGCAGCAGCTCCTCCGAGAGCTCCTCCGGCGCCGCCGCGATGGCGAGGCCGCGTCGATCGAGCTCGCGGGCGATCTGGATCTGGTGGTCGTCGATGTGCTCGCCGCGCGCGACGAGACGCGGAACCAGGATCGGGACCTTGCCGGCCTCGATCGCGGTGATCGCGGCTCCCGTGCCCGCGTGGGCGATGACGACGTCCGCCGCCTCCACCGCCTCCTGCAGCTCGTGGTGGGGGACGCTCGGGCGGCCCTCGATGCCGTGCGAGGAGACGTCGGCGAGGCCGGTCTGCCAGAGGACCTCTGCATCCTTCAGCAGGGGCACGGAGGCGGCGATGAGCCGATCGAACGGGTAGAGGTCCTGAGTGCCGACCGAGAGGACCGCCCTCCTGATGCCGGTCGTGCTCGTCGCGGGCCCGGTGGCGAAGGCGTCGAAGATCGATCCGCCGAACTGCCAGCGCTCGTCGGCCCAGACCGGGTACTGGCTGTAGGTGTTGACCCCCGGGAAGCGCGAGACGATGCGTCCGGTGATCGAGGGCCCGTCGGCGCGGGCGGCGCTCTCGATGTAGTGGCACTCGATGCCGCGGAGCGACGCCTCCGGCATGAAGGACACGGCGGGGCTCGAACCGGTGCTGAACACGGCCGAGTAGTCGCCGCGGTTCAGGATGCGGTGGGCGAGAGCGGCGTTCTGGGCGATAGGGAGGGTGTCCCGGGGCGCTGCGAAGCGGCTGAACGTCACCTTCCGGTCCTCGAGCAGCGAGCGGCTCAGTCCGTTGTCGAAGGTCACCCAGTGCTGGTCGGCGGGGTCGATGCCGAAGCGGGAGGAGAGGGTGAAGAGCTGTTTCAGATGCCCCCCGCCGGAGCAGACGAACAGGAAGTGCGACATGGGATCCTCCTCCTACCGGGACGAGCCCAGGGGCTGGGTCTCCGGCGGATGCTGAATGGGACTGCAGTACGGGATGGTGCATCGGGTCGAGAGCACGTGCTCCGCAGGTGTTCGGAGCCGAGGCCCCGAGCGGATGGGTGTCCGCGGGGGCGGGTTCCCCGACGCATCGGCTCGGGCCGGTCGATGCTCAGGGGGTCGGCGGGTGGTCAGGAGATCCGGGGAGGTCGTGCTCCGGCGGACGGGCGCGCGGAACGAGGGGGGTCCTGCGCTGCATGTGGTCCTGGTCGGGTTCGGGTGGAGCTCGGGCGGGTCGGGTTCGCGGAGGCGACGTCAGAGATCGACGCTGGCGGGCCGGCAGCGCATGGCCCACTCGTCCTTCGGGGGAACTGCAGGGTGAGCGTGCTCGGGCGGAGCGCAGATCGAGGGGGCCGGCAGCGGTGCCGCTCCCACGATATCCAGGCCCCCAGGCCTTGGCTACTCCGCGGCCTCCGCCGTGAGGAGGATTTACTCACCGGAGTCGGCGGGATCACGCGCCCGTCGAACCACCGGAGGACACCGCGAGACCGGATCGGGCACCGCCCCGGTCGAGCAGGATGTCGAGGACCGTCGTGTGGCGGGCGGCCCAGGAGTTCGCGTGGATCCAGGCGAGGCGCTCGTCCTCGGTCGCCGGTCCGTCGGCGAGGGCCTCGTCGACGACGCCGGCGAACTCGGCCATGGTCGGCACGATCCGGATGCGGTCGCTGATGCCGTGGATAGGCGGGAGGTCGACGGAGATGACCGGGCAGCCGCTCGCGACGTACTCGTACAGCTTGAGGGGGCTCATGGCCTCGGTCAGCGGCGTGCGCCGATGCGCGAGGAGGCAGAGCTCGACGTTGCGCATGGTCGCGACGAGTTCACGGCGGCCGACGGAGGGGTGGAGGTGCACGTTCGGGAACGGCGCGAGCGACGCGAGGTACCCCGGGTCGGGCTGCGGGCCCATGAGCACGATCTGCAGCTCGGGGTGCGCGGTCGCGACGGCGACGATCCCCTCGACGTCCAGCCGGTCGTCGAGCGTGCCCACGTGCAGGGCGCGCGGGCCGGGGATCCGCTGCAGCCACTCCGGAGCATCCGGGGCCGGCCCGGTCCACTCCTCCGGAGTGACCCCGTTCGGGACGACCGCGTGCGGACCCGTCGGGGCGATGCGGTCGATGATCTCCTGGGAGACGGCCGTGACCGACCGCCCGCTCTCGGCGACCCTGCGGTACGCCTCCTGGAACGACGGCCACTGGGCCTTCCAGCGGGTCGACGTCGTCCAGTCGTCGCGGGCGAAGAACATGACGTGCTCGGCCCACTCGAACGGAGAGAACCCGGCCACCAGCGGGTGCGTCGTGATCACGACGGGCCGGACGAGCTCGAGCTCGTCGGCGAGGCGGGCGAGCTCGAGGTCGTAGGCGCGGTACTCCCGCTCGATGCCGGCGATGTCCAGGGGATCGTCGCGGCGCATCCGCATCGGCGTGTGGAGGACGCGGAGAGGGGTCGCGGGGAAGGGGACCTCCCGGCCCGCTGCTCGCCGGGCGAGCGTCGTCGGGAGGAAGCGGAACGGGTTGGCGACGATGAGCCGCCCCACCTCGTCGCTCTCCATCAGCGTGTGCAGGATCCGGTCCGGCGGCCGCATCATCCCGCGCTTGGCGGCATCGGTGTAGGTCTCGTACGAGAAGGTGAAGACGACGTCGCGCTGGGTGCCGGCGCCGCTCATGCGAAGGTCCTCAGCACACGGGCCGGGACGCCCGCGGCGACGGAGTAGTCGGGGACGTCCTCGCGGACGACCGCGTTGGCGCCGATCACCGAGCCCCGGCCGATGGTGACGCCCGGCATGATGACGGCGTTCTCGCCGATCCATGCCCCGGCACCGATCCGCACGGGCGCGATCTTCTTCAGCGGCTGATCCCGGACGAAGGTGTCGGGGTCCTCGAAGCCGTGCGAGTGATCCGAGATGTACACCCCGCGGGCCATGTCGACGCCGTCCTCGATGACGACGCTGAGGACCGCCGTGATCGCCGTGGTGTTCATCCGGACCCTGTCGCCGATGACCAGCGCGGGAGTCGGAGCGTCGGCGGAGGGGACGAGGAGCATGCAGTTCGCACTGATCAGGACGTTCTCGCCGATCGAGATGTGCTTGCCCTGGCCCGGGCCGATCCTGAACGGGAGGCAGATGCGCGAGCCCTTGCCGAAGCGGTGGAAACCGCCGGCGACCAGCTTGCTGAAGGCCAGATCGCGGGCCCGCTGGGCGAGGATCGCGAGATCCAGTCCGTTCAAGGCATCAACTCCAGGGTCGGGGGGCGGGCAGAACGCAGGCGTGGTGCGTTCCGGGCCTGGGAACGTGCGGCGCGGGGGGCGCGACCGAACGGCGGGATGTGCCCCACGATAGCGAGAGCCACCTGAACGACACGAGTCCGTCCCCCGAAGCCCGAGTGTTTTAACGCCGCGGTAACAGGAGAGCAGGGGTCCGCGCCTGCGTGCTGGCCGAGCATCCGAGCCCCCGGGGGCCGCCGCGGCGCCTCGGCACTCCCGGTGAGCGTAAAATCGAGGTCGTCCGCGGAGCGGGCCCGGGATCCTCGGGCGGCCTCCTGACAGCGCGCTCAGCGCCGACGGACCAGGCAGCGCCGCTCGGTCCGCTCGCGATCCCGCGAATCCGACCCACCGCACCACCAGAGAGGCTCGACCGTGGCCCACGCCGACGACACCGCCGACCGGGCGAGCACCTGGATCCTCCCGCTCGCTCGCGCCGTCATCGCCGCCGTCGCCGGCTGCGTGGTCACCTTCTCGCCCGATCACAGCCCCGCGTTCGGCCTCGCCGTGTTCGCGGGCTTCGCGCTGGCCACCGGAGCGGTCTCGCTCACGCTGGGCCTCGGGGCGATCACCGGTCCCGGTCGGACGCCGGCGCTCGCCTCCGCGGGCGTCACCCTCCTCGCCGGAGTGGGGGCGCTCGTGGCTCTGCCCGTCGCCGCCCTCACGCTCTTCGTCGCCCTCGTCGCCGGCTGGGCGCTGGTGTCGGGATCGTTCGAGTTCTCGAGCGGACGCCGACGGCAGGGTCTCGCCGCCCGGGACGCCGTGGTCGTCGGGATCGGCACGGTCCTCCTCGGGGCCGCCTTCGCGCTCCTCCCGCCGCACCCCGTCGTCTCGGTCGGGCTCCTCGGCGCCTACGCCGTGATGGTCGGCGTCTACCTCGCGATCGCCGCGTTCTCGCTCAAGTGGGCCGCCGGTGCCGATGCCGTCGCACCCTCGACACCGACCTCCGGAGGAGACCGATGACCGCCGAAGGCCAGACCCCCGAGCCCCCGGAGGACTTCGCGCCCCGCACCTTCCAGCCGACCCGCAAGGATCGCCTCCGCCCCCTCGAGCTGATCGGCTTCTCGGCCGTCATGGCGGCCTTCGTCGGCGGAGTCGTGCTGCTCTCGACCCGCGAGTTCGTCGTCGCCCTGATCGCCCTCGGGGTGACCTTTATCGTCGCGCTGGTCGCCATCGCGATGTTCTCGCTGACGTTCAAGCCCGACGACGCCGAGATCGCCGACCTCGACGAGCAGGACTCCGCTCACTAGGAGGGGCGGCGGGGACGCCCCTCCGGAACGAGCACGGCCCGTCGGTGGTGCCCGCTAGCGTGCGGGCATGGCGGAGGCGATCGGGCGGTGGTGGGAGCGGCGGCGGTTCTCGCGCGGGGTCGACGTGCCGTATGCGGTCGGGACGTATCGGGAGGCGTGGTCCTCCTACCCGGTGCTGGTGCGGCAGTACCGTCCGGAGTACAACGACGGCATCGTCCTGAGTCAGATCCCGCCCGCCGCCGATGTCTTCCTGTGCTGGCTCTGCGACTCCGGTCATCTCTTCGTCGCGACCCCGGAGGAGCAGCGCAGCCGCCCGGGTCGGGAGCGGCGGCGGTCGTCGTGGTGCCCGGAGTGCGCAGTGCTCGCGAAGCCGCGGAGCCCGCGTGCTGCGCCGGAACCGCCTCCGGAGGCGTCGCCTCCGGTCGCACCTCGTCGAGCGCCGGTCCGCGCTCGTCGGCTCTGCGCGAAGACGCCCGAGCTGCCCGTCGGCGAGGCGTTCGTCAGCCGGTGCGCGCCGCCGCCCGCCTCCGCGGTCGAGGCGCGCCTGCGCGCGATGCTCGCCGAGCGCCTCGAGTTCGAGCCGGGCCTCACCGCGGTGCGGCTCGGGCGGCCGTTCTTCGACCACGTCGAGGCGTGGCCGGACATCGTCCTCGGCGAGCTGCGGGTCGCGATCGAGTACGACTCGACCGGCAGGCACGGGCTCGAGCACGTCGGCCGGCGTGAGGAGGCGGATCGCCGCAAGGATCGCGCGCTCCGCTCCGCCGGATGGGAGGTCGTGCGCGTCCGCACCGGGCGCCTCCTGCCGCTCGGGCCGCACGACCTGCTCGCGTCGGGGGTCACCGGCGCCCTCGTCGACCGTCTCGTCGACGAGTTGCGCGAGATCCGCGGCTCCCTACTCGTCGACGCCTGGTCGCGGTGACCACCCGCGCTCCCGTCCACCCGCCCCTCGAACCGTCCCGCCTCTCGATACGTCGCGACCGGCCCGTTCTACCGCATCCGACGGGCCGGCAGTGACGGATCGAGCGCGCGGAGCTCAGGTGCGCAGCGCCAGGGCCTCGCTCCACCAGCGGCGGTGGAGCGCCCAGGGATCCGGCTCTCCCGCGCGCACCACGTCGATGTGGGCGTCGAGTCCCGCGCTGCGGGCGAACCACTCGGTGTGCTCGAGCCGCTCGGCGGCGAACTGCTCGTGCCGGTGCTGCTCGAGTGCCCGCCCTCCGCGTTCGAACGCGAGCAGCTCCTCGTGCCGCAGCCGGCGCAGCCGCTGGCGGGGGTTCGCGCTGGTGCCGATCTTGATCCGCTCGCCGAAGCGGATGTAGTAGACGACGTCGATGCGCGGGGGCGGCAGCTCGCCGTCGGGGACGTCTCCCAGGCGCCACTCGCAGACCGCGCAGAGCCACGCGGAGGGGAGCCGCACGCCGAGCCGCGAGCCGCAGACGAGGCAGGGGGACGGCAGGGCGTCGACGACCCCGTCCTCGCGGTCCACCCAGTCGTGCGCGAGCGCGAGGTGCGGCGCGCACAGACCGATCGGAGCACCCTCCTCGGCCCGGGACGGGCACCCGTCGATCGCGCACCTCATGCCCTGACGGTACGGACGACCGCCGACATCCGCCTCCGGGGGGTCAGGGCAGGCGGTCGACCAGCGCCGAGGCGACCCCGGTGTAGCCGGCCGGCGTGAGGGCGAGCAGGCGGGACTTCGCGGCGTCGCCGATGTCGAGGCCCTCGACGAAGGCGGCGAGGTCGTCGGCGCCGAGCCGCTTGCCGCGGGTGAGGTCCTTCAGCATCGCGTAGGGGTCGGTGATGTCGGAGCGGCCCGCGACGACCTCTGCGCGGATCACCGTCTGGATCGCCTCGGCGAGCACCTCCCAGTTGCCGTCGAGATCGGCGGCGAGCGCGAGCGGGTCGAGGTCGATCTCGAGCAGACCGCGTGCGATGTTGTCGAGCGCCAGGAGGGAGTGGCCGAACGCTACTCCGATGTTGCGCTGCGTGGTGGAGTCGGTGAGGTCGCGCTGCAGCCGCGAGGTCACGAGGGTCTGCGCGAGCGAGTCGAGCAGCGCGCTCGAGAGCTCGAGGTTGGCCTCGGCGTTCTCGAAGCGGATCGGGTTGATCTTGTGCGGCATCGTCGACGAGCCGGTCGCCCCGGCCTGCGGGATCTGCCGGAAGTAGCCGAGCGAGATGTACGTCCAGACGTCGGTGCAGACGTTGTGCAGAATGCGGTTCGCGTGCGCCGCCCTGCCGTACAGCTCGGCCTGCCAGTCGTGCGACTCGATCTGCGTGGTCAGCGGGTTGAAGACGAGCCCGAGGGAGGCGACGAACTCCTCCGCGAGGCGCGGCCAGTCGGTGTCGGGGTCGGCCGCGAGGTGCGCGGCGAAGGTGCCGGTGGCTCCGCTGAACTTGCCCAGGTACTCGGTCGCCTCGATCTGAGCGATGACGCGCTCGAGGCGGAAGGCGTAGACCGCGAACTCCTTGCCCATCGTCGTGGGCGTCGCGGGCTGGCCGTGGGTGCGGCTCAGCATCGACTCGTCGCGGTAGCGGACGGCGAGCGCTCGGAGCGAGTCGACCACCGAGCGCAGCTTCGGCAGCCAGATCTCGTCGACGGCCTGACGGACGACGAGCGCGTAGGAGAGGTTGTTGATGTCCTCGCTCGTCGCCGCGAAGTGCGTGAGCTCGGCGATGCGGTCGAGTCCGAGGTCGGCAAGCCAGTGGCGCACCAGGTACTCGACGGCCTTCACGTCGTGGCGGGTGCGCGCCTCGAGGGTCGCCAGCTCGTCGATCTCGGCCTGCCCGAAGTCGCGGGCGCGGCGGCGCAGCTCCTCGGCGCTCGCCTCGTCGACCGGCTCGGAGCCGAAGAGGCGGCGGTCGGTCAGAGCGAGCAGCCACTCGACCTCGACGTGGACGCGAGCGCGGTTGAGACCCGCCTCGGACAGGTACTCGCCGAGCGACGAGACGGCACCGCTGTAACGGCCGTCGAGGGGGCTCAGCGGCTGGACGGGGAGCGAGGTCATGCGGTGGGGCCTTCCGGTTCACGGGGGTCCGGCGGGAGTGCGGCACGGGCCGCGGAGCCGGCGACGACGCCGGCGCGCGCGTCGGAGGAGTCGGTCCGGACGACGCGGTTGCCGCGGAGCCCGGGTTCTATCTGGGCGAAGAGCGACCGGCATGCGCGCTCGATCAGCGCGAGCACCGAGTCGAACGCCGCCGCATCGGAATAGTAGGGGTCGGGGACGTCGCCCTGCGGCGAGAGGGACGGCTCGAACGCGAGCAGCCGACGCACCTTCTGCCGGTCGACCTCGGTGCGGGCCCACGAGCGCAGGGCGCGCTCGTGTCCCTGGTCGAGGGCGACGACGAGATCGAACTCGGGGAATCTCGTGGGGTCGAAGAGCTGTGCGCGGTGGCGTCCTCCGTCGAGGCCGCGGCGGGCGAGCGCGTCGAGCGCGCGGTGATCGGCGTGCTCGCCGAGGTGCCATTCGCCCGTGCCGGCCGAGGTGATCTCGATCGCGGAGGCGAGTCCGGCGCGCTCGGCGAGCGACCGCATCACCACCTCGGCCATCGGCGACCGGCAGATGTTGCCGGTGCAGACGAAGCACACGGCGAACGCCGAGGGCGAGGGGGAGCGGGGGGTCACCCGCCCATTGTGGCGCACGGCGGCTTCTCCACACCCGGCCGGATCCGGAGCTCTCCACCGGTTCGGCGGCAGCGGCTCCGGCGCCTCGACGGCTCGTCGATGCTGGGCGCTGTCGGGGTGGAACGGAGGCGGTGCGGATGGGTGTCGAGCAGGCGGTGGCCGAGGTGGCTCCGGCGTGGCCGGGGGCGGAGCTGGCGGCGCTCGCCGAGCGGATCGGCGGGCTGCGGGCTGCGGCGGGCGGGCTCCTCCCCGACGCCGACTGGGAGGACGAGGCGGCGCGCCGCTACGCCGACCGGGCGGCCGAGTTCCTGGCGGGCCTCGCCGTCGCCGAGGGCGCGGCGCGGGCGATGGCGGTCGGGGGCGCCGCGTGACGGCCACCGCGCTCGCGCCCGGGCGGGTGGACACAGGCGAACTGGACGAGCGTCGACGAGTGCTCGAGAGCCTCCGGGGTGCTCTGGCCGACTGCGCGGCGGCATCGGGGCGTGCGGCGCCCGCAGTCGAGCTCGCCGCCGGGCCGCGGGTCGGCGAGCTCGCACTGCTGACCCGGCGACTGCGGGCGCTCGAGCACGAGGCGGCGCAGCTGCACTCCGCGCTGCTCGACGCGGCCTCGGCCTACGAGCGCACCGAGGAGGCGCTCCGATCTCCCTCGGAGCCCGACGGCATCCCCTACTCGGTCGCGCCTCTCGTCTCGCTCTGGAGCTTCGGGTCGCGAGCGGTGGAGTCGTTCGAGCGCCGTGCTCCGGGGGCGAGGGAGGACGCGGGACGACTGGTCCGGGCGACGGCGGAGGCGGCGTACGGATCCGCCCGCGCGGCAGCTCGTGCTCTCACCGGCGACGAGGCCGCCGGCGCCGAGCTCGCCGAGGAGGGCGAGGAGCTCGTGCGCGAGCTGCTCGGCGATCCGCTCGTCGTCGAGGGGATCCGCGGCGTCATCTCGACGATCGGGCTGGGCACCGAGATCGGCGTGCTGCTGCTGCCGCCCCCCATCGCGGACGCACTGGGCAGGCCCTCCTCCGAGCAGGTCATCGGCAGCGGGGTGTCGTCGGCGGCGAACGTGCTCGTCGTCCTCGGCACGCTGTTCGGGATCGTGCCGGCCGCGGGGGAGCGGCGACTGCGCGTCGAATCCGTCGCGCCGCCTCCGATCGCCCTCGGATACGAGGGCTCGGCGCCGTCGAGCTGGGGCGAGCTGGCCGCGCGGATCCCGCCCAGCGATCCGGAGGGCGCCCAGGTCGTGATCGAGAGGTACGGCGAGGAGTGGCTCGTCACCGTCTCGGGGACGACCGACTGGAGCAGCGACCCGGAGCAGGCGTTCGGGGCCGTCTCGAACCTGCAGGCGATGAGCGGCGGAGGCTCCGCCTCCGTCGCCGGGACCCTCGCGGCGATGGAGGCGGCCGGGATCCCCGAGGGTGCACCGGTGACCCTCGCGGCGCACTCGCAGGGCGGCCTGGTCGCGCTCCGAGTCGCCCAGTCGGAGAAGTACCGGGTCCACGACGTCGTGACGTTCGGGAGCCCGGTGCGCGGGCTCGATCTCCCGGACGGGACGCGGTCGGTGTCGATCGAGCACTCCGACGACCTCGTGCCGGCGCTCGGCGGCTTCGGACGGACCTCCGCCCTCGAGCCGGGCGTGGTCGTCGTCGAGCGGTCCTCGCCCGAGGAGACTCCCCGGGAGGGCGCCGTGCCGGCGCACGGGCTCGACGCCTACGTCGCCACGGCGCAGACGCTCGACGCCGATCCGCGGCTCGCCGCGTCGGGCGCGGCTCTCTTCGGCCTCTGGGCGGCCGCACCCGATTCCCGGTCGGCGGCCCGGCTGACGACGGTGCCGGTCACTCCTCGCGACGGCGCAGCAGCGGGCGGACGACGAGCCCGATGAACCAGTTGACGATCGCGAGCACGAGGGCGCCGAGGACCCCCCACCAGAACCCGTCCACGACGAGGCCGAAACCGAAGAGCCCGCTGATCCAGGCCGTCAGAAGCAGGAGGAGGCCGTTGACCAGGAACGACACCAGTCCCAGCGTGATCAGGTACAGGGGGAACGCGACCACTCTGATCACGCCGCCCACGACCGAGTTGACGACGCCGAAGATCACGGCGACGAGGAGGTACGTGAGGATCGCGGCGGTCGTCCCCTCGGCGTACGGGTCGACGCGGACGCCCGACACGACGAGCGTGGTGAGCCAGAGGGCGAGGGCGCTGGTCAGGAGTCCGAGCAGAAGTCTGAGCATGCGTCCACTATCGCGGGCACCGGGCCGAGCCGCGAGCACCCGCTCAGGTGACGGGGTCGTCGATCGACGGCGTCGGTGCGGGCGCGCAGAGGGCGGGGTCGGTCGAGCAGTCGGGCTCCGGCTCGAGGGTCGGCTCGGGCTCGGGCTGAGGTTCGGGCTCCGGCTCGGGCGCTGTGGTCGGCTGCGGCGGGGCCGTCGGCTGGGGGACAGGCTGCGGGGTCGCCGGCGCCTCCGGTTCGGCGGGAGGCGCAGTCGTCGGGGCAGCAGGCGGGGGTGCGGGCGCCGGCGCGGTCTGCCGCGGGGGCGGGGCCCCGCCGCTCCCGGGAGGCGGGACCAGCGGTTCGCGCGCGTCGAGGACGGCCTGCGCGGCCGCTCCGAGCCCCGACAGCCCGTCCCTGGCCGACTCGAGCTGCGCGATCGCGGCGGTCAGGGCGGCCCGTCGGGCCGACGATCCGCCCCCGGAGGCGAGCGTCGCCTCGGCGAGTCCGAGCACGCGATCGGCGAGCGCCACCTCGGCGTCCGACGTCGCCAGGGTCGCCGACGTGATCGCATCGGCCGAGACTCCGCCGAGGGCGGTGTTCAGCGCCGAGAGCGCGGCGATCAGATCGGCGCGCGACGCCCCCTCGACCGAGCCGTCCGTCGCCGTCAGAAGGGCGAGGGCCTCGTCCCGGATCGCGAGCCCCTTCTCCTTCGCCGCCACGAACTCGGCGGAGGCGGCCACCTCCACCGCCGTGACGCGGACGGTGGGACTGGGCTCCGCCCGATCGACCGCCGGCGTGCAGGCGACAAGGGTCCCGGCGACGAGTGCGGCCATCACGACGAGAGGCGCTCGCGGGAGCAGACGGCGCGCCCGGGAGCGCCGCTCGGTCCGCCGTCGACTCCGCATGGTCGCACCCTAATCGCGGCGTCGCCGGGGGGTTACCCCTCCAAGGGGGACGGCGATGCTTCGACACCTGATCGTGACCAGGCCGACGAGCCCACCGAGCCGCAGCGGGCGCCTCCGCCTAGCATGGTGCGGGTGACCGACCAGCAGGGGCCTCCCGTCCGCCTCCGACCCGAGATCCTCGCCCTCCCCGCCTACCGCCAGGGGCGCGCGGCCTCGGCCGACGCCTTCAAGCTGTCGTCGAACGAGAACCCCTTCGAGCCCCTGCCCTCCGTACTCGAGAAGGTGCGGGCGATCGACGACTTCAACCGCTACCCCGATGCCGCGGCGACGGCGCTGCGCACGGCGCTCGCCGAGAGCTACGGGGTCGGCATCGACGAGGTGATCGTCGGCGCCGGTTCGGTCGCGGTCATCGCGCAGCTGATCAGCGCGGCGGCGGGAGTGGGCGATGAGGTCGTCTACGCGTGGCGCTCCTTCGAGGCCTACCCGTCCCTCGTGACCACCGCCGGGGCGACGAGCGTCAGGGTCCCGCTGCGGGCCGACGACACGCACGACCTCGATGCGATGGCGCAGGCGATCACCGAGCGCACCCGCCTGGTCATCGTCTGCAGCCCCAACAACCCCACGGGCACGGTCGCGTCGGCCGACGATGTGGCGGCGTTCCTCGAGCGCGTCCCCGATGACGTCCTCGTCCTGCTCGACGAGGCCTACGCCGAGTTCGTCCGCGACGAGCGCGCGGTCGACGGCGCGAGCCTCCTCGGCCGCCACCCCAACCTGGTGATCGCGCGCACCTTCTCGAAGGCCTACGGGCTCGCGGGACTGCGCGTCGGCTACGCGATCGGCCACCCGCGCATCCTCGACGCCGCCCGGTCGACGGCGATCCCGCTCTCGGTGACCCGCCTCGCCGAGACCGCGGCCGTCGCGTCGCTCGCCCACCGCGACGAGCTCCTCGAGCGCGTGCACCGCATCGTGCTGCTGCGCGACCAGCTCTGGCAGGCGCTCCTCGACCAGGGCTGGACCCTCCCGAAGTCCGAGGCCAACTTCCTCTGGTTCGACACGCGCGACGAGACGGAGTGGGCGGCCGGCGTCTTCGAGCGCGCGGGAGTGGTGGTCCGGGCGTTCCCTCCCGAGGGCATCCGAGTGTCCGTCGGAGAGGCGGGCTCTGTCGACAAGCTCCTCCGCGCGGCGGCCGAGATTGTCGGAACCCTCCCCGAGGGTCATCCGGCCAGGCGGATAGGTTAGTCGGGTGGTAGCCACCAGCACGGAGTCGCCGACGGTCCAGTTCCTCTCTGCGGACGGGCGCTTCGCGCCGACCCCGGCGGCGGAGGAGTACTCCTCCTTCCTCGACGGGATCGGCGAGGAGCAGCACAGGTCGTTCTACCGCGAGATGGCGGTCGTCCGCCGGTTCGACATCGAGGCGGCGAACCTGCAGCGGCAGGGGCAGCTCGGTCTCTGGGTGCCGAGCCACGGCCAGGAGGCGGCGCAGGTCGGCTCCGCGTTCGCGATGCGACCGCAGGACCACGTCTTCCCCTCCTACCGCGAGCACGTCGTCGGCAAGATCCGCGGTATCGACCTCCTCGGGGTCCTGGCGCTCCTGCGCGGCGTGACCCACGGCGGCTGGGACCCGACGGATCCGGCCAACGGCAACTTCCACCTCTACACCCTGGTCCTCGGCTCGCAGGCGCTGCACGCGACCGGCTACGCCATGGGGCTGACTTTCGACGGGGCTACCGGCACCGGCGACCCCGAGAAGGACGCCGCGGTCGTCGTCTACTTCGGCGACGGCGCCTCCAGCCAGGGCGACGTGAGCGAGGCGATGGTGTTCGCCGCCAGCTACCGGACCCCCGAGGTGTTCTTCCTCCAGAACAACCACTACGCGATCTCGGTGCCCGTGGCGACCCAGTCGCGCAGTCCCCTCTACCTCCGCTCGTCGGGCTTCGGCATCCCGGGAGTGCAGATCGACGGCAACGACGTGCTCGCGAGCTACGCCGTCACCGCCAAGCACCTGCACGACGCACGCTCCGGAGGCGGCCCGCAGTTCATCGAGGCCCTCACCTACCGCATCGGCGCGCACACCTCGAGCGACGACCCGACGAAGTACCGCACCGACGACGAGCTTGCCTCGTGGGTGGCGAAGGACCCGATCACGC
The DNA here is from genome assembly GCF_900177245.1 of Rathayibacter oskolensis. Lineage (GTDB taxonomy): Bacteria > Actinomycetota > Actinomycetes > Actinomycetales > Microbacteriaceae > Rathayibacter > Rathayibacter oskolensis. Next base: position 54,173 of record NZ_FXBM01000001.1, read on the forward strand.
GCTTCGCCGCGTACCTGCGCAGCGAGGGCGCCCCCCAGTCGTTCTTCGACGAGGTCGACGAGGAGGCGAAGGACTACGCGGCCGACATCCGCCGCCGACTGCTCTCGCTCGAGGCCCCTCCCACCGACGTGATCTTCGACCACGTGTACTCGGAGCCGCACCCCCAGGTGGCCGAGCAGAAGGCGTGGCTGCACCGCTACGAGGACTCTTTCGGAGGCGACCCGCGATGACCATCGACACCGGTACGACGACCGCCCAGCCCCTCACCGAGGTGCAGCTGGAGTCGATGTCCATGGCCAAGGCGCTCAACGCCGGCCTCCGCCGCGCGATGGTCGAGAACGACCGGGTCCTGCTCATGGGCGAGGACATCGGCCCCCTCGGCGGCGTCTTCCGCATCACCGAGGGCCTGCACGCCGAGTTCGGCCCGAAACGCGTGCTCGACACCCCCCTGGCCGAGTCCGGGATCGTCGGCACCGCGATCGGCCTCGCGATGCGCGGCTTCCGGCCCGTGTGCGAGATCCAGTTCGACGGCTTCATCTATCCGGCCTTCGACCAGATCACCTCGCAGCTCGCCAAGATGACCAACCGGCACGAGGGCACCCTCGCGATGCCCGTCGTGATCCGCGTGCCCTACGGCGGGCACATCGGGGCCGTCGAGCACCACCAGGAGAGCAACGAGGCGTACTTCGCGCACACGGCCGGGCTGCGAGCGGTCAGTCCCTCCACTCCGAACGACGCCTACTGGATGATCCAGGAGGCCATCGCGTCGGACGACCCCGTGATGTTCTTCGAGCCCAAGAGCCGCTACTGGCCCAAGGGCGACGTGGATCTCTCCGGATCCGCCGTGCCTCTGCACTCCACCCGGGTCGTCCGCCAGGGCGAGGAGGTCACCGTCGTCGGATGGGGCCCGATGGTCTCGGTCCTGCTGCAGGCTGCCGAGCTCGCCGGCGAGGAGGGCACGAGCGTCGAGGTCGTCGACCTGCGCTCGCTGTCGCCGATCGACTGGGAGCCGCTCCTCGCCTCCGTGCGCAAGACCGGTCGCCTCGTGGTCGCCCAGGAGGCGTCGGCGAACGTCAGCCTCGGCTCCGAGATCGCCGCCACCGTGACCGAGAAGGCGTTCTACTCGCTCGAGGCGCCCGTGCTGCGCGTCGCCGGTTTCGACACCCCGTTCCCGCCCGCCAAGGTCGAGAAGCTCTTCCTCCCCGACGTCGACCGCGTGCTCGAGGCCGTCGACCGCTCCCTCGCCTACTGACGCTCCCCGCGTCCTCCCCTCGTCAGACGGCTCCCCGCGTCGGACGGCCCCCGCGTCAGAAAGCAGAGAACCCGCGATGACCGAACACTTCCTCCTCCCCGATGTCGGCGAGGGCCTCACCGAGGCCGAGATCGTCGAGTGGAAGGTCAAGGTCGGCGACGAGGTGGCCGTCAACCAGGTGCTCGTCGAGATCGAGACCGCGAAGTCGCTCGTCGAGCTGCCCTCGCCCTTCTCGGGCACCGTCGTCGACGTGCTCGTCGAACCGGGCCAGACCGTCGACGTCGGCACCCCGATCATCACGGTGCAGTCCGGCGCAGGAGCCGTCGGCTCCGAGATCCCGGCGATGCCCGCTCAGGCGGCGACCGCGGCGCTCCCCGCCCCCTCGACCACTGAGCCCGGAGAGGGTTCGGGAGCCGCGCTCGTCGGCTACGGCACCGCGGGCGGCCACGTCGCCACCCGCCGTCGCCGCCCGGGCTCTGCCGCACCGGAGGCGCCTGCCCGCCCGGCCGCCCCCGTGCGCCCCACGTCCGTCCCCGCCGCCGCGGCGCTGCCCGTCATCGCGAAGCCGCCGATCCGCAAGCTCGCGAAGGACCTCGACGTCGACCTCCTCCAGGTGCAGGCCACCGGCCTCGCCGGCGAGGTCACCCGCGACGACGTCATCCGCCACGCCTCCCAGGCCAGCGTCTTCCGCAACATCCAGACGCCGGAGTGGGGCGACTCGCGCGAGGAGCGCATCCCGGTCCGCGGCGTCCGCAAGGCCATCGCGGCGGCGATGTCGCACAGCGCCTTCACCGCCCCGCACGTCAGCGTCTTCGTCGACGTCGACGCGACCCGCACGATGGAGTTCGTCAAGCGGCTGAAGAACTCGCCCGACTTCGCCGGCGTCAAGGTCTCGCCGCTGCTGATCATGGCCAAGGCCATCATCTGGGCGGTCAGGCGGAACCCCACCGTCAACTCCGCGTGGACCGACTCCGAGATCATCGTGCGCCACTACGTGAACCTCGGCATCGCGGCCGCCACCCCGCGCGGACTCATCGTCCCGAACGTCAAGGACGCCCAGTCGATGAGCCTCCTCGAACTCGCGCAGGCCCTCGAGAACCTGACCCTCGCCGCCCGCGACGGCAAGACGCAGCCCGCCGACATGCAGAACGGCACCATCACGATCTCGAACATCGGGGTCTTCGGCATGGACACCGGCACCCCGATCCTCAACCCCGGCGAGGTCGCGATCATCGCCCTCGGCACCATCAAGCAGAAGCCCTGGGTCGTCGACGGCGAGGTCCGCCCTCGCTTCGTCACGACGGTCGGCGGATCCTTCGACCACCGCGTCGTCGACGGCGACGTCGTCAGCCGCTTCGTCGCCGACGTGGCCAGCGTGCTGGAGGAACCGGCGCTGCTGCTCGATTAGGTCGTCTCCTCCTTCGTCGTCGACGACCTCGCGGTCGGCTCTCGTGGGTGGTCGCGTTCTGAAGAGCGGGTTGCGTACCGCTACGGCGAATCGCTGGGACGCGATTCGGCGGTGAGCTCGGCCTTGCTCGACTGAGCGGATTCCTCCTTCGTCGTCATCCGCTCCGCGGTCGGGCTGTTGTTGGATTGAGCGGATTCCTCCTTCGTCGTCATCCGCTCCGCGGTCGTCCCTCGTAGGTGGTTGCGATTCGCAGAGCGGGTTACGTACCGCTACGGCGAATCGCTGGGACGCGATTCACCGGTGAGCTCGGCCTTGTTCGTGTGAGCGGATTCCTCCCTCGTCGACGACTTCGCGGTCGGCTCGCGTAGGTGGGCGCGATGCGTAGGGCGGGTCGCGTACCTTTACGGCGCATCGCGGGGTCGCGACTCGGTGGTGAGCTCAGCGGTGCTCGAGTGAGCGGATCACGACAGAGTGCACCAGCGCGGTGCGACCGGGGGGAGGGGTCCCGCTCCGCTGACGCGGTGGGCGAGCATCCGCGATCCCAAGGGGACGCGCGGCGGTCAGCTCACCTCCTGAGCACGGGTCGGCCCCGGCAGCCGCAGCAGGCCGCCGGGGGAGCGGATGGTCGCCGCGGCCACCGTCATCGCGCGCGTGAGCACGGCGCCCGGATCGACGGCGCCCTCCGCCATCGCCGCCACGACCGTGGCGAAGGTCGCGTCGCCCGCCCCCATCGTGTCGACGACGGCGCCCGGAGCGTCGGCGACCGGGGCGGAGGTGCGCGTCGACCGCCCGACGAGTGCCGCGCCGAGCGGTCCTGCGGTCTCGAGCACTGCACGGGCTCCGGTCGCGAGGATCCGGTCCGTGGCCTCCGCGAGACCGGTGCCGAAGACGAGGTCGGCGTCCTCCGCGCCCAGCTTGACGAGGTCTGCGCGGGCCGACAGCGCCAGGAGCGCCTCGGCGAACGCGCTGGGGTCGCGGAGCAGGCCCGGCCGCGGGTTCGCGTCGATCGCGAGCCCGGTCGCCGCGGGCACCAGGTCCGAGAGCATCGCCGCCTCGGCCGGATCATCGAACGGGAAGCCGCTGACGACGATCAGATCGGCGCGGGCGGCGGCGGCGCGCAGCTCGTCGGTCGGAACCAGGGTGCGCGAGCGCGAGGCGTCGGAGAAGGAGTAGCGGGGCTCCGCATCGGTCCTGTCCGACACGGCGCGGCCGGTGCCTCGAGGCGCAGGGGTCGCGAGGAGGGGCACGCCGTGCGCGAGCAGATGGTCGCGGAGCAGTCGTCCGGCAGCGTCGTCGGCGACCATCCCCACGAGCAGGGACGGTGTTCCGAGGACGGCGAGCCCGACCGCGACGTTCAGCGCGGAGCCGCCCGGCACGTCGAGCGAGCCGGCGCGGTCCCGCATCTCGTCGATGAGGACGTCGCCCAGCACGAGCACGCGGGCGGAGGAGCTGGAGAGCGATTCGGCGGACATGGCGCCTTTCGACGAGGAGTGCGGGCGCGCCGGACGGCGCCCCGGGCGGGACGGAGAAGCGATGCTCCGAGTCAGAGAGCCGCTGCGGGCGGTCGGACGGAGTCGCGGGGGACGAGCGGGCAGGGCAGCAAGACGGGATGGGAGGCCAGGAGCAGCTCCTCACCGGATCCGGCGATGAGCCGCACCAGGGTGTCGACCGCCCAGGCGCCCATCTCGTAGTGGGGGAGGGCGACGGTGGTGAGCGGCGGGTGGAGGCCCTCCGCGATGATCTCCTGGTTGTCGAAGCCGACGATGGAGAGGTCCCCCGGGATGTCGATGCGGAGTTCGGCCGCGGCTCGGTAGGCGCCCATCGCCATGCGGTCGTTGTAGCAGAACAGGGCGGTGGGCCGGTCGGGGCGGGAGAGGAGCCGGGTGCCGGCGCGGTAGCCTCCGGGGCTCTCGGAGACCTCCTCGACGATGAGCGACTCGTCGACCGGGATGTGGGACTCGGCGAGGACCTCCCGGTAGGCCTGGAGCCGCAGCCGGGTCGCGGGGACGTCGTCGCGGTTCGTCAGGAAGCCGATGCGCCGGTGCCCCGCGGCGACGAGCTCCGTCACCGCGGCCCTCGCGCCGCCCAGCTCGTCCGGCACCGCGGAGGGGATGCGGCCCTCGGTGTCGCGCGCGTCGATCAGCACCGAGGGCACGGCGTGCAGCGACTCCGGGAGCGTGACCTCCCGGTGGAACATCGTGGCGAACAGGATGCCGTCGACCTGGTTGTCCATCAGCGCGCGGATGTCGGCGCCGAGGTCGGAGGAGTCGCGCATGGTGTTGATCACGACGAGCGTCAGCCCGTGCGCCTGGGCCGCCTCCTGGGCTCCGAGGATGATGCGACCGGCGTGCGGCGTGGTCGCGATCTCCTCGCTGATCAGGCCTATCATCTCCGAGCGCTGACGGCGGAGGCTCCTGGCGATCCGGTTGGCGCCGTAGCCCAGGCGCGCGGCCGTCGCCCGGACCCGCTCCCGCGTCTCCTCGCTCGCCCGCGCGGACTCGACGTCGTTGAGGATGTGGGACACGGTCGTCACCGAGACGCCCGCCTCACGAGCGACGTCGCGGATGCCGACTGCCTTCTGGGTCACGTCTCCCACATCCTTCGTCGCTCAGGCGTCGAGACTATCGCCCGCAGAGCCGCTCATCCCTTGACCGCACCGAGGGTGAGGCCGGCGACGATGTGCCGCTGCAGGACGAGGGTCAGCAGGATGACGGGGAGCGAGTAGAGCACGGCGAGTGCTGTCATCGCGCCCCAGTCGAGCCCGAACTGCGTCTGGAAGTTGGCGATCACGATCGGAGTCGTCTGGGCGCGCACCGCGGTGAGCAGGAGGGCGAAGAGGAACTCGTTCCAGGACGCGAGGAACGCGAAGATCGCGGTGACCGCGACTCCGCCCGCCGTGACCGGGATCACGACGCGCCACAGCGCGCCGAGTCTCGAGGCCCCGTCGATCTTGGCCGCCTCCTCGAGCTCGCCCGGGACCGCCTCGAAGAAGCTCGACATGAGCCAGATGGAGAGAGGGAGCGAGATCGTGGTGTGCGCGATCGCCAGAGCGAGGGAGGTGTCGGCGATGCCGAGCGTGCGGAAGATCGAGATCATCGGAGCGCCCACGACGATCGGCGGGACCATGCGCATCACGAGCGCGCCGACGATGAAGATCCTGCCGAGCCGCGTGCGGAAGCGCGTCACCGCGTAGGCCGCGGGGATCGCCAGGACGAGCGAGACGGCGGTGCTCAGGATCGCGGTGACGACGCTGTTGATGAACGAGGCGACCACGCCGTCACGGCTGAGAGCCGCGGCGTAGTTGTCGAGTGTCCACTGCGTGGGCAGGATCCGAGGGGGGACGGCGATCGTCTCGAGCGGCGTCTTGAACGACGTCAGCAGCATGTAGACGAAAGGGAATCCGTAGAGGACGACGGCGAGGGCGAGGACGATCCAGATGATCGTCCGCGGGCCGACGCGGGTGGCTTCGAGTCCGTTCACGAGGTGCTCTCTCCTCCGGGTCGCCAGATCGTGAGGATCGCGACGAGGGCGACGGCGAGCATCACGACGAGGTACACCGTGCCCATCGCGCTCGCGAGCCCCGGATCGCCGAACCGGATCATGGTGCGGTAGATCAGCAGCGACATCGTCTCGGTGCTCTGCTGCGGTCCACCGTTGGTCTGGATGAGGATGACGTCGAACGCCCGCGCCGCGTCGATCCCGCGCAGGATGAGCGCGACCGCGATCACCGGCCGCAGGAGCGGGATGACGATGCGGAAGAGGATCGAGTGGTACCGGGCGCCGTCCAGGCGCGCGGCCTCAATCACGTCACCGGGGATGTTCTGCAGCCCGGCGAACAGCACCAGGGTGATGAACGACGTGGTCAGCCAGATGTCCGGGATCGCGACAGAGAAGAGCGCGATCGACGGGTCGCTCAGCCAGGCGATCTGCCCGGGCGAGGACAGGATGCCGACGCGGCTCAGGACCTCGTTGACGATGCCGAAGTTGTCGATCAGGAGGAACCGCCAGAGCAGTCCGGCCACGATCGGGGCGATCATCAGCGGGTACAGGAAGATCGTCCGGAACACCCGCGACGCGTCGCCGAGCGCCGTGAACAGCAGGGCGACGCCCAGGCCGAGGACGAACTCGAGCGCGACCACCACGACCGTGTAGACGAGCGTCCGCCAGGACGCGTTGAGGAAGTCGGGCGAGCCGAACGCGGTGAGGTAGTTGCCGAGACCGACGAACGCGCGGCTGCCGGCGATCGGATCGATCTCGAAGAAGGAGTCGCCGACGAACTGCAGGAGCGGCCATCCGACGAAGGCCGCCAGGAAGAGGGCGGCGGGTACCATCAGCAGCGCCGCGAAGCGGCGATCGGTGAGGCCGCGGCGCGGGGCCCGGCGCCCGGGCCCGGCCGGGGACGTCCCCGGCCGGGCGGCGGTCACCGGAGGTGCGCCGGTCGTGGAGGTCACTGGGCCACCAGCGACTCGACCTGCTGCTTCGCCGCGTCGAGGAGGGCCTGGTTGTCGGCTCCCGGCTCGACGGCCTTCTGCAGCATCGGCACGAGCACGGTGTCGACGATCTGCTGCCACTCGGCCACCGCCGGGCGGGGCAGCGTGGCGGGGGAGTTCAGAGTGTCGAGCAGCGGCCCGTAGTTCTCGTAGCCCTCGACGTCGGCGTACTTCTCGAGCACCGAGATGCGGGACGCGAGCCCGAGGCTCGTGTCGGCGCTCAGCTCGTTGTGGTCGAAGGCGTACTGCACGAACTCGAGCGCCTTCTCCTGCTTCTGGCTCGCCTTCGCGACCGAGAGGTACCAGGCTCCGGGGACTCCCGCGGGTCCGGCGTCGCCGCCGATCATCGGGGCGACGCCCACGTTCCCGGCGACGGCCGCGTCGGCGGGGATCTGGCGGTAGGCGTGCGCCCAGAAGCGCATCATCGCGGTCTTGCCCTGGTTGAACAGGTTCTGCGCGCCGGCCCAGTCGAGCTGCGCCGCGCCGGGAGGGGAGTAGGGCAGCAGGCTGGTGTAGAAGTCGAGCGCCTTCTTGCTGTCGGCGTCGCCGAGCGAGACGGTCCCGTCGGTGTCGGTGACCATGGTGGTCTCTCCGGTCTGCGAGAGGGTGGCGAGCCACTCCGTCTCGACGGCGCCCTTGACGTCGGTGCCGTAGAGGTCGGGGGTGCCGTCGCCGTCGGTGTCCTGGGTGAAGAACTCGGCGGCGTCGGTGTACTGCTGCCAGGTGGTGGGCGGCACGAGGTCGTAGCCGTACTCGTCCTTGAACGCCGCCTGCTGCGCCGGGTCCTCGAAGAGGTCGGTGCGGTAGTAGAGGATCTCGGAGTTGGTCCACGCGGGCATGCCGACGTAGCTGCCGTCGACCTGCGCCTCCTGGACGAGGGAGGGGAACAGGTCGGAGACGACGTCATCGGTGTAGAGGTCGTCGAGCGGAGTGACCGCGCCGGCGAAGGCGGGCAGCCAGATGGCGTCGAGGGCGGCCACGTCGAACGAGACGCTGCCTGAGGAGAACTCGCTGTTCAGGCGGTTGTAGAGGCCGTCGTAGGGGAGCTCGACGAACTCGATCGAGGTTCCGGTCTCCTCGGCGTACTGGTCGGCGATCGGCTGCAGTTCGCCGTGGCCGCCCGCTTCGACGAGAACGGTCACGGTGTCGGCGTCGCCGGAGGCGCCGGTGCCGCCGCCGGCACCGCAGCCGGTGAGGACGACGGCGGCCGTGAGGGCGACGGCGCCGACCTGGAGGAGTCGGCGGGCAGGGCGGGAAGCAGGTCTGCGAAGCGACATCACTTCGGCTCCAATCGAGAGCGCTTGAGCGGAGGGAGGGGGTGGGCCGGTGTCGACGACGGCCCCGGGACCCCAGCATGCAACGAATCCCGAAGATTGACAATACGTTTTGCCAAAACGTATTGTCACTTCCATGACCACCACCTCTCCGGATGCCGCCGAGCGCGCCGTCTCCGCCGCCGTCCGCCCCCGGATCCACTTCACGGCCGCGACCGGCTGGATCAACGATCCGCACGGGATCACCTTCCACGAGGGGCGCTACCACCTCTTCCATCAGTACGTCCCGGGCTCGGCCGTCTGGGCGCCGAACTGCCACTGGGGTCACGCGGTCGCGACGGACCTCCTGCACTGGGAGCACCGTCCGATCGCGCTCGCTCCGGGCGACGGGGACGGCGGGATCTGGACGGGCAGCCTCGTGGTGGCCGAGGACGGCGCGAGGATCCTCTACACCTCGACCGTCGCAGACGACTACGCGCGGGGGCGGATCCGCGTCGCACGACCGGTCGACGAGAGCTGGGACCGCTGGGAGAAGGGGCCGGTGCTCCTCGACGCGCCGGCGGAGGCGGACGTCGTGGTCTTCCGCGACCCCTTCGTGCTGCGCGAGGGCGACGGCTGGCGGATGTTCGTCGGGGCCGGCACGTCGACGGGCGAAGCGCAGGCGATCACCTACACGTCGAGCGATCTCGCCTCGTGGGAGTACGACGGAGTCGCCGCGCGACGCTCCTCGAGCGAGCGCGAACCCGTGTGGACAGGGGCGCTGTGGGAGTGCCCGCAGGTCGTCGAGGTCGACGGCCGCCACGTGCTGATCAGCTCGGTCTGGGACGCGGACGTGCTGCACTACGCGGCCTACGGGATCGGCGACTACGCCGAGGGGCGCTTCGAGGCGCGCGACTGGGGACGGCTCAGCTTCGGCGACTCCTACTATGCGCCCTCGTTCTTCCGCGACGCCGAGGGCCGCCCCTGCTTGATGTTCTGGATGCGCGACGTCGAGGACGCGGAGGCCGGCTGGAGCAGCGCGCTCAGCCTCCCGCACCTGCTCGCAGTGCGCGAGGAGAGGCTCGTGCTGCTGCCTCACCCGGCGTGGTCGGGTGTCCGTCCGGTCGAGCCGGGTGAGGCGGGGGACGGCCCCGTGCGCATCGACTGGACGCCGGAGCACTCCGGCGATCGCCTCGAGATCGCTCCGTCGACCGCGCTCGTGTGGAGCGCGGGGGAGCTCGTGCTGGAGCGGGAGGGATCGGAGCCGTGGACCGCGCCGCACGCGGGCGGCCCCGTCGCCGTGGTCCTCGACGGGCCGGTGCTGGAGGCGGTGACCACGGCCGGAGTTCTGGGCGGACCCATCGCGCCGGCGGTGTCGGTGCGGGTGCACGGCGGCCGGGCGTCCGCGTCCGCCCTCGACTGACGCGGAGGGAGCCGCGGGCGACTCCCTCCGCGTCCTCAGGACGGGATCGAGGGCGTGGCCCGAACGGCGTTGACGGCGCGGTCGGCGAGCACCTCGGTCTCGGTGCCGGAGTCGAGGATCGTGTTGCGCGCCGACCCGGCCTCGACCAGCACGGTCGTCAGAGGCAGGTGGTCGGAAGCCTCCGTCGAGAGGAGCGCGTCGACCTGCGCCTCGAAGGCGGATCCGCCCGAGGCGGCACGGACGTCCTTGCCCACCATGTGGTTCCCCGAGACCTGGTTGCCGCTGCCGCCGACGAGCAGGACGATCACCGGCGCGGTCCCCCCGGGTCGGACCTGCCGGGCGTCCACGACCTCCGAGAAGTGATTGGCGAGCACGGAGTTGTCGCTGCCGTCGATCCGCAGCAGGCCGAAGTCGTCGTCCAGGCCGTTGTCGACCCCGAGGAACGGCGTCCACGGCTCGTGATCGCGCAGGAAGTGGTTCGAGGCGACGAGGTTCTCGGAGCTCCCGGCGTCGAGCCGCACCATGCCGGGATAGAACGAGTGGAGGCGGTTCGAGACGACGCTCGAGCGCGTCACCGCGCTGAGGTGCACGCTGCTCGCGCCCCGAGGGAACACGTTGTTCGCGGTGATCAGCAGCCCGCCGTGGTTCTCGGCCCGGATCGAGTGACCGCGCGGCCCTGCACCGAGCAGGTTGTCGGTGATCTTCGACGCCTGCCCCCAGCCCAGCAGCTCGATGCAGCTGCCGCACTCGGCGAGGAAGTTGTCGTGCACGGAGAGCGCGTCGGCGTGGTGGATCGTCAGCGCGTGCTCGAGGTAGACGAAGCCCATCCCGCTGATGCGGAACGAGTCGTTCGCGCTCGCGACGAGGATCCCGGTGCGCCCGTTGACATACGTGTTCTCGGGGAGTGCGTCCGACTCGTCGGCCACGAAGTGCAGGCCGTCGAGGCAGAAGTCGACGAACTCGACCGAGCTGATCCGCGGGCTGCCCTCTCGGCGGACGACGAACGCGGCGCCCGCCTCCTGGTCCGCGCCTGCGTCGAGCTGCACCAGGATCCGACTGCCGCCCGGCCACAGCTCGTGCAGACCGGCCCACTCCTCCTCGGGCACGTTGAAGCGGATGCTGGAGGACGTGAAGCCGTGACCCGACCCCTGGATCCTCAGATAGCTGATGTCGATGACGACCTGGGTGCGGAGGGGGTAATCGCCGGGCGGGAGGTGGATCACCGCTCCGGGCTTCCCGCCGTCGAGCTCATCGGTGGCCGTCTGCCGCGCTCGGATGTCGTCGAGGATGCTGTTCAGCACCTCGCCGACGTCCTCGGTCGGATCGCCGACGGGCCAGGTCGTGACGTCGTAGTAATGGGCGCTGGGCATCGGTGCTCGCTCTCGTGCAGTACTGCGGATGGACGTAGGAGGGGAGGCGGCCGGTGGCGCCGCCACCCCTCCGTGCTCTCTCGACGGGGTCAGGGGGTGGGGCGGAAGCCGTAGCTGGTCGTCGCGGTGCTGAACTGCGCCTCGGTGCCGCTGTCGAACACGTGCGAGTTCGTCGTGCCCGCGTCGAGGACCACGGTGTGGACGACGAGGTTCGTGATCACGTGGTTCGCACCGATCTGGTTCTGATCGCCCGACTGCACCCGGAAGACGGCCGCTGTCGCGCCGGCGGGGGCGACCTGCTCCGGCGGCATGATCAGCGACACGTGGTTGCCGGTGATCGTGTTGCCGTCGCCGTTCACCTGCACCACTCCGAACAGGTCGTCGCGGCCGTTGCCGACGCCGATGAACGGCCCGTAGGTCTCCACCTGCCGTTCGAGCACGTTGGCCCCGATCAGGTTCTCCTTGCAGTTGCCCTCGAGCGTGATCATGCCGGGGTAGAAGGAGTGCAGTCGGTTCGAGGTGATCGCGGAGCGGTAGCAGTTCTTCAGGTGCACCGAGTCGATGCCCCGCGGGAACACGTTGTTGCCCGTGATCAGGAGCCCGTTGTGGGCTTCGGCGAAGAGTGAGAAGCCGATCGGTCCGGCTCCGAGGTGGTTGTCGGCCACCTTCGACGCCTGCCCGGAGCCGACGAGCTCGATGCAGCTGCCGCACTCGGCGAGGAAGTTGCCCGAGACGTCCAGCGCGTCGGCGTCCTGCACGATCAGGCCGCGCTCGAGGTACACCATGCCCATCCCGCGCACCCGCGTCGCGTCCGTCGCCGTGGCGAAGCGGATGCCGACCTTGCCGTTGCGATAGGAGTTCTGGTCCGCACCGAACGAGACCCCGTCGAGACAGAAGTTCTCGAACGTCACCGAGCTCAGCCGCGGGTCTGCTGTCCTCGAGACGAGGAACGCCTCCGAGTGGCCGTCCGTGTTCTCGACCCGCACGTGGCTCCCGCCCGGGTTCACCTCCTTCCACGCGGAGGTGTCGCCCGAGTTGTACCGGATGCTGAGCGAGGTGAAGCCGTGCCCGGATCCGCGGATCGTGAGGTAGCTGACATCGACCACGACACGCGTCTTCAGGGAGTAGGTGCCCGGCGGGATGTAGACGACGGCGCCCGGCTTGTCGGCCTGGTCGGGCTGCTTCCGCTTGACGTCGCTGATGATGTCGTTGATCACGGCGCCGAGGTCGTCCTGCGCGGTGACCGCGCGACCACGGACCTTCCACAGCGTCACGTCGTAGACGTTCGAGGCGAAGATCCCCCTGGCCAGATCGGCCGCCGCGTTCTTCAGGTCGACCGCGGTGCCGCTCACAGCAGGCCCACCATGACGTAGCGACCGATCGCGGTCTCGATGACCGGTTCGATCGAGGTGGCGGCTGCCGCCGGCTGGTGCGCCCAGGCGGTGCCGACGGCGGTGATGGTCGTGACCGCCTGGAGGACGGTCCGTCGGGTGAGAACGGGAATGTGCATGCTGGCTCCTCTTCGAGTGCAGATCGCGGCGGATCAGTCCGCGCGATTCGGTTGACAAAACGATTTGTCATCGACGGTCATGATCTTAGAAGGAATCTCCGTTCGGCGGAAGAGGGGCCGCGGGCCGGGGCGCGGATCGGCGTACGCGAGCCGGCGCAGACGAGGGTGAGCGGCCGGTCAGGAGTGCGCGGGCGCCGATGTGTAGCGTCGGGGCATGCCCCCTCACGACCCCACCGACCCCGCCGCCGTCCTCTGGGACATGGACGGGACACTCGTCGTCTCCGAGCCCGCCTGGATCCGTGCGCAGGCCGCCCTCGCGGAGCGGTTCGGCTGCGTCTGGACTCAGGCCGACGCGGTCACGCTGATCGGCAGCACGATGCAGCAGACCGTGGAGGCGCTGCAGGCGGCGGGCGTCGCGCTCGAGGACGACGCGCTCGCCTCCTCCCTCGAGAACGACGTGCTCGCCGAGATGCACCGCGAGCTCTCCTGGCGGCCGGGTGCGCGCGAGCTGATGCGCGAGGTCGCGGGCGCCGGGATCCCCCAGGCGATCGTCACGACCTCGTCGCGCCCGGTCGCGCAGGTCGTCGTCGACGCCCTCGCGGCAGAGGTGCCTCTGGCCACCGTCGTGACGGGCGACGACGTCGTGCAGGGCAAGCCGCATCCGGAGCCGTACCTGCTGGCGGCGACACGTCTCGGCGTCGACGTCGCGCACTGCATTGCGGTCGAGGACTCGCCGACCGGGCTCGCCGCCGCGATCGCCTCCGGAGCCGTCCCTGTCGGAGTGCCGCACGACGCCGTCCTCGAGGAGGGCGGCGACCGGACGATCTGGCCGAGCCTCTCGGGGCGGACGCTCGCCGATCTGCGCGGCCTGGTCGCTCGCCGCCTGCGGAACCAGAGCTGAGCGGCTACGCCGTCAGCGCGACCGCCGTCCACGACACGGGCGGGAGGGTCAGCGTCAGCACGCCGTCGACCAGCTCGGCCGACGCGGCGCGGAGGCCGACGCGCTCCTGGTCGTCCTTCGTGTTCTTCGCATAGGGGTCCTCGTCGAACAGGGCGACCGCCTCTGCGACGCTCGTGACGCCGAGGCCGCTCACGTCGACGGACACCTCGAGCGACTCGCTCGTCGAGCGGTTGACGAGGAACACCGACGCGCGACCGTCGTCGAGCGTCGCCACCGAGTCGACCAGCGGCGCGTCGCCGTGCCGGGCGGTCGGGTAGGAGCCGACCTCGATGCGCGGCCTGAGCACCGACCCGGAGGCGAGGCGCGCGGTCGTCGCGAACGGGAAGAAGGTGGTCTGACGCCAGGCGGCGCCTCCGGGCTCGGTCATGATCGGCGCGATCACGTTGACGAGCTGCGCGAGCGAGGCGGAGGTGACCCGGTCGGAGTTCTTCAGCAGCGTGATCAGGAGGTTGCCGACGACGACCGCGTCGGCGACGGAGTAGACGTCCTCGAGCAGGCGCGGGGCGTAGGCCCACTCGCGCGTGGTCTGGTCGCCCTCCGCGTCCGCCTTCTCCTTCGCCTGCCACTCCTCGAGGTACCAGACGTTCCACTCGTCGAAGGAGAGCTTGATGTCCTTGGTCTTGCGGAGCTTGTGCTTCACGTGATCGACCGTCGCGGCGACCGTCGTGATGAAGTACTCCATCTCGAGCGACGAGGCGAGGAACGAGCCCAGGTCGCCGCCGTACTCCTGGTAGTAGGCGTGGCACGAGACGTACTCGACGTCGTCGTAGGTGTGCTCGAGCACGACGCGCTCCCACTCGCCGAACGTCGGCATGCTCGATCCCGACGAGCCGCAGACGACCAGCTCGAGGGACGGGTCGGCGATCTTGAGCGCCTTGGCCGTGCGCGAGGCGAGCTTGCCGTAGTCCTCGGCGTTCATGTGCCCGACCTGCCAGGGCCCGTCCATCTCGTTGCCGAGGCACCACATCCGGATGTCGTGCGGCTCGGCCGCGCCGTTCGCGATGCGCTGGTCGGCGAGGGCGGTGCCCGCGGGTCCGTTGGCGTACTCGAGGACGTCGAGCGCCTCCATCACCCCGCGCGTGCCGAGGTTCACGGCGTACATGATCTCGCTGCCCGTGAGCTTCGCCCACCTCGCGAAGTCGTCGAGCCCGACCTCGTTGGTCTCGAGCGAGTGCCAGGCCAGGTCGCGGCGGCGCGGTCGCCCCTCGCGCGGGCCGACCCCGTCCTCCCAGCGGTAGCCGGACACGAAGTTGCCGCCGGGGTAGCGGATGGTCGTGGAGCCGAGCTCCTTGACCAGCTCGACCACGTCGAGGCGGAAGCCGTCCTCGTTCGCGGTGGGGTGCCCGGGCTCGTAGATGCCGTCGTACACGCAGCGGCCGAGGTGCTCGACGAACGAGCCGAACAGCCGGGGATTCACGGGCGCGACGACCGCGGCGGGATCGAGGGTGATGCGCGCGGCGGCGCGGGAGGCGTCGGTCATGGGGGAGCCTTTCGGGGCGACGACGGGCTCCGCCGTCTGCGGAGGTGGCGCTCCTCGGTGAGCGCCGCCCGTCGTTTCTAACGTTGTACAAGCGATGGTGCGCGGTCCGCTCCTCCCTGTCAAGCTCTCCGCTCGCGTCCAGTCGCGCTGTGCTCGGATGGACGGGTGGCCCCCTCGAACGCCTGCCTGATCCTCGCCGACCGCGTCGACGCGCTCGCCGCGTCGTCGCCGCCTCCCCGCGCGCTGATCCGCTCGGTCGCGACCGAGGTCGCGGGCATCCGGCCCGGCCCCCTCGGCGCGATCGACCTGCTCGGCGGCGGCCGCAACCGGATCCGCGGCCGGGGTTTCCTCGGTCCGTACGACGACGGGACCCGCGGCCAGGCTCGGCACTTCGCCGGAGTCGCGGGGGCGACGCTCTACCTCGGCGGTGGACTCGCCCGCCTGTTCCTGCGCACGGCCGGCGGCGACAGGAAGGGCTCCGCGGACGACCGCCTCACCCGTCGCGCGGTTGAGTGGAGTCGCCTCCTGCGCCGGGGCGAGCTGGCGGGCTCCGAGGCGGGGGAGTGGATCCGCCGAGAGGTCTGCGCCTGCGGCTGAGCGGCCGCGCCGGCTCAGCCGGCAGCGCTCGACTCCCGGGGCACGACGGTGAAGGAGGCCTCGTGCAGCCCGGGCGACGAGGTCGCGCTGCCGTCGATCCGCGACTGGAGGACGTCGACGGCGGTCTGCGCGATCTCGTCCCGGCCGGAGTCGACGCTCGAGAGGCTGGGTGAGGAGTAGCGCGCCTCGTCGATGTCGTCGAAGCCGATCACGGCCACGTCCTCGGGTACCCGCACGCCCGCCTCCTGGAGCGCGCGGATCGCGCCGAGCGCCAGGGTGTCGTTGAGGGCGAAGACGCCGTCGAAGGCGAGACCGGAGTCGAGGATCCGCCGCATCGCCTCGGCCCCGCCCGAGCGGCGCCACGGCCCCGAGGCGCCGATGAGCCGGTCGTCGGGGGCGATCCCCGCGGCGGCGAGTGCCTCGCGGTAGCCCTGCAGGCGGAGCGAGGCCGAGCTCACCCCGCTGTCGGCGTGCGAGCCGAGGGCGACGATCCTCGTGCGCCCCGCCTCGAGGAGGTGCGCGGTCGCGGCCCGGGCGGCGGCGACGTTCTGCATCGTCACGTGGTCGGTGCGGTCGGTGAAGATGCGCTCGCCGAGCAGGACGAGCGGGAAGTCCACCGCGAGCGCCTCCTCGTCGGCGCTGCCGAGTCCGAGCGGGCTGAAGAGCAGTCCGTCGGTGAGCTGCCGCCGCGCGCTGGTGAGGACGCTCCGCTCGCGCTCGGGGTCGCCCTCGGTCTGCTCGATCAGCACGGTGAGGCCGCGCCTGTCGGCGGCGCGCATGACGCTGTCGGCGAGCTCGGCGAAGTAGGGGAGGCTCAGCTCGGGCAGGGCGAGACCGATCACGCCGGTGCGACCCCGGCGGAGGCTGCGCGCCGAGAGGTTGGGCCGGTAGCCGAGCTCGGCGATCGCCGCCTCGACGCGCGCCCGCGTCGCGGGGCGGATGTGCGGGTAGTCGTTGATGACGTTCGACACCGTCTTGATCGAGACGTCGGCGACGCGGGCGACGTCGTGCAGGGTGACGGCCACGGTCCTCCTCCGCTCGGCCTCCCACGCTACAAGCCCCGGTGCCGGCCGGTCGCGACCCCGAGCGGTCAGGGCGGGAGCTGCGCCGACGCGATTTTGACAATCGTTATCAATAGTGGCTACCGTGGGGCCACACCGACCGTCCGACTCCGGACCTAGATTGGCTCTCCCCGTGAACACCTCCTCGGCGATCACCCGCACCGTGACGACCCGCACCCCGAAGCACGACACTTCGAAGCACGACACTCCGAAGCGCCGCACGCCCGCCCTCGCGGCCCTGCTTGGCGCCACCGTCCTCGCCCTGTCCGCCTGCTCGGGCACCGGCGCCGCCTCCGACACCGCGAGCGACGGCGGCCCCGTCCGCATCGTCGCCTCCACCGACGTCTACGGCGACCTCGCCCAGAGCGTCGGCGGCGACCTGGTCGAGGTCACCAGCATCATCGACAGCCCCGACAAGGACCCGCACGAGTACGAGGCGACCGCCCGCGACCAGCTCGCCCTCTCGGACGCCGCGCTCGTGATCGAGAACGGCGGAGGCTACGACTCCTTCATCGAGCCCATGCTCGACGCCGCCTCCTCGGACGCCGCCGTGATCACCGCGACGGTCGCCGCCGGGCTCGAGGACGAGCACGACCACGAGGGCGAGGGCGAGGACGCCCACGACGACACCGACGCCCACGACGACACCGACGGCCACGAGCACGCCGACTACAACGAGCACGTCTGGTACGACCTCGCCGCCGTGCGCGACGTGGTGACCGTGATCGGCGACCAGCTCTCGACGATCGACCCCGCGAACACGGCCACCTACACGGCGAACGTGCAGACCCTCGGCGGCCAGATCGACGCCCTCGTCCAGCGTCAGGGCGAGCTGTCGGGCACGCTGGGCGGCCGATCGATCGCGATCACCGAGCCGGTGCCCCTCTACCTCACCGATGCCCTCGGGCTCGTGAACGAGACTCCGGAGGCGTTCAGCGAAGCGATCGAGGAGGGCACCGACGTGCCGGCGACCACGCTGCAGGACACCCTCGCGCTCTTCTCGGACGGGACCGTCGACGCCCTGGTCTACAACGAGCAGACCGAGGGGGCGCAGACCGACGCCGTGCTCGACGCGGCGGAGCAGGCCGGGATCCCCGCGGTCGGCGTCACCGAGACGCTGCCCGAGGGCGACGGCTACGTCGCCTGGATGACGGCGAACCTCGACGCGCTCGAGGGGGCGCTCTCGTCGTGACCTCGACCTCGCCGTCCGGGCCCGTCTCCGAGGAGGCGGGCCCCTCGGTGCTGCAGCTTCGCGGCGCCGGGCTCCGCTTCGGCGACCGCGAGCTCTGGAGCGGCGTCGACCTCGACGTGCGGGCGGGCGAGTTCATCGCCGTCCTCGGCGCGAACGGATCCGGCAAGACGAGTCTGCTCAAGGCCGTGCTCGGGCAGCAGCCGCTGAGCGCGGGCGAGCTGAGGGTGCTCGGCGGCCCGGTGCACCGCGGCAACCGCCGCATCGGCTATGTCCCCCAGCAGAAGCTCGCGGACGACGGCACGCCGCTGCGGGCGCGCGATCTCATCGGCCTGGGCATCGACGGCCACCGCTTCGGCCTGCCGCTCCCCTCGCGCTCGCGGCGGGCGCAGGTCGACGCGCTGCTCGCGGCGGTCGGCGCGAGCGGCTTCGGCGACGCCCCCATCGGCAGCCTCTCCGGAGGCGAGCAGCAGCGGGTCCGCGTCGGCCAGGCGCTCGCGGGCGACCCCGCGCTCCTGCTCTGCGACGAGCCCCTGATCGCGCTCGACCTCGCGCACCAGCGCGCGGTGAGCGAGCTGATCGACCGGCACCGGAGGGAGCGGAACCTCGGCGTCCTCTTCGTCACGCACGACGTGAATCCGGTGCTCGGGATGGTCGACCGGGTGCTCTACCTCGCCGGCGGCCGATTCCGCGTCGGCACACCCGACGAGGTGCTGCGCTCGGAGGTGCTCAGCGAGCTCTACGACGCCCCGGTCGACGTCATCCGCGCGCGCGGCCGCGTGATCGTGGTGGGCGCGCCCGACCACTCCCACGTGCACGAGCACGGTCACGCTCACGAGGGCGAGCGCGCATGAGCGACGACGTCTGGTCGCAGATCTTCGACTTCTCGGACTACGGCGCGCTGCTCGCGCTGCTGATGAACTCGGTCATCGCGGGAGCCGTGCTAGGCGTCGTGGGCGGGCTCATCGGCGTCTTCGTGATGTCGCGCGACATGGCGTTCGCGGTGCACGGGATCAGCGAGCTGTCGTTCGCCGGTGCCTCCGCGGGACTGCTGCTGGGCATCGGAGTGGTGCAGGGCTCGATCGTCGGCTCGCTCGTCGCCGCCCTGCTGATCGGGCTGCTCGGCACGCGCGCGAGAGACCGCAACTCGATCATCGCGGTGCTGATGCCGTTCGGCCTGGGCCTCGGGATCCTCTGCCTCGCGCTCTACCCGGGCCGCAGCGCGAACAAGTTCGGCCTGCTCACCGGGCAGATCGTCGCCGTCGACGACCCGCAGCTCGGCTGGCTGATCGCGATCTCGGTCGTGGTCGTGATCGGCCTCGCGCTGATCTGGCGACCCCTCACCTTCGCGAGCGTCGACGCCGACGTGGCGACCGCGCGCGGGATCCCGACGCGCGGCCTGTCGATCGCCTTCATGCTGCTGCTGGGTCTCGCCGTCGCCGTCTCGGTGCAGATCGTCGGCTCGCTGCTCGTCCTCGCGGTCCTGGTGACTCCCGCCGCCGCGGCTCTGCGGCTCTCGGCCTCGCCGATCGTGGTGCCGCTGCTCAGCGTGCTCTTCGCGGTCGGCTCCCTGGTCGGCGGGATCCTGCTGGCGCTCGGCGGCTCCGTGCCGATCAGCCCCTACGTCACCACGATCTCGTTCACGATCTACGTGGTGTGCCGCATCGCCGGCCGCAAGGGCATCCGGAGGGGCCGCTCCCGGCCGGCCGTCGGGGCGGGCGCGTAGCGTGGCCGGCGGGATGCGGAAGGACGGTGGCCCGGTGGTCAAGCGGAACACGTGGCAGCGCGAGGCCGTGCGCGAGGCGCTGACGGGGCGCGACGACTTCGTGAGCGCGCAGGGTCTGCACAGCGCGCTGCACGCCTCCGGATCGCCGATCGGACTCGCGACCGTCTATCGAGCGCTCTCGGACCTCGCGGGGGAGGGCGAGGCCGACTCGCTGCAGTCGCCCGAGGGCGAGAGCCTCTACCGCGCGTGCACGCCCGGCACGCACCACCACCACCTGATCTGCCGGCGCTGCGGACTCACGGTCGAGATCGCGGCCGACGAGGTCGAGACCTGGGCGCGCTCCGTCGCGGCGCAGAACGGATTCACCGACGCGCACCACGTCGTCGACGTCTTCGGCCTCTGCGCGGACTGCACGCGCGCGCTCTGATCCCGCGGAGCGGAGCGGAGCCCGGTCAGCCGACGGTGACGAGCGGGGGCACCGGACGCCGCGCCTGACGCAGCCAGACGAAGAAGCCGGTCAGCGTGAACGCGCCGTAGAAGACGTACATCAGGCCGGAGGCGTAGTAGCCCGCCGAGAACAGCAGCGGCACCCCGACGAGGTCGACCGCCACCCAGATCAGCCAGAACTCGACCCAGCCCTTGGCCATGCCGTACGTGGCCAGCAGCGACCCGACGAAGATCCACGCGTCGCTCCACACCGGCTCGTACGAGCCGAGCGCGCGGAACACCGGAGTGAGCACCGCGGTGCCGCCGACCATCCCGGCCACCAGCAGACCGCGGGTACGCCAGGAGGCCCAGCGCGGCTCGATCATGGTCGTCGCGGCGTCGGGGCGGTGCGTCCAGCGGTACCAGCCGTAGATGCTCACGATGATGAACATCACCTGGCGTCCCGCCTGGCCCAGGAGGTTGACGGGATTCGGGGTGTCGAACAGCGCGCCCATGAAGACGGTGAACAGCAGCACGTTGCCGACGAGGCCCACCGGCCACGCCCAGACCTTCCGGCGCATGCCGCCGAGGGCGCTGAGGAGCCCGAAGATGTTGCCGATGACCTCCCGCCAGAGGATCGTCTGGTCTCCGATCACGAGCTGCGCGTCGAACAGCCAGCGCACGACGTCCACGTGGTCTCCCTCGGATCTGTTTCGAACCCACCCGTGCAACGACAGCGCGGGCCGGCCCATTCCGTCAGGGCAAGGCTCCCACGCCGATGTTTCGGCCGAGTACATCGCCGGGAGGTCGGAGCAGGGGAGCGCAACCGCCTGATGGGCCCGCTCCCTCCGCCCGTAGGCTGGCGGGATGATCTCGCGGGTGCGCCTCCTCCTGGCCTCGTCGCACCCCGGGCCGACCCTCACGGTGACGGTCCTCGCGACCGTGATCGCGGCCGCCTCGGGCCACCCGCTCGGGACCGTGTTGCTGGTCGCCCTCGCGGTGCTCGCCGGGCAGCTCTCGATCGGGCTCGCGAACGACTGGATCGACGCCGATCGCGACCGGGCGGTCGGCCGCGCCGACAAGCCGGTCGCCCTCGGTCGGATCAGCGTCGGAGCAGTGCGTGCCGCCGCGTTCGGCACCGCGGCGGCGGCCGTGGTGCTCTCGCTCCTCCTCGGCCCGGTCGCGGCCGTCGCGCACCTGGTGCTCGTCGGCGCGGGCTGGGCCTACGACGCCGGGCTCAAGCGCACCGCGTGGTCGGTGGCTCCGTTCGTCGTCGCGTTCGGGCTGCTCCCGGTGGTGGCGGTCGCGGCGGGCGGCGGTCAGCTCCCCGCCTGGTGGGCGATCGCGACGGGCGCGGTGTTCGGAGTGGCGATCCACTGCACGAACGTCCTCCCCGATCTCGTCGACGACGCGGCGACGGGGGTCCGCGGCTTCCCGCACCGGCTCGGGCTGAGGCTCTCGGGAGTCGTCGCGTTCGGCTCCCTCGTCGTCGCGGCCGTGCTGGTGCTGCTCGGGCAGCTCGTCGGCGACGAGCCGGTGCGCGGCGTCGGAGTCGCTCTCGCCGCTGTGGGCACCGCCGCGGTGGTCGTGCTCGCGGCCCTCGGCATCCGCCTCGTGACGACCGGGCCGCCGACCAGGACGCTGTTCCGGCTGGTGATCATCGCGTCGCTCGTGCTCGTGGTCGAGCTGGGCCTGTCGGGCGCGCGACTCGTCGCCTGAGCGGCCGCTCCGGAGTCGCGCCGCACGGAGTCGCGCCGAGCGGAGTCGCGCCGCGCGGTCAGGACCAGCGCATCGCGTAGACCCGAGCGAGCAGCTCGCCCGTGGGCAGCGCCAGGGCCGATCGCAGCGCCGCTTCCCGGCCGAGCAGCGCGAGGCCGCCGGCCGGACGCCCGAGCGCCATGTTCGCCTCCGCCTGCCGCGCCGCACGACCCGCGACGACGCTCCGGCGTCGCGCGAAGGCGGGCCACGGCCCCTCGGCACCGGTGCGGACGGCGTCGGCCAGGATCGGCGCGAGCTCGGCGGCGTCGAGCCAGCCGAGGTTCATCCCCTGCCCGCCGATCGGGCTGATCTCGTGCGCCGCGTCGCCGATCAGCACGACCCTGCCGACTCCGGTGCGCTCGGCGGCGCGGCGGCGGACCCGGAAGCCGCTGGTCATCGTGCAGCTCGCCGGGTCGGGGGCCGCGCCGGTCCGCGCGCGCACGATGGAGGCGAGCGCCTCCGCCGCCTGCGGGTCGGGCTCGGGCCCCCAGGCCGGGTCTCCCGCATCGCCGTCGGCCCGGAGAGCGACGTACCGCCTCCGCCCGCCCGGCAGCGGGAACGACTCGACGACGCCGGCCGGGCCGACGTCGACCAGCGCCGACGACAGCCACGAGGCCTCCTCGGGGTCGGCGAAATCGCCCATGAGGTAGCGGTCGGGGTAGTCGCGGCCGGTGGTCGCGATGCCGAGCAGCTCGCGCACGGTGCTGCGCGCCCCGTCGGCGCCGACGACGAACGACGCGCTGATCGCGACGCCTCCGCCGCTCTGGTCGGTGCCGGTGACCTCGACGCGGTCGCGGTGCCGCCGCAGCGCGGTCACCGCGACACCCGGCCGCAGCGCCCCCGGATCGAGCGCGAGCAGGCGATCGCGGAGGATCGCCTCCGTGCGCTGCTGGTCGAGCGTGACGACGTAGGGGTGCGTGCTCGAGGCCCGCGCGAACGACAGGGTGCCGAGGGTGCGCCCGCGGCTGCGCGCGACACCCTGCCGCACCAGGGCGGCCTCGGCCAGCACCGGCCCTGCGGCGTCGATGGCCGCGAACGCGTCGAGCGACGGCGGGTGGATGCCGATCGCGCGCGATCCCGCAGGCACGTCGGTGCGCCGCTCCCAGACCTGCACCGCGACCCCCGCGCGGGCGAGCAGCGCGCCGAGGAACACCCCGACCGGCCCACCGCCGACCACGAGCACGTCCGTCCGCGATGCCGCCACGGGTCGAGCCTACGGACGGGGATGCCCGAAGTGGTGCGCGTCAGCCCCGCCGCCACCAGCGTCGGCGACGCGGGGGCTCCGGCTCGACCACGGCGGCCCGCCTCGCGGCCCGGCGCTCCGACCACGCCGCGACCTCGGCGTCGACGTCGCGCAGCGGTGTCACCACCGGCGGGCCGCCGAGCAGCTGCCGCCGCGCCTCGACGACCCGGCTGTTGAAGTCGACGAGCATCGCTCGGACCTCGGACTCGCGGTTGAGGCGGTCGAGGTCGCCGTCCAGCCGCCGGTCCTCCGCACGCAGGAGGAACGCTGCCGGCCCGAGCCCGGTGAGGTTCTCGGTCTCGATCTTGCGGCGGATCCACCAGTCCGGATCGTGCGAGGCGCCGAGGCCCTGGAGCGGCTTGCCGGCTCCCGGGAGGTCGTCGAACTCCCCGCGCCGGATGGCCTGCTGGATCGTCGTCTCGATGAACGCGGCCCGGTCCTCCGCGTTCTCCGGCAGGGAGCCGGCGGTGGAGTCGTCACCGGCACCCCGCTCGGCGGCGTAGCGCGCGGCCCTGTCCCTGGCGTCGGACACGGTCACCTCCTGTGCTCTCGAATGCGGGCGCGACTCACGGCCAGATCGGCGCGGCCTCGGCGGCGAGCGCCCGCAGGGACGTGGCGTCGATCACGGTCCGCGACTCGGGCACCCCCCGGTCGGGCCACTGGACGACGAGCTCGAGCGGGCCCTCCGGGGGCAGCGGCCAGAGCCACAGCCCCTCCTCGGAGGTGTGGAAGCGATCGGAGCCGCCCCCGCTTCCGCCGGTCATCGTGAGCACGTGCCGCGAGCCGTCACGCGGCTCCTGCTCGCCGCCCCACGACCGGTCGAGGACGAGGTGCTGACCGTCGGAGAGGCCGAGTCCGTACCGCATCCTGCCGGGCGAACCGACGCCGTGGTGGCCGTGGAAGCCCATCTGCGCCAGCTGCCACTCCTCCTCCGACATCCCGCCGCGCCTCATCCGGCGCTCGATCGAGAACTCGACGCCGGTGCTGTAGACGCGGACGCCGGTGGCGATGATCGCGACGTCCTCGGCCACCGCGAGCACCTCGGAGAGCGGGAAGAGGGCGGGGACCTCGTTCTCGGGCGGCGCGCGCCACGGCTCCGGCTCGCTCTCGACGGCGACGCTCTCGTCCTGGGGCGGGTCGGCGGGGAAGAAGTCCATGCTCCACCGCACCACATCCCGCGACGGCCGCGCAAGGCTCGCCACCGGGCGGCTCAGCCGTCGAGCGGGAACCCGGGCAGCCCGTCGATGCTCCGCGCGTTCCTCGTGGCACGGTACTCGGCCATCGCCTCCGGGCCCTTCTTCTCGGCCTGCAGGCGGAGGAGGTCGCGCTCGCCGGTCAGCTCCATGATCGGCACTCCCCAGCCGCAGGCGTCGCTGATGCGGGTGAGGTCGACGGTGATGACCGCCCTCGTGCTCGGGTGCCCGGGATGCAACGCGACGACCTCGTCGAACGCGGTCTCGCCCGGCAGCGACACCGACCCGAGACCGTGCAGCCGGACGATGCGCGGGCGAGTGTCGAACGAGGCGAACATCAGGCAGACGCGCCGGTTCTCGCGGAGGTGCGCGATCGTCTCGACGCCGCTGCCGGTGTAGTCGACCCAGGCGACCCGGTGCGGGCTCAGCACCGAGAACGAGTCGAGGCCGCGCGGCGAGATGTTGACGTGCCCGTCCGCCGACAGGGGAGCGGTCGCGACGAACCACATCGGCTGCGCCCGGATCCACGCCGTGAGGGACTCGTCGAGGGCGTCGAAGATCGTGGCCATGCTCCGAGCGTAGGGCGGGGGTCCTGCTGTACGAGCGTCCTATCGTGGGCGGATGCGCGGTCGCCTCCTCCTGCTGCCGGTCGGCCTCGTCGCGGCCGTCCTCGGCTGGGCCGAGTGGCAGCACTGGCGGGCGTCGTGTCGGCGACTCGGGAGCCCGAGCCCCTCGCCCGGGCGGGAGGCCGTCGTCGTCCTCGGCTTCCGGAATCGCGGAGTGCGGGCGAACGCCGCCAACCGGTACCGAGTCCGTGCGGGACTGCGGTCGAGGGATCCGCGGGCCGTGGAGAGCGTGCTCGTGCTCTGCGGCGGGAGCGTCGGAGGCGCGGTGCCCGAGGCGGTGCTGATGGCGCGGTACGCGCGCGAGGATCGGGGCTGCTCCGGCCCGGTCCTGCTGGACTGCGACAGTCGGACGACGTGGGAGAACATCGCGAACGCGGTGCCGCTGATCGCGTCGTGCGACACGATCAAGATCGTCTCGCACTCGCTGCACGCCGAGAAGGCTCGGGCGTACCTCTGGCGGCAGCGCCCCGATCTCGCGCGGCGACTGGTGCGCGCGGACGAGTACCGGCTCGGCGAGATCCTCCTCGTGAAGCCGATCGCGGCGGTCATCGGGCTGGCGAAGCTGCGACGGCTGCGGGACGGAGCCTCCTTCACGCCGGGAGGAAGACCCCCGCCGCTCGGTCCTTGACGACGGAGCCGGCCGGAAGCACCCGCCCGCTCATCGCGAGGTAGACGCCCGGGGGCAGCAGCTGGACCGCCGCCACAGCGACGCCGAGGTTGAAGGAGGCGTCGCTGTCGCGCATCCGCGCGGGCTGCATCGCGCCGGTGAGCACGACGACGCGGTCGCGGACGACGCCGATCGCCTCGGCCGTCGTCGTCATGGTGTCGGTGCCGTGGGTGATGACGATGCGGTCCTCCTCGGCGCCGAGGACCCGCTCCCGGATGAGCGCTCGGTCGTCGTCGTCGAGGTCGAGGCTGTCCTTCGCGAGCACCGGCTCGATGCGGAACCGGAGCGTCGACAGCACGGGCTCGAGGAGGCGCGGCACGGTCGGCTCGCCGATCTCGAGCTCGCCCGCGAGCGAGTACTCCTTGTCGATCGTGCCGCCGGTGGTGAGAACGAGGATGCGGTCTGTCACCCGATCAGCGTACGGGCGGCCACCGACACCGGCTCGGGTCACCGCACACCCCCCGCCGAGCACATCCGTGCGGAAACCGCGGGACGCTCCGATCGCGTCGAGCGTATCCGTCACGATGGAGCCCATGTCCTCCTCCGCGTCGTCCGTCGTCCGCACCGGAGCCCGAGTGCTCCTCGGCTCCGCCCTCGTCTTCGCGGGGGTGAGCCACCTCACCCGCGCACGCGAGGAGTTCCAGGCTCAGGTCCCCGAGTGGGTGCCGCTCGACAAGGACACGGTGGTGCTCGCCTCCGGAGTCGTCGAGATCGCGCTCGGTGCCTCGCTCGTGCTGGCGCGTCGCCGCGCTCCGCTGGTCGGTACCGCCGCGGCGGCCTTCTTCACCGCGATCTTCCCCGGCAACGTCTCGCAGTGGCTCACCCGCACCAGCGCGTTCGGTCTCGACACCGACCGCAAGCGCGCCGTCCGGCTGCTGTTCCAGCCCGTGCTGGTGGCCTGGGCCCTCTGGTCGACCCGGCGCCCGACGGCCTGATCGGCTTCGCTCCGGCGGCCGAGAGAGGGCGACCCGCACGGCAGGCGGGGGTGCCGTCACGAGGCCGGGGTGCCGTCACGAGGCCCGATCGACCAGCGGAGTCAGCAGCTCCTCGATCTGACGACGCGCCTCCACAGGATCACCGGCCGCGATCGCCCGCACCAGCAGCTCGTGCCGGCGCGCGTGCTCGTCGACCTCGCCGACGACATCGACGCTGAGCACCGACTCGAACAGCTCGACCAGCCCGTCGTAGAGCTCCACGAACAGCTCGTTGTGCGTGGCGACGGCGACGGCCCGGTGCAGGGCGGTGTCCGCCGCGATCCGCTCGGAGAGGTCGGACCCGACCCACGAGCGTGCCCGCCGGTCGAGGAGTTCGCGCAGGATCGCGATGTCGGAGGCGGTGCGCCGCTCGGCCGCCAGCGCAGCGGTCGCCCCGTCGATCGCGAACCGCAGCTCGAGTCCGTCGCGGCGCCCGGCGCTGGGGAGCCGCCTCCGCAGCGACTGGGTGAGCTGCGACCGCGCGATCACGAAGGTGCCCCGGCCCTGCTCCCGCCGGACGAGTCCGGCCTGCACCAGGGCCTGGACCGCCTCGCGGACCGAGTTGCGCCCGGCGCCCGTCCAGCGCACGAGCTCGGTCTCGACCGGGATCCTGCCCCCGACCCTCCATCGCCCCGAGCTGATCTCTTCGTGGAAGAGCGCGGTGACGTGGTCGATGACGCTCTCGCGCTCGAACGGGGCGGCCGTCGGAGCGGTAGGCTCGCCTGAATTCATCCCATCATCCTACCGAGGTGGTTCAGCGTGTCGAGTCCGGTCATCACGAGCACCCGGGGCGCCACCGCGTCCCTGGCGCTCGCCGCGGTCGTGATGACCGCGCTCAATCTGCGCACCGCCGTCACCGGCTTCAGTCCGCTGCTCGAGACGATCGGCGCCGACCTCGGCTTCGGCCCCGCCCTCTACGGCGCCTTCGGAACCATCGTCACGGCCTCGTTCGCCGTCTTCGGGTTCGTCGCCTCGGCCGCGGCGCGACGCCTCGGACTCGAGCGGACCCTCGCTGCCGCCACGCTCGTCACGACCGCCGGTCTGATCCTGCGCGCCCTCAGCCCGGCTCCGCTCGCGCTGGTGCTCTCGAGCGTCGTCGCGCTCGCCGGGGTCGGGATGTCGAACGTGCTGATCATCCCGATCGTGAAGCGCTACTTCGCCGACCGCCTCAGGGCCGTGAGCTCGCTCTACCTCGCGCTGCTCCAGGTCGGCCAGTTCGTGGCGCCGCTCGTCGCCGTCCCGCTCGCCCAGTCGCTGGGCTGGCGCTCGGCCGTCGGCGGCTGGGCCCTGCTCACGGCGACCGCCTGCCTCCTATGGCTGGCGCTGGCGACCCGCGAGACGGCGACCACCGCGCCCGCGGCTCACGCCGAGCGGCTCACGGGCGCATGGCGCACACCGCTGCTCTGGGCGATGGTGCTGCTGCTCGGGATGACGGCGCTGAACACCTACGCCGTGATCACCTGGCTGCCGACGATCCTCGTCGACGCCGGAGCGGATCCGGCTCTGGGAGGCGCGCTGCTGGCGCTCTTCTCGATCTTCGGACTGGGGGCCGCCTTCGTCGTCCCGCCGCTGACGCTGGGGATGCGGAATCCGGTCGTCATCGTCGTGGTCTGCGTCGCACTGCTCGCCGTCGGCTACCTCGGGCTCCTCGTCGCGCCGCTCGAGGGCGCCGTCGCCTGGGTCGTCTGCCTCGGGCTCGGCGTGAGCACGTTCCCCCTGACGCTCACCCTCGTGAATGCGCGCACCCGCACCACCGCGGGCTCGTCGGTGCTGTCGGGGGCGACCCAGGGTCTCGGCTACGCGCTCGCGTGCGCGGGGCCGCTGGTGATCGGGCTGCTCTACGAGGCGCAGGGCGGCTGGGGAGGCGCCTCCGTCTTCCTCCTCGCGAGCCTGGTGGTGCTGCTGGTCAGCGGCATCGTGGCGTGCCGTCCGCGGTTCCTCGAGGACGAGGCGTCCCGGCGCGGCTGACTCTGCAGGGCGCCGGGACGCTCACCGCGTCAGGACGCGGGGACGAGGTTCCAGCGCGCGACCAGCAGCTCCAGGCCCTTGTCGAACACCGTCGACCAGGCCGTCACGTCGTGCGCACTGTCCGGCACCTCGATGTAGGTCGCCTGCATCCCCGCTGCCTGCGCGTCGGCGTAGAGCGTCTTCACGCCGTCGACGAACGCGGCGTCGTTCGCGCCCACGCCGAACACGGCGAAGGAGTCGGCGTAGGGGGCGTTCTCCGCGAGCAGGCTCGCGGGCTTCGCCGCCTCGTACGCCGCGGCGCTGCCTCCGAAGCCCTTCTCGATCGTGGTCGCGTCGTCGCCGAGGGTGGGTGCGAGCTCGCCCGACGCGTCGATGATGTTGCCGAACAGCTGCGGATACCCGGCGCCGAGCTGGATGGCGCAGGTGCCGCCCTGCGAGAGCCCGCCGATCGCCCAGTCGTGCGCGTCACCGAGCACCGGGAGGTTCGCGCGGATCCAGTTCGGCACGTCGACCGTGAGATAGGTCGCGGAGGCGCCGAGCGGCGAGTCGACGCACATCGGGTTGGCCGAGGGGTCGCCGAGCTGGTCGGGTGAGACCACGATCGGAGCGAGCCCGGCGTGCGCGGCGGCGTAGTCGTCGAGGGTCTTCTGCAGGTTCTCGGTCGACAGCGGGTCGGAGGGGACGCCCGGCTGCCCCGAGAGCATCACCATCACGGGCAGGAGCGGCGGGTCGGCCGTGAGCGCGGCGGGCGGCAGGTAGACGACCGCGTCACGGGCGGAGAAGTTCGAGGCGGTGGCCGGGATGGTCACGGTCGAGACCGTGCCGACGGCCGGCATGTCGGCGGGCGGCGTCCAGTCGGCGAGGCTCGGGTGGTCGCCGCTCGGTGTCGGGACGGGGTCGGCGACCGTGGGGTAGGCGCTGATGCCGAGCGCGCTGCGCACCGTCGGGTACTGGCCGAAGTCGATGTTCACGGCCATCGCGGCGGTTGCGACGACGAGCACTCCGACGCCGAGGGAGGCGAGGGCGCGGCGCAGCCGGCGCGCGGAGAGGGCGTGCACGAGCACGATCGCGACGAGCGCGAGTCCGCCGAGCCCGAGGCCGATCCAGACGCGCGTCACCGGGGTGAAGTCGACGCCGAAGGGGCCGTCCGTTCCGTCGACCAGGGCCGCCAGCGCGACGCCGCCGAGGAGTCCGACGAGGAGGACGGCGACGGTCAGCGCGAGCCGGCGACGCCGGCCGGTCCTGCGGGCTCGGACGAAGGCGGCGGCGAGGAGGAGGAGGGCCGCTCCGCCGATCGCGTAGACGCCGATGACGAGGGGTCCGGAGACGAGGCTGAGCCCGAGGAGTGTGTTCATGCGTCGATCCGGTCGTCGAGTCGTCTGGGCCGCCGGAGGGGGCGGCGGCGGTCAGTCTCCCGCCGACGTCTGGAGGTGGTCTGGACGTCTCCTGGACGGATCGACACCCCGTCTCCCCGGGTTCTCCTCCCCGAGCGCCGATCTCCCGACCCTCCCGCAGATCGGGCGCAACCCCGCGCGGAGCGCTCTCCTCCGGCCTAGCGTGGAAGAACGAAGACGCCGCCGGCACCCTCACGAAGGAGCTCGACCATGACGCAGGATCCCCGCCCGACCGCCTCCTCGCGAGCAGCCGCATGAGCCGCGGCGTCGCCGTCGTCACCGGTGGCACCGCGGGGCTCGGCAGGGCGACCGTGCGCGAACTGGCCTCCCGCGGATGGGACGTCGCGGTCCTCGCCCGGGGCGAGGACGGGCTCGCGGCGACTCTCGCCGAGATCGAGCAGGCCGGCCGACGCGGGCTCACGATCCCGACCGACGTGGCCGACCGCGAGGCGGTCGAGTCGGCCGCCAATCGCATCGAGGCCGAGCTCGGCCCGATCGAGCTGTGGGTGAACGACGCCATGGTCGGCGTGTTCGGCGAGTTCCTGTCGACAGACCCCGCCGACTTCGAGCGGGCCGTGTCGGTCAACTTCTTCGGCTTCGTCAACGGCACCCGCGCCGCCCTCTCGCGGATGACGCCGCGCGGGCGCGGGCACGTGATCCAGGTCGGGTCCGCTCTCGCCCACCGCGGCATCCCGCTGCAGGCCGCCTACTGCGCCTCGAAGTTCGGTGCGCGGGGCTTCACCGAGTCCGTGACCGCCGAGCTGCTCCACTCGAAGAGCAGGATCCGGCTCTCCGAGGTCGACATGCCGGCGCTCAACACGATCCAGTTCAACTGGGTGAAGTCGCAGCTGCCGCACCACCCGCAGCCGGTGCCGCCGATCTACGAGCCGGAGGTGGGTGCCATCGCGATCGCCGACGTCGCCGACAAGCCGCGTCGGCGCACCTGGGTCGGCGAGCCCACCGCGGGGACCATCCTCGGCGACCGCTTCGCCGGTGCGTTCATGGACTGGTACCTCGCCCGGAGCGCCTTCGACGGTCAGCAGGCGCCCGACAAGAAGGAGCCGATGCTCCCGAACAACGTCTACGAGCCGGTCCCGGGCGACCACGGGGCGCGCGGACTCTTCAGCGACCGGGCGCACACCATGACTCCCCAGATCTGGATGATCAGGCACCGGGCGCTCAGCTACGCGGGCGCGGCCGTCGCCGTCGCCGCGGGAGCCGTCGGCGCCGTCGCCGCTCTGCGGAGGAGGTGAGCGTGGTCGACGCCGTCGTCGTCGGCGCGGGCCCGAACGGGCTCGCCGCCGCGGTCACCCTCGCCAGGGCCGGTCTCTCGGTGACCGTGCTCGAGCGCAACGAGACCATCGGCGGCGGGGCCAGGACGGCCGAGCTGACGCTGCCGGGATTCCATCACGACGTCTGCTCGGCGGTGCATCCGATGGCGCTCGCCTCCGGGTTCTTCCGCAGCTTCGGTCTCGACCAGCGGATCGAGCTGCGGGTGCCCGAGATCTCCTACGCGCATCCGCTCGACGGCGGTCGCGCCGGAGTCGCCTACCGCGACATCGAGAGGACGGCCGGGCGCCTCGGCCGCGACGGGGCGGCCTGGCGGTCGCTGATGCGTCCGCTCGCCGAGAGGGCCGACCGCGTCGCCGGATTCACCAACGACGCGCTGCTGCGGATCCCGACCGACCCGGCGATCCTCCTCCGCTTCGGACTCCGAGTGCTCGAGCAGGGCTCGCCGCTCTGGAACCTGCGCTTCTCGGAGGAGGTGGCGCCCGCGATGCTCGCCGGTGTCGCCGCGCACGCGATCCGCCCCCTGCCGAGCCTGTCGACGGCCGCCGCGGCGCTCGCCCTCGGCACCTACGCCCACGCGCGGGGCTGGCCGGTGCCGATCGGCGGCAGCCAGGCGATCGTCGACGCGATGGCCGACGACCTCCGTGCGCACGGGGGCACGATCGAGACCGGAGTCGAGGTCACCTCCCTCGCGCAGCTGCCCGCGGCGAAGGCGGTGCTGTTCGACCTGACGCCCGACGCTCTGCTCGAGCTCGCAGGAAGCCGCCTCCCCGCGCCCTACGCGAAGGCGCTGCGGCTCTTCCGCTACGGCAACGGAGTCGCCAAGGTCGACTTCGCCCTCGACGGCCCCGTGCCGTGGACGAACTCCGAGCTCGCCCGCGCGGGAACCCTCCACGTCGGGGGCACGCGCGGCGAGATCGCCGCAGCGGAGCGCGACGTCGCCCAGGGCAGGCACAGCGAGAACCCCTACGTGCTCGTCGCGCAGCCCTCGTTGGCCGATCCCGGCCGAGCGCCGGCGGGCAAGCACGTCCTCTGGGCCTACACCCACGTGCCGCGCAATTCGCCCGCTCACCAGCGCGAGGCGATCACCGCGCAGATCGAGCGCTTCGCCCCGGGGTTCCGCGATCGCATCCTCGGCGTCTCGTCGATGACCGCGCGCGACATGCAGGCGTACAACCCCAACTACCTCGGCGGGGACATCGCCGCCGGAGCCGCCGGCGTCGCGCAACTCGTCTCGCGCCCCGTCCCCTCTCCCGACCCGTGGCGCACCCCGGCGAAGGGCTTCTACCTGTGCTCCTCCTCGACCCCGCCGGGGCCGGGAGTGCACGGGATGGCGGGCTGGCACGCCGCCCGGAGCGCCCTCAGGCACGAGTTCGGTATCAGGCAGGCGCCCGACCTGGCACCCTGAAGGCGGGCCGCCGGACGCACGGCGGCACCTCCGCCCGCAACCAGAAGGAGCCCGCGATGTCCCGCAACACCCGCGTCTTCCACTGCCCGCCCGAATCCGTCTTCGCCGTCTTCGCGAACGGATGGCTCTTCCCCGGCTGGGTGGTGGGCTCCTCGAGGATGCGGCGCGTCGGGCGCGACTGGCCGCACGTCGGCTCGAAGCTCCACCACTCGTTCGGCGTCTGGCCGCTCGTCATCGACGACGAGACGACGGTGCTCGAGTGGGACCCGTCCCGCCGCTTCATCATCCAGGCGGCCGGCTGGCCGATGGGGGAGGCGCGGGTCCGCCTCGAGGTCGAGCCGCACCCGAAGGGCTGCCGCGTCCGCATCCACGAGGCGGCGGTGAAGGGCCCCGGGACCCTCATCCCCAAGCCGCTCCTGCACTCGTTCCTCTGGGTCCGCAACATCGAGACCCTCCGGAGGCTCGCCCACATGGCCGAGGCCGGCGCGAACGGGAGGACCCTCGAGCCGACCGCCCTGGCCTCACCCCGCGATCGCGAGGGGCTGCCGACGCCGAAGCACGTGCTGCCCCGGCTGCTCGGGACCCTCGCCTCGGTGGCCGTGGGATCCCTCGTCGTCCGCGCCCTGCTGGCGGCGGCGCGACGCGCGCGGAGCTGACCCGCCGCGCCTCCGGGCGTCGCGGCGGCCTCGCCGCTCAGACGATGCGCTCGATGAGCCTCACGTGGTGCACGGCCACCCGGACGGGCTCACCGGCGAAGGCGGCCTCGCGCTCGGGAGACGCCAGGTACGTCTTCTCGATCTCCGCGTAGGCGTCGGCGTCGCCCGGCGCGCTCACCGCCCAGATGAACTCGTTCACCTCGCGGTCGGCGTAGGCGAACTCGATGCGGAACCCGTGGGCCTCGCGGGCCGGGATGATCTTCGCGGTGTACCAGGCGAGGAAGTCGTCCATCACCCCGTCCACCAGTTCGTAGCGTCGGAGTTGGATGGTCCTGGTCTCGGCGGCGTCGCTCATGCCGTCGACGCTACCCGAGCGCGCGGCCGGGAGGGGCGCGCCCGCGCTACGCTCCTCCGGGTGCGCGAGCACGCTCCCGTCACTCCGAGGAGGCACGCCTGGATCCCCGCCGCCAACGCGCGATCGCGTTCCTCGTCGCCGGCTGCTTCTTCATGGAGAACCTCGACGGCACGATCGTGACCACCGCCGCGCCGGCCATCGCGGCCGACCTCGGCGTCGACTCCGCCGCGGTCGCGATCACGGTGACGGCGTTCCTGCTGACGGTCGCGGTGCTCATCCCCGCCTCGGGCTGGCTCAGCGAGCGCTTCGGCGTGCGCCGCGTCTTCACTCTCGCGATCGCGATCTTCACCCTCGCCTCCCTCCTCTGCGCACTCAGCCCGACGCTGCCGCTGCTCGTCGCCGCCCGAGTGCTGCAGGGTGTCGGCGGTGCGCTGATGGTGCCGGTCGGGCGGCTCGCGGTGCTCCGCGTCACGCCGAGGGAGGGGATCATCCGGGCCATCGCGATCCTCGTCTGGCCGGGTCTCGTCGCGCCCATCCTCGCGCCGTTCATCGGCGGGCTCCTGACCACCTACGCCTCCTGGCACTGGATCTTCCTGATCAACCTGCCGCTCGGTGTCGTCGCCTTCGTGATCGCCCGGCGCATCATCCCGGTCGGGACAGAGGCGGCGCCGCCTCCGCTCGACGTCACCGGACTGCTGCTGGTCGCGGTCGGTCTCGGCGCGCTGGTCGGGGCGTCGGGCCTCGTCTCGGCCGACGCGGCCGACCCGTTCGCGCTCGCCCTGGCCGTCGGAGGCGCGGCCGTCACGATCGTCGCGGTGCGGCACCTCCTCCGCACGCCGCACCCGCTCGTGAGTCTCGACGCCTTCCGCTTCTCGACCTTCCGCGTCGCGAACGCGAGCGGGTCGCTCTACCGGGCGACGATCAGCGCCGTGCCGTTCCTGCTGCCGCTGCTGTTCCAGGACGCGTTCGGCTGGGACGCCGTGCAGGCGGGTTCGATCGTGCTCGCGCTCTTCGTCGGCAATCTCGCCATCAAGCCGGCGACGACCTGGCTGCTGCGCACCGCCGGGTTCAGGGCCGTCCTGGTCGCCTCGAACGCCGTCGGGATCGCCTGCATGGTCGCGATGGCGTTCCTGACCGACGACGTCCCGGTCGCGGCGATCGTCGCCCTGCTGGTGCTGAGCGGAGTCGCACGATCAGCGGGCTTCACGGCCTACAACACCGTCACCTTCGCCGAGGTGACGCCCGAGGGGATGTCGGGCGCCAACACGCTGAGCGCGACCACTCAGCAGGTCGCGGCGGGCTTCGGAGTCGCGGCCGGCGGCATCGCGCTCGCGGTCGGGTCGGCGCTGGGCCCCGGCCTCGTGCCCTACCGGTTCGCGTTCCTCGCGATGGCGGCGCTGACGCTCGTCCCGCTGATCGCCGCCGCCCGCCTGTCCCGCGACTCCGGCAGCGCCCTCACGGGCTGAACGCCTGCTCGCGGGGCGGGGGTCAGAGAGCGCCCTGCTCCGGGGTTCCGGCGGGGATGGGGGCGAGGCGGACGATGCGCGGCGGCTCGGCGAGCAGGCCCTCGAGGGACGCGTTCATCCGGGCGACGGGCTCGCCGGCTCCGTGGGTGTCGAGCTCCTCGGCGCTCGACCACTTCTCGATCATCACGACCGTGCCGTCGGGAGCGTAGTGGATCGAGTAGAGCTCGCAGCCGGGCTCGGTGTGCACCTCGGCGATGCCCGCGCGGAGCGCCTCGACCATCCGGTCCAGAGCTCCCTCGGCGGGGGTGAAGACGACGTGGACGACGACGGGCTCGGTCATGGAGCTTCCTTCCAGAGGCGGTCCGCCCACCGTACCCCGCAGTGATCAGCCCAGCCCGAGCGCGATCCCGTCGAGGATGTCGTGCGCGGTGGTCGTGACCGAGTCGAGCGCCGGCGACGCCTCCTGCACCGCTCTCAGGACCTCGCTCCAGATCAGCGCCCCGGCGGCGAGCACGTCCTCGCGTCCGCTCCGGACGTAGGGCAGCGCGGCGCTCTCGGCGGGCGAGAGCGCGGCGAGCTCGTCGCAGGCCCTGATCACCTCGGCGAGCGGGAGTGCCGCCTCCAGAGCCGCGCGATCGTAGCTCTCGAGCCGCAGCACGTGCGCCGTGATGGTGAGGACCGTGGCCGCGACTCCGACGACGCTCCGCGCCCGCGTCAGATCGACGGAGGAGGCGGCCAGAGCCGCGCGGACGTCGCCGCGGATCGCCTCCCGCTCCTCGGCCGTCGGAGCGGCGGCCCGCCGGTGCCGCTCGGTGAGCCGCACGCTGCCGACGTCCATCGAGTGCGCCTCCATCGGCTCGGCGTCTCCGAGCACCAGCTCGGTGGAGCCTCCGCCGAGGTCGACGACGAGCACGGGCCGAGCGGAGTCGACGGCCGAGACCGCTCCGCGGAAGGACAGCGCCGCCTCCTCCTCGCCGCTGATCGTCTCGGGTCGCACGCCGATGATCCGCTCGACCTCGTCGAGGAACTCGTCGCGGTCCGCGGCGTCGCGGGTCGCCGAGGTCGCGACGAAGCGCAGGCGCTCGGCGCCGCTCTCGCGGGCGAGCACGGCGTACTCGCGGGTCACCGCGAGGGTGCGCTCGAGCGCGTGCTGGTCGAAGCGCCCCGTCCGGTCGACTCCGTGGCCGAGGCGCACGATCTCGGTGCGTCGCAGCATGTCGACGAGCCGGCCTCCGTCGACGTCGGCGATCAGCAGTCGGAGGGAGTTCGTGCCGCAGTCGAAGGCGGCGACGCGGGTGGGCATGCGCCCATTCTGGCGGGCCTCGCGCGCGGGAGCGCGACGATAGATTGGGCGGGACGAGCCGAAGGAGCACCCGTGCACGAACACCACGTCCGCGTCCACCGCAGCGACGAGGAGCTCCCGCGACACGGGCAGCTGGCCCACGCGATCGCCCAGGTGGCCGCCGACCCGGTCGAGGTCGACTCCGAGGTCGCCGAGATGGTCGTCAACCGCGTCATCGACAACGCGGCCGTCGCCACCGCCTCCCTGCTGCGCCCCCCCGTCGTGGCCGCGCGCTCGCAGGCCCTCGCGCACCCCGCCTCCATCGGCGGCGACGGCGCGAACGTCGTCGGCGTCGACCCCGCCCGGCGCGTCTCGCCCGAGTGGGCGGCGTGGGCCAACGGGGTCGCCGTGCGCGAGCTCGACTACCACGACACCTTCCTCGCGGCCGAGTACTCGCACCCGGGCGACAACATCCCCCCGCTGATCGCGGTGGCCCAGCACGCGGGCCTCCCGGGCGCGCAGCTGCTCCGCGGCATCGTCACCGGCTACGAGATCCAGGTCGACCTCGTCCGCGCGATCAGCCTGCACCGGCACAAGATCGACCACGTCGCGCACCTCGGCCCCTCGGCCGCCGCCGGGATCGGCACCCTGCTCGGCCTCGACGTCGCCACCATCGAGCAGGCGGTCGCGCAGGCGCTGCACACCACGACCGCGACCCGGCAGTCGCGCAAGGGCGAGATCTCGAGCTGGAAGGCGTACGCCCCCGCCTTCGCGGGCAAGGCGGCGATCGAGGCGGTCGACAGGGCGATGCGCGGCGAGACCAGCCCGTCGCCGATCTACGAGGGCGAGGACGGCGTGATCGCCTGGCTGCTCGA
The DNA here is from genome assembly GCF_900177245.1 of Rathayibacter oskolensis. Taxonomy (GTDB): domain Bacteria; phylum Actinomycetota; class Actinomycetes; order Actinomycetales; family Microbacteriaceae; genus Rathayibacter; species Rathayibacter oskolensis. The sequence continues at coordinate 91,474 of NZ_FXBM01000001.1, forward strand.
CGGCCCCGACGCCTCCTACGACGTGCCGCTGCCCGACGCGGGCGAGGCGAAGCGCGCGATCCTCGACACGTACACGAAGGAGCACTCGGCCGAGTACCAGGCGCAGGCCCTGATCGACCTGGCGCGCCGCCTCCACCACGCGCACCCCGAGGCGGCCGATCCCGACCGTGTCGAGCGCATCGTCATCCACACCTCGCACCACACCCACTCGGTGATCGGATCGGGAGCGAACGACCCGCAGAAGTACGACCCGACCGCCTCGCGCGAGACGCTCGACCACTCCGTGCCCTACATCTTCACGGTCGCGCTGCAGGACGGCGCCTGGCACCACGAGCGCAGCTACGCGCCCGAGCGGGCGGCTCGCCCCGACACCGTCGCGCTCTGGCACCGCACGACGACGGAGGAGGACGCGGAGTGGACGCGCCGCTACCACTCCACCGACCCGGCCGAGAAGGCGTTCGGCGCTCGCGTCGAGATCGTGCTCACCGACGGCTCGACGATCGTCGACGAGATCGCGGTGGCGGACGCGCACCCGCTCGGGGCGCACCCGTTCACGCGCGAGCAGTACGTGTCGAAGTTCCGGACGCTGGCCGAGGGGGTGCTGGAGGCCGTCGAGATCGAGCGCTTCCTCGAGCTCGCGCAGCGCCTGCCCGAGCTGACCCCGGAGGAGGTCGGGCGGCTCACGGTCGTCGCGGCGCCCGGCGTGCTCGCGTCGGTGGAGTCGCCGCGCGGCCTGTTCTAGGCGGCGCCCGCACCGCGTCGCCGGGAGTGCTGGGCGCGGAGGATCTCGGTGCGGCCACTCACGCCGGGGCGTGCACGAGCTCCGAGATCCGGCGCTTGTACTCGTTGAACTCGGGTGCGGTCACGTCGCGCGGCTCGGGCAGGTCGATCGTCACGACCTCGCTGATGTGACCGGGCACGCCGTGGGAGGCGCCGCCCGTCATCACGACGACGCGGTCGGCCAGGTACACCGCCTCCTCGATGGAGTGCGTGACGAAGAGCACCGTGGTGCGGGTCTCGCGGTGGATGCGCTTGAGCTCGGTCTGCAGATCGGAGCGGGTCAGCGCGTCGAGCGCGCCGAACGGCTCGTCCATCAGCAGCAGCGACGGCTCGTTCGCGAGGACGCGGGCGATCGCGACGCGCTGCTGCATGCCTCCGGACAGCTCGCCCGGGAACCGGTCGGCGAAGCGGGTGAGCCGCACCGCCTCGATGAAGCGGTCGGTCACCTCCGCCGCGGCCGCCTTCGACAGCTTCTTGCGGCGAGGACCGTAGGCGACGTTCTCGCGCACGGTCAGCCACGGGAACAGGCCGTAGTCCTGGAACACCACGCCCCGATCGGGGCCGGGTGTCGAGATCGGCGTGCCGCCCACCTCGACGACGCCCTCCGTCGCCTCCTCGAAGCCCGCGAGGATGCGCAGCAGCGTCGACTTGCCGCAGCCGCTCGCGCCGACCACCGCGACGAACTCGCCGGAGGGGATGTCGAGCGTCACGTCGGCCATCGCCAGCACGCCGCCGCCCGCCGTCTCGTAGCGCTTGACGAGATCGAGCACGTGGACGTCCGCGGTGCGGACCGGAGCAGTCGGGAGAGTCATCCGAACCTCACTTGATGAGCGGCCGGCGGCCGAAGAGCACGCGGAACAGGAGCAGGAGCAGGCGGTCGGAGGCGAAGCCCGCGATCGCGATGCAGATCATCCCGACCACGATCAGGTCGGTGCGCACGACGTCGCGCGCGAGGAAGATCGTCGAGCCGAGGCCCGTGGCGACTCCCGTCGTCTCGCTCAGCACCAGCACCACCCAGGCGAGCCCGAGGCCGACCCGCATGCCGTTGACGATCGCGGCGGCGGAGGCGGGCAGGACGACGCGGGCGAGCACGCCGGCCCGGCCCGTGCCCAGCATCCGGGCCGCCTCGATCAGCCGCGGCGGGACCTGGCGCGCCCCGCTGATGGTGCCGAGGACGATCGGGAAGAACGCGGACAGCGTGATCAGGAAGATCGAGGCCTGGTCGCCGTAGCCGATCAGCAGCGCGACGAGCGGCACCCAGGCGGTCGCCGGGACCGGCCGGAACAGGTTGATGAACGGGTCGAAGAGCGAGTTCACCACGTAATAGCGGCCCATCAGCACGCCGAGCGGGATCGCGATCAGCGTCGCGAGGGCGAATCCGCCGAAGACGCGACCGGCGCTCGCCGCGAGGTCGGTCCAGAGCAGCCCGCTGAACGCGTCGTTCCGGAGGCCCCCGACGGCGTAGTCGATCAGGGAGACGAGGACGTCTCCCGGGTAGGGCAGGAACGCCATCCGGATCCCGAACGGCAGCTCCCACTCTCCCGCCCGCCCGAGCTGCCAGAGCAGCACGAACAGGATCGGGACGGGGAGCCCGAGGAGGAACGTGGTCCAGCCGGAGCGACCGGGCCGGCGCCTCCTCGAGGTCGTCGCGAGGCGCTCGGTGGCGGTCGAGGGCTCGACCCGGGAGGTGGTGGTCACGAGGTCGGCGCGAAGGTGGTGTCGACGACGTCCTCGATGGCGGGCGCCTCGTCGATGAAGCCGAGGCCCTGCATCTGGGTCGCGAGCGCCTCGAGCTGACCCTGGTACTCCTCGGTCAGGTCGGAGCGGAGCCAGAAGTTCTCGAGGGCCGACTCGAGGACGTCCTGGTCGCCTCCGAACTCGGCGATCATCTCGGGGAGCCACTCGTCGACGTTGTCGCTCATGTACTCGGTGGTCGCCGCGTGGGTGTCGACGACCTTCTGCACGACCTCCGGCTGCTCCTCGATCATCGCGCCGGTGGTGACCAGGCCGATGTTCACGCGGCCGATCGGGGTGTCGTAGGGGTCGGCGATCTCGGTGCCGCCCGCCGCTTCCGCGATCGAGACGCCGATCTCGACGCCGAAGAACGCGTCGATCGACCCGCTAGTGTAGGCCGAGGCCATCTCGGGGACGGGGATCGTGGTCAGCTCGAGGTCGGAGTCGGTGAGACCCGCCTGCTCGAGGTAGTAGCGCAGAGCGACCTCCTGGGCCGAGCCCTGGATGTAGCCGACCTTCTTGCCCGCGAGGTCCTCGACCGACGAGATGCCCTCGCCTCCGATGAAGCCCGAGCCGCCGTCCGCCGCCGAGGCGACGATCTTCAGGTCGCGGTCCTGCGCGACGGACGAGATGGTGGGCGTCACTCCCGAGATGGCGAAGTCGATGGTGCCGGCGACCAGCGCGTCCGAGAGCGCGGGGGTCGTGTCGAGCGTGATCACCTCGAACTCGACTCCCTCCTCGGCGAACTGCTCGTAGAGGAACGGCTGGTAGAAGTGCGGCTGGCCGCGCAGGGTGCCGACGGTCACGGTGACCGTGTCGCCGGAGGCGTCGCCCGCGTCGCTCGCACCCGAGCAGGCGGCGAGGGGGACGGCGGTGGCGAGGACGGCACCGAGGGCGAGGGCGCGCAGGAGGGAACGGGACGGGGGCATGGCGGGCTCCGAAGGTCAGAAGGGGCGCTCGCCCCGTGCTGTCGGGGCGGTCACGCGTGTGCCTCCACTCAACCGTGTGAAGAAGTCGGGGAGTTTCTGAGGGGTTTCCGATGTGTAAAACCCTGGGCCGCCCTTCCGGGGGAGGGGATCACGGAACGGGCGCGGCCCACGGGTCGGGGATCGCGGCCAGCAGGGCCCGCGTGTAGGGGTGCTGCGGGGCGTCGAAGATCTGCTCCGGAGTCCCGGACTCGACGATGCGACCCTGCTGCATGACGTGCACGGTGTGCGAGATCATCCGCACCACCGCGAGGTCGTGGCTGATGAAGAGGTAGCTGAGGCCGAGCTCGCGCTGCAGTCCGGCCAGGAGCTCCAGGATCTGCTCCTGCACGAGCACGTCGAGCGCCGACACCGCCTCGTCGAGCACCACGAGCTCGGGCGAGAGGGCGAGCGCCCTGGCGATCGCGACCCGCTGCAGCTGGCCGCCCGAGAGCTGCCGCGGCAGCTTGGACGCGACGTCCTGCGGGAGCGCGACCTGCGACAGCAGCTCCTCCACCCGCTTCCGGCGGCTCTCGCGATCGCCGATGCGGTGCAGGAGGAGCGGCTCCTCGATGCTGCGGAACACGGTGTAGCGCGCGTCGAGCGAGCTGTAGGGGTTCTGGAAGACGGGCTGCACGTGCCGGCGGAAGTCCGTCAGCTCTCCTCCGCGCAGGTGCGCGACGTTCCGCCCGCGGAACTCGATCGTGCCGCTGGTCGGCTCCTCGAGTCGCAGCACCAGCTTCGCCGTCGTCGACTTGCCCGAGCCGGACTCGCCGACCACCGCGATCGTCCTGCCCCGCGGGATGTCGAACGAGGACGACTCGACCGCGGTGAACGAGGACCGGCCGATCCGGCCCGTGCGCACCGGGTACTGCTTGCCGACCTCGGTCAGTGAGACGAGCGGCGCCTCCTCCGACGCCGGGGCCGCCTCCGCAGTGACGAGCCGCTTCGAGGTCAGGTTCGGCGCGGCGGCGAGCAGGCGCTGCGTGTACTCGTGCTCGGGCGAGCGGAGGATCCGCTCCGCCTCGCCCTGCTCGACCACCTCGCCGCGGAACAGCACGAGCACGCGGTCGGCGCGCTCGGCCGCGAGCGCGAGGTCGTGCGTGATCAGGATGACGGCCGTGCCCATCTCGGCGGTGAGCCGCTCGAGCTGGTCGAGGATCCCGCGCTGCACCGTGACGTCGAGGGCGCTCGTCGGCTCGTCGGCGATCAGCAGGCGCGGACGGCAGGCGAGGCCGATCGCGATGAGCACCCGCTGCCGCATCCCTCCGGAGAGCTCGTGCGGATACTGCCGCGCCCGGCGTGCCGGCTCGGGGATGCCGACCATCTCGAGCAGCTCGACGACGCGGTCGTTCGCGGCGGCCGCGCTCAGCCGGCCGTGCACGAGCAGCGCCTCCCGGATCTGGGTCCCGATCCGCTGCAGCGGATTCAGGTTCGACATCGGGTCCTGGGGGACGAGCCCGATGCCCGCACCGCGGAGGGCGGTCATCCGCTTCTCGGTCGCCTGCGCCAGATCCTCGCCGTCGAAGAGGATCGAGCCCGAGGAGATGCGGCCGTTGTCGGGCAGGAGGCGGTTGATGCTCGCCGCGGTCGTCGACTTGCCGGAGCCGGACTCGCCGACGATCGCGATCGTCTCGCCCGCGCTCAGCTCGAGGTCGAGGCCGCGCACGGCGTCGATCTCGCCGGTGGGCGTGCTGAACGAGATCGTGACGTCGCGGAGGGACAGGAGCGGAGCGGACACGGCGGAGCCTTTCGCGGGGGGTGGGGCGGGTGCCGCCGAGGGGGCGACGGCACCCGGTGTGGTCAGGCGGAGACGGTCTCGAGCGCCCAGGACTCCTCGATCTCGGCGAGATCGACGACCTCGCCGAACGACCAGGCGATCCCGAAGAGCGCGTAGTGGTTGCGCTCGGCGGTGAACTCGGCGACCGCGTCGCGGACGACGTAGGTGCCGTAGTCGCGCTGACCGGCGTCGCGCGCCGTCGACTCGACGCAGATGTTGGTCGTCACTCCGCAGATCACGACGTTGCGGATGCCCATGCCGTTCAGCACCGGCTCGAGCCGGGTGCCGTAGAAGGCGCTCGGCCGCGACTTGTCGATGACGATCTCGTCGGGTCGCGCCTCGAGCTCGGGGATCAGCTCGATCTCGTCGGTTCCCGCGCCGAGCGAGTTCGACGCGATCCGCTCGGCGGCCTTCGCCCCGCGGACGGGCCCGAAGTCGACCATCCCGGGCATGTAGACGTAGCGGGTGAAGATGACCGGGACGCCGGCTGCGCGGGCGTCGCGGACGAGGCGCACGGTGCCGGGGATCGCGTCGCGGAGCGGGGTGACGTCGATGCCCGAGCGGCCGAGCGAGTCGTCGTTGTCGAAGAAGGCGCGCTGCATGTCGACGACGATGAGGGCGGTGTTCTCGCGGGGGATGGTGGTCATGGCGTTTCTCCTGATCGGATTCGGTATCGGGGTGGGGTGCGTCAGTTGAAGACGATCATCCCGTCGGGCCGCGGGGTCCACTCGAGGCCCTGGGCGACGCCGTAGGTGTAGGTGTCGGTGAAGAGGGGGGCGTAGTAGGTGTTCTCGTCGACGAGGGCCGAGATCTGCGCGAAGTCCTCCGCGCGGGCGGTCTCGTCGGCCTCTCCGGTCTCGGCGACGAGCAGCTCGTCGATCGCGGGGTCCGAGGTGTAGCCCTGTCCGCCCGACTTCAGCAGCATCGTCAGCGGCAGGTCGGCGTCCATGACGGACGGCGCGAAGGCGTAGAGGTAGAGACCCGGGAGCGACGCCGAGAACCAGTTGCCGCTGAAGGTGTTCGCCTCCTGGCCGTCGAGCTCGATGGTGAGCCCGACGTCCTCGAGCTGGCTCGCGATCGCCTGGGCGATCTGGTCGATCTGGGGGAGGCCGGAGGAGGGGTAGGAGAGGGTGATCGGGCTGCCGTCGTAGCCGGAGGCGGCGATCAGCTCGCGGGCGGCGTCGGCGTCGGTCTCGGTGGCGGCGAGAGCGTCGTCGTAACCGAACGACACCGGCGCGATCAGCTGGGCGGTGGGGGTGACGGAGCCGTTGAGCAGGTCGTCGCTGATCGCCGTGCGGTCGATCGCGAGATCGACGGCCTCGCGGACCTCGGGGTCGGAGAGCCACGGTGCGGTCGCGTTGAAGCCCGTGTAGAGGACGCGGTTCGACTCCTGCTCGACCACGTCGACGGTGCCGGAGCCCTCGACGGCCGCCACGTTCGACGGACCGAGCAGCGCGAGGTCGAGGTCGCCGGACTGCACGGAGTTGGCGCGGGTCGTCTCGTCGGGGACGGGCTGGAACACGACCTCCTGGTAGGCGCCCTTCTCGCCCCAGTAGTCGTCGTTGCGCTCGAGGGTGATCGAGTCGCCGTTCACCCACGACTCGACCGAGTAGGGGCCGGAGCCGACGGGGGCCTTCGCGAACGCGTCGGCGCCCGTCTCCTCGTAGGCGGCCTTCGGCACGATCGGGACGAGGGTGACCTGGCGGTCGAAGGGGGCGAACGGCGTGTTCAGCGTGAAGGTGACCTCGTTCTCTCCGGTGGCCTCGACGGAGTCGACGGCCGACAGGTAGCCGCCGAGGTTCGAGGCGGGGTCGCCCATCGCTGTCTCGTAGGTGAAGACCACGTCCTCGGGGGTGACGTCGGTGCCGTCCTGCCAGGTGGCGTCGTCGCGGAGCGTGAAGACCCAGCTGGTCAGGGAGTCGTCGTGGGTCCACTCCGAGGCGAGGCGCGGCGAGACGCTGCCGTCGGCGTCGACCTGCGCGAGCTGGTCGAACACGTTGTAGAAGATGTTCAGCGCCGGCAGCTGGGTGTCGTAGAGCGGGTCGAGCGACGAGGGCTCGCCGGTCAGCGCGACGGTGATGCTCGTCGTGTCGGCGGCCGAGGCCGAGCCGTCGTCGAAGGAGGCGCAGCCGCCGAGGGCGAGCGCGGCCGCGCCGACGAGCGCGACGGCGCCGAGGGGGCGGCGGAGGGGTGCGGGAGTCACGAGGGGGATGCCTTTCGGGAGGTGGGGACGGGGATCAGCGGCGCGAGCGGCCGGCGATGCCCTGCGAGACGAACTGGATGCCTCCGATGACGAAGAGGATCATCAGGGCGGGCAGGAGGGTGAGGGCGGGGTCGGTCTGCAGGTACTTCTGGCCCTCGTTGATCATCAGACCGAGGCTCGGGGTGGGCGGCTGGATGCCCAGGCCGAGGAAGCTCAGCGACGACTCGATCGTGATCACGACGCCGATCTCGAACGCTGCGAGGATGAGCACCTGCGGGAGGACGTTGGGGAGCAGGTGCTTGCGCACGATCCACCAGCCGCCTCCTCCCGCCGCGGTCACGGCGGCGACGAACTCGCGCTCGCGCAGCGACACCGCCAGCGACCGGGTCACCCGGCCGTAGCCGACCCAGTTCGTCAGCCCGAGCAGCGTCACGAGCAGCAGCGGGCTCGAGCCCAGCGCCGCGACCAGCACGATCAGGAGGAGCACGACGGGGATCGCGAGCTGCACGTCGCCGACGGCCATCAGGAAGCTGTCGAGGCGTCCGCGCCGCCACCCCGCGAGGAGTCCGATCGCCAGGCCCACGACCGCGCTGATGGCGACGGCGCCCAGGGCGACGAGGAGGGAGACCCTGGTCGCGACCGCGAGCCGGCTGAGCGTGTCGCGGCCGAGCGCATCGGTTCCGAGCAGGTGCGCGGGGTCGGTGAACGGCACGGCCCGGCTGCCCGCCAGATCCTGCGAGTAGGGGTCGAACGTCGGGAGGAACGGGACCACGGCCACGACGAGAGCGACGACCGCGAGCATCGCGACGGCCAGCACCAGCGACGGGGTCGAGAGGTGGGAGGAGGCGAGCTGCCAGCGGGTGCGGGTCTTGATGACCTCGGTCGTCACGACAGCCTCACTCTCGGGTCGAGGACCGCGTAGAGCAGGTCGACGACCAGATTGATCACGATGAACAGGAGTGCGATGACGACGACTCCCGCCTGGACGACGGGGTAGTCGCGCTGCGTGACGCCCTGCACGATCAGGCGCCCGAGCCCCGGCCAGTTGAAGACCGTCTCGAGCACCACCAGGCCGCCCACGAGCACCCCGAGGTTGATCCCCGCGACCGTGATGATCGGCAGGAGCGCGTTGGGGAGCATGTGGCGGACGACGATCCTCCCCTTCGAGACGCCCTTGGCGCGGGCGGTGCGGACGAAGTCGAGCGAGCGGCTCTCGTCGAAGGAGGCGTTGAACAGGCGCAGGTAGAGGGCGACCTCGAAGGTGGCGATCGTGATCACCGGGATCACGTAGCTCGCGTAGGAGGTCCGGCCGAGCGCGGGCAGCAGCCCGAGGCCGACCGAGAAGACCAGGATCATCAGGATCCCGAAGAGGTACGGCGGGATCGCCTGCCGCAGCGTCGCCGCCCACAGCATCACCCCGCGGAGCCGGCGGTCGCCCGTCACCTCGGCCAGAACGGCGAGGCCCGTGGCCATCACGATCCCGATCACGAACGAGACGATCGCGAGCTCGAGGGTCGCCGGCAGCCGGTCGAGGACGAGGGAGAGGGCGGGCTGCCCCTGGCGGATCGACTCGCCGAGATCGCCGCGCAGGATGTCGGCGAGGAACGTGCCGTACTGCACGAGCAGCGGCTGATCGAGGCCGAGCGACCGGCGCACGTCGGCGACGTCCTCGGCGGTGGCCTGATCGGGCAGCATGAGGCGGACCGGGTCGCCGGTGAGGCGGGCCAGCACGAAGGCGAACGTGAGCACGGCGAGCAGAGTCGCGAGGGCCCTCACGGCCCTCCAGCCGAGGAATCGGAGCATGTCGTCACCCCTCTCTCGGTGTCGGCGATGGTGTGTCGAGCGGGGAGTCCGTCGATGAGTCAGGAGCGTAGGAGGACCGGACTCGCTGCCTGATTGCGGGGGCGTGAAGACTGGATTGCGCACGATCGATCCGCGGCGGGGCGGCGATCCGGGCGCTGTCCGCCACCGCTCGACGGCCGCCCCCGAGCACCGCGGAGACGGGCTCGCCGGACGGTGCGGGCGCGGCGCCGGCGCTCGCGGTCACTGCGCTGCCCGCTCGCGGGAGGACAGGACGGTGCACGGGCGACCGGTCGTCGCGGCGGGCGATCGCCTCCTCGGTGGCGGATTCGACGCGGTCGATCGCGTCAGGGGTGCTCCCGGTCGCGTCCCGGGCGGCGGAATCTCCGCGACTTCCGCGTGATTCCGGGCGCTTCGGCCCCTCGCGGCCGGCGCTGAGCGAACCCCGGAACACCGTCCGCACTGTGTCGACCGGCGCAATCCAGATTCAACATCCGGGTGTCAAGATCGTGCCCAGACGGCGGGATCCCTCCCGCCGTGGAGGGAGTGGCCGTGCGCAGCGTGGTCGTCGTCGGGAATCCGAAACCGCAGTCCCGGACGCGCGCCGCCGCCGAGAACCTCCTCGCGCAGCTCGGCCTGCCCGCCCCCGAGGTGATCGAGCTGTCGGACCTCGGCCCGGGGCTCCTCGGCTGGGGAGACCCAGCGGTGAAGGAGGCGGTCGCGCTCGTGCAGTCGGCCGACGTCGCCGTCTTCGCCTCACCCACCTTCAAGGCGACCTACTCGGGCCTGCTCAAGCTCTTCCTCGACCAGTTCGCCGGAGGCACCGGACTCGCGGGCGTCGTCGCGATCCCCTTCATGCTCGGCGCCGCGCCGAACCACGCGCTGGCGCCCGACCTCACTCTCAAGCCCGTCCTCGTCGAGATCGGCGGGATCTGCGCCACCCCCGGTCTGTACCAGCTCGACTCCTCCTTCCTGGAGGATCCCGCCCTCGCCGCCTGGACGGCGCGCTGGGCTCCCGTCATCACCGCACTCACCGACTCCTCCGGAAGGACCTCCTCGTCATGACGCTCGAGACCTACTCGCCCGACCCGCAGCTGCTCCGCCAGGCTTTCTCGCACTTCCCCTCCGGAGTCGCGGCGTTCGCCGCCGAGGTCGACGGGCAGCTGGAGGGGATGGTCGCCTCCTCCTTCTCGGTGGGCGTGTCGATGGACCCGCCGCTGGTGATGTTCGCGATCCAGAACTCGTCGACCACCTGGCCGGTGCTGCGCTCGGCCGGCCGCGTCGGCGTCTCGGTGATGGGCGCCGGCCACGACGGAGCCGCGCGCCAGCTCGCCTCCCGCAACAAGGCGGGCCGGTTCGAGGGCCTCGAGATCGAGAAGAGCGAGGCCGGCGCGGTGTTCGTGCACGGGTCACCGCTGTGGCTCGAGTGCTCGATCTTCGGCGAGATCCCGGCGGGCGACCACCACGTGGTGCTGCTCGAGGTCACCGCTCTGCACAACGACGAGACGATCGAGCCGCTGGTCTTCCACGGCTCGGCGTTCCGCCACCTCCGCTCGGTCGCCTGAGCTCAGGGCCCCGGCGCGTCAGTCCTCGGTCGGAGGCTCGCGAGTCTCGGCGGGCGGCACGACGGGGACGAGCACGACCCGATCCGCCTCGACGGTGACCGTCATCGAGCGGTGACCCTCGATGGTGATCGTCTGGCCCGCCTTCAGGCCGCCGCTCTCGAGGAGCGACTGCGCCACGAGGGTGCTCTGCTCGACCGAGTCCTGCGTGATCAGCGCGGGCTGGGGTCCGTCGGCGGTCGCCGGCGGCACGTCCTGCGAGTGCTGGAGCCTGGTCATCACCCGGCTGAGGAGATCGCGGCGGAGGAATCGGGGGCGCGGCATCCTCCGATCGTGCCAGGGCCGCCTGGGGAGCAGGCCGGGAGGCGCGGGTGGTTGCGGTCGCGGCGCCGATCGAGGTAGTGCGTCCCTTGACAGCGGGCCTCCCTCGTCGGGACCCTGGGGCTCATGCCGAACCAGGAGGCACAACCGTGACCCGTGTCCGCGTCGACCTCAACATCTCGCTCGACGGCTTCGCCACGACGACCGATCAGACGCCCGAGAACCCGTTCGGCGACGACTGGGGTCGCCTCACCGCCGCCTACGTGGCGACGCGCACCTTCCGCGAGCGCGTGCTGCACGACACGAGCGGAGGCGGCACGACGGGCGTCGACGACCGCTACGCCGCGCACTACTTCGAGGGCATCGGCGCCGAGATCATGGGCGCCGGGATGTTCGGGCTGCACGCGAACCCCGACGACCCCGACTGGCGGGGATGGTGGGGCGACGAGCCTCCGTTCCACGTGCCCGTCTTCGTGCTCACGCACACGGCCCGTCCGCCGCTCGAGATGGCGGGAGGCACCACCTTCCACTTCGTGAGCGCCTCGCCGGAGGAGGTCCTCCGCTCGGCCGTCGAGGTCGCCGGCGACGGCGACGTGCGGGTGGGCGGCGGCGCCTCGACCGTCCGGCAGTTCCTCCGCGCCGGCCTCGTCGACGACCTCCACGTCGCCGTCGCGCCGATCGTCCTCGGGAGCGGTGTGCGGCTCTGGGACGACTTGCGCGGTCTCGAGTCGGGGTGCGTCGTCAGCTCGGAGGCGGCCCCCGGCGGCGTCACGCACCTCACCTTCCGGCGCGAGGCCCGCCCGTGACGGCGATCGCCCGCTCCTGACCCGCGCCCTGCGTCAGGACGACCGGATGGACCGCAGCGAGGTCTGGCAGAGCATCGACGCCGAGCGGGAGGCGCTGGCCGACCAGCTCGACGGGCTCGACGCCTCCCTCTGGATCACGCCCTCGCTCTGCACGGGCCTCACGGTGCGCGAGGTGCTCGCGCACCTCACGGCCAGCGGAGCGGTCTCGGGCCCGCGCTGGTTCGCGGGAGTGGTCCGCGCCCGGTTCGACTTCGACCGGCAGCTCGAGGATCGCCTGCGCGAGCAGCTCGGCGCCACGCCGGAGGAGACGCTGAGCCGGTTCCGGGGCACCATCGGCAGCCGAACGTCGCCCCCGCTGCCCGGGCTGGCGCTCCTGGGTGAGACGGTCGTGCACGGGGAGGACATCCGTCGCCCGCTCGGCCTCGCCCGCGAGCACCCTCCCGCTGCTCTGGTCGCGCTGCTGCGCTACTACGCCGGCACCGATCAGGTGGTGCTCGCGAAGAAGCGCGTGCGGGGCCTCCGGCTGGAGGCCGTCGACAGCGGGGTCTCGCTCGGAGTCGGCGAGCCGGTCCGCGGCCGCACCCTCGCGCTCATCATGGCGATGACCGGACGGGGGGACTACTGCTCCGAGCTGACCGGGCCCGGAGTGCCCGTCCTCGCGTCCCGCGCGGGCTGAGGCGCTCTCGGAGCAGTGTCCCTGGCGATCCGCCACCGCCCCGGCCGCCCGGTCACCCGCCCGGGACGATCTCCCGCGTCGGCCGCTGGAACGCGTCGGACCAGTACCGGTAGCCGCGGTCGTTGAGGTGGGGCGGGAGGAGGGAGAAGATGTCGAGCCGCCTCCCCGGACCGGTGAACACGGAGGCGAAGTCGGCCCGGCGGATGCGGCGCTCGTCGGCGACGTCGGCGAGGACGCTCTGATAGGCGTTCCGGCCGGGCTCGAGGGGCAGGTCGCTGATGACCGTGCGGTCGGCGGGGAGGAGCGCTGTGAAGCGCAGCAGGTCGCGCCGGTAGTCGGGGAGGGGCACCCGGGACTCGAGATCGCTGGGCGTCGCGACGACGATGAGATCCGCCGTGGCCAGGTCGGCGCGCTGAACCTGGTCGCGCAGGATCTCGTCGGTCGTGGCTCCGGCGGCGGCGAGGTTGGTGACGTGCACGGAACGGCCCGTGCGCTGCTCGAGGTCGCGCGCGATGCGGCCGACGAGGCTGTTCCGAGGGTCGAGCGCACCCACGCCGACCACGCAGGAGTCGCCGAAGGCGACCATGCGCAGTGCGTCGGGAGCGGCGGGGCGCGCGGCGAGCTCGCGCCAGTAGCGGGGGTGATCGGCCGCCCGGGCGGCGGTGAGGGCGACACCGGACCCGAGGACGGCGACGACCGACGCGGCGGCGATCAGCGACAGCCGGCGGATCGTCACGAGGGCTCGTGCCGCAGAGGCCGGGCCGACCAGCCGGCGCCCCTGAGTGCGCCTCTCAGCGCCGCGGCGAGGGAGAGGAGCTGGTCGTCGTCGATGTCGTGCTGCCGAAGGAGGTCCGTCAGGGCGTCATCGAGCAGCGTGCCGGCCTGCTGCTCCCGCGCCGCTCCGGTCGGAGTCAGCGCGACGGTGTTCCGGCGGCGGTGGGCGAGGTCGGCGGCGACCGTCACGTAGCCGGCCTCGGAGAGGGTGACCAGCATCCGACTCACGGCGGCGTCGCTGTGGCCGATGTGCTCGGCGAGCTCGTGCTGATGGGTGCGCCCGAGTCTCGCCACGGCGGACAGTACGTAGTACTGCCGATACGACAGGCCGGTCTCGCGCTTCAGGATGGCGGCGGCGGAGCGGTCCAGCAGTCCGACGACCTCGTGCAGCACTCCGGCCAGTGACTCTTGCATAGTCAAATATTGACGTGTTTACTGAGCCGTGGCAAGCCCGCCGCGACCGAAGGGGTCCCGATGTACGCCACCGCGATCGCGATTCACGCCACGGCAGGAACAGCCGGCTTCGTCCTCGGCCTGCTCCTCGCGTGCCGGCCCGGTCTCGCGGGCCGGCGCCGACCGGTCGTCCGGGTCTACGTCGGGCTCATCGTGGTGCTCGTCGCGGGCCTCGCCGCCGCCGTCATCGCCGACTGGTCCGGGATGGAGGCCTCGCGACGTCTCGTCGATGTCGGCCTGATCCTCCTCGGTCTGTACACCCTGCACCGGGCGGTGCGTGCGCTGCGGGTCTCGAGGGCGGCGGGCGGCGAGTGGCGCCCGGCGTTCGTCGATCACGTCGGGTTCACCCTGATCTCGCTGTTCGACGGCTTCGTCATCGTCGCCGCTCTCAACCTGGGCGCCCCGACCCCGCTCGTTCTGCTCATCGCCGCGCTCGGGGTCGTCGGCGGTATCGCCGGTGTCCACCGCCTCCGTGTCCGAGCGGAGACGGAGGCCGGGGCTCGACGCGCCTCCGATCCCGATCGGGTCTGAGCGAAGGCGCGGTGCAGGGTCCCGGTCAGGACGGACGCGTCGCCTCACCGGTCACTCCGGACGCGTGCTCCCCCCACTGCTCCGCGACAGGCCCAGGTCGGTCAGCCAGTCCTCCACCGCGTCGACGACGAGGCCCGGCTGCCGACGCGCCCAGAGGAAGTGGTCGGTCGAACCGGCACGGACGCTGATCGACTCGGCCGTCGGGGGCAGGCGCGCGGCGAGATGGGCGACGGCGCCGGCGGGGACCAGCGGATCGCCCTCGACGGCGACGAGGAGAGCCGGCGGGCGAAGGAAGGCGAGGGCTGTCTCGTAGTCGGTGTCGTCGCCGTGCAGGCGGTAGCGGCCGTGGCGGGCCTCGAACGCCCAGTCGCGCATGAGGGCGCGCGGTTGCCTGCCGGCGAAGCCGAGGCGGTGCCCCGGCCAGTAGCCGAGCACGGCCGCCGTCGCCCGGACGATCGCGATCTGGAGGCCGCGCTGGACCCGCCGGCGCGGAGACCTCCGGCGCGGAGACCTCCGACCCGGAGACCGTCGACCCGGAGCGGAGTCGCGCGGCACCGAGCTGGTGCCGGCCGCGAGGGTGACGACGCCGTCGGGGGAGATCGCCCCCGAGGCCGCCGCGAGGAGCGCGACCTGACCGCCGAGGCTGTGGCCGACCACGACCACCGGCCCCTCGGAGCCGACCAGCTCGAGCACAGCGGGCAGGTCGTGCCGGACGAGGTGCCGGTAGCCGAACGGCGCGCGCCTCAGATCGCGCGGCGTCGAGGACGGCATGCCGCGCATCTCGACGGCGACGATGCGGCGCCCGCGGTCGGCCCAGTGCGTCAGCAGCGGGTCGTAGAAGGCGAGGGGCACCCCGAGCGCCGGGAGGAACACGAGGGTCGCGCCCTCGCTCGGGACGCCGTACTCGACGGTGACGGGTCGCGGCTGGGGCGTCGGTTCGGCGGTCACCGGCCGCTCCCGCGCCGCGGCCGCGCGCTCCGGTCGGACAGCGGCAGCACGACGTGCTCCCGGAGGTGCTGGTAGACCACCGAGGTGCGGACGTCGGCGACCTCGCGGCGCTGGGTCAGTTCGTCGATGACGAAGGCGTAGAGGTCGTCGTTGTCGCGGACGGCGACGTGGATGATGAAGTCCTCGTTGCCGGCGGTGACGAACACGCCGACGGTCTCGTCGAGGCCGCTCACCCAGTCGCGGAACGCCTCGATGACCTCCCGCGACGGGGGCCGGATCCGCACGGCGATGAGGGCCTGGACCCCGCGGCCGATCGACGCCAGATCGACCGCGAGGGTCGCCTGCTCGATGACGCCGCGGTTCCGGAGGCTCCGCGTCCGATCGAGCGCGGTCGTCGGCGAGACGTGGACCGCCGTCGCGAGGTCGCGGTTCGTCGTCCGTGCATCCGACTGGAGAACGCGCAGGATCCGGACGTCGAGCTCGTCGAGCACCGCCTCTCGGGGTTTCCGCTGGTCATTCATACGGTGATCTTCTCGCGCATGAGTCGCCGTGCCTAGTCTCGTCCCATCCCACCGGAGGAACGACGACTCGAGGATCCCCATGACCGACACTCCCCCCACCCGCGTCGGGTTCAGTCCCGACGAGATCGACACCTCCGCCCCGACCCGCTCCGCGCGGCTCAAGTGGGTCGTCGTCGTCGACGAGGCGCTGCCTCCGGGTCGCGCCGTCAACGCCGCGGTCTGCGTCAGTGCGGCGACGGCCGCCGGGGTCGACGGGCTGCTCGGCCCCTCGGTCCGCGACGCAGCGGGCTCCCCGCATCCGGGGCTGCCCTGGGCCGGATGCACGGTGCTCGCCGCCGACGCGGCGACCCTCCGCACGATCCGCGAGAGGGCGGAGGCGCACGAGGGCACCTTCGTCGCCGACATGCCCGCCGCGGCGCAGGCGACCCGCGTCTACGACGAGTACCTCGACGCCGTCTCGACGAGCACCCCTGACGAGGTCGACTACCTCGCGGTCAGCCTCGTCGGCCCGAAGAACCGCATCGACAAGATCGTCGGCCGGCTGCGGCTGCTGGCGTGACGCCTGCCGTGCCGAGGCGGTGACCGCGAGGCGTGAAGAAACCGATTTTCGTGATTCGGACGTCTCTGAAAACTTTGTTCACCGTTCACCTGGCCGGCCTCTGAGCGTCACGAGGCGGGTCTAGCGTCGGACGCATGACGATCACGGACCGCGCGACAGGCATCACGGAGCACATCCGTGCGACGCTGCCGACCCTCTCACCCGCTGAACGGCGAGTGGCGACCGAACTGCTGCGCGACCCGCAGGCCGTCATCCACCAGTCCGTCACCGAGCTGGCGCTGCGCGCGGAGACGTCGGCGGCCACCGTCGTCCGGCTCTGCACGAGCGTCGGTCTGCGCGGGTTCCAGGACCTCAAGATCACTCTGGCCCGCGAGACCATCCCCACCGATCAGCGCGTGCTCGGCGCGATCCTCCCCGACGACGACGACCGCGACATCGTCCGCAAGGTGCTCGGCGGCTCCATCGCCGCGCTCGAGCAGGCCGTCTCCTCCGTCGACACGGGCGCGGTCACGCGCATCGCCGACACCATCCTCGGCGCCCGCCGTGTCCACTTCGGCGCGGTCGGCACCTCCGCCCCCCTCGCCTCCGATGCCGCCTACCGACTCACCACCATCGGGATCGACGCCACCTTCCACCCGGACGTGCACGCCCAGCACGTCGGCGCGAGGATGCTCGGCCCCGAGGACGTGTTCTTCGCGATCAGCCACACCGGCTCGACCTTCGAGACCCTCGCCACCGCCAAGGCGGCCCGGGCCGCCGGTGCGACGATCGTGGCGCTCACCAGCTTCGCCAGTTCGCCCCTGCTGGACGTCGTCGACCACGCCGTGATCGCCGGGAGCCCGGAGGTCGCGTACCGGGTCGAGGCGATGGCCAGCCGGATCGTGCACCTCGCCCTCTTCGACGCGATCTTCGTGCTGCTCACCCTGCGCAGCCCCGACAGCGCCGACTACCAGAACCTCACCGCCGACGTGCTCATCGAGCACCGCATCTAGGCCACACCCCCCCCGGAACGCTCCCACTCGACGGACCCCGCCCGTCGATGCCTCCAGCGCGCCCGGAGCCCAGCCCTCACCCCTAGCGAAGGACACCCCTGTGCACGGACACATCACCGACGGCGACACCGGCGCCCCGCGCTCCGGAGTCGTCGTCACCAACGGCGTCGACGTCACCGCGACCGACGCCGACGGCCGCTACGACCTGCCCGACCGCGGCGACTTCGTCGTCATCACCCGCCCCTCGGGCACGACGGCCGCCACCTGGTGGCGCCGCCGCGCCGAGCTCGACGGCACCGGGCGAGCCGACTTCGCGCTCACCGCCGTCGATCAGCCGCTGCCCTACCGCTTCGTCCACCTCACCGACACCCACATGACGGTCCCGGAGGGAGTCGACCCCGACGCCGACGCCCACCGCGACAACTTCCTCCTCTACCGCGAGGGCAGCCTCCCCGCCCAGATCGACGAGTTCCTCGCCGAGCTCGACCGGCACGCACCGGACGTGCAGAGCATCATGATCACGGGAGACCTCGTCGACCACGGCCTGCCGGCGCAGTACCGCGCCTACCTCGAGGTCATGGCGACGAGCCCGGTGCCGGTGCACCTCATCCCGGGCAACCACGACCACATGAACGGCGGCCACGACACCGTCGTGAGCCGGAACAACTACCTCACCAACGCCGGCACCGTCGAGAACTACGAGCGCTTCGTCGGACCCCGCTGGTACAGCTTCGACGTCGCCGGACTGCACGTGGTCGCCATGGACTGGCACAGCCACGAGCTCGGCCTGGACCACGAGCAGCAGAACGCGTGGGTCGCGAACGACCTCGCCGCGCTCACCCCGGGCGCCCCCTGGATCCTGCTCTTCCACGACCAGCCGGGGAGCTCGCTCGTCGACCACCTGCCCTGGCAGCCGATCGCCTCGTTCTCGGGCCACTGGCACACCTCGCGCGTCGTCGACGTCGAGGGCACGATGCACGTCAACTCGCCCACCACCTTCTTCGCCAGCCTCGACTACAGCCCCCCGGCCTACCGCATCGTCACCTGGGACGGCACGGGCATCGCCCTCGAGACCCGCACCCTGACGGCCGAGAGCGAGCCGAGCGTCCGCACGGCCACCTTCGCCGCCTCCCGCGCCGAGCCCGCCTCGGGGGAGGTGCTCTGGCGCTCGCAGCTCACCGGAGCAGCGCACCGGCAGTCCGCGAGCATCGACGGCACCCTCGTCCTCGCCGGCTCCCAGATCGAGGACCGCGCGGCGGGCACCGTGGAGGCGTTCGACCTCGCCTCGGGCGAGCGGGTCTGGAGCGCCGCCACCTCCTCGGCCGTGAAGACGACTCCGCTCGCCGCCGGCGACCTCGTGATCGCCGCCGAGGTCAGCGGAGACGTGACCGCCCACCACCGCGAGACCGGCGACCTCGTCTGGCGCACGCCGTCGAGCGATCCGCTCCGCCGGTTCGCGTGGGGCGGGCTCGCTCTCGCCGACGGCCGCGTCTTCGTCGGCGACCAGGCCGACCTGCGCTGCCTCGACGCCGCCACCGGAGCCGTGATCTGGCGCCGCACGGACCTCTCGCCGCACCACAACCTCGTGAACCACGCGGCCCCGCTGATCGTCGGCGACCTGCTCGTGATGGGCTTCTGGCCCACGCCGCAGCACCCCGTCGGCCTCGACGCTCGCACCGGCGAGAGCGTCTGGGCGACCGAGGAGCCCGACACCGCTCAGGCGTTCAAGACCTTCAAGCGCCTGCTGATCATGGGCACCGCAGCGTTCGACCCGGCGACCGACGCCGCCTACCTCCCCGCCTTCGGAGGCACCACCCGCGTCGATGGCGCCACCGGCGCCGTGCGGTGGATCGCCGAGCACCCCGGCGGGTTCAGCCCCTCGACTCCGCTCGTCACCGAGCGCGGCATCGTCGCGACGGCGGCGGGCCAGGGGATCCGGATGCTCGACAGCGAGACCGGAGCGACGATCTGGGACCTCGACATCGCCGGGGACGCTCCGTTCCCGATGGCGTCGTACACCAAGATCCCGCACCCGGTCCTGGCCGCTCCGACGCTGGTGGACGGCGAGCTGCTGCTGCCGGGCCTCGACGGAGTGATCCGCCGCGTCGATTTCGACGGCCGGCAGATCGGCGAGAGCGCACTCGGTGTGCCGCTCGCCTCGAGCCTGACCGACGCCGGCGGTGCGCTCGTGGCGGTCGGGGTCGACGGCGGCGTGCTGGCGTTGGAGCGCACCGTCGCCGGTGCCCGCGTGCTCGCGCAGGAGTCGGTCTCGTGACCGCCCTCCTCGAGCGTCCCGAGACCGACGCCCCGGAGGTTCCCGACCGGCCCCGTCGCGGTCGCTCGCGCCTCGCACCGATCCTCTTCGTCGCGCCGGCGGTGATCGGCATCACCCTGTTCGTGGTCGTCCCGGCCGTGCTGTCGCTCGTGGCGAGCTTCTTCTCCGTCCCGCTCGCCGGTGGCGAGTGGAGCTTCGTCGGTCTCGCCAACTTCGAACGGATCCTCTCCGATCCCGCCGTGCTGCAGTCGATCGGCAACACCCTCCTCTACTCGCTGATCACGATCGTGCCGAGCCTCGCGATCGGCCTCGCGCTCGCGCTCCTGGCCGACAGCGTCACCACCGGTCGCGCGCTCGTGCGCACGCTGCTGTTCCTCCCGATGACCGCCAACCTGGTCGCGATGGCCGTCGTGTTCCGGTGGGTGTTCGCCTTCCAGGGCGGATTCGTGAACCAGCTGCTCGGTTTCGTCGGCATCGGCGCCGTGAACTGGCTCGGCGACACGTCGACCTCGCTGGTGACCGTGGCGCTCGTGGGCGTCTGGCGCGGCGCCTCCTTCGCGATGATGATCTTCTTCGCGGGCCTGGCCACCGTGCCGGGCACGATCCACGAGGCGACGAGGGCCGAGGGCATCCGCGGCTGGACGAAGCTCACGCGGATCACCCTGCCGATCATGAAGCCGACGGTGGTGTTCGCCGCGGTGATCACGATCCTCGGCTCCGTGCAGGCGTTCGACACGATCAACGTGATGACGCAGGGCGGCCCCCAGGGCTCCTCCGAGACCGTCCTCACGATGATCTGGAAGCTCGGCTTCTCGTACTTCGACCTCGGCGCGGCGTCGGCGCTCTCGCTGCTGCTGCTCGTGGTGCTGATCGGCGTCGGGGTCCTGCAGCGCAAGGTCCTGGCCGGAGGCTCGCGATGAGCGCCGCCTACCGCCCGCTGAAGTGGCTGCTGATCACCCTCGCCGTGCTCATCTCGGTGTTCCCCTTCTACTGGATGCTGCGCACCGCCGTCGCGCCCGCCGACGAGGTCTACTTCGACGGGATCTCCCTCCTGCCCTCGAGCATCGATCTCGGCAACTTCGTCCGCGCCTGGACGAAGGCCGACCTCGGCACGGCGGTGCTCAACGGGGCACTCGTCACCGTCGCGATCCTCGCGGCGCAGCTGCTGACCTGCATCCCCGCCGCCTACGTCCTCGCGAAGGTGCGGATGCGCGGCTCCGGTCTGGTGCTCGCCCTCGTGCTCGGCTGCCTCCTGGTCCCCAGTCAGGTGACGCTGATCCCGACCTTCATCGGGATCAACATGGTCGGCCTCGGCGACACGCTCGCCGGGCTGGTGCTGCCGTTCGTCACCAGCGCGTTCGGGATCTTCCTCCTGCGCCAGCAGATGATGTCGATCCCGGAGTCGCTGATGGAGGCGTCGCGCACCGACGGGCTCGGGCACGGTCGCACTCTCCTGCACGTCGTGATCCCGATGGCCGGCCCCGGCATCGCCGCCTTCAGCGTCTTCTCGGTGTTCGTGCACTGGAACGAGTACCTGTGGCCGCTGCTGGTGGCCCGCAGCCCCGAGATCGCCACCCCTCCTCTCGCGCTCGCTGTGTTCCAGCAGGCCGAGATCGGTTACGACTACTCCGCGCTCGCCGCCGCGGCCGCCATCGTCACGGCGCCCGTCGTCATCCTCTTCCTCGTCGCGCAGAAGCGCTTCGTGCAGGGGATGAGCGGCAGCGAGATCCCCGGCTGAGACCCCTCCCTCCTCTCACCCCCACGTTCTTCGACTCAAGGAGCTCCACCGTCATGTCCGCACCCCGTCTCCTCGCCGTCGGCGCCCTCGCGCTGTCCTCGGCTCTCCTCCTCTCGGCCTGCTCCGGCTCGTCCGCCGCCTCCGACCCCGACGCGAGCGTCGCCGCGGCAGCCGCGATCGACAGCTGCGACCCCGCCGCCACGACCATCAGCGCCGTCTTCGGCCAGCAGGCCACGGAGGCGATGACCGTCGCCGCCGCGAACCTGCAGGCCGAGTACCCCGGCCTCACGATCGACGCGACCCCGCAGCAGACCACCAGCTATGACGAGCTGACCAAGCAGATCGTCGCCGACATCGCGGTGGGCAAGCGCCCCGACGTGATCATGACCGGCCTCGGCCAGCTGCGCTTCTGGGTCGACACCTACGCGCCGATGCCGATCGACCCGTCGACCCTGCCCGAGACCTACCAGTCGCAGTTCCTCGGCGCCGGCACCGTCGATGACACGGTCTACCTCGCCCCCGCTCAGATCTCGGCTCCGGTGCTGCTCGTGAACGAGCAGCTGGCCGACGAGGCCGGAGTCGACGCCGCCGACATCTCCACGCTCGACGAACTCGTCGCCGCGGCCGAGAAGGTCACCGCGGTCACCGGGTCCCCCTCCGTCACCATCCCCACCGACGGACTCGCCGACTGGTTCGGCCAGGCCTTCGTGCAGGGCTCCGGCGGCACGTTCGTGAACGAGGACGGCACCGCCGGCTTCGGCGACGACACCGGTGTCGAGGCGCTCTCGATCTGGTCCACCCTCGGGGCCGAGAAGCTCGAGCTCGGAGTCGGCCAGCAGGACGCCATCGCTCAGTTCGCGGGCGGCAACGCGGCCTTCATGGTCACCACCACCTCGCTCATCGCCACGATGAGCACCACGATCAACGGAGCGTTCGACTGGACCCCGGTCGACCTGCCGAGCGTCGGCGGCGAGGGCGGTGCGCTGCCCGCCGGCGGCAACGGCTGGGTCGTCCTCTCGGAGGACGCCTGCCAGGCCGCCTTCTCGAGCGCGCTGGTCTCAGAGCTGCTCTCGACCGAGGCCGTGCTGAAGGCCTCCGGGACCGCCTACAGCTACATCCCCGTCGACTCCGCCGCCGCGGCCGAGCTGCTCGCGAGCGACGCGGCGACTCCCCAGCTCACCTACGCCTGGAGCTACGACAAGGACCTCACCCCCTGGGGCGGCTTCGCCGGCGACACGACCGTCCAGGTGAACGACACGTTCCGCTCGATGGCCCAGAGGCTGGCCACCGGAGCGGACGCGGCCGAGACGGTCGGCGCGGCCGTCACCACCATCGACGGCATCGTCGGGAAGTGACGACGATGGCCTCCGTCGAGCTCGCCTCCCTGACCAAGACCTTCGGCGCCGTCCGTGCGCTCGACGGCATCGACCTCCGCATCGAGGACGGCGAGCACGTCGCCGTCCTCGGGCCCTCGGGCTCCGGCAAGTCCACGCTCCTCCGGGTGATCGCGGGCCTCGAGGACGCCGACTCCGGCACCGTCTCGTTCGCGGGCGTCTCGCAGGCCGGGATCCCGGCCCACCAGCGCGACGCGGCGATCGTGTTCCAGCACTTCGCCCTCTACCCCCACCTGTCCTCGCTCGAGAACATCACCCTCGGGCTCCGGCACGGCCTCGGCCTCCCCAAGAAGGAGGCGGAGGCGCGGGCCAGGGACATCGCCGGCCGGATGCAGGTCGAGCACCTCCTCGACCGCCGGCCCAAGCAGATGTCGGGCGGGCAGCGGCAGCGCATCGCTCTCGCGCGGGCCCTGGCCCGCCGCAGCGGCATCGTGCTGCTCGACGAACCGCTCTCGGGCCTCGACGCTCAGCTCCACGCCGTCCTGCGTCTCGAGATCGCGACCCTGCTGCGCTCGGTCGGTGCGACCGGGATCAACGTCACGCACGACCAGCTCGACGCCATGGCGATGGCCGACCGCATCGCGGTCATCCGCGACGGACGCATCGAGCAGCTGGGCACGCCCGACGAGCTCTACGCGGCACCGGCGACGCTCTTCGTCGCCGGGTTCATCGGCACCCCTCCGATGAACCTGATGACCGTCGGCGAGGATCAGGCGTCGCCGTTCGGCGCGGTCCGCGGTGCGGCCGGTCTGACGCTTGGCGTGCGCGCCGAGCAGCTGCGGCTCGCGAGCGGCCCGGGCGACGGCTGGTCGATCACGGGAGTCGTCGAGCTGGTCGAGCCGACCGGCAAGGACCGCGTCGTGCACCTGCGCACGGCGGAGGGCGCCGCGGTCGCGCTGCGCTGTGACGTGGTCGAGTCGCCGCGGGTCGGCTCCGCGGTGAGCGCCGTCTGCGGGCGCTCGGACGTCCACGTCTACGACTCCCTCACCGGCGCGCGCCTCGGCGACGCGGTGGAGCGCGGACTGCTGCCCGTCGAGCGGGTCACCGCGTGAGCCTGTCGGACACGGCGGTGCTGTTCGACTGGAACGGCACCGTCGTGCTCGACGCCGACCGGGCTCGTGACGCGTTGAACGCCGTGCTGCTGTCGCGGGCCCGCCCCGAGCTGAGTCTCGCCGGCTTCAGCGCCGAGTTCTCTCTCCCGATGTCGGCGATGTTCGGCCGGCTCGGCGCCGAGGACGCTGTCGCGGCGGAGGAGGAGTGGAACGCGCACATGGCGACGCGTCCGTCCGTCGCCAGGGACGGCGCCCACGAGGCACTCGGCGCACTGGCCGAGGGCGGGGCGTTCCTCGGCATCGTCTCCGCCGCCGCCCGCGTCAGCGTCGAGTACGACCTCGACAGCCTCGGCTTCGCGGTGGAGTGGGACGCGGTGGAGGCGCCGACGGTCGACAAGCTGGCGGTGCTCCAGCGCTACCGCGGGCGACGCGAGCGAGCGGTCTACGTGGGCGACACGGCCTACGACGTGAGCTGTGCGCGGCGGGCGGGCTACCTCGCGGTCGCGGTGGCGGGCGGCTACAACCCGCCGGATGTCCTGCGGGCGGCGGGGGCCGACCACGTCGTCTCGGATCTGCGGGAGCTTCTGCCGCTGCTCGGAGGCGCGGACTGACGGGTCCGCCGCGTCACTCCGCCGCTGCCGGGGCCGTCACCGGGTGCCTGCGGAGTGCCGCCTGAGCCCGCGCCGCCTCTCGACGCCGAGGATCCCGGTGGCGAGAGCCGCGCCGATCGCGGCTCCCACGGTGTTCATGAACCAGTCGTCGGTGTCGCAGGAGCGACCCAGCGCCGGTGCGAGCGCCTGGACGAGCTCGATGAGCGCCGAGAGGCCGGAGACCGCTGCGAGAACAGGCAGCGGACGCCCGACGCGCAGCGCGGCGAACAGGGTCAGCGGCAGGAGCATCGCGATGTTCGCGAGGGTGTCGAGCCCCTGGAACGGCATCGAGAACTGCACCGTGCAGAGGGCCGGCGCGCGGTTGTCCTCGGGCGACAGGGCGACCGCGAGTCCGGCGACGAGCGCGAGCACCGCCAGGACCGACAGGGTGCGAGCGCGTCGCGTGCGCACCAGCAGGAGGCCGAGTGCGGCACTCGCGACGATCCCGACCCAGAAGAGGATCCGCACGAGCACGACGTTCTCGGCGAGGAAGGTGCTGATCATCCGGTGGGCCTCCGCGGGCGTCGTCGTCTGCGTTCCCGACGCGACTCCCTGAAGGGTAGAGGAGCGAGGCCGGCTGACGCGGGACGGCGGCGGCTCCGATACTGTGCAGGCACACCCGTTCGAGGGAGCCCTCATGAGCATCGCGTTCCTCCTCACCACCCTCGTCGTGGTGGTCACCCCGGGGACGGGCGCCCTGTTCACCATCGCGGCGGGGCTGTCGCGCGGGTCGCGGTCGAGCCTCATCGCCGCGGTCGGCTGCACCCTCGGCGTGGTCCCGCACATGGTCGCCGCGATCACGGGGCTCTCCGCCCTGCTCAACGCCTCGGCGATCGCGTTCCAGGCCCTCAAGTACCTGGGGGTCGCCTACCTGCTCTACCTCGCCTGGCAGACCTGGCGCGACCGGAGCCCGCTCGCCGTCGACGAGGAGGCGGCGCCGCAGTCGGCGGGGAGGGTCATCCGCAGCGCCGTCCTGATCAACGTGCTCAATCCGAAGCTCACGATCTTCTTCTTCGCATTCCTCCCGCAGTTCGTCGCCACCGACCGGTCGGGGGCGACGCTGCACATGGTGGCGCTCAGCCTAGTCTTCATGGCGGTCACCTTCGTCGTCTTCGCGCTCTACGGCCTCTTCGCCGCGGCGGTGCGCACCTTCGTCCTCTCGCGACCGCGGGTCGTGTCGTGGATGCGCCGCACGTTCGCCGCGGCCTACGTGCTGCTCGCCGGTCGCCTCGCGCTCGAGGAGCGCTGACCGGACGGATGGCGGTCGAGCAGCCGCCGATGCTCCGGTGTCGGTGGTCGCTGATTCAATACTCGTATGGCAGGGATCGATTCGGCGGAGGCGGCGCTCGCCGAGGTGCGCGGGCACGGCGACCGCGCCGCCGAGCTCGCCCGCTCCGCAGCACCGCTGCACCTCGCCTCCGCTGAAGCGCTCTACGCGGGATACCGGGCGGCGACCGCGACACCGGAGTCGTTCGCTCGCGGCCTGTCCCGCAGCGAGACGGAGGATCTCGTCGAGCGGTCGATCCGGGCGGAGTTCGCGGTCGCGCTGGGGGTGTCGGAGCGGGTCGCGACGAGGGAGCTCGAGCACGCCCAGCTGCTCGTGGAGCACCTGCCGCTGACCCGCGCCGCACTCGCGGCGGCGCGCCTGCGATGGGAGGCCGGTCAGGCGATCTGCACGGTCGCCGACACGCTGCCGGTGGAGTCGCGCGCCGCCTTCGACGAGCGCGCAACAGAGCTCGCGGTCTCGGTGACGCCCACGCGGTTGCGGCAGCTGCTGGCGCGGTTGCGCGACGAACTGCACGCGCAGCCCCTCGCCGAGCGCCATGCTCGCGCGCGCGAGGACCGTGCCGTCTGGCTCACCCCGGACTTCGACGGGATGGCGACCCTCTGCGCGTTCGTCCCCGCGCCGGCCGCCGTCGGAGCGTTCGACCGTCTCGACCGGATCGCGCGTGCGCTCCGCGACGACGCGGACGGCTCCGGAGACCAGCGCACGCTCGCGCAGTTGCGCGCCGACGCGCTGGCCGATCTGCTCTCTGACGGCGACGTCGCCGGGACCACGCCGATCAGCGACCCCGGTGAGCCTCCGGCGACGTTCGTCCCCGGCGTGCGCGCCGAGGTGCGGCTCACGCTGCCCGCGAGCACTGCCGCCGGGCTCGACGACACCGCCGCAGACCTCGACGGCTACGGTCTCATCCCGGCCGAGGTCGCGCGCAACCTGGTCGGCGTCGGCACCTCCTTCACCGCGGTCGTGACCGACCCGAGCACCGGAACGGTCGTCTCCGTCGGCCGCACCCACCGCGTCCCTCCTCCGCGGATGCGGCTCCTCCTGCAGCTGCGCGACCAGACCTGCCGCTTCCCCGGCTGCACCCGCACCGCCGCGCGCGCCGAGGCCGACCACACGGTCGAGTGGCGGAACGGCGGCTCCACCGCCCTCGAGAACCTCGCGAGCCTCTGCGTCGCCCACCACCACGTCCGCCACGGCGACCGCTGGACCTACGTCCTCCATCCCGACGGCACGGCCGACTGGACCACTCCGACGGGCCGCAGGGTCACCACGAGGCCGCCCGTCCTCCCCGGGAGCCCGGCGGCACCACCTCCGCGACCGCGATTCCACGACGCCCCGCCGCCGTTCCGACACCCGGAGTGGTCCCCTGCCGACGCTGTCCTGCCGGACCCTCCCACGACCGCGGGATCCGGTCGTAGCGTGGAGCCATGACCCTTCGACTCACCCTCAACAACGGCGTCACCCTGCCCGCCCTCGGCCTCGGCGTCTTCCAGAGCGCCCCCGAGGAGACGACGGCCGCCGTGCAGTCCGCTCTCGAGGTCGGCTACCGCCACATCGACACCGCGGCCGCGTACGGCAACGAGCGCGAGGTCGGCGAGGGCATCCGCCGCTCCGGTCTCGACCGCTCGGACGTGTTCATCGAGACGAAGGTCTGGGTCACCGACTACGGCTACGACCAGACGCTGCACGCCTTCGAGAAGGCGACCGGCAAGCTCGGCGTCGAGCAGCTCGACCTGCTGATCCTGCACCAGCCCGTCCCCTCCCGCTTCGACACGACGATCGCCGCCTACCGTGCGCTCCAGAAGCTCCTGGCCGACGGCGGCGTCCGCGCGATCGGCGTCAGCAACTTCACGCCCGCCCACCTGGCGCGGCTCCTCGCCGAGGTCGACGTGATCCCCGCCGTCAACCAGGTCGAGCTGCACCCCTACTTCTCGCAGCCCGATGTGCGGCGCGAGGACGCGGAGCGCGGGATCCTCACCCAGGCCTGGTCGCCGATCGGCGGCATCACCTTCTACCCCGGCTGGGGTGATGAGCGACGCAGCGTCATGGACGACCGGGCGATCGCGGCGATCGGGTCCGAGCACGGCAGGAGCCCCGCGCAGGTGATGCTGCGCTGGCACCTGCAGCAGGGCCGTTCCGCGATCCCCAAGTCGACGAACCCCGAGCGGATCGCCGCGAACTTCGACGTCTTCGACTTCGAGCTCACCGACGACCAGCTCGCCCGCATCGACGCCCTCGACACCGGCGTGCGCAGCGGACCCGACCCCGACGTCGAGCGCCCCGCCCTGTTCGAGCGCTCGATCCCGGAGGCGTGAGCGCCGGCACACGTCGGTCGCCCCGCGGTCACGCGAGCGAGTACACCGCGACGAAGGCGGCCGCGGCGGCAGCGGTGACGGCGACCGCGCCCAGGACGACGAGCCCGCGCGGTCGTCGCCTGATCACCGCGAGGCTCAGGAACCCCACCCCGAGCACGATCTCGATCCACCAGTAGACGGGACTCGTGGTCTCGGCGATCGCGCCGAGAGCCCAGACCCCCTCGCCGCTCAGGACACCCGAGAGCGGCGCCACCGCGAGCACCCGCCAGGCGTTCGATCCGTGCCGGGTGAGCGCCGCGGCCGCTCCGAGGATCGGTCCGGCCGGAACGGCCAGCAGCCAGAAGAGGTCGGTGAACGGCGGCGAGTAGCCGAAGCCGCGCCAGGCGGTGACGAGGTCGTAGCCCTCGAGCAGGAACCAGAACGAGAGCAGGCCGAGCACCGCACCGGCCACCGGCCGGACCCCGCCGAGCCGGACGAGCGCGAAGACCAGCATCGACCAGCCTCCGGACGAGTTGGCGAACGCGGTCACCGAGAACGGCAGCGAGCTCTGCAGGAGGCTGGTCAGGCCACCGAGGACGAGCCCCCCGACGACGGCGAGGACGAGGCCGCGGAGGAGGTGCGGGGCGTGCGGGCGGCGGGCCGGTGCGGAGGGCATGAGGCGATTCTCCGGACTCGCGGCGGCGGAGGGGATCAGGGGAAGCCCTGAGATCCGATCACTCGACCCTGGCATCCTCTCGCGTCAGGTCTCGTCGTTCGCGCGCGCCTCGATCCAGTCGACGGAGTCGTCCGACAGGGTCGGCCCGTCGGAATCGTCCGCATCGGACTCCGCCCGCACGGCACCGCCGGCGGCGACGATCTCACGCACCAGTGCCTCCGGGATCGCATCGCCGTTGTTGGCGATCAACCACTCCCTCGCGGAGTCGCTCAGCTTCGGCCACCACACCTCGATATCCATGGCGGAAGTCTCGCACTCATGCCACCAGGGCCTCGAGCTGCTCGACGATCAGGTCGGGGCGGGTGAGGAACGGGTGGTGGCCGGTCGGCAGCTCGACGCTGCGCGTGGCCCGGGACGCGTGGAAGCGCTGCAGGGCGACCGACGTGCTGCGGTCCTCGGTGCAGACGAGGTAGGTGGAGTCGACTCCGTGCCAGCCGGCCGCGCTCGTCGGTGCGGTGAAGGCGGCGGCCGACTGCGCGGTCACCCGCTCCCAGGCCGCGCGCCGGGTCGCGGCGTCGGCGTCCTGCAGGAACCGGGCCCCGAAGGCGTCGGCATCGGAGCCGGCGAGCCTCAGCAGGCCGTCGTCGCCGCCGACGAGTGAGACCGGGTCGCTCTCGCCGCTCATGATCGCGCCCTGCGACAGACCGGTGTCGGGCAGGTACGACGAGACGTAGACCAGCCGCTGGGCTGCGGGGTGGTGTCCCGCCTCGGCGATCACCGTGCCGCCGTAGGAGTGCCCGACGACGATCGCGGAGTCGACGTCGTCGAGCGCGCGGCGGAGCGCCTCGGCGTCGGCGGCCAGGCCCGCGGACGACGGATCGGACGCGGTCTCGCCGCAGGACGGGAGGGCGAGGGCGCGGCTCCGGATGCCGGTGCGCTCCTGCAGGAGGTCGGCGCTCGGGCGCCACCACCACTCGCCGTCCCGCACCAGGGCGCCGTGCACGAAGATCAGGTCCATCGGGTTCTCCTCACCGAGCAGTCGTCGTCCTTCCACGGTATCTGTACCGCTCGTTACGTGAAAAGATGACGGAGTGGGCAGGCAGCAGCAACCGGAGATCGCGGACAGGCTCCTCGACCGCTGCACCGACCACGCCCTCGAGTCCGGGCTCCCCGGCCGGCTCGAGCCTCTCGTCCAGGCGACCGGCACGTCGGCGCGGATGCTGCTCTACCACTTCGGGACCCGCGACGATCTGCTGCGCGCGATCCTCCGGAGGGCGCGGCAGCGCCAGCGGGAGCGCTGGACCGCGGCGCTGAGCGAGCGCGCCGACGAGCCCTACACCGAGACGCTGGCTCGGGCGTGGGGCGTGATGAGCGGTCAGGAGGGGCGACCCTTCGTGCGCCTGTTCACCCAGCTGCGCGAGGACGCGGAGCAGACCCTGTGGCCGGGCTTCCGTCGCGTCGCGACCACCGACTGGCTCGGTCCGCTCGAGGCGGGCCTGCACAGCATCGGGCGGGCCGACAGTGCGACCCTCGTCCTCGCGGTGATCCGCGGTCTGCTGATGGACCTCGACGCCACCGGCGACTCCGCCCGCGCCGACCGGGCGTTCGCCGAGCTGCTCGCGTTCCTCGGGGACCGCTAGCAGTCCGACGGGCGCGCGCGGATCCCCGCGAACAGCACCTCCGTGAAGAGCTCCCGGTCGTCGGGGACGCCGAGCCGCAGGGCGAGCTCGATGCCGCAGACGAGGTGCTCGAGCTGCTCGAGGGTGAGATCCGCGCGCACGTCGCCCGCGTCCTGGGCGCGAGCGAGCAGGCGGGAGGCGGCCGCGACGATCTCGACCTTCACCGCGTGGATCGCGGGGTCCTCGTCGCGATCGGCCAGCAGGATCCTCTGGAGTCCGTCGTCCTCGAGGTGGAGGGCGAGCGCCGAGCGGAGGTAGGTCGAGAACGCCGCGCCGGGGTCCGGGTCGTCCGCGGCCTGCTGCGAGAGGGCGAGCATCCGCTCGACCGTCCCGAGGGTCAGCGCCTCGACGAGGGAGTGCACGGTCGGGAAGTGCCGGTAGACGGTCGCGACTCCCACGCCCGCCTCCCGGGCGATCTCGTTGAGCCGCAGGTCGTCGGCGGCGTGGGTGCGCGCGGCCGTCAGGATGCGGGCGCGGCTGCGCTCGGCGTCGGAGCGGACGGGGGTCATGGAGGAAGCGTACCCGAAACGGATTCTCTATCCGCTCGTGCTACGGTCTGCGGATGAAGCATCCGTTTGAAGGAGGATCATGACCTGGGACCCCGCACGACCGCCGGAGCAGACCGGCCGCACGCTCATCGTCACCGGCGCCACGGCCGGCATCGGCTACTTCGCGGCGGAGCAGCTCGCCGCAGCGGGAGCGGACGCGGTGCTCGCCTCCCGGTCGGCGACGAAGCTCCGCGTCGCCGAATCGGCGATCCGCGCGCAGGTGCCCGGCGCATCGCTGCGGTCGGTGGTGATCGACCTCGGCTCGCCCGCCTCCGTCGACGAGGCGGCCGCGGAGCTCGCCGCCCTGCCGCGCCTGGACGGCGTCCTGCTCAACGGAGGGGCGATGACGATGGACCGCCGTGCCGTGACCGACGACGGCGCCCCGCTCCTCCTCGGCACCCACGTGACCGCGAACGTCCGGCTCCTCGCCCGGATCCTCCCGGCGATGACGGCGAGCGCGGCCGCCCACGACTCCGTCGGCCGCATCGTCCACACGTCGACCGGCTTCGTGAGCCGTTTCCGGTTCGGACTCGACGACCTCGGCCGCGTGCCCCGCACCGGCATCGGCGCCTACACGAAGGCGAAGACGGCGACCGAGGTCTTCGCGTTCGAGCTCGACCGGCGCCTGCGCGCCGCCCGGCTCCCGATCGTCTCGGTGGTGACGCGTCCCGGAGTCGGAGTCGACGCGCGGACCCCGGAGAGGCCCGGCATCCGCGACGCGACGACTCCCTACCGCCGGAATCCCTACACGCCCTGGGCCCAGGGCAAGGACACGGCGGCCTGGCCGGCCGTCCGCGCGCTCACCGACCCCGCCGTCGAGGGAGGCGACTACTACGCGCCGAGGGACGGGACCCGGGGAGTCCCCGTCGCCGTCGACCCGACGCCGCGCACGGCGACCCCGGCCGGCGACGAGGCGGCTCGCGTGTGGCGGCAGCTCGAGGAGCTCGCCGGAGTCGGCCTGCCGCTCTGACCGGTCGGCATCACCGTGAGCCGGTTCGGACGTGCACCGTCTCGCCCTCGAGGACGAACCGGAGCCCGGTGCCGTCGGAGAAGGCCTCGCGCAACCGTGTCGGCAGCGCCGGCGACACGGTGAGCTGCGCCGTCGCAGCGTAGGTGCCCGCCGTGCAGCCGCTGTACGCGACCCCGCTGTAGGCGCCGTCGCCCTCGCCGGACGCCTGGAGGACGGAGATGCACGAGCCGCCGTCGGCTCCGCTGGGCTGCTTGAGGACCCTCAGCCCGTAGAAGTCCTCCGAGGTGAGCGAGTCCGCCGTCCCGCTGTTCACCCACCCGGGGAGCTCCCCGGTGTCCGAGAGCCGGAGGATCGCCACCTCCCGATCGCTCGACCCGCCGGCCCAGAGGGTCGCGCCGGCGGTGACGAGCGCCGTGACGACCGCGGTGACGAGGAGCGAGGCCGCCCACAGCAGCGCGATCCTCGTGACCCGCGCCGGGGGCGGGGCCGCGGGATCCGCCGCCTCCGGTGTCGAGCCGTCGAGCAGGACGTCCGGCGTGGCCGGGGCGTGCGGAGGCGCGACCGGGCGCGTCCCCGGCGAGCGCGCTTCGAGGGCGTGCAGCCGGGCGAGCGCCCCGGGGTCCTCGGTGATGTCCGGACTCCGTCCGTAGGCCCGTCGCCGCAGCTCCGCGAGCTCGTCCCGCTGTGGATCGTCCATCCTCCGGATTCTGTCAGCGATGGGCTCGGCTGCGCCGCGCCGCCTAGGCTGCGGCCATGATCGCCGTTCCGCAGTCCTTCCGGGCGATGCCGAGATGGTGGGGCGACGAGCGGGGCCGCGCGTGGCTCGACGAGCTTCCCCGGATCGTCGAGAGCCGGTGCTCGAGCTGGGGTCTCGACATCGACGGCGAGCCCTTGCACGGCTCGAACGCGCTCGTCGTTCCGGTGCGGCGCGGGCGCGAGGCGGCGGTCCTCCGCCTCGCTCCGCCCGGGGACGACGTGTCGAGCGAGCTGGCCGCACTGACGCACTGGGACGGCCGCGGAGTCGTGCGGCTCCTCGACTCGGCGCCGGAGGCCGGGGCCTCGCTCCTCGAGCGGCTCGACCACACGCGTTCCCTGCTCGCCGAGCCGCTCCACACGGCGGTCGTGACGCTGGGGGAGCTGACGCGCCTGCTGGCGGTGCCCGCGCCGACGAGCGCGCCCAGCACGCGGGTCATCGCCCGGGAGGAGTCGGTCGCCTTCCCCGCCGAGTGGGAGGCGCTCGGCCGCCCCACCTCCCGCGCCCTGCTCGACGCGGCGACGGGTGCCGCCTCCTGGCTCGGAGATCGTCACGCACCGCCGCTGTCGGTCGACGGCGATCTGCACTTCGAGCAGGTCCTCGCGGGGAGCCGCTCGCCCTGGGTGGTGGTCGATCCCGTGCTGCTGCAGGGCGATCCGGAGTACGACCTCGGACGGATCCTCTGGTCGCGACTCGACGAGCTCGAGCAGGACGCGGACGTGCACCGCGCCTTCGAGGGTTTCGTCGCGGCCGCCGAGGTGCCTCCGGAGCGGGCGCGGGCCTGGGTCCTCGTGCGCTCGATGTCGTACCTGCTCTGGGGGCTCCGGCACGGTCTGACCCTCGACCCGCCGAAGTGCGAGCGCCTGCTGCGGCTCTTCGCCTGAGCCCGCCCGGGAGCGTGCGCCGCGTTGGTAGAGTCGCGAGGCCATGGGCGGATCACAGAGCAGAGGCGCCGTCGTCGCCGCGATCGTCGTCGTCGGACTGCTCGCGGTGCTGTACCTCGGGCGACTCGGCGTGCTCTTCGTGGGGGCGACCGAGGGCGACGTCCCGCCCGCCTCGTCGATCGGCCTCCCCGCCGGGAGCGAGGTCGTCCGCGAGAGCGTCGAGTGCGCCTCGGGCGGATGCTGGTCCCTCCTCGCGGTCCGGCCGCCGGAGGGCATGTCGCCGGAGGAGTTGTCGAGCGAGCTGGGCGCGCGCCTCCCCGGCTCGTTCTGGGACCCGCGGACGATCTCGCTGAGCTCGGACCCGCAGGGACGGCTCCTCGTCGTCCGCGCCGACTACTGGACGCGCGAGTCAGCGCCCTGATCCTCCGTGATCGGAGGCGCGATGCCGTCCCCCGTCGGCCTCCTCGTCGCCGGCCGCGTCGTCAGAGCGCGCGCGGCCGGTAGGCCTCGATCAGCGAGTCGAACAGGGCGTTCATCCGCTCGTCGACCACCCGGCGCGCCGGGTCTGCGTCGTACCACTCGACGATCTCGCGCGCACCGTCGCTGAAGCGGACGGAGGGGGAGTAGGCCGGGACGAGACTCCGGATCTTCGCGTTGTCGAAGACCATCGAGTGGGCCTTGTCGCCGATGATGCCGGCTCCGAGCGCCGGGTCGGCCGCAGCGATCGCGTCGGAGGCGATATGCACGATCCTCGCCTCGACTCCCGCGGCGGCGGCGAGGGCCTGGTGGATCCTGTCCCAGGTCGGCGTCTCGTCGCCCGTGATGTGGAAGGCCTCGCCGATCGCGGCGGTCGCTCCGAAGAGCCCGACCAGCCCGACCGCGACGTCGTCGGTGTGCGTGAGCGTCCAGAGCGAGGTGCCGTCTCCCGGGACGACCACCTCGAGACCGCGGCGCATCCGGTCGACGACCGTCCAGCCTCCGTCGACGGGGAGCGAGGTTCGGTCGTACGTGTGCGAGGGCCGCACGATCGTGACCGGGAAGCCGGTGCGGCGGTACTCGTCGACGAGGAGGTCCTCGCAGGCGATCTTGTCGCGCGAGTACTGCCAGAACGGGTTGCGCAGCGGCGTGGACTCGGTGATCGGCAGCCGGTTCGGCGGCGTCTGATAGGCCGACGCCGAGCTGATGAAGACGTACTGGCCCGTGCGCCCGGCGAACAGGTCGATGTCCTGCTGCACGTGCTCGGGAGTGAACGCGGCGAACTCGACGACGACGTCGAACTGCTCGTCGCCGAGCGCCGCGCGCACCGACTCGGCATCGCGGATGTCGCCCTGCAGTTCGCGGACGCCGTCCGGTACGGGACGCACGGCCGTCGTCCCGCGGTTGAGGACGGTGACGTCGAAGCCGACCCCGAGGGATCGGACGACGCACGCCGAGCTGATGATCCCGGTCCCACCGATGAACAACACGCTGAGAGTCATGACTGACCTGGCCTTCTGAGAGGAGTGGACGGGATGCGCGCGCGATCGCGTCGGCCCCCCGTTTCGGCGACATCGTCGTTCGCCTCACTCGATTCCCTCACATCGGAGGCGCGCGCGCCGAATCCGACCGGTCGCCACGCCGAGCGGGCGGGACTCAGCGGTCCGCAACCGTCGATGATGAGGCCACCGTCAAGGCCTGCTCGGCTAGGGCGAACGCTCAGCGCGTTCAGGCGCCGTTGCGCAACCGCACCGTCGGCAGCATCACCAGCGCCCCGAGCGCCACTGCCGCCGCCGCCGCCGACAGCGCGAACACCAGCGGCAGCCCGAGCGCGTACGCCTCCGCCTCCGTCGCCCCGGCCTGCGTCAGCACTCCGATCCGCGCCGACAGCGCCGCTCCGTACCCCACCAGCCCGACGGTGCCGCCGAGCGTGAAGAAGAACACGATCGCCGCGCTCACCGAGCCGGTCCGCCCCGGAGGCGCCACGGTCTGCGCCGCGAGGACGAGGTTCTGCAGCGACATGCCGAGGCCGGCCGAGAGCAGCAGGGCGCCGGTCAGCGCGAGGGGCAGCGGAGCGAGGGGCGCCAGGGCGAGGGCGGCGTTGCCGACGAGCATGGCCGCCGCCGCGAGGAGCAGCACGCCCTTCACACGCCCGCGCCTCGTGATCGCCCGGCCGGCGGCGAAGGAGGCGATCACCGCGCCGACCGCCATCGGCGCCAGCAGCAGACCGGCCGGCGCGGGATCGATGCCGAGCCCGATCTGGAGGTACTGCGTGACGAAGACCGAGCCTCCGAAGAGCGTCGAACCGAGCAGCACGGCGGCCACCGCGCACACCAGCGGCACGCGCGACGCCAGCAGGCGCAGCGGGATGATCGGCGCGGCCACCCGGAGCTCGACGATCACGAGGGCGATCAGGGCGAGCAGCCCGAACGACCCGAACGCCGTGAAGGCCACGCCCGTCGCGCCCTCGCCGACGAGGGTCAGCGCGATCAGCGCCGAGGGGATCCCCGTCGCGATCAGCAGCGCGCCGGCGTAGTCGGTCCGCCCGCCGCGCGCGGCGACGGGGAGGCGCACGTGCAGGGTCGCGGTCAGCACCGCGAAGGAGGCGACGGCGAGCGGCAGCGCGACGACGAAGCACCAGCGCCAGCCGAGCGACTGCACCACGACGCCTCCGACGATCGGGCCGAGGATGGTCGCCGAGGTCTGCAGCGCCTGCAGCGAGCCGTTCACGCGGCCGCGCTCGCGCTGCGGGACGAGCAGGGCGACGGCCGCGATCGACACGGCGGCGGTGCCTCCGAGGCCCACGCCCTGCACGGCGCGGCCGGTCAGCAGCACGGCGGTGGTCGGGGCGAGGGCGGCGAGCACCGATCCGGCGATGAAGAGGCCGATGGCGCACTGCAGGATCCGCTTCGGCGCCACCAGATCGGCGAGGCGGCCCCAGAGCGGAGTCGTCGCGGTGTTGCCGAGGATCGTGGCGGCGACGAGCCAGGTCGAGAGGCCGGCGGCTCCCTCCAGCGACCGCATGACGGTCGGGACGCTGGTCGCGACGATCGTGGCCGACAGGCCGGCGACGAACTGCGCGATCATCAGCCCCGCGAGGGGCCAGCGGGCACCGCGGAGCGACGGCGGCGCCTCCCGGACGGCAGTGCCGGCGGTCACGACCTCACGCCGGCACCCGGGTGCCGACCGCCTCGAGCACGGCGGCGGTGAACTCTCGAGGGGCGCGCCTCGGGAACTGTCCGCTCACCGGCATCTCGACGACGCGGGTGCCGGGCATGTCGGTGAACTCGATCGGGATGTCGAGGGTCATCCGCGCCCACGGCGGGCGCAGCACGGTGAGCTCGACGCCCGCCTCGACCAGCGCGAGGTTGTCGGCCCAGGTCTTCGCCCGCCCGCGGAACACCGCGGGGTAGATCGAGTTGTAGCGCTCGAGATTGCCGAGGGTGTCGGCGACGCAGCCCAGGAGCGCCCGCGGGTCGTCGGTGCCGTAGAGGCCGACGTTCTTCTCCCACAGGTACTGCAGCACCGAGCCGTCGGCGGTGACCGGCAGCTCGGGAGCCCAGTTCTCGGCCCAGAACTCGGTCGACTCCTCGTCGGGCTCCTCGAGGGCGTAGAGCACAGCCCGCTGCACCCGTCCGGTGCCCAGCAGCGACACGGCGATCGCCGTCGCGAGCGAGCTGCCGGTCTTCATGCCCACGGGCACGAACTCGCCGACCCCCAGCGCATCGAGCGCCTGCACGAGGATCCGCGCGTACTCGGCGAGCGGCTGCCCGGCGGGGGCCGAGTCGCTCTGACCGAAGCCGGGGGTGTCGAAGGCGAGGGTCGTCGTGTGCTCGCCGAGCGCCTCCATCACGGGCTCGTAGACGGCGGAGGTGCGGGGCGACTCGTGCAGCAGCACGATCGCCGGGCCTCCCGAGCCGCTCCTGCGGTAGTGCAGCTGACCCCAGTCGGTGTCGACGTATCCGCGCATGGTCTCTCTCCTTGGGTACGGGTGGGATGTCTCAGAACTCGAGCAGGTTGTCGCGCAGCTGGTCGAACGAGTACTCGCGCCGCGTGAGGCCGCGCCGCTGCAGCTCCGGGACGAGGCCGTCGCAGATCTCGGCGATGAAGCGGCGGGTGACGCCGCTCGTCGAGATGAGGAAGCCGTCGCCGCCGGCGACGCGCATCATCTCCTCCATCTGGTCGGCCACCGACTCGGGAGTGCCGGCGATGACGGGGCCGTTGCCGACTCCGCGCGAGACGACCGCCTCCCGGAGCGTCTTGGTCGCGTTGCGCGAGACGAAGTCGCTGAGCTGCTGGGTGCCGTTCGTCTGCAGCTCGAGGGAGCCGAGCGGCACGTCGAGCGGGACCTGCGCGAAGTCGATGTCGGTCGACTTCGCCATCGCGGCCAGGTGCACCTCGATGTTCTCGGCGATGTCGTCGCGGCGCAGGCGCACCCGCTCGTCCGCCTCCACCTGCGTCGACCCGACGATGGGGCCGACGCCGAAGAGCACCTTGATGTCGTCGGGGTCGCGGCCGAACGAGAGCGCGGCGGCGCGCACCTTGTCGCGGTAGGTCTTCATCGACTCGGCCGTCGCGTGGATCGCGACGATGGTGTCGGCGTACTTCGCGGCGAAGGCGATGCCGCGGGGCGATCCTCCGGCCTGCGAGATCACCGGCCGGCCCTGGGGGAGGGGCCCGGTGTTCAGGGGCCCGCGGGTGGAGTAGTGGCTGCCCCGGTAGTCGGCCCGCCGCACCTTCGTGTGGTCGGCCCAGTAACCGGTCTCGGAGTCGGCGACCACGGAGTCCGGGTCCCAGGTGTCCCAGAGGGCGATGGCCGCCTTCAGGAAGTCCTCGGCGACGTCGTAGCGCGAGTCGTGCTCGTCCATCCCGTCGAACCCGTAGTTCTGCAGCGCCCGATCGGAGGTGCCGGTCACCACGTTCACGCCCATCCGGCCGCCCGAGAGCTGGTCGATCGACGCGGAGAGCCGCGCGAGCATGTAGGGGTGGTAGGCGAAG
The DNA here is from genome assembly GCF_900177245.1 of Rathayibacter oskolensis. Classification (GTDB taxonomy): domain Bacteria; phylum Actinomycetota; class Actinomycetes; order Actinomycetales; family Microbacteriaceae; genus Rathayibacter; species Rathayibacter oskolensis. The sequence continues at coordinate 130,052 of NZ_FXBM01000001.1, forward strand.
GTGCCCGCTGTCGCGACGATCCCGAGGTGCTGGGTCGCCTGCGCGAGCAGGGTCGCGGTGACCATCGGATCCTGCCGCGGCGTCTGGAACGCGTGCTTGAGGTACAGCTCCATCGAGTCGCCGTAGCGATCGCCGACGAACGTGTTGTCCTCGATCAGCACGTAGTCGAAGCGCGCCCGCTCCATCGCCCGCGCGAGATCGACGAAGATCTCGGCCTGCTGCCACTGCGTGCCGATCGCGCCCGAGAACTCCTGCCCCCAGGCCGGCACCGAGGTGCCGTTGAGGAACCAGCCGAGGTGGAACGGGGCGACGCCGCCGCCCATCAGAACGCCGCCAGGTTCGCCTTGAAGGTGGGCTCGTCGTAGGAGGTGCGGATGAGGCCGCGACGGCGCAGCGCCGGGGCGAGCCCGCTCGCGATCTCGTCGATGTAGCGGCGCGAGTGCGTGCGGACCGGCTCGCCGCGGACGAGGAACCCGTCGCCTCCGACGAAGTCGACGACCTCCTCCATCTGCTCGGCGACCGAATCGGGGGTGCCGACGAGCTTCACGGACTCGGAGGACTGGCCCATCAGCGCCTCGCGGATCGTCTTGCCCGCCGCCCGCTTCTTGAACGACGCGAGCCCCGACTGGTGCCCGTTGGTCGAGACGTCGTCGGGCAGCGGCTGATCGAGGTCGAACTGCTTGAAGTCGACCTCGGTGGTGATCGACATGATGCCGAGGACCGTCTCGATCTGGTCCTGGGTGAGCTCGTAGCGGCGGCGCGCGAGCTCGTCCGCGTCGGCCTGCGTCTCGCCGAGCACGGGCTGGATGATGTACATCACCTTCACGTCGTCCGGGTTGCGGCCGTGGGCGGCGGCGCGGGCGCGGATGTCGTCGCGGTACTCCTTCATCCCCTCCACTCCGCTGGGCTGCGAGAGCAGCACGTTCGAGTGCTTGGCGGCGAAGTCGCGACCGGCGGGGGAGCCGCCCGCCTGGCAGAGAACGGGGTGCCCCTGCGGGCCGGCCGGGAGGTTGAGCGGCCCGCGCACCTTGAAGTACTTGCCCTCGTGGTGGATGGGGTGCACCTTCGTGTGGTCGGCGAGGACGCCGGTCTCGCGGTCGGCGATGATCGCGCCGGGCTCCCACGAGTCCCAGAGCGCCTTCACGACGCTGACGTACTCCTCGGCCATCGCGTAGCGCTCGTCGTGCGGGAGCAGATGGTCGAGGCCGTAGTTCTGGCCGGCGAGGTCCTCGGAGGAGGTGACGATGTTCCAGCCGACGCGCCCCTTGGTCAGGTGGTCCATCGTCGCCATGGTGCGGGCGAGGATGAACGGCGGGTAGAAGCTGGTCGACATCGTCGCGATGAAGCCCATCTTCGAGGTGTGCTGCGCGAGCACGGGGAGCAGCGGCACGGGGTCGCCCTTGGGCGAGTGCAGTCCGTGCTTGAGGTCGTTCTCGGTCGTGCCGCCGTAGGTGTCCGACACGAGCGTCGAGTCCTCGAACATCATGAAGTCGAAGCCGGCCCGCTCGAGCTGCCGCGCCATGTCGATGTAGTAGTCGCCGTTGAGCCAGGTCATCGGGGTGTCGGCGGCCCAGGGGCTCTTCCACGCGGGGGTCTTGAACGGGGTGAACCAGGCGAGGTGGAACGGGGTGACCATGCGTTCGGGCTCCTTCTTCAGTCGTGCGCGGACGCGGTGCTGCCGTGCTTGCGCTCTGGAGGCCATTCCACAGGGCGCAGATTTCGCCGGGGGAGCCACGGGGTGCCGATCTGATTGCGCGCGAGAGCGGTGGCGGGATCGGGGCCTGACCAGGGGTTCTGCTCGGTCGCGCTCGCGAATTCGCCGGGGACGCGCTGGCGGCGGGTAGCCGCCGGTCGGCGCTCGCTGCCGTATCCGCCGCGAGGGGGAGCCGGATGGGTGCAGCGGAGGTCGTTCCTCCACAGGGCTGGATGAGGGTCGGGTTGTCGGGTTCGGTGGGCGCGGCGGGTCTGGTGTCGGTGGTCGCTGGTTCAATACTGGTATGAGAGATGCGGGTGAGATCCAAGCAGCGGAGGGGACACTCGGCGCGGTCGGTGGGCTCGCTGATCTTGCGGCGCAGTTGGGTCGCTCGTCGGCGCAGATGCTGCTCGCGCGGGCCGCGGCGCTGCATGCGGCCTACCTCGCGGCGCTCGCTGTTCCGGAGTCGTTCGCTCGCGGCGCCCGGCTCTCCCGCAGCGAGGCGGGCGATCTGGTGGAGCGGTCGATCCGGGCGGAGTTCGCGGTGGCGTTGGGGATGTCCGAGCCGGCCGCGTGTCGGGTGCTCGAGCATGCGCAGCTGCTGATGGAGGACCTGCCGTGCACGCGGGCGGCCCTCCGGGACGCGCGGATCCTGTGGGAGGCGTCCGAGGTGATCTGCGCCGCGGCGAGCACCCTTCCGGCCGCGTCGCGGGGTGCGTTGGATGCGCGGGCGGCGGAGGCGGCGCTGGTGATGACTCCGACGCAGCTGCGCAAGGCCGTGGGCCGGATGCGGGACCAGCTGCACGAGGAACCGCTCGTGCAGCGGCATGCGCGCGCCCGTCAAGATCGCACGGTGTGGGTCAGCCCGGAGATCGACGGGATGGCGACCCTCAGTGCGCTGCTGCCCGCGCCGGTGGCGATGGGCGCGTTCGATCGGATCGACCGCATCGCCCGGACGCTGCGCGAGGGCACCGAAGGCGATGGCGGTGATGAGCGGACGCTCGCGCAGCTGCGGGCGGATGCGCTGGCCGACCTGCTCTGCGACGGCGATGTCGCCGGAACGACTCCGGTCAGCGGCGGGAAGGACCTCACCGCGACGTTCGTCCCCGGAGTGCGCGCGGAAGTGCGGATCACACTGCCCGCGAGCACTGCTGCGGGTCTGGACGACACCCCGGCGGATCTCGACGGCTACGGCCTGATCCCCGCCGACGTCGCCCGCGACCTGGTCGGTATCGGCGCGTCCTTCACCCGGGTCCTGACCGATCCGGACACCGGGAGGGTCGCCTCCGTCGGACGCACCCACCGCGTCCCTCCGCCACGCATGCGCCTGCACCTGCAGCTGCGGGATCAGACCTGCCGCTTCCCCGGCTGCACCCGGTCAGGGTCCACGGCGGAGGCCGACCACACTCTCGAGTGGCGCAACGGCGGCGAGACCCGCCTCGAGAACCTCGCGTCGCTGTGCACCGCCCATCACCACGTCCGCCACGGCGACCGCTGGACCTACCTCCTCCGACCTGACGGCACCGCGGAGTGGTCCACCCCCACGGGACGCCGGGTCACCACGAGCCCGCCGCCACTCCCCGGGCGACCACCCGGGCCACGCTTCGATGACGAGCTGCCACCGTTCTGACGTTCGTAGGAAGGTGGGTCTTGATACGCCGCTGCGCGGCTACTCGACCAGCAAGCGCCAGGGTGTGCCTGATGCCTGCTGATCGAGCAGCCGCGCAGTGGGCATTTCGAGATCCGCTACCGGCCGGCTGGGAGGCCGGCAGGGCGCGCGGGTCAGACCGCGGCGGCCGCCTGCTCGCGCGACCAGGCCGCGGCCGCGGCGAGCTCGTCGGGGTCGACGGGCGCGGCCACCGCACCGCCGGGCTGGGACGCGAGCCACTCCTCCGTCGCCACGGGCACGGGGTGCTTGTAGTCGCTCGTGACCGTCGTGTAGAGCGAGCCGCCGAGGCGGGCGACCGGGCGGTACTTCGCGATGTCGATGCGACCGCTCCCGTCGAGGATCCCGTCGTCGGCGTGCACCGCGAGCACCTGAGCGAACACGACGTGCGCGTCGTACACCTCGGTCTCGCGCAGCAGCACGCACTCGAGCGCGACCTTCGCCATCGCGAGCCGCTTCGGGCGGACCCGCGTGGAGTCGAGCAGCTCGAGCCCCAGCAGCGCCGCCTCGTCGACCGACGGAGGCGTGATCGCGGCCGTCGCGGTCTGGACCTCGGCCTGCCCGTCGGTGACGAGGTTGACCACGAACTCGCCCGTCGCGGCGATGTTGTCGTGCGAGTCCTTCTCGCCGGTGAACGAGATCATCAGGGTGGGCGGGTCCATCGTCACGAGCGTGAAGTACGAGAAGGGGGCGAGGTTGCCCACTCCTTCGGCGCTCTCGGTGCCGACCCAGGCGATCGGCCGGGGCACCACCGCGTTCTTGACCATCCAGATGAAGTCGTGGGTCGCTCCGGTGTCGTCAGCGAGGTACATGCGCGGCCCCCCTCATTCCCAGCTCGCCTCGCGCCAGTCGACGTGACCGTCGGCGCGCGGAGTCCAGTCGAGCCCGGGGGCCACTCCGTAGGTGCCGACGGTGTAGTCGATGTTCGCGAGGTGGGTGCGCTCGGCGTTCAGCTGCCAGATCTCGGCGATGACGTCGTTGCGGGCGTCGACGTCGACCGTGGCGTTCGCCTCCACGATCAGCGCGTCGACATCGGGGTCGGAGAAGATGGCGTAGCCCGTCGGGCCGTAGAGGTAGTTCAGCGTGGTGGAGGCGTCCATCATCGACGGCGAGAACTGGGTGATGTACATCCCGGGGTGCGACTTCGACGAGGTGAGCAGCACGTACGAGGCGTACTCCACTCCCTCGAGCTCGACGGTGATGCCGACCTCGGCGAGCTGCGAGGCGATCGCCTGCGCGACCTCGGCCGAGTTCGGCACGTTGCCGCCCGTGGGGTACTGGAAGGTGATCGCGCTGCCGTCGTAGCCGGAGGACTCGACCAGCTCGGCGGCCGCATCCGGGTCGTACTCGAGGTCGGGCAGCTCGTCGTCGAAGCCGTTCACGTTCGGGGCGACCGAGGAGGCGTTCGCGACGGTCGCGTAGCCGTCGTGGATGGTCTCGATGATGGTCTCGCGGTCGATCGCCATGCTGATCGCGTTCCGGAGGTCCTCGTTCGCGAGCGGGCCGCCCGAGGTCTCGTTGAAGCCGACGTAGATCAGCTGGTTCGACTGGCTCTCGGCGACCGTGTAGCCGGAGCCGTCGACCGAGGCGACCTGCGCGGGGGTGATCGCGGTGAGGTCGATGTCACCCGAGAGCAGGCCGTTCAGGCGGGCGTCGGCGTCGGCGATGGGCTCGACCGTGACGTTCGCGATCGCCGGCTCGCCGCCCCAGTAGTCGGGGTTCGCGGCGAGCTCGGTCGACACTCCGGGCGTCCAGCTCTCGAAGGTGTAGGGGCCCGAGCCGATCGGCGCCTCGGCGAAGCCGGCGGAGCCGACCTCGGTGTAGTACGCCTCCGGGACGATCGAGATGTAGTAGACCCGGCGCGTGAAGACGGAGTCGCCGGCCGTGAGCTGGAAGGTGATCTCGGTGTCGCTGGTCACCTCCATGCTCGCGATGTTGTTCGTGTAGATCTTGTTCAGCGAGTCGGGGGAGTCGATGACCGCCTGGAAGCTGAAGCGCACGTCCTCCGCGGTGACCGGCGTGCCGTCGGTGAAGGTGGCGTCGTCGCGGATGGTGAAGGTCCAGGTCTTCGCGTCCTCGCTCGCGGTCCACTCGGTCGCGAGCCGCGGCTGCAGCTCGCCCTCGCCGTCGACGGTGGTGAGCTGGTCGTAGACCGCGTGGAAGATGTTGGTGCTGTAGAGCCCGTTGTCGATCACGGGGTCGGCGTTGGCGAGGTCGCTCGGCTGGGCGACGACGATCGAGTCCTTCGTCGCGCCGCCCTCGCTCGAGGAGGCGTCGCCGCTGCAGGCGGTGAGCAGGAGTGCGACGGCGGCGGCGGAGGCCGCCGCGGCCGAGAGCCGGGTGCGTCGGAGCATGGGGGAGTGCCTTTCGTCGAGGGGCGGGCGCGCGGGGGCGGCACCCGACCGGCGCGGGGACGCGCGGGAGGGTCGTGAAGGCGGAGCTGGGTGCTGCGGTGCTGCGGTGGGTCGGTGCTGCGGTGGGTCGGTGCTGTGGTGGGTCAGGCGGCGGCGGGGAGGGTGCGCCGGCGGCGGGTCGGGTCGGGAACGGGGGCGGAGGCGAGAAGGGAGCGCGTGTAGTCGTGCTGCGGGGAGTCGAAGACCGAGGCGGTCGGCCCCGTCTCGACGAAGACGCCGCGGTGCATGACCGCCACGTCGTCGGCGAGGGCGCGGACGACGGAGAGGTCGTGCGAGACGAAGAGGTAGGCGAGGCCGAGCTCCGACTGCAGCTCGGTGAGCAGAGCCATCACCTGGGCCTGGATCGACACGTCGAGGGCCGAGGTGGGCTCGTCGAGCACGAGCACGTCGGGCTTGAGCGCCAGGGCTCTGGCGATGCCGATCCGCTGGCGCTGTCCGCCCGAGAAGTCGGACGGGCGGCGGCCCGCCATCTCGCGGCTGAGGCCGACCTGGTCGAGCACCTCGGCCACGCGGGCCGCGGAGTAGACGCGGTTGATCCTGAGCGGCTCGGCCACGATCTCGTGCACCGTGAGCCGCGGGTCGAGGGAGGAGTACGGGTCCTGGAACACCGCCTGGATCGAGGAGCGCAGCGGCCTGCGAGCGCGGTCGCTCAGCTCGGAGACGACGGTCCCGCGGTAGCTGATCGAGCCCGACGTCGGCTTCTGCATGCCCAGGATCGTGCGGACGAGGGTCGACTTGCCGCAGCCCGACTCGCCGACCAGCCCGAGGGTCCGGCCGGCCTCGAGCCGGAACGAGACGCCGTCGACCGCGCGGAACGGCTCCGCCGAGCGGCCCCAGGCGCCGCGCTGCGGGAAGTGGACGCGCACCTCCGACACCTCGACGACGGCCTCGGCGTGCGGGTGGTCGACCCCGGTGACGACGGGGGCGACGGCCCGTGCCTCCGTGCCCGTGACAGGGAGGATGCTCGCGAGCAGTCGCTTCGTGTAGTCGTCCTGCGGGTCGCGGAAGATGTCGAGCGTCGTGCCGCTCTCGACGATGCGGCCCTGGTGCATGACGAGCACCCGGTCGGCGTTCTCGGCGACGAGCCCGAGGTCGTGGGTGACGAGGACGAGCGAGGATCGGAGGCGCTCGCGCACCTCCTGCAGCACGCCCATCACCTGGGCCTGCACGGTGACGTCGAGCGCGGTCGTCGGCTCGTCGGCGATGAGCATGCCCGGCTCGTGGGCGATGGCCATCGCGATCATGACGCGTTGGCGCTGCCCGCCCGAGAGCTCGTGCGGGTACGACCGCAGCCTCCGCTCGGGCTCGGGCAGGTGCACGAGATCGAGCAGCCGGAGCGACTTCGCGCGCACCTCGGCCTTCGAGAGGCCCTTCTCGTGCAGCGTGATCATCTCGGCGATCTGAGTGCCGATGCGCATCACCGGGTTCAGCGAGGTCATCGGGTCCTGGAAGATCATCGAGAGCGAGCCGCCGCGGATCGAGCGGAGCGCCGCCTCGTCGACCGAGCGCAGGTCGACTCCGCCGAGGAGGATCTCGCCACGGGTCACCCGCACCCCGCGGGGCAGGAGGCCCATCGTCGAGAGCATCGTCATCGACTTGCCCGAGCCGGACTCGCCGACGATCGCGACGACCTCTCCGGGCATGACGTCGAAGCCGATGCCGTCGACGAGGCGGACGGGTGCGTCCTTCGGGCCGGCCTCGATGACGAGGTCGCGGACGCTGAGGACCGGGACGGCTTCTTCGGGGGACATGCGCTACTCCGCCTTCTGCGACTGGACGCCGGTGAGGCGCTGGCTCATGAACTGGAGCCCGGCGACGAGCATGAACAGCATCACGCCGGGGAGGATCGTGATCATCGGGCTGTCGCGGAGGTAGGTCTGTCCCTCCTCGATCATCCCGCCCCAGCTGGGGGTGGGCGCCTGGATGCCGAGGCCCAGGAACGACAGCGCCGCCTCGAGCAGCACGATCACGCCGAGGTCGAAGGGCACCAGCACGGCGAGGGCGGGGACGACGTTCGGCACGAGGTGCTTGCGGAGGATCCAGCCGTGCGTCGCGCCGTGGGTCTTCGGCGCCCAGATGAACTCGCGCTCCCGGAGCGACCAGGCCGTCGCCCGGGCGACGCGAGCGTAGCCGACCCAGTTGGCGACTCCGATGACCACGATCAGGGTGATCACGCTCGGGCCGACCGCCGAGACGATCGCGATCAGCAGCAGCATGATCGGAATGGCGAGCTGGATGTCGGACAGCGCCGAGATGACGTTGTCGAGCCGGCCGCCGAAGTAGCCCGCGATGAGCCCGAGGGTGACGCCGATCAGCAGGTTCAGCGCGACGGCCGGCACCGCGATCGAGAGCGAGACGCGGCCCGCGACGGCGAGCCGCGAGAGCAGGTCGCGGCCGAGCGCGTCGGTGCCGAGCAGGTGCGCCGGGTCGGCGAACGGCAGGAGGAAGCGGGCGCGCAGATCCTGCGTGTCGGGGTCGAAGAAGGGCAGCACCGGCACGAGCACGATGGTCAGCACGACGATGACGACGAGCCCGGTGGCCACGTAGAAGGAGGCGCTCAGCGGCGTGCGCGACGAGCCCGGCTGCGGCCTGCGGAACAGCCAGCGCACCCGCTGGATCGCGAGGGTCTGGGTGGAGGTCGGCGCGGACGCGGGGGTCGGCACCAGGATCGGGTCGGGGCTCACTGCAGTCTCACTCTCGGGTCGAGTGCCGCGTAGACGAGGTCGACGAGGAAGTTGACGAGGACGAAGAACAGCGCGATGACGAGGATCGCCGACTGCACGACGGTGTAGTCGCGGTTCGAGATCGACTGCATCAGCAGCTGCCCGACTCCCGGCCAGTTGAAGACCAGCTCGACGACCACCGTGCCGCCCAGCAGGGCGCCCAGGTTCAGGCCGGCGACGGTGATCACGGGGAGGAGCGCGTTGGGCAGCATGTGGCGGAGGATGACGACGCTCCGACGCTGCCCCTTCGCGTAGGCGGTGCGGACGTAGTCCATCCGGTACTGCTCGGCGAAGCCGGTGTCGAGGAGGCGGATGTAGAGCGCGAGCTCGAGGGTCGCGATCGTCACCGCCGGCAGGATGATCGACAGCGGCGAGTTGTTGCCCAGCGCGGGCAGCACGCCCAGGCTCACGGCGAACACCATCACCAGCAGGATGCCGAACCAGAACGACGGGATCGCCTGGCGGGCGCTGGCGAACCAGAGCACCGCGTTGCGCAGCCGCGACGAGTCCGACAGCTGCAGGATCAGCACCACCACGAACGCGAGCGCGAGCCCGAGGACGAAGCTGGTGAGCGCGAGCTGGAGCGTGGCGGGCATCCGCTGCAGCACCAGCTCGAGCGAGGGCGTTCCCTGGCGGAGGGAGTCGCCGAAGTCGCCGGTGATCGCCCCCGCGAGGAAGCCGGTGTACTGGAACAGGAGCGGCTGGTCGAAGCCGAGGCTCGCCGAGAGGCGCGCGATGTCCTCCTGCGACGCCTCCGGCCCGAGGAGCAGGGCGGCGGGGTTGCCCGACAGGCGGACGAGGAAGAAGGCGACCGTCACGACTCCGAAGACCGTGACGAGGCCCTGGACGAGCCGGCGTGAGACGAAGCGGACCACTCGGGCTCCTTTCGCTGGGGGCGACGCTCGAGACGTGACCGGTGGGGAGGTGCTGCCTGATCAGTACAGGTACCTGATCAGTACAGGTGCCTGATCAGTACAGGTGCCTGATCAGTACAGGTGCCTGATCAGTACAGCGGGTGGGTATTTCGGCACCGCGTCGTCGCCGTCAACGTCTGATTGCGCATCGCGTCATCTGAACGGAAACAGATCCTGACCAGGGATTTCGATCGGAGGGGCCGTCAATTCGCCGGTGCCGTGTCCGTCGCGCGGTCGGCGGGAGCGGTGGTGAAGCGCATCGCCTCCACGTCCGGGTCCTCGGCCCAGAGCGCGACACGGTCGCCGCGGTAGTGGCCGTAGGCGAGGATCTGCGGCACGCCCGCCGCGTCGCGCACGAGCGTCTCGCGGGTCAGGATCGCGGCGCCCTCCTTGAGGCCCAGGATGCGCGCGGTGCGCTCGTCGGCGTTGACCGCCTCGACCGTCGCCTCCACCTGGTTGCCGGGCGCGGCGCGGACCGAGTCGATGAACACCCGGACCGAGTCGGCGAGCCCGAGCGGGTCGGGTCGGACGCCCGGGGGAGTCGCTCCCGCGAGGGGGTGGTAGCCGACGATGATCCCGGCGGGCACGCCCTCGATCGACACGAGCTGCTCGGCCAGCACCACCCGGTCGCCCTCGAGCTCGAGGCGCTCGCGGATGTGGCGGTGGGCGATCACCTCGCTGACGTCGGTGACCTCGCAGGTCATCTCGAGTCCGCCCGGGTGCTGGACCGACTCCGAGCCCATCACCCAGCCGCTCGTCGGGAGGAGCGAGAGCAGGGGAAGCTCCCAGATGCTGCCGACGACGTTGGTGCCGATGCGCTGCCGGCGACGGATCAGGCCCTCGGAGCCGAGCTGCTGCAGAGCGCTGCGGATGGAGTTGCGGCTCATCATCATCGACATGACGAGGTCGTGCTCCTCGACCAGGTCGGACTCGGTGATGAGGCCGCGGCGGATGCTCGCGCGCAGCAGGGCGTGCGCGCGGCGCGGACTGCTCTGGAGCAGTTCGCGGATGCGGCGCTGGCTTCCCTCGCGGGCGCGACCCAGTGCTTCGGCGAGCTCGAAATCGTCGTCCATCGCGTGCCTCCTCAGGGGGCCTCCGGCCCGAATACCCAACGTATGTGGGGTTTTGCACGGCCAGTCGCGCGTTGCGTTAACCCTGCGTTACAAGGGCCTGCGCGCCGCGGCGAGGAGGTCCTGCGTGGTCGGGTACGCCCAGCGGAGGTAGGCGACCGGGATGCGGCTGCGCTCGGCGACGAGCTCGTGGGTCGCCTCGCGCGCCTCCCCGCCGTCGAGCAGGTCGTCGACCGAGCGGGCGAGGGCCGCGAGCCGGTGGGACTCGCGCGCGGCCCGCCTGCGCTCGGTCTCGTCGGCGTCGAGGATCCGCCGCGAGCGGACCGGGCCGCGGCGGCCGCGGTGCACCGGCTCGGCGTCGCGCTCGCGCGACCAGGTGCGCGTCGCGGCGACGTCGCGCTGCAGCTGCTCGACCAGCGCCTCCGCTCCGCGGTAGCGGCGCTGCGGGCGGAGCTTCACGTGCAGCTCGACGCGGATCGCGTGGCCGTAGAGGTCGCCCGAGAAGTCGAGGAGGTGCGCCTCGAGGAGGCGCTCGCCGTCGCGGCCGTAGAAGCTCGCGCGGCGGCCGACCGAGACGGCGGCGAGGTGCGAGGAGCCGTCGGTCTCGTCGATGACGGTGCCGGCGTAGACGCCGTCGGTGATGCCTCCGTGCCGGCCGTCCCCGTCGTCGAGCGGCAGGTTCGCGGTCGGGAAGCCGAGGAGCCGGCCGCGCTGGTCGCCCGGGACGACCACTCCGGACACGACCGCCGTCTCCTCCGGTGCGTCGGTGCGGGTCTGGTGGGGCTCGGGGCTCATGGCGGTCTCCTCGGCTATGGTGTGCCGCCAGTCAACCCGTCCGGCGTTTCGGCCCGATGACCTGCCGCTTCCAGTCGTATTGCGCCGTTCCGGCCCGCGTCGATCCGCGCCGCGCGGGCGATTGCGCGCCCTCGCGGAGCGGCGCCCGGCGCTACGCCGCCAGGAAGCGGTCGGCGGTGCGCAGCGAGAGCGCCATCGTCGCGAGCGCCGGGTTGGCGATCACGGCGCTCGGGAAGACCGAGTTGTCGCAGACCCAGAGGTTCGGGATGTCGAAGCTGCGGCCGTCGGGGTCGATCACCGCGTCCCCCGGGTCGGTCCCCATCCGGCAGGTGCCGATCGTGTGCGCCGTGCGGGCGAGCACTCGCGTGCTCGTCGCGCCCGCCGCTTCGACGATCGCGGTCATCGTGCGGATCGCGTGCGCGTCGATCGCCTCCTCGTTGGCGCCGGCCGAGAACGAGATGCGCGCCTTCGGGACGCCGTGCTCGTCGAGCTCGTCGGTCAGCTCGAGGAGGTTGCCGTCGGCGGGCAGGCACTCGGCGTTGATGCCGACCCCGGCCAGGAACCGGTAGCCGTCGAGCGCGTCGACGAGGGCGCGCCCCCAGAGCCCGGCGCCGCGCGCCATCGAGGTGGCGAGGGTGAGCGGCATGACCCCGAGGCTCTGGATGAGGTAGCCCCCCGCGAAGTCGGCGTCGGCGGGCCGCACCGTGTCCTCGGTGATGACGGAGGAGGGGTAGCCGCGGTAGCCGCGCATCTCGGTCTCGAAGGTGCCCCAGACCTGGGTCGCCCCGTGCGCGAGGAAGTTGCGGCCCACCTGCCCGCTGCTGTTGGCGAGACCGGTGTGCAGGAGCAGGCGCGGAGTCTCGACTCCGCCCGCGCACAGGAACAGGGCCGAGCAGCGCTGACGCCGCTCGACTCCGTCGGCGGTGTAGACGACCGCGCTCACCCGCCCTGCCGCGTCGAGCTCGATCCCGTGCACGAACGACTCCGCGCGGATCTCGGCCCCCGCGCGCACCGCGAGCGGCAGATAGGTGTTCTCCATGCTCGCCTTGGCGCCGGTGCGGCAGCCCTGGTGGCACTGGCCGCAGTTGACGCAGGCAGGGCGGTCGCCGAACCCGCCCTGATGCCGACCCCCGCTGAGCACGGCGGCGGGCGCGTCGGTGGCCCGGATGCCGAGGGCCTCGCAGCCGCGGAGCATCATGTCGGCCGACGCGTTGCGCCCGACCGGCCCCTGGAGGTAGCGGCGGGAGGGGTCCCACGGGTAGTCGGCCGGCCCCGAGACGCCGATGGTCGCCTCCACCTGCTCGAGGTACGCGGTCAGCTCGGCGTGCGCGACCGGCCAGTCCCGGCCGACGCCCGACTCCGAGCGGAGGAGCAGATCGCGCGGATCGGGCCGCGGGGTGAACGCGCCCCAGTGCAGCGTCGAACCGCCCACTCCGCGACCGCTGTTGTTCGGGCCGAACGCGGTGGGGGTCTCGCCGCCGCTCAGGCGCTCCTGCATCCAGTTGATCTGCGCGGCCGCGTCCTCGTCGGCCGTGTAGTCGATCGGATCGAAGAACGGGCCGGCCTCGAGGGCGACGACGCGGAGGCCGCGTGCGGCGAGACTCGAGAGGAGGGGCGCGCCTCCCGCCCCCGTCCCGATGACGACGGCGTCGACGACCTCGTCGAGGGCGAAGCGGCGCATGCCGGTGGTGTTCATCGGTGACTCCTCGTGCTCGGCTCCCAGGGTTCCCGTTCGCCCGCGCCGAGCAGGCGGAAGCCGGGGATGAGCGCCGTGTCGCCGCCGGTCGCGTAGCCGTCGTAGCCGACGCGCGCCTGGATCGCGGGGTGGGCGAGCCACTGCCGCACGAGGTCGACGCGGCAGTCCTCGAACCAGGCGCTCAGCTGCTCGGGCGAGAGGCGCCCGGCCGGGCCGTCGGCCGGAGCCCCGTCGTCGGCCGGAGCCCGGCCGGCGGCCAGCGCCGTCAGCTCGGCGTCCTGCTCGTCGGCGGTGCGGGTCTCGAAGCCCGCGAGCCGGTCAAGGGCGAGAGCGTAGGCGACGGGGTCCGCGGGCAGCTCGGCGTTGCGCCAGCCGTCGCCGATCCCCTCGGCGAGCTGCGCGTCGACGCGGGCGGCCAGGTCGATCCGGGGGCCGTCCTGCGGCACGACCCGGTCGGCGATCGCGCGCAGGGTGCCCAGCTGCTCCGGGGTCAGCGCTCGGGGCGTGTAGCCGGGGTCGTCGGGGAGGGCGCGCTCCGACAGGATCGAGCGCACGCGCGTGCTGGTGCGGGCGGAGGCGATGGTGCTGGCCGCGTCGGCCGGGACGACCGGGGCGGTGCCGGCCTCCTCCTCCCAGAAGGCGCGGATCGCAGCGGCGATCTCGGCCGGGCGCTCGAACGGCAGCACGTGCCCGGCGCCGTCGAGGGTCAGCATGCGGGAGCGCGGGTAGAGCGGGCGGTTGGTGCGCTCCTGCCCGTCGGTGCCCAGGTCGCCGTCGGCCCCGCCCGCGACGACGAGCGCCGGGAGCGACGCGACGGCGGCCTCAGCGGTGCTGTCGATCCGGCTCCCGGTCTCGAGCCAGTCGCGCCAGGCGGTCGGGGAGGCGCGGAGCAGCTGCGCGACCGCCGTCCGCTGGAGCTCGTCCGGGAGATCGCCGCCGAGGTTCTGCTCCAGGTACTCGTGCGCCTGCTCCTCGGTGAGCGGGCCGTCGTCGACCCAGCCGAGCATGGTGCGCCGCTGCTCCTCGTCCATCGGCTCGGGCGAGAGCGGTGAGGCGGCCAGCAGCACGACCCCCGAGAGCCCGAAGAGACCGGCCCGGCCGGACATCGTCCGGGAGGCGACCAGCGACGCGACCTTGCCGCCCATGCTGTGGCCGGCGATCATCCAGCGGGTCGACCCGTGCGCGCGGATGCGGCGGACGACGAACGCGACCGTCTGCTCCAGCGAGTTCTCGGGGCTGTCGCGCTCGTCGCCGAAGCCGGGCAGATCGAGCGCCACCACCTCGACGACACCGTCGAGCTCCCGCATCAGCGGGTCGAAGAGCTGGCGGCCGAACCCGAGCCCGTGCAGGGCGAAGAGGGTCGGCCGGGCGGCCTCGGCGGCACTCGTGGGCATGCAGGCTCCTCGCTCGACAGGGTGATGCCTCGACCTCGGGGCGCGCTTCTCATGCGACCACAGCGCGAGCGCGCTGTCTCGGACTTGCGGGCCGCGAGTGCTCGTGCAAAGCGGGCCGAGACCGGGCTCGTGACCCGGCCGCTTCACGCCGGGGGATGCGCCGTCGCCGACACCACCCGCACCACGTCCGCGAGGATGTCCGCGAGCGGCGCCTCGGCCCCGCCCGCGAGCCACCACTCCAGCGTCATGTCGTAGACCGCGACCGCCAGCCGCCCGGCGACCTGCGCCTCGAGTGGCGGCAGACCCCGCCGCGCGAACGCCTCCGTGGCGACGTCGTGGATGATCGCGAGCTTGCGCAGCTCCCGCTCGCGGAGCGCCTCGTCGGTACGCACGATGCTCCAGCGCCGCAGCAGCTCGTCGCGGTACAGCTCGAGGCGGGGCAGCACCACTCTGCGCAGCCCGTCGTGGATGACCGCCATCGTCGGCAGCGACGGGTCGGCCTCGTCGACCACCCGGGCGACGACCGCCGGCAGCTCGTCCTCGCCCACGAAGAGCACCTCGCGCTTGTCGGCGTAGTGGCGGAAGAAGCTCCGCGTGGTCAGTCCCGCGCGCTCGGCGATCTGCGGAACGGTCGTCGCGGCGAAGCCCTGCTCGAGGAAGAGCTCGAGAGCGGCCTCGTGGAGCCTGCTCGCCGCATCCGGTGCCCATCGCGTCATGACACCCAGGGTACTTGACGACACGACGTGTCATCACCCATGCTCATGACACGGCGTGTCATCGGTCCGCCGGATCACGAAGGAGCAGCCATGACGAACCCCGCCCAGCACGAAGCCCCCGATTGGCACGAAGCGCTCTGGTTGAGAACCCGCTTCGGCTCCCTCGAGGTGGGCGAGGCCCCCGTTCCGGCTCCCGGGCCCTCGGAGGTGGTCGTCCGCGCTCGCGCCGTCGCCGTGAACCCGGTCGACGCCATGAACGGCATCGCCCGCCGCGTCGTCTACCCGTGGCTGAGCTACCCCGCCGTCCTCGGATCGGATGTCGCAGGTGAGGTCGTCGCGGTCGGCGACGGCGTCACGACCCTCGCCGTCGGCGACCGGGTCGCCGGCTTCGCCGTCGGGGCGGAGCGGAGTCGGGACTCGCCCGCCGAGGGCGCGTTCCAGAGCCACGTGACGCTGCTGGCGACGCTGTGCGCGCGGCTCCCCGACACGCTCTCGTTCGAGGACGCCTCCGTGCTTCCGCTCGCGCTCACGACGGCCGCGGCCGGTCTCTTCGAGGCCGATCAGCTCGGCCTCGAGCTCCCCGCCCTCGGGGGCCCCGCGCGCGGCACGACCGTGCTGGTGCTCGGAGCGGCGACGAGCGTGGGCATGAACGCCGTCCAGCTCGCGCGCAGCGCCGGCCATCGCGTCGTCGCCACGGCGTCGCTCGGCAACGCCGGCCTCCTCCGCGAACTCGGTGCCGAGTCCGTCGTCGACTACCACGACGCCGATGCGGTGGATCAGCTCGTGCGGATCCTCGACGGTCACGACCTCGTGGGCACCCTGGCGGTCGCCGGCGGATCGCTGCCGATCGCGCTCGCCCTCGACCGGGCCCGCGGAGTGGGCGGGAGGCGCCGCATCGCCTCCGCGCATCCGACTCCGGTGACCGCGCTGCGCGCCGCCCTCGCCCGACGCCGCGGAGTGCACGTGTCGGCGATCTGGGGCGGCAGCCCGAAGGACACCGCGGTCGGACCGGCCGTCTGGAACGACTACCTCCCGGCGGCGCTCGCCGACGGCCGGCACCGCGCCGCACCGGAGGCGAGGGTCGTCGGCCACGGGCTCGCCGCGATTCCCGAGGCGCTCGCCCGGCTGCGCGCGGGAGCCCGCGCCGAGAAGTTCGTCGTCACGCTCTGAGCCGAGGCGGGAGTCGTCCTGCGCCTGAACTCCCTCTCATAGAATCGACTCCAGCATCCGGATGAACGGACCGCCCTCGCGGGTCGTATCCCCTCCGAGGGACCGAGCGGCCCCGTCAGGAGGCGCCGATGGCATTCGCGGCAGTGACGCGACGATCGGAGGAGCCCGCGATGACGCAGTCCTCCTCCGATCGCGCTCCGGCAGCCGTCGCCCGGCTCCGCACGCGCGCCGGCGAACCGCCGGACTTCGATCTCGCGGCGGCCTTCGACGAGCACGGAGGCGCGCTGCTGGGGTTCGCGGTCAACGCGCTGCGCGATCGCTCGCTGGCCGAGGACTGCGTGCAGGAGACGTTCCTGCGCGCCTGGCGCTCCCGCGAGAGCTACTCGGCGCAGCGGGCGAGCCTGCGGACCTGGCTGTTCGCGATCGCGCGCAACGTCGTCATCGACGTGCACCGCTCGGTGCAGCGCCTGCCCCGACTGGTCGCGGGCGACGTGCTCGAGGACGTCCCCGGTGACGAGGCCGACCCGCTCGAGCCGCTGATGCTGGTCGAGGCGCTCGCCCGTCTCTCGGCGGAGCACCGCGCCGTCGTCGTCGCCATCCATGTGCGCGGTGAGAGCTACGCCGAGGTCTCGGAGGCGACAGGAGTGCCCGTCGCGACCCTGCGCACCCGAGCGTTCTACGCCCTCCGAGCGCTCCGCGAGCATCTCGCGGACACCGAGCCCACTGCCGAGGAGCGCCGGATGACCGAGGAGACACCATGACCGAGACGCCGGGCCGCCGCGAGGAGCTCATCGCCGCCGCCCTGGCGGGGGAGCTGTCCGACGTCGAAGCCGCCGAGCTCGACCGGCTGCGCGCGGCCGACCCGACGATCGACCGCGAGCTCGCCGCGTTCGGCGTCGTCCTCGCGGATCTCCGCGCGCTCGGCGACTGGGACGAGGCGGTGCCGAGCGAGCAGCTGCGCTCGCGGATCCTCGCCGTCGAGGAGGCGTCACCCGCCGCGTCCCGCACGCCGCGGCGCGGTCGCATCGCCCTCGCGGTCGGCGCCGCGGCGGCCGGCCTCGTGCTCGGCGCCGTCGCGGGCCCGGCCCTGTTCTCGCTCGGCGATCGTCCCGTCGAGGGCCCGGCCGGGACCCTCGGAGCGGTGGAGACGATCGCCTTCGACGACCGCGCCGCGGGGATCGAGCTCGACGGCTCGGTCGTCGCCCACACCTGGGGCACAGAGACGATCCTCGAGGGCACGGGCTTCACCGTCGGCGAGAGCTACTCGCTCGTCCTCGTCACCGACACGGGGGAGCGCCTCGCGTCGGGGTCGTTCCTCGGCAGCGCCGTCGCGATCGACTGCGAGATGAACGCCGCGGTCCTCCGCGCCTCCGTGACCGCCATCGAGATCACCGATGCCCGCGGCGGCGCCGTCGCGGTCGCCGAACTGCCGGCGGTCGCGAGCTGAGGCCTCCCTCCGCCTCGCCACGGGGCCTCAGCTCAGCGCGAGGGACACCGCCAGCACCACCATCACCACGGCGACGCCCGCGTCGAGCACCCGCCAGGCCGCGCGACTCCGGAACAGCGGGCGCAGCGCTCGGGCGCCGAACCCGAGCGCGGTGAACCAGAGCACGCTCCCGAGGGCGGCGCCCGCGCCGAACCACCAGCGCTCGTCGCCGTGGGTGTTCGCGACCGACCCGAGCAGCACGACCGTGTCGAGGTAGACGTGCGGGTTGAGGAGGGTCAGCGCGAGGCAGGTCCCGACGGCCGTGCGGAGCGTGGTCGAGGCGCCGGCCGGATCGCCGTCGAGGGTCCCCGGTCGCAGGGCGCGCCGGGCCGCGAGCACCGCGTAGGCCAGGAGGAACACGATGCCGCCCCACCGGATGACCACGAGCAGCCACGGGGCCGACTCGAGGACGGCCCCGATCCCGGCGATGCCGAGGACGATCAGCGCCGCGTCGGCGAGCGCGCAGATCGCGACGACCGCGAGCACGTGCTCGCGGCGAAGACCCTGCCGGAGCACGAAGGCGTTCTGGGCTCCGATGGCGATGATGAGCGAGAGGCCGAACCCGAGCCCGGAGGCGGCGGCGAGGAGGAAGGACACGACCCGACGCTACGACGGGCCATCTCTGTAGACCAGCTCATGCTCCTTCAGTACCGTAAGCAGAACTGATGCAGACCGACGATCTCGACCTCTCCCGCCTCCGCGCCCTCGCTGCCGCCGTCCGGCACGGCTCCTTCGACGCGGCCGCTCGCGCGCTGCGGATCACCCCCTCGGCGCTGAGCCAGCGGATCAAGGCGCTCGAGTCCGCCGCCGGCCGAGTGCTGCTGGTGCGCTCGCGGCCGGTCGTCGCGACGGAGGCGGGCGCCGGACTCCTCCGCCTCGCCCGCCAGATCGAGCTGCTGGCCGACGAGGCCGTGCGCGCCCTCGGCGACGACGGCGACTCCGCCGGCCCGGTCGTCGTGCCGCTGGCCGTCAACGCGGACTCGCTCGCGACCTGGGTCCTGCCCGCGCTCGCCGCGGTCCCCGACGTCGTCTTCGAGCTGCACCGGGAGGATCAGGAGCACACCACCGCGTTCCTCCGCGACGGCACGGTGCTCGCGGCCGTCACGGCCGAGGCGGAGGCGGTGCTGGGCTGCACCGTCGCCCCCCTCGGCGTCATGCGGTACCGCGCGATGGCGGCGCCGGCCTTCGCCGACCGGTGGTTCCCCTCCGGAGATCTCGCGGCGCTCGCCACGGCGCCGGCGGTGGTCTTCGACGAGAAGGACCGGCTGCAGGAGCGGTTCCTCGCGGCGCAGGGCGTCGACGGCCGTCCGCCGCAGCACCGCGTGCCGGGGTCGACCGACTTCGAGGCGGCGGTGCGACTCGGGCTCGGCTGGGGCATGCTGCCGGAGCTCCAGTCGCCCGTCGGGGCACCGGGACTCGTCCCGCTCGGCGGCGGCCCCGTCGACGTCCCCCTCTTCTGGCAGCAGTGGGCGCTGCGGACGCCGAGCCTCGAGGCGGTGGCCGCCGCGATCGCCCAGGGCGCCCGCGTGAGCCTCCTTGCGGCGGGCCCGCCGCTCGCCTAAGCTACTCAGGTTGCGTGCATCTGCATGCGCTCGCGTGCTGCCCTCCGGGCGCGCGCCGACAAGTGACCTTGGGTGGGTCGGGCGAGGCCTCGTGCCGCGCGTGGCCCACGGTAACCACATATGGAGGAAACTATGGCAGCAGTCTGCCAGGTGACCGGAGCCGTCCCCGGCTTCGGACACGCCATCTCGCACTCGCACCGGCGCACCAAGCGCCGCTTCGACCCGAACGTGCAGAAGAAGACGTACTACGTCCCCTCGCTCCGCCGTAACGTCACCCTGACGCTGTCGGCCAAGGGCATCAAGGTCATCGACGCCCGTGGCATCGAGTCCGTCGTCAAGGACATTCTCGCTCGTGGGGTGAAGATCTAATGGCAAAGCAGCAGGACGTCCGTCCCATCATCAAGCTCCGTTCGACGGCAGGAACCGGTTACACCTACGTGACCAAGAAGAACCGTCGCAACGACCCCGACCGTCTCGTGCTCAAGAAGTACGACCCCGTAGTGCGCAAGCACGTCGACTTCCGCGAGGAGCGCTAAGTATGGCTAAGAAGAGCAAGATCGCCCGCAACGAGCAGCGAAAGATCGTCGTCGACCGCTACGCGGCCAAGCGCCTAGAGCTGAAGAAGGCCCTCGTCGACCCGGCCGGGACCGACGAGAGCCGCGAGGAGGCCCGCGTCGGCCTCCAGAAGCTCCCCCGCAACGCGTCGCCCGTCCGCGTCCGCTCGCGCGACGCCGTCGACGGCCGCCCCCGCGGCAACCTCTCGAAGTTCGGCATCTCGCGTGTCCGCTTCCGCGACATGGCCCACCGCGGCGAACTGCCCGGCATCACCAAGTCGAGCTGGTAGAGACCGGCGCAACGCGCCGGTTTCTCCCAGCGTGCTAGCTGCGTGAACGACCGAAGGCCCCGGATCCTGCGATCCGGGGCCTTCGGCGTTCCCGTGCGAGGGGCGTCCCCGCCGCCCCTCGCCGCAGTCGGCTCGCCGAGGTGGCCGGGTCCCGCAGAGCGTCCTGCGTCCGCTGCGCGAAATCGCTTGGCACGCGATTTCGCGATGCGCTCGCACGTCCGGCTTGCTGTCCACCTCTTCTCAGGCTGTCCCTCTCTTCTCAGGGCGATCCGGCGCACGTGGCTCCCTCGGCTCGGCGAAGGCGGCCGTTCGTGACGGATCGGCGGGGGAGGCCCGTCTCGCTCGTCCAGGAGCCGCGCTGGGGCGGGTGGGGCCCGGTGGCCCGGGGCGGCGGGTCGGTCGCCCCTCCTAACATGGAGGCATGACCGACACCAGCCTTCCGAGCGTCGCCGAGGTCGCGGCGCTCATCGACCACGCGATCCTCAAGCCCGAGCTGACCCGCGCCGAGGTCGACGCCCAGCTCGACGAGGCCCGCGTGTCGGGGGTCTTCAGCGTCTGCGTGCGCCCCTCCGACATCGTGCACTCGGTCGCCCGCCTCGAGGGCTCCGGCGTCCTCGTCGGCACCGTCATCGGGTTCCCGCACGGCACCACCTCGACCGCCGCGAAGGTCGCCGAGGCACGCCAGGCGCTGTCCGACGGCGCGGCCGAGCTCGACATGGTCGTCAACATCGGCCGCCTGCGCAGCGGACTCCTCGCCGACGTCGAGGACGACATCCGCGCGGTCGTCGAGGCCGCCCCCGGCCACGTCGTCAAGGTGATCCTCGAGACGAGCTACCTCGACGACGAGCAGATCGTCGCCGGCAGCGAGGCGTCCGAGCGAGCGGGCGCCGACTTCGTCAAGACCGCGACGGGCTTCGGAGGCGGCGGCGCGAACGAGCACGACCTGCGGCTGATGCGCGGGGCCGTCTCGGACGCCGTCCAGGTGAAGGCGTCCGGAGGCGTCCGCGACCTCGACACGCTCCTCGCCTACCGCGCGCTCGGCGTGACGCGCTTCGGCACGAGCGGTTCGGCCACGATCCTGGGCGACCTCGCGGCCCGCCTCGCCGGCGACTCCTCCGCCGCCCGCGTCGACTCCGGCTCCTACTGACGTGACGGGAGAATCGGCGGCTCCCGGTGACGCACGCACCGGCTTCCGTGGCGGCTCGCGCCGCCGCGGGCGGGGCCACGGCGCTCCGCTCGACCAGATCGCGCGAGCGCTCAAGGAGCGGGTGTACGCCGCCTTCACCGGACTCGCCGTCGTCATGATCTACGCCGTCGACGACCATCCCGACGCCGGGCACGCGCTCAACAGCCTGATCGTCTCGATCATCGGCATCTCGGCCGCGGGCTTCGTGGCCGAGATCATCGCCCATCAGGTCGCGCACGCCGCCCTCCCCTCCGGCGCCGAGGTCCGGACGATGCTGCAGATCGCCGCCGGGGCGCTGGCCTCGGCGTCCTTCCCCGTCCTCGCGCTGCTCGCGGCCGTCCTCGGCTGGCTCGAACCGCTGGCGGCGCTGCGCATCGCCGTCGGCGTCTACGTCGTCACCCTGGCCGGCATCGCCCTGATCGCGGTCGCGCGCGCCGGGCTCAGCTGGCGGCAGAGCCTGGTCTCGCTGGCGGGCATCGTCGGACTCGGCGCCGTCGTCGTCGCGGTGCTGGCCCTCGCGCACTGACCCGAGCGTAGGCTCGGGGCTCATGTCACGCACCCGGGTCGATCTCGGGCGCCGGGAGGATCTCGGCGCCGACTGCTCCCGCTGCTTCGCCCTGTGCTGCGTCGCGCTCGCGTTCTCGCGCTCGGCCGACTTCCCGCTCGACAAGGCCGCCGGCGACCCCTGCGTGAACCTCGACGATGACGACTCCTGCTCCGTCCACCGCACCCTCCGGCCGCGCGGCTTCGTGGGCTGCACCGTCTTCGACTGCTTCGGCGCGGGCCAGAAGGTCTCGATGCAGACGTTCGGAGGCGTCTCGTGGCGCGGTGACGAGGAGGTCCGGCGCCGGATGTTCGCGGTGTTCCCCCTGATGCGGCGACTGCACGAGCTGCTCTGGTACCTCGAGTCGGCGCTGGCTCTGCCGGGCGGCGATGCGGCGGCCCGCGCGAGTCTGCGCGACCGGTTCGACGCCGTGCACGCGCTCACGCTCGGGCGGGCGGAGGACGTCCTCGCGCTCGACGTCGACGCCGAGTTCGCGGCGTCGCGCCCCGTCCTGATCACCGCGAGTGCTGCAGCGCGGGCGGGGCGCGGCGGAGCGAGGGGGACGGGTCGGCCGTCGGGGCGCCTCCGCCGCGGCGCCGAGCTGGTCCCGGGCGCCGACCTGGCCGGGGCCTCCCTCGCCGGCGCCGATCTGCGCGGCGTCGACCTGCGGGGCGCTCTGCTGCTCGCCGCCGACCTGCGCGGGGCGGATCTGCGCGCCTGCGACGTGCTCGGGGCCGACCTGCGCGACGCGGACGTCTCGGGGGCCGACCTCTCGGAGGCGATCTACCTGACCCAGTCGCAGGTCTCGAGCATGCGGGGCGATGCGGCGACGGTGCTGCCTCCGGACTTCACGAGGCCGTCGCACTGGTTGCTCGAGCCCTGGTCGGTCAGTCGGCCCGCGCGCCCTCGTCGACTTCCTCGCCGGTGATCCCCTCGATCACGGAGCGCTCGAGCAGGTGCGCCCCGCTCCAGGCCTCGATCACGCAGCGGGGGAAGGCCTCCCGGTCGGGGTCGCGCAGCCACGTTGCTGCGGCCTCCCTGGCCCAGGCCTCGGAGGCGTAGACGCCGATGATCTCGGTGCGGTCGTCCCACGGGGTGGCCGTCAGGAGCACGTAGTGGTCTCCGTTCACCGGTGGTCCTCCCCGTCAGTGCCGGTCGACACGCGACCTGGCCACCCACGGCTGTCCCTCATCGGTGGGTCAGCCCAGACTACTGCGCGACGAGGGTCGGAGGGGTCAGCCGATCGAGTCACGGAGTCGCCCGTTCAGAGCGCCGATCGCGGCGGCGATCTCGTCCGCGTCCGAGCCGAGGAGGACGGTGCCGCCCAGCTCGAGGCCGTGCCGCAGCACGTCCACCTCGGAGTCGGCGAGGCGCCCCGCAGCGACCAGTGCCTCGAGGGCGGCGAGGATGGCGACGAGAGCGACGGCATCGTCGACCTGCAGGGGTCGGGCGCTGTCCTGCTGCACGACGCACCTCCTGTTCGGATTCGGGATCGGGCGGGACAGGGATCCGGGTCCGGGGATCGCGCGCTCTCGATCTTGGCGCACGGACGACGCCTCGCGGCCCTCCGACCGCGAGGCGTCGTACGTATGGACTACTTCTGGGGGTCAGGCGACCCGCGGCTGGGCCTCCGGAGCGTCGGCCTCGGGGATGAACACGTCCTGAACGGTCACGTTGATCTCTGCGACCTCCATCCCGACGATCTGCTGGATCGCGCCGGCGACGGCCGAGCGCACTCCCTCGGCGACGTCCTGGAGGGGCGCGGGGTACTCGGCGACGATGACCACGTCGGCGGCGACCTGGCGCTCGCCGACCTCGACCTTCACGCCCTGGCCGCGGTCGTCCGTCCCGATCGCGCTGCGCAGCGCGCCGATCGCGCGGGCGGCTCCGCCACCGAGGGCGTGCACACCGGGGACCTCGCGGGCGGCGATGCCGGCGACCTTCGCGATGACGCCGTCGTCGATGACGGTGCGTCCGGCTCCGGAAGCGCCGGCTCCGGAAGCGCCGCTGGTGGTGGTGGTGATGCTCTCGGCCATGGTCTCCTCTTTCGCTCGCTCCCCGATCACTCCGATCGGGCGGTTCTGCGGGTAGGACGCGCGCCGGCGCTCGATCGTCACGCCGAGTCCCACAGCGTCCAGGGAACTGCCAGGAGGCGCCTCGTCAGCGGGAGGTGGCGTGGGCGAGGAAGGCGAGCGTGCGGTCGAGGGCGGCCCGGGCGTCGGGGAGGTCGAGGTGGAACTGGTACTCGTGTCCGAGCTGCGCCTCGTGGCCCTCGCCCCAGAAGAGCTCGGTGACGGGGACGCCGAGCGAGCGCAGATGGGCCGCGAACGGGCGGGACTGGCCGGCCGTGAGGGCGTCGGCGTTGCCTCCGCTGATGAACACCGGAGGGAAGCGCGGTGTCACGTGGTCGATGGTCGACATCTGCGCGGCCGCCGTCGACTCCGGCCAGTTCCTCTGCCCGGTGTAGGAGCGCAGCGCCGAGCGGAGGCCCCAGCCGGCGACTCCGGTGGCCGTCGCCAGCGCCGGCAGGTCGAAGACGCCGCAGTGCAGCACCACCGCGCGGACGGCGTCGACCGGGAGCGTCGTGGTCAGCCCCGCGTCGCGCGCGTAGGAGGGGTTCGTGATCGCGGTGGCCAGCTGGCTGGCCAGCTGCGCGCCCGCGGAGTCGCCGGCCAGCACGATGCGGTCGCGGGCGATCCCGAGTCGGCCGGCGTTGCGCCGCAGGTGCTCGAGCGCGGCGAGGAGCTGCCGTGGCGCGGTCGGGTACACCGATTCGGGCCCGCGCCCGTAGTCGAGGCCGACGGCCGTGTAGCCGGCGCCGGCGAGCAGGCGGAGGTAGGGCTCGACATCGCGGCGGTGGCCGGAGACCCAGCCGCCGCCGTGGATCCAGACCACGGTCGCGCGGGCACCCGCTCCCGGTGAGCGGAACACGTCCGCGGTCGTCGCGGGTGCTCCCGCCCGGGCGGGGATCGGCTCCGCGACCCGGGTCACGCCCTCGGGCACCCTCGGGCGCATCGCCGCGGCGGTGCGCCGCGCCTCCCGCTCGAAGACCGCCCTGATCGCGAGTGCCGCCACACGTCCCATGCCCGTGCCCCTCCCCGCGATGAGCCCCCCGGCCGCGTCCCGCCACCCAGGAGGCTACGCATCCCATGTTTCGGCCGTGCGACGGGGCTGCGGTTCGCCCTCCCGTCGCCGCTGTGGTGGCATGGGGTCGTGACGGATGACGCGACCCCCGAGGCCACTGCCGCCCCCCTCCGTGCGAGGACGATGCTGGTGCTCGCGCTCATCGGCGCGATCGGCGGAGTGCTCTCGGGCGCCTTCGGGGTCGGCGGCGGAATCGTGATGGTGCCGATGCTGATCGCCTGGGCGGGGATGGACCAGCGCCGCGCCTCCGCGACGTCGCTGCTGGCCATCGCGCCGACCTCGGTCGCCGGCGCCTTCGGCTACGCGCTCGCCGGTCAGGTCGCGTGGCTCCCCGCCGCGGTGATCGCCGCAGCCGCCGTGCTCGGCGCGGTCGGCGGCTCCTGGCTGCTGGCACGGCTCCCGCTCGGCGTGCTCCGCTGGCTGTTCGTCGCCCTGCTGCTCGCGGCGGCGGTGCGGATGGCGGTGTTCGGCTCGAACGAGACGGGTGAGGTCGCGGAGGGCTGGGGGGTCTGGCCGGGATTCGCGGGGCTCGGCATCGGGATGGGCGTCGCCTCCGGTCTCTTCGGCATCGGCGGGGGCGCGATCGCGGTGCCCGTCCTGGTCGGCGCGTTCGGTCTCGCCGATCTGCTCGCGAAGGGCACCTCGCTCGCCGCGATGATCCCGACGGCGATCACCGGCTCGATCGCGAACGCCCGGCGCGGGCTGCTCGAGGTGCGGGCGGGGCTCGTCGTGGGCCTGACGGCGACGGCCTTCTCGTTCGCCGGAGTCGCGCTGTCGTTCCTGCTGCCGGCCCGCCTCTCGGGGTACCTCTTCGCCGGCCTGCTCGTGCTCGCCGCCGTCCAGCTGGTGCTGAAGGGGAGGCGGATGCGCTCGGATCCTTGACAGCCCCAAGTTGTTAGTGTTCGATCAGTCACATGTCCACTCTCCCCGCCACCGCCCTTCGCATCGTCCTCCCCGGTCTCGTCGAGCCGTCGGGCCTCGAGCTCGAGCGCGTGCCCCTCCAGCAGCCCGGCGCAGGCGAGCTGCTCGTCGCCGTCGAGGCCACCGGCATCTCGTTCGCCGAGCAGGCGATGCGCCGCGGCCGCTACTACGACCAGCCGGCCTTCCCGTTCACACCCGGTTACGATCTCGTCGGCCGCGTCGTCGGCGTCGGCGCGGGAGGCGACCGCGGACTCCTCGGCCGGCGGGTCGCCTCGATCACGAAGACGGGCGGCTGGGTCGAGTACGCGCTGGTCCAGGAGCTCGAGTGCGTCCTCGTGCCCGACGACGTCGCGTCGGAGGACGCCGAGACCGTCGCGGTCAACGGCGTCACCGCGTGGCAGATGCTGCACCGGTCGGCCCGCGTCCGGCGGGGCGGCACGATCCTGCTGTTCGGGGCGAACAGCGGAGTCGGCGGGATCCTGATCCAGCTCGCGCGCCACGCGGGCATCCGCGTCATCGGCGCCGCGTCTCCCCGTCACCACGAGGCGCTGCGAGCCGCGGGAGTCGATCCCGTCGACTACGCCGATCCCGACCTCGCCGCCGCCGTGCGCGCACTCGCACCGGGCGGGGTCGACGCGGCGTTCGACAACGTCGGCGGAGAGACGACCCGCGTCGCCTGGTCGCTCCTGGCCCCCGGAGGTGCGCTCGTCGCCTACGCGATCGCCTCCGCCCCGACCACCGGCAGCGTCGCGGTGCCGTTCATGAGGGCGCTCGGGCGGATCGCGCTCTGGAACCTCGCGCCCAACGGACGCAGCGCCACGTTCTACAACTTCTGGGCCGGGCACTCCCTGCGTCCCGCGCGCTTCCGCGCCCGCCTCCAGGAGGATCTCGGCCGGCTCTTCGCGCTCCTCGCCGACGGGACCGTGACGGCGAACATCGCCGCGCGCTTCCCGCTCACCGAGGTCGTCGCCGCCCTCGAGCTCGCCGAGTCGCGCACGCTGAACGGCAAGGTGATCCTCCTGCCGTGAGTCCGGGAGGTCGTGCGTGCACGACGGCCCCCGAAGCCGTGACACGATCGAGGGTGATGACCTCCGGATCCGCATGAGCGCGTTCACCTACCAGGCCGCGTCCATCCCCCTCCGTCTCGCGAGCGCGGGGATGGTCGTCGCCCTCCCCGTCCTCGCCGTCGAACGGCTCGACGACGTCGCGCTCGGCGGCCTGCTGACGGGAGCGGCGCTGTTCCCCAGCGTCGTCGCGGCTCCGCTCGTGGGCACGGTGCTCGACCGGATCCGGCGCCCGCGCCGTCTGCTGGTGGCGGCGGCGATCACGACCGCCGCCGCCTTCGCCCTCGCGGCGTTCCTCGGCGACGTCCCGACTCCGCTGATCGCGCTCCTGCTCGTGCTCGCGGGACTCTCGACACCGGTCTACATGGGCGGCATGTCGAGCTTCGTCACGAGCGCCATCGCGGATCCGCGCCGGGCCTACGCGCAGGACTCGCTCTCGTACACGGTCTCCTCGATCAGCGGCCCCGCGATCGCCGGGCTCGCGATCGGAGTCGGCTCGGCGCGCGTCGCGATGCTCGCGATGGCCGGGCTGGCGCTCGTGGGCGTCCTCGGCTCGCTCGTCCTCGTGATGGACGCGCGCCCCGCCCCGACGATCGGGGTCCGCGCCACCATCGCCGCCGGGATCACGCACCTCGTCCGCCATCGGCCGATCGCCGTGGTGACCCTGTCGGGCACGCTCAGCCAGGTCGGAGGAGGCGCCGCGGGGGTCGCCGCGATCGGCCTCTCGATCGAGCGGCTCGGCACCACGGCTGCCGCCGCCTGGATCCTCACCGCCTTCGCCGTCGGCGGGCTGGTCGGCGCGATCGCCGTTGCGGCCCGGAGGTGGACGCACCGGCCGCCCGCCTGGGTGATGGGGGCGGGCTTCGTCGCGACGGGCGTCTCGCTGCTGGTGGCGGCACCCGACCTCGGCATCATCGCGACGGTCGCCGCGTTCGCCGCGGCCGGGATCTTCACGGCGCCGGCGAACGCCGCGATGCTGCTCCTGCGCGACCAGGAGAGCCCGGCGACCGTGCGCTCGCAGGTGTTCACCATCGGTGCCGGCCTGCGCGCCGCGGCCGCCGCGGTCGGTGCGGTGCTCGCGGGTGCCGCTTCGGGGCTGCCGGCCGGCTGGCTGGTCGTCGGCATCGCGACGATCTGGATCGTCTCGGGCCTGCTGCTGCGCCTGTTCCCGCGCCCCTCCGCTCCCTGACCGCCGGTCGACGGGATCAGGCGGCGACGCCCGCGAGGCTGCCCGTGTTCGGGCCCGCCGGGTCGGTGATCAGGCAGTTGATGACGCGGTCCCCGCCGCCCCAGCTCTGCTCGGTCGGGTAGTAGTAGCTGAAGTCGTACTGCGACTCCTCGTAGCTCAGGCCGACGAAGCCCTCGAACGCGGCCGTGCAGTCGGTCTCGGCCTGGGCGACGGTCGCGTCCTCTCCCGGGTAGGCGTCGGCCTCGGCCATCGTGACGTTCTGGAAGACCTCGTAGCTGTGCGGCTCGGTGCACGGAACCGTCGGGACGTCGGTGACCTCGGTCGCGGTCTCGGTCAGCTCGTCGTTCAGGCAGTCCCCGACGCGCAGCTGGAAGACGTCGGTCGTCCCGCCCTCGGTGATCTCGCCCGACGACTCGTCGCGGGTCTCGCCGCCCATCAGGCTGTTCAGGCCCGAGCAGCCGGTGAGGCCGAGCGCGAGCACTGCGGCGAGGGCGAGGGAGGAACGGCGGCGGTTCATGAGCGACTCCAGACGAGGCAGCGGTGACAGGATCAGGCCCAGGCTAGGGCGAGACGGGCCCGCGCGTGTGCGTCCCGCTGTTCTCCTCGACCCGGTAGCGGATCCGCTGCCGTCGGTAGTCGAATAGGGAGATGGCTCAGAAGACGGTCGCGGACCAGCTCATCGCTCAGCTCATCGACGCCGGGGTCTCCCGGATCTACGGGATCGTCGGGGACTCCCTCAACCCCATCGTCGACTCCGTCCGCCGCAGCGGCGGCTCGGCGAAGGGAGGCATCGACTGGATCCACGTGCGCAACGAGGAGGCGGCCGCGTTCGCCGCCGGCGCGGAGGCCCAGCTCACCGGCAGGCTCGCGGTCTGCGCGGGCAGCTGCGGCCCCGGCAACCTGCACCTGATCAACGGCCTCTACGACGCGCACCGCTCCTCAGCGCCCGTCCTCGCAATCGCGAGCCACATCCCGAGCAACGAGATCGGCTCCTCCTACTTCCAGGAGACGCACCCCGACCGGCTCTTCGTCGAGTGCTCGAACTACCGCGAGCTGGTCTCGACCGCCGCCCAGGCGCCGCGCGTGGTCAACGCCGCGATGCGCAGTGCGGTGGCCCTGCGCGGGGTGGCCGTGGTGACCCTCCCGGGCGACATCGCCGAGCTCGACGCGGTCGGGGAGTTCCCGGCGTTCGTGCTGCCGGCGACTCCGACCCTGGTGCCGGCGGCGGCCGATGTGGAGGCGCTCGCCGCCGCCATCGACAAGGCCCGGACCGTGGCGATCTTCGCCGGAGCCGGAGTGCAGAACGCGCACGACGAGGTCGTCGCCTTCGCCGAGCTGGTCGGCGCTCCCGTCGGCCACACGCTGCGCGGCAAGGAGTGGATCCAGTACGACAACCCCTACGACGTCGGCATGACCGGCCTCCTCGGCTACGGAGCCGCCCACGCCGGCATCCACGACGCCGACCTGCTGATCCTGCTGGGCACCGACTTCCCCTACGAGCAGTTCCTGCCCGACGCGTCGGAGGTCGTGATCGCCCAGGTCGACTCCGACGCCTCGAAGCTCGGCCGGAGGGTGAGCGTCGCGCACCCGGTTCACGGAGACGTCGCGGCCACGCTCACCGCCCTCACTCCGCTGGTGAAGCGGAAGGACCACCGCTTCCTCGACAAGATGCTGAAGAAGCACGAGAAGCTCGTCACCGGAGTCGTCGGGAAGTACACGGATGTGAAGGAGCGGCGCCCGATCCACCCCGAACTGGTCGCCTCCACCCTCGACGGACTGCTGTCGGACGACGCGATCGTCACCGCCGACACCGGCATGGGCAACGTCTGGCAGGCGCGCTACATCACCCCCAACGGGCGGCGCCGCCTGATCGGCTCCTACCTGCACGGATCGATGGCGAACGCCCTGCCGCAGGCGGTCGGCGCGCAGCTCTCGCACCCGGGCCGGCAGGTCGTGTCGCTGAGCGGAGACGGCGGACTGTCGATGCTGATGGGCGAGCTGGTGACAGTGGCCGCCTATCGGCTGCCCGTGACCATCGTCGTCTTCAACAACTCGACGCTGGGGCTCGTGAAGGTCGAGATGCTGGTCGACGGTTTCCCCGACTTCGCGGTCGACGTGCCGATGGTCGACTACGCGCAGGTCGCGACCGCGATCGGCATCCGCGGCATCCGCGTCGAGGATCCGGGCGAGGTCGAGGGCGCGCTGCGCGAGGCGCTGGCCGACGGCGGACCGGTCCTCGTCGACGTGGTGACCGATCCGCTCGCCCTCTCGCTGCCGCCGACCATCACGGGCGCCCAGGTGAAGGGCTTCGCGCTGGCGATGTCGAAGATCGTGATGAACGGGGGCGCGGGCGAGGCCATCGCGCTCGCCCGCTCCAACGTCGAGCACGCCCTGCGGTGATCGACCGGGAGGCGCTGGCCACGGGCACGTGGTTCGTGCGCGGGTCGAGTCTGCCGCTCTGGCGCTCGCGGGCCGGAGTCGCGATCACCTACGCGCCGCTGCCGAGCGGTGAGGTGGGCGACGTGGTGAGCTGGCGGGGGAGGCGCTCGACGCGCTACGTGGTCGGGATCGACGCGCCCGACCCCGCGGATCCGCTCGGCTTCCGCTGGCGCGGGGTCGAGCCGCTGACGCTTCTCGCGCGCAGCCGGTGGTCGTTCGTCGCGGCCGATCCGGAGGCGGGGTGGGCGCTGACGCGGTTCGCGCGCACTCCGTTCACCCCGGCGGGGGTCGACGTGTACGTGCGCTCTCCGCGACCCGCGCCCGGAGTGCTCGCGGCGGCGCTGGCGGCGTGCGCCGCGGATCCGCTGACGGCTCCGCTGCGGCCGCGGATGTTCGAGGTCGCGGCCTGAGCTCAATCGACGACGAGCTCAGCCGACGACGAGCTCAGCCGATGACGAGCTCGATCGAGTCGGCGCCCATCGGTTCGCCGCACTCCGCGCAGTGCAGCCGCGGATCGAGCCGGGCGCCGCAGTCGTGCGCGTAGGGCTGCCGCGCCTCGGGGTCGCGCGCCCAGCGCTCGCCCCACGCGGCGAGGGCGATGAGCACCGGCACCGCCTCGCGGCCCGCCTCGGTGAAGTGGTACTCGAAGCGCGGCGGGTGCTCGGAGTACCGGATCCGCTCGATGACCCCGTGCTCCTCGAGGCTGCGCAGGCGCGCGGTCAGGATGTCGCGCGGAGCTCCGGTGAAGGCCCGGATGCCGTCGAAGCGGTGCACTCCGAAGGCGATCTCGCGGAGGACGAGGAGGCTCCAGCGCTCGCCGAGGACCTCGAGGCCGGCGGCGATCGGGCAGACGCGGGGGGTGATCTCGAGGGCGGCCATCGGTGCTCCTTCGGTGTGCGAGTGAGTTGGGAATACCAACCTACTGGATCCGGGTTGTCGAGAGCACTGGTCGCGGACGTCGCGACCCGAGCCCAGGGAGCACCCACCATGTCATCACTCAACGGAGCCGTCGTCCTCGTCACCGGAGCCAACGGCGGTCTCGGGTCCGAGTTCGTCACCCAGGCGCTCGCGCGCGGAGCCGCGAAGGTCTACGCCGCCGCCCGCCGCCCGAAGGAGTGGGGCGACGAGCGGATCGTCCCGCTCGTGCTCGACGTGAACGACGCGGAGTCGGTGCGCGCGGCCGTCGAGGCCGCGCCCGACGTGACCGTCCTCGTCAACAACGCGGGTGTCTCCGCGGCGAGCCGCAGCCTCCTCGAGCTGAGCGCCGACGAGCTGCGCGCCGTGATGGAGACGAACTTCTTCGCGCCGGTGCTGCTCGCGACGGCGTTCGCGCCGCGTCTCGTCGAGGCCGACGGCGCGGCGATCGTCGATGTCCACTCCGCGCTGAGCTGGTTCGCGGTGGCCGGCGGTTACAGCGCCTCGAAGGCGGCGCTCTGGTCGGCCACGAACTCGCTGCGGCTCGAGCTGGCGCCGCAGGGCGTGCACGTGCTCGGCCTGCACGTCGGCTATGTCGACACCCCGATGGCCGCCGGGGTCGAGGGCCCCAAGTCGAGCCCGGTCGACGTCGTGGGGCAGACCTACGACGGACTCGAGTCCGGGGCCTTCGAGGTCCTGGCCGACGAGACCAGCCGCCAGGTGAAGGCCGGGCTGTCCGGCCCTCTTGAGGCGGTCTACCCCCAGCTCGGCAGTGCTCTCTAGGAGGGGCGTCCCCGCCGCCCCTCCCGCAGTCGGCTTCTCGAGGCGGTGAAGTACCGCAGAGCGTCGTGCGTTCGCTTCGCGGAATCGCTTGGCACGCGATTCCGCGTTGCGCTCGCGGATCCAGGGGTCGCGATACGACAGGGGTCGGCTACTCGCCCAACGTGATGGACTCGGCCTCGACGACCACCGGCTCCTCGCCGTGGGAGTCGGCGCGCGCGAGGGTGCGCCGACCGAGCAGCACGATCAGCGACGCGACCAGCACGGCGCCCGCGGCGGCGTACATCGGGAACGCGGGCGAGATCGCGGCGGCGAGGGCGGAGGCGGCGGGCGGGGCGATCGCACCGCCCAGGAACCGCACACCCGAGTAGGCGGAGGAGGCGACGGACCGCGGGAGGTCTGTCGCCTCCATCACGCACTCGGTGAGCACGGTGTTGACGACGCCGAGCAGCAGGCCGCCGACGATGATGCAGACGATGAGCCCGACCCGCGACGAGATCGCCAGGCCACCGGCGACGAGGTCGAGCGCGAGCAGGACGAGCACGGCGCGCAGGACGAGCGTGCGGGGGAACCGCCTCGTCAGCAGCGGCGCGACGAACACCGAGGTGATCGCGACTCCGAGACCCCAGCCGAAGAAGGTGAAGCCCAGGCCCATCTCGTCGAGCCCCAGCGGGTAGGGCGTGTAGGCGAGCAACACGAAGAAGCCGATGTTGTAGAAGAGCGCGGCGCCGGCCAGGGTGCGGATCGCCGGGACCTTCAGCGCGGCGAAGGGAGCCGAGAGCGGGGTCGGCGCGGGGCGGGGTCCGTCTTCGCGGAGGAGGGTCGCGATGGCGACGAAGCCGACGGCCATCAGCACCGCGGTGCCGAAGAACGGTCCGCGCCACGAGACGCTGCCGAGCAGGCCGCCCAGCAGCGGCCCGATCGCGATGCCGATGCCCAGTGCGGCCTCGTAGAGCACGATCGCGGCCGACGAGCCTCCGCTGGCCGCGCCGACGATGGTCGAGAGCGCGGTCGAGATGAAGAGCGCGTTGCCGAAGCCCCAGCCGGCGCGGAACCCGATGACACCCTCGACGCTGCCCGCGGTGCCGGCGAGAGCGGCGAACACCACGATCAGCACGAGGCCGATCATCAGCGTCTTCTTCGCGCCGATGCGGCTCGAGAGCCAGCTGGTGAAGAACATCACGACACCGGTGATCACCAGGTAGCTGGTGAACAGCAGCGAGGTCTCGGTCGGCGTCGCCTCGAGGCTCTCGGCGATCGCGGGGAGGATCGGGTCGACCAGGCCGATGCCCATGAAGGCGATGACCGCGGCAAAGGCGACGGCCCAGACGGCGAGCGGCTGCTTGAGGATCGAGCCGCCTGCTGCGGGGGAGGAGGAGGTGGTCACGGCGTGGGACCTTTCTCGGGGACAGGAGCCCCAGAGCCATAAAGATAGCACGCCTATGTAATACCGGGCTGCTGCCAGCGCACCGCCCATTTCGGCTGTTCCTGTGCCAAAATCATCCGTGATCCCTTGCGCAATACGGCGATCGCCGACGGAAAGAGTTGTCATGACCCGAATCGAGCACGACGTCGTCGTGATCGGAGCCGGAGCCACCGGGCTCACCGCCGCCCTCCGCCTGCACGAGCAGGGCCGCGGCGTCGTCGTCCTCGAGGCCCGCGACCGCGTCGGCGGCCGGCTCGAGACGCGCGAGGTCGAGGGCCAGCTGCTCGAGATCGGCGGGCAGTGGGTCTCGCCCGACCAGACCGCCCTGCTCGAGACCCTCGCCGAGCTCGGCCTCGACACCTACTCCCGCTACCGCGACGGCGAGAGCGTCTACATCGGCGCCGACGGCCGGGCGCGCCGCTTCACCGGCGA
Source organism: Rathayibacter oskolensis (assembly GCF_900177245.1). Taxonomy (GTDB): domain Bacteria; phylum Actinomycetota; class Actinomycetes; order Actinomycetales; family Microbacteriaceae; genus Rathayibacter; species Rathayibacter oskolensis. Next base: position 164,235 of record NZ_FXBM01000001.1, read on the forward strand.
CATCTTCCCCGGCACCGCGGCCACCGAGGCCGAGATCGCCCGCCTGATCGCCCTGCTCGACCGCTTGGTGGCCGAGACCGACCCGGCCGCGCCGTGGGCGCATCCGCTCGCCCACGACTACGACCGCATCAGCTTCAGCGCCTGGCTCGAGGAGCAGACCGACGACGCGGAGGCGCGCGCCAACATCGCGCTCTTCGTCGCCGACGCGATGCTCACCAAGCCCGCGCACTCCTTCTCGCTGCTGCAGGCGCTCCTGATGGCGGCGAGCGCCGGCGCGTTCAGCCACCTGGTCGACGCCGACTTCATCCTCGACAAGCGCGTGCTCGGCGGGCTCCAGCGGGTTCCCGAGCTGCTCGCCGAGCGGCTGGGCGCCGAGCGCGTCCTCCTCGGGCAGCCGGTCCGCTCCGTGCACTGGACCGACGAGGGAGTCGAGGTGCGCACCGACGCGCTGACCGTGCACGCCCGCCACGCGATCGTCGCGGTGCCGCCGAACCTCGTCGGCCGCATCGCGTTCGATCCTCCCCTCCCGCGCCTGCGCCAGCAGGCGCTGCAGCACCAGTCGCTCGGGCTCGTGATCAAGGTCCACGCGACCTACGCGACGCCGTTCTGGCGGGCCGACGGTCTGTCGGGCACCGCGTTCAGCCCGCACGCGCTCGTGCACGAGGCCTACGACAACTCCAACGCCGGTGAGGAGCGCGGCACCCTGGTCGGCTTCGTCTCGGACGAGAAGGCCGACCGGATGCTGCGCCTCCCCGAGGCCGAGCGGAAGGCCGCGATCCTCGACTCCCTGGCCGCCTACTACGGCCCGGCCGCGCTCGATCCCGTCGTCTACTACGAGAGCGACTGGGCCTCGGAGGAGTGGACCCAGGGCGCCTACGCCGCGAGCTTCGACCTGGGCGGGCTGACCCGCTACGGCGCGCTCCAGCTCGAGCCGGTCGGGCCCCTCCGCTTCGGGTCGAGCGACCTCGCTGCCGAGGGCTACCAGCACGTCGACGGCGCGATCCGCGTCGGACGCCGACTGGCGCAGGAGATCCTCGACGAGGACGACGGCGCCCCGCACGACACCGGGGCGCGAGCCCACCACCGCGAAGGAGCACTGCCCGCATGAGCACCCACTACGCCGTGATCGACCCCGCCTCCGGCACCACTCTGAGCGAGTACCCGGGCATCGACGACGCCGAGCTGACCGCCGCGATCGGGTCGGCCCACGACGCCTACACCTCCTGGTCGCGCACCGTCCCCGTCGCGACCCGCGCCGCTCTGATCGCGCGCGTGGCCGACCTGCACGTCGAGCGGGCCGATGCACTCGCCGAGATCATCGTGCGCGAGATGGGCAAGCCGCTCGACCAGGCGGCCGGCGAGGTCGGCTTCGCCGCCGACATCTACCGCTACTACGCCGTCAACGGCGAAGCCTTCCTCGCCGACGAGCCGATCGCGCTCTCCGACGGCACGGGCTCCGCGTTCGTCCGCCGCGCGGGCCTCGGCGTGCTGCTGGGCATCATGCCCTGGAACTTCCCCTACTACCAGGTCGCCCGCTTCGCGGGGCCGAACATCGTCGCGGGCAACACGATCCTGCTGAAGCACGCCCCGCAGTGCCCGGAGTCGGCGGCCGCCATCGCCGACATCTTCCGCACCGCGGCCGAGGAGCTGGGCGCCCCCTCCGGCGTCTACGTCAACCTCTACGCGAGCAACGACCAGGCCGCGACCGTCATCGCCGACCCGCGCGTGCAGGGGGTCTCGGTCACCGGCTCCGAGCGCGCGGGAGCGGCCGTCGCCGAGATCGCCGGCCGTCACCTCAAGAAGGTCGTGCTCGAGCTGGGCGGCTCCGACCCGTTCATCCTGCTGTCGACCGACGACCTCGACAAGGCGGTCGAGGACGCGGTCGCCGCCCGGCTCGACAACAACGGCCAGTCGTGCAACGCCGCCAAGCGCTTCATCGTCATCGACGAGCTCTACGACGAGTTCGCGGCGAAGTTCACCGAGGCGTTCACCGCCGCCCAGCCGGCCGACCCCTTCGCGGAGGGGACGCTGCTCGGGCCGCTCTCCTCCTCCGCCGCCACCGAGCGGCTCGAGTCGCAGCTCGCCGCCGCCGTGGAGCAGGGCGCGACGGTGCGCGCGAGCGGCGAGGTCACCGGCAACTTCTTCCCGCCCGCCGTCCTCGAGGACGTGACCCCCGCGATGAACGCCTACCGCGAGGAGTTCTTCGGCCCCGTCGCGGCGCTCTACCGGGTGCACGACGAGGACGAGGCGATCACGCTGGCCAACGACACGCCCTACGGCCTCGGCTCCTACCTCTACACGACCGACAGCGAGCAGGCGCTGCGTCTCGCCGACCGGATCGACGCCGGCATGGTCTGGATCAACCTCGTCCTCGGCGATGCCGCCGAGCTCCCGTTCGGCGGCGTGAAGCGCTCGGGCACCGGCCGCGAGATGGGCCGGAGCGCACTGGAGGAGTTCGTCAACAAGAAGCTGATCCGCATCGCCTAGTCGGTTCGGGCAACCCCCCACGGGCGCCCGCGCGGCTGGCTAGGGTCGAGGGCATGCGCGTGTTCGGCTGTCCCCACTGCGAGGCCCGCGTCGAGTTCGAGGACGCGGTGTGCCTCCGCTGCCGCACCGCACTCGCCTACGACCTCGACGGGGACGAGCTGGCCGAGGCCGCGGGGCGGCAGCTCTGCCGCTACCGCGACACCATCGGCTGCAGCTGGCTCGCGGGGGAGGGGACCGGCGGCGCCTGCGCGTCGTGCGCTCTCACGGGCGTGCGGCCCGCGGTCTACGACGCGGCGACCCTGAGCCAGCTGACCGTCGCCGAGTTCGCGAAGCGGCGCCTCGTGCGCCAGCTGCGCCACCTCGACCTGCCCGTGCAGCGCCGCACCGGCTCCGCGGGGCTCACCTTCGAGCTCCTGTCGTCCGCGCAGGGGCAGAACGTCACCACGGGGCACGCCGACGGAGTCGTGACCGTCGACCTCTCCGAGGGGAACGACGCGCACCGCGAGGCCCTCAAGGCGCGCCTCGGCGAGCCCTACCGCACCATGCTCGGCCACTTCCGCCACGAGATCGGCCACTACTACTGGCAGCTGCTCGTCGAGGGCACCGACCTGGTCCCCGCCTTCCGCGGGCTCTTCGGCGACGAGAGGGCCGACTACGCCGCGGCGCTCGACTCCCACTACGGAGGCGGCTCGGCGGGCGAGGACTGGGCGCGCGACCACATCTCGCAGTACGCGACCACCCACCCCTGGGAGGACTTCGCCGAGACGTTCGCCCACTACCTCCACATCACCGACGCGCTCGAGACGACGGCCACGGTCGGCGTGAGCGTCGCCGGTCCGTGGGGCCGCATCCCGGAGTCGCTGGTCGGCAGCGAGCACGCGACCGGCGCCGAGCGGGTGTCGGGGCTCGAGATGCCCGAGATCCTCAGCCGGTGGCACGCCTTCTCGCTCGCCCTCAACAGCGTGAACCGCTCGATGGGCAAGGACGACCTCTACCCGTTCGTGATCACTCCGGTGATCGCCGAGAAGCTGGCCTGGGTGCACGAGCTGGTGCGCCGCTCGCGCTGACGGGGGCGACCGCTCCGCTTCGCATCGAGTCGGCCGAGTCGGCCGGCCTCGGCCAGCCACGTGTCCCGCTGCTCCGGAGTCGATGCCTTCACCGGCCCGAACCGGGTCGCCCGCACCGGCCGGACCCCGCAGAAGCGCAGGGTCGTCTGCCGGACGTGCCGCACCGTGGTGTCCCCGACCAGCCGCAGGTACCAGCGCGGCGAGTCGGAGGTCACGATCACGCGACCCGTCCGCCCGGTCAGCAGTCCCTCCGGAAAGCCGTTCTCCTTCGTGCGGTAGGCGCGGCGCGGCAGCAGGACTCTGTCGAAGAACCCCTTGAGCACGGCGGGAACCGAGCCCCACCAGACGGGCGTGACGACGACCACGTGGCGCGCCTCGTCCAGCAGCTCCCAGGCCCGCTCGAGATCGGGCTCCAGCTCCTGCCGGCGGGTGTAGCCGAAGCGCATGTCCGGGTCGAACTCGAGATCGCGCACGGCGAGGACCCTCGCGTCGCCGTGGGCGTCGGCGTAGTTCCGGGCGAGCGCGGCGCAGAGCGAACCGGGGTTCGGGTGTCCGTCGATGATCAGGGTGTGCACGGTTCCTCCAAGGCTGAATGCCGATCTGGGATGAGTGCCGATCTGGACGACGCCCAGAATGTGGACAGTGTCCATATCAGCGGTTCCGAGGCTAGGGCTACGATGTTGCTCGTGTCAAGATCACCTGCCGCCTACCACCACGGGAACCTCGCCCCCGCTCTCGAGGCGGCCGCGTTCGAGCTCCTCCGCACGCAGGGGCACGCCACGCTGAGCCTGCGCGAGGTCGCGCGAGCGGCGGGGGTCAGCCACAACGCGCCCTACCATCACTTCGGCGACCGCACGGCGCTGCTGAAGCGGCTCAGCGAGGTCAGCATGGCCGAGCTGCTCGCAGCGGTGACCGAGGCGCAGGGGCGGGCGGCCGGACGGTCGGCCCAGGCGGGCGCGGTGCTGATCGGAGTCTCCTACGTCGGCTACGCCGCCCGTCACCCCGAGCGCTTCCGGGTCGTCTACGACCCCGAGGTCTGCGTCCCGGGGTCGCCGAGCGCCGCGATGGCTCCGCTGATCGACCAGGTCGAGGAGGTCCTCGCCCGCGCCGCCGCCGCGCTCCTGCCCGCGGACGCCTCCTCCGCAGCGGTCGCCGCGCTGACCACCGCGGTCTGGGGGGCGGTCCACGGTCTCGCCGAGCTCGTCGTCGCGGGCCACATCACCGAGGCCGAGGTGGAACCGGCCCTGGTCGCGCTCCTCGACCGCCGCTGACGTCGGTCCCTCCGCCCGGCTGACGGCGCGCCGCCGTCACCGCCCTTCACCGCCCTTCCCTGCCCTTCCCTTCCCGTCCCTGCCCGTCACTGCCCGACGCGGCCGTCGACGCACTCGCGCAGCAGGTCGGCGTGCCCGCAGTGCCGGGCGTACTCCTCGATCCGGTGCACGAGCAGCTCCCGGATCGCGATCCCGTCGCGTCCGACCCGCTCGCCGAGGTCGGAGTGCTCGGCGAGCGCGGCGTCGGTGTCCCGCTGCTCCCGCCGCAGCGACTCGAGCGCCTCATCCACGACCTCCTGGTCGCCGACCGCCCCGTCGAAGTCGGCGTCGCGGGCGCCGTAGATCTTCGAGGGAGGCGCCTCCATCGTGAGCCACCCACGCCAGTCCCGCTCCACCTCGGCCAGGTGGCGGAGGAGTCCGAGCAGCGACATCGTCGACGGGGGTACCGAGCGCCGGGCCAGCTGCTCCGGAGTCAGCCCGTCGCACTTCATCACGAGCGTCTGCCGGTAGGCCGACAGGTAGTCCTGGAGGGTGGGCAGCTCTCCGTCGGGGCTCACGCCCTCGCGGGGGTCTTCCTCGGGGTCGGTCCACATGTCCGGGTAGGTCGTCGCACGGGTCCACCGCTCGGGCTGATCGCTCATGCCGACCATCATGCGCCTCGGGTGCCCGGTCGTCTCGGGGGCCGACGATCACTCCGCGCTGGTTACGCTGAGGACATGGTGACCATCCGGGACGTCGCGGCCGATGCGGGGGTCGCACGGAGCACGGTCTCCTACGTCCTCTCGGGCAACAAGAAGCTGCCGGAGGCGACGCGCCGGCGGGTCCTCGAGAGCGTCGCGCGGCTCGGCTACCGTCCGGACCCGATGGCGAGGGCGCTCGCGCTGCGGCGGACGAACATCCTCGGCTTCTTCGCCTCCGTCGACCCGGAGTCGCGGCAGACCGACGTCGACGTCTTCATGCGCTTCGTGCGCGCGGCCATGTACGCGGCCCGCGCCCGCGGCTTCGATCTGCTGATGATGGGCACCGGCGAGGACGAGCTGGCGCGCGACGTGCTCGCCGATGCGCTCGTCGTGATGGACATCCGGCAGGACGACCCGCGTCTGCCGGTGCTCGCGAGCATCGGCCTGCCGACCGCCCTCGTGGGGTACCCGGGGGAGGGCGGCCCGTTCAGCGCGATCGACCTCGACTTCGAGAGCGCGGGGCGCGTCGCCGTCGATCACCTCGTGGGGCTGGGCCACGAGGAGATCGCGGTCCTCGGACTGGGCCCCGACGTCCACGGGCGCGAGTACGCCTTCGCCCTGCGCTTCCGCGCGGGGTTCCTCGATCAGTGCAGGATCCGGGGAGTGCGCGGCGCGGTCATCCCGAGCACCGAGGACATCGACGTGTGGCTCGAGCAGGCCCAGACGGTGCTGCCCGAGCTGAGCGCGGTGATCACTCACGGTCCCGGCGAGCTCGAGCCGTTCGTCGAGCGGCTGATGGCGCTCGGGTTGTCCATTCCGGATGACTGCTCGATCCTGACCGTCGCACCGGAGGCGGTCATGAGGAACGCCGAGCGGCCGGTCACCGTCATCGATCTGCCGGGCGAGGAGATGGTCTCCCGCGCGGTCAACCTCGTGCTCGACGAGCTCTCGGGCGTCGCGGCCCCCGGAGTCACGGAGCTCCTGCCCGCCGTGGTGCACGACTTCGGCACGACGGCTCCCCTCGTCGCGGGGGAGAAGCGCAGCATCTTCGCGTCGCGGCGGCCCGCCGGATCCTGACTCCCGACGCCCGTCGCTCGCTCTCCGCGGTGCGCTGGAGAACCGGTTCTCCGAAATCTATTGAACCGGTTCTCCAACTCAGTTAGGCTCGCCACGTTCTCGAGCGGATGCCACCGACGGATCCCCTCCGAGCACGCCCTCCGGCACGAGCCACCGCTCGAACCGACCGTATTCAGAGAGGAATACCGTGAAGAACAGCACCCGACGAGCAGCAGGCGCCGCCTCCCTCGTCCTCCTCGCCGGAGTCGCCCTCAGCGCGTGCAGCGCGGGTGGAGGCTCCGACAGCTCGGACAGCTCCCTGACCATCTGGGACGGCTTCACCCAGTACGACGAGTCGTCGCCCTACGGGAAGCTCCTGTCCGCCTGCGAGACGTCGACCGGCGTCACCCTCGAGCGGACCTCGGACCCCGACCTCACGACGAAGCTGCTGCAGGCCGCCTCGTCGAAGACCACCCCGAACCTGGTCATCCTCGACAACCCGAACGTGGCGAAGTTCGCCGACACCGGCCTCCTCGTCGACAACTCGGTCTCGGGGCTCGACACGTCGGACGTCCTGCCGAACGTGCTCGCCGCCGGGCAGCTCGACGGCAAGACCTACGGCTCGTCGATCGGAGCGAACACGCTCGCGCTCTTCTACAACAAGGATCTCCTCGACGCGGCGGGAGTCACGCCGCCGACCACGTGGGACGAGCTGTCCGCCGCGGCGGCCGCGCTCACCTCGGGCGACGTCAAGGGCCTGGGCTTCTCGGCGAACGCCACGGAGGAGGGCACCTTCCAGTTCCTCCCGTTCTTCTGGGGCTCGGGAGCGACGCTCGACGACATCTCGTCGGACGACGCCGTGTCGGCGCTAGCGCTCTGGACCGACCTCGTGCAGGACGGCTCGGCCTCGCAGGCGAACGTGAACGCGAACCAGCAGGACGTCCGCGACCAGTTCCTCGCCGGCAAGCTCGGCATGATGGTCAACGGCACCTGGCAGCTCTCCGCCCTCGACGAGGCCGGCATGAACTACGGAGTCGTCCCGATCCCCGCGAAGGACGGCGGCGCCGCTCCCAGCCCGCTCGGTGGGGAGTTCGTCGAGGTCGTCGCCTCCGACGAGGCGAAGCAGACGCTCGCCGCCGAGTTCGCGCAGTGCATGATCGAGCCCGACAACCTCAAGGCCTGGGCCGCGGGGCAGTCGTACATCATGCCGTACGCCGATGCCGCCGCCGAGCAGGCGACCGAGGATCCGGCGCTCGAGCCGTGGGTCGAGGCGATCTCGGTCGCCCAGGGACGCACGAGCGATCTCGGCGTCGCCTACCCCGACACCTCGAAGGCGCTGTGGACGGCGCTCCAGGAGGCTCTGACCGGCTCGAAGACGCCGCAGGCCGCTCTCGACGACGCCGCAGCGAGCCTGGAGTAGCAGCGGATGACCGACCCCGCCGTCCTCACGGCGCCGGTCGCGGGCGAGGCGGCCACCCGGCCGCCCGCCCGCCGTCGGCCGCGCTCCCACCTGAGGCTCGCCGCGATCGCCTTCATGGCGCCCGTGGTGGTCTTCCTCGCCGTCTTCTTCGTCTACCCGATCATCCGGGGCGTCGTCCTGAGCTTCCAGGACTTCGGACCGGCCGCCTTCGTCACGGGTGATGCCCCGTTCGTCGGGTTCGACAACTACCTCACCGTCGTCACCGACCCGATCTTCGGCAGCATCGCCTGGCACACGGTCGTCTTCACGGTGGTGTCGCTCGCCGGCCAGTTCACGATCGGCATGGCCCTCGCCCTGTTCTTCAGCCGCCGCTTCCCGCTGTCGGCGACGTTCCGCTCGCTGATCCTCCTGCCGTGGCTGCTGCCGCTGATCGTCTCGGCGACGGCGTGGCGCTGGATCTTCGACCAGCAGTTCGGAGTCCTCAACGCCGCGCTCGGCTCCCAGATCGGCTGGCTGACCGACCCGTCGGTCTCGCTCTGGGCGGTCATCATCGCGAACATCTGGCTGGGCATCCCGTTCAACATGGTGCTGCTGCACGGTGGTCTCCAGGGCATCCCCGAGAACCTCTACGAGGCGGCGGCGCTCGATGGAGCGAGCCGCTGGCGCACCTTCTGGAGCATCACCTGGCCGCTGCTGCGACCGGTCACCTCGGTGACGCTCCTGCTCGGTCTCGTCTACACGATCAAGGTGTTCGACGTGATCTGGATCCTCACCAAGGGCGGCCCGGCCAACAGCTCGCACACGCTCGCGACCTGGGCCTACGAGCAGTCCTTCACCGACCTCGAGTTCGGCGTCGGCGCCGCGGCCGGCCAGATCCTCGTGATCGTGGCCCTCGTCTTCGGAGTCGTCTACATCCGCGCTCAGCGCAAGGAGACCTTCGGATGAACCAGATCACCACCCCGCTGCGACGCGGGATCGACGTCGTCATCGCGATGGTCCTCTGCGGGTTCCTGCTCTTCCCGCTCTACTGGATGGTCAACGTCTCGCTGACCAAGCCGCAGAACCTCATCCAGTCCCCGCCGAGCCTGTTCCCCTCCGACCCGACGCTCGACGGCTACGTCCAGGCCTTCTCGACCCAGCTGCCGAACCTGATCACCAGCCTGGTGATCTCGATCGGCTGCGTGATCCTCACGCTGGCCATCGCGCTCCCCGCCGCCTTCGCGATGGCGAAGTTCCGGGTGCGCGGCACGGGCCTCGTGATGTTCGTGTTCCTGCTCGCGCAGATGATCCCCGGGATCGTCCTGGTGACCGCCCTGTTCGCGATCTACAACGCGCTCGGGCTGCTCAACACCTATCCCGGCCTGATCCTGGCGGACGCGACCGCGTCGGTCCCGTTCGCGGTGATCATCCTGCGCGCCTTCATGCTCGGGATCCCGGACGAGCTGATCGAGGCTGCGCGGATCGACGGTGCGAGCAACTGGCGCTCGTTCGTCTCGATCGTGATCCCGCTCAGCCGCAACTCGATCGTGACCGCGGGGCTGTTCTCGTTCCTGTTCGCCTGGGCCGACTTCCTCAACGCGAACTCGCTCACGTCGGGCAACAGCATCGTCCCGTTCACGCTCGGGCTCTACCGCTACATCGGATCGACCACCACCAACTGGAACGGGATCATGGCGACCGCCGTGATCGCCTCCATCCCCGCCGCCGTCCTGCTGATCGTCGCGCAGCGCTACGTCTCGGCAGGCGTGACCGCGGGCGCGGTCAAGGACTGAGATGACCGACTCGAAGGAACAGATGAACCAGCAGGCATTCGACCTCGAGGGCACGCGCCTCGTCTGGCGGGGCGACGGCGAGACGATCGTCGTCGAGCCGTGGGGAGCCGACAGCGTCCGGGTCCGCGCCGTCAGGATGGGCGAGGTGCTCGACACCGACTGGGCGCTCGTCGCGCCCGAGCCGATCGAGCCGGAGGTGCGGATCGAGGGCTCGCGGGCGACGCTCCGCAACGGCGGTCTCACCGTCGTCCTCGAGCAGGAGGAGGGCTACGGGTACCAGACCGGCTACCACGAGACCTCCTGTGCGCTCTCCTTCTTCGACGCCCGCGGGGAGCTCCTCTTCTCGGAGCTCGGCAGCGGAGGCGCTCTCAAGCTGCGCGCTCGCGAGCAGCGACCGCACCTCGGGGGCGACTACCGGCTGACCGCCCTCTTCGAGACGGCCGCCGACGAGAAGCTCTACGGGATGGGGCAGTACCAGCAGGACATCCTCGACCTCAAGGGATGCACGCTCGAGCTCGCGCACCGGAACTCCCAGTCGAGCGTGCCGTTCGTGCTCTCGAGCCGGGGCTACGGGTTCCTCTGGCACAACCCCGCGATCGGCCGGGCGACGTTCGCCTCGAACCGCACCGAGTGGACGGCGGAGTCGTCGAAGCAGCTGGACTACTGGGTGACCGCGGGCGACACCCCCGCGGCCATCACCCGGGCCTACGCCGACGCCACCGGCCACGTGCCGATGATGCCCGAGCACGGGCTCGGCTTCTGGCAGTGCAAGCTGCGCTACTGGAACCAGGAGCAGCTGCTCGAGGTCGCCAGGGAGCACAAGCGCCGTGGGCTGCCGATGGACGTGATCGTCGCCGACTTCTTCCACTGGCCGCACATGGGCGACTTCCGCTTCGAGGAGGAGTTCTGGCCCGATCCCTCCGCGATGGTCGCGGAGCTGCGCGAGCTGGGGATCGAGCTGATGGTCTCGGTCTGGCCGCAGGTCTCGGTCGAGTCCGAGAACTACGTCGCGATGAAGAGGGGCAACCTCCTCGTCAAGGCCGAGCGCGGCCTCGACCTGCACATGCAGTTCGAGGGTCCGAGCGCCTTCTACGACGCGACCAACGCCGACGCGCGCCGCTTCGTCTGGGAGGCGTGCCGTCGCAACTACGGAGAGCACGGCATCCGGCTGTTCTGGCTCGACGAGGCCGAGCCCGAGTTCGGCGTCTACGACTACGACAACTACCGCTACGCCGCAGGTCCGACCGTGCAGGTCGGCAACATCTACCCCCAGGCGTTCTCCCGAGGGTTCTACGAGGGGCAGCGGGCCGGCGGCGAGACCGAGATCGTGAACCTCGTCCGCACCGCGTGGGCGGGCAGTCAGCGCTACGGCGCACTGGTGTGGTCGGGAGACATCCACTCCACGTTCGCCGACCTGCGGCACCAGATCACGGCGGGCATCCACATGGGAGTGGCGGGCATCCCGTGGTTCACCACCGACATCGGCGGCTTCGCCGGAGGAGACCCGGGCGACCCGGCGTTCCGGGAGCTCCTGGTGCGCTGGTTCCAGTTCGGAGCCTTCAGCCCGGTGATGCGCCTGCACGGCGACCGGGCTCCGTCGGAACCCGTCCGGGCCGCGGACGGCTCGCGGCGAGCCCCGTCGGGAGCCGCGAACGAGATCTGGAGCTTCGGCGACGAGACCACTCCGGTGCTCGAGGCGCTCCTGAGGCTGCGCGAGCTGCTCCGGCCCTACACGCGCGAGGTGATGCGGGAGGCGCACGAGGCCGGTCAGCCGGTCATGCGCGGCGTCTTCCACGGGTTCCCGGGGGATCCGATCGCCTGGACCCTCGCCGACCAGTACCTGTTCGGCCCCGACCTGCTCGTCGCGCCGGTCACCGAGGCGGGGGCGGTCTCGCGCGAGGTCTACCTCCCGGCGGGGGCGAGCTGGACCGAGCTGTCCAGTGGCGCCGAGTACGACGGTGGCCAGTGGATCTCCGCCGCTGCGCCCCTCGACGTCATCCCGGTCTTCGCGCGCGACGGCCGCCAGGGGCACCTCGTCGGCGCGCTCTGACACGTCGCAGACGGCCCGTCGAGCAGCGCTCGGACGGGCCGTCTGCGACGGGTCGCACTGCCCCGGGCGTCAGCCGACCGTCGACAGCACGCCCGACACGATGACCGAGACGATCGTCGTCCACGCGACGATGGCGATGCCCTGCCAGACGAGGATCCGCACCCGCTCGATCCCGGCGGCCGCCAGCATCGAGGCCGTGAACTGAGTGGGCAGCAGCAGCGGGCCGAGCAGGCTCACTCCGGGAACCCCGTAGCGCTCGAAGGCGCGCTGGAACTTCGCCCGGCGGGGCGTCGGCGCGGGGGCGGGCTCGCCCGGGCCGCCGGCGGTGACCAACACTCGCCTGCGGTTCACGACGGCCTGCCGTGCCCCGGAGCTCAGCAGTACGACCAGCGCGACGCAGGCGAAGTTGCCGACGACGGCGGCGAGCGCGGCGATCACCGGGTGCACGCCTCCGATGATGCCGATCGTGGCCGCCCCCTCGCCCTCGACGAACGGCACCGCCCCGGCGGCGGCGACGATGATCGGCTGGACGAGGTCGGGGACCTGCGCGACGAGATCCTGGAAGGTGGTGATGACGCTCATGGCGGGCTCCTGACGAGTCGGGGACGGGTTCGTCCTGTCGTGCCTCCAGTCCAGCGGGGTCCGGAAGGCGACGGAAGTGCCCCTCTGTCACCGCCGGGCGGGCGCTCCTCCCGTCCGATCCGTGACATCTGTCACGCCCGTAGGGTGGGCGCGTGAGCATGCAGGCGGGGCCCGGGATCGACGTCGCGCGCTCGACCGTGCTGCTCACCCGGAGCATCACCGCGACCTGGTGGTACACCCTCACCGGCGTCCTGTTCCTCGACACCGTGCTCGTACTGGTCTGGACGTCGTCGCAGCTCCCCGCCGGCCCTGCCGCCGTCGCCGCGGTCGGTCTCGGCGGGCTCGTCTGGCTCGCCGCACAGGTGCCTCTGCTGCTGGGCTACCGCCTCCGCTCGGGATCGAGCACACCGCTGCTCTCGGCCGGCTCCCTCGTGCCCCTGGCGATCGCCGTCGGCTACGGCGCGCTCGCCGCCGTGGTCACGGGCTCGTGGGTCATGGCGGCGTTCCCGGTGGTGCAGGTGCTCGTGCTGCTCGACTGGGGTCCCGGCCTCCGCGTCCGCATCGTGATCGCCGCGACCGCCGTGCTGGCCGCGCTCTGGATCATCGACCTGCGGCTCGGCGCGATCCGCACCGATCACGAGGGCGCGCTCCTCCTGGGCTTCTACTCGACCGCCCTGCCCGCGATGACGGTGCTCTCGCTCTGGTGGTGGGACGTCCTCGCGATGCTCGACCGTGCGCGGGCCTCCGAAGCGCGGCTCGGCGCCACCCAGGAGCGCCTCCGGGTGGCGACCGACGTGCACGACCTGCAGGGGCACCACCTGCAGGTGATCGCCCTGCAGCTCGAGCTCGCCGAGCGTCTGATGGCGGCCGATCCGGAGGCGGCACTCGCCCAGCTGCGCGCCGCACGCACCAGCGTCGACGAGGCCCGGCAGGGCACGCGCGATCTCGCGACCCGGTTCCGCTCGGTGCCGCTCGGCGACGAGCTGGCGAACGCCGTCGACCTGTTGCGGGCGGCGGGCGTCTCCGCGGAGGCGTCGGTGCATCCCTCCGCCGACCTCGCGCCGGCCGCGGTGCTCGGCCCCGTCGTCCGCGAGACGACCACGAACGTCCTCCGCCACGGCGGCGGGCACTGGGCGCGGCTCTCGCTGCAGCCCGCGGAGGCGTCGTGGCGGTTCGACATCGAGAACGATCCCGAGTCCGAGGCGCCCGCCGACGACTCCGGAGGCGCGGGGCTCGAGGGCGTCGCCCGCCGCGTCGCCGAGGCGGGCGGCACCCTCGAGGTCGATCGCGGCCGGCAGGCGTTCCGCGTGACGGTCATAGTGCCGGCGGGGCTCGAGCCGTGATCCGCGTGCTGATCGCCGACGACGAGGCGATGATCCGCTCGGCGCTGGCCTCGCTCCTCGCTCTCGAGGACGACATCGAGGTCGTCGCGCAGTGCGCCGACGGCGAGGAGGCGCTCGTCGAGGCCGCCCGTCTCGCTCCCGACATCTGCCTCCTCGACCTCGAGATGCCGGGGCTCGACGGCGTCGACGTCGCCGAGAGGCTGCTCCGCACCGTCGCGACCCGGTGCATCGTGGTGACGCGGCACGCGCGACCGGGTGTGCTGCGCCGAGCTCTCGCCTCCGGAGTCTCGGGCTTCCTCCCCAAGTCGCGCGACGCCCACGAGGTGGCCGCCGTCATCCGCCGGGTCGCGGCGGGCGGCCGCTACGTCGACCCCGAGGTCGCCGCCGACGCGCTCAGCGACCAGCGCAGCCCCCTGACCGACCGCGAGCTCGACGTGCTGCGCGCGGGCCGTCGAGGCGAGACCACCGGCCAGATCGCTCGGGCCCTGTCGCTCGCTCCCGGCACCGTCCGCAACCACGTCTCGGCCGTGCTCGCGAAACTTGCGGTTCGCACCCGCCAGCAGGCGGTCCTCGTCGCGGAGGAGCGCGGCTGGCTCTGAGCGCGGCTGGCTCTGAGCGCCGCTGTCGCGCGCGGTGAGCGCCTCGAGCGTCAGGCCTCGTTGCGGAGGCGCTTCGGGGCGCGGGCGTCCCAGGCCTCGCGGAGCAGCTCGGCGAGGCGGTCGGACGCGACGCGGTCGAGGCGCACGAGCACGCTCGGGTGCCCGTCGTAGTGGCTCGTGGTGAAGAACGCGTCGGGGTCGCTCTGCAGAAGCGCCTCGCGTTCGCCGAGGTCGGCCCGCCACAGCACCAGCACTCCGGGCTGCTGATGCAGCCGCGCGAACATCATGGGCCCCGCGTAGAAGGCCGGTGTCCCGTAGGCGGTCCGCTCCTCGGCTCCCGGGAGCTGAAGCGCCAGCCGGCGCACGTCGTCGTCGCTGCTCATTCCGCCAGTGTGCTCCGCACAGCCCCGTTGGTCGAGTGCGAAGCCCGCGACGGCGTAGCGAGCGGCGTGGTCGTTTCGCGTCTGAGTAGGAGAGAAGAAGACTGCGCCCGCCGCCATCCATGCTGGTCGAGCCCGCAGCCCCGCAGAGGCGTATCGAGAACCCCCGTTTCAGCAGCTCGGACCGCTGACCGCGCCTTCTGAGGGACGCGGATCTCGATGCGCCCGCAAGCGGGCTACTCGATCCGGAGCAGCCCGGCTGGATCCGTCCGACGCGGATCGACCCGTCACAAACGGCCCGTCGAGCAGTGCTCGGACGGGCCTTCTCCGCCGGATCGGAGGGCCGAGCGAGTGGCCGGCCCGCCGACCGCGCGCTCAGGGTGCGTCGTCGCCGAGGGCGCGGGTCGCGAGCCGCAGCAGCGTGGCGCGCTCCTCGTCGTCGAGGCGGCCGACGGTCTCGTCGAACACGCCGTGCACGATCCGGGCGCCGTCCGACCGGAGGCGCTCGCCCTCGTCGGTGAGCTCGTGCCGAACGATGCGTCCCGTGCCCTCACGGCGGCGGAGCAGTCCGCGGTCGATCATCCGGCGCGCGAGCTCGCCCATGGCCTGATCCGTCTGGAAGGTGAGCACGGCGAGACGGTGCAGGGAGGCGTCGGGTTCCCGGTCGAGGTGCCGCATCACGTCCCACTGCACGAGGGAGAGGCGCAGGGAGGCGAGGCGCCGGTTCGCGTCGCGGTGGTGCCGCCACTGCAGCCGCTTCACAGCGAGGGCGACGTCGTCGACTGTCGTGGCCATGCGAGCCAAGGTATCAGGTTCCTTGTATCACGGCTCATAGCTCGTATAAGGTTCCGTATATCAGGAACCTTCAGAAGGAGATCGGCATGACCACCACCCAGGACATCGACATCGACGGCGTCACCCTGCGCCTGACCGCCGTCGGCGAGGGTCGCACGATCCTGCTGCTCCACGGCGGAGGTGGGACCGCCACCGTGCTGCGCTGGGCGGGCCTGCTCGCCGAGGCCCGCGGCGTACGGGTCCTCGTGCCCGCTCATCCCGGCTTCGACGGCACCCCGCGAGCCGCTTCGGTGGCGAGCGTCCGCGATCTCGCCGCGCTCTACCTCCGCCTGCTCGAGCGGCTCGACCTCGAGGACGTGACGGTCGCCGGCAATTCCATCGGCGGCTGGATCGCGGCCGAGATCGCCGCCGCGCGATCTCCGCGTGTCTCGGGCGCCGTCGTCATCGACGCCGTCGGCCTGGTCGTCGACGGCCACCCCTACGCCGACTTCTTCTCTCTGACACCCGCCGAGCTCGCTCAACGCAGCTACCACGATCCCGAGCGCTTCGGGATCGACCCGCAGGCGCTCCCTCCCGAGGCCCGAGCCGTGATGGCCGCGAACCGTCCGGTCATCGCGTACTACGGAGGCGACATGACCGACCCGACGCTCGCCGACCGGCTCCCGCGCATCGAGGTCCCGACGCTCGTCGTCTGGGGCGACGCAGATCGCATCGGCGACCCCGCGGTGGGGGAGGCGTACGCCGCCGCGATCCCGGCAGCGCGCCTCGCAGTGATCCCCGACTCAGGGCACCTGCCGCAGATCGAGACCCCCGATGCGCTCGTCGAGCTCGTCGGGAGTCTCCTCGACCTCACGGCGCGGGACGCCTGAGTCAGTACACGTCCTACTTCTTCGTGAGCGACGACTCCTTGTGGGCGGCCTTGGCGCCGGTCTTCTCGCTCTGCACGATCCAGTACGGGTCGTCGTCCGAGGCGTTGAACTTCTGGCCCTCGAAGTGGAACTCCTTCGTCTTCTTCTCGACGAGCTCCCCGTGGGTCTCGCCCTGCGAGGTGTTCCAGCTGATCGTGTCGCCCTTCTTCATGAGGAGCGTCCTCTCTCTCGTGGCGCGGTGGGCGCCGGTCTCGAATCGCGCGGGAGCGCGATCGTGGTGGTGACGTCGACGATCGCCGGGGTGGCGGGCGCCGACGAGAACCCGAAGTGCACGGGAGGCGACAGCGGCCGCAGCCCGCCGAGGTCGGCTCCCTCGAGCGTCGCCTCGACCCCGTGGATCCGCCGGATCGTGCGGACCCCGTAGTACTCGCGGCGGCCGTGACCCGCCGATCCCGCCGTGCCGACTCCCTCGACCAGCAGAGACGCGACGGGCGAGATCGCGGTGAGCCAGACCGGATGCTCGGCGACCGGTCCGGGGACGATGCGCAGCAGCCTCCCCAGCGGCGTCGGGCCGCCCAGCCGGAGCGACACGGAGAGCGGGCCGGCCGAGGCCGCGAGCCCGCCGTCGATGCGGCGCCACGACACCGGCTCGACCCGCAGCTCGTCGAACGCGTAGGTGTCGGCGATGAACTCGGCGACCTCCGGCGAGGGCGCGACGAGCATCCGGTGCCCGTCGCCCCGCTCGACCATCGCGTCGGCGAAGGCGCCGAAGGGAGTCGTCTGCCACAGCCCCAGCACCACGCGCGTGCCGGAGGCCGTGCCGAACCCCGCGATGCGCCCGGTGAAGCGCAGGCGTCGCAGGGCCCGGCCGGAACTCATGCGGCCGAGCGCAGCAGGGTGAAGGAGCCGTCGCGCACGATGAGCGTGGTGACCTCGCCCTCCACGACCTGACCGGGGTCGCTCGAGGAGGCGAGCGTCCACTCCGCGCCCGGCGCCTTCGGGACGGTGAACTCGACGCCGTTCTCGGCCGCGTTCATCAGCAGGGCGAAGGAGTCGCTGCCCTCGTGGGTGAAGACGAACGCGATCGAGCGCGCGTCGGGGTTGTCCCAGTCCTCGTCGGCGAAGCCCTCGGCGTCGGAGCGCAGGATGTCGACGGTGTCGGGCCCGCCGTCGCCGGGGGCGCGTCTGAACCACTTCGGGCGCAGCGCCGGCTGGGCGGCGCGGAGCGCGATCAGCTCGCGGGTGAAGGCGAGCAGCTCGCGGTCGGCGTTCTCCCAGTCGAACCACGAGATCTCGTCGTCCTGGCAGTAGGCGTTGTTGTTCCCGCCCTGGGTGCGGGCGATCTCGTCGCCGCCGAGGATCATCGGGACGCCCGCCGAGAGCAGGAGCGTCGCGAGGAAGTTGCGGCGCATCCGCGCGCGGCGCTCGTTCACCGCCTCGTTCTCGGTCGGGCCCTCCGCCCCGTTGTTCGAGGAGCGGTTGTCGCTCTCGCCGTCGTTGTTGTCCTCGCCGTTCGCCGCGTTGTGCTTGCGCGAGTAGGCGGTGAGGTCGGCGAGGGTGAAGCCGTCGTGCGCGGTGACGAAGTTGACGCTCGAGACGGGGCTGCGCTTGTCGGCCTCGTAGACGTCCGGCGAGCCGAGGATCCGCTGCGCGGTCGTGCCCAGCACCGAGTCGGCGCCGTGCCAGAAGTCGCGCACGTCGTCGCGGAACTTTCCGTTCCACTCCGACCAGTCGGCCGGGAAGCCGCCGACCTGGTAGCCCGCGGTGTCCCACGGCTCGGCGATCATCTTGACGGGTGCGAGCACCGGGTCCTGCGCGATCAGGTCGAGGAACGCGCTGTGCACCTCGGCCTCGCCCGTCTGGCGGGTGAGGGTGGTGGCGAGGTCGAAGCGGAAGCCGTCGATGTGCATCTCGGTGACCCAGTAGCGCAGCGAATCCATGATCAGACCGAGTGCCGCGGGGTGGGCGACGTTCAGGCTGTTGCCGGTGCCGGTGGTGTCGAAGTAGTTGCCGCGGTCGTCCTCGACGAGGCGGTAGTAGGAGCCGTTGTCGATGCCCTTGAACGAGAGCGTCGGCCCCTTGTCGTTGCCCTCGGCGGTGTGGTTGTAGACCACGTCGAGGATGACCTCGAGCCCCGCCTCGTGGAACGCCTTGACCATCGCCTTGAACTCGTCGACCTGCGAGCCGTCGTCGCCCGCGTGCGAGTACTCGTTGTGGGGCGCGAAGAAGCCGAGGGAGTTGTAGCCCCAGTAGTTGCGCAGGCCCTTCTCCTCGAGGTGCGAGTCCTGCACGAACTGGTGCACGGGGAGCAGCTCGACCGCGGTCACGCCGAGGTCGGTGAAGTGCTTGATCGCGGCGGGGTGCGCCAGCCCGCGGTAGGTGCCGCGGACGTCCTCCGGGATGTCGGGGTGCAGCTTGGTGAAGCCCTTCACGTGCACCTCGTAGACGACGGTCTCCTCGAGCGGGATCCGGGGCGCGACGTCGCCGCTCCAGTCGAAGGAGGCGGGGTCGGTCACCACGCAGCGCGGCACCGCCGACGCGTCGTCGGCGTCGTTGCGCGTGTCGGCGTCCTCGTAGAACTGCCCGAAGACGTCCTCGCTCCAGGTGTAGCCGCCCTCGATCGCGGTGGCGTGCGGGTCGAGCAGGAGCTTCGCGGCGTTGTGGCGGAGTCCGTTGGCCGGGTCCCACGGGCCGTCGACGCGCAGGCCGTAGCGGGTGCCGACTCCCATGCCGGGGACAATGCCGTGGAAGACGTGACCGGTGCGGTCGGTCAGGGTGACGCGGGTCTCGGCTCCGGAGGCGTCGAAGAGGCAGACCTCGACGCTGTCCGCGGTCTCGGAGTAGAGGGCGACGTTGGCGCCGTCGTCACCGCGGAGGGAGACGCCGAGCGGGTAAGGGAAGGAGCGGGGGGTTGCGGGCATGCGTCCATCCTGACGGGGCCGGTCCCGCGGCTTCTCGTGCTTGTCGGCCGCCCCCGCTGCCGGTACTGTTCCAGGCCGTCGCCGTCGGCGATCCTGCCGTCGTCAGGTCAGCCGGGCGTCGTCGCCCGCCGTGAACACGATCTTCCCGATCGTCCCGTCCGCGCCGGCGGCTCGGCGGGCGAGCACGTCCACGACGTCCTCGAGCGGATGCACGGCCCCGGGCTGCGGTCGCAGCTCGCCGGCCGCGGCCAGTGCGATCGCGCGGCCGATCCGCTCCGCGGTCGCCGTGAGGATGAGGTTCTGCACCCGCGGGCCGCCGCGACGGACGACGCCGGCCGCCTGCGCTCCGAGCGCGGGCCCGCTCGGGACGAGAGTGGTGAAGCGGCCGCCGTCGACCAGCAGGATCCCGGCGTCGGCCGCGCGGAGGTGGCCGGAGATGTCGACGACCGCGTCGAAGCGACCGGCGAGCACGCTCAGATCGAGGGCGCGGTAGTCGTGCGGCTCGGCCCCGAGGCTCCTCAGCAGGCCCGCGGAGGCGGCCGATCCGGTCGCGGCGACGGGGCAGCCCTCGCGCACCAGAAGCTGCACGGTGAGGTACCCGATGGCTCCCGAGCCGCCTCCGACGAGCACCTGCTCACCCGGGCCGACCCGGAGCGCGTCGACCACGCCGATCGCCGTGCCCCCCGACATGGCCAGGGTCACCGCCTGGGCGAAGTCGAGGGAGTCGGGCACCGGCACGAGCGCGCTCGCGCGGGCGATCGAGGCGTCGGCGAACGCGTCGCCGTCGCGGGTCATGCCGACGACGCGGTCGCCGATCGCGACGCCGCCGACCCCGGGGCCGAGCGCCTCCACCGTGCCGGCGATGTCGAGTCCGAACCCGAAGGGGCGGCGCTTGCCGATCTTCATGATCCGGGCGCTGCCCGCGAGGATCTTCTCGTCGGTCGCGTTGATGCTCGCGGCGCGGGTGCGCACGAGAACCTCGCCCCGCCCCGGCATCGGCACGGGAGCGTTCCGCCACGAGAGCACGTCCGGTCCGCCGAACCGTTCGTATCCGAGTCGTCGCATCGTTCCCGCCCTCCGCGCCGTCGTCCGGCTCCCGATCGAGCCTAGGTGCTGGGCCGCCGTCCACCCCTCCGAGCGCCCGCCCGGCCGGTGCTACCGTGACCGGCGGAGGTGCCCCCATGAGCGCAGACACGACCCCCGAGTTCTCCGGCTTCACCGGCGAAGGCCTGAGCGGTGCAGACCCGAGCGGTGCAGACCCGAGCGGACCGGACGCCGAGGCCCCCGACGACGTCCGCCCCGCCGGCCCCGAGGTCGAGGAGAACACGACCGCCGACGAGAGCCGCGACCCCGACCACGGCTACGACCCGATGAGCGAGAGCGGCTCCGAGAACGCGCCGGAGGACGAGGTGAGCGACTCCGAGGACGAGGAGGGCCTGCTCGCCCCCGGCAGCACAGCGGAGGGGAGCGGCACCTCCCTCGGCGCGGTCCCCGCCGAGGCGGCGCGCGAGGCCCGCCCGCTCAGCGCGGAGGGCTCCTCCGGGCAGCTCGCCGACGAGCGCTGGCGCCAGAACGGCGTCGACCCCCTCGCCTGATCCGACCCGGACGAGGCCCGGGTCGCGCGCCGCGTCCAGGAAGTACCCCGGTTGCTCGGAGGAGGCGTCCCGGCGCGCCCCGTAGCGTGCCGGGAGCGCGCCCGATCGGTCGCGCGGACGGGGAGTGCCATGTCGTTGTTCCTGAACCGCACCCGGGAGGACCGCTGGACGCCCGACGAACGTCGTGCGCTCGCGGAGGCTGTCGCGGAGGATCGCGCCGAGCTCTGGCGAGCGATCGGCGAGCTGGACCGCACCGTTGTCGTCTCGACCGAGGATCCGGGTACCCGCGGCGGGGCCCGCTGGCCGACCGATCACCGGGCGTTCCTCCGGGTCGATCGCGGCGCCTCCGTGGTGCTGGCCACCGACGGGCTCAGCGACCCCTTCGACCGCCTCGCCAGCCCGGGCACGGGGCTCGGACTCGAGCTGTGCCTCGAAACCTCCGCGCTGCGCGGGGTGCCCACGGCAGAGCTCTGGAACCACTGGCAGTTCCGGCTCCTCTACGAGTCCGCACGGCTCGCCGCCCAGCAGGGCGTCTGCTGCCGCACCGGGCTCGACACCGCGCTCCTCAGGGGTGCCGCTGCGCCGGAGTCGTGGACCGATCGCGACGGCGCGGTCGGAGTCCTGCTGGGCCTGCGCGGTGCGGGGCTCCCCGAGCGGATGGACCTGGCGACCGGGCACGCCGAGCTCGTGACGGTCACGCCGCTGTGGCCGGAGGAGTACGCCCGGGCGAGCGTCGACACCGCGGCGCGTGGCGAGATCGCGCAGCGGCTCCGAGAGCTGCCGCACGACGAGCTGGTGCACACCGCCCGGCCCTGCGTGGTCTGAGGCCTGTGCGGTCTGAGCCCTGCGTGGACTGAGGGTCGTACTCAGCCCTCGTCGTCGGCGGGCTCGGGCGAGACGACCATCTCTCCCGTGTTGTTCGCGCCGGCCACGAGCTGCTCGATCCAGGTGCGGTTGAGCGCGGGGCGCTTGCTGCCGGCGAAGCGGAAGTGCAGCGGCGTGGTCGGGTGGACCCAGACGGAGCTGCGCCCGGAGCCGGTCGCGGGCGACTCGCTCCACGAGAGGCTGAACGACTCGTTGCGGCGCATCTTCGTAAACATGGCGACTTTCAGGTGGGCCAGCAGGCGATCCTCGAGATCGATCTCGAGTGATTGCGGCCCGTAGATCAGTAGTCCCATCGCTTCCGCTCCTGTGCTGCTCACGACGACGCCGGGAGGAGACGCCGCTTGGAGCCTACGCCGGGCCGGGCGGAGTGCGGGAACGACGAACGCCCCGCCGGCCGGATCCTGGGATCACGGCCGACGAGGCGTCGGCGGTTCGAAGAACGGAGTCGGAGACTACTCGCCGACGCCGCGGATGTTCGCGGCCTGCGGGCCCTTGCGGCCCTGCTCGACGTCGTACTCGACGTGCTGGTTCTCGACGAGCTCGCGGTAGCCCTGCTTCGCGATGGCGGAGAAGTGCGCGAACACGTCGGCGCCTCCGTCGTCGGGAGCGATGAAGCCGAAGCCCTTTTCGGAGTTGAACCACTTAACGGTGCCAGTAGGCATGTCTTTTCCTTACGTGATGGTGACGTCTGCCGGAGCGGACGTCGTCTAGATTCCGCACGAGTGTGCGGTACCCGCTCGGCTCCGCCTCTGCGCGGATGAATCACGCGTCGGGAGGGAGTCGTTCGGGTCGTTGTGGGGGCGGAGGACATCTCCACGGGGGAGAACGTCTCCGCGGGGGAGAACGTCCCGCGAGCCGACGGAGTCGGTGGTGCGGGGGTCGAACGAGGAACGGCGCGGCTTCCGCGGCGTCCTGTGAAGGGCGGTACCCGCGTGCGAGGCGGGCGTTCGAACCGGCTGATCGAGGTTGATGCGCTCGATCACTGCGGCTTCTATCAGGGGCTGAGTCTCTTCGTCGTGGTGCGACTTCTCAGCCGTGGAATTCGGGCGATCGCCCAGGAGATGTCCCCAGCCTACGCGATCGGAGCGGTCGAGCGCGACCGCCCGTCGCACTCGGGCGCGGCGGGCGTCCCGCTCGGACCCCTCCGTGTGGCAGCATGCACCCGAGGGCGTCCGCCGGCGGACGCCTCCCCGTCCACCGCCTCCCGCCGCTTCGCAGGCGTCGGGAGCCCCCTTCCGGCGAGGCCAGACGACGATGCCCCCCACGAGCGGACCAGCGATCGCGCCGGAGCGCAGCGACCTCCGGCGCGAGCAGACCGAGGTCGGCGTGCGGGCCGCCCGCCGGGCCGGCGGGGTCTTCTTCGGGGCGACCGCGGCCAACCTGCTGATCCTCCCGCCCCGCGAGCTGGCGGGGACCGCGCCGATCCTGATCCTCCTCCTCGCCGCGACGGTCGTCCTCTTCGGGCGCCACGTGCTGCGACTGGAGGCCGATCGCGTCGTGGTCGCCGGCTATACGCTCGGTGCGCTCGCGCTGGTCGCGTTCCTGATCCCCGGCGTCGACGACCGCGCCCCGGCGGTCCTCGCCGCCGTGACGATGCTGGCCTCGATGGCTCTGCCGTGCGCCTTCATGGCGCTCGGCGCCTCCCGCCGCCTGCCGCTGATCGCGTCGGCCGCCTGCCTCCCGGTGATCGCCCTGAGTGCGGCGGCGAGCTGGGAGTCGGGACGGGCCGCCTTCGTGGCGGTGTCGGTGATCGCGTGCTGGATCGTGCTGGTGTCGGCGGCGCGCTGGCTCGCCTCGAGCGTCGAGCGCGCCGACATCGGGACCGAGCGGCTGCTCACCGCGCACGACGCCGAGCGGCGATCCAGCGAGAGCGAGGCGCGGCGCCGCTACGACGCCCGCCTGATGCACGACACGATCCTCGCGACGCTGACCCTGGTCGCCCACCGCGGCGAGGGCGTCCCCGCCGAGACCCTCCGCGCCCAGGCCGCCGCCGATCTCGACCTGCTGAGGCGTCTCGACGACACCGGTTCGTTGCCGCCGTCGGCGGGAGTCTCGGGCCGCGCCGAGCTGCCGGAGCCGTTCGCCGCCGTCGAGCGCCGCTTCCGCTCGCTCGACCTCGATGTGGTCTGGCACGTCGACGACGCGATCCGGCTCCCCGAGGCGAGCATGGAGGCGCTCGCCCGGGCCACGGGCGAGTGCCTCGAGAACGTGCGCCGGCACTCGGGGGTGCTCGCGGCCGACGTCACCCTCGCCAGGGGCGCGGAGGAGGTCCGCGTGGCGGTCTCGGACGCCGGCACCGGCTTCGACCTCTCGGCGGTCCCCGGTGGGCGACTCGGGCTCGCCGAGTCGGTCATCGGCCGCATGGAGGCCGTCGGGGGAGCGGTGAGGGTGTTCTCGGCGCCGGGCGCCGGCACGACGGTCCTGCTGAGCGTGCCCCGATGAGCGACCGGCGCGGGGACGGCGAGGAGGGGACGCTCCTCGCCCTCGTGCGCGCGGCCGAGCACGGACCCGCGACCCTGCGGGCGGTGCGCGCGCGGATCCAGCGCGCGCACCAGCTCAGCGCGAGCTACATGGGGGTCGGCTTCGTCGGGATGGGCGTCCTCCTGACGGTCAGGGGCATCGTCTCGTTCGTCTGGGGGGTGAACGCCGGAGCGGTCGGCGCGCTCACGGCGGCGGCCTGGGTGCTGGTGCTGCTCGGCTTCTCCGTCGCGGTCGCAGTCGCGATCCGGCGGCGCGGCGACCTGCCCCGCCCCCTGTTCGCGGGCATCGTGGCGATCGACGTCGTGGCACTCGGGATGGAGTTCGCCGACGTCGCTCTGTCGGACTCGGCGCCGTTCTACTACCCCTCGGTCTGCATCGGAGTCGCGGCGACCGCGCTCGGAGTCGTGTCGTTCCATCCGCTCTCGCGCACCACTGCGGCGATCGTCGTCCTGATCGCCACGAGTGCCGCGGTGGTGCTCCTGCAGGTGGTCCTGCTGCCCGATCGCCCCACGTACCCCTCGAACAACATCCTGACCGCTCTCGCGCCCCTCGCCGTCTGCGCCGTGATCCTCTCGACGCTCGACGACCACGTCCACCGCAAGCTCGACCGCACCCTCATCGACAGCATGATCGACGCACCCGCCACCGGCCCCGGCAGCCTCGCGGCGTCGGAGCTGTCGCGCGTCGACGCGCGGGTCGAGGAGCTCCTCGAGGAGGTGACTCGGCACCCCGGATCCGCTCCGCTGGATCCGGCGCTCGGCGAGCGCGGACGGATCCTCGGGGACGAGCTCCGCGGCGTGCTGGCCCTCAGTCGCGACCGGACCTGGCTCCGGATCGCCGTGGAGGAGTCGTCGCACCTCTCGGACGCGGTCTCGATCGACGATCCGGCCGGACTCGCGGGGGTGCTCGACGCGTCCGCCAGGGGGCGCCTCCTCTCGCTGCTCTGGCTGCTGACGGCGCCGGCCGCCGTCGTGCGACCCGAGATAGAGCTCGGATTCGCCCCGGGGCCGCCGGGACCCGCCGCCGTCGGGATCACCGTGACGGCTCGCGGAGCAAGGCCCCGCGATCTCGACCAGGCGATCTGGGGCATCCTGGGCGAACTGGGCAGCTCCCGCGTCGTCGTCCACCCGGGCGGGACCGCCGTTCACCTCGACCACCACCTCGCGCGGAAGCCGGCCCCATGACCCTCACCGACAGCCCGGGAATCGACCTGGCCATCCTCGACGACCACCCGATCCTGCTGAGTGCGCTGACGGAGTGGATCAACCGCTCCGACTCCGACATCCGCGTCGTCGCCACCGCGAGCAGCTGGACCGCGCTGCTCGCGCATCCCCGGTTCCCGACCGACGTCGTCCTGCTCGACATCGAGCTGGGCGAC
Source organism: Rathayibacter oskolensis (assembly GCF_900177245.1). Taxonomy (GTDB): domain Bacteria; phylum Actinomycetota; class Actinomycetes; order Actinomycetales; family Microbacteriaceae; genus Rathayibacter; species Rathayibacter oskolensis. The sequence continues at coordinate 189,866 of NZ_FXBM01000001.1, forward strand.
GACCTCGACCTCGGGATGAAGATCCGCACCATCACCGCCGCCGGCGCGGCGGTCATCATCATCAGCACCCACTCGGATGCGGCGACCATCACCGCAGCGCTCGCGGCGGGCGCCTCCGGCTACCTCGTCAAGAGCGAGCGGACGGAGGTGATCATCGACGCGATCCGCCGGGCCGCCGACGGAGGCAGGTTCGTGACGGCGCAGACCCGCGCGCTGCTGGGCGACTCCGCGGTCGGCTCGCTGACGCACCGCGAGCGGCAGGTGGTCGGCCTGTACGTCGAGGGGTCCTCGCTCAAGCAGGTCGCGACCGAGCTGGGCGTCACGCAGGACGCGGCGCGCAGCTCGCTGCGCAGTGCCCGGGCGAAGTACCGGGCTGCCGGTATGAGCGTGAGCACGAAGATCGCGCTCCGTCGTCAGGCGCTGCGCGACGGGATCATCGGTCGGCGGCCCTGAGGCTGTCGTGGTGGTCGTTCCCGAAGGGTGGGGAGGGCTCCGGCCGGAGGTCCTGTGCGGCGTATCGGGTCCGTCGCAGAAGCGATCCTGCCACGCCCGCGTCCCCTTTTCGAGGGTCCGGCATTAACGGGGGGCAGCCCGTCAGACGGTCTCGCGCCGCTTCTGCCGCGCCGGCTCCGCGGGCCGGTCCGGCCCGTTCCAGACCGAGACGATGCCCCAGACGACCGCTGCGATCGGCACCGCGAGAACGGCTCCGACGATGCCGGCGAGCACGGTGCCGATGGTCAGGGCGATCAGCACGATGAGCGGGTGCAGCTTGAGCGAGCGGGCCATCACGACCGGCTGGAGGAAGTTGCCCTCGAGCTGGTTGACCCCGATGACGACGATGATCACGATCAGCGCAGGGCCGGGTCCCGCCGAGACGAGAGCGACGAGTGCGGCCAGGATCCCCGCCGCCGTCGCCCCGACGATCGGGATGAAGGCCGTCAGGAACACGACCACGGCGAGCGGGATGGCGAGCGGGATCTGCAGGATCGCGAGGGCGACTCCGATGCCGATCGCGTCGACCGCCGCGACGATCGCCGTGCCGCGGATGTAGCTGCCCAGCACGTCGACCGACTTGTCGCCGACCCGGCGGGCGCGGTCGTAGCTCGACCCGGTGAAGGGGCGCAGGAGGAACTCCCAGATCTTCGGCCCGTCCTTCATGAAGAAGAACAGCACGACGATCATCAGCACGAGACCGGTCACGAAGTTCGCGGCGGCGGCGGCGCCGGCGAGCGCACCCGAGCCGAAGGAGCTCGAGGTGAGGAAGTCGACGACGCTCTGCTGGGCGTCGGCGATCTGCTGCTCGTCGATCTGGAAGGGCAGGTGCTGCACGTAGTCCTGCAGCGAGGCGATGCCGTCGGAGGCGCTGCTGACCAGCTCGTCCCACTGGTTGCGCACGGCGACGGTGATGAGCCATGCGACCGCTCCGAGGACCGCCAGGATGCTGAGCAGCGCGAGCCAGGTCGCGAGGATCGACGGCACACCCTTCCGGCGCAGCCACGCCAGGAGGGGGTAGATCGCGGAGGCGAGGATGAGCGCGATCAGCACCGGGATCAGCACGAGCGTCAGCTGCGTCATGGCCAGCACGAGCACCGTCGCGAGGGAGAGCACGATGATCACCTGGAGGCAGCGGAGAGCGAAGCGGCCGAGGCCGTCCCGCCACACCGTCGGCGGCTGCTCGGGCCGAGGCTCTCGTGGCGGGGTCACGGGGTCGGTGCGGTCGAAGAAGCCCATGGGGGAAAGGTACGCGAGCGGCGGATCCCGCGCCGCGGCTTGACGGGACCGGCCCGCGCCGCGGGCGGACGAGCTCGGTCAGGCGCTCCCACTGCGAAATCCGTTGCCGCCGCGGGGTATTGCAAAGGTAAATGCCCCCCCAAGAGGGCGAATCACCGAGAACTGTGCGGATCTCATTGCCTTCTCGACGGAATTCGCACTAGTGTCACGATGTCCATGCAGGCGCATGAATGGGGTGCGGCACCCGAAGCCGCACTGCAGTACCGCGCCTCCGTGCTCCGCGCTCGAGCCGGGCGGGAACCCGAAACTCCCTGCCCCGGTCAGCGGACCCCCACAACACCCGCCACCCTGGAGTAGTACCCCTGTGCCCACGACCTCCCTGAGAGGTGACTCCGGTGCGCCGTCGCGCGCACCGGAGTACGCCGCGCTTCCGCCGAGGACTCCCGCCGCCCTCGTCTTCGACGTCTGGCAGAGCCGCGCCCACTGGGACGCGGCCGGCCACCGCACCGGGATCGACACCCGGATCCGGATCCGCGTCGGCGCCCCCGCGGCGACACTCGCCGTGCGCGTGCGCTACCCCGCGTCGACGTGGGTCGGCGGCCGCCCGATCGCCCTCACCGGCGCCGGCTGGAGCTTCACGACCGCGACGGCCGACCTGAAGGGCGCCGTCGAGTACGTCTTCACCTGGCGGGGTCCCGCCCTCGGACTGTTCGAGGCCACTCCGGAGCTCGCCTACACCCTGACCGCGACCGTCCCGGGCCGGGTGCAGCTGTCGGCGACCGCCTCCGCGCCGAACGCCGGCCCGGTCGTCGCGCCGAGCTGGGGCGACGACGTGTACTGATCAGGCGTCTTGATCAGACGTCCTGATCAGGCGGGCACCCTGACCGTGAGCCCGCCGGGCTCGATCCAGGTGCGGAACGCGGAGGTCGAGCCGAAGGGGTCGCCGTCGAGCTCGATCTCCTGCGGGCGATCGAGCCGCACGACGAGCTCGCGGCCCTTCACGTAGCGCAGGGCCGCCACCTCCTTCGTCAGACCCATCAGCTTCTGCCCGACGACACCGGTCCGGCGGAGGACGCCGTTCTCCCAGACCACCTTGAAGATGATCTGCACCCAGCCGACGAAGCCCTCGGGGCGCAGCAGGACGATGTCGAACTCGCCGTCGTCCACCGCGGCGTCCGGCAGCAGGAGGATGTTCGCGGGGAGCGACCCGCAGTTGCCCACGATGATCGTGTGCGCACGCACCTTGCGGGTCTTGGACCCGTCGAGGCGGTAGCGGAACTCGAGCTGGTTCTTGTCGAGCAGCGCCTTCCGCAGCGCGTCGACGTAGGCGAGCCAGCCCGCGCGCTTCTTGAGGTCGTCGTCGGTGTTCGCGAGCATCTTCGCGTCGATCCCGAGCCCGGCCATGACCACGAAGGCGCGTCGGTCGCGGCCCTCGCTGGTCTCGATCTCGATCATGCCGACGTCGATGGGCCTGTCCTTGCCGGTGAAGGCGACGGTCAGGGCGTTGTCGACGTCGTCGAGGGTCAGGTCGAGGTTGCGGGCGAGCAGGTTGCCGGTCCCCGAGGGCAGCAGCGCCAGCGAGGCGTCGGAGCCCTGCAGTGCCTCCGCGACCACGCGCACGGTGCCGTCGCCTCCGGCCGCGATCACCATGTCGGCGCCGGCCTCGAGGGCCTCGCGCGTCTGGCCGGCTCCCGGATCCTCGACCGAGGTCTCGAACCACAGAGTCTCGTCCCAGCCCGCGGCCTCCTCGGCGCGCGTCACCGCGGCCTTCACCGCCTCGAGGTCGACCTTGACGGGGTTGTAGACCATCGCGGCACGGCGGCGCTCAGACATCCGAGCCGCTCTCGTCCTGGTCCTCGTCGTCGTCGATCCGGCCCGGGCGCACGGCGGCGTCGTCGCGGATCTCGATGTGCGTGTCGCCCGCATCGGTCGTCGAGACGTCGATGCGGGGAGCGGCATCGGCCTCGGTCGCCTTCGGCGCACTGGTCAACTGGTCTCGGCGATCGTCCGCCGTCTGGTCGCTCATCCCAGGACGGTATCAGCGCGTCCGACGCGGCCGCGTGGGGTTGCGCCGGGTGCTCAGCGCCCCGTGGACCGCGCCGCCTCGAGCCCCCAGAGCACGAGCGGGATCTGCAGCGGGAGGCGCAGGAGCGTGATCGCGCGGGTGCGCGGGCGTCGCGCATCCCGGGCAATCTGCACGTTGCCGGGGAACACGGCGGCCATCAGCGCGGCGGAGGCGAGGCCGCCGGCCCTCCGCGTGGGCGGCCAGAGCATCGCCGCCGCGCAGGCGATCTCGGCGGCACCGGAGGCGAGGACCCAGCCGCGGGCCGACCCAGGCATCCCGCGCGGCACGACCGCGTCGAAGGTGCTCGGGTGGGCGAGGTGGACGACTCCCGACACCGCCATCGCCGAGGCGAGCACGAGCGGGCCGGTGCCGAGTGGCCGCTGGGTCATCTGTCCTCCGCGCCGCGCTCGAGCGGCGCGACGTGGTCGAGGATCCGCCGCCACTCGCGCACGAGGGCGAGGCGCCCCGTGCCGTCGACGGTCGCGGTCCGCGCGTCGGCGAGGCGGCCGCGGTACCAGCGGCCGTCCTCCGCGCTCGCGACCGGGTCGGCGTCGCCGTGCACGATGAGGGCGGAGGCGGTCACCCGGTCGAGCTCGTCGGCCCACGATCCGTCGCGCAGGGCGGCGAGATCGGTCGCGGCGCCGCCCGGCCCCTGCCGCCATCCCTCGCCGAGCATGCGCTCGAGGCGATTGCGGACCCCGCCGTGCGCCGCGAGCACCGGGTCGCCGGACTCGATGCCGAGCGAGTCGATCCCCGGCACGTCGGCGGGGAGCGCCGCGCCGATGGCCGCCGCGTCCTCGCCGGGCAGCACCTCGCGGCGCTCCCACGCGTCGGTCGGGCGGACCAGGACGCCGGCCTGGGGGGGCGCGGGCGTGCCGACGATCGCCAGACGATCGACCAGATCGGGGTGGCGCGCCGCGAGGGAGAGCGCGAAGACGCCTCCCGAGCCCCAGCCGACCACGCCGACACTGCCGAACCGGGCGCCGTCGACCATGCGCGCGGTGCGCTCGGATCGGCGCAGGTACTCCGCGAGGTCGTCGGCGCGGTCCTGCACGCTGCCGTGCGCCGCGTCGACGGGGTCGGAGGCGCCGTAGCCCGGGCGGTCGAGGATGAGCAGGTGCAGCCCCCAGGGGCCGGTGACGAGCGGATCGGGATCGAAGCCGCCCGCTCCGGGGGTGGGGTGGCAGAAGACCACGAGGCGGTCGGCGATGGGATCGCCCGCCGCCGAGACGCCGATCCCGCGGCCGGACCGCAGCTCGAAACGGTGGTTCGCCATGTCGCCTCCCGGGTGCCGCCGTCTGTCGGCGGAGCGCGTCCAGTCAAGCGGAAGCGGGGCGTTCTGCGCTGGGCCTTGTGCCCCGGCGTATCGTGACGGCATGGCTGATCAACGACCGATCGGATACTGGCTGGCGCTCGTCGACCGCCTCATCGAGGAGCGCTTCGCGCTGATCCTCGAGGAGCACGGCGTGACCCGGAGGCAGTGGCAGCTGCTCGAGACCCTGCGGCGCGGGCCGTCGCCGGCCGCCGAGCTCGACCGGGTGCTCGCGCCGTTCCTGCGACCGCCGAGCGAGGAGGAGCCGCAGGGCGAGGGCGCGGTCGTCCACCTCGCCGAACTGGTCGAGAGCGGCTGGGTGGCGGTCGAGGGAGAGCTCTTCTCGCTCACCGACCGCGGCGCCGTCGCGACCGGGCGACTCGAGGAGGTGGTCGGCGCCGAGCGGACCGCGGTCATGACGGGCCTCACCGAGGAGGACTACGAGCGGACGCTCGTGACGCTGCGCCTGATGGCCGCGAACCTCGGCTGGGACGACGCCGCCTGAGGCGGGACGCCGCACCGGCCTCCTGACACGTGAGGGCCGCCTCCGCTACCCCCTGCCCGGCCCCGCGGGCCCGGAGGAGAGTGGAGGCGTCGGCGGCCTCTCGCCGGCCGAAGGGAGACCACCATGGACAAGGACACCCGCCCCACCGGCGACGACGGCGACGAGACCGAGGAGCTCCCCGACGGCTCCGGGACCGACAACTCTCCCGGCGGCGGCGACACCGACACGGTCTCGGGCGGCGACGCCGACGAGTAGGCGCCCCGCTGCGGACGCAGCGAGGGGCGGGCACCGGCTCGGCCGGTCCCGCCCCTCGTGCGTGTCTCTCCGGTGCGTCAGACCACCGGTCCGTCGCTCTCGCTCGTGCGGCGCGTGACCTGCTCGCCGCTGGCGGGGTCGACCGCCGAGCGGGTGGTCGACACGGCCTGGCGCCGGCGGGTCATCAGGACGAGGCCGAGCACGAGGCCGACGGCCCCTGCGGCCATCAGGATGTAGCCGATCAGCTTCAGATCGACTCCGGCCAGCTGGACGTCGACGGCGAACGCGAGGACCGCGCCGACGACGAGGAGGAAGATGCCTGCTCCGATGCTCATACGTGCTCCTTCTGCGTGCGCCGGTGTGCGCAGCGGTCGCGCGCAACCGCACCGGCGATCGATCGCCCCCACGCTAGACCCGGCGCGACGCGCTCCGGAGGCCCTTCCTGCGCGGGCCCGCAGCGTGTAGGGCCGCTCAGCGGTCCGAGATCCTCAGCATCACGCGGGTGCGGTCCCCTCGTGTGACGATCCCCTCGATGAAGAGGAACACGCGGTACTCGAGCCGGTACTTGCGCGCGAAGACCTTGCCGAGCCGCTCGACCGTCTCCTCGTCCGAGACGATGCGGGCGGAGCCCTCGACGACCGCCGCTCCCTCCTTCACCCTCCCGCGCCGGTCGCACGGGACGAGGGTCACCCGGGGGTCGTTGCGCAGGCGCTTCACCTTCCCGCTCTTCCGCGGGGTGGTGACGATCAGCTCCGTGCCGTCGCGCGAGATCCAGACCGGAGTCGACACCCCGACTCCGGACCTGCGGAACGTGGTGAGCGAGACGAAGGACTCGTCGGCGAGCGCCGAGAGGGCGGGGGAGAGGGTCATCTCCGAAGAGTAGGTGGGCGCGTGGCCGCCTCCGCAACCCTCACCGCGACCCGTCGGCGCCCGCCTAGGCTGAGAGCATGACCGTCCCGACGCCTCTGATCGGTCCGACCGGGGCGCCCGACCTGCACGCGATGAGCTACAACATCCGTCGGAGGATGCCCCGGCTCACCTCGCGCTCGGTCGACCAGTGGGAGCGCCGTGCGCCGCTGGTGCGCCGCCTGCTCGAGACCGAGCGCCCGTCGATCCTCGCCGTGCAGGAGGCGCTGCCCGACCAGGCCGCACTGGTGCACGACGTCCTCGGCTCGTCCTTCGAGGGCATGGGGTTCGGCCGCGATCCCGACCGGGGAGGCGAGCGGGTGATGCTGTTCGTCGACCGCAGCCGCTTCGCGGTGCGCGACTGGTCGCAGATCGCCCTGTCCGACACTCCCGACACCGCTGGCTCGCGCACCTGGGGCAACAGGATCCCGCGCACCGCGGTGATCGCCGAACTCACCGACTACGGGACGAACCGCGAGCTGACGGTCGTGTCGACGCACTTCGACCACCTCTCGCGGCGCTCGCGTCTGCGCTCGGCCGAGCTGATCGCGCAGAGGGTGACCGCGCTCGGCCGCCCGGCGATCGTGATGGGCGACGCGAACACCGATGCGGGGACAGCCCCCTACCGCGCCCTGCTCGACGGCGCGCAGCTCGCCGACTCCTGGGTCGTGGCCGGCCGGCACCTCAGCCCGTCGTGGGGCACCTACTCGAACTACCACCCGCCGAAGCCGGGGCGCAGGATCGACTGGCTCGCCGTCTCGGCCGGAGCCTTCGAGGTCGTCGCGGCCGGCATCAACGCCGTGCGCTACGACGGCGCGGCCCCCTCCGACCACGAGCCGGTGCAGGCGCTGCTGCGCTTCGCTGCGACGTCGTGAGCGGCGCCGCTCTCGTCGAGACGTTCCTCGAGCCCCCGCGCACCCGCGGCGAGTGGCTCGCCGACGCGGTCCGGCTCGCCGGAGTGGCCAGCATGGTCGCGGCCGGCATCGGCTGGGGCTTCGTCGACGTGATGGTCTTCGCCCTCTCGGCGATAGGACTCGTGATCCCGCGCTTCCTCGGCATCCGCCCCGCGCTCGACGCGGCGTTCGGCGGCGCCCTGCTCGTCGCCTCCTGGAGCAGCGTGCTCGACCTGTACCAGGCGTGGGCGTGGTGGGACGTCGTGGTGCACTTCGTGCTCAACGGGCTGGTGGCGGCCGTCGCCTACGTCGTCGCTGCGCGGGCCGGAGTCGTGCCCGCCGTGGCGGGCGATCGCGGGCCGCTCGCACCGGCGGTCGTGCTGTGCGCGTGCTTCGGCACGACCGCGGGCGTCGTCTGGGAGTGGGGGGAGTGGGCGGGTCACCGCTTCGTCGATCCGACGATCTTCGTCGCCTACGAGGACACGCTCGGCGACCTGGCTGCGGGGGCCGCGGGGTCGATCCTGGCGGGCGCGCTGATGCGCTTCTGGTCGGCGAAGAGCCGCGTCGTGCGCTCCTCCGACTGACCCGCGTGCGGGTCGGCCGCGGCAAAGATGTGAGCAAAGCGGAGCCGGGCGGGCTTTGGCCTCCCGGGCGGGCCGATATAGGCTGATACGTAATATGAATCAGCCTGTCGAAGGAGACACCGTGCTCACCGATCCGTATCGCGCCGTCCAGTACCGCCGAGACCGCAGCTTCGCCGTGGTCGACGAGGTCAGGCGGGCGCCGGAGCCCGGCTCCGTCGAGATCGAGGTCGGCTTCGTCGGTCTCTGCGGCACCGATCTGCACATCTTCCACGGCTCCATGGACGGCCGGGTCGCCCACGACGCGGTGATCGGTCATGAGATGAGCGGCACGATCGCCGCGATCGGCGACGGAGTCGACGGCTGGTCGGTCGGCGACCGCGTCACCGTCATGCCGCTGGACTGGGACGGCACCTGCCAGGCGTGCCTCGCCGGCAATGAGCACATCTGCCAGAACCTCGACTTCATCGGGATCGACTCCCCGGGTGCGCTCCAGCAGTACTGGAACGTCCCCGCCCGGACTCTCGTCCGGCTGCCGGACGGGCTGAGCCTCGACCACGCCGCCCTCGTCGAGCCGGTCGCTGTGTCGGTGCACGACGTCCGCCGCTCGGGGCTCGTTCCGGGAGAGCGGGCCGTCGTGATCGGCGGCGGCCCGATCGGCGTGCTGATCGCGACGACCGCCCGCGAGTTCGGAGCGGAGGTCGTCGTCGTCGAGCTGGACGCCACCCGCCGCGCCGCCGTCGCCGAGCTCGGCTTCGAGGTGCTCGACCCGCGCGCCGTCGACCAGGTCGCCTGGGTCGACGAGTGGACTCGCGGTGCGGGCGCCGACGTCGTGTTCGAGGTCTCCGGAGCCGCGGCGGCCGTGCTCGGAGCGACGTCGCTCGCGCGCGTCCGCGGCCGCGTCGTCGTCGTCGCGATCCACACCGAGCCTCGCCCGATCGATCTGCAGCGCGTGTTCTGGCGCGAGCTCACGCTGATCGGGGCCCGCGTCTACGAGCGGGCCGACTTCGAGACGGCCGTCGAGCTGCTCGCGCGCGGAGTCGTGCCCGCCGACCTGCTGATCACCCGCATCGAGCCGCTCGCCGCGGTCCAGGACGCGTTCGCCGAGCTCGACGCGGGTCGGGCGATGAAGATCCTGATCGACGTCGGCGGGGCGCCGTCGGCCGAGGGTGCGCGATGACCGGGCCGTTCGACCTCACCGGCCGCCTCGCCGTCGTCACCGGGGCGCGGAGGGGGATCGGGCTCGCCATGGCCGAGGCGCTCGCCCGCGCCGGTGCCGACATCGTCGGCGTCAGCGCGGCGATGCCGGCCGACGGCGGGGAGATCGGCGAGCGGGTGCGGGCCCTGGGCCGCGACTTCCGCGGGATCGGCTGCGACTTCTCCGACCGCGACGCCACCCTCGAGCTCGGTGCCGCGCTGAACGACCTCGGTCGGCCGATCGACGTCCTCCTCAACAACGCGGGGACCATCGAGCGCGTCCCCGCCGCCGAGCATCCGCTCGAGCTCTGGGACCGCGTGCTCGAGGTCAACCTCTCCGGTCCCTTCGCGCTCACCCAGGTGCTCGCCCGGCCGATGCTCGAGCGCGGCCGCGGCTCGATCGTGTTCACCGCCTCGCTGCTGAGCTTCCAGGGCGGCATCACCGTCCCCGGGTATACGGCCTCGAAGTCGGCGGTCGCCGGGCTCGTCAGGGCGCTCTCGAACGAGTGGGCCGCCAGAGGAGTCAGGGTGAACGCCCTCGCCCCCGGCTACATCGCGACCGACAACACCGCGGCCCTGCGCGACGACGAGAACCGCTCCCGCTCCATCCTCGAGCGCATCCCCGCGGGTCGCTGGGGAGCGGCGGAGGATCTGGGAGGCGCGGCGGTGTTCCTCGCGAGCGACGCCTCCGCCTACGTCAGCGGGATCACCCTCCCGGTCGACGGAGGGTGGCTCGGCCGGTGAGCGGCCCCGAGGAGTCGATGACGGCCGTCGCCGAGGCGCTGGCCCGCACGGCGGTGGTGCCGGTCGTGGTGATCGACGACGTCGAGCGCGCCGACGACCTGGGCGACGCGCTCGTCGCGGCGGGGGTCGGCGCGGTCGAGGTGACGCTGCGCACCTCGGCCGGTCTCGAGTCGCTCCGGATGCTCGCGAGCCGGGGCGATCTCGTCGTGGGCGCGGGCACCGTCCTCACCGTCGAGCAGGTCGACCAGGTCGCGGAGGCGGGGGCGCGGTTCGTCGTCAGCCCCGGCCTCGACAGCGCAGTGGTCGAGCGCTGCCTCGCCCTGGGCGTCCTCCCACTGCCCGGGATCGCCACGGCCACCGAGCTCCAGCGCGCCGTCGGTCTCGGGCTCTCGATCGTGAAGTTCTTCCCCTCCTCCCTCCTCGGCGGCCTCCCCGCCCTCGAGGCGCTCGCCGGGCCCTTCCCTGACGTGCGCTTCTTCCCGAGCGGAGGCGTGGGTATCGACGAGGCCCGCCGCCTCCTCGCCAGCCCCCTCGTGATGGCGGTCGGCGCCAGCTGGCTCGCCTCGCGGTCCGACATCGCCGAGGGCGACTCCGCAGCACTCGCGGAGCGTGCGCGGGCGGCGGTGGAGCGGGTCAGGGCCGTTCCCGCGCGCCCCGTCGCGACGGATCGCGTGCCCGAGGGCCCGGTCGTCACGCTCGGCGAGACACTCGCCCTCCTCCACACCGACGGCTCCCTCGCGCACGCGCAGAGCGTCGCGGTGGGGATCGGCGGGGCCGAGTCGAACGTCGCCGTCGCCCTGGTGCGCCTCGGGACGCCGGCCGCCTGGATCGGTGTCGTCGGTGCGGACAGCGCGGGCGAGCGCGTCGTCCGCGAGCTCCGCGGCGAGGGCGTCGACCTCGTGGTGCGCCGCGATCCGGAGGCGCCGACCGCGCTGATGATCAAGGAGCGGCCCACTCCCGTGACCGCGCGGGTCACCTACCACCGCCGGCACAGCGCGGGCAGCCGCCTCGGCCGCGGCGACGTGCCCGCCGAGCTGATCCGCGGCGCCTCCTGCCTGCACGTGACGGGGATCACCCTCGCGCTGTCCGACTCGGCCCGCGACGCGGCGCGCGAGGCCGTCCGCCTGGCCGTCGAGGCCGGGGTGCCGGTCTCGTTCGACGTCAACCACCGCCCTTCGCTCTGGCTCGGGAGGGACGCCGCGGCGGCGTACCGCGACGTCGCCGCCTCCGCGACGCTGATCTTCGCGGGCGCGGAGGAGGCGCGCCTGCTGGTGGGCGCCGACGTCGACGACGACCCGCTCGAGCTGGCCCGGTCGCTCGCGGGGCTCGGCCCCCGCCACGCGGTCGTCAAGCTCGGCGCCGAGGGCTGCGTCGCCGTGGTCGACGGTGTCGACCGGCGCGTGCCGGCGGTGCGCGTGTCCGTGGTCGACACCGTCGGCGCCGGCGACGCCTTCGTCGCCGGCTACCTCGCGGAGTTCGTCCGAGGGCTCCCTGTCGACCGCTGCCTCGAGACCGCCGTGACGGTCGGGGCGTTCCAGTGCCTCGCCCCCGGCGACTGGGAGGGGCTGCCCCGGCGCGCCGATCTCGCTCTGCTGACCGCGACCGAACCGGTGCAGCGGTGACCGCCTCGCTCTGGGGCCGCTCGGGCGACGGGTTCCAGGCGTCGATCGCCGCGCAGCGCGGGCCCGGAGTCGACCCGGGCCTGATCCTCGACGAGCACTGGCTGGGCCTCCCCGAGCTCGAGCACGCCCTGTTCGAGACCCCGGTCTGCGTCGACGGCAGCGCCGATCTCGTGCTCGTCCCGGCCGACTGGCTCCCGCGCCTCGCGGCCAACGCGTCGATCAGGCCGCTGGACGACCTGCTCGAGGGCGCGCCGCTCGACGGCTGGCCCTCGGCGTGGTCGTCCGCCTTCACCGAGGTGGTCGCCTTCGCCGTCCCCTCGCACGCCCGCGCGGTCTGGGGCGTGCCCTTCCACGACGGACCGCCGCTGCTCGTGTGGCGCAGCGACCTCTACGACTCGCCGCAGGAGCGGGCGCGCTACCGCGAGGCTGCGGGGCGCGACCTCGAGCCTCCTCGCTCGTGGGTCGACTTCGACCGCCAGGCAGCCTGGTTCACCCGCCCCGAGCAGCAGCTCTGGGGCACGGTGCTCGCGGGGGCGCCGGACGGGCACAACAACGTCTACGACTTCGTCACCCAGCTCCGCGTGCGCGGGGCCGACGTGCTCGATGAGCACGGCGCACCCGGCTTCGGCGGGGAGGCGGGGCTGCGGACACTCGCGTGGCTGCGCGGGCACGTGGTCGCCGGCCGCGTGCCTCCGTGGTCGGGCGAGCTCGACAGCGTCGGCAGCGGCGCCGCCTTCGCCGACGGCCGGGTCGCGCTGATGGTCAACTGGGCCGGCTACGCGCAGCGCGCCCAGGGCCCGGGCAGCGCGGTGCACGGGCGGGTCGGCGTCGGGCTCGCGCCCGCCCTCGCCGACGGGACGGCCCTCCCGGTGGTGAACGCCTTCTGGGCGCTCGCCGTGACGGCCGGAGCGGTCTCGGTGCCCGAGACCTGGGACGCGGTGCGCCGCCTCGCGACGGCCGAGGCCGACGTGCGCACGACGCTGGCGGGCTCCTCCGGGACCAGGCTCGACACCTGGCGCGACCCCCGGGTGCTCGCCGCCTCGAGCACCGTCTCGCTGTTCGAGGAGGCGCATCGCGCCTCCCGGCCGCTCCCGATGATCCCCGAGCTGCCGGAGCTGGTGCAGATCCTCAACCGCCTCGTCGACGACGTCGTCTGGCGCGGAGTGGACGGGGCGTCGCGACTCGACCGCGCGATCGTCGAGGCTCGGGCGGCCTTGTCTGCTGAATGAGCCCGGCCCGGGCGGATCGGCCGGGGAGGGTTGAGTAATCGACACCAGTGAGTGTTGAATCATCATATCTATCGCGATCATGGAGGATCCATGCACAGCACCATCGTCGGCCACGGGGTTCCCGTCACAGCTCTCGGGCTCGGCGCCGCCCAGTTCGGCAACCTCTATCGGCCGACCAGCGACGAGGACGTCGCCGGGGCCTTCGAGGCGAGCTGGGACGCCGGGGTGCGCTACTTCGACACCGCCCCCCACTACGGACTCGGCCTGAGCGAGCGCCGCCTCGGGGCGCTGCTGCGCGGCAGGCACCGCGACGAGTACACGATCTCGACGAAGGTCGGCCGGCTCCTCGAGCCCAATCCCGATCCGCGCGGCGCCGAGCGCGACGACACCGAGGGCTTCGCCGTGCCGGCCTCGACCGTGCGGCGCTGGGACTTCAGTGCCGACGGCGTGAAGCGCTCGCTCGAGGCCAGCCTCGAGCGCCTCGGCCTCGACAGGATCGACATCGTCTACGTGCACGACCCCGACGACTTCGGCGACCAGGTGATCGCCGAGGCACTCCCGGCTCTCGCGCGGCTGCGCGACGAGGGAGTCATCGGCGCCATCGGCACGGGGATGAACCAGTCCGCGCTCCCCGCGCGGTTCGTGGCCGAGGCCGACATCGACCTCGTCATGCTCGCGGGCCGGTACTCGCTGCTCGAGCAGGGCGCGCTCGACGACCTGATGCCGCTCGCCGAGGAGCGCGGCGTCGGCATCGTCATCGCGGGCGCCTACAACTCCGGCCTGCTCTCGCGCGATCGACCGCCGGCCGACGCGAAGTACGACTACGACTCGGCCCCCGCGGAGCTGGTGAGCCGGGCGAACGTGCTCGCCGATGTCTGCGAGCGGCACGGCGTCACCCTCCCCGAGGCCGCCCTGGCCTTCCCGTGGCTGCACCCCGCCGTCGTCTCGGTGGTCGTGGGCCAGCGAACCCGGGCGCAGGCCGTCGAGAACGCGCGGCGCGCCTCGGTCGACGTCCCCGCCGCCCTCTGGACCGACCTGGTCGACGAGGGCCTGCTCCGCCCGGAGGTCCGCGGCGCCCGCCCGGGCCTCGAGGCCGTCACCACCACGAGAGGACTCCCCGCATGACCACCATCACAGCCGTCGACGCGTACGACGTACGGTTCCCCACCTCCCTCAGTGCCGACGGCAGCGACGCGATGAACAAGGACGGCGACTACTCCGCCGCCTACGTCGTCCTGCGCACCGACGACCCCGAGCTGCGGGGCTTCGGCTTCACCTTCACCATCGGGCGCGGCAACGACCTCTGCGTGGCGGCCGCCCTGCAGCGGGCCGAGCCTTTGATCGGTCGCGACGTGGGCGAGCTCGTCGCCGACCTCGGAGGCGTGTACCGCGGCCTCCAGAGCGACTCCCAGCTGCGCTGGCTCGGCCCCGACAAGGGCGTCATCCACCTGGCTCTCGCGGCCGTCATGAACGCCGTGTGGGACCTCGCCGCGCGGGTGGCGGGCAAGCCGCTCTGGCGCCTCCTGGTCGAGATGACCCCGGAGGAGCTGGTCGACGCGGCCGACCTGCGCTACCTCTCGGACGCGCTGACCCGCGACGAGGCGCTCGACCTCCTGCGCGGCCTCGAGCCCACCCGCGGCGAGCGCATCGCCGAGCTGGAGCGCGACGGCTACCCCTGCTACACGACCTCGGCGGGATGGCTCGGCTACAGCGACGACAAGCTGCGGCGCCTCTGCCAGGAGGCCGTCGACCAGGGCTACCGCCACATCAAGCTCAAGGTCGGCGCCGACCGCGCCGACGACCACCGGCGACTGGGCATCGCCCGCGAGGTGATCGGCTGGGACGCCGACCTGATGATCGACGCGAACCAGGTCTGGGACGTGCCGGAGGCGATCGAGTGGGTGCAGTCGCTCGCCGAGTTCCAGCCCCTCTGGATCGAGGAGCCGACGAGCCCCGACGACGTCCTCGGCCACGCGGCGGTGCGCCGGGCGGTGGCGCCGATCGGCGTGGCGTCGGGTGAGCACGGGATGAACCGGGTGCTCTTCAAGCAGATGTTCCAGGCCGGCTCGCTCGACTTCTGCCAGCTCGACGCCGCACGGCTCGGCAGCGTCAACGAGATCCTCGCCGTGTACCTGATGGCCGCGAAGTTCGGGGTCCCCGTCTGCCCGCACGCCGGAGGCGTCGGCCTCTGCGAGCTGGTCCAGCACCTGTCGGTCTTCGACTACGTCGCGGTCTCGGGGAGTCTCGAGGGCCGGGTCACCGAGTTCGTCGACCACCTGCACGAGCACTTCGTCGAGCCCTGCATCGTCGAGGACGGCGCCTACCGCCTGCCCGGCGCCCCCGGCTACAGCGCCGAGATGTTCGAGTCGACGCTCGACGAGTACACCTTCCCCGGAGGGAGCTACTGGGCCGGGCGCTCCCACCCGGTCGTCACCACTCCGGTCGTGCCGCTCGAGGAGCACTCGGCTCACGCGACCCGCGTCGGTGTCGCGTGAGCAGCGCCCCCGCGCTCGTCGTCGACGCGCACCAGCACGTCTGGGACAGGACGAAGGCCCGCTACGACTGGCTGGGTCCGCACCTGCCCGAGATCGACCGCTCGATCGGCTTCGACGAGCTGAGACCGCAGCTGCGCGCCGCGGGGGTCGACGCCACCGTGCTGGTGCAGTCGGCGGACGAGGCCGCCGACACCGACGAGATGCTGCGGGTCGCAGCGTCCGCACCCGAGATCGTCGGAGTGGTCGTCTTCGTCCCGCTCGACCGCCCGCAGGAGGCGCACGACCGCCTCGTCGAGCTGCGCCGGGACGCGCACGTGGTCGGCGTGCGGAACCTCATCCACGATCAGCCGGATCCGGACTGGATCCTCCGCCCCGATGTCGACGAGGGGCTCGGGGTGCTCGAGGCCGCCGGAATCCCCTTCGACTACGTCGCCGTGCTGCCGCGGCACCTCGAGCACCTGCCCGTGCTCGCCGAGCGGCACCCCGACCTGTCGATCGTCATCGACCATCTGTCGAAGCCGCCGATCGGCCTCCCGTCGAGCGAGCCGTGGCGCTCTCTGATCGCCCGAGGCGCCGAGAACCCGCGGGTCTTCGGCAAGGTCTCCGGGCTCTACTCGGCGACCGCCGACGCCGCGGCCTGGACCACGGACCAGCTCGCCCCCGTGATCGAGCACGCCCTCGAGTCGTTCGGCGCCGAGCGCCTGATGTACGGAGGCGACTGGCCGGTCTCGCTGACGGCCGGCGGCTACGACCGCATCTGGGCGGCGCTGCACGAGGTGACCGGCGGCTGGAGCGACGCCGACTCCGCTCGCCTCTGGGGCGGGACGGCCCAGGACTTCTACCGCTTCGACGACGCGCTGATCGCCGCGGCGCTCGAGGCCTCGGCGCGCGCGTCGGCGTGAGGATCGGCTCCTGCCCGCTGCTCGGGCAGGAGCCGATCGCGTTCAGTCGCCGAGCCCGAGGATGTCGATGCGGCGCGGACGCGTCGCCTCGACCCGCGGCGTCACGCGGAACGCCGCGATCGTGCCGACGGCCTGCTCGGGGACCTCGATCACGAGGGCGCCCGCCTCCCGCCGCCAGGTGATCGGGCCGTCGTGCCCGAGGAGCGCGACGCTCTCGATCTCGGCCGCCAGGAGCCCCGACGAGGATCCGAGCGAGCCGATCCCGACCGTCGCCCCGACCGGGGCGAGGACCGTCGCGTAGACGTGTCCGCGCGAGGCGGTGAAGCGGATGTCCTCGGCGGTGAAGGGGGAGCGGTGCGTGTCCGTGAACGCCCCCTCCGCGACCCTGGTCGGCCCCTCTCCCGCGATCGTCCACGGTCGGGAGCCGTAGATCGCCTCGCCGTTGCGCGAGAGCCACGCGCCGATCGTCTCGAGCATCTCGACCTCGGGCGCGGGGATCGTGCCGTCGGCCTTCGGGCCGATGTTGAGCAGGAGCGCGCCGTTCTTGCTGACGATGTCGACGAGGTCGGCGATCAGGTCGTCGGTCCGCTTGTAGTCGTGCCCGTCGACGTAGCTCCACGAGTTCTTCGAGACCGAGGTGTCGGTCTGCCAGAAGTCGGCGCGGGTCTCGGCGAGCTGGCCGCGCTCGACGTCGAAGACGCCCGTTCCGGCGGGCAGCGCGTCGTACTTGTAGTTGACGGCCACCGGGCGGTCCCACTCGATCGCGCGGGTGTAGTAGTAGGCGAGGAACGTCTGCAGGTACGGCGCGAAGGCCGGCTGCTCGATCCACCAGTCGAACCAGATCAGCTGGGGGCGGTAGCGGTCGACGAGCTCGGTCGTGCGCACGAGCCAGTCCTCGAGGAACTCCTTGCTCGGCTGGGTCTCCTCGCGCTGCGCGGGGCCGTAGAGGTCGAGGCTCTCGGTCTGGGTGACGTCGCTGTCGAAGGCCGTGCCTCCGTTGAAGAAGAACCAGTGCTCGGCTCGGTGCGAGGAGGCGCCGAACACCATCGACTGCGCGCGGACGGCGTCGGCGAGCTCTCCGACGACGTCGCGGCGGGGGCCCATCTCGGTCGCCTTCCACCGGGTGAACGAGCAGTCGTACATCGGGAAGCCGTCGTGGTGCTCCGCGACCGGGACGACGAACTGGGCGCCCGCCCGGCGGAAGATCCTCGCCCACTCCGCGGCGTCGAACCGATCGGCCGTGAACGAGGGGATGAAGTCCTTATAGCCGAACTCCGACTGGTCGCCGTAGGTCGCGCGGTGGTGGGCGTACTCCGGGGTCCCCTCGAGGTACATGTTGCGGGGGTACCACTCCGAGCCGAAGGCCGGCACGGCGTAGGGGCCCCAGTGGATGAAGACGCCGAACTTGCCGTCGACGTACCAGTCCGGCGGGGTCGTCGTCAGCGCCTCCCAGGAGGCGCTGAGCGGCCCCTCGTCGATCACGCGCGCGACCTCGGCGAGGCGGGTGCGGTGCAGCGGGCTGTCGAAAGTGGTCATCATCGTCCTTCGATCGTGCGGTCGGCGTGCAATTGCTGGATAGATACTATCAATCGTGATCTTCAGGGACCCTCAGGGGCTGAAATTTCCTTGACAGCCGCGATGGAGGCTCGCAGACTGAAGAATCATCTGATCCATTTCGATCGATGACCACCGTTCAGGAGGCACCGCACAGCCGCGGAGCCGCCCGGACACCTCAATGAGGAGGAACAGTGACACTCAGGCATCTCCGGTTCGCGGCCATCGCCGCGGCCCTCGCGCTCCCGCTCGCGGGATGCAGCTCGGCAGGGTCCTCAGGAACCGACGCCGACGGCAACACCACGATCAACTGGTCGGTCTGGGCCGGCTCAGAGGTCGAGACGGCGGCCTGGCAGAAGCTGGCCGACATGGTCCACGAGGAGGACCCGACGATCACCGTCGAGCTGACGACGGCGGCCTGGGCCGACTACTGGACGAAGCTGCCGACCACCCTCGCCGGCAACGACGCGCCCTGCATCGCGGGCCTCCAGATGGCGCGCGTCCAGCAGTTCGCGAACTACTTCATCCCGCTCGACGACCAGCTCGACGCGGCCGGCATCGACACCGCCGACTTCGACCCCTCGATCATCAGCGCGCTCCAGGCCGGAGGCGAGCAGCTCGCCATCCCCTACGACCTCGGCCCCTACGTCGTCTTCTACAACAAGGACATGTTCGCCGCGGCCGGCCTCGAGAACCCGAAGGACGGCTGGACGATCGCGGAGTTCGAGACGGCGGCGAAGGCGCTGACCAAGGACGGCAAGTACGGCTTCGCCACCACGAACCAGATCGACGCCCTGAACCAGTGGGGCCCGACCATCGGAGGCGACCAGGCGGCGACCGAGGACGGCACGCTCAACCTCACCAGCCCCGGCCAGGAGAAGACGATGGCCTGGTACGCGGGCCTCGTCAACGAGCAGGGCGTCGCCGCAGAGCTCGCCACCGACTCGAGCGACGGGTCGCAGTTCCTCGGCGGCAACGCCGCGATGTACGTCACCGGCCCCTGGGACATGATCAACGCGAAGGACCAGGCCAAGTTCGACATCGGCATCGTGACCGTCCCCGTGGGCGACGAGGGCGCGGCCACCGCGATCGGCGGCTCCGGCTTCGGCATCACGACCAAGTGCAGCACCCCCGAGGTCGCCGCGAAGGCGCTGGCGATCATCACGGGCACCGAGGCCCAGGCCTCGCTCGGCGAGGCGGGACGCGCGTTCCCTGCTCGCACCTCCGAGCAGTCGACCTGGTACGCCTCTGCGGTCGAGGGCGCCCAGCCGACCCTCGAGGCGGCGCTGGAGACCGGCGTCCCCTACCTCTCCACCCCGACGTGGACGCAGGACGGCCTGAGCTACTCGCAGGGCTCGATCTCGGTGATCAACGGCCAGACCGACCCGACCTCGTTCCTCGAGAGCGTGCAGAGCAGCAGCGGAAGCGCGGGCTGAGTGATCGGGGCGGGGCGCTCACCTCCGAGCGCCCCGCCCCGACTGCGCCGCGGCACCGCCGCACCCCCCTCGAGAAACGACGCGAAGGAGCGCCATGACACTCGCCACCTCCCCGGCCACGGGCCAGGCGGTCGCCGGCCCGCCGCCGGCACCCGCCCCCACCAGCGCGCGACGGCGTCGGCGGGGGGACGGGCCTGCCGCGGCGGCGTTCCTCGCGCCGAGCCTCGGCGGCTTCGCGATCTTCACCGCTCTGCCGATCCTCGCCTCGGTCGCGGTGGCCTTCACGGTGTGGCCGCTCGCCGGCTCGCCGACCTTCACGGGGCTGGACAACTTCGTCCAGTTGCTCACCCGCGACCCCGCGTTCCTCAGGACGATCGGCAACACGCTCCTCTTCGTCGTCGTCTACGTGCCGATCAACCTGGCGCTCTCGATGGCGATCGCGGCCTGGATCTCGCCGCGGATCCGCGGGGGGAACGTCTACCGGGTGCTCCTGTTCATCCCCGTCGTCACGCCGATGGTCGCCAATGCCGCGGTCTGGCAGATCATGCTGATCCCGAGCGGTCTCATCGACAGCATCTGGCAGTCGGTGTTCGGAGTCTCGGCGCCGAACTTCCTCGGCTCGACCTCGACGGCGATGCTCTGCGTGGTGCTGATGTCGCTGTGGCAGGGCTTCGGCTACAACCTGCTGATCTTCTCCTCCTCGCTCCAGGCGGTCCCCGAGACGCTGATGGACAGCGCCTCGATCGACGGAGCGGGAGCGTTCCGGCGGTTCTTCAGCATCAAGATCCCGCTCATGTCGCCGTCGATCTTCTTCGCGGCGACGATGACGCTGATCACCTCCTTCCAGGTCTTCGCCCAGCCGTTCGTCCTGACCAACGGCGGGCCGGACAGCTCGACGACCACGATGGTGATGTACCTCTACCGGACGGGCTTCCAGTACTTCAACCTCGGCCTCGCCTCGGCGGTGGGCGTGATCCTCTTCATCATGATCCTGGCGATCACGGGGCTCATGTTCCTCGCCCAGAAGAAGCTGGTGCACTATGAGTGAGCGCGCCTCCCTCGCCTCGATCGCCGCCCCGCGCAGCCGCACGGCGACCCGATCGGCCGATGCCGCCGCCCGATCGTCGGCGCTGTCGCTGTCGGCCCTCGCGCGCCGGCGCCGGAG
Source organism: Rathayibacter oskolensis (assembly GCF_900177245.1). Classification (GTDB taxonomy): domain Bacteria; phylum Actinomycetota; class Actinomycetes; order Actinomycetales; family Microbacteriaceae; genus Rathayibacter; species Rathayibacter oskolensis. Next base: position 210,458 of record NZ_FXBM01000001.1, read on the forward strand.
GAACGACATCCTCTCGCAGGTGCTCCTGACGATCTTCGTGCTGCTGTTCATGGTGCCGCTGATCTGGATGGTCTCGACGTCGCTCAAGCCGGGAGCCGAGGTCTTCTCGTCGCCTCCGTCGCTGCTCGGAAGCGAGATCCGCTGGGAGAACTACGCCGACGTCTGGAGCTACGTGCCGTTCGGCACGTACATGATCAACGGCGCGATCGTCTCGGTCCTGGGCACCCTGCTCGTCGTGGTGACCAGCGTCCTCTCGGCCTACGCCTTCTCGCGCCTGCGGTTCCGCGGCCGGGACGGGATCTTCTTTGTCTTCCTCGGCACCCTGATGGTGCCGCAGGAGGTCGTCGTCATCCCGATGTTCCTGTTCATGACGCAGCTGGGCTGGGTCGACTCCTACCAGGCCCTGATCGTGCCGTGGGCGTTCACGGCGTTCGGCTCCTTCCTCCTGCGCCAGGCGATGCTGTCGGTGCCGATGGAGCTGGAGGAGGCGGGCAAGCTCGACGGCGCCTCGCACCTGCGGATCCTGCTGGGCATCATCGTGCCGGTCGTCAAGCCGACCATCGCCGTGCTGGTCGTCTTCACGTTCATCAACTACTGGAACAGCTTCCTCTGGCCGCTGATCGTCATCAACGACGCCTCCTACGCCACCGTGCCCCTCGGCCTGAACAACTTCCTCGGCCAGGGCGGCCGCCAGTGGCAGCTGATCATGGCGGCGTCGACGATCTCGATGATCCCGACCGCGGGGCTCGCCATCCTCCTCCAGCGCTACCTCGTGAAGGGCATCGCGCTCTCGAGCGGCATGGGCGGCAAGTGAGCTGCGGCCGGCGCCGCGCTCCTCCGCTCCACCTCCGCTCGCTCCACCTCCTGAAAGGAACACTCGACCATGAGTTCTGCCCCTGCAGCCTGGTTCACCCACGACCGGTTCGGCATGTTCGTCCACTGGGGGCTCTACGCCCTCCCCGCCCGGCACGAGTGGGTGATGAACTTCGAGAAGACCCCGACCGACGAGTACGAGCGCTACGCCGCCTACTTCGATCCCGACCTCTACGACCCGAGGGCCTGGGCTCGGGCCGCCCGCGAGGCGGGGATGCGCTACGTCGTGCTGACCACGAAGCACCACGAGGGCTTCTGCCTCTGGGACTCGGCGCTGACCGACTACACCGCGATGAACACGCCCGCGGCCCGCGACCTCGTCCGCGAGTTCGTCGACGCCGTGCGCGCCGAGGGTCTGAAGGTCGGCTTCTACCACTCGCTCCTCGACTGGCATCACCCCGACTTCACCATCGACGGGCGCCACCCGCGGCGGGACGACTCGCCGGAGGAGATCGCCGCGCTCGATGAGGGCCGCGACATGGCGCGCTACCGCGAGTACCTGCACGGCCAGATCCGCGAGCTGCTGACCGGCTACGGGCGGATCGACTACCTCTTCTACGACTTCTCCTACGCGAACGACCACCACCACCCCGTCTGGGGCGGCAAGGGCAGGGACGACTGGGGGTCGGAGGAGCTGATGGCGCTGACCCGCGAGCTGCAGCCCGGGATCGTCGTGAACGACCGCCTCGAGATCCCGGGCGACATCGTCACCCCCGAGCAGTACCAGCCCGACCGGCCGATGGAGGTCGACGGAGTGCCTGTCGCCTGGGAGGCGTGCCAGACGATCAACGGCAGCTGGGGCTACTTCCGCGACAACCACAACCACAAGGCGCCCGAGCTCGTGATCCGGATGCTGATCGACGGCGTCTCGAAGAACGGCAACATGCTGCTCAACGTCGGGCCCAACGGGCGGGGCGAGCTCGATCCGGTCGCCCTCGGCACGCTCTCGGCGTTCGGCGACTGGATGCACCTGCACGCGCGCTCGATCTACGGAGCCGGCGCCTCCGAGTTCACGCCGCCGGTCGACTCCCGCTACACGCAGCGCGGTGACCGCCTCTACCTGCACCTGTTCGCGTGGCCGTTCGAGCACGTGCACCTGCCGGGTCTGGCGGGGCGGGTCGCCTACGCGCAGCTGCTGAACGACGCCTCCGAGATCCCGTTTCGCGAGATCGACCCCGACGTGAAGCCGCTCACCACGGGGATCGGCGGGCAGGCCCCCGGCACGCTCACGCTCACCCTGCCGGTCGTGCGACCCGACGTCGCGGTGCCGGTCATCGAGCTGTTCTTGAAGTGACGCGGCCTGAAGTGACGCGGCGTCAGGTCGCTTCGGGGTGCGCGGCCATGAAGTCCTCGACCTCGATCAGGTGCACCGACATCGCCAGCCGCGCGCGGTCGGGGTCGCCGGAGGCGAGCGCCCGGACGATGTCGTGGTGCTCGCGGTGGGTGCGCGGCACGACGCCCTGCTCGGTGAGCGCCCGCCAGGTGCGCGCCCTGACCGTGCGGCTCGCGAAGGCCTCGATCAGCGCCTCCAGTGCGGCGTTGCCCGAGGCCCGGGCGATCAGCCGGTGGAAGCGGATGTCGACATCCATGATCGCCGCGTCGTGGCCCTCGACCGGTGCGTCGACGATCTCGGCGATCGAGCCCAGCAGCTCCTCCGCGTCGGCGATCTCCTCCGGAGTGATCCGGAGCGTCGCTCGCGCGGCAGCCTCGACCTCGAGCAGGCGGCGGACCGACGCGAGGTTCGCCGCCTCGTCGGGCGACTGCAGGTCGACGAGGAATCCGAGAGGCGCCAGCAGCAGCGACGCGTCGAGCGAGGTCACGTACGTGCCGTCGCCCTGGCGGCTCTCGAGCACGCCCATCATCGCCAGTGCTCGCACACCCTCCCGGAGCGGGCTCCGGGAGACGCCGAGGAGCGTCGCCAGGTCCTTCTCGATCGGCAGCCGCGAACCCGGGGCCAGCCGGCCGCTGATGATCATCGCCTTGATCTCCTCGACCACCACGTCGGTCTGCGACCGCGGAGAGGACGCACGCGCGTCGCTCCTCCGCGCGGACCCGGGCTCCGGGGGCGTCTGAGCGTTCATCCCGCCACTGTAACGGCGCACTCGCGCCACGCCATCGATCGAGGAGACCGTGTGAACCACCGCCAGACCCCCCAGCCCCTCCCCGCGGGAGCCGTCGTGCAGCGGCTCGGTCCGCGGGGCGCGGAGGTGCCCGTCCTGTCCGTCGACGGCGTCGCCTTCGACCTGCGACCGGTGCTCTCCGACATCACCCCGGCCGAGCTCCGGCAGGTCTCGCTCGCCGACGCCCTGGCGGCGCACGCCCAGGGTCGCCTCGCGCCCCTCCCCGACGCCGAGGCGATGCGGGTCGGAGCCCCGCTCGCCGCGCCGGGCAAGATCGTCTGCATCGGCCTGAACTACCGCGACCACGCGGCCGAGACCGGCGCCGAGCTGCCGGCGGAGCCGGTGGTGTTCCTGAAGGACCCGTCGACGATCGGCGGGCCGTTCGACCCCGTGCTGATCCCGCGCGACTCGACCAAGACCGACTGGGAGGTGGAGCTCGGCGTCGTGATCGGGACGACGGCGCGCTACCTCGACTCGCCCGAGGACGCCCTCGCGCACGTCGCGGGCTACGTCCTCTCGCACGACGTCTCGGAGCGCGAGTTCCAGCTCGAACGCGGCGGCCAGTGGGACAAGGGCAAGAGCTGCGAGACCTTCAACCCGCTCGGCCCGTGGATCGCGCCCGCCGCCTCCGTCGCCGACCCGCAGGATCTGGGGCTCCGGCTCTCGGTCGACGGCGTCCTGCGGCAGGACGGCACGACCGCCTCGATGGTGTTCCCGGTGGCCCACCTGGTCTGGTACCTCAGCCGGTTCATGGTGCTGCACCCCGGCGATCTGATCAACACGGGGACGCCGGCCGGCGTCGCCCTCGGGCTGCCTGATCACCCCTACCTCCGGGCGGGTTCCGTCGTCGAGCTGTCGATCGACGGCCTGGGCACGGCCCGTCACCGCTTCGAGCAGGCGTCGTGAGCACCCCCGAGTTCTCCGGTCTCGTCGCGGCCGTCACCGGCGGCGCCTCCGGGATCGGACTGGCCACCGCTCTCGAGCTCGCCCGCAGGGGGGCGAGCGTGATCGTCCTCGACCGGGCCGTCGACGATCTCCCGCAGGGTCTCACCGGCATCCGCTGCGACGTCACCGACGGCGACGACGTGATCGCCGCGCTCGACGAGCTCGCCCGGCGCACCGGGGCGCTCGACGTGCTCGTCAACAACGCCGGCATCAGCGCGGTGGGCACGGTCGAGCGGGTCGACCCCGAGGAGTGGCACCGGGTGCTCGACGTCAACGTCGTCGGCATCGCCCGCGTCACCTCGGCCGCGCTGCCGCTGCTGCGCCGCTCCGGGGCGGCCTCGGTCGTCAACCTATGCTCGATCGCGGCCTTCAACGGACTCCCGCAGCGCGCCCTCTACTCGGCGAGCAAGGGCGCGGTCTGGGGCCTGACGCTCGCGATGGCGACCGACCACGTCCGCGAGGGCATCCGGGTCAACTGCGTCAGCCCCGGCACGGTCGACACCCCGTTCGTCGCCCGCATGCTCGAGGGCTTCGACGACCCCGCAGCCGAGCGCCGCGCCCTCGACGCCCGCCAGGCGACCGGCCGGATGGTGTCGCCGGAGGAGGTCGCCCTCGCGATCGCCTACCTGGCGAGCCCGTCCTCCGGGTCGACCACCGGCACCTCCCTCTCCGTCGACGGCGGAGTCACGACCCTGCGCGTCCGCCCTCAGTGACGCGCCGACCCGCTCCTCGCTCGCACCCTCCTCTGATCTCGAAGGATCCGTCATGACCTCCACCACGCCCGCGGCGCTCGACGCCTTCCCCCACCGCACGGTGCACCTCGACTTCCACACCGGGCCGGCCGTCGAGGGAGTCGGCGCCGCCTTCGACCCCGACGCGTTCGCCCGCACCTTCGTCGAGGCGGGAGTCGACAGCGTCACGGTCTTCGCGAAGTGCCACCACGGGCGCCTCTACTTCGGCACCGCCGACGGGTCGGAGTCGGACACCGGCCGCGACGAGCGCCATCCGGGACTCGCCGGCGACCTCGACCTGCTCGCCCGGCAGGTCGACGCGCTGCACGCCGTCGGCATCCGCGCACCCATCTACCTCAGCGTGCAGTGCGACGAGTACGCCGCCGACCTGCACCCGGAGTGGATCGCACTGGACGCGACGGGCAGGCAGGTGAAGTTCGGGGCGGGCCTGCCCTACGAGGCGGGCTGGCAGATCCTCGACATGTCGAGCCCCTACCAGGAGTTCCTCGTCGAGCAGGTCCAGGCGGTGATCGACCGGTTCGCGCCGCTCGACGGTCTCTTCCTCGACATGTGCTGGGACCAGCCGAGCTCCTCCGTCTGGGCGAAGGCGGGGATGGCGGCGGCCGGCCTCGACCCCGCCGACGCCGTCGACCGCGGCACCTACGCGCGGCAGGTCGCCCACGCCTACATGGGCAGGTTCCGCGATCTGGTCGAGCCGCACCTCGCCGACGACGTCGCCTCCGGGGTCTGGTTCAACAGCCGCCCGAAGACCGCGCTGGCCGAGGAGTCGGGCTTCGTGCGGCACATCGAGATCGAGGCGCTCCCCTCCGGCGGCTGGGGCTACAGCTACTTCCCCTACGTCTCGCGCTTCGTCCGCCCGCTCGACAAGCCGACGCTCAGTCACACCGGGCGCTTCTACAAGAGCTGGGGAGACAACGGCGGGTTGAAGCCGCGCGCGGCGCTGCTCTACGAGTGCTCGCAGATCCTCGCGCAGGGCATGACCGGGGGAGTGGGCGACCTCCTGCACCCGTCCGGCGCGCTGAACCCGGTGACCTACGAGCTGATCGGGTCGGTCTACTCGCACATCGCGGCCTCGGAGCCGTTCGTGCGCGACGGCCGCCCGCAGGCCGACATCGCGGTGATCGTCGATCCCTCGCTCGGCGACGACCCGGGAGCCGCCGGCTTCGGAGTGGTGCGCTCGCTGCAGCAGCTGCGGCAGCAGTTCGTCCTCGTCCCGCCCGGGGCCGAGCTCTCGGCGCACTCCCTGGTGATCGTGCCCGAGACGACGCTCATCGACGACGCTCTGGCGGCCGTGCTGCGCGAGCGGATCGCCGCGGGCGGAGCGGTCTTCGTCAGCCGCGGCGCACGGTCCGGCGCGACGGGGCTCGAGGCTCTCGAGATCCCCGGCCTGAGCGTCGAGGGGCCGTCGCCGTTCAGCCACGTCTTCCTCCGCCCGCGCGACGGGGTCGCCGGCACGCACGGCTTCGACCACGTGCAGTACGAGCGGTCGCTGCGCCTCCGGGTCGAGGCCCCGGCCGATTCGCTGGTCGACGTGGTGGAGCCGCCGTTCGAGCGCACCTGGGACCGCTTCAGCGGCCACGAGTACACGCCGCCGAGCCTCGAGGTGTCGCCCTGGTCGGCCCTGGCGGTCAGCGGATCGGTCGCCGTCTCGTCGACCGCGGCGTTCGAGACGTTCGGCGCCCACGGCGCCCCGGCGTTCCGCGACCTGGTGCGGGCGGTGCTCGACCGGCTGCTGCCGGAGCCGCTGGTGCGCGCCGGCGGTCCGGTGCACCTCGAGACCACGGTCGTCGAGACGGACGACGCGGTCGTCGTGCACCTGCTGAGCTTCGTCGCCGCGCGGGTGGCGACGGCGACGGCCGCGCACGGCCCGGGCCAGCTCGGCCTCGACGTCGTCGAGGACGCGTTCCCGCTCGTCGACGTGCCGGTGTCGCTGCGCCTGGGGTCGCGACCGCGCGCCGTCCACCTGCAGCCCGAGGGCCGCGAGCTCGAGGTCGACTGGGCCGACGGCTACGCGACCGTCCGCGTCTCGACGACCGACGGCCACGCCATGCTCGTCGCCACCCGCTAGCCCGCGCCGCTCTCCTCGATCACCGGGGGTCCGCCGCCACCGCGCGCAGCGCCTCCAGCACGAGCGCGAGCGCGGGGCTCCCGCTGCCCGAGCGCCGCCACGCCGCGCTGACGACGCGCGTCGAGACAGGGTCGACCGCGGGCACCGCGACCACCGCCTCCGGGAGCGGCTCGCGCCCGAGCCGCGGCACCAGCGCCACCGCCGCTCCCGCTTCGACGAGCGCGATGTGGGTGCTGAAGTCCTCGTCGTAGAACGCGATGTCGGGCTGGCGCCCGGTGCCGGCGAAGGTGCGCAGCAGCCACGCGTGGCAGATCGCTCCGGCCGGGATGCTCACCCAGGTCTCGTCGGCCAGCCGGCTCGGCGCGATCTCGGCGCTCCCGGACAGCGGGTGGGCGCGGGGGAGGAGCACGTCGGCGCGGTCCTCGAGGAGCGTCTCGCTCTCGATCGACGCCGGCAGGTCGAGGGAGAGTCCCGGCCAGTCGTGCAGGACCGCGAGGTCCGCGGCCCCGCGCTCGAGCCTGCCCGACGCCTCCCACGGGTCGAGCTCGTCGAGCGTGAGCCGGAGGCGCGGCGCCCGCTCGCGGATCCCGGCCAGCGCCGGCACGAGGAGGCCGCGCATCGCCGTCGAGAACGCGACGATGCGCAGGGTGCCCGTCACCTCCTCCGCCGGCGCGACGCCGAGGTGCTCGAGCGACTCGAGCTCGGCGAGGAGGCGCTCGCCGCGGTCGGCCAGGGAGCGCCCGTGCTCGGTGAGGAACACGGTGCGACCCGACCGCTCGGCGACGGATCCACCCGACTGCCGCTCCAACCGCTTGAGCTGCTGCGAGACGGCCGAGGGGGTGAAGCCGAGCGCCTCGGCGGCGGCGGCGACGGTGCCGCAGTCGCGCACGGCGATCAGGGCGCGCAGTGCCGCAGGTTCGATCATGAACGAACGCTACCGGGTCGGCGGTAGGAGACCTCGCTGGTGCTGTCGGTTCATCTGCGCGAGGCTCGGAGCATGACCCGCCGGCACAGCCTCCTCGCCCTCGTCGTCGTCGTGCTCTGGGGGCTGAACTTCGTCGTCATCGACGTAGGGCTCGCGGACGTGCCGCCGCTGCTGTTCCTCGCCCTGCGCTTCGCGGCCGTCGCGGTGCCGGCGGTGTTCTTCGTGAAGCGACCGGAGGCGCCGTTCCGCACGGTCGCGCTGATCGGGGCGTTCATGAGCTTCGGCCAGTTCGCCCTGCTCTACCTCGCCCTGGCGCTCGGCATGCCCGCCGGGCTCGCCTCGCTGGTGGTGCAGGCGCAGATCGTCTTCACCGTGCTGATCGCCGCCGTCGCGCTGCGCGAGCGGCCGACTCCGCGCCAGCTCGCGGGTCTCGGAGTCGGGGTGGCGGGTCTCGTCGTGGTCGCCGTCTCGCACGGGGCGGTCGCGCCCTGGCTGCCGTTCGTCGTCTGCGTCGGCGGCGCCCTCTCGTGGGCGATCGGCAACGTGCTGACCCGCCGGGCCAAGGGCGCCTCCGGGCTCTCGCTCGTGGTGTGGTCGGCCCTCGTGGTCCCGGTGCCCGCGCTGCTGCTGTCGCTCCTCGTCGACGGCGGCCCCGCGATCGCGACGGCGCTGCAGGGTCTGTCGCTCGCCGCGGTGCTCAGCACGCTCTACACGGCCGTGTTCGCCTCCCTGATCGGCTACGGCATCTGGAACTCGCTGCTCGCCCGCTATCCCGCGGCCGCGGTCGTGCCGTTCACGCTGCTGGTCCCGGTGATCGGCGTCCTCTCGGCGTGGGCGCTGCTCGGCGAGGCGCCGTCGCTCGGCGAGCTGATCGGAGGCGCCGTGATGGTCGCCGGGCTCGCCGTCGCCACGATCCGCCGCGGCGGTGCTCGCGAGGTTCCGCTGCCACGTGCCGCTGTCGGAGGTGCGGCGTAGCGTTGCCCGTATGTGCGGACGATTCGCGATGGATGCCGAGACCGACGAGCTGATCCGCGAGTTCGTCGCGGCGGGGGGCAGGGCGTCCGACTGGGCGCCCGACTTCAGCGTCGCGCCGACCGACTCGGCGCCGATCGTGCGCGAGCGCGTGCGCGACGACGCCGCCGAGCGCGAGATCGAGCTCGCCTCGTGGGGCTTCACCCCCGCGTGGTCGAAGGGCAAGGGGCGCTCGCCGATCAACGCCCGCCTCGAGTCCGTCGCGTCGAACGGCCTCTTCCGCAGCGCCTTCGCGAAGCAGCGGGCCATCGTGCCGATGCGCGGCTACTACGAGTGGGAGGCACGGGCCGACGGCAAGCAGCCCTTCTTCCTCCACGGCGACGAGCCGATCCTCGCGGCGGCGGGCCTGTACACCGCGCGCAAGGTGGCGGAGGAGTGGCAGGTCTCGTTCACGATCATCACCCGCGAGGCCCGTGACGCCTCCGGAGAGGTGCACGACCGCATGCCGGTCTTCCTCACGCCCGATGTCCGCGACGAGTGGCTCAGCTCCGAGCCGCTCGCCTCTGCGGAGGAGATGCTCGCGACGCTCGACCGCGCCTCGGTGGCCGTCGCCGGCACGATCACGGCCTACCCCGTCGACCGCCGGGTCAACAACTCCCGCACGGTCGACCGCCACGACCCGTCACTGCTGACGCCGCTCGCCCTCTAGCGCGAGGGAACCCGTTCTCGCCGAGGCACCGCTCAGAGCGCGGCACCTCGGCGAGAACGGGTTCCCTCGGCGGAGTCGCTCAAGGGCACATTCCCGGGTCGTGCCGGATCATTTCGATCCGGCGTGACCCCCTCCGGCGAAGCCGGGTGAAGGGCACATTCCCCGGTCGTGCCGGATCATTTCGATCCGGCATGACCGGGGAACGGCTTGCCGTTGAGGGAGACCTCGTCGGGGTCCACCTCGACCGTGCCCACGTCGTCCGGTCCACCCGTTCCCGGAACCGTCGTGATGTCCGCAGAGCCCGTCGTCTCCGTCCTGGTGGTCGTCTGGTCCTGGTCCTGCTTGGCCTCGGTCTCGCGCTCGCTGCCCGGCGACTCCGCGCGGTCCTTCTGCACCTGCTCGCTGCTCGTCGACGTGGCCGGGGCGGCCCCGTCCGGAGCGCCGATCGTCGAACCCTGGTCTGCGTCGTCCATAGTCGTCACCCTTCGTCGGAGCCCTCCACGCTACGTGCGGTGCCGGCACCCGGCACCTGCTTGACAGCTCCCGGGAGCGCCTCCGCCAGCCCCCGGCCGAGCACTGCACCCCGAAGGGTGGACGTACTACCCTGGGGCGGAGGTCGCAGCCGGGTGCGAGCCGGACGTCCGCACCCGCGCGAGGAGGAACAGTGGCATCCCATCGAACGGGCGAGACCCGCGTGGTCGGAACGACCGTCGGCGACCGCTACACGATCGAGGAGCTGATCGGCAAGGGCGGCATGGCGACCGTGTACCGGGCCCGCGACGAGATCCTCGGCCGCTCCGTCGCGCTGAAGATGTTCGCCCCCGGGATCGACGACGCGCAGGATCTGCAGCGCAAGTCCTCCGAGATCCGCCTGCTCGCCGCGCTCAACCACCCGGCCCTGGTCACTCTCTACGACGCCGACGACGGCGGCGACGACACCGGCGGTCAGGCCTACATGGTGATGGAGCTGGCCGAGGGGCCGAGTCTGGCGGAGCGTCTCGCCTCCGGACCGGTCGCACCGAACGACGTCGCGTCGATGGCCGCCGATCTCGGGGAGGCCCTGCACACCGTCCACACGGCCGGAGTCGTGCACCGCGACGTCAAGCCGTCGAACGTGCTCCTCGTGCCCAGCCCGCTGACGAGCCGCGAGTTCCGGCCCAAGCTCGCCGACTTCGGCATCGCCTACCTCATCGACGCCACCCGCATCACGTCGCCCGGGACCCTGATCGGCACCGCCGCCTACCTCAGCCCCGAGCAGGCGCACGGTGATCCGCTGACCTCGGCGAGCGACATCTACTCCCTCGGCCTGGTGCTCCTGGAGTCCCTGACCGGGCGCCGACCGTTCACCGGCTCCGCGATCGAGGTGACGATGGCGCGCCTCCTGCGCGATCCGGAGGTGTCGGAGTCGCTCGGCGGCGGCTGGTCGTCCCTCCTCGGTGCGATGACCCGGCGCGAGCCGGAGGAGCGGCCGACGGCGATCGAGGTCGCGGAGTCGGCGCGCGCTCTCATCGACCCGCGGCGGGACGGTCCGCCGACGGCGATCATCCTGCCCGACGTGCTCGGCGCACCTGCCGGCCCGGCGACGGAGCTGATGCCGACGCCCGGTGCCGCGACGGAGCTGATGCCGGCGACCGGCGCTGCGACCGAGCTGATGCCCGCCGCCGCCGACGCGACCGCGGTGTATCCCGTCGGGGCTCCGGCGACCTCGGCGACAGCTGCTCCCGCGACCCCCGCTGCGGTGACCCCGGCCCCGGTGACGCCCGTCCCGCCGGCTCCGGCGAGGCGCGGCGGGCCCAACCCGTGGCTGCTGGTGCTCGTCCTCGCCCTGGTCGCGGTGGCCGTCGGGCTCGCGGTCATCCTGTTCGGCGGCGATCAGCAGGCTCCGCTCCCCGCGGTCGACGGAGATCTCGGCGATCACCTGCAGCGCCTGCGCGAGAGCATCCGCCCGTGAGCGCGCTGCGACCTCGAGCGGGGATGGTGTTCGCTGCCGTCCTGGTCCTGGCGGGCTGCTCGGCGGCCGACCCCTCGATCGACGACACGACGGCGCAGACCCTCGACGAGGCGGTCGTGGCGGTCGCCGAGCGCGCCTCAGTCGACGACTACGCCGGCGCCCTGACCGAGCTCGACGCCCTGGAGGCGGCGCTCGACGCCGCGGTGTCCGGAGGCGGGGTGACCGCCGACCGCGGCGCCGAGATCCAGATCGAGGTCGATACGGTGCGCGCCGATCTCGACGCACTGCTCGCCGCGGTGCCCGCGCCCGCCGAGACGCCCGCCGACGAGACCACTCCCGAGGAGGAGGCCCCGGTCGACGAGACGCCCGTCGAGGAGGAGCCCGCCGAGGAGGCGCCCGTCGAGGAGGCGCCGGTCGAGGAGACTCCCGTCGAGACTCCGGCACCGGTCGACACCCCGGAGGAGGAGCCTGCACCCGAGGAGACCGAGCCCGAGGAGGAGGAGCCGGAGGAGGACCCGGCGCCCGTCGAGACCGAGCCCGCCGCCGACTCCCCGGGCAACGGGAACGGGAACGGCAACGACGGCAACGGGAACAACGGCAACGGGAACGGGAACGGGAACGGGAACGGGAACGGGAACGGGAACGGCTGATCCTCCCCGCGGACCTCTCCGGCTCGCAGGATCACGTTCGACTCGCGGAATCCGCCCGTTCCTGCGAGCCGACGGCGATCCGACGGGCCCGAGCTCGCCCCTCCGGCACGTCGCGTTCGCCCCGATGCGGTAGGAACGTCGCGTGACCGACCCGCCTTCGCTGCAGCGCCGCCTCCGCACCGGCGACGCCGTCGCGATCGGCCTCGGCTCGATGATCGGCGCCGGACTCTTCTCGGCCTTCGCCCCGGCCGCCGCCGCGGCGGGCACCTGGCTGCTCGCGGGCCTCGCGCTCGCGGCACTCGTCGCCTGGGCCAACGCCTCCTCCTCGGCGCAGCTCGCCGCGCAGTACCCGCGCTCGGGAGGCACCTACCTCTACGGCCGCGAGCGCCTCGGCGAGTGGCCCGGGTTCGTCGCGGGCTGGGGCTTCGTCATCGGCAAGACGGCCAGCTGCGCGGCGATGGCGCTGACCTTCGCGGCCTATGCGGCGCCTCCGGGGTGGGAGCGGCCGGTCGCGGCGCTCGCCGTCGCCGCCCTGGTCGCCGTGAACGCTCTCGGAGTCACCCGCACCGCGCTCGCCACGCGCATCATCGTCTCGATCGTGCTGGTGGTGCTCGCGGTGGCGGTGGCCGCCTCCGTCTCGGGCGGGCCCGCACCGGCGATCGGGAGCGACTCGGCGTTCGACGCCTACGGGGTGCTGCAGTCGGCCGGTCTGCTGTTCTTCGCCTTCGCGGGCTACGCGCGCCTGGCGACGATGGGGGAGGAGGTGATCGACCCCGCCCGCACCATCCCGCGGGCGATCCTCGGCGCGCTCGCCCTCACCGTGCTCGTCTACGCGGTGGTCGGAGCGTCCCTCCTCGCCGCCCTCGGTCCCGATCGGCTCGCGGAGTCGACCGAGCCGCTCGTGGACGCCGCCGCGGCCTGGCCGTGGACCGGCCCTGTCGTCCGCGTCGGGGCGGCCGCGGCCAGCCTCGGTGCGCTGCTCGCGCTGATCGCCGGCATCGGGCGCACGAGCCTCGCGATGGCGCGCGAGGGCGATCTGCCGCGGCCCCTCGCCCGCATCGACCCCGTCCGCAGCGTCCCGCGACGCGCCGAGATCGTCCTGGGCGTCGTGGTGATCGCGCTGGTGCTCACCGTCGACCTGCGCTCGGCGATCGGCTTCTCGTCGTTCGGGGTCCTCGTGTACTACCTGGTCGCCAACCTGTCGGCGTTCAGCCAGGAGCGGCGGTTCCGGCGGTATCCCCGCGCCGTCGCGGTCGGCGGAGCGCTCGGCTGCGTGCTGCTGGTCGCGACCCTGCCGCTCGCGTCGATCCTCGGCGGGGTCGCGGTCTTCGCGGTCGGCATCGCCTACCGCCTGGTCCGGCTCCGGGGTGCGCCCTCGCGCTGAGCCCCGGAGCCGGGGCGCTCACTCGTCGCGGTCGGTGTACTCGCCCTCGACGTCCGAGTCGGCGTGCGCGGCCTCGGTGTCGACGTAGCTGCCCTCGACCGAGGTGTCCTCCTCGTGCTCGGAGGTGTCGACGTAGCTGCCCTGCTCGTCGCCGGCCGTGTGCGAGACGCCGTCGGTCGAGGTGTACTCGCCGTCGGGGGTCTCGGTGGTGTTCGCCTCGTCGGCGAGGTGCCGGCCGCGCCGGGCGGCCTGGTCGGTCTCGGCGGCCTGGTCGTTGTCGCCGGCCTGGTCGTAGGCGCCGGCCTGGTCGTTCCGGCCGGTCTCGTCGTCGTGTGCCATGACGGGGGTCCTCGCTTCATCGCGTCGGGAGTCGGCGCGCACCGTGCGGGACGCGCCCCTTTCAGGGTTGTTCACTCCCGAGAATCTTGCATCGGGGCGGGCGGTGCAAGACGTTGCGGCTGCACATCCGTGCCGGTCCTCGCCGGCGCAACTCCTTTCCGCGAGGAGTCCCAGTGCCTAGCGTTTCCCGGATGAGCGCACCGACCCGAACCCGCTGGAGTGTCATCGGCCAGCTCGGACCCCTGTTCGACGACGGCGGCCCGATGCTGCTCGTCGAGGCCCGATCGGCGTTCGGACGGCGGCCCATCCACCGGGCGAAGGCCCAGCTGCTGCTCTCGGCGCTGCGGCACCGCGGTCGCGAGCTCGGCGACCGGGTCGAGTACGTCCGCACCGAGACCTTCGCCGAGGGCCTGGCGGGTCGCGACGACCTCGAGGTGATCGATCCGCCGACGCGGGGTGGGCGCCGGACGGCGCGCCGGCTCGGGATGAGCATCCTCCCCAGCCGGGGCTTCGTGACCGAGGAGGAGGACTTCCGCGAGTGGGCGCTCGCGCGCGCCGGCTCCCGGCTCCTGCTCGAGGACTTCTACCGGTGGAGCCGCGAGCGCACCGGCGTCCTGATGCGCGGCGATCAGCCGGAGGGCGGCCGCTGGAACTACGACCACGACAACCGCAACCCGCCGCCCAAGGGCGCCTCGCGGCTCGGCCTGCCCGACCCGTGGTGGCCGGAGGAGGACGACATCGACGAGGAGGTGCGCGCCGACCTGGCGCGGTGGGAGCGCGAGGGGGCGGTGCGCCTGGTCGGCGAGGACGGTCCGCGCCGCTTCGCCGCGACTCCCGCCGAGGCGGAGGCGGCGCTCGCCGACTTCGTCACGTCGCGCCTGGGCGATTTCGGCACCTACGAGGACGCGATGCTCTCGGGCGACTGGACCATGGCGCACTCGCTGCTGAGCGCCCCGCTCAATCTCGGGCTGCTCGACCCGCGCGCCGTCGTCGACGCGGCGGAGGCCGAGTACGCCTCCGGAGGCGCACCGCTCTCGGGCGTCGAGGGATTCGTCCGGCAGGTGATGGGCTGGCGCGACTACGTCTGGCACCTCTACTGGCACCTCGGGCCCGGCTACCGCGAACGCAGCACGGCGCTGGGCGCGACGACGCCGCTCCCGGAGGCGCTGCTCACCCTCGACGCGTCGGGCATCGAGGCGAACTGCCTGCACGAGACGCTCGACGACGTCCGGAGGCACGGGTGGGCGCACCACATCCAGCGCCTGATGGTCCTCGGCAACTGGGGTCTGCAGCGCGGCTGGGAGCCGGGGCAGCTCAACGACTGGTTCGTCGACGTCTTCGTCGACGGCACCGAGTGGGTGATGCCGGCGAACGTGATCGGCATGTCGCAGCACGCCGACGGGGGGATCGTCGCGACGAAGCCGTACGCGTCGGGCGGCGCCTACATCAACAAGATGTCGGACTACTGCGGCGGCTGCCGCTTCAACCCGAAGGTGCGCCTCGGCGAGGACGCGTGCCCGGTGACCGCGGGCTACTGGGCGTTCCTCGACCGCGTCGAGCCGGTCCTCCGCGGCAACCACCGGATGGCGCAGCCGCTCGCGGGGCTCCGCCGCCTCTCCGATCGCGAGGCCGTCGTCGACCAGGAGCGCCACCGCGAGTCGTACTGAGCCCACCCGTCAGCCCGAGCTCACCCCGTCAGCCCGAGCTCACCCCGCCGGCGGCCGGTGGAACGCCGACACCGTCACGGCGACCGTGACCGCAGTCGCGTCCGGCTGCTCCGCGAGTGCCGCGTCGAGCGCGGCGGCGTCGACGTGGTGCGCGCTCGGCCCCATCAGCACCTCCGCCCGCAGCTCGCCCGGAGTCATCGCCACCGTGTAGTCCAGCTCCACTCGCGAGACCAGGGAGAACCCCGCCAGCTGCTCGTCGAGCCGCTCCGCCTTGCCCGCGTCGATCCCGAGCATCCCGAGGTCGTCGCGGATCTCGTGCAGGTGCCGCTCGCGCGGTGTCACCACGACTGCGACGCCTCCGGGCCGCAGCACCCGGAGCATCTCCGGCGCGTTCCGCGGCGCGAACACGGTGAGCAGCGCGTCTGCGGACGCGTCCGCGAGCGGCAGCGGCTGCCAGAGGTCGGCGGTCGCGATCGCGGCCCGCGGGTGCGCGCGCGCGGCACGTCGAGCCGCCGCCGCCGAGAGGTCGAGCCCGAGCCCGCACGCCTCCGGTCGGGCCTCGAGCACCGCCGCGAGGTAGGCCCCGGTGCCGCAGCCGAGATCGACGACGAGCCGCGCCTCGGCGGGCACCGCCTCCGCGACGGCCGCCTGGATGCGCCCGTAGTGCCCCGAGCCGAGCAGCTCCTCGCGCGCCTGCACCATCGCCGCGGTGTCTCCGGAGGTGGCGTGGCGCCCCCGCAGCAGCGACGCGTACCCCTGCCGCGCGACATCGGCGCTGTGCCCGAGAGCGCAGCGCAGGAGCGAGGGCCGGGGCAGCGCGTCGGGCGCCAGCGCGCCTGCGCAGACCGGGCAGGCGAGCGCCGGCAGCACGACCGATCCCGGCAGGGAGTCGGGGTCGAACGCGCTCACGCAGGGTCCTCGCGCATCGCCGTGATCCCGGCGTTGACCGTCGCGATCACCGGCACGGCGAACAGCGCACCGGCGAGTCCGGCCACCTCGAGGCCGGTCGCGACGCCCAGCACGACGGCGAGCGGATGCACCTTCACCGCGGTCCCGAGGATGAGCGGCTGCAGCACGTGCCCTTCGAGCAGATGCACGAGCACCACGACGCCGATCATCACGATCGCGGCGACCGGTCCGCTGAAGACCAGGGCGACCAGGGCGGCCAGCGCACCCGTGATGATCGCTCCGAGGATCGGCACGAAGGATCCGAGGAACACGACGATCGCGATGGGGACGACGAGCGGGAGCTGCAGGGCCAGGGCGCCGATGCCGATCCCGATCGCGTTGATCGCCGCGACGCCGAGCTGTGCACGGACGAACTGGCTCAGCGTCCGCCACCCGGCCGCGCCTCCCCGTTCGAGCGGCGGCCGCGCTCTCGCGGGCAGCAGACGGAGGAGCCAGTCCCAGATCCGCCGGCCGTCGAGCAGCAGGAAGATCAGCGAGAACAGCGTCAGCAGGGTGCCGGCGAAGACCTCGACGACCTGCGAGCCGACCGCGAGCGCACCGGAGGCGACCGTCGCCGCCTGCATGTCGGCCCACGAGACGGCCTGCTGCGCCCAGTCGCCGAGCTGCACGTCGCTGAACGACAGCGGCGGCCCCTGCAGCCACTGCTCCACGTCGTCGACGGCGTCGAGGGTCCGCTGCCCGATCCCGCTGAAGCCGCTGCGCGACTGCACGACGACCAGCGCGATCAGGCCGAGGAGCGCGAGGAGCAGCGCGAGGATCGAGACGAGGACGGCGAGCCAGCGCGGCCACCGGAGGGTCTCGAGCCGGTCGCGCAGGGGCGTGAGCAGAGCGGTGAGCAGCAGCGCGATCAGCACCGGCACGACGACCACCGGGACGAGGGAGACGAGTCGGACGACCAGGGAGAGGGCCGCGGCGACGGCGAGGAAGCGCCAGCTCCAGGCCGCGGCGATCCGCATGCCGGGGGTGACGTCGTCGCGTCCTGCCATGGCCCCTCCGATCTCCTCCGCAGTGTAGGACGGAGGGGCGACCCGCGACCGGGTGCCT
Organism: Rathayibacter oskolensis; assembly: GCF_900177245.1. Taxonomy (GTDB): domain Bacteria; phylum Actinomycetota; class Actinomycetes; order Actinomycetales; family Microbacteriaceae; genus Rathayibacter; species Rathayibacter oskolensis. The sequence continues at coordinate 227,826 of NZ_FXBM01000001.1, forward strand.
GCGCAGCGATGCGGTCGCGTCGACGGATCCGGTTGCCAAAATGCTCGTTCGGTGTCGTAATAGAGGCACTATGCCCACAAGGACAACGGTATTCGAACGTGAGGCCCCCGCGCCGGCGCTCGTGGACGACTCCCTCTCCACCACCCGCCGCGGCGTCTTCTGGCTCGAGGACGCCCCGCCGGCCCGCGCCCGACTCTCCGGCTCCTCGACCGCCGACCTGGTGGTCGTCGGCGGGGGCTACTCCGGTCTCTGGAGCGCTGTGCGGGCCAAGGAACGCGATCCCGGGCGCCGGGTGGTGCTGCTCGAGGCGCGGTCGATCGGCTGGGCCGCCTCCGGACGCAACGGCGGCTTCGTCGAGTCGAGCCTCACCCACGGCCGCGAGAACGGACTCGCCCGCTGGCCCGACGAGTTCGACACCCTCGAGCGACTCGGGGTGCAGAACCTCGACGGGATCCAGGAGACGGTCGCGCGCTACGACCTCGACTGCGACTTCGAGCGCACCGGCTCGCTCGCGGTCGCGGTCGAGGAGCACCAGGTCGAGTGGCTCGCCGAGGGGGACGGGGTCGCCGGGGGCCGGTTCCTCGACGGCGCCGCGGTGCGCGCCGTCGTCGACTCGCCCACCTTCCTCGCGGGCCTGGCCGCGCCCGCCGAGCAGTGCGCGCTCGTGCATCCCGGCAAGCTGGCGCGGGAGCTCGCGCGCCTCGCCGAGCAGCTCGGCGTCGTCGTCCACGAGGACAGCCGGGTCCTCGGTCTCGAGGCGAGCGGCGACCGTGTGCGGGTGCGCGCGGCCGGAGGGTCGGTGACGGCCGATCAGGCGATCCTCGGCACCAGCGCCTTCCCGTCGCTGCTCGCCCGGACGCGTCTGATGACCGTGCCGGTCTACGACTACGTGCTGATGACCGAGCCGCTCGACTCCGCCCGGTCGGCCGCTCTCGGCTGGGAGGGGCGCGAGGGGCTGAGCGACGTCGCGAACCAGTTCCACTACTACCGGCGCACCGCCGACGACCGCATCCTCTGGGGCGGCTACGACGCCGTCTACCACCCGGGCGGGCGCATCCGCTCGAGCTACGAGGAGCGCCCCGAGACCTACCGGGCACTCGCCTCGCACTTCTTCACCACGTTCCCGCAGCTGGAGGGTCTGCGGTTCAGCCACCGCTGGGGCGGAGTGATCGACACGAGCACCCAGTTCGCCGCGTTCTACGGCACGGCCCTCGGGGGCCGCGTCGCCTACGCCGCGGGCTACACGGGACTCGGAGTCGGGACGACCGCCTTCGCCGCCGACGTCATGCTCGATCTGCTCTCGGGCGAGCGCACCGAGCGGACCGAGCTCGCGATGGTGCGGAACCGGCCGCTGCCCTTCCCTCCCGAGCCTCTCGCGTCGATCGGGATCCAGGCGACGCGCTGGTCGCTCGACCGCGCCGACCACGACGGGGGCAGGCGCAACCTCCTCCTGAAGACGCTCGACGCCCTCGGGCTCGGCTTCGACTCCTGAGCGCGCCCTCCTGTCCGCCGTTCCCCGCCGCTCGCGCCCGAGGGCCGCTCCGCTCCGGTAGCTTGCACAGCGGGCGGCGGCAGGACGGGGGCGGACGACCATGGAGGGGATGACCATGCCGGAGGCGATCCTCGCGATCGCGGGATGGGCCGCGGGAGCGGTCCTCGTCGTCAGCGGTTCCCTGAAGCTCGGGCGCGCCGAGGCCTTCCGCGCCAGCCTCGCAGCCCTCGGACTCCCGGCGCTCCTGTCGCGTCGAGCGCTCGTCGCCCGGGTGTTCCCCGTCGTCGAGATCGTGCTCGGGCTCGGCGTGGTCCTCGCTCCGTCGCCGCTGCACCGTGCCGCCCTCGCGGCCGCGGCGCTGCTCTACGCGGTGTTCCTCGTGGTCGCCGTCCGCGCGGCACTCGCGCCGGAGCCGGTCGACTGCGAGTGCTTCGGCGGTCTCGGCGAGTCGCGGATGACCGGGCGGACGGTCGTGCGCAACGCCGTGCTGCTCGCCCTCGCGCTGGCGGGACTCGCCGGCCCCGCGCCCGCCGCCCTGCTGGCGGTGCCCGGCTCCGGGGTCGCGAGCCCGGCCGCGTCGGCGCTCGCCGCAGCACTCGCGGCGGTCGTCCTCGTCCTCGTCCGCGATCGGCGCGACACGCGCGCGCCGGCGCCGGCGCCGCAGGTCGCCGTGGCGCCGAGCGCCGACGGCCTCGAGCTGCGCACCTTCTCGGGCGAGCGGATCGCGCTGGCCGAGTTCGCGCAGCCTCCCACGCACCTCGTCTTCTTCTCGCCGAACTGCATCTCGTGCCACGAGCTCGTCGAGCGGTTCCGCTGGTGGCCCCACGGGCTGCGCGAGGGGGAGGATCTCGTGCCCGTCCTCCTGGGACGCCCCGAGGTCTTCGCCGCCCACGAGGTCTTCGCTCCGCTCGTCGAGCACGCCCTCTACGACCCCGACCGCACGGTCGCCGCCGCACTCGGTCGCACCTCCACCCCGGGCCACGTCCGGCTCGACCCCGCGCACCCCCTCGGCGACGGCTGGACCTCCGGCCGCCTCCCCATCGAGCGGCTCGTGCTCCGCCCCGACTTCTTCGACGACGTGCAGGCCGGGCGGATCGGGCCGGACACCGCCGGTCGCCCCGCCTGACGCCGCTCTGCGCGACGATGGAGACCCCCGTCCGCCTCACTCGCACCCCTCGGAGTCCGCCATGCCCCTCTCGCTCGGTTCGCTGACGACCCTGCCCGCCGCGGATCGTCCCGACCTCCTCGCCCCGGCCGTCCTCGCGGGGGCGGAGCGCGACGCCCTGCTGACCGAGCTCGGCGTGGTCGAGATCGACGCCGCCGACTCCGAGACCGCCACCACGAAGGAGCGCTACGGACTCGACGAGCGCGATCTCGCCAACTGCGTCGTCGTCGCAGGATCCCGGGCGGGGGAGGAGCGCATCGCGGCCTGCGTGGTGCTGGCCGACTCGCGCGCCGACGTCAACGGAGCGGTCCGCCGCCTCCTCGACGTCCGCAAGGCCTCGTTCCTCCCGATGGAGCGCGCCGTCGCCGAGTCGGGCATGGAGTACGGCGGCATCACGCCGATCGGCCTCCCCGCCTCGTGGCGGCTCCTGGTCGACGCACGGGTCCTCGAGCGTCCGGCCGTCGTCATCGGCAGCGGCGTCCGCCGATCGAAGATCGTGCTCCCCGGTGCGGTGCTCGGGCGCCTGGCAGGGGTCGAGGTGATCGAGGGGCTCGGCGTGCGCCAGACGGCATGAGGATCCGCGCTGCGGCTCTGATCGCCGGATCGGCGGTCGTCCTGGCGGCGATCACGGGGTGCACGCCCGACGTCCCCGGCCCCTCGCCGACCTCTCCGCTCGTGACCCGCGCCCGCGAGGAGGCGGCGCGGGAGTTCGCCGCGGCTCTCGAGCTGGAGGCGACCGACGGGGTCGAGGAGATCGCGCGCGCCGACGAGGACTGGTGCTTCGCCGAGGGCGGCCCGACGGGGATCTCGCTCGTCCCCACCGGCGCCGAGTACAGCACCGTCTGCCTCCTCGAGGGGGCTGTGGTGTACGCGGTGCACGGTGCCGACCAGGGCACCGCCGCCGCCGAGGTCGACGCGTTCCTGGCGCGCAACGGACTGCAGTCGTCCGACGGATCGGTCGTCGACGCCGTCGGCGGACAGGATCTGCTGGCCGGCCCGGAGGTCTTCGGAGGCGCCGGACCCGGCGACGCGGCCTCGATCACGTGGCTGCTCGGTGACGCGTCGCGCCTCCAGGTCGACGGTCTCCCTCTGGCCGAGGGGTACAACCGCGTGTCCTACGAGGGGACCATCACGGAGGAGACTCCGCAGGAGCTGCGGGCGACCGGCGCGTCCTTCGCGCTCACGGTGCAGCTCACCCGGCGGTACTTCAGCGGCACGGGCGACGGGGAGCTCCCGGCCGACTGACGCGTCGCGCCGGTCGCAGCCGATCGCTGCCAGGCTGGGCCGGTGACCGCACTCCTCGTCGTGATCGTGACCGCGCTGGTGGTCATCGCCGCCTCCGCGGTCCTCGGCCCCCGCCTCGGCATCGCCTCGCCCCTCGTCCTCGTCGCGATCGGAGTCGGCGCGAGCTTCCTCCCCCTGGTCGGCACCGTCGAGATCGAACCGGAGTGGATCCTCCAGGGCGTGCTGCCCCCGCTCCTGTACTCGAGCGCCGTGTCGATGCCGGCGATGAACTTCCGTCGCGAGTTCGGCGCCATCAGCGGCCTCTCGGTGCTGCTCGTGATCGGCACCTCGCTCGTGCTCGGCCTCTTCTTCCTGCTCGTCCTGCCCGATCTCGGCTTCGCGTGGGGTGTGGCCCTCGGCGCGATCGTCAGCCCGACCGACGCGGTGGCGACCTCGATCGTGAAGGGCACGACCGTCTCGCGGCGCGTCGTGGCGATGCTCGACGGCGAGAGCCTGCTGAACGACGCGACGGCGCTCGTGCTCCTGCGCACCGCGATCGCGGCGGCCGCCGCCGGGTTCTCGCTCTGGGGAGCGGTCGGCTCCTTCGCCTACTCCGTCGCGGTCGCCGTCGCGATCGGCGCCCTGGCCGGCTGGCTGAACCTGGCGGTGCGGCGGCGGCTGAGCGACCCCACGGTCAACACGATCCTGTCGTTCACGGTGCCCTTCCTCGCCTCCGTCCCCGCGGAGCTCCTCGGGGGCTCGGGCCTCGTCGCCGCCGTCGTCGCCGGAGTCGTCACGGGCATCCGGGCGCCGCGCGAGCTCTCGCCGCAGAACCGCCTCTCGGACTCGCAGAACTGGCGGACGGTCGAGCTGGTCCTCGAGGGGGCCGTGTTCCTCACGATGGGCCTGCAGGTCAGGGCGATCGTGACGAGCGTCGAGGAGGACCACGCCGGCGTGGGGCCCGCTGTCCTGGTCGCGGCCGGCGCCCTGCTGCTCACGATCCTCGTGCGGGCGGCCTACGTCGCTCCGCTTCTCGGTGTGCTCGCGGGGAGGTCGCGGCTGCGCGAGCGCATGCGGCCCCGGGTCGAGGATCTGCACGAGCGGATGAACACGCCGGAGGGCCGGCAGGAGACCCTCGAGTCCCAGCGCGGCCGCGCGCGCTCCGCACGCGATCTCGACCGGTTCTCGGTCCGGCTGACCCGGATCCTGGCCGACATGGAGTACTTCGTCCGCGCACCCCTCGGCTGGCGGGAGGGCGCGGCGGTCGTCTGGGCGGGGATGCGGGGAGCCGTCACCGTGGCGGCGGCTCAGACGCTGCCCGAGGGCACGCCGCAGCGGTCGGTGCTCGTGCTGGTCGCCTTCGCGGTGGCGACGATGTCGCTCGCGCTGCAGGGCGGCACGATCGGGCCGCTCCTGCGCCGCATCGCTCCCCCTGTCGACCGGGAGGCGCTCGCCCGCGACGCCGACGAGGAGCGCTCGCGGGTCTTCGCCCTCCTGAAGACCAGCGCGGAGGCGATCGAGGAGCCGCCGCCCGCGACCGAGGAGCGCGGGACCGCGGCGTTCGAGGCGGCCAGGCGCCACCGCCTGGCCGTCATCGCGGCTCAGCGCTCGGCCCTGCTCGACGCGCGCGACGACGGCACCTTCGACGCCGACGTGCTCGAATCGGTGCTCGCCGCCCTCGACGCGTCGCAGATCGACATCGAGCTGAGGGGGCGCGCCGCGCGCTGACGGGCGCCCACCCACCGATCCGAGGTGCAGGCAACCCGTAGCTGCCCGAAACATGAGCGTCGTACGGTGGGCGCATGCGGGCAGAACTCACACTCGGTGCCGAGGAAGAGCTCCATCTGATCGATCTCGAGACGAGGCAGCTCTCGGCGCACGCTCCCCAGGTGCTGGCGCGGCTGCCGAAGGAGAGCTTCTCGGCCGAGCTTCAGCGCACCACGGTCGAGACCAACACGCCCGTCGTCGACTCGCTCGACGGGCTCCGCGAGCAGCTGATCACGCTCCGGAAGGCGGTCATCGACGCCGCGGCTCCCGATGGCATCGGCATCGCCGCCGTCGGCACGGCACCGCGATCCGAGCACAAGGACTTCGAGCTCACCAGCACCGGCCGCTACGGGCGGATGCAGGAGCAGTACCGCATGCTCGTGGACGAGCAGCTGATCTGCGGCACGCAGATCCACGTCGGCGTCTCCGATCGCGAGCTCGCCATCCAGATCTCGCAGCGGATCGCGCGCGACCTGCCCGTGCTGCTCTCGGCGAGCGCGAGCAGCCCCTACTGGAACGGCCAGGACACGGGCTACGCCAGCATCCGGACCATCATCTGGCAGCGCTGGCCGAGCGCGGGGGCGACCGGGCCGCTGGCCTCCGCCGCCGAGTACGACCGCCTGCTCGACGACCTGATCGCGACCGGCGTCATCGCCGACTCCAAGATGGCGTACTTCGACGTCCGCCCCTCCTCGCACGCCCCCACGCTCGAGCTGCGGGTCTGCGACGCGATGCCGATCGTCGACGACGCGGTGCTGGTCGCCGGCCTCTTCCGCGGCCTCGTGCGGGCGGCCGAGCTCGACATCGAGGCCGGGCGGCCGTTCCGGCACACCCCGCCGCCGATCCAGCGGGCGGCGACGTGGCAGGCGGCCCGCGGCGGCCTCGTCGGTCAGCTCCTCGACCACACCGAGCACCCCCGGCCCGTCCCCGCGGCGGAGGCGCTGCGCAGCATGATCGCGCGCCTCCAGCCCGCGCTCGACGAGCTCGGCGACCTCGAGCAGGTGCGCGATCTCGCCGAGGCGCTCATCGCCCGCGGCAACTCGGCCGACCGCCAGCGCGCCGTCTTCGCCGAGCGCGGCACGCTCGACGCCGTGGTCGACTCGGTGGTCGCCGAGACGCACGGCCCGGCGAGCGGGCCCATCCTGCCGGCCCCGAGCCTGCGCACCTACCGGGTGCGGGCGGGCGACGAGGCCGTGGCCACCGGCGGCCGGCCCCGCAGCGCCTACCAGCCGATCCTCGAGCACTTCCGCGATCTCGGGACCGAGCGGCTCGGCGAGCTGCACGAGTCCCGCGACCGCCTGGTCGAGGCCGCGGGGATCACCTTCCGCCTGGGCGACGAGGACCGCCCGTTCCCGGTCGACCTCGTGCCGCGCGTGCTCCAGTCGCACGAGTGGTCCGAGCTCGCGGCGGGGCTCGAGCAGCGGGCGCGCGCGCTCGAGTGCTTCCTCCAGGACGCCTACGGCGAGGGCAGGGCGCAGAGCGACGGCATCGTGCGGACGCTGCGCGGAACCGCCGGCTGGCGCGAGGAGGCGACCCGCCTCCCGCCGGGCACCGTCCGCGGTGCCGTGATGGGCTTCGATCTCGTCCGCAACGAGTTCGGCGGCTGGCGCGTGCTCGAGGACAACCTGCGCAATCCCAGCGGTCTCGCCTACGCGATGGGCATCCGCTCGCTGGTCGACGACCTCCTCCCCGACCTGCCGCGGCCCGAGGGTCTGCTCGACCCGTCGAGCGCGTTCGCCGAGCTGCGACGCACGCTTCTGCACGGCGTCGATCAGCGCGTCCCCGAGCCCGTGCTGGCCCTGCTCTCGAGCGGGGCGTCGAGCTCGGCCTGGTTCGAGCACCGCGCTCTTGCCGAGGGCGCGGGCATGCTCCTGCTCGAGGCGGAGGATCTCACGGTCGAGGGCGGGCGGGTCCGCGCACGCGGGGTCGTCGTCGACGCCCTCTACCTCCGGCTCGACGTCGAACTCGCCGACCTCGTCGCCGAGGATCGCGCCATCGGGCAGGAGGTGCTCGTGGTCGCGTCGGCGGGCGGCGTGTTCCTCGCGAACGCGCCCGGGAACGGCATCGCCGACGACAAGGCGCTCTACTGCGCGGTGCCCGAGCTCATCGGCTACTACCTCGATGAGCGCCCGCTGCTCGAGTCGGTGCCCACCTACCGTCCGGAGGACGAGGCGGAGCGCCGCATCGTGCTCGAGCGGGTGGGCGAGCTGGTGACCAAGCCCGTCGACGGCTACGGCGGGCGCGGCGTGATGATCGGCCCCTCCGCCGCGGCCTCGCGCGTCGCCGAGCGGCGCGCGGCGATCGCGGCCGAACCGGAGGCGTGGGTCGCCCAGGAGGTCGTGCGGCTGTCGTCGCTGCCGTCGTTCTCGGGCACGGAGCTGCAGCCCCGGCACGTCGACCTCCGCGCCTTCGTCTTCGTCACGGGCACCGGGCCGGGCGACATCCGGCTCGCCGACCTCGCGCTGACCAGGGTCGCCGCAGAGGGCAGCATGATCGTCAACTCGTCGCGGGGCGGCGGCGCGAAGGACACCTGGATCGTGGGGGCCTGACGCATGTGCGGACTCGGCGGCGAGATCAGGCTCGACGGGCGGCGCGCCGACGCCGCCGCGGTCGAGCGGATGACGGCGTGCATGGTGCACAGGGGGCCCGACGGCGACGGCCTCTGGGCCCGCGGGCCGGTCGCTCTCGGCCACCGCAGGCTGTCGATCATCGATCTGTCGCCCGCCGGCTCGCAGCCGATGATCGACTCCGCGCTCGGGCTCTCGATCGTCTTCAACGGCTGCATCTACAACTACGAGCAGCTGCGCGCCGAGCTGGAGGCGAAGGGCCACCGCTTCTTCTCCCACTCCGACACCGAGGTGATCGGCAAGGCCTACGCCGAGTGGGGCACGGACTGCGTCGACCGCTTCCTCGGCATGTTCGCCTTCGTGATCGTCGAGCACGTCTCGGGCCGCGTCGTGATGGCCCGCGACCGCCTCGGCATCAAGCCGCTCTACCTCGACGAGACGCCCGAGCGGATCCGCTTCGCCTCCACGGTGCAGGCGCTGCTCGCGGGCGGGGTCGCCGACACCTCGATCGACCGCACTGCGCTGATGTTCTACCTGAGCTTCCACTCCGTCGTCCCGGCGCCCCGCACGATCCTCTCCGGAGTCACGAAGCTGCCCCCCGCGACGGTCCGCGTGATCGAGCCCGACGGCTCCCGTCACGAGCACGTCTACTGGGAGCCCGTCTTCGCCCGCGACCCCTCGCGGGCCGACTGGTCGGAGCGCGACTGGCAGGAGGCGCTCATCGCGTCGTTCCGCACCGCCGTCGAGCGCCGCATGGTCGCCGATGTGCCCGTCGGCGTTCTGCTCTCGGGGGGCATCGACTCGAGCCTCGTCGTCGCGCTGCTCGCCGAGGCCGGTCAGACGGGGCTGCAGACGTTCTCGATCGGCTTCGACTCGGCGGGAGGCGAGTCGGGCGACGAGTTCGAGTACTCGGGCCTGGTCGCCGAGCGCTTCGGCACCGACCACCACCGCATCGCGATCGACTCCTCGCGCCTGCTGCCGGGGATCGACGGGGCGATCGCCGCGATGAGCGAGCCGATGGTGTCGCACGACGCGGTCGCCTTCTACCTGCTCAGCGAGGACGTCTCGCAGCACGTGAAGGTGGTGCAGTCCGGGCAGGGCGCCGACGAGGTCCTCGGCGGCTACGACTGGTACCCGCCCCTCTCGGACGTCCCGCGCGCAGGGGCGGCGGAGGCGTACGCCTCGGTGTTCTTCGACCGGCGGTTCCCCGAGCTCCAGGCGCTGCTCACCCCCGAGTGGCGCGGGGAGGACGCGGCGACGGCCTTCATCGCCGAGCGCTTCGGCCGGCCGGGGGCCGACACCTCCGTCGACGCAGCGCTCCGGAACGACACGACCGTCATGCTCGTGGACGACCCGGTGAAGCGCGTCGACAACATGACGATGGCCTGGGGTCTCGAGGCGCGCGTGCCGTTCCTCGATCACGAGTTCGTCGAGCTCGTCGGCCGCATCCCGCCGGAGCTGAAGCTCGCCGACGGCGGCAAGGGCGTGCTGAAGCGCGCGGTGCGCGGCATCGTGCCCGACGAGGTGATCGACCGCACCAAGGGCTACTTCCCGGTGCCCGCGATCCGTCAGCTCGAGGGCCCGTACCTCGAGCGGGTGCGCGCGGCGCTGACGGATCCGTCGGCCCGAGCCCGCGCGGTCTTCGATCCCGCGACCGTCGACTCCCTCCTGGCCGACCCGAACGCGACACGCACCCGCCTCGGATCGAACGAGCTCTGGCAGCTCGCCCTCCTCGAGATGTGGCTCCAGGAGCACGGAGTCGGCTGAGCCGCTGTTCGCACCCCGTTCGCCCGCCGCGCAACACCGGGCCCGGCCGGTGCAGAAGGATGGAGTCATGACGCTCCTCGCCCCCGACCGGCTCGCCGCCGCCGAGCAGCTCGGACTCGAGCTCGTGCACGCCTGGGGCAGCTGGGGCCCCACGATGACCCCGGACGCCGCGCGGATGGCCTTCATCAGCGACCGCAGCGGCACCCCGGAGGTGTGGCTCCAGGACGTGGTCCTCGACGGTGAGCCCCCCGAGGCGCGCTGCATCCGCTTCACCGAGGATCCGGTGGTCTCGGTCTCGTGGTCGGCCGACTCCGCCTGGCTCGCGTGCCTCGTCGCGACGGACGGAGGCGTGCGCACCCAGGTCTGGGTCGTCCGGCCCGACGGCACCGACGCCCGCCGCATCGCGGGCTCCCGCGACGCCCACGCAGAGCTGGGCCCGTGGACGCGCAGCGGGCACCACGTCGTCGTCACGATCCCCTCGGCCGAGCCCGAGCAGCCGACGCGCTCCTTCCTCGTCGATCCCGCCTCGGGGGAGCGCCAGCCGCTCGTCGACGGCGACCTCATCTCGGTCCTGGACCTCTCGGTCGAGGAGCGCCTCGTCGTCGTCCGCGACGGTCAGCGCGGCCACCAGTACTGCGTCGTCGTCGACCGCCTCACCAACGAGAACCACGCGCTGCTCCCCGACTCCGGCACCGGCTCGACCGATGTCGCACTCCTGCGGCCCTCGGCCCTGAACGACAACGAGAGCCCGATCGTGGCCTACCTGGCGACGGACGTCGATCTGCCGCGGCGGCAGCTGGTCGCGATGCCGCTCGGTCCCGACGGCTGGCGCGGCCGGATCCGGCGCCTCGCCGCCCGCGACGACGCCGAGCTCGAGGGCCTGGACGCCGACGACGCCGGTCGGCTCCTCATGCTGGTGTGGAACGTCGCCGGCTCGAGCGAGATCGAGCTCTTCGACACCACGACGGGAGCGCGCGTCCCCGTCGCCGGTCTCCCCGGGCTGGTCGCGACCACTCCGGTGCTCTCGCGCGACGGCGGGAGCGTGGTCCTCGGTGTCGAGGGGCCGGAGCGGCCGCGCGAGCTGTGGCGCATGGACACGACGACCCACGAGTGGTCGCGCCTGACGCAGGTGCCCGCCCTGCCCGCCGAGCCGCTGGTCGTACCGACGCTGGAGCGCTTCACGGGCCGTGACGGGCTCGCCCTCTCGGGGTGGCTCTACCGCGCGCCGGGGGTCGAGGGCCCCGGTCCCGCGATGCTGAGCCTGCACGGCGGTCCGGAGTCGCAGGAGCGCCCGACGTTCGCGGCGCAGCACCAGGCCGTGGCGGCCTCCGGGGTCACCGTGTTCGCACCGAACGTCCGCGGGTCCTCCGGCTTCGGCCGCGACTTCGTGCACGCCGACGACGTCGAGAAGCGCTCGGACGCGTTCGACGACGTCCTGGCGTCCGCCTCCTTCCTCGTCGAGTCCGGGATCGCGGATCCCGACCGGATCGCGGTCACCGGCCGCTCCTACGGCGGGTACCTGACCCTCGCCTCCCTCGCGTTCTCGCCCGGTGTCTTCGCGGCAGGAGTCGACATCTGCGGGATGTCGGACCTGCGCACCTTCTACCGCGACACCGAGCCGTGGATCGCCTCGGCGGCCGTCACGAAGTACGGTCACCCCGAGCACGACGCCGAGCTGATCGAGCGCCTCTCACCCCTCGGCAGCGCGTCGGCGATCGAGGTGCCGCTGCTCGTGGTCCACGGCGAGCTCGACACGAACGTGCCGATCGGGGAGGCGAGGCAGATCGTCGCCGCGCTCGAGGACCTCGGCCGACCCGTCACCTACCTGCAGCTCGACGGCGAGGGTCACGAGTACCGCCGGGCCGAGTCGAAGGAGCTGCTCCTGGTGAGCCTGGTGAGGTTCGTGAGCTCCGCCCTCTCGGTCGGGCCCTCCGCCGGATCGTCCGAGGCGTAGGCGAGCGGAGGAGCGCTCAGCGCCGCTCGAACTCGGCGGCCGTCGAGCCGTGGATCGGGTTCGCCGGGTCGTCGCCGACGGCTCGTGCGGGGTCGTCGATCTCGACCGCGCGCAGCACGGGAGGGGCGGCCGTGTCCGCTCCGGACGTGTCCGCTCCGGGCGTCTCGGATCCGTTCGGGTCGGTCCCGACGGTGTCGGCTCCGATCACCTCCGCGCCGCCGTCGAGGAGCTCCTCGGCGATCCGGCTCGAGAGTCCGCTGCGCTCTCCCGGGCCGGGGTCGCCCAGGGGATCCTGCGGCGCGGCGAACGCCTGCTCGAGTCCGGTCGGGCCGCCGGTCGTCTCTTTCCCGCGCTGGTCCTGCAGCGCCGACTCGTCCTGCACGGCCGACCGTCCTTCCTCGTCGCGTCCGGCGTGCGCCGGACGGGCTCTCGCGGGGCGACCCGCTGATGCCCCGAGCGTAGGGGACGCTCGGCGCCGCCGTCAGTCCTGCAGCACCCACGTGTGCGGAGGGACCACGACTCCGCCGACCGTGACGGGGTCGTCGCCGAGGTTGAGCCCGAGTCGCGCGGTCTCGCCGTCGGGGCCCTCCGCGATCAGGAGCGCCGCGGTGTTCGAGAGGTCGACCGATCGCGTCCTCGAGTCGACGAGCCAGGGATGGCGACGCCGGAAGGCGATGACCTCCTGGTGGGCGCGGTAGGCCTCCCCGCCGCTCCAGGCGCCCGGGTCGGCCGGGAACTCGGGACGGATCGCGTCGTCGCCTCCGGCGCGCTCCTCCTTCACTCCCTCGAGCCCGCGCTCGTCGCCCGAGTAGACGCTCGGGACGCCGCCGACGAAGCCGAGGATCGCGGTCGCGTGGCCGTGGTGCCTCGGATCGGTGATGGCGCTCGCGAGGCGGGTCACGTCGTGGTTGCCGATGAAGGTGAGCGGGAGGAACTCGTCGAGGAACCCGCCGTGACGCTGCAACGTCCAGTCGAGCTCGAAGAGGTTGCCCTCCTCGATCGAGGAGCGGACCGCCTTCCACAGCTCGTACTGGGTGACGGAGTCGAGCCCCGACTCGCGCACGTAGGCCGAGTAGTCGCCGTGGATGACCTCGCCCACGAACCACGCCTCGGGGAACCGCTCGCGGACAGGATCGATCGCCGAGCGCCAGGCCGCCGGCGGGACGGCGTAGGCCGCGTCGAGCCTCCAGCCGTCGATGCCGCGCTCGAGCCAGTGCGCCATCACCGACGAGACGTACTCGGTCACCTCGGGGTTCGCGGTGTCGAGCTCGACCAGCGCCTCGTGTCCCTCGAAGACGTCGACCAGCAGCCCGTCGACCTCGCGCGAGCTCTCGCTCCGCGAGAACCGCGCCGCAGCGGGCGACCCGGGGCCCGCGGCGACCGCCTCGCGCCACCAGGGGTGATCCCTGCCCACGTGATTGAAGACGCCGTCGAACAGCACGCGGATGCCGCGTGCGCGGCAGGCGGCGATCAGCTCGTCGAGGTCGCCGTCGTCGCCCAGGCGCGGGTCGACCCGGAAGTGGTCGACCGTGTCGTACCCGTGGGTCATCGAGGCGAAGACCGGGCCGAGGAGCAGCCCGTTGCAGCCGAGCGCGAGCAGGTCGTCGAGCCAGGGCAGGATCGAGAGGAGGCGGTGCCGCGGCTCGTCGCCGGGACCTGGCCCCTCGATCGCCGTCGCCTCGGCACCGGCGAAGCCGAGCGGGTAGACCTGCCACCAGATCGCCGTCGTGATCCAGCCGTCCGTCGTCTGCGCCATGGTCGCCGCCCTCCCGGCCCGCTCGAGCGCGGGCCGCCGCGAGTGTAGCGACAGGGCCTGACCCCGGGCAGCGCGCCACGGCTCACGCACCTCCCGGCCGGAGGGCGGCGACCCAGGCGAGAGCCGCTGCCGCGCCCCGCAGCGCCGCAGGCACCGTGACCGACGCCACCGCGAACGCCAGCACGGCGCTCGTCAGCCCGACGGCGCCCCACCGGCGCTCGCCGGGTCGCATCAGCGCGACGACTCCGTGAACCGCCCCGGCCAGGGCGAGGCCCGCGGAGGCGAGCACCCAGAGCGGGTGCACGGCGGAGGTCAGGGCGAGCAGGCCGAGCGCCACAGCGGTGAGCCCCGGTTCTCGAGTCGGGGGCCGCCGCAGCACTCGGGAGGGCGGGCCCGCGGTCGGCGCGGCGGGCTCGAGGACGGGAGGGGGGGAGAGTGCGGTGATCGACATGACCCGATCCTCGCGATCCGCGGACGGTCGCGGGCCGGCGCTCACCCGATCGGTGGACCCGTCGCGGAAGGGGCTCCTGTGGAGGCCGATCGGCGCCGCAGGACCGCTCGTCGGCGCCGATCGCCGTGATTCCGCGGTTCTGAGCACGTGTTTCGCGAGGAAACGTGGATGGGGCTGGTAGGTTACGGACGGTCCGACCGGTTGAGGGAGTCCGTCCCCGGCCGAGGACGATCCACAACCACCAGCTGTTCTCAACAGCGCGAACGTCCTGGGAGGACACTCCAATGGCTGACAAGTCGCTCAACCGCACCGAGCTCGTCGCGAAGATCGCCGCGGACTCCGGCCAGAGCCAGGCCGCCGTCAACGGCGTCCTCGACTCGCTCTTCTCCACCCTCGCCGACTCCGTCTCGAACGACGTGAAGGTCACCATCCCGGGCTGGATCGCCGTCGAGCGCACCTCCCGCGCCGCCCGCACCGGCCGCAACCCGCAGACCGGCGAGACCATCCAGATCGCCGCCGGCCACTCGGTCAAGGTCTCGGCGGGCACCAAGCTCAAGGCCGCGGCCAAGTAGTCACCGCCTCCGCACTCCGACGACGGCCCCGGCTCCTGCCGGGGCCGTCGTCGTTGCACGTCCAGGCTCCCCATCAGCCGCGAGAACGTAGGCTTGACGGGTGAATCGAACCGTCCGGATCGCCGCCCCGGCGCTGCTCCTCGTCGCCGCGGCGCTCGCGGCGCTGCTCGCGGCGCTGGCGTTCGGGCGGGGTGCCGACGCGCCGCTGCTCAACGATCCCGGGCCCGTCGTCCGCTACGGCCTCCCCCTGGCGAAGCTCGCGGTCAATCTCGGTGCCGCCGGCATGATCGGCTCGCTCGTGCTGACGCTCTTCGCGCTGAGCCCCCATGCCGCCACCCGCCGGTCCGCCCGCTCCGCGTCGGCCCGCGTCGCCGCCGAGCGCCCGGCCCTCGTCGGCGCCGGCGCCCCGGGCGCGCCCCGCTCCGGCGGTCGCGACCCGCGCGCCTCCGAGGAGCGGGCGACGGATCAGCCGGAGCCCCGCACCGAGTACACCGTCGCGCTCGACGTCGCAGCGGCCAGCGCCGCCTTCTTCGCCGCGGCGGCCGCCGTCACCGGCTTCTTCACCTTCCTCAACGTCACCCAGACGCCGCTGAGCTTCGATCGCGACTTCGGGACCAAGCTCAGCTACTTCATCGGGAGCATCCCCGTCGGGCAGGCCTGGCTGGTCACGACCCTCCTGGCCGCCGTCGTCACGGTGCTCTGCTTCGCGGTCCGCAACCAGACCGCGCTCGTCTTCGTCACCGCCGTCGCGCTGCTCACCCTCCTGCCGATGGCGCAGCAGGGTCATGCCGCGGGGACGAGCGGTCACGACGCGGCGGTCACCGCGCTGGGCCTGCACCTCGTCTTCGCGGCGATCTGGCTCGGCGGGCTGCTCACCGTCATCGTGCTCCGACCGCTCCTCGGCGGTTCGAGGCTGCTGCCCGTGATCGAGCGCTACTCGAGCCTCGCGCTGGTCAGCTTCGTCGTGGTCGCCGCCTCCGGCTACATCAGCGCCGAGCTCCGGCTGGCCACCCTCGACAACCTGCTGACGGGCTACGGGATCCTCGTGCTGGTGAAGGTCGCGGTTCTCGTGGTCCTCGGCCTCTTCGGCGTCCTGCAGCGCCGCGTCCTCATCTCCCGGATGCGCGCGGCCGGCGGCGAGGGGGGCCGCAGCTTCTGGTGGCTGGTCGGCGCCGAGATCGCCTTCATGGGCATCGCCTCCGGAGTCGCCGCCGCGCTCGCGCGCACCGCGACGCCCGTCGACCAGATCGCGGCCACGCAGCTCACCGACCCCACCCCCGCCGAGCTCCTGACCGGAGAGGCGCTCCCGCCCGAGCCGAGTGCGCTGAACTTCGCCACGCTCTGGAACGTCGACCTCGTGTGGCTGCTCGTCTGCGCCTTCGGCATCGCGTTCTACGTGGCCGGGGTGGTCCGCCTCCACCGCCGCGGCGACCGCTGGCCGCCGCACCGCACGGTCCTCTGGATCGCCGGCATGCTCCTGCTGGCGTACATCACGAACGGCGGGGTCAACGCCTACGAGAAGTACCTGTTCAGCGCCCACATGCTCTCGCACATGGTGCTGACGATGGCGGTCCCGCTCCTCCTGGTCCCCGCGGCGCCGGTGACGCTGATCGCCCGCGCGGTGACCCGGCGCACCGACGGCTCGCGGGGCCCGAGGGAGTGGGTGCTGCTGGCCGTGCACTCGCGGTTCGCGACCGCGATCTCGCACCCGATCGTCGCCGCCCTGCTGTTCGTCGGATCGCTGTGGGGGTTCTACTACTCCCCGCTCTTCCGCTGGGCCACGACCGACCACATCGGGCACGAGTGGATGATCGTGCACTTCCTGATCACCGGCTACCTCTTCGTGAGCGTGCTGATCGGAGTCGACCCCAGCGTCCACCGCGTCCCCTACCCGATGCGCCTGCTGCTGCTGCTGGTCACGATGGCGTTCCACGCGTTCTTCGGGCTGGCGCTGATGACGGGCGAGGGGCTGCTCCTGGCCGACTGGTACGGCGCGATGGGCTGGGGCACCGATGCCCTGGCCGATCAGCGGGCGGCGGGAGGCATCGCATGGAGCATCGGCGAGATCCCGACGCTGGCGCTCGCGATCATCGTCGCCATGATGTGGAGCCGCTCCGACGCGCGCGAGACCAAGCGCCGCGACCGCCAGGCCGACCGCACGGGCGAGGCCGAGCTCTCGGCCTACAACGACCGGCTGGCCGCCCTGCAGAAGCGCGGCTGACGCCGGGGCTCCTCCACAGCCCACCGGAGTCGGCGACCCGTGGCCGCGCCGGTCGCGCCGCCGGACCCGCGGGTACAGTGGACCGGTGACCCAGCCGACCCTCTCCCACGAGCAGCAGCGGGTGTTCGACCTCATCGAGAACACCCGCGAGCACCTGTTCGTGACCGGCCGCGCGGGCACGGGCAAGTCGACGCTCCTCAACCACCTCAGCTGGAACACCGAGAAGCAGATCGTCATCTGCGCGCCGACCGGCGTCGCCGCCCTGAACGTCGGCGGCCAGACGATCCACTCCCTCTTCCGCCTGCCGATCGGTGTGATCGCCGACTCCGACCTCGACCAGCCGCCCGAGCTGCGCAAGCTCCTGAACACGATCGACACCCTGGTGATCGACGAGATCTCGATGGTCAACGCCGATCTGCTCGACGGCATCGACCGGAGCCTCCGCCAGGCGCGCCAGCGCCGGTCCGAGCCGTTCGGAGGCGTCCAGGTCGTCCTCTTCGGCGATCCGTTCCAGCTCGCTCCCGTCCCCGGCGACCCGGAGGAGCGCGCGTACTTCGCCGACCGCTACCGCTCGCTCTGGTTCTTCGACGCTCTCGTCTGGCAGGAGGCGCCGCTGCGGATCGTCGAGCTCGGCCGCATCCACCGTCAGAGCGACGAGCGCTTCAAGTGGATGCTCAACGCCGTGCGCTTCGGGATGGTGACGAAGGAGATCGCCGACGTGCTCAACGAGGCGGGAGCGCGCACCCCTCCCGACAACGAGGCGATCACCCTCGCGACCCGCAACGACACCGTCAACCGCATCAACCAGACCGCCCTCGCCCGGCTGAAGGGCCCGCTGAAGACGGCGACGGCCGAGATCAGCGGCGACTTCGGCGGCCGGGCGTACCCGGCCGATCAGAGTCTCGAGCTCAAGATCGGCGCGCACGTGATGTTCCTGCGCAACGACGCCGAGCAGCGCTGGGTCAACGGCACGATCGGCCGCGTGACGAAGGTCGCCGGCACGGTGTGGGTCGAGGTCGACGGCGAGGTCCACGAGGTCGAGCCGGCGACGTGGGAGCGCTACCGCTACTCGTACTCGGCCGCGACGAAGAAGCTCACCCGCGAGATCGTCGCCGAGTTCGCCCAGTTCCCGCTGCGGCTGGCCTGGGCGGTCACGATCCACAAGTCGCAGGGCAAGACCTACGACGCCGCGGTCGTCGATCTCGGTCAGCGCGCGTTCGCGCCGGGTCAGACCTATGTGGCGCTCAGCCGCATCACGAGTCTCGGGGGCCTCTACCTCACCCGGCCGCTGCGGCCGAGCGACATCATCGTCGACAAGGACGTGCTGCGCTTCATGGCGGAGCGGCGGGCGGAGCCGGCCGCCGTCGCCGACGCCGAGTCGGCCTGATCCGGGCCGAGTCGGCCTGATCCGGGCGGAGGAGGCGCGTCAGGCGGCGACGCGCGACCGCGCGAGCTCGCGGAACAGCTCCGTCGTGAGGCGGTACGCCTCCGCCACCTCGGCGATGACCCGGTCGCGCTCGGCGTCGTCCCATCCCACCGCGTCCAGCTGGTCGCGGTAGACCGCGCGGAACGCCGACGGGGTCGCGATCTCGCCGTACAGGTAGAACCCGACACCGTTGGTCTCGAACCCGAAGCGGCGCTGGAGCAGCGCGCGCACGATGGCGCAGCCGGAGAGGTCGCCGAGGTAGCGGGTGTAGTGGTGAGCCACGAATCCGCCGCTCCATCCGCTGGCGACGGTCCGGATCCGCTCGACGTAGGCGGCGGTCGAGGGCATCGGGCGGATGCGCTCCTGCCAGTCCTCGCCGACGAGGAAGCGGAGATCCTCGGCGATCGCCGGCAGTCGCGTCAGCTTCGGCGAGATGAAGGGGGCCGCGACGGGATCGCCCGTCATCGAGTCGGCGACGGCCTCCAGGGCCTCGTAGACGAAGTAGTGCTGCGAGACCATCGCGATGTAGTCGTCGCGGCTGCCGGAGCCCGTCATCAGCGCGGTCATGAACACCGCGCCCTCGTCGTCGGCTCCCGACTGGCCGATCCGCTCACGGAGCGCCTGCGAGAACGGGATCACATTCGTCACGATCGCCTCCGTCCGGCTTGTTAGGTTGCCCTAACCGTAGTCGAGCGGCCTCGGACCCACCAGGGGCGATCTCAGTGCCCGTGCCCTTCGTCGACCACGGTCATCATGCCGCCCATGTCCGACGTGCCCTCGGACGAGGCGGCCAGAGCGGGCGTCGCGAGGGCGGAGACGGCCAGCGCCCCCGCGAGGAGGCCGGCGACGGTGCGGGAGGCGGAGGCGGGCCTCTCGGCGCCCCGCACCGGCCGGAGGCTCCACGCGACGAGGACGGCGGCGGTGAGCTGCAGGAGCGCTGCCGCGAGGGTGGGCAGCGGTTCGCGGAGCAGGCCCGCCGCCACAGCGAGCACGAGGCCCGCCGTCGACGCCGCGGCCACCGCGAGGGCCGCACGAGGCGCCGGGATGCGGCCGAGCGTGAGGACGGCGACCGCCCAGGCGATCTCGACGAGTCCGAGGGCCGCGAGCGGGATCGTCGCCGCGTCGCCCCGGCCGGCCGCCAGCGAGACGTGCACGAGGCCCGCGCCGAGGGCGACGAGGGCGGTGTTGCAGCGGGCGACGACGGTCATCACGACTCCTGAGGGGGCGGGAGAGGAGGAGGCCCCGGATCGACACACCGCATCGTGTCGTCCGGGGCCGTGCAGTCCGTCCGCCGCGGAAAACGGCGGGCCCGCGGCGGACGGAGTAGGAGGGGGGCGGCGCTGCCGCCCCGGGTCATGCGGTGGCCGCGCGCGGCCTGATGCGCTTCTCGAGTCCGAGACCGACCCCGAGGAGCACGAGGGCGCTGGCGAGGTGGAGGACGTGATCGGCCGTGTTCAGCGCGAGCACGTTCAGCGACGTGTTGACGAGGAAGAAGCCGACGAGACCCAGGAGCAGGTACGCGGCGCCGACCGTCGTGTTGACGGTCTTCGCGGCCGGTGCCGTCGACAGGCCCGCGATCAGCAGCGCGCCGCCGATCAGGAGGTGCGCGACGTTGTGGAACGGATTGACCTCGAAGATGCCGAGGAGCAACCCACCGTCGGTGGCGAGGAAGGCGACGCCTCCGGTGACGACGAAGCCGAGCAGGCCGACGACGACGTAGACGGCTCCGAAGACCGTGCCGATCAGCCGGTTGGGTGAAGTGAACATCGTCGACTGACCTCCTCCGAGCAGCGCATCCGCGCTCCACATCCTCTCTTCGGAGCCCCGACCCGGCCGGTTTGGGAACCCGGAGCGGGGAGCGTGTCACGGTCGGGACACGAATCCGCTCAGCGCCCGTCCCGGTCGCGGGCGCCTCAGGGCCGCCCCGTAGGGTGGCCCTAGCTCAGTGAGCAGCATTCCAGAGGGCATCCGGGGGGAGTCGAGGGGCATGGTCGTGCGACGAAGACGGTCACGGATCGGGGCGCTCGTGGTGCCCGTGCTGGTCCTGGCTCTCGCCGGCTGCACGGGAGGAGTCGCCTCCTCCGTTCCCGACGCTCCCGCGGGCCCGGTGCCGGACGACCTCGCGATCGCCCTCTCGGGCTTCCTCGGCGAGGCGCAGGGCGCGGCCGGAGCCACCGGCGCCGTCGCCGGTGTCTGGTCGCCCTGGGCGGGGGGCTGGGAGACCGCGATCGGCACCCTCGGCGACGGTGACCCGACTCCGATGACCACCGACGCCTCCGTCCGGCTGGGCACGGGCGGGACCGAGGCGATGACCTGCAGCGTCGTCGTCGCGCTCGCCGACGAGGGCCGGGTCGATCTCGACGCCGACATCGCCGAGTCGCTGAGCTCGCTCCCCGGGATCGGCGGATCGACGCTGCGCCAGCTCTGCGCGCACACCTCGGGTCTCGCCGACTTCCGCTCGGTGCTCTGGCCGACGGTCATCCAGAACCCCACCCGCGAGTGGCCCACCATGGAGCTGATCTCGGCGGCGCAGGTCCGGTCGCCGGCGGCCGCTCCGGGGGAGTCGTGGTCCGACTCCTCGACAGGGCCGCTGCTCGCCGGTCTCGTCGTCTCGGAGGCGACGGGCCGGAGTGTCGCCTCCCTCTACGACGAGTACGTCGTCCCCCGCTACGGACTGCGGAGCACGGAGCTGCCCTCGGCCCGTGAGGTCGACCTGCCGGCTCCCGCTCCGCGCGGCTACTCGGCGGCGCTCGCGCCCGACGGATCGGTGCAGTGCGGGGTCCGGCGCGATGTCGGCGCGGCGTCGCCGTCCGCTCTCGGCGCGGCCGGCGGCGCCGTCACCGACCTCGAGGACCTCCGCCGCCTCGCGGTCGGCCTGGCGACCGATCCGACGGGCGACGCCGTCTGGTCGGAGCCGGTTCCCCAGGGGCAGGGCCGACCCGACTGGCTCCTCGCCGGGCTCGGCGGCCACCAGGCCGGGCCGATGCTCGGTTTCTCGGGGATCGCGCCGGGCTTCGTCACCGCCGCCTACTCCGATCCCGGCTCCGGGCTCACGGTCGCCGTGTCCTTCAACAGCTCGACCGCGGGAGCCGACTTCGCCGCCGAGGCCGCGCGCGGACTCGCCGCGATCGCCGTGGCCCAGGCCGCGGGGGCCGAGGGGACGCCGACGCTGCCGTGGTCGGTCGACAGCGAGCGCAACGCGGTCCTCGCCGGTCACCCCCGCTGCTGAGACGTGGCAGGAGCACGACGCCGGATGGCCGGCTCGCGCCGTGCCGCGCGACGCCGCCGCCCTACCCTGGAGTCATGCCGATCGTTCCCGACACCAAGGACTGGACGTGGGCGGCCGAGCGCCCCTGCCTCGAGTGCGGCTTCGACGCCTCCCTCGTGGACCCCGTCGACGTCGCCCACCTCATCCGCGAGAACGCGGCCGCCTGGCCCTACGTCCTCGAGCGCGAGGGCGCAGCGGGTCGTCCGGACGACGAGACCTGGTCGCCGCTCGAGTACGCGGCCCACGTGCGCGACGTGCACCGGATCTACCGGATGCGCCTGGGCCTGATGCTCGAGCACGACGACCCGCTGTTCCCCAACTGGGATCAGGACGTCACCGCCGTCGAGGAGCGCTACGACCGGCAGGACCCGCTCGTCGTGGGCCGGGAGCTGGTCGAGGAAGCGGATCTGATCGCCGCGGCCTTCGAGGGCGTGTCGGGCGCCCAGTGGGAGCGACCGGGTCGCCGCAGCGACGGCGCCTCCTTCACGGTCGCGACCATGGCGCGGTACTACCTCCACGACGTCCGGCACCACCTGCACGACGTCGACGGCTGACCCGACGAGCCGACCGCCCCCGTCGTCGAGCCTCGGTCGTCGATGAGCCTCAGTAGTCGATGAGCCTCAGTAGTCGATGAGCTGCGGATTCAGGAACGACAGGGTCCGCGCGTAGGCGAGCGCCGCTGACGCCGGGTCGATCGAGTCGTGCAGGTTGCCGTTCGCGAAGTGCCTCCGCGTGTCCGGATACGTGTGGGCGGTGACGGGCGTGCCCGCCTCCTTGAGCCGGCCGACGAACGACTCGGGGTCGTCCCCCTCCGGCCACTCGTCGCGCTGCGCGTAGTGCAGGAGCGCCGGGCAGGGGATCAGCGTGTGCTCGTCGCGGCCGAGGGTGGCGTAGTAGGCGACGACCGCGTCGACCAGGCCGGTGGCAGCGGCGAGCAGCCCGAGTCGCCCGCCGAACCCGAAGCCGACGATGCCGCTGCGCTCGGCGCCCGCCGCGACTCCCGAGCGCACCGCGTCGACGACGGAGGCGAGTGCCCTGTCCTGAGCGGCCATCGCGGCCAGGTCCCGCGCGTCCTCGGGGGCGAGGGTGGCCCAGCCGTCGTAGAGGTCGGGGACGAGCACGTGGTAGCCGTGCTTCGCGACGGCCTCGGCGAACGGCTCCATCCACGGCAGCCGGCCGAACACGTCGTGCAGCACCACCACGACCGGGCGGCCGGGCCGCCCGAATTCGAGGGCGACGCCCGGCGACGGGATCTGCACGAGCTCGCTCACACGTCCAGCCTGCACCGGATCGGCGGGGATCGGCGTCTCCACGCCGATCCGCTCGGCGTGTCGGGCGGAGGCGGGGCCGGGACTCGGGGAGCGAGTGACGGGAATCGAACCCGCGCCATCTGCTTGGGAAGCAGAAGTTCTACCATTGAACTACACTCGCGCGGCGCCCCTGGAGGCGCACCGGACCATCGTAGCAAGGCACGCGGACGGCGCCGAACGGGCTCGCGGCTAGGATCTCCTCGTGCTGCTCTCCGACCGCGACATCAAGTCCGAACTCGCCTCCGGCCGCGTCGGTCTGGCGCCGCACGACCCCGCGATGATCCAGCCGTCCTCCGTCGATGTGCGCCTGGACCGCTTCTTCCGGCTGTTCGACAACCACCGCTACCCCTACATCGATCCGGCCGAGGACCAGCCCGAGCTGACGCGCCTGGTCGAGACGCCGGCGCGCGAGGCGTTCATCCTCCACCCCGGCGAGTTCGTGCTCGGATCGACCTACGAGGAGGTCTCGCTGCCCGACGACATCGCGGCGAGGCTCGAGGGCAAGAGCTCGCTCGGGAGGCTCGGCCTCCTCACCCATTCGACGGCCGGATTCATCGATCCCGGCTTCACCGGTCACGTCACCCTCGAGCTCAGCAACGTCGCGACCCTGCCGATCATGCTCTGGCCGGGCATGAAGATCGGGCAGATGTGCTTCTTCCGCCTCAGCTCGCCCGCCGACAAGCCGTACGGCTCGGCCGAGTACAGCTCGCGCTACCAGGGGCAGCGCGGCCCGACCGCGTCGCGCTCGTCGCTGAACTTCCACCGCACCGACGTCTACTCCGACTGACGCCTGCGGGCCGGCAGGCGCTCAGCCCAGAAGGCGCGGGAGCTGCAGCACGAGCCAGGGCGAGAACGCCCACGGGGTCGCGCGCACAGCGGCGAGCGTCGCCTCCGGGTCGACCCACTCGTAGTCCATGACCTCGTCGATCCGCGGGTCGAGCGCGTCGCGGCTCGACAGCGTCGCGGTGTAGACGGGGCAGATCTCGTTCTCGACGATGCCGGAGGCGTCCACGGCGCGGTAGCGGAAGTCGGGCAGCGCCACCTCGAGCGTCTCGAGTCGCGCCCCGAGCTCGCGCTCGGCACGGCGCACGACCGCGTCCTCGATGCGCTCGCCCGGAGCGGGGTGGCCGCAGAACGAGTTCGTCCAGACGCCGGGCCAGGTGAGCTTGCCCAGCGCACGCCGGGTGACCAGCAGTGCTCCGTCGGGGGCGAACACGTGGCAGGAGAAGGCGAGGTGGAGCGGGGTGGCGGTGTCGTGGACGGTCGCCTTGTCGGCGACGCCCACTGCCGACCCCGACTCGTTGAGGAGGACCACCTGCTCGATCTGGTCGGTCAGCACCGCGATTCCTCCCGAAGTCATGACGGTAAGTCAAGCACGATCCCAGAACTCAGCCGGCTTATTGCTAGAGAACCGAGTTTGTTAGCCTCTGGTCTGTGGATACGCGTGACTCCGTGATTCTGTCCCGAAGACGGCAGGAGCACGTCGACGCCGTCCTCGACCGGTTCTTCTCGCTCGCAACGGCGCGGGCCGGCCGGCTCGGCCCGCGCTACCTCACCCTGTGGAAGACGCTCGAGGCCAACACCCGCGGGGGCAAGCGCTTCCGGCCGCTGATGGTGATCTCGGCCTACGAGGCCCTGGGCGGTCGGGATCCGGAGGCGGCCGCCCACCTCGGCGCGGCCTTCGAGCTGCTGCACACCGCGCTGATCGTGCACGACGACGTGATCGATCGCGACTTCGTCCGCCGCGGCGGCCCCAACGTCTCGGGCAGCTACCGCGACGAGGCTACGACGGCGGGCCTCTCCATCCCGATCGCGGAGCATCGCGGGACCTCGGTGGCGGTCATCGCCGGCGACCTCGCGCTGACCGGCGCGCACCGTCTCGTCGAGGGAGTCGGCGCCGACGACGTCGTGCGCTCGCGGCTGCTGACCCTGCTCGACGAGGCCGTGTTCGCCTCCGCGGCCGGCGAGCTGGCCGACGTCGACTTCTCGCTCATGCCCGGGATGCCCTCGGTCGACGAGGTCCTCGAGATGGAGCGCTTGAAGACGGCGGTCTACTCGTTCGAGGCGCCGCTCCAGGCGGGCGCGGTCCTCGCGGGGGCCGACGACGAGGTCGTCGCGGCGCTGGGCGAGTTCGGCCGGTGCATCGGCATCGCCTACCAGATCGTCGACGACCTCCTCGGAGTCTTCGGCTCGGAGGGGCAGACCGGCAAGACCACGCTCGGCGACCTCCGTGAGGGCAAGCGCACCGTCCTGATCGCCCACGCCGCCGACACCGACTGCTGGCCCGAGATCGAGGGCCTGATCGGCGACGAGCACCTGGGCGACGAGACCGCCCAGCGCGTGCGCAGGATCCTCGAGGAGTGCGGCGCGCGCAGCTACGCCGAGGCACTGGCCGCCGACTTCGCGAGCCGGGCCTGGGAGGCGCTCGCCGCACCCGTGGTCCCGGAGGCGTTCCGCATCGAGGTGCGCCCGCTGGTCGCCAGCGTCGTGGAGCGGACCCGATGAGCGCCCGCCACGCGCGGCCCGCCGCTCCGATGACGCTCGCCGCCGACTCCCGCCGTACGGTGGCACGATGAGCCGGCAGAGCGAACTGTACGACCGCGTCGCGCACGAGGCGTCGGCGCAGGTGATCAAGCGCTACTCCACGTCCTTCGGGCTCGCCACGCGCCTGCTCGGGCCCGGCGTGCGCGAGCGCGTCGAGGACGTCTACGCCCTCGTCCGCGTCGCCGACGAGATCGTCGACGGCGTCGCCGAGGAGGCCCGGCTCGATCGCACCGCCGTCGAGGAGGCCCTCGACGCGTTCGAGGCCGAGACCGAGCGCGCGCTCCTGACCGGCTACAGCTCGAACCTGGTGATCCACGCCTTCGCCCGCACGGCCCGCGCGACGGGATTCGGCGCCGAGCTCACCCTGCCGTTCTTCGCCTCGATGCGCGCCGACCTGCGCCGGACGGTGCACACGCCGGAGTCCTTCGAGGCCTACGTCTACGGCTCGGCCGAGGTGGTCGGGCTGATGTGCCTGCAGGTCTTCCTCGCGGCGCCCGACGCCGGACTCGTCTCACCGGCGCAGCGCGACCGCCTCGTCGCGGGCGCCCGCCGACTTGGCTCGGCGTTCCAGAAGGTCAACTTCCTCCGCGACCTCGCCGTCGACGTCGAGGGCCTGGGGCGCAGCTACTTCCCCGGGGTCGACCCGCGCGCGTTCTCGGAGCTGGACAAGGCGGTGCTCCTGGCCGACCTCGACGCCGACCTCGAGGCGGCAGCGGCGATCGTGCCCGAGCTCCCGCGCTCGAGCCGCCGCGCCGTGCGCCTCGCGCACTCCCTCTTCGCCGCGCTCGCCGACCGGATCCGCGAGACCCCCGCCGAGCAGCTCCTGCAGGCGCGGGTCAGTGTGCCGACGGCGACGAAGGCGGCGCTCGCCGCCCGCGCGGCCGTCTCGACCCTCGGGCCGCGACTGGGCCCGGGCCCGGTGAGAGCCACGCGCTCGCAGGCCGGGTCGCACCGCGCGGTCGTGATCGGCGGCGGGATCGGCGGGCTCGCCTCCGCCGCCCTCCTCGCCCGCGACGGCTACGACGTCACGCTGCTCGAGCAGCGCGAGGTCGTGGGCGGTCGTGCGGGATCGTGGGAGCACGACGGATTCCGCTTCGACACCGGGCCCTCGTGGTACCTGATGCCCGAGGTCTTCGACCACTTCTTCCGCCTGATGGGCACGAGCGCCGCCGAGCGGCTCGACCTGGTGAAGCTCGACCCCGGCTACCGCGTCTACAGCGAGGGCGTCGACGAGCCGATCGACGTGCTCGCCGACTACGAGTCGAACATCGCCCTGTTCGAGAGCATCGAACCGGGTGCCGGCGACCGGATGCGGGTCTACCTGGAGTCGGCCAGGGACACCTACGAGGTCGCCAAGCGCCGCTTCCTCTACACGAGCTTCTCCTCGTTCCTGCCGCTGCTGCGCCGGGACGTGCTCAGCCGCACCGGGAAGCTGGGCCGCCTCCTCCTGACGCCCCTCGACACGTTCGCCGGCACCGCGGTGACCGACAACCGGCTGCGGCAGATCCTCGGCTACCCGGCCGTGTTCCTCGGCTCCTCGCCGTTCTCGGCGCCGAGCATGTACCACCTGATGAGCCACCTCGATCTCGCCGACGGTGTGCTCTACCCGATGGGTGGGTTCACCCGCCTCATCGAGGCGGTCGCCGAGGTCGCGGAGGAGGCGGGGGTGCGGATCCGCACCTCGTCGCCGGCGACGCGGATCCTGACCGCCCGCGCTCCCCGAGGCAGCCGCCGCGGTGCGGAGGTCGTGGGGGTCGAGTTCGAGGGCCCCGACGGCGCGGAGCGACTGCCCGCGGACCTGGTCGTGAACGCCTCCGACCTCTTCACCACCGAGCAGTCGCTGCTGCCCGACGAGCTGCGCACCTACGGCCCGTCGTACTGGGAGAAGCGCGAGCCCGGCCCGAGCGCCGTGCTCGTCCTCCTCGGCGTGCGCGGCGAGCTGCCGCAGCTCGAGCACCACACCCTCCTCTTCACCGAGGACTGGCAGGACAACTTCGGCAAGATCTTCGGCGAGCACCCGACGGTGCCCGACCCCGCCTCGCTCTACGTCTGCCGACCGAGCGCGACCGACCCGGGAGTCGCTCCGGAGGGGCACGAGAACCTCTTCGTCCTCGTGCCGATCCCGGCCGACACCTCGATCGGCCACGGCGGAGTGGACGGCGCGGGGGATGCACGCGTCGAGGCCATCGCCGACGCGGTGATCGAGCAGATCGCGACCTGGACCGGTGCGACCGATCTCGCCGAGCGCATCGTCGTCCGCCGCACCATCGGGCCGGCCGACTTCGAGAGCGATCTGGGCGCGTGGCGCGGATCGATGCTCGGCCCCTCCCATGTGCTCAGCCAGAGCGCGTTCTTCAGGGCGGGCAACGTCAGCGCCCACGTCGACGGGCTGCTCTTCGCGGGCAGCTCGACGATCCCGGGCATCGGGCTGCCGATGTGCCTGATCAGCGCCGAGGTGATGCTCAAGCGCGTGCGCGGCGACGTCTCGACGGAGCCGCTCCCGGTGCGCGATGCTCCCGCTCCTCCTGTCGCACCGATCGTGACGGAGGCGCCGAGCGCCGCGTCGCTCGCGGTCGCGGGGGAGTAGGCGGTGGGGGTCGTCTACCTGCTGGCGCTCGCCGTCTCGATCACCGGGATGGTCGTGCTCGACAGGCGCTTCCGCCTGTTCTTCTGGGCCGACGCGCGCCGCGCGGCGATCGTGCTGCCGGTCGGCGTCGCGTTCTTCCTCGTCTGGGATCTCGTCGGCATCGGCCTCGGCGTCTTCTTCCGCGGTGAGACGCCCTACATGACGGGGATCCAGCTGACGCCGGAGCTGCCGATCGAGGAGGTCCTCTTCCTCACACTGCTCTGCTACCTGAGCATGGACGTGCACGGATTCCTCTCGAACCGCGCCCGGGACCGAGACCGCACGCGAGCGGAGGTGCGCGCATGACCTACGCCCTTCTGAACGCGGTGTTCCTCGCCGTGGTGCTCGCGGTCGCGGTGATCGCGTGGCGGCGCGGACGACTCCGGCCCGCCGCCCTGCTCGGCACGCTCGTCGTGCTGCTGGTGATGACGGCGGTCTTCGACAACGTGATGATCGGGGTGGGCCTGCTGGTCGCCTACGACGACGAGCTCATCTCGGGGATCCGGATCGGCGTGGCGCCGATCGAGGACTTCGCGTACGCGATCGCGGCGGCACTGCTGCTGCCGGCGCTCTGGGCGCTCCTGCCGTCGCGGCGACGGAGCGAGCAGTGAAGCGGATCCGCGCGCTCTTCGTCTCGAGCCGCCCGCTGAGCTGGGTGAACACGGCGTACCCGTTCGCGGCCGCCTACCTGCTGACCACACGCGAGATCGACCTCGCCTTCGTGCTCGGCACCCTGTACTTCCTGATCCCGTACAACCTCGCGATGTACGGCATCAACGACGTCTTCGACTACGAGTCCGACCTCCGGAACCCCCGCAAGGGCGGAGTGGAGGGAGCGGTCCTGGACCGAGGAGAGCATCGCGCGACCCTGGTCGCCGCGGTGGTCACGAACGTCCCGTTCCTCGTGGCCCTGGTGCTGCTCGGGTCGCCGCTGTCGTGGCTCGTCCTGGCGATCAGCGTCTTCGCAGTGATCGCCTACAGCGCTCCCGGACTGCGCTTCAAGGAGCGCCCGTTCATCGACTCGCTGACCTCGGCGACGCACTTCGTGAGCCCCGCCGTCTACGGCATCGCCCTCGCGGGCACGGTGGTGACGCCCGGCCTCGTGGCGCTGCTCGTCGCGTTCTTCCTCTGGGGGATCGCGAGCCACGCGTTCGGAGCCGTGCAGGACATCCTCGCGGACCGGGCGGGCGGCATCGGGTCGATCGCGACCGTGATCGGCGCGAAGACGACGACCCGGTTCGCGATCGGCGCCTACGTCGCGAGCGGGTTGCTCCTGCTCCTGCTGCCGTGGCCCGGCACCCTCGCCGCGATCCTCGCCGTGCCGTACGCCGTCAGCATCTGGCCGTACCGCTCGCTCACCGATGCCGAGGCCGAGCGCGCGAACGCCGGCTGGAAGCGCTTCCTCGCGCTGAACTTCCTCACCGGGTTCCTGGTGACGCTGCTGCTGATCGTCTTCTGGCTCGCGACCTGAGCCGCCGACGTCCGTCGGGGCTCGGAACAGCGGGGGTCGGAACAGCGGGGGTCGGAACAGCGGGGGTCGGAACAGCGGGGGTCGGAACAGCGGTGCTCGGAACAGCGGGGCCCACAACAGCGGGGCCCAGAACAACAGGGCTCAGAAGAGGTGGTGCGGAGCGACGATCAGGACGACGACGACGGCGAGGCCCGCGAGCAGGGCGATCACCAGCGCGGTGTAGCCGACGCGCTTCGCCAGGCGGCGTGCGCGAGCCGTTCCGGAGGCCCTGCGCTTCTTCCTGACGCGGATCGACGCAGGGCGGGCGGCAGCAGGGCGGGCGGCATCGGAGCGATCGGCCGGCGCGGCGGCCGAGGCGGTGGGCCACTCGGAGGCGGGGCTCGTCGACGGCGTGTCGACCGCGGCGTCGGAGGTGCGGGTGTGCCGCTCGGGCCTCCGGGGGGCCGTCTCGCCTCGCGCCATCGCGTCCTCCTCCGTCTCCCGGCGGGGCCGGTCGTCCTCTCGCCGCGGCGGGCGGCTCCGACACTCTAGGGGAGCGGCGAGGCGTCGCGCTCCGACGGCGCGGGAGTCGCGGTGCTCGACGGCGGGCGTCGCACCGGCAGCAGGAGGACCAGCCCGACCGCCAGGACCAGCACCAGGCCGAGGATGCCCCAGTACTGCACGTTCGCCTCGTCGCCGCCCGAGGCGACGGCGGCGACCGATACGAACGCCGCGAACGCGGCGGGCGCCAGGAACGACGCCGCCTTGCCCGTCGTGGCGTAGAGGCCGAAGATCTCGCCCTCGCGCCCCTCCGGGATCAGGCGCGCGAGGTAGCTGCGGCTCGCCGACTGGGCGGGTCCGACGAACAGGCAGAGCAGGAGCCCGAAGATCCAGAAGACGGTCGCGCCGCCGTCGTGGAGGACGAAGACCGCGGTCCCGCAGATCACCAGGCCGACGAGGGAGGCGACGATGACGGCCTTCGGACCGATCCTGTCGTCGAGCGCCCCCACCGAGATCGTGGCGACCCCCGCGACGACGTTCGCTGCGATCGCGAAGAGGATCACCTCTCCGGCGTCGAAGCCGAACGTGCCCTGGGCCAGGACGCCGCCGAAGGTGAAGACGCCGGTGAGCCCGTCTCGGAAGACGGCGCTCGCGATGAGGAACGAGACCGTGCTCGGGCTCTCGCGCCAGAGACCCCTGATCTGGCGGAAGAGCGCGCGGTAGGAGGCGATCAGGCCGACGCGGCTCGCTCCGGAGGCGGTGGCCGGCGTCTCGGGCACGGCGACCAGCACGGGCAGCGCGAACACCGCGAACCAGAGGCCGGCGAGCAGGATCGAGACCCTCACGTCGAGGCTTCCCTCGCCCGTCACGCCGAAGAGTCCCACTTCGGGCGAGATGAAGCCGAAGTAGACGATGAGCAGGAGGACGATCCCGCCGACGTAGCCCATCCCCCAGCCGAAGCCCGAGACCCGGCCGATGCTCGCGCGCGTCGAGACCTGGGTGAGCATCGCGTTGTAGTTGACGCTCGCGAACTCGAAGAAGACCGTGCCGACGGCGAGCAGGGCGAGCCCGAGCCAGAGGAACGCGGGATCGGGCTGCACGAAGAACATCAGCAGGATGCAGACCACGACCACGGCGGAGTGGATCCCCAGCCACCGTCGGCGGCGGCCGCCCAGGTCGGCGCGCCGGCCGGTGATCGGCGCGATGAGCGCGACGACGAGCCCCGCGCCCGCGAGGGACCAGCCCAGCGCGGCGGAGACGCCGCTCGGCGTCCCGAAGAGCCCGTCGGTGGTGAGGTAGACGGTGAAGACGAAGGTGGTGACCACCGCGTTGAAGGCGGATCCGCCCCAGTCCCAGAGTCCCCAGGCGAGAACCGGCCAGCGGCTGGTGCGGTCTGTCATGCAATCACCGTAGGCATGCGATCACCGTAGGCCGCGCAGGTGAACACCGGGAAGCCCCGCCGCGGAGTCCGGTTCCTGAGAGTTGAGTCGACTCGACTCAGGTTCTGCACTCTCGACTTGACTCCGACCACCCGGTGCGTAAACTTGAGCGAGCGGGACTCAACTCCCGCAGAGGATTTCGTCCCACCAGCTGATTGAACGGCCCGACGGCCGCTCGCGAAGGAGAAACACGCATATGTCCCGTGCCGTAGGCATCGACCTGGGAACCACCAACTCGGTCGTGGCCGTCCTCGAAGGTGGCGAGCCCACCGTCATCGCGAACGCCGAGGGCTTCCGCACCACCCCGTCCGTCGTCGCGTTCACCAAGGACGGCGAGGTACTCGTCGGCGAGACCGCCAAGCGCCAGGCCGTCACCAACGTCGACCGCACCCTCGCCTCCGTCAAGCGCCACATGGGCACCGACTGGACCTTCGCGGTCGAGGACAAGAAGTACACCCCGCAGGAGATCTCGGCCCGCATCCTGGGCAAGCTCAAGCGCGACGCCGAGCAGTACCTGGGCGAGAAGGTGACCGACGCGGTCATCACCGTCCCGGCCTACTTCAACGACGCCGAGCGCCAGGCCACGAAGGACGCCGGCGAGATCGCCGGCCTGAACGTCCTCCGCATCATCAACGAGCCCACCGCGGCGGCGCTCGCCTACGGCCTCGACAAGGGCAAGGAGGACGAGCTCATCCTCGTCTTCGACCTCGGCGGTGGAACCTTCGACGTCTCCCTCCTCGAGGTGGGCAAGGACGACGACTTCTCGACCATCCAGGTGCGCTCCACCTCCGGCGACAACCGCCTCGGCGGCGACGACTGGGACCAGCGCGTCGTCGACTACCTGGTCAAGCGCTTCAAGGACTCGACCGGCGTCGACGTCTCGAAGGACAAGATCGCCCGTCAGCGCCTCAAGGAGGCCGCTGAGCAGGCGAAGAAGGAGCTCTCCTCGAGCACCTCGACCAGCATCCAGCTGCCCTACCTCTCGCTCACTGAGAACGGCCCCGCGAACCTCGACGAGACGCTCACCCGCGCCAAGTTCGAGGAGCTCACCAGTGACCTGATCGAGCGCACCCGCAAGCCGTTCACCGACGTCATCGCCGAGGCCGGAGTCAAGGTCGAGGACATCGCGCACGTCGTCCTCGTCGGCGGCTCGACCCGCATGCCCGCCGTGGCCGAGCTCGTGAAGAAGCTCACCGGCGGCAAGGAGCCCAACAAGGGCGTCAACCCGGACGAGGTCGTCGCCGTCGGCGCCGCCCTGCAGGCCGGAGTGCTGAAGGGCGAGCGCAAGGACGTCCTCCTCATCGACGTCACACCGCTCTCGCTGGGCATCGAGACCAAGGGAGGGATCATGACCAAGCTCATCGAGCGCAACACGGCCATCCCGACCAAGCGGTCCGAGACCTTCACCACGGCCGACGACAACCAGCCGTCCGTCGCGATCCAGGTGTTCCAGGGCGAGCGCGAGTTCACCCGTGACAACAAGAACCTGGGCACCTTCGAGCTGACCGGCATCGCCCCCGCCCCCCGCGGGATCCCGCAGGTCGAGGTCACCTTCGACATCGACGCCAACGGCATCGTGCACGTGTCCGCGAAGGACAAGGGCACCGGCAAGGAGCAGTCGATGACGATCACCGGCGGCTCGTCGCTGCCGAAGGACGACATCGAGCGCATGGTGCGCGAGGCCGAGGAGCACGCCGCAGAGGACAAGGCGCGCCGCGAGGCCGCCGAGATCCGCAACAACGCCGAGACCCTCGCCTACTCGATCGACAAGCTGATCAAGGAGAACGAGGACAAGCTGCCCGAGGACGTCAAGTCCGAGGTCCAGGGCGATGTCGACGCTCTGAAGACCGCGCTCGCCGGCGACGACGACACGGCCGTCAAGACCGCGTTCGACGCGCTCAACGCCTCGCAGACCAAGATCGGCCAGGCCATCTACTCGCAGCAGTCGGCCGACCAGGGCGCCCCACAGGACGCCCCGGCCGAGGAGGAGAAGAAGGACGACGAGGACATCGTCGACGCCGAGGTCATCGACGACGACGAGCCGAAGGACACGAAGTAGTCATGGGGCGCCACAACCAGCCCCAGGGCGAGGGCGTGCCCGAGGAGGAGCCGGCCACCGGTGCTGAGGCCACGGGATCCGAGGCGGCCGAGGCCGCTCAGGACTCCGAGGGCCTGATCGAGGCCGAGGGCCCCGACGTCGAGACCACCCTCTCCGACGCCGACCTCTCCTTCCTCTCGGGGCAGTCCGACGCCGAGACGCTCGCGGCGGAGCACCTCGCCGATCTCCAGCGGGTGACCGCCGAGTACGCGAACTACCGCAAGCGCACCGAGTTGAACCGCCAGGTCGAGAAGGAGCGGGCCATCGGCGACGCGGTGAAGGTCATCCTCCCCGTGCTCGACGACCTCGACCGCGCCGAGAAGCACGGCGACCTGGCGGAGGGCGGCCCCTTCACCGCCATCGCGCAGAAGCTGCGCGGCGGGATGGAGAAGCTCGGCCTGGTGAAGACCGGTGCCGTGGGCGATCTGTTCGACCCGAACATCCACGAGGCGATCTTCCAGCAGCCGACTCCCGGCGCCGAGACCTCCACGGTCGCCGACGTCGTCGAGTCGGGCTACTACCTCGGAGGCTCGCTGCTGCGCGCCGCCCGGGTGGTCGTGGCCGTTCCCGCCGACTGATCCCCCCTCACGCACCACCGCGGAGGACCCCGCCCGGCGCCCGCACCCGGGTCGCCGGGCCGGGGTCCCTCGCAGCACTCGACACAGGAAGAGGCACATGGCCAGCCAGGATTGGTTCGACAAGGACTTCTACAAGGTCCTCGGCGTGTCCAAGGACGTCTCCGCCGCGGATCTGAAGAAGACCTACCGCAAGCTCGCGCGCCAGTTCCACCCGGACTCCAACCCGGGTGACGCGAAGGCCGAGGCGCGCTTCAAGGAGATCAGCGAGGCGTACACCGTCCTCTCCGACGCCGACCAGCGCAAGGAGTACGACCAGATCCGGGCCATGGGCGGGGGCGCGCGGTTCACCGCGGGCGGCCAGCCCGGCGGCTTCGACGACGTGTTCGGCAACGTGTTCAACCAGGGCGCCGGACGCAGCGGCTACAGCACGCAGCAGGGACCGCCCGCCGGCTTCGAGGACATCCTCGGCGGGATGTTCGGCAACGCGGGCGGCGGCCGCTTCGGGCAGCCCAGCGGCGGCTTCCGCGGCTTCGGCGGCCCGCAGAAGGGCGCCGACATCACCGCCAGCACCACCATCGACTTCCGCACCGCCACGCGCGGTGACACCGTGCAGCTCCAGACCGGCGAGGGCCGCGCACTGTCGGTGCGCATCCCGGCCGGAGTCGCCGATCAGCAGAAGATCCGCGTCCGCGGCAAGGGGCGGCCCAGCCCCGACGGAGGCGAAGCGGGCGATCTCGTCCTGACCGTCGCCGTGCGCAAGCACCCCGTCTTCGAACGCGACGGCTTGAACCTCCGCGTCACCGTTCCCGTCACCTTCGTCGAGGCCGTCTTCGGCGCGACGATCGAGGTGCCGACTCTCGGCGGCGACCCGGTGAAGCTCCGGGTCGCGCCCGGCACCCCGAGCGGCCGCGTCCTGCGGGTCAAGGGACGCGGGGTGGCGACCGGCAAGGGCACGGGCGACCTGCTCGCCGTCATCCAGGTCGCCGTGCCCGACCACCTCTCCTCCGCCGCTCGCGACGCCCTCGAGGCCTTCGCGG
Organism: Rathayibacter oskolensis; assembly: GCF_900177245.1. GTDB lineage: Bacteria > Actinomycetota > Actinomycetes > Actinomycetales > Microbacteriaceae > Rathayibacter > Rathayibacter oskolensis. The sequence goes on from NZ_FXBM01000001.1 coordinate 263,039, forward strand.
CAGCGGAGCCCGCGGAGAACCCGCGCGAGGACATCCTGGAGAAGGCCCGCTACTAGGCGGAGCCGGTCGCCGCCGTCCACCAGCGGTGGCCGGCCGGTCGGCGGTCGGAGAGAAGAGGAGGGGACGTGGACGAGAGCACCCCCGTCTTCGCGATCGCCGTCGCCGCCGATCTCGCCGGCATGCACCCGCAGACCCTCCGGCAGTACGACCGGCTCGGTCTGGTCAGCCCGACCCGCACCGCCGGTCGCTCGCGCCGGTACTCGATGCGCGATGTCGTCCAGCTGCGGGAGGTCGCGCGACTCTCCTCCGAGGGCGTGTCCCTCGAGGGGATCGCGCGGATCCTGCAGCTCGAGAACCAGGTGCTCTCGCTGTCGCAGCGCGTCCGCGAGCTCGAGTCCGCGCTCGCCGACGAGCTGCTCAACCGGCCGGGGCGCCGGGTCTTCGCCGCGGGTCTGGAGGGGGACGTCGTGACCCTCCGGCACGGCACCCGCGCCCAGCGCCGCACCGAGGTGGTCGTCTGGCGACCGCTGCCCCGAGCCCACGACGACGAGGCCGATACCCCGTGATGGGGGTACTCTGACGGAGCGCACGGCACCGACGCCGCGGCGCTGATCCGAGGAGGGGCCCGTGCTCGACACCGACGGCGACCAGGACGGTCACGACGAGGATCTCGACGGGCGGGGCGACGCCCCGACCGCACGGCGAGCCTCCGTCGTGCCCGACAACGGCTACTCCCGCGAGGACTACGCGATCCATGCGACCCGCAGCGAGCTGCCTCTCTTCTCAGGCGCGCTGAGCGGTCACCGGGACGACGCCGACTGGCTGTCCTCCCTCTCCGGAGTCATCGGCGGGGGCGACCCCGACGGCGCGGCCGCCGCGGCCGACGCCGCGATCGAGCGCCGCAGGCGCGGCGCGTCCGACTCCTGACGCGAGCTGCCCGCGCGCTACTCCCGTGCGTGCGACTCGACGAGGACGCCGCCCAGGCGCCCCCCGCTGACCCGTCGCACGAACTCCGAGCCGAACGGGACCGCCCGGATCAGGCCTCGCGGGTCGACCCGCTCCTCCTCGGAGTAGCCGAGCACGATGTACAGCCCCACCACGGCGATCGCGGCGATCGTCGCGACCCGCGCCGGGACCTGGTCGACGATCCCGCCGCCGCCGTCGACCGGCTCCGACAGGGTCACGCACATCAGGAAGATCGTGGCGTAGACGGCGAGATGGCGGTGGGCGCTCGTCCAGGGCCGGGAGAGCGCCGCGATCGGCAGGATCCACAGCGCGTACCACGGGTGGATCGCGGTCGACGCGGTCACGAACGCGAGAAGCGCGCTCGTCAGCCGGGCGAGGGGATCGATCGCCCGACGCGTGAGCATCAGCGCGGCGGCGATGCCTGCGGCGACGGCGAGCGCGAGGATCTTGACGAGCGTCACCGCCACTCCGGGATCGTGCCCGGTCAGCTCCACCGCGCTCGAGACGACGACCGAGACGAACGACATCGGCGCGTACCAGTGCAGGATCGTGCCCGGCACGACCATCGCGACCACCCAGCCGACCCCGACTCCGGCCGCGAGACCGATCACGACGACGAACGCGAGCGCGCCGACGCCGCTCCAGACCCAGGCCCTGACCCGCTCGCGCAGCGAGGAGTCGTGCCGGAGCCAGAGCAGCGCGAGCACCGGCAGCGCGATCACCGCGACGGGCTTCACCGCGATGGCGGCGCCCATGAGCACGACGGCGACGATCCTCCGGTCGGTGTGGCCGTAGTAGAGCGACGCGAGGATCAGGGCGAGCATGACCGAGTCGTTGTGCCCGGCGACGACGAAGAGGACCAGGGTGAGCGGATTCGCCACGACGGTCCACGCGGTGAGCGAGGTCGAGAGCCCGCGCAGGCGTGCCAGGCGGATCGCGTAGACGGCGAGCACCGCGACTCCGGCGACGGAGAGGGCGCGGAGCATCGCGATCGACAGCTCGGGCGCGGTCCAGCCGGCGAGCTGCACGGCCGTCTTCTCGGCGAGCAGGTAGAGCGGCCCGTACGGCGTCGGGGTGTCGGCCCAGAGCGGATCGACGCCGAGCGCGAACCAGCCGGGCAGCGTCGCCACCCCGTTCGTGTAGGGATCGATCCCCTGGGTCATCAGGCGGCCCTGGGCGACGTAGGAGAACATGTCGCGGCTGAAGAGGGGCACGGCGATGAGCAGGGGCATCGCCCAGGCCACGGCCGCCACGACGACCGCCCGGAGCGAGCCGGGCCGGTCGTCGAGGGCGACGGAGCGCAGCCGCAGCCACGCGACGAGGAGGAGGACGCCGCCGCCCACGACCGCGATCGCGCTCGCCTCGGTGAGCCACCCGGTGGAGCGCATCGCGGCGATCAGCGGCCACGCCCGGAGCGACGAGTCGCGGGGCAGGTAGCCGACTCCCAGCGAGCCGATGAGGACGGCGGTCGACGCGACCGTGCCCATCGCGAGAGGCGCGACGTGCCCGGCCCGGAGGAGCGCCCAGCGCGTCCGCCCCGTGGCCCCGACCCTGCTCGGTCGTTCCGTCGTCCCCCGAAGTGCCATCGTCGCCACGCTAGGCGACCGCACTTCGAATCGAATGGACGGGCGGTGAACGCTCGACCACCGCTCTCTCAGGAGGCGCTCGGCTCCGGTACGGCCTCGGCGAAGCGCAGCTGGTTGCCGAACGGATCGATCAGATCGAGCGAGAACCCGAACGCCGTCCTGGTGATCCGCGGGTTCAGGTAGGGGTACTCCTTCGCGTCGAGCTCGGCGTGCAGCTCGCGGACTCCGCGCAGTGCGACGTGCACCGCCGCTCCGGGGCTGCCGTCGCGGTGGTGCTCGCTCAGGTGGAGCCGGAGGCCCGAGCGCGAGACCTGCAGGTACAGCGGCGCCTCGTGGCTCGCGCGGTGCTCCCAGTCGACCGTGAAGCCGAGGTAGTCGACGTAGAACTCGCCCGCCTTCGCGACCGAGAAGATCCGCAGGATCGGCACTGCCGCATCCATCCGCACCGCCTCGAGCCGCTGCCCGCCCTCGCTCCCCGTCCGGTCCCTCGCGCGTCGTCTCGTCTCCACGGCACGAGGCTAGCCGCCCCGGTCGCCTCCCGACGACGGCGTCGTCAGTCGACGAGGCCGAGGGCGCGCAGGCGGGTCAGCGTGGCGACGCCGGCCGGCGGGCAGCGGTGCGCCTGGCTCGAGTCGATCCAGTGCAGGGAGTCGATCTCGCCGCTCGCCCGCGGCTCGGCGCCCAGCTCGGCGGCGAAGACCGTCATGTGCACCTCCCGGCCCTCCGGCTCGCCGTGCGCCTGCTCCCGCACGGTGAAGAGCTCCTCGAGCCGGGTCGGCGCCGCGCCGAGCTCCTCCTCGGCCTCGCGAGCGGCCGCCTCCGCACCCGTCTCGCCGGGATCGACCTTGCCCCCGGGCAGGTAGACCACGTCGCGCCCGCGCGCGGTCACCATCAGGAGCCGCCGGTCGCGGACGACGGCGACGGCGGAGACGAGGATCGGCGGGAGGCTGCTCATCCGGCCATCATGCCCGCGGCTACCATGGATGCACACAAGACAGGACGCGCGCAGCCGGCGCGCGTCAGGGCCCCGTGCGCCCGAACAGCTGAGGAGCTCCCCGTGGCAGAACCCACCACCACCCTCGACAAGGTCATCACCCTCGCCCAGCACCGGGGATTCGTCTTCCCGTCGGGGGAGATCTACGGGGGCACCCGCTCCGCCTGGGACTACGGCCCGCTCGGCGTGGAGTTCAAGGAGAACATCAAGCGCCAGTGGTGGAAGGCGTTCGTGCAGGGCCGCGGCGACGTGGTCGGCCTCGACTCGGCCGTGATCCTCCCGACGGCGATCTGGCACGCCTCCGGTCACGTGGGGGTCTTCTCGGACCCGCTGACGGAGTCGCTGGTCACGCACAAGCGCTACCGCGCCGACCACCTCTTCGAGAAGTACGAGGAGGTGACCGGCCACCCGCCCGTGAACGGCCTCGCCGACATCCCCGACCCCGAGCACCCCGACAAGATCGGCCAGTGGACCGAGATCAAGCAGTTCTCGGGCCTGATGAAGACCTACCTCGGAGTCGTCGACGACGAGTCGGGCCTGCACTACCTGCGGCCCGAGACGGCGCAGGGCATCTTCACGAACTTCGCCAACGTGCTCCAGAGCGCGCGGAGGAAGCCGCCCTTCGGCATCGGCCAGATCGGCAAGGCGTTCCGCAACGAGATCACTCCCGGCAACTTCATCTTCCGCACCCGCGAGTTCGAGCAGATGGAGCTCGAGTTCTTCGTCGAGCCCGGCACGGACGAGGAGTGGCAGGAGACCTGGATGCAGCTCGCCTGGGACTGGTTCGTCGACCTCGGGATCGACCCCGAGAACATCCGCCAGTACGAGCACCCGAAGGACAAGCTCTCCCACTACTCCAAGCGCACGGTCGACATCGAGTACCGCTTCAGCTTCGCCTCGGGCGAGTGGGGCGAGCTGATGGGGGTCGCGAACCGCACCGACTTCGACCTCAAGACCCACATGGAGCACTCGGGCAAGGACCTCTCGTTCTTCGACCAGAACAAGAACGAGCGCTACGTGCCGTTCGTGATCGAGCCGTCCTTCGGTCTCACGCGCGCGCTGATGGCGTTCCTCGTCGACGCCTACGAGGAGCAGGAGCTGCCGCCGAACGCCAAGGGCAAGGTCGAGACCCGGACGGTGCTGCACCTCGACCCGCGTCTCGCGCCGGTCAAGGTCGCGGTGCTGCCGCTCTCGCGCAACGAGGCGCTCTCGCCGCTCGCGCGACAGGTCGCCGATCGGCTCCGCCAGCTCTGGAACGTCGACTTCGACGACTCCGGGGCGATCGGTCGCCGCTACCGCCGCCAGGACGAGATCGGCACGCCGTTCTGCGTGACGGTCGACTTCGACTCCCTCGAGGACGACGCGGTGACGGTGCGCGACCGCGACACCATGAAGCAGGAGCGCATCCCGCTCACCGACCTCGAGTCGTACCTCTTCACGGGTCTGCGCGGCGCCTGAGCGCGCGGGGTCAGCGCTCGCGGGCGAGCAGCGCGTAGACGAGGGTCGAGGTCCACTCGCCCTTGCTGTGCTCGTCCTCGAGGTGGTGCGCCTCGAGGCGCATGCCGAGCCGTTCGCACAGGCGGGCGGAGGCGGTGTTGCGGTCGTCGAGCTGCGCCACGATCCGGTGGGCGCCGAGCTCGTCGAACGCCAGCGAGAGGAGCGCCCGGGCGCCCTCGGTCGCGAAGCCGAGGCCCTGCGCCTCGGGGTGCAGCACCCAGCCGATCTCGACGGCGCCCTGGGCGGCCGAGGAGACGATGAGGGTCAGATCGCCGATCACGCGTCCCGCGGACGGACCGTCGGCCGGCACCATCGCGAGCACGACGACGTCGCCGTCCGCCGCGAGGCGATCGGACGGGAGCCGCACGAGCAGGTGGGCCCGCGACTGCTCGGGCGTCCGCACCGGCCAGCGGAGGTAGCGGACCGCCTCCGGATCGCCCTGGTACTTCGCGTGGTCGGCCGCGTCCTCGAGGCTCAGCGGCCGGAGCAGGAGCCGCTCGGTGCGGATCGGCGCGGCCTCGAACGGCAGCCGCAGGCCGGGCGCGCTCATGCGGTCGCTGCGGACTCGCCGGTCTCGTCGAGCGGGCGCGCCACGGCGGGCTCGGCGGGCACCTGGATGCCGAAGAGCGCCTCGAGTCCGGTGAGGTACGCCTCCTGCTCGCCCGCTCGGGCGTAGTCGCGGGCGCGCACGCTCGGCGTGTGCAGCAGCACACCTGCGAGGTGGCGGAGGGCCTGCTCCGTGCGTCCGTCGTCGTCGCCGCGGGAGCGTGCACGTTCGATCTCGGCGTCGAGGGCGTCGAACACGTGGGCGCGCAGGGCGACGACCGCCGGGGTGAGGCTCTTCTCGTCGGCGACGTCCGAGAACTTGCGCACCGCCTTGTCGACGAGCGCTCGCGCCTGAGTGGAGGCGTCGAGCACCTCGAGCGGGGCGTGCAGGCTGATGGTCTCGAGGTCGAGCAGCTCGACTCCGGCGAGACCGGTGACGTCGCCCGCGACGTTGCGGGGGAGCCCCAGGTCGATCACGAGCTGACGCTCGAGGAAGGCGCCGCGGAGTCGGCCGTCGGCGAGCAGGGCCGCGTCGAGCACCGGCTCCTGCGTCGTGGTGCAGGTGATGACGACATCGGCGGCGACGGCCTCGACCGCGAGGCTCGCCGCATCGATCGCCCGGAGCGCCCGCCGCGCGGCGAACCCCTCGGCGCGCCCGGAGGGGGAGTGCACGGCGATGTCGACGACTCCGCGATCGCGGAGCGCGGCGACCGTGGCGCGCGCGTAGCTGCCGGTGCCGACGAGCAGCACCCGGGCGGCGCGCCAGTCGGTGATGCGGCTCGAGGCCAGATCGAGCGCCAGGCGCACGAGCGAGCGGCCGGCACTGCCGAGGCCGGTGCGGTTCTTGATGCCGCGGGAGGTCTGCGAGGCCCGCTGGAAGAGCCGCTCGAGCTCGGACGACGTGGTGCCCAGGCGCCGCGCCTCCTCGAGCGAGCGGCGGACCTGCCCGGCGATCTCGCCCTCGCCGACCACGACCGACTCGAGTCCGCTCGAGACGGCGAAGAGGTGCTCGGCGACGCGGTCGCCCGAGACGACGTCCACGCTCCCGCGCAGATCCTCCTGGTCGACGCCGGTCGCCGAGCTGACCGCGGCGGTGGCGGCCTCGACCGCGACGGCCTGCGCGGCCGTCAGCGGCTCGTCGATGTCGAGATAGGCCTCGAAGCGGTTGCAGGTCGCGACGACCACGGCCCCCGAGACGAAGTCGATGCCGTCCGCGAGCGCGGACGCCACGGCGGAGGAGTCGACGGAGAGCTTCTCGAGGAGATCGAAGCTGGCGTTCTTGTGCGACGCCGTCAGACACAGAAGCACCTGGGCAGTGTACGCGCGGCCGATGGGCAGCACCTCCGAGACGGAGGAAGAATGCACGGATGCGCCTGGAATAATGCCGCGGTGACCTCCCCCACCGCCGGCCTGCTCGACGAGCAGCACCCTCTCGCCTCCGGGCGCACCGCCGACTCCTCGCTGCTGCGCGCCTACCGCTCCGACCGGCCGGAGTCGATTCCCGTCTGGTTCATGCGCCAGGCGGGGAGGAGCCTCCCCGAGTACCGGGCCCTGCGCACGGACACCCGGATGCTCGACGCGTGCCTCGACCCCGCCCTCGCGAGCGAGATCACCCTCCAGCCGGTGCGCCGGCACGGCGTGGACGCGGCGATCTTCTTCAGCGACATCGTCATCCCGCTGCGTCTGGCGGGCGTTGGCGTCGACATCGTGCCCGGCCGCGGTCCCGTGCTCGAGAAGCCGGTGCGCACCGCCGCCGATGTCGAGGAGCTGAGCGCGATCGACCCCGCGGTCCTCGACGAGACCCTCGAGCCCATCCGGGAGGGTGTGCGCCGCACGGTCGCGGGGCTCGGCGACACTCCGCTGATCGGCTTCGCCGGTGCGCCCTTCACGCTCGCCGCCTATCTCGTCGAGGGCGGGCCCTCGAAGGACCACATCCGCGCCCGCACCCTGATGCACTCCGATCCGGAGGCGTGGTCGCGGCTCATGGAGTGGACCGCCGAGGTCACGGGGCGCTTCCTCCGTGCGCAGGTGCTCGCCGGGGCGAGTGCGGCGCAGCTCTTCGACTCCTGGGCGGGCGCCCTCTCGCTCGCCGACTACACGGCCCACGTCGCCCCCGCCTCAGCGCGCGCGCTCGGCCACGTGCGCGATCTCGCGTTCGACCACGGCGAGATCCGCAGGAACGTGCCGATCGTGCACTTCGGCGTGGGGACGGGCGAGCTGCTCGGGGCGATGCACGGCATCGGCGCCGACGTGGTGGGGGTCGACTACCGCATCCCGCTCGACGAGGCTAACCACCGGCTGGGCGGATTCGTGCCCGTGCAGGGCAACGTCGACCCCGCACTGCTGTCGGCCCCCTGGGAGGTCCTGGCGGCGCACGTCGACGACGTCCTCCTCCGCGGGCTGAGCGCACCGGCCCACGTGCTGAACCTCGGGCACGGCGTGCCCCCCGAGACCGATCCCGACGTGCTCACGCGCCTGGTCGCGCACGTGCACGACTGGCGGCCGTGACCGCGGAGGGTCCCGCCGCCGACTACGACGTGGTGGTGGTCGGCGGGGGTGTCGCGGGGCTCGCCGCTGCGGCCGAGTGCCTCCGGATCGGTCTGCGCGTCGTCGTGCTCGAGGCGGGCGAGCGGGTCGGCGGCTCCGTCGCTCCGCTCGACATCGCCGGAGTCGTGCTCGACGCGGGAGCCGAGAGCTTCGCCACTCGGGGCGGTCACGTCGAGGCGGCGCTCTCGGCCCTGATGATCGACGGGCGCCCCCTCGTCGAGTCCGTGGTCGAGCCGAGCACCGGCGGCTCGTGGCTGCACCTCTCGGGCGGCCGCTCCGTCCCGTCGCCGCGGGCGGGGATCCTCGGGATCCCCGGCATCCCGCTGGCTCCCGACGTCGTCCGCGCGATCGGCCGCCGCGGTGCGGCCCGCGCCTGGCTCGACGGGCTGATGCCGGTGCTGCGCATCGGCCGCGCCCACTCGCTGGCCGAGCTCGTCCGCACCCGGATGGGCGTGCGCGTGCTCGAGGACCTGGTCGCGCCGGTCGTCTCGGGGGTCTACTCGACTCGGCCCGAGGACATCGACGTCGAGGTCGCCGCCCCGGGCCTGAACGGCGCGATCACCCGCCGCGGCTCGCTCGCGGGGGCGGTCTCGGCGCTCCGCGCGAATCTGCCGGCAGGAGTCGCGGTCCGGGGGATCGACGGCGGGATGCACCGACTGGTCGACGCCCTCGTGGCGCGGATCGACTACCTGTCGGGCGAGATCCGCGTCGGTGCGGTCGTGACGGGCCTCGACCGGCACGCGGACGGGCTCTTCCGGCTCGAGACCGCCGACGGCCGGCTCTCGGCCCGCTCCGTCATCGTCGCGACTCCCGAGCGCGACGCGCGCGCGCTGCTCGCCGGTCTCGTGCCCGCGGTGCGGGACGAGGGCGAGCCGACCGACGACTCCGTCGAGCTCGTGACCCTCGTCGTCGACGATCCGCGCCTGGATGCGGCACCCCGCGGCTCCGGAGTGCTGGTCGCCCCGACCGCCGGCGACGTGACGGCCAAGGCCCTCACCCACGCCACCGCGAAGTGGGAGTGGCTCGCGCGCAGCCTGCCCGCCGGCAGGCACGTGCTCCGCCTCTCCTACGGCAGACCCGGCGAGCGGCCGCCGCTCGAGGGCGCGAGCGACGCGGAGGCGGCGGCGATCGCCCTGCGGGACGCCTCCGTGCTGCTCGGCCTGGAGCTCGACCCCGCGTCCCTCCTCGACTCCGCGCGCGTGCGCTGGGCGAACGTCAGGCCCGCGGCGGCTCTGGGCCGGCGCGCGCACCTCGACGCGTTCCGCGAGGCCCTCGCTCCGGTGGAGGGGGTCGCGGTCACCGGCACCTGGCTGGCCGGCACGGGTCTCGCCTCCGTCCTGCCGCACGCCGCAGAGACCTCGGCTCTTATCCGGCGCCGACTGGTGCGTCAAGGCGTCGGCATTCCGCGCGAAGGATATGACGGTGACGGCTACTCTGGGTCGCAGGCATCCGCGTGAGCGCGGCGTGCCCCGACACGAGTGGTCATCGACCGCGTGAACGAGCCGCACGAGCGGGTCAGGACGAGGAGTAGGCGTGAAGGGCAAGATTCTTTTCGTGGCAGGAGCCGCAGCCGGATACGTGCTGGGAGCACGGGCCGGCCGCAAGCGGTACGAGCAGATCGCCGCGGCGGCGAACCGGTTCTGGCAGACTCAGCCGGTGCAGGACGTCGCGGGAGCGGTCGGCGGAGCGGCGAAGACGCAGCTCAGCACCGTCTCGGACAAGGCCTACGAGGTCGTGCGATCGGTCGTCGTGAAGGCGGTCTCCGGCAGCAGGAAGAGCCAGGGCGCCACCGACGCCGAGGCGACCGCCGCTGCGCGCGAGGCCGCGGCCAAGGTCGACGAGGCCGCCGCATCGGCCGGCTCCGGAGGCGCGGCGTCGTCCTCCTCCACCAGCAAGGCGTAGTCCTCATCCCCTCGGCCCGGTGCCCAGGGCCGGCCCGTCCCACCCTCGAGGAGCTCCCGTGGTGAACGAACGCAATCCGAAGAACGCCCGGTCGCTGGGCGAGCTGGTCGGCGACCTCCCCGGTCTCGTCATCGAGCTCGTGAAGGCCGAGATCGCCTCGCTCAAGAACGAGCTGTCGGGCAAGGCGAAGAGCGCAGGACTCGCGGTGGCGCTGTTCGCCGTCGCCGCGTTCTTCCTCCTCACCGCCTGGGCCACGCTGGTCACGTTCGCGATCATCGGCATCGCCTCGTGGCTCCCCGCGTGGCTGTCGGCCCTGATCGTCACCGTGTTCTTCCTGCTGGTGGCCGTCGTGCTCGCCCTGATCGGCGTCAGGTCGATCAAGAAGGCGGTGCCGCCGGTGCCGCAGGATTCGATCGAGAGCATCAAGAAGGACGTCCAGGCGTTCAAGGGAGTCGGCAGCTATGACAACTGATCGCGCGGTATCCACCACCACCCCCCGGTTCGTCGACCCCGCCGAGCTCAAGCCCGACCAGCTGAAGGCCGACATCGTGCGGGCGCGCACCGAGCTGGCGGCGACCCTCGACGCCATCGAGTACAAGGTGAACGTGCCCCGCAAGCTCCGGCACGCGCAGCGCACGCTCGAGCGCAAGATCCAGGTCGTCCGCCGGCAGAACCCGACGGCGCTGATCGCGGGCGCCGCCGGTGCGGCAGCGGCGGTCGGGCTGGTCGCCTGGGGCATCGTCCGCGCGGTCACCGAGGACTGACGCCGCTCCGGCGCTAGCGGCCGGAGGGCCCCGGCGCCAGAGCCTCCGCCGCTTTTGTGCATCCGCACGGGCGGAGGGATGATGGGTCAATGACCGATCAGACCGCCGATCCGGCGGGTCCCGTTCAGTCCGCCCCCGACACGAGCGCCGCCGTTCCGGCGCCGCAGCCCCCCGCCGATCAGGCTCCCGCCGATCAGGCGCTGGGATACACGCTCTGGGCGGTTCTCCGCAGGGATCCCGCACGTCCGTTCACCGTCCCCGCCCCCGCCACCACGGCCGTGAAGCAGTACGAGTCCGTCGTCGCGAAGCTCGCCGACGAGGGTGTCACCCTTCGCGGCACCTACGACGTGTCCGCGCTGCGGGCCGACGCCGACCTCATGCTCTGGCTGACCGGCTCCGAGCCCGAGGAGCTCCAGCGCGCGTACCGCGAACTGCGGCGGACCGTGCTGCTCGCAGGCCTGCTGCCGACGTGGAACGCGATGGGCGTCCACCGCGACGCCGAGTTCAGCTCGAACCACCTGCCCGCCTACATGCGCGGCAAGGCACCGGCCCGCTGGCTCACGGTCTACCCGTTCGTCCGCTCCTACGAGTGGTACATCCTCCCCGAGGAGGAGCGGCGCACGATGCTCGCGCAGCACGGCCGCCAGGGCTCCCGCTTCCGCTCCGTGCTGACCAACACGGTCGCCTCCTTCTCGCTCGGCGACTACGAGTGGATCCTCGCCCTCGAGGACGAGGAGCTCGTCAATCTCGTCGATCTCATGCGCGATCTGCGTGCGACGGAGGCGCGCAGGCACGTGCGCGAAGAGGTCCCGTTCTACACAGGCCGGCGCATCGAGGCCGACCAGATCGCAGAGGTGCTCCGATGAGCGACACGACCCCCGACTCCGCTCAGATCCTCGTCCGCGGGGCGACGCCCGCGGCGTCCTCCGGACCCGAGCACGTCGAGGTGCCCGTCGCCTACGACGCGATCCTCCTCGCCGGCTTCGGCGGCCCCGAGGGGCAGGACGACGTCATCCCGTTCCTCCGGAACGTGACACGCGGCCGCGGGATCCCGGAGGAGCGCCTCGAGGAGGTCGCCCACCACTACCGCCACTTCGGCGGTGTCAGCCCGATCAACGCGCAGAACCGCGCGCTGAAGGCCGCTCTCGAGGCCGAGCTCGCGAACCGGGGCATCGACCTGCCGGTGATCTGGGGCAACCGCAACTGGGCCCCTTACATGAGCGAGGCGGTGGCGGAGGCGAAGGAGCGCGGCTTCTCGAACCTGATCGCGATCGCGACCAGCGCCTACTCCTCCTTCTCGTCCTGCCGGCAGTACCGCGAGGACTACGCCGCAGCGCTGGACGCCACCGGCCTCGAGGGCGAGGTGCGGATCGATAAGGTCCGGCAGTTCTTCGATCACCCGGGGTTCGTCATGCCGTTCGTCACGGCACTGCACGACGGTCTCGAGGAGCTGCAGGGGCGCCTCCCGGGCCTCGACCTCTCCACCGAGGTGGAGGTGCTGTTCTCGACGCACTCGATCCCGATGGCCGACGCCGAGCGCAGTGGGCCGCACGAGCGGCACGACGACGGCACGGTCGTCGATGTGAACGGCTTCGGACCCGGCGGAGCCTACGAGGCGCAGCACCTCGCGGTCGCGGAGGTCGTGATGGCCGCCGCCACCACCGTGGACGTGCCGTGGCAGCTCGTCTACCAGTCGCGCTCCGGCCCGCCCACGCAGCCGTGGCTCGAGCCCGACATCAACGACGCGATCGCCGAGCTGCCCGCGCGCGGGCGCAAGGCCGTCGTCATCGTGCCGCTCGGCTTCGTGTCGGACCACATGGAGGTCATGTGGGACCTCGACAACGAGGCGCTCGAGACCTCGGAGGAGAACGGGCTGGTCGCGATCCGCGTCGCCACGCCGGGGACCGACCCGGTCTACGTCGCGGGCCTGGTCGACCTCGTCCTGGAGCGGATCAACGGCACGCCGACCGAGGAGCGGCCGTCGATGACGGCGCTCGGCCCCTGGTACGACGTGTGCCGCCCCGGCTGCTGCGAGAACGTCCGCGCCGGCTTCAAGCCCGCTCTCGCCGGGGTCGCCCCGTGATGCGCGGCCTCGTTCCGTGAGCATCCGAGTCGGCACCCGCGCGAGCGCGCTCGCGGTGGCGCAGACCCGGATGACGGCGGACCGCATGGCCGCCGCGGCGGGTGTCCCCGTCGAACTCGTGCGCATCGAGTCCGACGGCGACCGGATGCGCGGATCGCTCGCGTCGCTCGGCGGTACCGGCGTGTTCGTCAGCGCCCTCCGCGACGCGCTGCTCGCCGGCCGCTGCGACGCGATCGTGCACTCGCTCAAGGATCTGCCGACCGCGCCGGTCGAGGGCCTTCTGCTGGGCGCGGTGCCCGAGCGCGAGGATCCGCGCGACGCCCTCTGCGCGCGCGACGGCCGGACGCTCGCGACCCTGCCGGCCGGCGCCCGGGTGGGCACCGGCTCGCCGCGGCGCCGGGCGGCGCTGCTCGCCGCCCGGCCGGATCTCGAGATCGTCGACATCCGCGGCAACATCGACACCAGGCTGCGCCGGGTGACGGAGGAGAGCGCCGCTCCCCTCGACGCCATCGTGCTCGCCGTGTCGGGGCTCCGCAGGCTCGGTCGCACCGAGGCGATCACCGAGCTGCTCGACTTCGACGTGTCGCCGCATGCTCCCGGGCAGGGCGCTCTCGCGATCGAAGTGCGCGATGAGGAGCCGTCGGACGAGCTCCGAGCGGCCCTCGCCGCCGTCGAGCACGTGGAGACGCGCGCCGCCATCACGGCGGAGCGTGCGCTGCTCGCCGCGCTCGAAGCGGGGTGCGCCGCGCCGATCGGCGCCTCGGCGTCCGTGGACGGCGACGAGGTCGTGCTGCACGGCGTCGTGTTCGCGACCGACGGGACCGCGTCCCTCTCGCGATCGGTGTCGGAGCGGATCGGTAACGGTTCGGGGGGCGGAGGTCGACATCTGGCGGTTTCGCAGTATGGTGGTCGCGAACTGCCCGTCGTCGAAGCCGCGTTCCGCTGCGGCTCTGTGCTCGCCGAGGCGCTTCTCGGTGCGGGTGCCGCCGAACTCGCACCTCTGGGAGCCCCTTCGTGATCGTCCCCGCCGCCTACTCCCAGTGGGAGAAGCCGTTGCAGGGGTGGCGCATCCTCGTCCCCCGCGGAGGTCCCTGGGGTGACGGAGTCGCCGCCGCACTGCGCGCGAAGGGCGCCTCGCCCCTCGTCGCCCCGATGATCAACTTCGCGCCGACCGACGACTTCCCGGCACTCGAGCAGGCGCTCGCCGATCTCGAGGCCGGCGCCTTCGACTGGATGACCGTGACGAGCGCGACGACGGTCGACGTGCTCTCGCTCCTGCGCACGACCGTTCCTCCGACCACCAAGGTCGCCGCCGTCGGCGAGACCACGGCGGCGGCGCTCGTCGCGGCCGGCTACTCCGTCGATCTCGTCCCCTCCGAGGACAACTCGGCCCGCGGCCTCCTCGCCGAGTGGTCGGAGGCGACCGGCGGACGTCATCCGCTCCGCGTGCTCACCCTCCGCTCCGAGATCGCGAAGCCCCTGCTGACCGAGGGCCTGACCCGCATCGGTCACGACGTCCGCTCGGTCGTCGCCTACCGGACCGTGGGCGTGCAGGTCGAGGACCGCGTCGTCTCGGACGTCGCGAGCGGGGCCGTGCACGCGATCCTGGTGACCTCGGGCAGCGTCGCCGAGCAGGTGCAGCTGCAGCTGGGCCCCGTGCCCGAGACGACCCTGGTCGCGGCCATCGGCCCGCAGACGGCGAAGGACGCCCGGGCCTCCGGCCTGCGCGTCGACGTCGTCGCCGACGAGCGCTCGGCGTCGTCGCTGATCGACGCCGTGGTGCGCGTCGCGTCGGAGCGCGCCGGGCGCTGACCGGCGCGGACGCTGCGCCGGGCTGACCCCTTCTCGGGGGAGATCGCTCGCCGCCGCGGAGCTCTACTGTCGGAGCCGCACCCGCTCGAGTGCGCAGCCGTTCTCTCCGCACCGCCGATCAAGGGAGCTCCCCGTGTCGCGCCTCCGAACCGCTCTCGCCCTCGTCGCCGGCGCGCTGGTCGCCGCGACGGCGCTCTCTCCCGCAGCGTCGGCCGACGCGGCTCTGCCGGTCGTGGTCGTCTCGGACGACATCACGACCGATCAGACCTGGACGGCCGGCAGCGTCCACGTGATCCGGGGCGGCGGTGTCTTCGTCGCCGAGGGCGCGACGCTCACCCTCGAGTCCGGTGCGATCGTCAAGGGCGAGCCCGGATCGGTGCTCGGAGTCGTCGACGCGCCGAGCCGGATCCTCGCGCAGGGCACCGCCGCGGCGCCGGTCGTGATCACCTCGATCCGGGACGACTCGGCGGGTGGCGACTCGAACGGCGACGGTGCTGCGACGACTCCGGCCCCGGGGGACTGGAACGGGATCACGGTGCAGGACGGGTACTTCGGGGCGGGTCTCGGAGCGTTCTCGGGGACCCACACGCAGATCCGGTACGGAGAGGTCAACGCCGGCGGGCCCTTCTCCCTGCAGTCCTCGGCGATCCTCCAGCCGGGGAGGGCGACCTACCTCTCCGGTGACGTCACTCTGGTCGACTCCGATCTCGACGGCGGGCTCACGCTGACGTCGCGGAACGACGCCGAGGACTACTCGATCTTCCCGACGGTGCGGATCACCGGGAACCGGTTCACGGGAGGGGACGTCGAGATCTCGTCGCTCTCGACTCCGCGCTTCTCGCCGCTCGGTCGTCTCGTCGTGACCGGCAACACCGTCGAAGGCGCCTCCGGCCATCCACTCCGGATCTCGAGCGACACCCTGCTGCCGTCGTCGCTGACCGGCAATCGGATCATCGGCGGGGCCGCCGACGCGGTCGCCCTCTCGGGAGTGCTCGCCGAGGACCTGACGCTCACGCCCGCCCGAGCCGCCCGGCTCGTCGTCCTCGGCTCGCCGGACTACCTCGCCGGCCTGAAGGTGGGGGCGGGACACACGATGTCGGTGCTGCCCGGCGCCGTTCTGCGCTTCGAGCCGACCGGCGCGGCGACGGTGAACGCCCTGACCGTCGCCGGAACCCTCGCGGTGCTCGGCACGCCGAACCGGCCGGTCGTGTTCACCACCGACGGCCCGGGCACGTGGGGCGGCATCGCGGTCGCGGCGGCGGGCGGGCGACTGGCCGCGGCGGGCTTGCGGATCGAGAGCGCCGCCTCCGGACCGCTGAGCGACGTCGCCGCGGTCGCCGACCCGGTGCTGCTGACGGCCGCGACGCCGCGCTGCGGGTACGCCGTGACGAGCGGGACGCTGCGCTCGGCATGCCTCCCCGGCCGCTGATCCCACGAGGCCGCCCAGCCGCCGAGCCGTAGGCTGGAATCCATGACCGCCATCCGTCCGCGGCGCCTCCGCACCACCCCGGCCCTCCGCCGGCTCGTGCAGGAGACGCGCATCCACCCGGCCCAGCTCGTCCTCCCCCTCTTCGTCGCGGAGGGGATCACCGAACCCCGCGCGATCGGCTCGATGCCCGGGGTCGTGCACCACTCCCTCGACAGTGTCCGCGGTGCGGTGACCGAGGCCGCGGAGGCGGGGCTCGGCGGTGTCATGCTCTTCGGCGTTCCGACGACGCGCGACGCGGTCGGCTCCGGGGCGACCGACCCCGACGGCGTGCTCAACGCCGCCACGCGGGCCGTGGTCGCGGAGGTCGGCGACGACCTCGTCGTGCAGACCGACCTGTGCCTCGACGAGTTCACCGACCACGGCCACTGCGGCGTGCTCGACGACCGCGGGCGCGTCGACAACGACGCGACCCTCCTCCGCTACCAGGAGATGGCGCTGGCGCAGGCCGACGCGGGCTCCCACCTGCTCGGGCTCTCGGGGATGATGGACGGCCAGGTCGGCGCGATCCGCGCGGCGCTCGACGGAGCGGGGCGGATCGACACCGCGATCCTCGCGTACTCCGCGAAGTACGCGTCCAGCTTCTACGGCCCGTTCCGCGAGGCGGTCCAGTCGACGCTCGAGGGTGATCGGCGCACCTACCAGCAGGATCCGGCCAACCGCCGGGAGGGCCTCCGCGAGGCGACGCTCGACCTGGCGGAGGGCGCCGACGTCGTGATGGTGAAGCCGGCGATGTCCTACCTCGACGTCCTGTCGGACGTGGCCGCCGTGTCGGACGTCCCCGTCTGGGCGTACCAGGTGTCGGGCGAGTACGCGATGATCGAGGCCGCCGCGGCGAACGGCTGGATCGCGCGGGAGCCGGCGATCCTCGAGTCGGTCACCGGCATCCTCCGGGCGGGTGCCGACGCGGTGCTCACCTACTGGGCGGTCGAGATCGCGCGCGATCTGCTGTAGGGCGCGGTATCGCCCGCGATCTGCTGTAGGCGCGGTATCGCGCGCTCGGCGTCCGCTGAGGAGCGCCCCGTATCGTGGGAGCGTGACCACCTCCGCGAACGACACCCTGTACGAGCGTGCCCGGCACGCGATCCCCGGAGGCGTCAACTCGCCGGTCAGAGCGTTCCGCTCGGTCGGCGGCACGCCCCGCTTCATGGTCTCGGCGACCGGTCCGTACATCACCGACGCCGACGGGCGCGAGTACGTCGACCTCGTCTGCTCGTGGGGTCCCGCCGTGCTCGGCCACGCGCACCCCGAGGTCGTGGCGGCGGTGCAGGAGGCGGCCGCCCGCGGTCTCTCGTTCGGCGCGTCGACCCCCGCCGAGACCGAGCTCGCCGAGCTCGTCGAGGCGCGCATCACGGCGGGAGGCGTCTCGCCCATCGAGAAGCTGCGGCTCGTCTCGACCGGTACCGAGGCGACCATGACCGCCATCCGCCTCGCCCGCGGAGTGACCGGTCGCGACCTGCTGGTCAAGTTCTCGGGCCACTACCACGGCCACTCCGACGGGCTGCTGGCCGATGCCGGCTCCGGACTCGCGACGCTGGCACTGCCCGCCTCGGCCGGAGTGACCGCGGCCACCGCGGCCCAGACGATCGTGCTGCCCTACAACGACCTCGATGCGGTGCGCGCAGTGCTGGCCGAGCGCGGCTCCGACATCGCCGCCGTCATCACCGAGGCGGCCGCTGCCAACATGGGCGTGGTCGCTCCCGAGCCGGGGTTCAACTCCGCTCTCGCGGAGCTCGTGCACGCCAACGGGTCGCTGCTGATCATGGACGAGGTGCTGACGGGGTTCCGCGTGAGCGCCGGCGGCTGGTGGGGGCTCGAGAACGCGGGCGCCGAGGAGCCGTACCGCGCCGATCTGTACACGTTCGGCAAGGTCATCGGAGGCGGCATGCCGGTCGCCGCGCTCGGCGGCCGCGCCGACGTCATGGACCACCTGGCTCCGCTCGGGCCGGTCTACCAGGCGGGCACGCTGTCGGGGAACCCGGTGGCCGTCGCCGCGGGCATCCGCACGCTGCAGCTGGCGGACGACGCGGTCTACGCCTCCCTCGACCGCACCGCCCTCACGCTGCAGCAGGAGGTGTCCGCGGCGCTGTCCGCCGAGGGCGTCGCGCACACCGTGCAGCGGGCGGGCAACCTGTTCAGCTTCGTGTTCTCGGATCTCGGCCGCCCGATCCGCGACTACGCCGAGGTGCAGGCGCAGGAGGCGTTCCGCTATCCCGCGTTCTTCCACGCGATGCTCGCCGCGGGCGTCTCGCTGCCGCCGTCGGTGTTCGAGGCGTGGTTCGTGTCGGCGGCGCACGACGACGCGGCGATCGGGCGCATCGTGGACGCGCTGCCGGCCGCCGCGAAGGCCGCGGCGGCCGCGACCGCGTGAGGCGCGGCGGCGGGGCTCAGCCCCGGCGCGCCACCGACTTCGGCAGCACGAACACGAGCGCGAACGCCGCGACGGCCATCAGTGCGCTGACGAGCATCGCGGGCGCCGAAGCGTCGAGGAAGCCCGAGGCGACGGTGTCGGGACCGGAGATGACGAGGCCGCCGAAGAGCACGCTGCCGATGACGGCGATGCCCACGGCCGATCCGATGCGCTGGATGGCCGAGATCACACCGCTCGCCGCTCCCGCGTCCTGCGGGTCGACGGTGGCCACGATGAACTGCACGTTCGGCGCGATGAAGAACCCGTTGCCGAGACCCGCGATCAGCAGCGGCACCAGCAGCTGCCAGCTCGTGATCGAGTCGGGCGTCGCGTTGAGCAGCACCAGCCACACCCACAGCAGGCCGATCGCGACCAGAGCGCTGCCGATCACCAGGACGTTGCGTCCCAGGCGCGCGGTGAGGCGGTTGCTCTGCGAGGAGCTGACGATGCTGCCGATCGCGAACGGGATCGAGACGAGACCGGACTCGAGAGCGGTGTGCCCGAGTCCGGACTGCCAGAGCAGCGAGATGGTGAAGAAGATGCTGGTGAACGCCGCGAAGTAGACCAGAGCGAGGATCACTCCTCCGGTGAAGGCGGGGTGGCGGAACAGCGACGGCGGGACGAGCGGCGTGCGGCCCCGTCGGGTGTAGACGAGCTCCCAGGCACCGAACGCGGCGAGCAGCACCACGCCGCCGACGATCGACACGATCGTCCACAGCGGCCAGCCCTCGTCCTCGCCCTGGATGAGCGGGACCAGCAGCGCGACGAACCCTGCCGACAGGAGGACGAGTCCGAGCCAGTCCACCCCGCCGCTCGTCGCGCGGTCGCCCGTGGCGAGCTCGCGGCGGGCGGGGAGCAGCATCGCGGCGGCGATGAGCGTGGCCACGCCGATCGGGAGGTTCACCCAGAACACGAGGCGCCAGCCGTTCTCGTCGCCGAAGGCCTGGATGATGAGGCCGCCGATGATCGGACCGAGCGCCGACGACACTCCGAGGACCGCGCCCATGATCGCGAACGCCTTGCCACGCGAGGGGCCCCGGAACAGGAGCTGGATGTAGGCGTTGACCGCGGGCACGAACATGCCGCCCGCGAGGCCCTGCACGACGCGCGCGACGACGAGCTGGAAGTCGTCGGCCGCGAGACCGCAGGCGAAGCTCGCGACGGTGAACAGAGCGACTCCGCTGACGAAGACCCACTTGTGGCCGAAGCGGTCGCCGAGGCGGCCGCTCGGGATGAGCGCGAGCCCGAAGGCCAGCGCGTAGCCCGAGATGATCCACGACAGGGTCGACTCGGAGGCGTCCAGCGTCGTGCGGATCGTCGGCAGCGCGACGTTGACGATCGTGGTGTCGAGCAGGGCGATGAACATCCCGGCGAGGAGCACGATGAGCGACCGCCACGCCCGGCGATCAGGGGCGGGAGGGGCGCCGGTGGCGTGCCCTGTCGACGTCTCGGTCATGCGGAAGGAGCCTTTCGAGCGGAGGGGGAGTCGCGGCGCTCAGCGCCCCCGATTCGAGGGGCGGCAGCCGCAGGTGAACTCTCGCAGGACTAGCCGCGTTTCGCTCCGTCACCACCTGTGCTCCCGCTCAGGCCCGAGGGGCGTCCGCCTCGGCGAGTGCCGACTCGAGGGTCGTCGTCGGCCGGCCGAGGAGGCCGCTGAGCGTCGGGTCGACGATCCCGAGGCGCCGCTGCCTCGAGGCGCGGAAGATCCCGAGCATCATGTCCGCCCCGAACTCCGGGACCCCTGCGGAGATCAGACCCGCGCGGTAGTCGTCGTCGGTCACCTGCTGCACGCGGATCGGACGCCCGAGGGCCGCCGCGGCCGTCGCGGCGAGCTCGGTCATGTCCGCCGCCCGGTCCGAGGTGAGCGTCACCACCGGCTCGACGAGCGTCTCGTCGAGGAGGAGGGAGGCGATGCCGGGGGCGAGGTCGCGATGGAACGTCCACGACACGGGCGCGTCGACCGGGATGGTCAGCACTCCGGTCTCGGCGGCGGTGCGGAGGAGTCGGAGGGGAGTGTCGGCGTAGAAGCCGTTGCGCAGCGCGGTGGACGCGACCGGGCTCTCGCGCAGCATCGTCTCCGTCGTCGCGTGCGTGACGGCGGGCGGGAAGGGCGACAGAGGGTCGGCGCCGACGTGGCTGGTGTAGAGGACTCGGCCGACGCCGGCGGCGCGCGCCGCCTCAATCGCGATCCGGTGCGCCTCGATGGCGGCCGCTCCGTGTCGCGGTGCCGAGACGAGGAGCACCCGGTCGGCTCCCTCGAACGCGGAGGCGAGCGACTCGGGATCGTCGTAGTCGCCGCGGCGGACGCGCACGCCTCGGTCGGCGAGCTCCGAGAGCTCCTCGGGACGCGTGGTGCTGATCCCGATGTCTCCGGGGTGTGCGCGCTCGAGCAGCTCGGTGACGACGGCACCGCCGAGACGGCCTCCGGCTCCTGTGATGACGATCATGATGGTCCTCCTGGTAGCTGCGCTACCGACCGGTTCGGTAGCGCTGTGATACAGACGCTACCACTGCTTTTGGTAGCATCGTCACCATGCCGCCCGAATCCCTCCCCGCCCGCGAGCGGATCCTCCTCGCCGCCCTGGAGCTCCTCGACGAGGGAGGCGCCGACGCGGTGTCGACGAGAGCGGTCACCGCCAGAGCCCAGGTGCAGGCGCCCGCGATCTACCGCCTCTTCGGCGACAAGGACGGGCTCCTCGAGGCCGCCGTCGAACGCGTCTACGCCGACTGGGTCGCCGCCAAGACCACGAAGGTCCTGCCGGAGGACCCCGTCGACGCCATCCGCACCGGGTGGGACGACGCCGTCCGCTTCGGACTCGACCACCCGGCGGCGTACCGCATCGTCCAGGCGCGGACCGATCCCGGTCCCGCGATCGCGCTCGGCTCCTCGCTGCTCCGAGAGAAGGTGCTCCTCGTCGCGCGCGCGGGACGCCTCCGCGAGACGCCCGAGCGCGCCTGCTCCCTGCTGCAGGCCGTGGGTCGCGGAGTGACGCTCACGCTGCTCGACACTCCTCCGGAGCGGCGCGACCTGCGGATGGCCGAGGTCGCCCGTGAGTCGACGATCGCGGCGATCACCACGGACCCGCCGGCCGGGGGTGCGGTGAGGCTCGCCTCGACGGCGGTGGCGCTGCGGGCGCTGCTACCCGCGACCGAGCGCCTCCTGCCCGCCGAGAAGCAGCTCATGGAGGTCTGGCTGGAGCGGATCGCGGACGACGCGCCCCGCGGCGGCGCTCCGCGCTGACGTCGCGCGTCTCGTGGCATCGGTCAGCGCCGGCGCGACTCCGCGAGGCGGGCGCAGTCGATGCAGAGCTCCGCGGTGGGACGCGCCTCGAGGCGTGCCGCGCCGATCGGGCGGCCGCAGTGCGCGCAGGCGCCGTAGTCGCCGGTCTCGAGGCGCTGCCGGGCCGCAGCGAGGTCGCGCTCGGTCAGGGCCAGAGCGTCGCGGACCCCGGCCATCCGCGACCACTCCGCCGACAGCGGCGTCCCCTCCGGATCGTGCTCGTCGTCGGCGGTGCCGTCACCGCGCGCGAGCAGCAGCTCGCTCAGCGCCTCGTCGAGACGGGCCGCCTCGAGGCGCGTCTGCGCCTGCCTCTCGGCGAGGAGCTCGTCGAGGAGGCGCGTCTCGTCGTGATCCATCGGCACCGCTCCATGGTCCCACCGCCACCGGTGGGAGTGCTCCGATCGACTCCCGGACGGGGGCGGCATTGTGGGTTTCGGCGCTGACCCAGGGGAGGGGGCCGGGGCACACTAGAGGCATGCCCGTCGTGACCGTGCTCCCCGACCGCCTCGAACTCCGTCTCACCGCGGCCGAGCGCCTCCTGGCCCTCCACCGCGGCGACGTCGTGATCGACCGGGCGAACATCCGGTCGGCGACGGTCACCGAGGATCCGTGGATCTGGGTCCGCGGGATCAGGGCGCCCGGGACAGCGATCCCGCTCACGATCGCCGCGGGGACCTGGAAGTTCCACGGCGGCAAGGACTTCCTGCTGATCAAGCGGACCGCGGTGGCGGTCGTGATCGACCTGGCCGACGAGGACTACGCGCGCCTGATCATCAGCACGAAGCACGCCCCTGAGCTCCTCGCGGCGCTGCAGCTCGGCACCGCGACCGCGGCGATCCCCGTGATCGAGACCGACGACCTGGTGATCGTTCCCGAGGTCGCCGAGCAGGCGGCGGCGAGGATGGCCGCCGCGACGGCGAGTCCGGAGGAGGCGAGCGCCGCCGAGGAGAGCACGGAGGAGCCGAGCACGGAGTCGGCGGGCCCCGAGGAGCCGATCACAGAGGCGGCGAGCCCCGCCGAGCCGAGCCCTGCGCCCGCAGAGCCCGCCCAGCCCGAGACGACCGCGCCCGTCGCCCCCGCCCAGCCGGCGAAGCGGCCCTCGAAGCCGCGCACGCGCGCCCCGCGCGCCGACTCCTCCGTCGGGCACGCCTCCGCCGAGCCGAGCGGCGCCACAGAGGCCGCCGAGTAGACGACGACCCCTCAGAGCCGAAGCTGCACCGCCGTCTCGAGCGCCGCCTCGATGCTCAGCCGCCAGCCCTGCGCCAGCCGCTCCTTCGTGCCGGAGTAGAGGCTCGCGCCGTCGACCAGATTGCTCGAGCACGCGCAGACCATGCCGGCGCGCAGCCCGCGCAGCCGGGCGACGACGTAGAGCGCGCTCGACTCCATCTCGACGTTGAGGATCCCGTGCCGCTCCAGGGTGGCGATCCACTCCGGAGTCTCGGCGTAGAACGCGTCGTCGCTCGCGTTGATCCCGGAGTGCACCGGCACGCCCTCGCGCTCCGCGATCTCGCGGGTCGCGGCGAGGAGCGCGGAGGTGAGCTCGAGATCGGGCACGGCGGGAAAGCCCGGGTGGGCGTAGGCGGCGCTCGTGCCGTCGTTGCGGAGGGTGCCCTCGCTGACCAGGAGCGCACCGGGCTCGATCCCGGGCTGCGTCGCCGCGGAGCTGCCGACCCTGATGAAGGAGGTGACTCCCACTCGCGCGAGCTCCTCGACGGCGATCGCGGTCGAGGGGCAGCCCATGCCGGTGCTCGTCGCCGTGATCGGGTGGCCCTTGTAGGTGCCGGTCATCGTCAGGTGCTCGCGGTTGTGCGCGACCTCTCGCGCGTCGTCGAGGAACTCGGCGATCATCGGGACGCGGAACGGATCCCCCGGGAGGAGGGCGACGGTCGAGACCTCGCCCGGTGCAACAGCGATGTGGTACTGACGTTCGCCGATCCCGGCTGCGCTCTTGTCGACGGTGCTCATGCCGCCGACCCTACGCAGCCCCTGTTTCGGGGCCGTTTCGGGCTCTCCCGCCGGCTCAGGCGCGGACGTCGACCAGCGTCCGGCCGCGGACCCGCCCGCCGAGCACCTCCGGCGCGATCTGCAGCGCGCCTCCGAGCGACACGGTCGAGGTGAGCTCGTCGAGCAGGTCGAGGTCGAGATCGTGGGCGAGCCGGCGCCACGCCTCCTCGCGGAGCTTGCGCGGCGCCTCCACCGAGTTGATGCCGGCGAGCGTCACGCCGCGCAGGATGAACGGCATCACCGTCGCGGGCAGATCGCCGCCCTGAGCGAGGCCGCACGCGGCGACGGTGCCGCCCCAGCGCGTCTGCGCGAGCGCGTTCGCGAGCGTGTGCGAGCCGGCGGAGTCGACGGCTCCTGCCCAGCGTTCGGACTGCAGCGGCTTGCCGGCCTCCTGCAGGGCGGCTCGATCGACGACATCGGCCGCGCCGAGACGCCGCAGGAAGTCGCCGTGCTCTCCTGCCCGTCCGGAGGAGGCGACGACCTCGTGGCCGAGCCGGGCGAGCAGGGCGACCGCGATCGATCCGACGCCGCCCGCCGCGCCGGTCACCAGCACAGGGCCCGAGCCGGGCTGCACTCCGTGCCGCTCGAGGGCGAGGACGGCCAGCATCGCGGTGAAGCCCGCGGTGCCGATCGCGCCGGCCCTGGCGGAGGAGATCGCGCCGGGGATCCGCAGCAGCGAGGTCGACTCCACCCGGGCGCGCTCGGCGAGACCGCCGTCGTGCCGCTCGCCGAGGCCCGCGCCGTTCAGCACGACGCGGTCTCCGGAGTCGAAGCGCTCGGCCGCCGCGCCGTCGGCGTACTCGACGGTGCCGACCACGTCGATCCCCGCCACGAGCGGTGTCCGGCGGACGACTCCCGGCCGGCCCGCGAGGGCGAGGGCGTCCTTGAAGTTGACGCTCGAGTACTCGACGGCGATGGTCACATCGCCGTGCGCCCGGTCGGGGTCGTCGCGCTCGAGGATCCGTGCGCGGTTCGGGGTGTCGGAGGAGTCGTGCCGCTCGACGACGATGGCTCGGAACATGGGTCCACGCTACGCCCGACGGCCCCGCGCGCGGCGGCGGATCTCAGTTGAGCGACCGGGTGCCCTCGGGCAGGGCGCCCCCGGCGTAGAGCGTCTCGGCCACCTGCTGCAGCGCCGTCAGAGCCACGCGCTGCGTCCACGGTCCGTACGAGATCCGCGCGACGCCCAGCTCCTCGAAGCGGGCGGGCGACTGCGAGCCGGGCACGCCGATGACGCTGATCCGCCCGCGGCCGAGTGCGGCGACCAGCGCCTCGATCTCGGCGTCCTGCAGGAGTCCCGGGACGAAGAAGCAGGTCGCTCCGACGTCGAGGTAGGCCCGTCCCCGCTCGATCGCGTCGGCCAGCACGTCGGCCCGGTCGCGATCGCCCGCTCGGACGAAGGCATCGGTGCGGGCGTTCAGCGCGAAGGGGACCGCCTCCTCCTCGGCGGCGGCGACGGCCTTCTCGACTGCGCGCAGCGCCTCCGGGAGCGGCTTCATCTGGTCCTCGAGGTTCGCACCGACGACGCCCACCTCGATCGCGCGGCGGACGGTCTCGCCCGCGTCGCCGTAACCCGCCTCCAGATCGGCCGACACCGGCACCTCCACCGCGGCGACGATGCGCGCGATCATGCCCAGGTGCAGCTCCAGCGGGATCCTCTCGCCGTCCTCGTAGCCGAAGCTCGCCGCGATCGAGTGGCTGGCGGTGGCGAGGGCCCGGGTCTCGGGAAGGGCCGCGACGGTGGTCGCCGAGACCGCGTCCCAGACGTTCACCACGCTCAGCAGCTCGGGGGCGGTGTGGAGGTCGACGAGGGTGCGTCCGCGCGCTTCGATGCTCATGAGGCGACCCTAGGCGCCCGAGCGCACGCCGCCCACCCCGTGCAAAGCGCAGGCGACGGCGACGCAGCCCTCGCAGACGACCAGCTGCGCCCGGCACGACGGATCGACGCAGTTGCGCATCCTGCTCGTCGGCTCGCCGCACCCCGTGCAGCGCCCGATCACCTGGGCGTCGGGCGAGAAGGTCACCGACCCGCGCCCGTCGAACACGTAGAGCGCGCCCCGCCAGAGGCCGGCGTCGCGGCGGGCCTCGCCGTAGCGGACGATGCCGCCGTCGAGCTGGTACACCTCGCCGAAGCCCCGGGCCGTCATCAGGCTCGACAGCACCTCGCAGCGGATCCCGCCGGTGCAGTAGGTGACCACGGGCCGGCCCTTGAGGTGGTCGTAGGCGCCGGAGTCGAGCTGCTCCACGAACTCGCGGGTGCTCGAGACTCCGGGCACCACGGCGCCGTCGAAGCGCCCGATCTCGGTCTCGAAGGCGTTGCGGCCGTCGAAGAAGACGACGTCGTCGCGCTCGGCGACGAGGGCGTCGAGCTCATCGGGCTGCAGCCTCGCTCCGGTGCCGACCACGCCGCTCGCGTCGACCCGCAGCTCTCCCGGAGCACCGAACGACACGATCTCGTCGCGCACCCTCACCGACAGGCCGGGGAAGTCGAGGCTGCGCCCCTCGGCGTCGAGCCCCGAGCCCTCGCTCCACGTCACCTCGAGCCCCTGCAGGGCGGAGTGCTCCCGCGTGCGGCGGACGTAGCGCTTGAGCGCCTCCATGTCGCCGCCGACGGTGCCGTTGATGCCGTCGCGCGAGAGCAGGATGCGGCCGCGGATCCCCAGCGACTCGCAGAGCTCGCGCTGCCACAGTCGCATCGTCTCGGGGTCGGCCAGCGGCACGAAGCGGTAGAACAGCAGGATCTTCGGCAGCACCGGCACAGCCTACGAGGGTGCGGGTCGACCGCGCTCGCCCGGGCGAAACGGCGTCGCAACATCGCTGTGGCACCATCGCCGGGTGACCGACGCCTCCGCCACCGTTCCGCACTCGCGCGTCGAGGACGTCTTCGGACTCGTCACCGGCGCGTTCGTCGTCTCGTTCGGCCTCTACCTGCTGACGGCGAGCCGGGCCGTGACCGGCGGGACGGCGGGTCTGGCCCTGCTGCTCGGCTACCCGCTCCCGATCCCGTTCGGCGTGATCCTCGTCGTGGTCAACATCCCGTTCCTCGCGCTCTCGCTGTGGAAGAAGGGCTGGCGCTTCACCCTCAGGACGATGTTCTCGATCGTGCTGGTCTCGCTGCTCGCCGGGCTCCATCCGCTCGCGTTCGGCTCGCTGCGCATCGACCCCGTCTACGGGGTGCTCACGGGTGACGTCCTCGCCGGGATCGGGCTGCTCATCCTCTTCCGGCACGGCTCCAGCCTCGGCGGGTTCAGCATCGTGGCGCTCATCGCGCAGGAGCGGCTCGGCTGGCGGGCCGGCTACGTGATGATGGCGCTCGACGCCTGCGTGGTCACAGCGGCGCTGCTCGTCGTGCCGCCGGTCAACGTGCTGATCTCGGCCGCCGGCGTCGTCGTGCTCAACCTGGTGCTCGCCTTCAACCATCGCCCCGGGCGCTACCTGGGTTCGTGATCGGGGTCTCCTCCGCAAGCCCTGGATCGGTCGAGGCCGCTTCGTAGGCTGGACGAGCCCGCGATCGCGGGACCACTGCCCGAACGGAGAACCGGATGTCCGACTGGAACTACGACCCCTACGCCCGACTCGGGGAGGTCCCGACGTTCTCGCTGACGAGCGACGACATCGCCGACGGCGAGCCGCTGGCGGCCCGCCACTACGGAGAGGGCGCGGGAGGCGAGGACGTCTCGCCGCACCTCGCGTGGTCGGGGGCGCCGGAGGAGACCAAGAGCTTCGCGGTCACCGTGTTCGACCCCGATGCGCCGACCGGCTCGGGGTTCTGGCACTGGGCGGTGTACAACCTCCCGGCCGACACGACCGAGCTGCCGACCGGTGCGGGATCCGCCGGGTTCGAGCTGCTGCCCGCGGGGGCGCAGACCCTCCCGAACGAGATGCGGCTGCGCCAGTTCATCGGAGCGGCGCCGCCGGACCGCGAGCACCGCTACTTCATCGCCGTGCACGCCCTCGACGTCGAGTCCCTCGACCTCGACCCGGAGTCGACGCCCGCGATCCTCGGCTTCAACGTCCACTTCCACACGCTCGCCCGCGCGGTGATCGTGCCGACGGCGACGCCGGGCGGCGCCTCCTAGGCCCGCCGGAGGCGCGTCATCCGAAGAGGATGCGCGCCTCCTCGTAGCGGTAGTCGGGCACCGTCTTCAGGGTGCCGAGCGCCTCCGCGAAGTCGACGTGGTAGATGTCGGTGCCGCGCAGGGCGACCATGCGGCCCCAGTGCTCGGCGACGACGGAGTCGATGGCGGCCATGCCCAGGCGGGTCGCGAGGACGCGGTCGAACGCGGTGGGGGTGCCTCCGCGCTGGATGTGACCCAGGGTGGTGGCGCGCGTCTCGATGCCGGTGCGCTCCTCGATCATCGGAGCGAGCATCTCGCCGATGCCGCCCAGGCGCGGGCGGCCGAACGCGTCGAGGCCGCGCTCCGAGTGGGCGTCGTCCATGCTGTCGAGCGAGAAGCCCTCGGCGACCACGACGAGGGGCGCGCGGCCGCGGTCCTGGGCGCTCTGCACCCATTCGACGATCTGCTCGATCGAGGTCCGCTTCTCGGGGATCAGGATCACGTGCGCGCCGGCGGCCATGCCCGAGTGCAGGGCGATCCAGCCCACGTGCCGGCCCATGACCTCGGCCACCATGCAGCGCCCGTGCGAGTCGCCGGTGGTGCGGAGGCGGTCCATCGCGTCGGTCGCGATGCCGACCGCGGTGTCGAAGCCGAAGGTGTAGTCGGTGGCCCCGAGGTCGTTGTCGATCGTCTTCGGGACGCCGACGATCTTGAGGCCGGCGTCGGTGAGGCGCTTGGCCGCCGCGAGGGTGCCCTCGCCGCCGATCGCGATGATGGAGTCGATGCCGTTGCGCTCCATCATCCCGGCGATCTTCTCGGGCCCGCCGTTCTCGCCCTCGAAGGGGTTCGTGCGGCTGGTGCCGAGGATGGTGCCGCCCTGCTTGGCGATGCCCTGGATGTCGCCGCGCCCGAGCGGCAGGAGGTCGCCGTCGACCACGCCGCGCCAGCCGTTGCGGAAGCCGACGAACTCTTGGTCGTACACCTTCATGCCCTTGTAGACGGCGCCGCGGATGACGGCGTTCAGCCCGGGGCAGTCGCCCCCGGAGGTCAGGATCCCGATCTTCACCCGCTCAGAGTAGATGACCGAGGTCACCGCTTCGCACTCCGCCCGGTCAACGCACGAACGGACCCTCTCCGCCGCCTCGGGGAAGGGTCCGCTCGTGTGTGCAGGACTAGTTGGCCTGGCTGGTGTTCAGCTCGCCGTTGACACCCGCGGGGAAGAATCCGCCCGACTTCACAGCCTTCGGGTTCAGGTACGCGATGTTGAGGACCTCGAAGGGGCTGCGGCTGAAGGCGATCGCGTTCTTGTCGGTGGGCTGGATGTTGGCCTGGCCGCCGACCTTGATGCCCTGATCCTTGTCCGCGGGGCCGTCGAGGCTGTCGCGAGCGTCGGACAGCTTGCCGGCCTGGACGTCAAGTCCCGCACCGTAGAGCGCCGAACGGATCGCGCCGGCGTGGTACGCCTCGACCGCGAGGATGCCGGCAGCAGCCTCGAGGTAGAGCTTCGACTGGATGAGCGGGGCCGCACCCTTGTACGCCGTGACTCCCACGTCTTCGAAGACGAAGGCGCCGAGCAGGAAGTTCTGCTCGTTGAGGAACGGGTCGAAGGTCCCACCGGCGGGGATCAGGCCGGCCGCGGTGGCGGCGGCGTTGAAGCTCTCCCTGAGGTTGATCGCGGGACGCGAGACGGCGGAGCCGCCGAGCTGGCCGCGGAGGAACTGCACGTGCAGCTTCTCGTCGTTCGCGACCTCGCGGGCGAAGGACTTCAGCCACGGGGTCTTGAACGGAACGGCCTTGCCGCCCGTGACGCCGCCGCGTGCGCCGGTGCCGGTGGTGTCGGAGTCGGCGAGTCCCGAGCCCGTGACGGCGCGGAGGTAGAACTCGGCCTCGAGGTACTCGAGGTTGAGGGCGAAGTTGAGGATCGAGGCGTCGCTGGGGCCGCTGGCTGCGACCTCCTCGGCGGACGCGGAGGGGGCGGCGAGGGCCGCTGCTCCGATTCCGAGGCCGGCGACGCCGGTGGCCTCGAAGAAACGGCGACGGTCGAGAGCGGTCTCGCTGCTCCGGACGATCGCCTTGCGGATGAAGGTCGTGTCGAACATGTGCGCATCTCCAGTGATAGGCGGATGCCGGACGGCTGGTAACGCCGCCGCGACAGCGCGAAACTACGCCCCCTAAAGGGGCACTGACCAGCCGAATCGCGTGATCGGATCTGCGCATGTGGTCATCGCGGTTGGACCAATCCGGGAGGAGTGGCGGCTCCGAAGAGACCGTGCAGATCACCGTCGGCGCCGTGGATCTCGACGGCGGTGTCGGAGGGCGCGGTTAGCATCGCAGCGTGTCGATCGCCCTCCCCGCTCCCGTGCCCGCGCGGGCCACGGTGTACGCACCTGCGGTGCCCGTGAGCCTCGCGCTCACCGTGCGCACCCTGCTGCGCGGCTCCGGCGACCCGACGATGCTGATCGACTCCACCGGCTACTGGCGGGCGTTCCGCACGCCGCTCGGCCCCGGCACACTGCAGCTGCGCCAGGCGGCCGACGGCTCGGTGCACGCGCGGGCCTGGGGCGAGGGCGCCGAGTGGCTGATCGACCGGGTGCCGGAGCTCCTCGGCCACGGCGACGACTGGAGCGGACTCGACCTCTCGTCCCACCGGCCGCTGGCCGAGGTGCTCCGCCGGGTCGCGGGCCTCCGGCTGGCCCGCGCGAACCTCGTGTTCGAGATGCTCGCCCCGTCGATCCTCGAGCAGAAGGTGACGAGCACGGAGGCGTGGCGCGCCTACCGCGCGCTCGTCCGCCTCCACGGCGAGCCCGCCCCGGGGCCGGTGGCCCTGCACGTCGCGCCGACGGCCGAGCAGTGGCGGCGCGTCCCCTCGTGGGACTGGCACCGCGCGGGCGTCGATCCGCGACGCTCGCGGACGCTGCTCACCGCCGCCCTGGTCGCACCGGGGCTCGAGCGCACTCTCGCGCTCGGCCGCGGCGGGCCCGAGGTGGCCGCGCGCCTGCAGTCCGTGCCGGGCATCGGCGCGTGGACCGCCTCCGAGGTCATGATGCGGGCGCACGGCGATCCCGATGCGGTGAGCGTCGGCGACTACCACCTCGCCGCCTCCGTCGGCTTCGCCCTCACCGGCCGTCACGGCGTCGACGACGACGGCATGCTCGAGCTGCTCGAGCCGTGGCGCGGGCACCGGCAGCGGGTCCTCCGCCTGATCGGGGTCAGCGGCGCGCACAGGCCGCGCCGGGGCCCGCGGATGACGATCCAGGACCACCGCCGGCACTGACGACCGCGCGGGCCGGGGCCGCACGCAGCGCCTTCAGGCGCCGAGCTCCTCCAGCACGGCCATCGCCGCATTGTGCCCGCCGAGGCCCGAGACGCCCCCGCCGCGCCGCGCACCCGCGCCGCAGAGCAGCACCTGCGGGTGCGCCGTCGCGACTCCCCAGCGCTGCGCGGGAGTGTCGAGCGGCTCGTCGTCCTCGGCGAACGGCCAGGCCAGAGGCCCGTGGAAGATGTTGCCGCCCGGGAGGCCGAGGCTCTCCTCGAGGTCGCGGGTGGTCCGGGTCTCGATGCACGGCGCGCCGTCGGCGTCGAGCAGGACGAGGTCGCGGATCGGCTCGGCGAGCACCGTGTCGATCGAGTCGAGGATCTCGGACTCGAGACGCCGCCGCGTCTGCTCGTTGTTCTCGGCCGTCAGCCAGCGATCGGGAGTGTGCAGCGCGAAGACGGTGAGCGTGTGCGCCCCGGAGGCGGCGAGCTCGGGCGAGAGGATGGTCGGGTCGGTCAGCGAGTGGCAGTAGATCTCGCAGGGGATCGGCCCCGGGGTGCGGCCGCGAGCGGCGGCGCGGTAGGCGGTCTCGAGCTGCGCGTACCCCTCGTTGACGTGGAAGGTCCCGCCGAAGGCCGCCTCGGGAGTCACGCTCGCATCGCGCAGTCGCGGCAGCCGGGACAGCACCAGGTTGACCTTCACCTGGGCGCCCTCCGGGCGGACCGCGCCCACCCCGGACTCGCCCCCCATCAGCCGGTCGAGGACGAACGGGGCGACGTTCGAGAGGACGAACCGCGCGCGCACCCGCCTCGTCCGGGGCCCGCGACGGTAGGTCACCTCGCCGTCGGGGCTGACGGAGGTCGCCTCGGTACCCGTGAGGATGCGCGCCCCCGCGTCGAGGGCTGAGCGCTCGAGGGCGCCCGAGACGGCGCCCATCCCGCCGACGGGGACGTCCCAGTCGCCCGTCCCGCCTCCGATCACGTGGTAGAGCAGGCAGCGGTTCTGGGCGAGGTCGGGGTCGTGCGCACCGGCGAAGGTGCCGATGAGGGCGTCGGTGAAGAGGACGCCGCGGGCGAGGTCGCTCCCGATGTTGCGCTCGATCACCCCGCCGATGGGCTCCTCGATCATCGCCCGCCAGACGCGGGCGTCGTCGACCAGCCGGCGCGCCTCCGACCGCCGCAGCAGCGGCTGCGTCAGCGTCGGCCACAGCGCACGCGCCAGGCGCGAGGTGTGCCGCGAGAAGTCGGCGAACGGCTCCGCGTCGTCGGGAGCTCCCACGCGGGCGAACGAGGCGGCGGTCGCCTCCGCGTCGCCGGTGTCGACGAGGAGCCCGCGGCTCGGGTCGGCGGGATCGGGCGTGTAGGAGGAGTAGCGCCGGCGGACCAGCGGGACGTCGACGCGCAGATCCGCGAGGATCGACGGCGGCAGCAGGCTGATCAGGTACGAGTACCTGCTGAGGCGCGCCTCGACACCGCGGAACGGGAACTCCGACACCGCTGCTCCGCCGGCGTGCGGGCGCTTCTCGAGGACGAGCACGTCGAGCCCCGCCTGAGCGAGGTAGGCGGCGGCGACGAGTCCGTTGTGCCCGGCTCCGACGACGACGACGTCGACCGCGGGGTCGGCAGGGGCGCTCGGTCGGCGAGGACCTGGCGCGGTGCCGCTGCGCTCGGTGATGTCCTTCGGGCGGTGCCGGTCGCGTCGGGCGGTGCTTCTGGCCATGCGCTCCAGTGTGGTCGGCGGCGGCGCGGGGCGCGAGCGGAGGCGGATCAGTCGTCGTCGCTGCGCAGCGCCTCCGTGACGAACTCGCGCAGCGAGAACAGGATCTCCTCGCTCGAGCGGCCGCTGGACTCCACGAGCCGGCCGGTGAGCCAGGTGAGGCAGATCACCGCCGCGCCGGCGACGTCGGAGGCGGTGGGCACGACGATCCCGTCGGCGTCGAGCACGCCCTCCTCGATCGGGCGCAGGGCGCGCTCGAGGACCGCGAGGTTCACGGGTGCCGTCGCCTCGCCGTCGAAGGACGCGGAGCTGTCGATGAGCGCCTGCGCGGCGATCATGGCGGCGTGCGGGATGGGCAGCTGCTCCATCGGGATCTCCGATCGCGGGAGGGGCGGGTATCGGACGCGTTCATCGTGCACCCCCGCTCGACGGCCGTCCACACCCCCGACTGCGCGCGGAGTCTCCCCAGAGGGTCGCGACACGCCCGGCCCGCATGCGGACTCGGGCATAGCCTCGTTGCATGGACCAGTCGACGACTCACGCCGTGCCCGGGAACGACCCGGAGCGCGAGGAGCCCGAGGCGTCCCCGCGCGCCGATCGCGGCGCCCTGAGCGACACCGGTCAGTATCAGACGGGAGCGGCGCTGCGCCTGCCGCGCCTGAAGCCCGAGTTCGACACGGATGCGCCGATCCTCGCCCGCGTCGAGAGCCTCGTCCGCCGCTGGCTCGTGCGCAGCCGGGCGTTCCCGGCCGACGCGGCCGCCCAGCGCCTCGCCGGAGTGCTGCAGGACCCGAACGGGCTCGACTTCACCGTCGGCTTCGTCGACGGCGTCGCTCGGCCGGAGGACCTCTCGGTCGCGGCCGAGAACCTCTCGGCGCTGACCTCGAAGACCCCCGCGTTCCTCCCCTCCTACCTGCGCGCAGCGGTCGCCACCGGCGGCGCCGTCGGGCCGGTGCTGCCGTGGGTCGTCGTCCCGGCCGCGCGGCGCGTGCTCCGGCAGATGGTCGGCCACCTCGTGGTCGACGCGTCCGACGCCCGGCTGGGCTCCGCGATCCGCACGCTCCGTCAGGGCGGCGACCGGTTGAACCTCAACCTCCTCGGCGAGGCCGTGCTCGGCGAGCGCGAGGCGCGACGCCGCCTCGCGGGCACGCACCGTCTGCTCGAGCGCGACGACGTCG
This sequence comes from Rathayibacter oskolensis, assembly GCF_900177245.1. Taxonomy (GTDB): domain Bacteria; phylum Actinomycetota; class Actinomycetes; order Actinomycetales; family Microbacteriaceae; genus Rathayibacter; species Rathayibacter oskolensis. The sequence continues at coordinate 297,124 of NZ_FXBM01000001.1, forward strand.
ACTACGTGAGCATCAAGGTCTCGAGCATCGTCAGCCAGCTCTCGATGTGGGCCTTCGACGAGGCCGTCGACCGCGTCGTCGAGCGGCTCACTCCGCTCTACCAGCTCGCGGCCGCGAGCCCGACGCCCAAGTTCATCAACCTCGACATGGAGGAGTACCGCGACCTCGATCTGACCGTGGCGGTGTTCCGCCGCCTGCTCGAGCAGCCGGGGATGCTCGAGCTCGAGGCGGGGATCGTGCTGCAGGCCTACCTCCCCGACGCCCTCGGGGCGCTGCAGGAGCTCACGACGTGGGCGACCGAGCGACGCCGCAGGGGAGGTGCTCCGATCAAGGTGCGCGTGGTCAAGGGCGCGAACCTCGCGATGGAGCGCGTCGACGCGGCGATCCACGACTGGCCGGTCGCGACGGTCGGCTCGAAGGCCGAGGCCGACACGAACTACAAGCGCCTGATCGACTGGGCGTTCCGTCCCGAGCGGGCGGACGCGGTGCGGATCGGAGTCGCCGGTCACAACCTCTTCGACATCGCCTTCGCGTGGATCCTCGCGAACGAGCGCGGGGTGCACGACGCCGTCGAGTTCGAGATGCTCCTCGGCATGGCCACCGGCCAGGCGCGTGCCGTCCGCGAGGACGTGGGGCGCCTCCTGCTCTACACGCCCGTGGTGCACCCGCGCGAGTTCGACGTCGCGATCTCCTACCTGATCCGCCGACTCGAAGAGAACTCGAGCCCCGAGAACTTCCTCTCGGCCGTGTTCGAGCTCGAGGACGAGACCGTCCTCCAGCGCGAGCTCGAGCGCTTCCGGGTCTCGCTCGAGGCGCTCGACGACCGGGTGCCGACGGCCAACCGCACGCAGGACCGCCGCCGCGAGTGGGCCTCCGGATCGGGGCGGCGCCTCGTGCAGGAGCACGCCGGCGCGGGGGAGCACGCGCTCGATCCCGCCGCCGCCGGGCTCACCGAGGCCGTCCTCGGCCTCGGGCGCGGCTCGGGCGCCGCCGCCGCGACCGCCGGGTTCCGCAACGAGCCCGACACCGACCCCGCGCTCCCCGGCAACCGCCGCTGGGCGCGCCTGATCACCGAGCGCATCGCCTCCTCGACGATCGGCACGGCGACGATCGAGGCCGCTCGGGTCGACTCGCCGGAGGCGCTCCAGGAGCTGCTGCTCGCCGTCGCGCGCCGTGCCGAGCGGTGGGGCGACCGGCTGGGCTACGACCGGGCGGCGATCCTCGACCGCGCGGGCCTCGCCCTCGCCGCGAACCGCGACCGACTCATCGAGGTGATGGCGTCCGAGACCGGCAAGACCATCGCCGAGGCCGACCCCGAGGTGTCCGAGGCGATCGACTTCGCCCACTACTACGCGACCCGGGCGCGAGAGCTCGACGCGGTCGGAGGCGCCACCTTCGTGCCCGCACGCGTCACCGTGGTCGCCCCGCCGTGGAACTTCCCCGTCGCGATCCCCGCCGGCTCCGTCCTCGCGGCGCTCGCCGCAGGCTCGGGAGTCGTCCTCAAGCCGGCTCCGCAGGCGCGCCGTTCGGCGGCCGTGCTCGTCGAGGCGCTCTGGGACGCGGGGATCCCGCAGGACCTCCTCGCCCTGGTCGATCTCGACGAGGAGGGGCTCGGGCGCTCGCTGATCAGCGACCCGCTCGTCGACCGCGTGGTGCTCACCGGCTCCTACGAGACCGCGAAGCTGTTCCGCTCGTGGCGGCCCGACCTGCCGCTGCTGGCCGAGACCAGCGGCAAGAACGCGATCATCGTCACGCCCCACGCCGATTACGACCTCGCCGTGGCCGACATCGTGAAGAGCGCCTTCGGCCACGCGGGCCAGAAGTGCTCGGCGGCGTCGCTGGTGATCCTGGTCGGCTCGGTCGCGCGCTCCAAGCGCTTCCGCGCCCAGCTCGTCGACGCGGTCACCTCGCTCCGCGTCGGGTACCCGACCGATCCGGCCGCCGTGATGGGCCCGGTCATCGAGGAGCCCACGGGCAAGCTCGCGCACGCTCTGACCACCCTCGGCGCCGGCGAGTCGTGGCTGGTCGAGCCCCGGCGCCTCGACGCCTCCGGGCGCCTCTGGTCCCCGGGCGTCAGGGAGGGGGTCGCCGAGGACAGCTACTTCCACCTCACCGAGTTCTTCGGGCCCGTCCTCGGGATCATGCACGCCGCGACCCTCGAGGACGCGATCCGGATGCAGAACGCGACCGACTACGGGCTCACCGCCGGACTGCACTCGCTGCACTCCGACGAGCTCGCGGTGTGGCTCGACTCGGTCGAGGCCGGCAACCTCTACGTCAACCGCGGCATCACCGGCGCCATCGTGCGGCGGCAGCCGTTCGGAGGCTGGAAGCGCTCGTCGGTCGGCGGCGGCGCGAAGGCTGGCGGCCCGAACCACCTGATCGGACTCGGCTCGTGGAAGCCCTCGCCCGCCCGCCCCTCGACCACGCTGCACCTCCGCGGGCTGGACGATCGCGCGCGGCAGTTCATCGAGGCGGCGCAGTCCTCGCTCCAGTTCGAGCAGTTCGACCTGCTCCGCCGCTCCGCCCTGTCCGACCAGCTGGCCTGGGCGACCGAGTTCGGGGTGGTGACCGACATCTCGAAGGTGGGGGTCGAGCGCAACCTGTTCCGCTACCTCCGGGTGCCGATCGCGCTGCGCCTCGCCGACTGCGGCGACCTGGGCGAACTGCTCCGGGTCATCGCCGCCGGCCTGCTCACCCGCTCGCGGATGGACATCTCGACCTCGATCCCGCTCCCGCCGCGCGTGCAGGAGATGCTCGCGGGCGACGAGCTCCTCGAGATGGCGGGCCTGGCCCCGAAGGTCGTCGTCGAATCCGACGCGCAGTGGCTGGAGCGCGCGGCAGCGGGCCTGATCACGGCGACCAGGATCCGGATCGTCGGCGACATCGTCTCGGACCGCGTCGACGCGTTCGGCGGCCCGCAGGGCGCGACGGCGCCGTCCTCCGAGCGCGACGCGGTTCCGGCCGATCCCGACCGGAACTCGACCCGCTCGTTCACCGACGTGCTCAGCGGCATGACCCGGGGCAGCACCGGCAAGCCCGTGCCCCTGACCCGCGCCGACGGCTCGCGCATCCCGCTCTCGACCGCGCTCGCCGAAGCGCTCGGCGGCTCGCCCGACACGGCGATCTACGCCGACCCGGTCACTCCCGCCGGCCGCGTCGAGCTGCTGCCGTTCCTCCGCGAGCAGGCGATCTCGATCACCAACCACCGCTTCGGCAATCCGATCGCACTGAGCGACGACGTGCTGTGATCGTTTCCGAGCCGCCCCCTGTGCGGCTCGGCGCGGTCGGCTTGTCGAGGTGGTGCGCGGGTGGGGCGGGTCGCGGGCGGCTACGGCGATTCGCTGGGACGCGAATCGGCGGTTCGCCTCGGAGGTCCCGGCCGGCCTCGCGGCGGGCACCGTGCCTCCTGTTCGAGCCGCCCCCTGTGCGGCTCGGCGCGGTCGGCTTGTCGAGGTGGTGCGCGGGTGGGGCGGGTCGCGGGCGGCTACGGCGATTCGCTGGGACGCGAATCGGCGGTTCGCCTCGGAGGTCCCGGCCGGCCTCGCGGTGGGCACCGTGCCTCCTGTTCGAGCCGCCCCCTGTGCGGCTCGGCGCGGTCGGCTTGTCGAGGTTGTGCGCGGGTGGAGCGGGTCGCGGGCGGCTACGGCGATTCGCTGGGACGCGAATCGGCGGTTCCCCTCGGAAGTCCCGGTCGGCCTTGCCGTGGGCATCCTGTCTCCTGTTCGAGCCGCCCCCTGTGCGGCTCGGCGCGGTCGGCTTGTCGGGGTTGTGCGCGGGTGGGGCGGGTCGCGGGCGGCTACGGCGATTCGCTGGGACGCGAATCGGCGGTTCGCCTGGGAGGTCCCGGCCTGCCTTGCGGTGGGCATCCTGCCCCTCGATCGAGTAGCCCGCGGGGTGGGCGTACGAGATCCGCGGTTCCGGGGGACGTGGGCATCCTCGACCGGCGGCCCGTGGGCGGCGGGCGGGCGGAGGGAATCGCTCTCCACCTCGGCGGCCGACGGGGCTAGATTCGGGACGTGTCGGGCTCGACGACGAGATCCGGGGCGCGCGCGAGCGCTCCTCGGGCGAGCGGGCCCGAGATCCGTACTCCCTCGATCAGAGAAATGGACGCCGCCGCACATGCCGTACCTCACCGACACCGATGGGCGCCCCGCCCTCCTCAGCCACGCCCGGCCCCTGCCCGCCGTCGGGGCCGTCTGAGCCGCCGGCCGAACGAGCACGGAGGAGAGCAGTGACAGACACCGCCATCCACCCCGAGGTGCCGCCGAGCGGCACCGGCTGCCTGGAGTGCGAGCAGGAGGGCTCGTGGTGGGTGCACCTGCGCCGCTGCGCGACCTGCGGGCACATCGGCTGCTGCGACGACTCCCTGGCGAAGCACGCGGGCGCGCACGCGAGAGAGACCGGGCATCCGATCATCCGGAGCTTCGAACCGGGCGAGGACTGGTTCTGGGACTACCGCACGGACGCCTACGCCGACGGCCCGCCGCTCGTGGCGCCCGAGAGCCACCCGGCTCGGCAGAGCGTCCCCGGGCCGGCGGAGCGGCTGCCCGCCGACTGGCAGGCGCAGCTCCAGCGCGACCGGGAGGAGCAGGCGCTGAAGGACCGGGCCCGGGAGGACCGCGGATGACCGACGCCTCCGCGCCCGTCGACCGCGTCGAGCTGCACGGTTCGAAGCACAGTCGGCGGGCGTGGGAGGTGCGCGACTTCCTCGCACGCAGCGTGGTCGACTTCCGCTGGCACAGCGACCGCGACGCCTCCGAACCGCTGATCGTGGTGCTCCCCGACGGCTCCCGGCTCGAGGAGCCGACGCTGGCGGAGATCGCCTCGCGGCTGGGCTGGGCGACCACGCCCGCCTCGTCGGAGTACGACCTCTCGATCTACGGAGCCGGCCCCGCCGGACTCTCGGCCGCGGTGTACGCCGCGTCGGAGGGTCTGCGCGTGGTCGTGCTCGAGCGGGAGGCGGTCGGCGGCCAGGCGGGCTCGAGCAGCCTCATCGAGAACTACCTCGGATTCCCGCACGGCGTCTCGGGCGCCGCCCTGGCCGAGCGGGCGCGCCAGCAGGCCGTCGCCTTCGGCGCCGAGCTCGTGATGATGCGCCGCGGAGTGCTGGGCGACTTCCGTGACGGCCGGATCCACGCGCAGCTCGACGACGGCACAGTGGTCGTCGCGCGCGCCAACATCTGCGCGACCGGAGTCGACTGGCGCCGGCTCGGGCTCGCGGGCGAGGACGAGCTGCTGGGCTGCGGTCTCTACTACGGCGCGGGCACGAGCGAGGCCCTGCGCTGCGGCGGCGCCGACGTCTACGTCGTCGGAGGCGGCAACTCCGCGGGTCAGGCGGTGATGAACCTCTCGGCGCACGCCCGGCGCGTCACGATGCTCGTCCGCGGGCCCGAGCTCTCGGACACGCTGTCGGCCTATCTCGAGACGCGGGTCCGCGCGCAGCCGAACGTCGAGATCCTCACCGGCACCCGCGTCGCCGAGGTCCGCGGCGGCGGCTACCTCACCGGCATCACTCTCGAGGACACGCGGACCGGCGCCCGGCAGGACCGTGCCACCGAGAACCTGTTCGTGTGCATCGGAGGGGCGCCCGACACCGACTGGTCCGCGCGGACCGCGATCCAGCGCGACCGGCAGGGCTACCTCCTCACGGGGCCCGACCTCGATCCGGAGTCGCTCGCGGCCGTCTGGCCGCTCGAGCGTCCGCCGTTCTACCTCGAGACGAGCGTGCCGGGCTCGTTCGCGGCGGGAGACGTGCGGCGCGGCTCCGTGAAGCGGGTGGCCGCCGCGGTCGGCGAGGGGGCGATGGCCGTCACCTTCGCGCACCGCTACCTCGCCGAGACGTTCGGCCGACTGTGATCTTCCTGCGCCCTTACTTGTCGCGTCAACCAACCGATAGGCTTGCCGGATGACCGCCGATCTCCCTCCCCGCTGGCTGACGCCCGAGGAGCTCGGCGCCTGGATGCGGTTCATCGCCGTGGTCGAGCTGCTCCCCGGCGCGCTCGACACCCAGCTGCAGCGCGACGCGGGCCTCACCCACTTCGAGTACATGACGCTCGCGATGCTCTCGGAGGCGCCCGAGCGGGCGCTGCGGATGACGACCCTCGCGACCCGCACGAACGCCACGCTGCCGCGCCTGTCGCACGTGGTGACCCGCCTCGCCGCGCGCGGCTACCTCGAGCGCAGGCCCTGCCCCTCCGACGGTCGAGCCACGAACGCCGTGCTGACGGAGGAGGGATTCGCCAAGATCGTCGAGACCGCGCCGGGGCACGTCGCCACCGTGCTCGCCGACGTCATCGACCCGCTCGAGCCGGAGCAGATCCCGCAGCTCGCCGACATCATGGCGCGGATGCTCACGAGGCTCGATCCCGAGGGCCGGATGACGGTCGACTCGGTCCGCTCGGCGCTCGGCGAGCCGGCGGGCGAGTCGGCCGTCAGCGCGACGACGGAGCAGGCAGCCGGAGACTGAGCACGCTCTGATCGTCGGCGACGCTCAGCACCGCCTCGCCGCCGAGCTCGGCGGCGGAGTCCCCGAGAGCGCGGACCCCGCGCGAACTCGAGGCGGGCGAGGGATCCGCCGCGCCTCCGGGCGAGGTCACCACTGCCGCCACCGAGCCGTCGCCGTCGATCCGCACGGCGACGCCCAGCGGGCCGGGGGCCGCGTGCTTGAGCGCGTTGGTGAGTCCCTCCCGGCAGAACCGCACGAGCATCGCCGTCGCCGCTTCGTCGAGCGCCGCAGGATCGCCCTCGATCCGCACCTCGAGCTCGCGACCGGTCTCGGTGACATCCGAGAATAGCCGGTCGAGCCCCGCCGCCGCCTCGGTCGATCCGGCGGCGGGGGCGGCCCGCAGCGTCGCCGTCAGGGAGTCGACCGCGGCGCGGGTCTGCCGGTTGATCGACTCGGTCAGGGCGCGGATCTCCTCCGGGGTCAGACCGTCGAGGTCGCGCAGGGCGGCGGAGTGCAGGCTGAGCAGGGTCAGCGAGTGACCGAGGGAGTCGTGGATCTCCTCCGCGATGCGCTCGCGCTCGGCGTCGAGCGAGCGGGCGACGGCCGTGCTCTCGCGCTCGCGGGCGTCGCGCTCGCTCCTGCGCTTCGCCCCGGCGAGGATGCCGAGGACGCCGATCGTCACCGTCACGACGACCGAGAAGAGGCCGACCAGGATCGACGCGCCGAGCGTCTCGGGTCGAGCCCAGCGGAGGATGAAGAGGGTGAGCAGGACGGCGTCGGCGACGGCTCCGGCCGCGACGAACCGGGCCGCGGTGCGGGGCGGGAGGCGCAGCCCGATGATCACGAGCGCGGTCCAGAGGGCAGGGGTCGCGATCGGGGTGAGCGCCGCACCGATGCACGCGGCGACTCCCGCGGTCCTCGGCCGGCTCCGCTGCGCACCGAGGGGGAGGATCGCGCCCAGGCCGATCGCCAGGGTGAGCAGGAGGTTCCACAGCGGGAGCCTCGGCGCGACGAGCGCGAAGATCGCGAGGCCGACGGCGAGGTTCGCCGCCAGGAGGATCGGACCGGCCGAGCGGCGGTCGAGCCACGCGGCGGTGTCCGGCGCGGGAGTGGTCAGTGTCGCGGGAGGGGTCAGGGGCACGGGCGTCTCCGGGGGTGCTGACGCTGCGGGGGTCAGCGCGTGGCAACGATAATGGACCGGTGACGGTGCCCTCGTCCGCGGCTCGCGGAGCTCCCGCAGCCCCGCCCGTGCGCGTCCTCCTCGTCGACGACGACCCGCTCGTCCTCGTCGCCCTCCGCGGCCTCCTGCGCACCGACCCGTCGCTCGAGGTCGTCGCGACCGTCGACGACGGCGCGCGGGTGCTCGCCGCCGTCCGGCGCTTCCATCCCGACATCGTGCTGCTGGACGCGAGGATGCGCGGCGTCTCGGGCCCGGAGGTGATCGCGCCGCTGCGCCGCGCGGCCCCCCGCGTGGGCATCATCGTGATGTCGTCGTTCATCGGTCCGGAGTCGGAGTCGGCGGTGGTCACCGCCGGCGCCGACGCCTTCCTGCCCAAGGTGGCGCCACCGGAGCGGTTCTCGAGCGAGATCCGGCGGGTCGCCGGTCTCGAGGCGGCCCCGCGCGGCGTCGCCCTGTCGGCACGGGAGCGCGAGGTCGCCCGGGCGCTGGCCGAGGGGCTGACGAACGCGGCCATCGCGCGGGCGCTCGGACTCACCGACAGCACCACGCGCACCTACGTCTCGCGGCTGCTCGAGAAGACCGGCGCCACCTCGCGCGTGGAGCTGGCCAACCTGGTGAACGCCGGGAGGCTCGATGTCTCCGAGCTGACCCGAGAACGGGGGACCCCGACGGCGTAGACGCTTGTTGATGCCCGGACGCGGGCGATGCGGCCCCGTCCGTAGCGTGCGAAGAGCCGCTCGGAGTGCGCCGGCACCCGACTACGGTGCACTCCGAGGGCACCGCCTCCGGCAGTCGCCGCGAGGCTCCGCCCTGCAGGAAGAGCACCCATGACCTCGTCCGACTCCGCCCTCTCGCGCCGCTCCCTCGTCTCGGCCGGAGCGTGGACCGCTCCCGCCATCGCCGTCGCGGTCGCCGCCCCGCTCGCCGCCGCCTCCGGTGAGCCCGTCCCCGAGGCGGAGCGCTGGGAGAACAACCTGTTCCCGCAGTTCGCCCTCGGCTCCTCCGACCTCGTCTGGGCGAGGACCACCGTCAACGTGCTCGGCCAGGGACCGAAGCAGGTCCGCCTCTTCAACTACAGCTCGGCCGAGGACGTCCCCGCGGCCGGGGCGACCATCACGATCCGGGTCCGCCAGACCTCGGGTCCGACCTTCCCCGCCGACTCGCTCGTCGTCTCCTCGCTGACGGGACCGATCGGCGCTGTCGGCATCGGCACCTCCTCCGTCTCGTTCGTGAACCCGCAGCCGATCGCGCGCGACGGCGGCTCGGCCGTCTTCCCGATCACCTTCAGGGTCCCGACCGGGACCGCGGGCGTCGGCGCCGCGACGGGGTGGGAGATGACGATCAGCTCCTCCGCCGGCGACGGCACCTACACCCAGGGCAAGCTCGGCGCATGGTCGGGCGCCAGCACGCTCTGATCCCCTCGCTCGCACGCGAGGGTCCGTGGCATCCTCGTGCCATGCGCTTCACGACGACGTTGCACCTGATGGGGAAGAACACGGGAGTCGAGGTCCCGCCCGAGGTTCTCGACTCGCTCGGCGGCGGCAAGCGGCCGGCCGTCCGAGTGGTGGTGAACGGCTTCGAGTACCGGAGCACGGTCGGGTCGATGGGCGGGCGTGCGCTCATCCCGTTCTCGGCCGACAAGCGCGCCGCCACCGGCCTCGTCGGGGGCGAGACCATCGAGGTCGAGCTCGAACTCGACGCCGCGCCGCGCGACATCGCGGTCCCGGAGGACCTCGCCGCCGCCCTCGAGACGGCCGGCCTGACCGCTGCCTTCGCGGCGCTCGCACCGAGCGCCAGGAAGGCGCACGTCACGGCGGTCGAGGGGGCGAAGACCGAGGAGACCCGCGCGAGGCGGATCGCCTCCATCGCGACGAAGCTCGGCGCCTGACGCGCCACGGGCGTCGCAGGCCCTCGATAGGCTGCCGTTCGGCGCACCGCGGGGGAGCGCCCGGAGCGCGATCGCGCGGAGTCGGGGGACAGCATGGGCACGGTTCGACGATGGGTGTTCCCGATCGTGTGGATGGTCATCCTGGGGGCGGCCAGCATCGCGCTGGTCAAGATCGCCTTCTTCCCGGATGCGTCCGCCGAGGCGGATCCCACCGTCCCGACCGGTGAGCTGACCGAGCCGACCGTCGTCGTCGGCCGCGGGACCATCACGAACGACCTCACGCTCCAGGGCACCGTGGCCGCCGATCCGGCCGTGCCGATGAAGGCCACGGCTGCCGGCACCGTCGACGACGTGTACCTCGAGCAGGGAGCCGCCGTCGCCGCGGGCGACCTCGTCTACGACATCCGGGTCGAGACTCCGCGCGACCCGGTCGAGACCACGAACCCCGACGGCACGGTCTCGGTCACGCAGCCCGAGCCCGCCGTGCGCTTCGAGCGCGTCTACGCTCCCGCGGCGGGCACGCTGAGTGCGCTCGGCGTCATCCACGACCAGTCGGTGACCGTCGGCGAGGTGACCGGCCAGGTCGCGCCTCCCACCTTCGCCGTCACCGGCTCCATCGACGCCGAGCAGCTCTACCGGATCCAGGACCGTCCGACGGAGGCGCAGGTCGCGATCACCGGAGGGCCGGCCGGATTCACCTGCACCGGTCTCGCCATCACCACGCCGCTCGCCGGCGAGGGCGAGGGCGGCGCGGCAGCGGGCGACGCGACCGGCGGAACGGGCGGCTCCGGGACAAGCTTCCGCTGCCAGGTGCCCGCGGACGTGACCGTGTTCCCGGGTCTCGCCGCCTCCGTCACCCTCGCCGGGGGCCGTGCCGAGAACGTGCTCGTCGTGCCGACGACCGCGGTCGAGGGCACGGCGGAGTCGGGTGTGGTCTTCCGTCAGGGCGACGACGGCGCCACCGAGGAGGTGCCCGTCACCCTCGGACTCACCGACGGGACGAGCGTCGAGATCACCGGAGGGGTCGACGAGGGAGCGGTGCTGCTGCAGTTCGTCCCCGGAGCGGCGGCCGGCGACGGCGAGCAGCTCGACGGGAACTGCGTGCAGAACGCCGACGGCTCGGTCTTCTGCTCGTGAGCATCCTCCGGCTCGAGGGGATCCGGAAGGTCGTGCCGCTGCCCGACGCTCCTCCGCTGACCATCCTCGACGGCGTCGACCTCGAGGTCGGCGAGGGCGACCACGTCTCGGTGGTCGGCCGCAGCGGCTCGGGCAAGTCGACGCTGCTGAACATCCTCGGCCTCATCGACGAGCCCACAGAGGGACGGATGCTGCTCGAGGGCAGTCCGACCGAGACTCTCTCCTCTCGGGCCAGGGCCCGGATCCGCGGCGGGAGCATCGGCTTCATCTTCCAGCAGTTCAATCTTCTCGAGGGGCGGACGGCCCGCGAGAACGTGATGACCCCCCTCCTCTATGCGACGGGCTCGGAGTTCTGGCGTCGCGCGGCGCTGGCGGCCGAGATGCTCGAGCGCGTCGGGCTGGGGCACCGCGTCGACTCGATGCCGGGGCGCATGTCCGGAGGCGAGCAGCAGCGCATCGCGATCGCGCGCGCCCTCGTCCGCCGCCCGCGTCTCATCCTCGCGGACGAGCCGACCGGCGCCCTCGACACCGACACCGGCGAGAGCGTGATGGGGCTGCTCGACGAGATCGCCCGCGAGTCGGGGTCGGCGCTCGTCACGATCACGCACGACCCGGCCATCGCCGCGCGGGCCGAGCGGCACTACCGGCTCGATCACGGCCGGCTCGGCGAGGCGACGGCGTCGACCTCGGAGTCGGGTCGGATCCCGGCGCACGCGGCGCGCACTGCCCCCGAGGACGTGCTCTGATGCGCGGGCTGGTCGGGATCGTCGGCGCGATCGTCGAGGCCTGGACCGAGCTGCGGATCCACAGGGGCCGCGTGCTGCTCTCGCTCATCGGCGTGGCGGTGGCCGTCGCCGCACTGACCGGAGTGGTCGCGGCGGGCGGCATCGCCCGTCAGGCCAGCATCGAGTCGGCCGAGCGCTCGAGCGGGCGCCCCGCGAGTCTGTACGTCAACGCCTACTCCTCCGGCCCCGACGGCCTCATCGATGCGGAGGCGATGCAGGCGGCCTGGGGCAGCGTCCTCGAGCGCTACGGCATCGACTACGCGAGCAGGGTCACCTACGGCACCGCGCGGGCGCAGTTCACCGACGGCGCGGTCGACGTCCCGGTCACCGCGGTCGACCAGCCCTACGCCGCCATGCACCGCCTCGAGCTCGAGGGCGGCAGCTGGTTCGCCGACGGCGACGACCGACGCCTCGCCCCGGCAGTGGTGGTGAACGCGGTCTTCTGGCAGCGCCTGGGCAGCCCCGATCTGCGGACGCATCCGGTCGTGACGCTCCTCGGCTCCGATCGCGAGACGACGGCCGTCGTCGTCGGCGTGACTCCGGTGTCGGAGTGGGAGACCGAGCCGACGATGATGATGCTCACCGACGCCTACACGGCGGTCGCTCCGGTGGCCGATCCGGCGTTCGCGCAGCCGCCGAGCTACGAGATGTGGGTGCCGCTCGACATCGCCGAGCCCCTCGCTACCGCGGTGCAGCGCGACATCGCCGCCGCGCTCGGGCCCGAGGCGCAGGTGTCGGTCGACCGGCAGGACTACCTGGTCTACGACTCCGACCCGTTCGGCGTGCTGACCTGGGTCATCGGCGGCGTGGCCGGCCTGGTGCTCGCCCTCGGCGCCCTCGGCCTGCTCAACATCGCGCTCGTCACTGTCCGGCAGCGGATCCGCGAGATCGGCATCCGCCGCAGCTTCGGCGCCTCCTCGGGTCGGATCTTCTTCTCGATCATGATGGAGAGCGTCGTGGCCACCGTCGTCGCCGGAGTCGTCGGGGTAACCCTCGCGGTCATCCTCGTGACCAACCCGTGGACGGTGGACTGGATCCGCCAGAACGGCATCGACGACATCCCGCCGTTCCCCGCGGAGGCGGCTCTGCTCGGCCTCGGAGCGGCGACGCTCGTGGGCGCGCTCGCGGGCCTCGTGCCGGCGATCGTGGCCGTGCGGGTCAAGGTCATCGACGCCATCCGGTACTGAGGTGCGAAGGCTGCGGGCCGTGTCCCTGGCGATCGCGGCGGCGCTCTGCCTCCTGGTCGCGCTCGCGGGCTGCACCGTGCCACCGGCGGGCGCGGCCGAGTCGGTGGACGCTCTCGCCGAACGGGTGCGGGCGAGCGCCGGCGTCGAGTCGGTCGAGACGTCGCTCCGGCAGTCCGACCCGAAGGACCGACCGGACGACTGGGTCGCCACCGTCGACGTCACCGCATCGGACGCCGATCTCGCTGCCGTCGCCTCCGTCGTGCGCGACGCGATCGGCTCCGGTGTCGACGGGGCGCGACTCTCGCTGACGCTGCGGGTCCCGGCCGGGGACGGTGGAGTCGCCGTCGACGTCGATCCGCGGCGGGGGAACGACGTCGCGCGCGCCGCACGCCTCCGGCTCCTCCCGTTCGCGGCCGCGGTGCTGCTGTCGGGCTACCGCGAGGGCGTCGAGCTGACCGCGGAGGCGTCCTTCTCGGAGGCCGTGCCCGTCGTCCGCGAGGTCGCGCGGTCGATCGACCTGTTCCGCGGGACGACGACCGTCGCCGTCGACGAGGCGTTCCCCGGCGCGGCGCTGCTCGCCCTGGTCGACCCGCTCGATGCCGACCCGCGCACCTCCTCCCTGTCCCTGAGTGCTTCGTCCGCGAGTGCCTCGCAGAGCTCGGTGTCGTCGGTGTCGATCACCAGGGAGGACACGGCGGCCGTCGCCGGCACGCTCGCAGCGACGCCGGACGAGGAGGCCGACGCGGGCACCGCCGCGCGGACGTCGTTCAGCGTGCAGTCGCCCGACTACTCGACGGTCGTCGCGGGGTGGCTCGGCCTGCCCCTCGGCTCGCCGGAGCCGCCCCTTCCCGATCCCGCCGCGCCCGCGACGGCCGAGCCCGACCCGGCGGCTCTCGCCGCCGCGGAGTCGAGAGTGAAGGACTTCCTCGACCGGTCGGTGGCCGAGACGGGGGTCCCGGCCGAGGTCGCGACTCGGGTCGAGGAGTGCTCGGACGGCCGCGGGTCGCGGGCTGCGGGCGGGGTGGTCATCCCGGTCTTCACGGTCTACGACAGTGCCCAGGAGTCGTTCGACGCCGTCGTCGACGGCTGGACGGCCGACGGGTTCGACAGGATCGACCGCGCGTCGGGCCGCGACTTCTGGGGTGCCGTGACGCCGTGGGGAGGCGGTGTCATCTCGGCGAGCATCCGGGGCACGATCGACGGCCTGAGCCTGACGGCGGAGTCGGAGTGCGTCGTCGGCTGAGCCGCGCGTGGGGCCTCAGCCCAGGACGAGCACGAGCTCGTCGCCGTCGAGCTCGACGCGGGCGTCGGAGTAGTGCTCGACCCGCGGCAGTCCGACGGTCGACTCGCTCTCGTGCGAGCCGACGACCACGACCCGCATGCCGGCAGCGAGACCGGCGAGGATGCCCGCCTCGGCGTCCTCGAAGACGACCGCGTCGGCCGGGTCGACGGCGAGCAGCGCGGCGGCGGCGAGGTAGCCGTCGGGCGCCGGCTTGCCCCGCGCGACGTCGTCGGCCGTGACCACGACATCGGGGGAGGGGACTCCCGCCGCGGCCAGGCGGCCCGCGGCGAGCGACGGGCTCGCCGAGGTGACCAGCGCGACGGAGGTGCGGGGCAGCGCCGCGAGGAACGCGACCGCCCCGGGAATCTCGAGCGTCCCCTCCATGTGCTCGAGCTCGTAGGCGTTCAGCTCGGCGACGATCGCGCCGACATCGGTGCCCTCGGGCGCGAAGCGGCGGACGCTGTCCTCGGCGCGCACCCCGTGCACGGAGCCGAGGATCATCGCGCGGTCGAGCGCGAAGCGGTCGGCGAAGTCGCGCCAGATCGTCTCGACGACGGCCGTCGAGTCGACGAGCGTGCCGTCCATGTCGAAGAGGACGGCCCGGGCTCGGAGTGTGTGCGGCATGCGTCCATCCTGGTGCCTGTGAGAAATCCGGCGCCTGTCCGAAGCCTCGAGCCAGTCGGGACGGTGGCGGCATGTCGCCTACCGCTACGGTCGACGCAGGGCCGTCTCGCCCGTAGATCGGAGTTCTCATGCCTCCCGCCGCCGGCCTCTGGGCCTTCGCCCTCGCGTCGTTCGCGCTGATCGTCATCCCCGGCCCGAGCGTGCTCTTCGTCGTCGGCCGGTCGCTCGCCCTCGGGCGGAAGGGCGGGTTCGTGAGCGTTCTCGGCAACGCCCTGGGGATGCTGCCGGCGATCGCGCTCGTCGCGCTCGGCGTGGGCTCGGTCGTCGCCGAGTCGGTCGCGGTCTTCACCGCCATCAAGCTCGTCGGCGCCGCCTACCTCGTCTACCTCGGGGTCCAGGCGATCCGTCACCGGCACGACGACGGCTCCGCCTCGGCCGCCCCGAAGGCGAGCCCCTCGCTCGTGCGGCTGCTCCGCGAGGGCTTCATCGTCGGGGTCACGAACCCGAAGACGATCGTCTTCTTCGTCGCCGTGCTTCCTCAGTTCGTCGCCTACGACCGCGGCGGCATCCCCCTCCAGATGGTCGCTCTCGGCCTCGTGTTCTTCACCATCGCACTCGCCAGCGACAGTGCCTGGGCGCTCACGGCCGGAACCGCCCGGACCTGGTTCGCCCGCAACCCCCGCCGCCTCTCGCGCATGAGTGCGGGAGGCGGAGTCATGATGATCGGACTCGGCGGAACCCTCGCCCTCACCGGGACCAGAGCGTGAGCCGACGGCGGCAGGCGAAGGTGCGCGCGCCCGGCTGATCGGAGGCAGCACCCGCCCGGTCGCTCCCGATCCCTGGTCGGGGTCCTCCTGCGGCTCTGCGGCTGAGGACGATCGTCACGGAGCGTCGGCGAGGCGCATCGTGCCGCCCGCCTGGGCGGCGAACGCCCTTGCGGTTGCGGCGATCGTGCGCTGCATGACCCGCACCGCGGCGGTCGGAGCGAGGTCCGCCGGGCGGGCGAGGCTGATGGTGCGGGTCAGGCGTGGCCGGTCGAGGGTCGGCTCCTCGATGCGGATCGAACGCAGGCCAGGGCGGCCCTGCAGCACCATCGCCGGGACGACCGCGATGCCCAGGCCGCGCTCGGCGAAGCGCAGCACCGCGTCCATCTCGGCTCCCTCGAGCACGACGTCGGGTGCCAGGCCGGCCGCCGAGAACGCGGCGTCGGTCGTCCGGCGCAGGTCGTAGCTCGAGTTGAAGACGATCTGCGGGAGGCGGGCCACAGCCGCCAGATCGATCGCGTCGGCGTCGGCCAGGGGCGGCTCGGCGGCCGAGGAGACCACGACGAGCTCCTCGACGAGCAGCGGTGTCACGGTGAAGGCGCCGACGGCCGCCGTCGTCGAGGTCGTCACGAGGGCGAGGTCGAGCTCGCCCCGCGCGAGCCGGTCGAACAGGCTCCGCGAGCCGTCCTCGGCGAGGTGCAGCTCGATGGCGGGATGCGCCGCGTGGAACGCGTGCAGCACCTCCGCGACGAGGCTGATGCAGAGAGTCGGAGTCGCGCCGAAGCGGACCCGGCCGCGCTCGAGCCCGGCGAGCTCGGCCAGCTCGCGGCGCACCGACTCGGCGTCGGCGAGCATGCGCCGCGCGAGCGGAAGGAGGAGCTCGCCGGCCGAGGTGAGGGTGTTGCCGGCGCGCGCCCGGTGGAACAGCTCCGAACCGAGATCCTGCTCCAGCGCAGCGATCTGGCGGCTCAGCGACGGCTGCGCCAGATGGAGCTCCTCGGCGGCGCGGGTGAAGCTGCCCAGGCGCGCGATCTCGACGAAGCCGGTCAGCTGCTCGAAGTTCATTCTCATAGCCTAGGTGCATGGTGAGCAGCCGGTATATGCATTGGAGTAATCCACCGTCGGTGCCTACCGTGGAGGAATGAGCACCTCAACGACCACCACCACGGAGCGTCGGATCTCCACCTCCGTCCTCGTCATCGGCACCGGCGGCTCGGGCCTGCGCGCCGCGATCGAGCTGGCCGAGGCCGGCGTCGACGTGCTCGCTCTGGGCAAGCGCGCGAAGTCGGACGCGCACACCTCGCTCGCCGCCGGTGGCATCAACGCCGCCCTCGCGACGATGGACCCCGACGACAGCTGGCAGCAGCACGCCGCCGACACGATCACCGAGTCCTACCTGCTCGCGAACCCGCACACCGTCGAGATCGTCACCTCGAACGCCGCACGCGGCATCCAGGATCTCGAGCGCTACGGCATGCCGTTCGCCCGCGAGGACGACGGCCGCATCTCGCAGCGCTTCTTCGGCGCGCACACCTACCGCCGCACCGCCTTCGCAGGCGACTACACCGGCCTCGAGATCCAGCGCACGCTCGTCAACCGGGCCGCCCAGCTCGAGATCCCGATCCTCGACACCGTCTACGTCACGCGCATCCTCGTGAACGAGGACGGCGCCGTCTTCGGCGCCTACGGCTTCGACCTCGTCGACGGCACCCGCTACCTCATCCACGCCGACGCGGTGATCCTCGCCGCCGGCGGCCACAATCGCATCTGGCGCCGCACCTCCTCGCGCCGCGACGAGAACACGGGCGACTCGTTCCGCCTGGCCGTCGAGGCCGGCGGGCGCCTGCGCGACCCCGAGCTGGTGCAGTTCCACCCGTCGGGCATCATCGAGCCCGAGAACGCGGCCGGAACGCTCATCTCCGAGGCGGCGCGTGGAGAGGGCGGCATCCTCCGCAACGGGCTCGGCGAGCGCTTCATGGGCAAGTACGACCCCGAGCGACTCGAGCTCTCGACCCGAGACCGGGTCGCGCTCGCCTGCTACACCGAGATCAAGGAGGGCCGCGGCACGCCCAACGGCGGAGTCTGGCTCGACGTCTCGCACCTCCCGCGCGAGACGATCATGACCCGCCTCCCCCGCGTCTACCAGACGATGCTCGAGCTGCAGATGCTCGACATCACGAAGGACCCGATCGAGATCGCGCCGACGGCGCACTACTCGATGGGCGGGGTCTGGGTGCGCTCGGACGACCACAGCACCGACGTCCCGGGGCTCTACGCCATCGGCGAGGCCTCCAGCGGTCTGCACGGCGCGAACCGCCTCGGCGGCAACTCGCTGATCGAGCTGCTCGTCTTCGGCCGGATCGTCGGCCAGGCCGCCGCGGAGTACTCCTCCTCGCTCACCGCGCAGACCCGCTCGGCCGCGTCGGTGCAGATCGCCCGCGATGAGATCGCCGACCTGCTCGCCGCCGACGGCGAGGAGAACGTCCGCGCCCTGCAGCGCGCGATCCGCAACACCATGACCGAGCACGCAGGAGTCGTCCGGGACGAGGCCGGCCTGCTCACCGGACTCGCCGAGCTCGACGCCATCGAGGCCCGCATCGCCGACATCGGGATCCACCCCGACATCGCCGGCTTCCAGGACCTCGCCCACGCCTTCGACCTCAGATCCGCCGCCATGGCCGCCCGCGCCACCCTCGAGGCGGCGCTCGAGCGCCGGGAGAGCCGCGGCTGCCACAACCGCAGCGACTACCCGGACATCGACCCGGCCCTCCAGGTGAACCTGGTCTGGTCGCCCGCCACCGGGATCACCCGCGAGGAGATCCCGGCGGTCCCGGAGGAGATCCAGGCCCTCATCCGTGAGGTCGCCACCGCGGGCAAGCTGCTCGAGTAGTCGAGCGCACGATGTCGTGCCTCTCACGAGAACGGTCGTCGTGAGGGGCCTCGCCGTCAGCGGCGGCGGGCCGGGTCGGTGATGCGGTGCATCAGCGCGGCGGTCCTGCGCCGGGTCAGCACGCGGCCGAGGTTCGCGCCGATCCGGTTGGAGCGGCCGTCGATCACGCTCGGGCCGGGGTCGCGCCGGTCGAGGTGGGCGAGTGCCGTGGCGACGACCTCGTCGGGCGTCCGCATCCGGGCGCCCGCAGTGGCGTCGTCGGTTCCGACGACGGCGTTGAACTCCGTGCTCGTCGCGCCGGGCGAGAGAGCGAAGACGGTGACTCCCGATGCGCGGGTCTCGGCCCAGAGAGACTCGGTGAAGCTGAGCACGAACGCCTTCGCCGCTCCGTAGACGGCCATGCGCGGGGTGGGCGCGTAGGCGGCCAGGCTGGCGACGTTGATCACGAATCCCTCGCCCGCCGCGACCAGAGCGGGCAGGAAGGCGGAGCTGATCTGGACGGGTGCGCCGATGTCGACGGCGATCTCCTGACGGAGACGCTCGGGATCCTCCTCGACGAAGTCGCCGAAGGTGCCGAAGCCCGCGTTGTTGACGACCCCCGTGATCCGGAGCCCCTCCGCAGCGACCGCGGCGGAGAGCTCGGCCCCGACGGACGCCGATCCGAGATCCTGGGCGATCACGGTGACGGTCACGGCGTGCGCCTCCCTGAGCTCGGCGGCGAGTGCGTCGAGGCGATCACGTCGTCGGGCGACCAGCACCAGATCGTCCCCGCGAGCGGCGAGTGCGCGCGCGAAGGACGCACCGATCCCCGAGGAGGCTCCGGTGATGAGGACGGTAGGTCTCGGGTTCTTCAAAGCGGGCACGGGTTGCTCCGATCGACGGGGTGGCGAGCGCGGACTGCAACTCATCGGCACGGTATGCCTTGGTGGCACTCGGGGTCAATCGGGCATCCCCTGTAGAGTCGCCGGATGAGCACCGAGGCAACGCTGTGGCAACGATCGCGTCGGTCGGCGTACGCCGAGATCACCGGGGTGGCGATGGAGCTGTTCCTGGACCAGGGCTTCGAGCAGACGACGGTGGACCAGATCGCCTCGAAGGCGGGCATCTCGCGCCGCTCGTTCTTCCGGTACTTCGGCACCAAGGAGGACATCGTCCTGGGCGACCTGGCGAGTCAGGGGGAGCTCGTGCGGGAAGCGCTCGAGAACGTGCCCTCGACCGTCGGGCCGTGGGAGGCGCTCCGGGAGGCGTTACACGCGGTCGACGCGCTCGAGGTCGAGCCGGAGGTCACGCTCAAGATCGCGACGATGATGTACGAGACGCCGTCGCTCCGATCGCGCAGCATCGAGAAGCACCTGCACTGGCAGTCACTGCTGGTGCCCGACATCCGACGCCGCCTCGGGATCCCCGCGGACGACGTGTCGGACCCGGCGCCCGTCGCGATCGTCGCCAGTGCGATCGCCTGCCTGGATGTGGCAGGAGAGCTCTGGATCGCCGGCGGCGGCAGGGGCGACCTGGCGGCACTCTACGACCGCGCAGCAGCAGCCGTGCGTCTGGGCTCGTAGTCCTCGCCGAGACCCTGCCGACACTCGCCGCTCAGACGAGGCGGTTCTCGTAGGCGTGCACCACGATCTGGATCCGGCTCCGCAACTCCAGCTTGGCGAGGATGCTGCGCACGTGCGTCTTCACCGTCGCCTCGCTGATGAACGCCCCCTGCGAGATCTCCGCGTTCCCGAGGCCCTTCGCGACGAGCGCGTAGATCTCTCGCTCGCGCGGTGACAGCACCGCGAGCACCTCGTCCGGGCGGCGCGCCCCCTCGGGCCGGGCGAAGCGGCGCACGATCGGATCGACGGAGACCGGCGGGGCGTCGCCGGCGTGCACCGAGCGGACCGTGGCCAGCAGCTGCTCGGGAGTCGCGTCCTTCGTGAGGAAGGCGCTCGCGCCCTCCTGCATCGACCGGAACACGGCCTCCTCCTGACGGAACGTGGTCAGGACGACCACCTGCGGCGCACCGACGCGGTCCGAGCCCTCGCCGCCGGTGATCCGGCGGGTCGCAGCGAGTCCGTCGAGCACCGGCATGCGGATGTCCATCAGGACGACGTCGGGGCTGCGGGCGGCGACGAGGTCGACTCCGGCGGCACCGTCGGAGGCGGTGCCGACCACGAGGAGGTCGGGCTGCGATTCGAGCAGCATCCGGATGCCGTGGACGAAGAGCTCCTGGTCGTCGATCACGACGACCCTGATGGGCGCCGTCGCGCTCACGCCGCCTCCTCCGCGCTCTGCCGCGGCTCGGTCGCCGCGGCGGCGGCAGCGGTCGGGAGGAACGCGGTCACCACGAAGGAGCCGTCCGGGTCGAGCCCCGCCGTCAGCCACCCGCCGGCCAGCCGGGCACGGTGCTCCATACCGGCGAGACCGAAGCCGCGTCGCTCGGGCACGGCGGCGGCCCCCTCCCCGGCTCGGCTCACGACGGTGAGGAGGAGCCCCGGCCCGTCCCACGTGAGCGAGACGGCGGCCCTCGGATCCGCTCCGCCGTGCTTGAGCACGTTCGTCAGGCTCTCCTGCACGATGCGGTAGACGCAGAGCTCCTGCGCGGGGGAGAGCCCCGCGGGGGCGCCGAGCTCGCGGAGGACGACCGCTGCTCCCGTCCCCTCGATGCGGTCGATCAGCTCGGGCAGATCGACGAGCCCCGGCTGCGGCCGGTCGGTGTCGTCGGTCAGGCCCTCGATCAGCCCGCGCAGATCGGAGAGGGCGGCCCGGCCGGTCTCGGCGATGCGCTGGAGGGCCGCCTCCGTCGACTCCGGCCGCGTCGCCCGGAGGAACCGCGACCCGTCGGCGAGCGCGATCACGACCGCGAGCGAGTGCGCCAGGACGTCGTGCACCTCCTGCGCGATGTGCGAGCGCTCGCGCATCCCCTGCAGCTCGTAGCCGGCGATGAGCAGTTCGCGCTCGGTCCGGTCCAGCTGCTCGACCGCCGCGCCGCGACGTGCGGCGAGGTGCAGCGCGAGTCCCGCCGTCCAGCAGCAGGCCCAGAGCAGGGCGTGCACGCCGCCGAGCGTGAGGGCCCACTGCAGGGCGAGCTGCGGGAAGTCGTTGTTCTCGCCGATGCCGATCCAGCTCAGCCACCCGCCGGAGAAGACCAGCGAGAACCCGACGGCGCTCGCCCAGACGAGGCCGGCGACGAGCCCGGCCCAGCGCACCCGGTCGGACCCGAACCGCGCCGAGGCGAAGGCGAGCACGAGTGCTCCCTCGAGGATCGGCCACGTGGTCGATCCCGGTCGGAGGAGGACGACGATCAGCTGAACGACGGGAACGGCCAGCACCAGGGCGAGGCCGGCGGCGGGTCTCGCCCGCGAGAGCGCGATTGCGAGGCCGTAGGGGATCAGGGCCCCGAAGAGGTCGATCGCGTCGCGGCTCGTACCCAGGCGTCCGGCCTCGGCCGTGACCCAGAAGGCGATGAAGGCGGCGCCGAGGGCGGGCGCGAGCAGCGGGGGGAGGAGGCGCCTCGGAGTGGACATGCGCTCACCGTAGGCGAGGAGGTCGCCGCCGCGACCGTCGCGATCCGCACTTTCAGCCCTGATGATGAGGGCTCCGTCGTCGCGCGGATGCGGCGTCCTGATCGCCGATCCTCAGCCGGGAGGAGAGGTCCCGGCGCTACGCTTCACCCTGATCACGGGCAGACGCCCTGAGGGGAGCGAGGACGCGATGACGGACGAGAACCAGGCCGATCCGAACGGGAGCGGCGCGACCAGCGGCGGAACGGGAGCCTCCTCCTCCGGCCCGCGGGCGGGGTGGTACCCCGACCCGGCCGGCTCTCCGCGCCAGCGGTGGTGGGACGGTTCCGGGTGGACCGACTCGCTCCGCGACGCCCC
Source organism: Rathayibacter oskolensis (assembly GCF_900177245.1). Taxonomy (GTDB): domain Bacteria; phylum Actinomycetota; class Actinomycetes; order Actinomycetales; family Microbacteriaceae; genus Rathayibacter; species Rathayibacter oskolensis. The sequence goes on from NZ_FXBM01000001.1 coordinate 319,175, forward strand.
CTCCGCCGCGGCGCCGACCCCGCCGACCCCGCCGACCCCGCCGACTCCGCCGACTCCGCCCGCTGCGACTACGCCCGCCGCGACTGCGCCGGTCGTGTCGCCGGTGACCGGACCGACGCCTCCCGTCGAGCCCGCGCGACCCGCCTACGGCGAGACCTCGAGCGGCCAGGCGACGAGCTACGGCACGTCGGCGTCGGGTCAGTCGGCACCCGAGCAGCAGGCGTCGCCGTACCAGCAGCAGCCGCAGAACCAGCAGCCGCAGAACCAGCAGCCCTACGGCCAGCAGCAGCCCGCCTACCAGCAGCAGCCCGCCTACCAGCAGCCGTACGGCCAGCAGCAGCCCGCCTACCAGCAGCAGCCCGCCTACCAGCAGCCGTACGGCCAGCAGCCCGCCTACGCGCAGGGCCCTGCGGCCCCGCAGCAGCGCGACCCGAGCATCGTCAGCTCCACCCCGTGGATCTGGGTGGTCGTGCTCCTGCCGCTGCTCTCGGCGCTCTCGCTGTTCCTGCTCTCGCCGAGCTCGGTCGCCGACTCCTCGATGGCGTCGACCTACGGACCGCAGGCGTCGATGGGCATGTCCACGGCCTACCTCATCGGACTCGGTGCGGTGCAGGTCGTCGGGTTCCTCATCTACGCGGGCGAGGTCGTGTTCGCGTTCCTCGACTACCGCCAGCTCAAGAAGGCCGGCGTGCAGAAGCCGTTCCACTGGGCCTGGGCGTTCCTCGCGGCGCCCTACGTCTACGTGATCGGGCGCAGCGTCGTGGTCAAGCGCGTGACCGGGGGCGGCCTCCTGCCGCTCTGGATCTTCATCGGCGTCGTCGTCGTGAGCTTCATCATCGTGATCGGCTGGACCGCGGCCCTCTTCTCGGAGATGATGCAGGCGTTCCCGTCCTCGGGGCTGTAGACCGCACGTCACGCACGACCCCGAGGGGCCCGTGGAGCCGGCATCGCCGCTCCCGGGCCCCTCGGTCGTTCCGGCGGCGATCCCGACTCCCGACAGCAGGAGGCGCACGCGCGGACGGACCCTTTGAGAGCTGTAATGCGTTGTTTACAACGGTTTCCATCGCTCCGGGCCCGAAATGCGCTTGAATGCGAAGCACACTGTTCGACGTGCGATCGCGCGCGTCCGACCGACGGGAGCCCCCTCCGGTGCCAGAGACCTCGCTCGCCCCCGTGCCGCCCACGACACCGGCCTCGACCGCGTCCGCCGAGGGGTCGGTCGTCCTCGAGGGGGTCCGCAAGCTGTACGGCAGCTCGGTCGCGGTCGACGGCATCGACCTGCGCGTCGAGCCGGGGGAGTTCCTCTCGCTCCTCGGCCCCTCCGGCTGCGGCAAGACCACGACGCTGCGGATGATCGCCGGTTTCGAGCACCCCGACGCGGGCGACATCCGCATCTCGGGGGAGTCGGTCCTGCGCCGTGCTCCGCACCAGCGCGACGTGAACACCGTCTTCCAGGCCTACGCGCTCTTCCCGCACATGACGATCGCCGAGAACGTCGCCTACGGGCTCCGTCAGCGCCGCACGAAGAAGAGCGAGATCCGCGGCCGCGTGTCGGACGCCCTCGACATGGTGCGGATGCGCGCGTTCGCCGACCGCAAGCCCACCCAGCTCTCGGGTGGTCAGCAGCAGCGGATCGCGCTGGCCCGCGCCCTCGTGAACCGTCCCTCCGTGCTCCTGCTCGACGAGCCGCTCGGCGCGCTCGACCGCCAGCTGCGCGAGGAGATGCAGATGGAGCTGAAGCTGCTCCAGACGCGGCTGGGGATCACCTTCGTCTTCGTCACGCACGACCAGGGCGAGGCCATGTCGATGAGCGACCGCATCGCCGTCATGCGCGACGGCCGCATCGAGCAGCTCGCCGACGCCTCCACCGTCTACCACCGGCCGGCGTCGGCTTACGTCGCCGCCTTCGTCGGGCAGCAGAACTTCGTCGGCGGGGTGGTCGGCGAGAACGGCGCACTGGTGACTCCGGTCGCGACGATCACCGGCACCGAGGCGGCAGGCCGCCCGGGCGAGACCCGGCAGGCGGCGATCCGCCCGGAGTCGATCCGGATCCACGCGGCGCCGGAGCGGCCGTCGGGAGCCGTCGACACCGCCTCCGGCCGCGTCCTGTCGATCGCGAACCTCGGCGAGACGGTGCAGTACCTCGTGCGGCTCGACGCGGAGCACTCGGTGCTCGTGCGCCGGCCCGCGCCCGATGCGCCCGCGCTCGCCGTCGACTCCGCCGTGAACCTCAGCTGGACGAGCGCGAACACCCTGTTCTTCCCCCTCGACGCGGCGGCCGCAGCGGCCGGCCACGTCGAGCCGCCCACCGAATGACCCTCGAGCCCTCGGAGACATCATGACCGCGAAGCACCCCGTGACCATCCTCGCTCCGTCGAAGGCCGTGCCGATCATCGCCCGGGAGCTCTCGCGGCGGCGCCTCTTCGGCGTCGCGGGCGGAGTGGGCGCGACGGCGTTCCTGGCCGCCTGCTCCTCGACCGGGGCGGGCTCGGCGCCGACGGCGACCGGAGGCGCGCTCGAGAGCGACCTCTCGATCTACACCTGGGGCGACTACGACGCCCCCGACGTCATCTCGGCGTTCACCAGCGGCGAGGGCCCGCAGATCACGCTCGACTCCTACAGCTCGAACGAGGAGCTGCTCTCGAAGCTCACCGCCTCGAAGGGCACCAGCGGCTACGACATCGTGGTGCCGACCGGCATCTTCGTGCCCGGGATGATCGAGAACGGTCTGCTGACCAAGCTCTCGAAGGACCTGATCCCCAACCTCTCGAAGGTCGACCCGCAGTTCCTCGGGCAGGCCTGGGACCCCGACAACGAGTACACGGTGTGCAAGAACTGGGGCACCACGGGATTCGCGTACGACACCAGCGTCATCACCCGCGAGCTCGTCACCTGGGCCGACTTCCTCGACGCGGTGCAGAACGAGGGCAGCGGACGGACGTCGTTCCTGGACGACCCGATCGAGATCGTCGCTCCGTACTTCTGGGCCAACGGGATCGACTACACGACCGAGTCCGAGGACGACTACGCGGCGGCGGAGGCGTTCATGGTCGACTCCATCGCCCCCCACATCGCGGCCTTCGAGTCGTACCCCGGCGGCTCGATCATCCCGCAGAACACGCAGGTCCTCGTGCAGTCGTGGAACGGCGACGCGCGCCTGGGCAAGCTCAACAGCGAGGACCCGGAGCGCTGGAAGTGGGTGCTCGGCTCGCCGACGACCGAGCTGTGGATGGACAACTGGGCGATCGCCGCGGGGGCGCCGCACCCCGAGGCCGCGCACGCCTTCATCGACTACGTGCTCGACCCGGCCAACGCGATCCAGGAGCTCGACTACATCGGCTACAACACCGGCACGCTCGACATCGAGGCGCTCGCCCGCGACGCGCAGCTCGAGTTCCTCGACGGCTACATCTTCTATCCGGAGGAGACCGTCTCGACGATGCAGACCGGCACCGTCACCAACCAGATGACGCTCGACGTCTACAACAAGGTCAAGGCGGCCGCGGGGGCGTGAGCACCGTCAGCACCCCCTCCCGCGTCGCCGCACCCTCCCGGCGGCGCGGGCCCCGCCTCCCCTTCGCCCTCGCGGTGCCGGCGTGGCTCTGGCTCGTCGTGTTCTTCGTTCTGCCGGTGCTGCAGGTCGTCTGGTTCAGCTTCGGCTACAAGCCCGGCGTCTTCGGCACGCACGCGAACGACGTGCTCTCGTTCGACCGCTACGTCGAGGCCTTCTCGCCGACGTTCTTCCAGACCTTCGCCAACACCCTCTGGGTCGGCGTGCTCGGGACCGTGCTGTGCCTCGTGATCGGGCTGCCCGTCGCCTACTGGATGGCCGTCAAGGCGGCGCCGAACCGCCGGGGGCTCCTGATCGCGCTGGTCATGGTGCCCTACTGGACCAACTTCCTCGTGCGCACGATCGGCTGGCAGGTGATCCTCGCTCCCGAGGGCGTGCTCTCGGAGGCGCTCCAGGCGATCGGGATCCTCCCCGGCCCGATCGATCTGCTCTACACGCGCCCCGCGGTGCTGCTCGGGGTGGTCTACAACTACCTGCCGCTGATGATCCTGCCGCTCTACGTCGCGTTCGACCGCGTGACGCCCGCGCTCCGCGAGGCCAGCGGCGACCTGGGTGCGCCGCACTGGCGCACCTTCCGCGACGTCACGCTCCCTCTCGCGCGGCCGGGCATCATCGTCGGCGCGCTCCTGGTCTACATCCCGCTGATGGGCGACTACATCACCGCCACCGTTCTCGGCGGCGCGAAGGGCAACATGGTCGGCCAGATGGTGGCGAGCCAGTTCCAGGTCGGCCAGAACTGGGCGCTGGGCTCGGCGATGGCGGTCCTGCTGATCGTGGTGATCCTGGTGTCGGCCGCGATCGCGGGCGTGCTCGTGTGGGCGGCGACGCTGCCGCTGCGGCGGAGTGCGCGCCTCCGGCTCGGAGACGGCTCGTGAGCGGCGCGAAGGCCGGGCGCCGCTCGGCGCTCGACGTGGGGCTCGCCGTCTGGAGCGCCGCGGTCTTCGTCTTCCTGTTCCTCCCGATCCTCGTGATCGTGATCTCGTCCTTCAACACCGGGCGGCTCCTGGTGGCCTGGGAGGGGTTCGGGTTCGACGCCTTCGCGACGATCCTGACGAAGCCCGCCGTGCAGAGCGCGGTGATCGTCTCACTCCGGACCGGCCTGATCGCCGCCCTGCTCGCCACGCTTCTGGGCACCCTGGCGGGCATCGCCATCGCCAGACGGCCGGGTCGCTGGGCGGTCTGGTTCATCACCCTGCTGCTGCTCGTGTCGGTGACCCCCGAGATCGTCGACGCGGTCGCTCTGCTGCCCTGGCTGGTGTTCCTCGGGCAGGATCTCGGGCTGTCGATCTTCGACGACGGCACCGCGCGCCTGGTGGTCGGCCACTCGCTCTTCGCCGTCGCCGTCGTCTCGTACCTCGTGCGCGCCCGCCTCATCGGCCTCGACGAGAAGCTCGAGGAGGCGTCGGCCGACCTCTACGCGACGCCGATGCGCACCTTCTGGCGGGTCACCTTCCCGCTCGCGATGCCCGCAGTGCTCGCGGGAGGCCTGCTCGCCTTCACGTTCAGCCTCGACAACACGGTGATCGCCGCGTTCGTGCAGGTGTCGGGGTCGACTCCGTGGCCGGTCTACGTGCTCAGCGCGGTGCGCAGCGGGCTGCGGCCCGAGATCGCGGCCGTGTCGACCGTGATGCTGCTGCTGACCCTGATCGCCCTCGGTGTCGTCGCGCTCGTGCTGCGCCGTGCCGGCGACTCCGCCTCGCAGATCGCGAAGACCCTCGCGGGCGGCTGAGCCCTCTCTCTCGACAAGGAACCCCGCCATGCCCCACGCCGATCTCGTCCTCACCGGCGGCCCCGTGTTCACCGCCGACGCCGTCCGGAGCCGCGCGAGCGCGGTCGCCGTCGTCGACGGGAGGATCGCGGCGGTCGGCCACGACGCCTCCGACTGGATCGGCCCGCGCACCGAGGTGGTCGACCTGGCCGGCCGGCTGCTCGTCCCCGGCTTCCAGGACGCGCACGTGCATCCGGTCTGGGGCGGCTTCGACATGATGCGCTGCTGGGTGGGCGACGGGGAGACTCCCCGCGACTACCTCGCGACGATCGCGGCCTACTCCGCCGCGCACCCCGACGAGCCGTGGATCCTCGGCGGCGGCTGGAGCATGTCGGCGTTCCCGGGCGGCACCCCGACCGCGGCGGCGCTCGACGCCGTCGTCGCCGACCGGCCGGCCTTCCTGACCAACGCCGACGGCCACGGCGCCTGGGTCAACTCCGCCGCCCTGCGCCTGGCGGGCGTCGATCGGGACACCCCGGATCCGGCCGACGGGCGGATCGAGCGGCTGCCCGACGGCAGCCCGTCCGGCACCCTGCACGAGGGGGCGATGGATGCGGTGCGGCGCCTCCTCCCCGCCTCGAGCGACGAGCAGATGCGGCAGGCGCTGCTGCTCGGGCAGCGCTACCTGCACTCGTTCGGGGTGACCGGCTGGCAGGACGCGATCGTCGGCTCCTACGGCGACGTCGGCGATCCCGGGCCGGCCTACGTGCGCGCGGCCGAGGCGGGGGAGCTGACGGCGCGGGTCCGCGGCGCGATCTGGTGGGACCGCGCCCGAGGCGTCGAGCAGATCCCGGAGCTGATCGAGAAGCGGGAGCGGTTCGACGCAGGACGATTCCGGGCGACCAGCATCAAGATCATGCAGGACGGGGTCGCCGAGAACTTCACCGCGGCCATGCTCGAGCCCTATCTCGACGGTCACGGAGGGCACACCCACAACGACGGGCTCTCGATGGTCGACCCGGAGGTGCTGAACGAGGCGCTCCCGCTGCTGGACGCGGCGGGCTTCCAGGTGCACTTCCACGCGATCGGGGACCGGGCGGTGCGGGAGTGCCTGGACGCTGTCGAGCACGCGATCGCGGCGAACGGCCTCCGCGGCAACCGGCACCACATCGCCCACCTGCAGGTCGTGCATCCGGAGGACGTGCCGCGGTTCAGGCGGCTCGGCGTCGCCGCGAACATGCAGATGCTGTGGGCGGCGCTCGAGCCGCAGTTGGTCGATCTGACCCTGCCGTTCCTCGGCGAGGAGCGGGCCGCCTGGCAGTACCCGTTCGGCGACCTGCAGCGCTCGGGAGCGGTGCTCGCGGCGGGCAGCGACTGGTCGGTGTCGACTCCCGACCCGCTCGCGGCGATCCACGTCGCAGTGAACCGGCTCTCCGCTCCGTCGCAGCGCGGGGCCGCCGGGCCCTACGACGTGTTCCTGCCCGAGCAGCGGATCGACCTGGCGTCGGCGCTCACCGCCTACACAGCCGGCTCGGCGTGGGTGAACGGACTCGAAGCGGTCACCGGGTCGATCGCGGTGGGCCGGCTCGCCGATCTGGTGGTGCTCGACCGCGACCCGTTCGCCGTCGATCCGCTCGAGATCGGCGAGACGCGGGTGCTCGAGACGTTCGTCGACGGCGTGCGCGTCTTCGCCGAGGGCGACGGGCCGGTGCTCCCGTGATCAACGGCGACGTCTCGTTCTGGTGGTCCTCGCTCGGGCGCCCGGAGCCGCGACCGGCGCTCCCGGGGCCGCTCGACGCCGACGTCTGCATCGTCGGCGCGGGCTACACGGGGCTCTGGACCGCCTACTACCTCAAGCGCGCCGCGCCCGACCTGCGCGTCGTGATCCTCGAGCAGCGCTTCGCCGGCTTCGGCGCCTCCGGTCGCAACGGCGGCTGGCTGACCAACGAGATCACCGGAGGCGTCTCCTCCTATGCGCACAGCCACGGGCCCGAGGTGGTCGACCGCTTCCAGCTCGCGGTGAACGAGACGGTCGACGAGGTGATCGCGGTGGCGCTCGCCGAGGGGATCGACGCCGACATCGTGAAGGGCGGCGAGTACCAGGTGGCGCGCGGCGCGGCGCAGGAGGCGCGCCTCCGGGAGACCGTCGCAGCCGCTCGGGCGCGGGCGCACACCGACGTCGAGCTGCTCGATGCTCGGGAGGCGGCTGCGCGGATCGCGGTGAGCGGCACCTCCGCCGGCATGTGGCACCCTCACTGCGCGCGGATCCACCCGGCGAAGCTCGCGGCGGGTCTCGCCCGCGCGGTCGAGGCGCTCGGCGTCGAGATCTACGAGGACACGCGGGTCGACGAGATCCGCCAGGGGTCGGCCGTGACGGCGCGCGGGAGCGTCCGCGCGCGGTTCGTGCTGCGCGCGACCGAGGGCTTCACCGCGCAGCTCGCCGGGCACCGCCGGGAGTGGCTGCCGATGAACTCGTCGCTGGTCGCCACCGAGCCCCTCGGTCAGGAGGTGTGGGACGAGATCGGCTGGGCGGGCCGCGAGACCCTCGGCGACTTCGCCCACGCCTACATGTACGCGCAGCGCACCGCCGACGACCGGATCGCGATCGGCGGTCGCGGGGTGCCCTACCGCTTCGGCTCCGGGATCGACGACGACGGGGCGACCGACCCGCGCACCGTCGGCAGGCTCCGCGAGATCCTCGAGCGCTTCTTCCCGGTGCTGCAGGGCGTCGGCATCGAGCACGTCTGGTCGGGCGTCCTCGGAGTGCCCCGCGACTGGCACGCGACGGTCGGGCTCGACCGCGCCACCGGGCTCGGCTGGGCGGGCGGCTTCGTCGGCACCGGCGTGACGGCGACGAATCTCGCCGGGCGGACCCTCCGCGACCTGGTGCTGGGGGAGCTCGGTCGGGAGGGGAGGACCCCGCTCACCGGACTGCCGTGGGTCGATCACCGGGTGCGCCGGTGGGAGCCGGAGCCGCTGCGCTGGCTCGCCGTCACGACGCTCTACGGCGCCTACGGGCTCGCCGACGCCGCGGAGGCGCGGGGCCGCGCCACGACGTCACCGCTCGCGAGCCTCGCCGACGCGGTCGCGGGGCGCTCGCACTGAGCGGGTGAGCGGGTGAGCGGGTGAGCGCGCCTACGCCTCGCCGCGCTGGATGAGCCGCGACAGCACGATCGCCGAGCGCGTGTGGTCGACGTTCGGGGCGATGCGCACCTTCTCGAGAGCCAGCTCGAGGCTGGGGATGTCGCGCGAGCGGATGTGCACGATCGCGTCGGCGGAGCCCGTCACCGTCCCCGCGTCGACGACCTCGGGCACGGCCGAGAGGATGCGGCGCAGCTCGTCGGGCGCGACCGTGCCGCGGCAGAAGAGCTCGACGTACGCCTCCGTGCCCATGCCGTCGACCGCCGGGTCGACCTTGATGGTGAACCCGCGGATCACGCCGTCGGCGACGAGCCGGTCGACGCGGCGCTTCACGGCGGAGGCCGAGAGCCCGACGACTCCGCCGATGTCGCCGTAGCCCGCCCGGGCGTTCTGGCGCAGCAGATCGAGGATCTTCCGATCGATGTTGTCCATGCGTCGAGGATAAGCGGGCCGGGCCGCCGTCCACCCCCGGGACGTGGTGCGAGGCAAGGGTAGCCTTGCCTCACACCACGATCGAGCAGGAGGGAGCCCCGCGTGCCCGCGTTCCTCGACGAGCTGGGCTTCGTGGAGCTCCTCGTCGCGCTGTTCGTCATCGTGTTCCTCCGGGCGCAGGCGACCTACTGGCTGGCGCGCGCAATCGTGACGGGTGCCGCCTCCCGCCGCTTCGGCCGGTGGCTCGAGTCGCCGCCGATGCGCCGCGCCTCGGCGCTGCTCGCCCGCTACGGCGCTCCGGCCGTCACCCTCAGCTTCCTGACGGTGGGGTTCCAGACGGTGCTCAACGCGGCGGCGGGGGCCGCGCGCATGCGCTGGGTCGTCTACCTCCTCGCCATGCTGCCGGGCTGCGCGGCCTGGGCCCTCGTCTATGCGACGGTCGGCTTCGCCGTGCTCTGGGCCGTCGTCGGGGCCGCGGCCGGATCGCCGATCGGGATCGCGATGCTCGTCGCGCTCGCCGCCGCGCTCACCGTCTCGATCGTGCTCCTCCGACGATCTCGCCGATCCCTCCCTCGTGGTTTCGGCACGCAGGGGCGCGACTCGGGGCACCCGTGACCGCCGTCGCCACGACGAGGAGCGGGAGTGCGCCCTCAGGACGACCCGAGGGTCCGCAGCCACGCGGCGAGGGCATCGGCGATCTCGTCCGGTCGGTCCTCGGGGAGGAAGTGGGTCCCCTGTCCGATCGCCGCGAGCGTCATCGCACGGCCGTGCGAGGCGCACCATCCCACCTCGGCCTCGCCGATCACCGCGCCGGGGTCACCGTAGAGGACCAGCGTGGGGAGTCTCGGATCCCGCAGCGCGTCCTGATTGCGCGTGACCAGGTCCACGACATCGGCGGGTTCGCCGGCGATGGGATCTCTCGCACCCACTGCAGGATCGGTGCACGCGCTGCCGCATCGGTGAACGGAGCGCGGTACCCGTCGTGGTCGGAAGCGGCGAGATCGCGGACGACTCCAGCGGGCAGCACGACCTCGACGAAGAAGTTGTCCTCGATGACGGCCTGCTCGCCGGACCCCTGAGCGCGCAGTCGGGAGAACATCTCGGAGTCCGCCTCGCTCAGATCCGACCAGTCGTCGATCGGATGGAGGTGGGCTTCGAGGACTGCCGCACCGCGAACGGACGCCGGGCGCGAGCGTGCGAGGGCCAGCGCCAGGACACCGCCCCAGTCGTGGCCGACGAGAACAGGATCGGGAACGCCGAGTGCGTCCAGGAAGGCTTCGAGATAGGCGAGATGATCGACCAGTCGGTAGCCCCGGCCCGATGACCCCGACCGCCCCATGCCGATCAGATCCGCCGCGATCACCCGGTAGCCCGCCTCCGCCACGCCGGGGATGACGTTGCGCCAGAGATGCGACGAGGTGGGGTTGCCGTGCAGCAGCACGACGGTCGGTCCGGAGCCGGCCTCGAGGAACGCCATCGTGCTGTCGAGCACGGGCAGGGTCCGTCGTTCCACGTGCGTTCCTCCTCCCCGGTCGCACGACTCGAGGACGCTCCGCTTCGTACTCGTCCGCTCTGTCGCGCGCGTCCGTCGCACCAGCCTCGTCCACTCCGGCAGCCTCGTCCACTCCTGCAGCCTCGTCCACTCCGGCAGCCTCGTCAGAGGCGGCAGGACTCCGCCCCGAACTCCGACGACGGGATCGGCGAGAGGTCTCCCCGAAAGGCGAGCCAGGCTATATAGTTGCTCTCGGTCAATAGTTGACGTAGGTCAACCAGTGCCGGTCGTCGACCGCAGACCGCATCGTCAAGAGGAGCAGAATGTCCCGCCCAGATCGCGCGCTCGCCACTGCGGAGCGCGCCACCCCCGCCGGCCCCGACGGGTCGATGTCGCACCGCCAGGTGCTCGAGTCCCTCAGCGGCCTGCTGCTCGGGATGTTCGTCTCGATCCTCGCGGGCACGGTCGTGTCGACCTCGCTGCCGCTGATCATCTCCGACCTCAAGGGCGACCAGAACGCCTACACGTGGGTCGTCACCGCGACGCTGCTCGCGACCACCGTCTCGACTCCGCTCTGGGGCAAGTTCGCCGACCTCTTCAACCGCAAGCTGCTGATCCAGCTCGCGCTCGCGATCTTCGTGATCGGATCGGCGGCCGCCGGGTTCTCGCAGGACACCGACATGCTGATCGTGTTCCGCGTGTTCCAGGGCCTCGGCGCCGGCGGACTCGCAGCGCTGAGCCAGATCATCATGGCCGACATCATCAGCCCGCGTGAGCGCGGCAAGTACGCCGGTCTCTTCGGCGGAGTGATGGCCATCGGCACCGTCGGCGGCCCGCTGCTCGGCGGCGTCGTCACCGACGCGTTCGGCTGGCGCTGGAACTTCTTCATCGCGCTGCCGGTCGCGATCGTCGCGATCATCCTGCTCCAGGTCACCCTCCGCCTCCCCGCCCACCCCAAGCGCACGGTGAAGATCGACTACCTCGGTGCCGTGCTGATCGCGGGCGGCGTCTCGCTCCTGCTGATCTGGGTGTCGCTGGTCGGCAAGAACTTCGACTGGGCCTCGTGGGAGACCGCCGTCATGGTCGGCGGAGCCGTCGTCCTGCTCATCGCCGCGGTCATCACGGAGCTGACGGTCGCCGAGCCGATCATCCCGATGAGCATGTTCAAGAACCGCACCTTCAGCCTCGCGGTCGTCGCCAGCATCTCGGTCGGAGTCTCGCTGTTCGGCACCGCGGTGTTCCTCGCGCAGTACATGCAGCTCTCGCGCGGCGCCACGCCCACCCAGTCGGGCCTCCTGACGATCCCGCTGATGGCGGGGCTGCTGATCGCCTCGACGATCTTCGGAGGCATCATCTCGCGCACCGGAAAGTGGAAGGCGATCATGATCACCGGCGCCGTCTTCTCGGTCGTCGGCACGTCGCTCCTGAGCCAGCTGCGCTACGACACCAGCTTCGTGTACGTCGGCCTCTCGATGGCGGTCCTCGGCGCGGGTCTGGGCATGCTGATGCAGAACCTGGTGCTCGTCGTGCAGAACTCGATCGAGGTCAAGAACCTCGGAGTCGCCACCAGCGCGGTCACCTTCTTCCGCAGCCTCGGCGGCACCATCGGCGTCTCGGTCCTCGGGTCGATCCTCGGCACCGTCATCGCGGACCGCACGGCGAGCGGCATCGCCGCTCTCGCTCCCGCCGACCAGGCGGTCGCGGCGCAGGCGCTCGGCGGCGGTACCATCCCGCAGGTCTCGACCCTCCCCGACGCCGTCCGCGTCGTGGTCGAGAGCGCCTACGGGATCGGCATCGGCGACGTGTTCCTGTTCAGCATCCCGCTGGCGCTCGTCACGCTCATCGCCGTCGTCCTGCTCCCGAACGTCGACCTCGGCACCAAGAACGCGGTGCAGCTGAAGGCGGAGCCGGCGCGCACGATCAAAGCCGCCGAGGACGCCCTCATCGGCGCCTCCGACGGCCAGGCCGCCCTGCGGCCCGTCGGTCAGGCGCAGCCCGCCGAGCAGACCGAGCACCTCGCCCGTCACGCGGCTCCCGCCGCCCACGCGCGGCACGCAGCGGACGCCCGCCCGACCGGCTCGATCGACGTGGTCGAGCAGCGCTGATGACGACCGCGCCGGCGGCGAGCGCCCTGCTCGAGGTCGAGGAGCAGATCACCGCGCTCGCCGTCCAGGTGCGGGCCGCGGTCCGCGATGCGGCCGCGGCCATCGACCCGGGGCTGCCGCCCTTCGGGCTCCGGCTCCTCCGGATGCTCGAGCGCTGCGGACCGGTCCACTCCAGCGCCGCCGCGCTCCAGCTCGGAGTCGACCGCAGTGCGATCAGCCGCCAGGCCCGCCAGCTCGGCCGGCTGGGTCTGGTCGAGATGACGGCCGATCCGGCCGATGGACGTGCGCGCTTCCTCGCGCTCACCGCCGAGGGGCGTGCTCGGATGGCCGACCTCGGCGGCCTCCAGCGCCGGCGGATGCAGGAGGCGCTGAGCTCCTGGCCCGAGGAGGATCTCCGCGCGTTCGCGGGCTACCTCGAGCGGCTGACGTCGGCGAGCTGAGGTTGTGATCCGATCGGGTGCTCAGCTCCTGCAGATCGCACCGCCTCCTGCAGACCGCACCGCCTCCTGCAGATCGCACGCGAGCATCTCAGGCCGGCGCGCCCACCAGCGCCGCGACGTGCACCACGAAGGCCCGACGCCGCTCCCGGGTGGCCTCGCCCTCACCCCCGCGCTGCGCGAACGGCGTCAGGTGCCAGATCTCGCAGAGCCCGAGCAGCGCGATGAAGAGGTCGTCGGCCGCCCAGCTCGCGTCGACGACGCCGGCGCGCTGCCACTCGAGCACGCGGGCCTCCGGAGCCGGGATGCCGCCGAGCCGCTCGCCGGCCTCCTCCCAGACGCCCTCGCCCTCGAGGCGAGCCCAGGTGAGCAGGCGCAGGAACTCCGGGTGCTCCCAGACGTGGTCGAACATCCGGCCGGCGAGGTCGGGCAGGTCGGCGACCTCGGCGAGGAGCGTCTCGTCGAGCGCCCGCAGCGCCTCGACGACGGTCGAGACGAAGAGCCCGCGCTTGCCGCCGTAGTAGGCGTAGAGCCGCTCCTTGTTGAGTCCGGCGGCGGCGGCGACCCGGTCGACCCGGGCCCCCGCGAAGCCGTGGGCCGCGAACTCGGCGGTCGCGGCCTGCAGGATGCGCTCGCGCGCCGACGTCTTCTCGATGTTCGTCTGATCCACGCTGACACCTCCAGGCGGTCGAACGTTACACTCGTCCGTGCCCAACCAACCAGTTGGGGTGGTTCAGCCCCAGTGATGCGGCTCGGATCCGGACCCGCCGGTCCCGCTCCCTCCGCTTCGAAAGGCCTGCAATGACCGCGCCCTCCTCCTCCCGCCGCTGGTGGGTCCTCGTGATCCTCGCGATGACCCAGCTCGTCGTCGTCCTCGACGGAACCATCGTCACGATCGCGCTGCCCGCCGCGCAGGCCGACCTCGGTCTGACCGACGTCGAGCGCCAGTGGGTCGTCACCGCCTACGCCCTCGCGTTCGGCGCGCTCCTGCTCCTGGGCGGCCGCATTGCCGACTACACCGGCCGCAAGCGCACCTACCTGATCGGCATGATCGGCTTCGGCGCCGCCTCCGCGTGGGGCGGAGTCGCCTCCTCCGGAACCGAGCTCATCGCGGCCCGCGGCCTGCAGGGCGCCTTCGCCGCACTGCTCGCCCCCGCCGCGCTCGCCCTGCTCACCGTGTCGTTCCCCGGCGGGCGCGAGCGCAACACCGCCTTCGCCGTCTTCGGCTCGGTCGCCGGAGCGGGCGCCGCCGTCGGTCTCGTCCTCGGCGGTCTGCTCACCGAGTTCGCCGACTGGCGCTGGTGCCTCCTGGTCAACGTCCCCGTCGTGATCGTCGGCGTCGTCGCCGGCGCGCTGCTCGTCACCGAGAGCCGCGCCGAGGGGAAGAACCGCTTCGACATCGCCGGCACGATCACCGTCGCGCTCGGCCTCGCCAGCGTCGTCTACGGCTTCACCCTCGCCGAGCAGGGCTGGCTGCGCGTCGACACCCTCGGCTTCCTCCTCGCCGGAGTCCTGCTGCTCGCGCTGTTCGTCCGCATCCAGGCGCGCTCCGACCACCCCCTGCTGCCGCTGCGCATCGTCGCCGATCGGGTCCGCGGAGGCGCGTTCCTCATCCAGGCGATCGTCGGCAGCGTCATGATCGGCTCGACCCTCTACCTGACGCTGCACCTGCAGCTGGTGCTGGGCCTCGCGCCGCTCGAGGCGGGCCTCGCCAACCTCCCGATGACCGTCACGATCATGATCGTCGCGGGCGTCGCCACCAAGCTGCTCCCGAGCGTCGGACCGCGCGTCCTGATGATCGTCGGCCCGCTGATCGCGGCCGCCGGTCTCGTCTACCTCAGCCGCATCACGCCCGACGGCTCCTACCTCGTGCAGGTGCTGCCCGCGCTGATCCTGCTCGGCATCGGAATGGCGATGATCTTCGTGCCCGTGCAGAACGTGGCGCTGACCGGAGTCGCCGGGCACGACGCCGGTGCCGCCGGAGCGACCGCGAACGCCGCGATGCAGATCGGCGGCTCGATCGGCCTCTCGATCTTCACGACGATCTACGCCGGAGTCGCGGGGGAGCAGGGCTCGCCCGTCACGTTCGTCGACGGTTACTCCGCGGTGTTCGTCGCGGCCGCGGTCGGCCTGGTGCTCGCCTCCGTGATCGCCTTCGCGATGATCCGCATCAAGAAGGAGGAGTTCCTCTCGCAGGCTCCGCAGGAGGCCGTGGCGCACCTGGGTTGAGCGCTTAGGCTGGGGGGATGAGCAGCAAGGAGGTCGTCGGCGGTCGCACCGCCGGCGTCAGGTAGCGGCCGCTCCCGGTCCGTCCGCGGACGACCGGGCAGCGGCGCCTTCGAAGACCGGTCGACAGGCCGGCTCTCTTCGTCGCGCCTTCCTCCCCCTTGATTCCGCCCGGATCGCCGGGCCCCACCGAACGGTGCTCTCATGCTGCCTCTGACCGAACAGACCATCCGCGACTCCTTCGTGAACGCCTCGCGCAAGGAGGTCGCCGACCTCTCGCTGCCGACCGGCTTCGACTCCTTCGACTGGGACGCGGTCGACCATCTCGGCTGGCGCGACCGCAAGATCGGCCGCCGCGCCTACGTCGTCGTCCCGCTCGAGGAGCGGCTCGTCGGCGTGGTGCTCCGCCAGGCCGACGCGAACCCGCGCTCGCGGGCGCAGTGCACGTGGTGCCGCGACGTCCGCCTCCCCAACGACGTGGTCTTCTTCGGGGCGAAGAAGGCCGGGCCGGCCGGTCGGGCGGGAGACACCCTCGGCACGCTGATCTGCGCGGAGTTCCAGTGCTCGGCGAACGTGCGCACCCGCCCGTCGGTCGCCTACGTCGGCTTCGACGTCGAGGCGGCGAAGGCCGAGCGGATCGCGACGCTGCGGGCGAAGACGACCGGCTTCGTCCGCGAGGTGCTCGGCGAGGTCTGACCCCGGGGCGGACGGAGCCGTCAGCGCCTCGTCGAGGCGCGGACGTGCATCCGCTCGCCCTGCCGCCCGAACAGGCTGAGGAACTCGACCGCCCTCTCGTCGGCGCGGCCGAACCAGTGCGGCACCCGGGTGTCGAACTCGGCTGCCTCGCCGGCGGGCAGCACCAGATCGTGCTCGCCGAGCTTCAGCCGGAGCCGCCCGCTGATCACGTAGAGCCACTCGAAGCCCTCGTGGGTCCGCTGCTGCTCGGGTTCGGGGACGGGACCTGCCGGGATCGTGGTCTTGAACGCCTGCAGCGCGCCCGCGTCGCGGCTGAGCGGCTGGATCACCATCCCGTGGCGTGAGATCGGGCGCCCGTGCACCCGCGGGTCCTCGGGGGCCGCTCCGACCAGCTCGTCGAGCGGCGCCCCGAGGGCCCGCGCGATCGGGAGGAGCAGCTCGAGCGTCGCGCGCCGGCCGCCGCTCTCGAGCCGCGACAGGGTGCTCGCCGAGATGCCCGTCTCGGCCGCGAGCGAGGCCAGCGTGCGGTCGCGGCGGGTCCGGAGGCGTCGCAGTCGCGCGCCGACGGCCGCCACGATCTCGTCATCGGAGAGAGAGTGCGCGGTGTCCATGCGTCGAGCCTCCCACGGAGGCGGTCCGGTCATGCCGTTCCGGCACGGTTCCTCGCACTCGGATGCCGTCCGGCGCACCATCGGATCATGACCTCCACCACCACTGCCCCCGCCGACGTCCTCATCATCGGCGCCTCCTTCGCCGGCCTCGCCGCCGCGACCGCCCTCGGCCGGAGCCTCCGCGACGTGCTCGTCGTCGACGGCGGCCCGCCGCGCAACGCCCCCTCGCCCGGCGCGCACAACGTCCTGACCCGCGACGGAACGTCGCCGACCGAGCTCGCGCGCCTCGGCCGCGTCGAGGCCGAGGGCTACGGCGCCCGAGTCGTCGAGGGGGAGGTCCTGAGCGCCTCGGCCGGTCCGGACGGAGTGTCGGCGACGCTCGCCGACGGCACCGTGCTGCGCGCCCGCCGCCTGCTGCTCGCCACCGGTGTCCGCGACCACCTGCCCGCGATCCCCGGGCTCGCCGAGCGATGGGGACGCGACGTGCTGCACTGCCCGTACTGCCACGGCTACGAGGTGCGCGGCACGCGGATCGGCGTGCTCGGCAGCTCCTTCTCGGGTCACCAGGCGCAGATGTTCCGGCAGCTGAGCGATCGCACCTCGATCCTCTCGAACGGCGTGTTCGTGCCCTCGGCCGAGGAGGCCGAGGCCCTCGCCGCACGCGGCATCGAGCTGATCCCCGGCCTCGTCGAGGAGGTCGTCGTCGAGGGCGACCACGTCGTCGGCGTCCGGATCGACGGGCGCCTGCACCCGCTCGATGCGGTCGTCGTCGGCCCGCGGGTCGAGGCGGTCCTGCCCGAGGGACTCGGCCTCGAGCTCGTCGACCACCCCTCCGGGGCAACCCGCCACCTCGCCGCCGACCCGATGGGGCGCACCGGAGTGCCGCGCGTCTTCGCCGCCGGCTCCCTGGTCGAGCCGATGGCGCAGGTGATGGCGTCCGCCGCCGACGGCCTCCGCGTCGGCGCGGCGATCAACTACGACCTGATCGAGGAGGAGATCGTTGCGGCACTGGGCACGAGCCGGACTGCCTCGGCGTGACCTAGCGCCGCCGGTACTCGAGCTCCGGGCGCCCCGGCGAGCCGTAGCGCGGGGCGCGCTCGGCGACTCCGCTGTCGGCCAGGTGCTCGAGGTAGCGCCGGGCCGTCACCCGCGAGATGTCGAGGCGCGTGGCGAGCTCGCCGGCCGAGAGTCCGACCGGCCCCAGCAGCGCGGTGACCGCGTCGAGCGTGTCGGCCGAGAGGCCCTTCGCGAGTCCCGGGGCGTTCGAGGTCCGCAGTGCCGCGAACGCTCCGTCGACCTCGTGCTGGCTCGCCACGGCCGCGCCGCGCATCCGTTCGCGGTAGGAGCGGTAGCTCGCGAGCTTCGCGGCGAACGCGCTGAAGACGAACGGCTTGATCAGGTACTGCACGATCCCGGCGGAGACGGAGGCGCGCACCACCGCCGCGTCCCGCACGGCGGTGATCGCGATCACGTCGACGTCGAGGCCCGCCGTGCGGACCGCCCGGCAGAGGTCCAGCCCGCCCATGTCGGGCAGGTTCATGTCGAGCAGGATCAGGGCGATGCCGGAGTCGGCCCGCAGCGCGCGGATCGCCTCGGCGCCGCTGCCCGCGACCGCGGCGACCTCGAACCCGTCGACCCTGCGCACGTAGTCGGCGTGGGCGCTCGCGGTCAGCGGTTCGTCCTCGACCACGAGCACGCGGATCGGCGTCATCGCCGGGCCGCCTCGCGCAGCGGCAGCTGCACCGTGAACACCGCACCGACGTGCCGCGACACCTCGATGCTCCCGCCGAGCCGCTCGACCACCTGCTGGACCAGCGCCAGCCCGATCCCGCGACCGAACGCGTCCGACTCCTTGGTCGAGTAGCCGCGTGCGAACACGTCGGCGGCGGCCTCGACCCCCGGCCCGCTGTCCGAGACCTGCAGCACGAGATCCGTGCCGTCGGACAGACCCAGGTACACCTCGACCCACGGCTCGCGATCACCGGCGGAGGAGGCGGCCGCGTCGAGCGCGTTGTCGATCAGGTTCCCGAGCACGGTCACCAGGTCGCCCGGCTCGAAGCCCTGCGTCCCCGGTTCGAGGTGGGTCTCGAGATGCAGCTCGACCCCGCGCTCGCGGGCCTGCGCCGCCTTGCCGAGCAGCAGCGCGGCGATCACCGGCTCCTGCACCGAGCCGAGGACCCGGTCGGCGAGCCGCTGGCTCAGGTTCAGCTCGCCGGCCGCGAAGGCGAGCGCCTCCTCGGGGCGGCCGAGCTCGATCAGCGACGCGATGGTGTGCAGCCGGTTCGAGAACTCGTGGGTCTGCGAGCGCAGCGCGTCGGACATGGTGCGCATCGACTCCAGCTCGCCGCTCACGCGCTGCAGCTCGGTGCGGTCGCGGAGGGTCGTCACGGTGCCGAGCGGCCGCGCGCCGGGGGAGGCGGCCGGCCGCTCGTTCACCACCAGGGTCCGCTCGCGGGCGACCACGAGGCGGTCGGCGATCGGCTCGTCGGCCTGCAGCAGCTCGCGCAACGACTCCGGGATGTCGAGCTCGGCGACCGGGACGGGGGTCTGCACGCCCTCGAGTCCGAGCAGCTCGAGCGCGTGGTCGTTGGCGAGCACGAGCCGCCCCCGGTCGTCGACGAGGAGCAGGCCCTCGCGGACCGAGTGCAGGACCGACTCGTAGTAGGCGAAGACCTGGCTTATCTGCTCCGGCCCGCGGCCGCCGGTGACCCGGCGCAGGTAGCGGGCGAGCAGCCACGAGCCGAACCCCCCGAGCGCGACCGCGCCGAGCACGCCCCACGCCACGAACTGCACGCGCGAGACGAAGGAGGCGTCGACCGCCGAGAGCGTGACTCCCGCCGAGACGAGCGCCACGACGGTCCCGTCGGCGCTCTCGATCGGAGCGACGGCGCGCACCGACGGGCCGAGCGTGCCGGTGTAGGTCTCGGTGAACGTGCGCCCCTCGAGCGCAGGCGCGATGGTGCCGATGAAGGGCAGCCCGATCTGGTCGCGGTCGCGGTGGGTGTAGCGGGTGCGGTCGGGGTTCATGATCGTGAGGAAGTCGACGCCGGTGTCGGCCATGATCTCCTCGGCGTACGGCTGCAGCGCCGCCGACGGATCCGGCTGCGCGGTCGCCTCGAGCACGAACGGGTTGTCGGCCACGGTGCGCGCGACGACCAGGCTGCGCTGGGCCGCCTCCTCGCCCGCCCGGCCGCGGGCGTCGATCGCGAGAACGACGACCGCCGAGGCCCCGACCAGCAGGATGCACAGCAGCTGGATCGCGAACAGACGCGCCGCGATGCTCCCGCGCGGGCCGCGCGCGGCGGCAGGCCTGACCATCGCGACCTCCTCGTTCCGTGAACAGTATGAACGCAACCCCACGGCCCCACGGAGGCGTTGCCAGCATCGTCCTGTGCCGGAGCCCCCGCTCCGCCGCCTCGACGAAGAGACAGGACACGCTCATGGCAAAGACGCCCGGAAGCACTACCCGCAGGCGGATCGACCGCAACCACTGGCTCTACATCGCGGTCGTCATCGCCGTCGCCGCCGGCATCGTCGTCGGTCTCGTCGCGCCGGAGTTCGCGGCCGGTCTCGCACCCATCGGCAAGGCCTTCGTCGGCCTGATCAAGATGATGATCGCGCCGATCATCTTCTGCACGATCGTGATCGGCATCGGATCGATCGCGAAGGCCGCGACGGTCGGCAAGGTCGGCGGTCTCGCGCTCGGCTACTTCATCATCATGTCGACCTTCGCGCTCGGCATCGGCCTCGTCGTCGGCAACCTCCTGCACCCGGGAGAGGGCCTCGACATCTCGGGCGCCACCTACGACACGAGCGACCTCAAGGCCGAGACCACCTCGGAGTTCCTGCTCGGCATCATCCCGGTCTCGCTCTTCTCGTCGCTGGTCGACGGCAGCATCCTGCAGACCCTCTTCGTCGCCCTCCTCGTCGGCTTCGCCCTGCAGAAGATGGGCGCCAAGGGCCAGCCGATCCTCGGAGCCATCAAGCAGCTGCAGACCCTCGTCTTCCGCATCCTCTCGATGGTGCTCTGGGTCGCCCCGATCGGAGCGTTCGGTGCGATCGCGGCCGTCGTCGGCGAGACCGGCTGGGGTGCTGTCGTCGCCCTCGCCACCCTGATGATCGGGTTCTACCTCACCTGCGCGATCTTCGTGGTCGTCATCCTCGGGCTGCTGCTGCGCCTGGTCACCGGCGTCAACATCTTCTCGCTCATGAAGTACCTGGCCCGCGAGTACCTGCTGATCGTCGGAACCTCCTCCTCCGAGGCCGCTCTGCCCCGCCTGATCGCGAAGATGGAGCACCTCGGAGTCTCCAAGCCCGTCGTGGGCATCACCGTCCCGACCGGCTACTCGTTCAACCTCGACGGCACCGCGATCTACCTGACGATGGCCTCGCTCTTCATCGCCTCGGCCACCGGCGCGCCGATGTCGATCCCGGAGCAGATCGGCCTCCTCCTGTTCATGATGGTCGCCTCGAAGGGCGCTGCGGGCGTCACCGGAGCGGGCCTGGCCACCCTCGCGGGCGGCCTGCAGTCCTTCCGCCCCGACCTCGTCAACGGAGTCGGCGTCATCGTCGGCATCGACCGGTTCATGTCGGAGGCGCGCGCCGTCACCAACTTCACCGGCAACGCGGTCGCCACCCTGCTCGTCGGCACCTGGACGAAGCAGATCGACATGGGGCAGGTCCGCGAGGTCCTCGGCGGACGTCGGCCGTTCGACGAGGCCACCCTCGGAGCGGACGAGCACGGATCCGACGAGCACCGTGCTCCCGCCTCGGGCACCTCGATCACCGAGGGGATCGCCTCGATCCAGGAGTCGGACGAGGCCGACCGCACCCGCGCCCAGCTCGCCGCCAAGCGCTAGGCGAGTCGCCGCGAACGCCCCGCTCGGGAACCCGGGCGGGGCGTTCTCAGTGCTTCCGCACCCCGAACAGCGGCAGCGTCACCGAGCAGAGCGGGCCGATGAGCGCTGCGAAGAGCAGGGTGCCGAGGCCGACATCGCCGCCGAGCGCCCAGCCGATCAGCAGCACGGTGACCTCCACTCCCGAGCGGCCGACCCAGATCGGAAGGCCCGTGCGGGTGTGCAGCCCGGTCATCAGCCCGTCGCGGGGGCCGGGCCCGAGACGCGCACCGATGTAGATCCCGCTGGCGACGGCGAGCAGCAGGAGTCCGCCGGCGAACATCAGCGCCCGCCCCCACCAGAGCTCCGGCTCGGGCAGCACGGCGATGCCGACGTCGATCATCGTCCCGACGACGAGCACGTTGAGCACCGTGCCGAGCCCCGGGCGCTGACGCAGAGGGATCCACAGGAGCAGGACGAGCAGGCCGATCAGATTCGTGAGCAGTCCGATCCCCAGTCCGGTCTGGCGCGAGAGGCCCTGCGCGAACACGGTCCACGGATCGACGCCGATCCCTGCGCTGATCATCATCGCGTCCGCGAATCCATAGAGTACGAGGCCGACCAGCAGCCGCGGAACGGGTCTCCAGCGCCACTGGCTCAGGGGAGGGGCGACGGCGAGCGTCGGGGCGGTGCTGATCATGACCCCATCCCACTCGAGGATTGGCCTTTCTCGCGCGGTCCAATCCGGCTACCTTGGACACATGGCCGATGTCCACTTCGGCGTTCGCGCCCTGCAGACCCTCCTCGGCGACTGGCGTGAGCAGCGGGGCACCCGCCCGGCGTACCTGGCCCTCGCCGACCGCATCCGCCTCCTGAGCATCGACGGCCGGATCCCGGCCGACAGCCGACTCCCCGCCGAGCGCGAGCTGTCGACCAGGCTCGGCGTGAGCCGGACGACGGTGGCCGCCGCCTACCGGGAGCTGCGGGAGAGCGGCTACCTCGTCAGCGTGCGCGGCTCCGGCAGCGTGACGCGCCTGCCCGGTGCCGCGGTCCACGCCGTGCCCGCGCTCGCCCCCGACTTCCTCGACTTCACCAAGGCGGCCCTGCCCGCGGTCCCCGAGCTCGCGGAGGCGTACGCCCGCGCCGCCCGCCTCGCTCCCGAGTACTTCGACTCCGGCTCCTACGACACCGTCGGCCTGCCGGTGCTCCGCCGGGCCATCGCCGAGCGCTACGAGCGGCGGGGGCTGCGCACCGAGCCCGGCCAGATCATGGTGACCATCGGCGCCCAGCACGCGATCGCCCTCGTGGCGCGGACGCTGCTCGCCCGCGGCGACCGCGCCCTGATCGAGGCGCCGACCTACCCGCACGCCTACGAGGCGCTCCGCCTCGCCGGGGCGCGCCTGGTGCCCGTGAACGTCGACGGCGCCGACGGCTGGGACGCCGAGGGGCTCCTCGCGGCGCTCCGGGGCACCAGCCCCACGCTCGCCTACCTCATGCCCGACTTCCACAACCCGACCGGTCGCTCGATGGCCCCGGAGCTGCGCGAGCGCGCGATCGCGGCGGCCGCGCGGCAGGGCACCCTGATCGTCGCCGACGAGACCACGGCCGAGCTCGACATCGACCGGCGGATGACGCCGCTGCCGTTCGCCTCGTACGGACCGGAGGGCACGGTGATCTCGATCGGCTCCGTCGGCAAGACGCTGTGGGGAGGCATCCGCATCGGCTGGATCCGCGCCGATCGGAGCGTCATCCGCAAGCTCGTCGCCGCCCGGTCGGCCGGCGACCTCGGCAGCCCGATCCTCGAGCAGCTCCTCGTCGCCGACATGCTCGGGCGGATGGACGAGGTCTTCGCGCTGCGCCGCGAGCAGCTGCGCGCCGGCCGCGACCACCTCGAGGAGGCGCTCGCCCTGGCGATCCCGGAGTGGAGCGTCCCGCGCGTCTCGGGCGGCCTCTCGACCTGGGTCGGTCTCGGCCGCCCGGCGAGCTCGCAGCTGGCGCTGGCCGCGCGCACCTCCGGCCTGCTGATCACCGCGGGGCCGAGATTCGGGATCGACGGCGCCTTCGAGCGCTTCCTCCGCATCCCGATCGGCTACTCGCCGGAGGCGACCGACCGCGCCGTCGAGGCGCTCGCCACCGCCTGGGCGCAGGTCGCCCGGCACCCCGCCGCCGAGACCGGCTATCTCGCCGACGTGGTCTAGACGAACCCTCAGCCGGCTGATGGAAGACTCCTAGGGTGCATCTCCTCGCGGTCCTCAGCATGAAGAACCGGGCGCTCATCGCGCTCGTCACCGTCGTCGTCGCCGTCTTCGGCAGCGTCGCCCTCACCGGGCTCAAACAGGAGCTCGCTCCGTCGATCTCGTTCCCGCAGCTCGCCGTGGTCTCGAGCTATCCCGGAGCCGCGCCCGAGGTGGTGAACGACGACGTCTCGACCCCGATCGAGACCGCGATCCAGGGCGTCCCCGGGCTCGAGACGACCAGCGCGACCTCGTCGACGAACTCGTCGCTGATCTCCGCCTCCTTCGTCTACGGCACCGACCTCGCGACCGCCGAGCAGAAGATCCTGCAGGCGATCAACCGCATCAAGAGCACCCTCCCCGAGGGCGTGGACCCGCAGGTGGTCACCGGCTCGTTCGACGACCTGCCGGTGCTGCAGCTGGCCGTCTCGAGCGACGGAGACGCGAAGGCCCTCGCGAGCGAGCTGCGCGCGAGCGTCATCCCCGATCTCGAGAAGGTCGAGGGCGTCCGCGAGGTGGCGCTCGTCGGCGAGAGCGCGCAGCGGGTCACCATCACTCCCGACGACGCCGCTCTCGCCGCCGCCGGGCTCTCGGTCACCGACATCCGCACCGCCCTGCAGCAGAACGGAGTGCTCGTCGCCGGCGGCGAGATCACCCAGGACGGCTCGACCTTCTCGGTGCAGTCGGGCGTGAAGCTCGGCTCGACGGACGACATCGCGGCGCTGCCCCTGCTGCCCTCGCTCCCGGCGTCCGCCGCCTCCGCGCCGCTCACCGCCGCACCGGTCCTCTCCACGATCGGCTCCGTCGCCACCGTCGCCGTCACGGATGCGCCGATCACCTCGATCTCGCGGGTCAACGGGCAGCCCGCCCTGACCCTCTCGATCACGAAGCTCCCCGCCGCGAACACCGTCGAGGTGTCGACGGGCGTCACCGCTCTGCTGCCCGATCTCGAGGCGTCGCTCGGCGACGGGGCGACCTTCACCTCCGTCTTCGACCAGGCCCCCTACATCCAGGACTCGATCGAGTCGCTCGCGCAGGAGGGTGCGCTCGGCCTCGTCTTCGCGGTGCTGGTGATCCTGGTGTTCCTGCTGTCGGTGCGCGCGACGCTCGTGACGGCGATCTCGATCCCGACCTCGGTGCTGATCACCTTCATCGGCCTGCAGACCGCGGGCTACACGCTCAACATCCTCACGCTCGGCGCCCTGACGATCGCGATCGGCCGCGTGGTCGACGACTCCATCGTCGTGATCGAGAACATCAAGCGGCACCTCGACGCGGGAGAGGAGCGGGCCGCCACGATCGCGGTCGCCGTGCGGGAGGTCGCCGGGGCGATCACCGCCTCGACGATCACGACCGTCGCCGTGTTCCTGCCGATCTCGTTCGTCGGCGGAACCACGGGCGAGCTGTTCCGCCCGTTCGCGCTGACCGTGTCGATCGCGCTGCTCGCCTCGCTCGTCGTGGCGCTGACCATCGTGCCGGTGCTCGCCTACTGGCTCCTGCGGCCCTCGAAGCGCGCGGGAGTGCGCGAGGCGGCGCAGGCGGCTCTCGCCGAGGAGCGCACCGCCACGGGCGAGGGTGCGCCGGTCGCCACCGGGCCGGTCGTCACCGCACCGGTCGCTACCTCCGAGGCACCCCACCACGGCGCCCACGCGGCTCCGCGCCGCGGCTCCGCCCTGCAGCGCGTCTACGGCCCGATCATCGGGTGGACGCTGCGCCACTCGGTCGCCACCGTGCTGCTCGCGCTCCTCGTCCTCGTCGGGACCGGGGCGCTCTACCCGCTGATGAAGACCAACTTCCTCGGCGCGAGCGGGCAGAACACCTTCACCGTCACCCAGACGGTGCCCGTCGGTCAGAGCCTCGACGCGCAGGACGCGACCGCCCAGCAGGCGAGTGCCGCGATCCTCGACGTCGGCGGGGTCGAGACCGTCCAGCTCTCGGTCGGCTCCGCCGGCGGCGGTCTGCAGAGCGCCTTCGGCGGCGGAGGAGGCGGCTCGTCGATCCGCTACTCGGTCACCACCGACGAGTCGGCCGACCAGGAGGTCGTGCAGTCCGACGTCCGCGACGCGCTCGGAGCGATCGCCTCGCCCGACGACATCAGCGTGGCGGCCTCCTCCGGGTTCGGGGCCTCCTCCGACATCGAGGTCGACCTCTCGACCGCGTCGCAGAGCGACCTGCAGAGCGCGAACGACGCGCTCCTGGAGGCGCTGCGCGCCACCGACGGCATCAGCCAGGCCGAGAGCAACCTCTCCTCCTCCCTGCCCTACATCGCCGTGCGCGTCGATCGCGACGCCGCGGCGCGCGCGGGCCTCAGCGAGGTGGCCGTGGGCACGATCGTGAGCCAGGCGCTGCAGCCGACGCAGGTCGGCAGCGTCGTCATCGACGACCGGACCCTCTCGATCTACCTCGCCGACGCCCAGCCTCCGGCGACGGTCGACGAGCTCTCGTCGCTGCCGATCCCGACGCTCACCGGCGAGGTCGCGCTGTCGACACTCGCTGCCGTGGAGCAGACGAACGGGCCCGCGAGCATCACCACCGAGCGCGGCCAGCGCACCGCGACGATCACCGTGACTCCGGAGGGTGACGACCTCGCCTCCGCGAACGTCGCCGTGCAGAGCGCCATCGACGACACCGAGCTGCCGGCCGGTGTCTCGGCGTCGCTCGGCGGCGTCACCGCCGACCAGACCGATGCGTTCTCGCAGCTCGGCATCGCGCTGCTCGTCGCGATCCTGATCGTCTACGTCGTGATGGTGGCGACGTTCCGCTCGCTCCTGCAGCCCCTTCTGCTGCTGGTCTCGGTGCCGTTCGCGGCGACCGGCGCGATCCTCCTCCAGGTGATCACCGGCGTCCCGCTCGGCGTGCCGTCGCTGATCGGCGTGCTGATGCTGATCGGCATCGTGGTGACGAACGCGATCGTGCTCGTCGACCTGGTGAACCAGTACCGCGAGCGCGGCATGCCGGTGCGGGAGGCGCTGCTGCACGGCACCGAGCGGCGGCTCCGGCCGATCCTGATGACGGCCCTCGCGACGATCTTCGCGCTCCTGCCGATGGCGCTCGGCATCACCGGCCACGGCGGCTTCATCTCGCAGCCGCTCGCGATCGTCGTGATCGGCGGTCTCGTCTCGTCGACCGTGCTCACCCTCGTCGTACTGCCGGTCGTCTACAACCTGGTCGAGGGGTATCGTGAGCGGCGGCGTGCGGCTCGCGCCGAGAGGGCGTCGGCATGACCGGGATCGCAGGTCGGGGCACCACCGAGACGGTCGGCACCGAGACGATCGGCTCCCGCTGGCGGAGTGGCCCCGAGCGTGCGGCGGCGGTCCTCGGCGAGGTCGGCCCCGAGCGCTTCGTCGCCCGCGACTTCCGCCCCGGCACCCTGCGGCACATCGTCCTCTTCCGGTTCCGCCCGACGGCACTCGTCAGCGAGGTGGACGAGGTCGTCGCGCGCTTCGTGGCGCTCGGCGACGAGTGCGTCCGCGACGGTCGCCCCTACATCGTCTCGCTCGAGACCGGCCAGCAGCAGAGCACAGAGGGGGCGGGCGAGGGCTTCGACCGCGCCTTCGTGCTCACGTTCGCGTCGGAGGGGGATCTCAACTACTACCTCGGGCGACCCGCCGTCGAGGAGGCGGGCCTCTGGGATCCGGCGCACGACGCGTTCAAGGCGTCCGTCGGCCCGTTCCTCGACACCGCGGGCGTCGTCACCTTCGACTTCCGGCCCGAGCCCCTCGATTCCGGCGCCCTCGCCGGCTGATCCGTGGCGACCCCCGACTTCATCCTGCGGCTGCGCGAGCGGATCGGCACCGAGCTCCTCTGGCTCACCGGCGTGACCGCGGTGATCCTCCGGGACGAGCCCGCGCGGCAGGTCCTGCTGGTGCGCCGCTCCGACACCGGCGCCTGGACGCCCGTGACCGGCGTGATCGATCCCGGCGAGACGGTCTCGGCGACGGCCGCGCGCGAGGCGCTCGAGGAGGCGGGCGTCGTCATCGAGGTCGAGCGACTCGTCTGGGTGCACACCCTCGCACCGATGCAGTACCCGAACGGCGACCGTGCGCAGTACCTCGACCACACGGTCCGCGCCCGCTACGTCTCGGGCGAGGCGCACGTCGCCGACGAGGAGTCGACCGAGGTCGGCTGGTTCGCTCCGGACGCGCTGCCGCCGATGTCGGCCGACCACCGCGAGCGCATCGCGCGGGCGCTGTCGGAGTCCGAGGTCTGCGCGCTGGACTAGTCGCCCTCCGGCCGAGGCGCTACACGTGCTCCGACACGAGCACCGCGGTCGTCCCCGGCTCGAGCGCGTCGAAGACGTGCTGCTCGTCGCCCGGGTACGAGAGGTAGTCGCCGGGGCCGAGCTCGACGGGTGCCTCGGCCGGGCCGACGAGGGCGCGGCCCGTCGAGAGCACGACGTGCTCGAGCGTCCCGCGGGCGTGCGGGGCGGAGTCGCGGGCCGTTCCGGGCTCGCCGGCGACGAGGTAGACGTCGCGGCGCGCTCCCGGGGGGCAGGCGCTCAGCAGCGTGGCCACGTAGTCGGCGGTGGCGGAGGCGATGCGCGGCCCGTCGCCGGCGCGGATCAGCTGCACGGTGCGGCGCGGCGGCTCGACGAGGTGCGAGAACGGGACGCCGAGCGCGCCGCCGAGGGCCCACAGCGTCTCGAGGCTCGGGTTGCCCTCGCCCGCTTCGAGCTGCGACAGGGTCGACTTCGCGATCCCGGCGCGACGGGCGACCTCGGAGATGCTGAGCCCGAGGCGGGAGCGCTCGCGGCGCAGGGCCGAGGCGACGAGGTCGCGGGGGGAGTCGGTCATCGTTCGCTTCCGTGATCGAGCGTTCGACTTGACGAACGCGGGGCAGAGCGGCACGATGGCCGCATGTTCAGCCTAAACGCCGCCCGTTCGTTGCTCCGAACGATCGACCGCGCCGATCTGCGGGCGATCGCGCTCGTCGGCCTCTCGGTCGCGGTGGTCGGCGTCTCCTACGGTCTCGGTGCCACGGGGGCGGGGTTCCCGCTGTGGCAGATCCTGCTGCTCGCGATCGCCGTGTTCGGCGCGTCGGCCGAGATCCTCTTCGTGGGAGTCGTCGCCGCAGGAGGCGCTCCGCTGGCGGCGGCGCTCGCCGCGCTGCTCGTGAACGTTCGGGCCCTGCCCTACGGGATGGCGGTCGGCGGATTCCTGACCCCGGGCCGCCTCCGTCTGCTCGGTGCGCACCTCGCCAACGACGAGACCGTGGCGCTCGCGCTGGGCGGGGCGACTCCGGAACGCCGTCGCGCCCTCTTCTGGGTCTCCGGCGCGGCGGTGGCGCTCGCCTGGCCGCTCGGCGCGCTCACCGGCTCCCTCCTCGGAGCGGTGGTCGCCGACCCCGCGGTGCTGGGGCTGGACGCCGTGTTCCCGGCCGTCCTGCTCGCGCTCGCCCTGCCCGCCCTGCGGGGAGCTCGGACAGCGGCGGCGGCGACCGCCGGGGCCGTGATCGCGCTCGCGGCCCTGCCGATCGCGCCGCTCGGACTCGCGCCGGTGCTGGGTCTCGCCGGGCTCCTCGTCGCCGGGAGGCGCGCATGAGCGGCGCCGTGCCGAGCACGACCGCGGTCACGCTCGGCATCGTGGTCCTGGCGATCGGCAGCTTCGCGTTGCGCGCGGGCGGCGCGGTGCTGCGTGACCGGATCGATCTCGGCGAGACGACGGGGCGCCTCCTCGACCGCGGCACGGTCGTGCTGCTCGTCGCGGTCGCCCTCGTCTCGGCGCTCGCCGACGGCACCGAGCCGGCGCCCGCCTCCCGCGCACTCGGCGTCGCCGCCGGCGCCCTCGCCGCGGTGGCCGGCGCGCCGCTGGTCGCCGTGGTGCTCACCGCGGCGGCGACGACGGCGCTGGTCAGGGCGATCGGGTTGGCCTGACGCGTGAAGTCCGCTGACGCCTCAGAGCGCCTTGGCGAAGCACACACCCGACGGGTCGCCGACGTAGGCGCCGAAGCCGTCGATCTCGACGAAGCCGAGCGCCTGCGCGGTGTCGAGGGCGTCCTGGGCGTCCGCCGCGACCCGGAAGCGCAGCGTGCGGATCCGCTGCACCCGCGCCCACGCCTCCGCGGCACCGATCAGGCGCCGGGCGACTCCGCGCCGCCGCGCCTCCGGGAGCACCGCGAGCGCGAGGAGCTCGGCGAAGTCGTCGGGCCCGGGAGCGAGCGCGATCGCGCCGACGGGCACCGCGCCCTCGCGGGCGGCGAAGACGCGCGCGTGCCGCGGAGGTGGTGGCGTGAGCAGACCGGCGAGATCGGGGGAGTCGCCCCGCTCGAGCCTGACCACGACGCCGCCGGTCACGACGAGGGCTCCGACGCTCCCGCCGGCTCGAGGGAGAGGGTCTGCACGGCCGGCGCGTCGAGCTGCGCGTGCAGGAAGTCGACGACCGTCGTGCGGAGCGCGTCGTCGAGCATGGCGATCGAGTGCATCGCCCCGGGGA
Organism: Rathayibacter oskolensis; assembly: GCF_900177245.1. Taxonomy (GTDB): domain Bacteria; phylum Actinomycetota; class Actinomycetes; order Actinomycetales; family Microbacteriaceae; genus Rathayibacter; species Rathayibacter oskolensis. The sequence goes on from NZ_FXBM01000001.1 coordinate 349,094, forward strand.
CGACCACGAAGTCGACGCTCGTACCGGCCGTCTCGAGCGCCTCCGCGAACGCGCTCGACTGCGAGAGCGCGACGCGCTCCTCGGCCGAGTGCGCGATGAGGAAGGCGGGCTCGCTGCCGTCGACGTGCGCGATCGGCGACGCCTCCTCGGCCGCGGGGCAGGCGGTGAGGTCGGCGCAGTCGAGGTAGGTGCGCACGGCGCCGGCGACGCCCGCGACCGGATCGTCGTCGGCGAGGCCCTCGGCGGTCAGATCGGAGGGGCCGCTGAGGTCGACGACCGCGGCCAGTCGGGAGGAGCTCGCGTCGACGGTGCCGAGCAGCGATACGAGGTTGCCTCCTGCCGAGCCGCCGAACGCGGCGACGCGCTCGGGGTCGATGCCGAAGCGCTCGGTCTGCTCGGGGGCGAGGACCCAGTCGAGGGCGGCCGAGACGTCGTCGATCTGCGCGGGGAAGACCGCGTCGGGTGCGAGTCGGTAGTTCACCGAGACCGTGACGAAGCCCTCCGACGCCAGCCACTGGCAGAGCGGGCGCCAGTTCGCGTCGGCCTTGTCGCCGCGCGCCCAGCTGCCGCCGTGCACGACGAGCACCGCGGGCAAGGCGGCGTCGGCGGCGTCGACCGGCGAGCACACGTCGACCGCCTGGCCGGTCTCCTCGTCGTAGACGAGATCGGCCGTGACGGGGATGTCGCTGTAGGCGGCGACCGGTTCCGCGCCCGCCGCCTGGGCGATCGGCTCCGAGACGGGCGTCGCGCTCGCGCACCCGGTGAGGGCCGCCGCGCTGAGCGCCAGGGTCGCCGCATACAGGGCGAGGAGTCGCGTGGGTCGGGTGGGCTCGCGCATGGGTGAGTCGAGCGTAGGTGACGGCGACGCCTCCGCCTAGAGCGACCCCGCGATCAGGGGGTGTGCTGCGCGATCAGGGGGTGGTCTGGCGCACGGGCGGCGCTTCGGGTTCCGCGATCGCGGGGCGGGGCGCCTCCGCCTGCAGTCGCACGAGAACCACGCCGACCAGGATGAGGGCGCCGCCCGCGAACTGGATCGGGGCGGGCAGCTCGCCGAGGAGCGCCCACGACGCGAGGATCGAGAACAGCACCTCCGTGAGCCCGACGAACGAGGCGATGCGGGTCCCGAGCCGCGAGCCGCCGGCGATGCCGAGCAGGTAGGCGGTCACGGTGGACATGCCCAGGATCACTGCGGCCGGCATCAGCCACGACACCTCGCCGCCGAGGAACAGCACGTCGCCGAAGCTCGCCCGCAACGGGATCAGGCCGATCGCGCCGAGCGCGAGCAGGAGGACCGCGCCGACCGTCATGGCCCCGGCGGTGAGCGCGAGCGGCGGCAGCTCGGGGTCGATCCGCCCGGCGATGACGTAGTAGACGCAGAGACCGAGGGAGGCGGTGAGCGCCCAGGCGATCCCGACCAGTTCGGGCGTCGCCTGGCCCGAGAGGTCGAGCACGAGGACGAGCCCGAGCAGTGCGAGTGCCGAGCCCCCGAGCACGAAGCGTCCGGGGTTCCTGCGCGTCCGCGCCCACGAGAACAGGACGAGGAAGACCGGAGCGAGGTACTCGATCAGCAGCGCGATGCCGACCGACATGTGCTCGATCGCGCTGTAGAAGCAGAGCTGCGCGGCGACCACAGCGAAGACGCCGTAGAGGGCGACGGTGCCGAGGTTCCGCCGCAGCACGTGCCAGCGGCCGCGGAGGGAGAGGGCGGCGGGGATCGCGAGGATCAGCGCGGCGCCTCCCGCGCGCCAGAGCACGGCTGCCGCCGGGGTCCAGCCGGCCTCGAGCAGCGGCTTCACGAAGGGACCGCCGAGCCCGAAGGCGGCGGCTGCGGCGAGCGCGAGGATCAGGCCGGAGCCGAGGCGCCGCGGCGGCGTGGAGAGGGTCATCGGCAGATCCGTTCAGGAGTGTTCGGCGTTATGCTCGTGACAGTATCCGGTGCACTTGTCAGGAGTCAATATGGTCTTCGCTCATGACGTCGAGGCGGCTCTGACCGCGACCACCGTCCTCGTCAACACCCTCCCCGAGCTCTCGCAGTCGGGGGAGGACGAGTTGTCCACGCTCGACCAGCTCGACGAGTTCGTCGTCTCGAACCGCTACACCGGCAGCCGCGAGCACACCCCCGACGAGCTGGAGGCGGTGCGCGGCATCCGAGCGCCGCTGCGATCGCTCTGGCTGAGCCGGGCCGAGGAGGACCTCGTCGCGATCGTCAACAGGATGCTCGAGGACGCGCGGGCCCTGCCGCAGCTCGTCCGGCACGGCATGTACGGCTGGCACCTGCACGCCACCCGCGACGAGAGCCCCCTCGCCACCCGCATCGTCGTCGAGGGGGCGATGGCGTTCGTCGACGTCGTCCGGAGCGACGAGCGCGACCGCATCCGGATCTGCGCGGCCGAGGACTGCGAGGCCGTGCTGGTGGATCTCTCCCGGAACCGCTCGAAGCGCTACTGCGACACCGGCAACTGCGGCAATCGCGCGAACGTCGCGGCCTACCGCGCGCGGCGGGCGTCGGAGTAGGACTGCCCCGCCCTAGCCAGCGACCATGCGCACCTGTAGACTCGCGCGGTCGGCTCTTGACTCCGTGCGCTGACGCGCGGATGGGTTTGTCAGTCAAGCGGGCCGGATCCACGACAGTCGTCGTCGGATAAATCACATGTGTGAATCGGCCCCGATCAGCGCGTCCCGCTCCGCCCCAGGAGCTGCGACTCGTCCGGGTTCTCGCAGGCCTGCCACCGAACGCCCCACGAGGGCGCGGCTCGTCGCAGCCTGCTCGCGCAAGACCTGAACCCAGGAAGCAGCAGTCATGCCCAAGAACAAGAAGCCCACCGGCGGTCGCCCCGCCAAGAACTTCGAACCGAACCGCTTCGGCCCCTCCAGCGGCAAGTCGCAGCTCGGAGGCCGTTCGCGCTTCCCCGCGGCGAAGCCCGGCGCGCGCAGCGAGGGCCACCGCGGCTACCGCCCCGTCGACGAGAACGCCCCGAAGAAGGCGCGCTGGAACGCCGACGAGCGCGCGACCCGCGCCGCCGAGCGCAGCGACCGCCCGGCCGAGCGCAGCGACCGCCCGGCCGAGCGCAGCGGCTACGACCGGAGCGAGCGCCCCGCCCGTTCGTACGACCGCGACGAGCGCCCGGCTCGCGGCTACGACCGCAGCGAGCGCCCCGCGCGCCCGAACGACCGGGAGGAGCGTCCCGCCCGTTCGTACGACCGCGACGCCCGCCCGGCGCGCAGCTACGACCGCGACGACCGTCCCGCGCGCTCGTACGACCGCGACGAGCGCCCGGCCCGCTCCTCCGACCGGAGCGACCGCCCGGCTCGCAGCTTCGACCGCGCCGACCGCCCCGCCCGCGGCTACGACCGCGATGCCCGCCCCGCGCGCTCGAACGATCGCGATGAGCGCCCCGCCCGCTCCTACGGCCGCGACGACCGGCCCGCGCGCAGCACCGACCGCGACGAGCGTCCGGCCCGCAGCTACGGCCGCGACGACCGCCCGGCCCGCTCCTTCGACCGCGCCGACCGCCCGGCCCGCAGCTACGACCGCGACTCCCGTCCGGCGCGCTCGCACGACCGCGGAGACCGGCCGACCCGCAGCTTCGACCGCGCCGACCGGCCCTCGCGCCGCGACTCCGGATCGGACTTCTACCCGAGCCGCGCCTCGCGCCCCTCGCAGCAGGTCGACGACGTCGTGCTCGAGCGCCTCGAGGCGACCTCGACGCTGGCGGTCGACGTCGAGGGCGTCACCTTCGGCGACCTCGGCCTCGGTGCCAACATCGTCCGCCAGCTGACCGAGCTCGGAGCGGCGGCACCGTTCCCGATCCAGGCCGCGACCATCCCCGAGGTGCTCGCAGGCAAGGACGTCCTCGGACGCGGCAAGACCGGCTCCGGCAAGACGATCGCGTTCGGCGCGCCCGTCGTCGAGCGACTGATGGAGAACAACGGCGCGAAGGGCCGCAAGCCCGGCCGTGCGCCTCGTGCGCTCATCCTGGCGCCGACCCGCGAGCTGGCGATGCAGATCGACCGCACGATCCAGCCGATCGCGCGCTCCGTCGGCCTCTTCACGACCACCATCTACGGAGGCGTTCCCCAGTACAAGCAGGTCGGGGCGCTCCAGCGCGGGGTCGACATCATCATCGCGACCCCCGGCCGCCTCGAGGACCTGATCGAGCAGGGTCGCCTCGACCTCTCGAACATCACCATCACCGTCCTCGACGAGGCCGACCACATGTGCGACCTGGGCTTCCTCGAGCCGGTGCAGCGCATCCTCCGCCGCACCGCCGACGGCGGGCAGCGCCTGCTGTTCTCGGCCACCCTCGACAAGGGCGTGGCGACTCTCGTCGACGAGTTCCTCGTCGAGCCGAGCGTGCACGAGGTCGCGGGCGAGGACCAGGCGTCCTCGACCATCGACCACCGCGTGCTGCTGATCGAGCACCGCGACAAGGGCGAGATCATCGAGCAGCTCGCCGCCCGTGCGGGCAAGACGCTGATCTTCGCCCGCACCCGCGCGTTCGCCGAGCAGCTCGCCGAGCAGCTCGAGCACGCCGACATCCCCGCGACGAGCCTGCACGGCGACCTCAACCAGTCGCGCCGCACGCGCAACCTCGCGCTGCTCACGAGCGGACGGGTCGACGTCCTCGTGGCGACCGACGTCGCTGCTCGCGGCATCCACGTCGACGACATCGACCTCGTGATCCAGGCCGACGCCCCCGACGAGTACAAGACCTACCTGCACCGCTCCGGCCGCACCGGTCGCGCGGGCAAGAAGGGCACGGTCGTCACGCTGATCACGCGCAACCGCCGTCACCGGATGGAGGAGCTGCTCGAGCGTGCCGAGATCGAGGCCGACATGGTCGCCGCGTTCCCGGGCGACCGCGTGCTGACCGAGATCAGCGCACCCGCCGAGTAGCCGGCGGCAGCACCACGCACGCCGAACGGCGCGGGTCCTCAGGGGCCCGCGCCGTTCCCCGTGGCCCAGGGCCGACCGCGCTCAGTCGACCGGACCGAAGAACACCTCGATCGCCTTCGCCAGCGCGACGAGATCGTCGACGTGCGCGAGCTCCCGGGCCGAGTGCATCGAGAGCAGCGGTACTCCGACGTCGACGGTGCGGATCCCGAGTCGGGTCGCGGTGAGCGGGCCGATTGTGGAGCCGCAGGGGACCGTGTTGTTCGAGACGAACTCCTGGTGCTCGACGCCCGCTCGCGCGCAGACGTCCGCCCAGAGCGCCGTGCCGCGTGCGTCGGTCGCGTAGCGCTGCGACGCGTTGATCTTCAGCAGCGGCCCCTTGCCCGCGACCGGCTGGTTCACCGGGTCGTGCTTCTCGGGGTAGTTCGGGTGCACGGAGTGTCCGGCGTCAGCCGACAGGCACCACGACTGAGCGATCGCCCGGGCGCGCTCGTCGACGCCTGCTCCGAGTGCGGCGCCGATCCGGTTCAGCACGTCCTCGAGAAAGGGGCCGCTGGCGCCCGATCGCGTCGCCGAGCCCAGCTCCTCGTGGTCGAAGGCGGCGAGCATGCTGATGTGCTGCGCGTCGTCGGCACCGGCCGAGAGCAGCGCGACGAGGCCGGCGTGGACCGAGCTGAGGTCGTCCATGCGGCCGGCCGCGAAGAGCGCCTCGTCGAGACCGAAGCGCGCGGGCGGCTGCGTGTCGGCGGTGACGAGGTCGAAGCCGACGATGTCCGACGCGGCACCGAGCCCGGCCTTCGCAGCGAGCAGCTCGAGCAGGTCGGTGTCGGCCGCATCGCCCACGCCGAACACCGGGACCGTGTGCTTCTGCCGGTCGAGCTTCAGTCCGTCGTTCACTTCCCGGTCGAGGTGGACGGCGAGCTGCGGGATGCGCAGGAACGGACCTGTCCGCACGAGCACCTCGGTGCCGTCGCCGGTCACGAGGCGCCCGGCCAGCTCGAGCTCGCGATCGAGCCACGAGTTCAGGAGGGGGCCGCCGTAGATCTCGACGCCGGCCTGCAGCCAGCCCTTCGAGGCGATCGTCGGCTTCGGCTTGAGCGTGAAGCCGGGGGAGTCGGTGTGCGCGCCCAGGATGCGGAACGGCGTCACCGCATCGGCGCCCGTCGGGAGGTGCCAGGCGATGACGGCACCGTCGCGGACCACGTAGTAGCGACCGGGGGCGGTGGGCCACGACGCGGTCTCGTCCAGTCCGGTGAACCCGGCCGCCCCGAGCCGCCGAGCCGTCTCGGCCGCGGCGTGGAAGGAGGAGGGCGAGGCGCTCAGGAACGCGGCGAAGTCGGCGATGTGGTCGGCGTGATCGGTCATCGTGCCAGTGAACCATCGCCTCCGGCACCCGAACCGGGGAGGAGCAGAGATCAGATCTTTCGTGCGTCCGGAGGAACCCGTCGGCTAGATTTCGCCCTGTGAGCGTTGAGCACCGCACTGCCGCCCTGCACGAGCAGCTCGACGCCTTCGGCTGGGAGGCGACCTCGAGTGTCGACTCGCTGCGCATCGACGGCGTCGGAGCCCCCGGCGCTCAGATCGGGCGCGCCTGGTCACCCGGAGGGTCGTACCGGTCGAGGTCGGTGCCCGGCAGCATGTACGTGCTCTTCACGATCGAAGGCACCGGCAGAGTCGTCCACGACGGCACCGAGATCGCGTCGGAGCCGAACCAGCTGATCTTCCTCGACGGCGAGGCCGTCTCGACGATCGAGCTGCACGGGCCCACTGCGCGCTACCTGTGGCGCTTCGATTCGGGCGCTCTGCGCGACTCCCGCGTGCGCGAACGCCTCGGTGAGGCGATCCCGGTGCGCGACTCTCTCTGGACTCCCGTGCGCGCCCTCACCAACGGCCTCATCGACGGCGATCCGGAGCTCGCCCGATCGATCCACGCGGCCCGCGCCAGCGAGCACCTGCTCACCGCGATCTTCGAGAACACCGCGCTCTCGGCCCGTCCCTCCCGGAGCCCGGACGAGCTCTGCGGAGACGCCCTCCAGCTCATCGCGGCGCACAAGTGCGATCCGGCCTTCACCCCCGCTCGCCTCGCCCGCGAGCTGCAGGTGACGGAGCGGGCGCTGCGCGAGGCGTTCTCGTACATGGGAAGCACCGCGGCGCAGGAGCTCGACCGGCAGCGCGCCCAGGAGCTGCGAGGGCGGCTGGGCGCGGGGGAGTGGACGGAGCGCGATCTGGAGCTGCACGCAGAGGAGTGCGGGTTCGTGTCGCCGGCCAGTGCCCGACGCGCGCTGGCACGGTGGGCGCTCGAGTAGGTAGGGGCGGCGAGCCGCTCACGAGCGCCGCTCGAGGAGGCGCTCCGCCGCGCGCAGGGCCCGCAGGGACCGGAAACCGGAGAGGCGCGCGGATAATCTCCCGGTCGGCTTTCGACGGTGAGGCACGGCGCTCCAGGATCTGCTGCGCGGTGCGCACCCGGGTGCGGTGGATCTCGGTCAGCGGGGTGGTTCCCGCCCGCGCGTAGGCCTTGTGCAGGTGCGCGGGCGAGATCGAGAGGCGGGAGGCGAGGTCGGTCACTCCGAACTCCGCGTCGCGGTGGCGGGCGTCGATCACCTCCTTCGCGCGCTGCAACAGGCGGTCGACGGCGACGGAGGGGTGGACCGGGCTGGTCGGGCCCGCCTCGCTCAGCACCGCCGCGGCCGCGTTCTCGATGACGTCGTGCACGCGGTGCCAGCTCGTCTCGCTCGCCGTCGGTCCCGAGTTGAGGGTGGCAACGACGGCGGCCAGCAGGATGTGGGTCGCGCCCAGCTCGGGAGGCACGACGTGCAGCGTGCGCGGCGCGGCGACTCCGAGGCGTGACGCGAAGTCGGCCGCCAGCTCGATCTCGACCGTGCCGCAGGGGGCCGCGGCCTCGACGGTGACCGCGTCGGTGCTGACGTGCGCGTAGGCGGCGCCCTTGCTCAGGTCGTAGCGCCCCGAGGTGTCGGACACGGTGACGTCGCCGTCGGCAACGAGGGAGACCCGCAGTCCCTCGGTCGAGCGCGACCGCAGCACGCGGCGTGCGTTGTGATAAATCCGGCTGATCGCCAGGTCGCCGACCTGCAGGCGGTCGGCGTAGAGGCGCAGGTCGTCCTGCGACTCCACCAGGCTCATCCCCTCCTCCGCCAGCCAGTCGGAGGCTGCCGTCCCGGTCAGGACGATGCGGGCGACGTTCCGGGTCGTCGTCGTGGCTGCCGGCATCGCCACCCCCTCGCACTTCTCGTCGTCCGACCGTCGCGGCGGGGAGCCGCGCACCTGTTCATTGAGACAGCCGAGGCGGTCGTGGCGCTGCTGCTCGGCAGGACTGGCGGGAATCTCTTCCGTCTGGCGCAGAAAAGTCGCCTATCCCGGCCCTCGGCTTCCCGCCTCCGGAGCCCCTCCTGAGTATGTGAGGAGTCCACAACTTCCTACCTCTGGAGAACTCCTTTGACGAACAAGCCCGAGAAGACCGAGCGCACGATCCTGGCCGGCGACGACTGGTCCGTGCCCGCTGAGAACGGCGTCGGCCGCCGCACCCTGGTGCAGGCGACTGCCTGGACGATCCCCGTCGTGGCCTCCGCGGTCGCGACTCCGGCGTTCGCCGCGTCGCTGTCGCCGACCCTCGAGATCGTCAACGGTCCGTTCGCCGTCACGGCCTGCTCTGCAGTGCCCACGGTCGTGGTACACGCGACCACCGACGGCTCCACTCCCGTTGCGTCCGGCACTCCGATCACGATCACGCTGCCGGCCGGGTACTCCTGGTCGGACGGTACGACCGCCCCCAAGGTGTTCCCGACCGGTGCGAACGGTGACGCGTCGGTGACGGGCGTCGTCGCGGGACCCGCGAACGGCACGGCCGTGATCACCGCAACCGGCAACGGCACGTCCGACACCACGACGGTGACCACCACAGGCGAGAAGCTCTTCCTCAAGGCCGCGACTCCGACTTCGACCGGAGTGATCAGGTCCACGCAGTTCCCCGCAGGGCTGACCATCACCGACCTGCAGACGACGACGGGACCCGGCGGTATCACCTACCTTTACGCGCTGGCGAGCGATGGAAGCGTCTACATCTCGTCGTACAGCGGCAACGCTCAGCCCAGCGCGTGGTCCCAGGCCCCGACCCTGGCGGGCTCCGTCACTGAGATGGCAGCGGGCACGAACAACAGCGCCTTCACCTGGCTCACCGACGGCACCTCGGTGCAGTCGGCGACCAAGAACTCGGCGGGCTCCTACGTGACGGCGCCGGCGCTGCCGGCAGGCGTGACGATCACCGACCTCGAAGCGACGAAGGGTTCCGGCGGCACGACCCACATCTTCGCCACGGGCAGCGACGGAACCGTGTACCACGCAACGTGGAACGGGACGGCGGCGTCGACCTCCAGCTGGACGGCGAGCCCCTCGCTGAGCGGCACGGTGACCGACGTGTCGGTCGGGACGGACGGAAGCGCCTTCGCGTGGGCGACAGACGGGACTTCCGTGACGTCGGTGACGGTGAACTCGTCGGGTTCCTACGTCTCGACGCCGACGTTCCCCGCGGGAGTCACCATCACGGACCTCACGTCGACGACCGGACCCGGTGGGATCACCTGGATCTACGGGAAGGGAAGCGATGGAAGCGTGTACTACTCGACATGGAACGGATCGGCGTCGTCGACGTCGGCCTGGACGAAGAGCCCGTCTTTCGAGGGCGACGTCGCGACGCTCACCGTCACCAACAACAACTCCGCCGCCGGCTGGGTGACCGACGGCACGTCGGTGAAGTCCGTCACGCCGAACGGAGGAGGCGCGTACTACTCGACGCAGGTGCTCCCCAACGGCGCGTCCGTCAAGGACGTGCAGGTGACGAAGGGATCGGGGGGGTCTGACGTGGATCTATGCGCGGGGCAGCGATGGCAATGTCTACTATTCGACCATCAACGGCAACGCCCAGCCCACCGCGTGGAGCACCAGCACCGCGTTCGACGGCACCGCCACCGATATGGCGCTGAACGACGACAACTCCGCGGTCGACTGGATCGTCGGAACGGCGTGCTGACCCTGATAGGCGTAGTCGTGCGGTGATCCGTCGATACACGGAAGGACCCCGCTGTTGTGCAACGGCGGGGTCCTTCCGTGCACTGATGCGAGGAGACGCGACGGGTCGCCTCCGTCGGGCGCCAACTCCGAGGCCGCCGCTCGATACCGGGTCAGGATGAGCGGCGGTCGCCGCGAGGCGGGTCTGGAGGATGTCGATGGGCGCCATGGTGCTGTTCCCGCTGCTCGTCGGTGGCGTGCTGCTCGCCTCCGGGCTGGGCAAGATCGGGTCGTCGGGGCGGCTCGTCGAGGCGGGGATGCGGTTCGGCGTCCCACCGCGATGGGCCACCCTCGGCACGGCTCGCCTGCTGATCGCGGGCGAGATCGTGCTGGCGGTGGCCGTCCTGGTCGCGCCGTGGCCGCTCAGTGTCGGGGCGTGCGCGGCGGCCGTGGCGGTGCTCGCAGGATTCACGGTGCTGACCGCGCGGGCGCATCGGCGCGGCGACGACTTCGACTGCGGGTGCTTCGGGGTGCTCGCCGAGACTCGGGTGGGGCGGGGGCTCGTGGTCCGCAACTCGGCTCTGCTCGCGGCCGCCGTGGTCGCGCTCGTCGCGGCGGTCGGGTCGCGGCGCTCCGTGCCGCAGACTCTCGCGGCGTTCGGCGCGGAGGAGTGGGCCTGGCTCGCGGCGGTCACGGTGGTCTCGGCCGTGGTCGCCGTTATCAGCCGGCTTCTCGAACGGGACCGCGCTCGCCTGCCCGAGCCCGCCGAGGTCGCGTCGACAGAGGTCGAGCGCCTTCTGGGGTACAGGGTGGCGCCCACGTTCGAGGTGGTGCGCCGCGACGGCACCGTGGTCGACATGCACGCCCTCGTGGCGACGACTCCGCACCTGCTGGTGTTCGTCCGGCCGGGATGCGGCTCGTGCGATCAGCTGATGGAGGCGTCCGACGAGCTGCAGGCCTCTCTCGGTCACGCGGCTCACCTGGTCTTCGCGACGGGCGCCGCCCGGGAGGTGCTCGACGTCGCGCACCCGAGGCTCGGCGATCGCGTCGTCTTCGGGGTCGCCTCCGCCCGCGAGAAGCTCGGCGTCGAGAAGACGCCCGCGGCGGTGCTGATCGGCCTCAACGGCCGGCTCGTCGCCGGCCCGGTGCACGGTGCGCGTGCGGTGGTGGAGCTGGTCGAGAGCTCAGCAGGACTGCGGTCCTCCTGGTAATGGCCCGGCCGCAGTCGCGTCGCTGCGCTCGAGGCGGGGCGTGGCTCTCTGCAGGACGCCGAAGCAGCGAGCAGAGGGCCACGCCTGCTCCTTCACCGAAGGAGTCGGCCGTCGACGAGCAGTGTCGTCAGCATTCGGTCCCGGCGACAACGGCGTAAGCGTTGGTGTTCTCGTTCAGCGCCACGTCGGTCGCAGCGTTCGGGAACGCTGTGCTCACCTGCCAGCTTCCGAAGTTCCCGTTCGTCACCACGCTGCGATAAGCGTTGCCAGTGCTGCTCAGTGCGACGATGACGTTGTCGCCCGACGATGTCCGGACGCTCTCGAGCGAGAGCACCTGTCCTCCGTCCGGGAGGGTCGTGGTGTCCGTCCCGGCGAAGTTGCTGATCGTGGTGCCGTCCGTCAGGAAGGCATAGGCGTTCCCGCTGTTGTTCAACGCGACCAGAGTCGCCGAGCCGGGGAAGGCCGGGCTCGTCTGCCAAGGACCGAAGGCTCCGCTGGCCACTGTCGAGCGATAGACGTTCCCGTTGCTGCTGCGCGCGACCACCACAGGGTTTCCGTTGGGGTCCGTGATGGTGTCGACCTCGACCACCTGACCACCGTCGGGAAGAGTCGCCGCGGCGGTGCCTGCGAAGTTGCTGATCGTGGTGCCATCGGTCACGAACACATACGCAGGTGTCGAGTTGTTTACTGCGACGAGAGTCGTGCTGTTGGGGAAGGCCGGGCTGGCTTGCCAGCTGCCGAAGTTCCCACCGGTGACAGTCGCCCGGTAGGCGTTGCCGTTGGCGCTGAGTGCGATCACGACAGGGTTTCCAGAACCGTCCGTGACGCTCTGTAGACCGACGATCTGTCCTCCGTCGGGGAGGGCGACGGAGTCCGTGTTGGCGAAGTTGCTGACAGTCGACCCGTCGGAGAGGAAGCCGTAGCCGTTTCCGTTGTTGCTCAGGGCGATGAGGGACGTCGCCTGCGGATACGCCGTACTCGTGCTCCAGGCTCCGAAGGAGTTTCCACCACTGTTGAGTGTCGTGCGGTAGGCGTTGCCGTCCGTCCCGAGGACCAAGACCTGCGTGTCTCCAGTGGACGTCCTGATGGTCTTGAGGTCGGCTACGGCGACACCGGTGGGCAGCCTGATGGCCGCGCTGCTGGAGAAGGTCTTCACCACGCCGGTCTCGCCCGTCACCTCCACCGACTCCGTCGCGGTGAGCGACCCACTCGCAGCGCTGATCGCAAAAGTGCCGTCCTTCGCGGGAGCCTCGATGCCGGTGAGCGAGACCTGACCGGCGGCATCGGTGACGAAGCTGCGCGGGGCGGTCGTGCCGTCGGACCAGGTGAGGCCGGACGGCAGGGTCACGGTCACCGACTGCCCGACGGCCGGTACGGACCCGTCGGTCGTGGCCTGGAGGATGATGGTCGGCAGTGCCGAGCACGCTGTCGCGCTGTAGGGCCCGTTGACGAACTCGAGGGTCGGTGCCAGTGACGCCGCGAAAGCAGGCGTCGCCACTGTGGCGGCGATGACGGGGACGGTCCACACGGCGCCCTGCACCAGCGTGCGCCGGCCGACTCCATCCAGGTTCGGGACGGTCCAGTCGTCCCCGATCTTGATCTCGCGGACTGGCTTTTCTCTGGTCATGTCTTCCTCTGCATCGCTTGTCGGGAGGGAGGCGCTGGCGCCCCGGTACGCGAGCAATCGTCGTGATAAAGCGGCGAGCAGCGAAGCAGGAGTCGGGATAATTACCCTTTCTGGTCCGCTTCGCTTCCGATCTGCGTCGGAAGCGGGATTTCCTGCCCTCCTGGCCGTCTTGTGAGGGGAGCCGGGAAGTCCCCGGTGTCGAAGGGCTCGCGGATGCAGGGCAGATCTCGTCTCGGCGCACCCGACGCGGATGCCAGCCGCGGGGTTGCGCTCTCCGACCGCGACGCGGTCGCCTGGCTCGCAGATCGAGGCTGGAGCGTCGCCTCCGACGAGCGGCCGTTGCGCCTGTACGCCGACGAGGTGCGCGTCCGCGGCTTCCGGATGGCGAGGGTGTGGCACACGCCCGCGCGTCTCTCGAGTCATCCGACGCGAGCACCCGACGGACAGCGCGGGCGGATCGAACTCGTGACCGTCGTCGACGGCGCCCTCTCGATGCGGTGGGGGGAAGGCCGATCGACGGTGTCGAAGGGCGATTCGATCCTCCTGCCGCTCGACGACGCCTTCGAGATCGAGACGAGCGTGCCGACGGGTCGTGTCGAGTTCTCGCTGCCCCTGCGCGACCCGCTGGCGCGGCTGTCGGCGGCGACCGTCCTCGACTCCTCGGAGTTCTCCCGGATCCTCGTCGCTCTCGCGAGCTCGATCCTCGCCTCCCCGCTGACCCCGGCCGAGAGCGGCTACCCGCAGCTGACGACCGCCGTCGAGCACGCGGCCCTGGCTTTCCTCCGCAGCAGCGCGGCCGGCGATCGACCGGGAGGGGTCTCCTCGGCCGAGGCGGCTCTCTTCGCGCTCGCGATCGATGTCATCGACGAGGAGGCGAGCGATCCCTCGTTCTCGGTAGCCGTACTCGCCCGACGCCTGCGCGTCTCGGCCCGCCGCGTCGGCCAGGTCTTCGCTGCGTACGACTCCACCGCGCAAGCGCACATCCGCTCGGCTCGCATCGGCGTCGCCACCCGCCTCCTCGAGCAGCACCGAGCCACTAGCGCCGAGGAGCGCGAGCGCATCGCGCACGCGGCGGGCTTCCGCACGGCGCGCACGATGGCAGCACGCCTGCGCGAGTGGGACGGCCGCCCGGCGGCGAGCCCGGGACAGCGGTCGGAGGATCGAGGCCGGCCGTGACCGGGCGGGGAGTTCATCCGCGCCGATCCGATCGACCGGAGCCGAGGGCAGGCGACCGGTGCCGGATCGTCGTGCGGCGCGGAGTCCTGGACCCCGTAGCACCCGCGAGGCGCGGAGGTCGAGGTGGCGGGAGACGGGATCGTCATCGTCCGCGCGCATCAGGAGCCCCGCCGAGTGTCACGGCGGGGCTCCTGCTGTTCAGGCCGGGCTCGGAGCGGTCAGCAGTTGCCGCCGGAGACGTAGCTGATGACGCTGGTGCCGCTGGACGGCACGTACTGTTCGACCGCCGAGGAGACGTTCTTCGCGATGAGCTTGTCGCCCTTGTAGAGGTCGCCGTTCGGGGCGAGGAACGTGGCGGTGCCGACGGCGGTCGAGCCGGCAGGGACGTTCACGTACGGGAACGTGTTGCCGTTCGTCGGGTTGTATCCGTAGGCGCCAGTCCCGTCGACGTACGAGATCCGGGTGTCGGTGCTGTTGGCGCCGACTCTCTGGATCGACGCGGAGGTGACTCCGGAGGACTTCACGACGGTGTCGCCGAAGTAGAGGGCTCCGGAGGGTGTCAGGAAGAGCCCCATGCCCACAGCCTCGGCGTCCGCCGGAACCTGCGTGAAATTGGTCACGTTCCCGTTGGTCGTGTTGTAGGTGTGCGCTCCGCTCGCGTCCATGTAGCTGACTCGAGTGCTGGCCGGGTTGTTACCGACGGTCTCGGTGTGGGCCGAGGTCACGTTGGAGGCGATCTTCCCGTTGCCGTAGTAGAGGTCGCCGTTGGGCGCGAGGAACGTGTTGAGCCCGACGGTCGTCGAGCCCGCCGGCACGCTCGGCGCCTGGCTGGCGTTCGGGTTCTGCGACACGTTGAAGTTGTAGCTGCCGGTCGCCGTGCTGTAGCTGACGATGTTGTCACCGTTGGCGCGGTTCTCCTCGGCCGCTGAGGTCACGCCGGTGGCGAGGAGCCTGTTGCGCAGCCAGAGCTCGCCGTTGGGAGCGAGGTAGATGCCGGTCCCGAGCGCGGTCGACCCCAGCGGCACGCTCGTGTACGCGGCCGTCCTCTTCGTGGCGGTGTTGTACTGGATCGCGGTGCCCGCCGGGTGGACGGTCACGGTGCTCGTCGCCGACGCCCCGGTGCTGCTCGTCGCGATGAGGGTGTAGGAGCCAGTGGTCGACGTCGCGCGGACGCCCGTCACCTCGAACTCGCCGTTCTGATCGGTCGTGAACGGGCGGGGCCCGGTGCTCCCGTCAGACCAGGTCAGTCCGGAGGGCAGCGAGACGGTCACGGTCTTGTTGGCATCGGCCGAGCCTCCGGCTGTGAGTTTCAGGTCGATCTCGTCGAGCTCGCCGCACGCCGTCACGTCGTAGGGGCCGTTGGTGAACACGAGCTCGGGGTCGGTCGTCGTCGATGCGGCGGCGAGCGGCGCGGCGGACGCCGCGGCGATCACGGGCACGGTCCAGACGGCGCCCTGGACGAGGGTGCGGCGGCCCACTCCGTTCAGGTTGGGGACGCTCCAGTCGTCGCCGATCTTGATCTCGTGGACTGCTTCTTCTCTGGTCATGTCTTCCTCTGCATCGCATTGTCGGGAGGGAGGCATTAGCGCCCCTGATACGCGAGCAATCGTCGTGAAGGAGAGGCGGATCACGAAGAACGGAGGAGAAGAATTAGGGATTCACGTCCGCGATACTTTCAACATCCGTCCCGGGCGGTATTCTCCGACGCTCCGGACGTCTTGTGGGGGAAGCCGGGAAATGCTCGGTGTCGAAGGGCACGCGAATGCAGAGCAGATCTCGACTCGGCGCAGCGGAAGCGGGCTCGACGCGCGGAGTCGCCCTCTCTGGCCGCGACGCGCGAGCATGGCTGGCCGATCGGGGCTGGGACCCGGTGCCCGGCGACGCACGGCCGCTCCGGCTCTTCGCCGACGAGGTGCGCCTCGGGAGCTACAGGGTGGCGAGGGTCTGGCACACGCCGTTCCGGATCAGGAACGTGCGCGGCCGTCCTGATCCCGAGCGTCCGGGGATCGAGCTCGTCACCGTCGTCGACGGCTCGCTCGCGGTAGGTGGGGCCGACGGCGAGTCGTCCGTCGCCAAGGGGAGTTCGATCCTCCTGCCGCTCGACAGCGCCGTCGAGATCTCGAGCACGGAGCCCACCGGCCGGGTCGAGTTCTCCCTGCCTCTGCGCGATCCGCTCGGTTCGTCGGCCCTGCCCTCGGCGGCGACGGTCCTCGACCCGTCCGACTTCTCGAGGATCCTCGTCGTGCTGGCGAGCTCCATCCTCGCGTCGCCCCTGACGCCGGCGGCCAACGGCTACCCGCAGCTGATGAACGCGGTCGAGGACGCGGCGCTCGCGTTCCTCCGGAGCACCGCTGCCGCTGAGCGAACCGGGTACGTCTCGTCGGCCGAGGCGGCCCTCTTCTCGCGCGCGGTCGACATCATCGACGAGGAGGCGGGCGACCCGTCGTTCACCGTGGCCGTCCTCGCCCGTCGACTGCGGGTGTCGGCGCAGCGGGTCGGGCAGGTCTTCGCCGCGCAGGGCTCCACGGCGCAGGCGCACGTCCGGGCCGTTCGGGTCGCCCGCGCCACCCGGCTGCTGGAGGAGCGGCGGGTCACCAGTGCCGACGAGCGCGAGTCGATCGCGCGAGCGGCTGGGTTCCGCACCGCGCGCACGATGGCGGCGAGCATGCGCAGCGCTGGCCAATCGTGAGCAGGCGTGACCTCGGAGGAGGGCAGCCGGGCTCAGAACCGTACGGCCGGGAACGCCGAAGGGCGGACGCCCTGAGGCGCCCGCCCTTCGGCGTGGTGGTCGTCAATGACTAGCTGGCCGGGGGGGTCAGCACCGTGTCGATGAGGTAGACGGTCGCGTTGGCGGTCTGGACGCCTCCGCAGATGACCGACGCGTCGTTCACCTTGATGTCGTCGCCGGAACCGGTGACGGTGACGTCGCCGCCCTGGACGGTGGTGTGGGTTCCGTCGATGTCGTCAGGGGCGATCTGGCCGGGGACGACGTGGTAGGTGAGGATCGAGGACAGCGTCTCGGCACCCTCGGGGGTCTGCAGCGTCGCAAGGGTCGCGGCGTCGAGCTTGGCGAACGCGTCGTCGACGGGGGCGAAGACGGTGAACTCGCTGCCATTCAGCGTGTCGACGAGGTCGACGTCGGGGTTCAGCTGGCCCGAGACCGCCGAGGTGAGGGTGGTGAGCAGCGGGTTGTTCGACGCGGCGGTCGCCACCGGGTCGAGGGCCATGCCGGCGACCGAGCCGGCGCCGTCGGGGACGGTCTCGGCGTAGGAGGCGCAGCCGGGGCCGACGAGGTTGGCGGCCGGGTCCATGGTCGCCATCTCAGACGAGGTGGCCATGGGGGTCGACATCTCGGAGGCCGCATCGCTGGACTCGGTGGCGGTTCCGCTGCCGCTGGAGCAGGCGGTGAGGCCGAGGGCGGCGGTGCCGAAGAGGGCGAATGCGGCGAGGGTGGTGCGCTTGGTGGTTCGCATGGGAGTACTCCTTCGTGAGACGGTCTCCACGAGTGCGGAGAACCTGATCTGAGGTGATCGGACCCGGACCTGAGGAGATCCGGATCGGAACTGTGTGGACCGTTTCGCGGCCGTTGACATGTCTTCGGAGCCCTCCGGGAGGGGGTTTGGAAATGTCTCGTTCATCTAGGTAACGGGTTCGTAACGTGGGCTCCGGCCCGTCGTTCCGCGGGTGCTGGCCGCCGCCGCGGGTCGATTACCCTGGAGGAGGCCCGCGCACCGTGCGCATTCCGGCCAGCGGGTCGAGGGGATCGAGAGTGCAGACGCGAGGCGCACGAGTGGCACGCGGCTCCGTCGCCGCCGTCACCGCGACCGCCACTGCCGCCGCCTCGCACACCCTCGCCGGAGCGGAGGCGCCCTCCGCGCCGATCCTCGCTCTGGCGATCGCCTTCTCGGCCGTCGTCTGCGTCCTCCTCTCCGGTCGCCGCCTGTCGCTTCCTCGGCTGAGCGCCTCCGTGCTGCTGAGCCAGCTCGCCTATCACGCTCTGTTCCTGATGACGGGGAGCGGAGGCGACGTGAGCGTCGCCGGGACGACCGGCACGGGCATCACGAGCGCGCACTTCCACGGCGGTGGCACCGTCGAGCTGATCGCCGGAGGAGGCGGCCACGCCGCGCACTCGCCCGGCATGCTCGGGGCCCACCTCGTCGCCGCGGCGCTCACCGTCGCCGCCCTCCGCCACGGCGAGCGGCTGTTCTGGACGCTGGGGGCGGAGCTGCTCGGGGCCGTCGTGCGTCTGGTCGCCCGCGCCTCCGCGCTCGCCACGCCCTCGCGCCCGTCCGTCGCCCTGCACGGCACTCCCGAGCCGCGCGCGCCCCGCGCGCTCGACGCCGTCCTCTCGGTCGACCGGCACCGCGGTCCGCCTGCGCGGGTCCTGCTCGCCGTCTGACGTCGCTCCGCGCGGAGCGCCTCGGTCGGCGTGCCCTGCGCGCATCGCGACTCCGCGCTGCGTTCTTCTCCTCCGGCGACCAGCCGACTCTCCAGAAGGACCTCAGACCACCATGCCCAGCACCACCACCACGTCGTTCCGCCCCGCCTCCCACCGCCGCCCCGGCTCGCGCCTGCGCCTCGTCGGTTCCGGAGCACTCGTCGCCGCCGGTTCGGTCGCGCTCGCACTCTCGGCACCCGCCGCCGCGAACGCCCACGTCACCGCCGCCGCGAGCAGCACCGCCGCCGGCTCGTACACCGTCGTCACGTTCTCGCTCGCGCACGGCTGCGACGGCTCGCCGACGACGGGCCTGACGATCACGATGCCCGAGAGCGTCAACTCCGTCAGCCCGACCGTCAACCCGAACTGGGACGTCGTGAAGAACGAGGTCGAGATCGCCGACCCGGTCACCGACTCGCACGGCAACACCGCGACCGAGCGCGTGTCCGACGTCGTCTACACGGCCAAGACCCCGCTGGCCGACGGGTACCGCGACACCGTCTCGCTCCAGCTGCAGATCCCCGAGGACGCCGCCGGGCAGACCCTCGAGTTCCCGGTGCTGCAGACCTGCGAGGTCGGCTCGACCGCGTGGGACCAGCCGACCGTCGAGGGCGAGGAGGAGCCGGAGCTGCCGGCTCCGGCGATCGTCGTGACCGCCGGCGAGGCGGGAGCCGACCACCACGGCGGGGAGGACGACGACGCCTCGGCGACGACCGCCTCCGCCACCACCGCCGTCGAGAGCCCCGACGTCGTCGCGCGGGTCCTCGGAGTCGGCGGTCTCGTCGTCGGAGCCGTCGGCGTCGCGGTCGCGCTGGCGTCGCGCCGTCGCGGCCCGAGGGCCTCTGCGTGAGCGACCTCCGGACGAGGCTCCCGCGGGTCCTCCTCGCCGCGGCCGCGATCGGGCTCGTCGGCTCGGTCGCGGTGGCGGCGCCCGCCAGCGCTCACAACTACCTGGTCTCGAGCACCCCGGCCGCCGATGCGACCGTCACCGAGCAGCCGGGCGCGCTGACGCTCGTCACCAACGACGATCTGCTCGTCCTCGGGACGGACGGATCGGCCGCCGCCCTGCGGGTGGTCGGGCCCGACGGCCTCTTCTACGGCGACGGCTGCGTGAGCGTCGTCGGTCCGGAGGCGACCATGCCGCTCGAGCTCGGCGCCGCCGGCTCCTACGAGGTGACCTGGCAGGTCGTGTCGACGGACGGGCACCCGGTCTCGGGGCAGTACGCGTTCGACTGGCAGCCCGGAGCCGACGCTGTGCTCGCCGAGGGGTCGGATTCGGTCCCCGACTGCAACGGGACGATCGACGTGTCGGGGCAGTCCGAGTCGACGTCCGACGACGCCGCGCCCGCGTCCGGAGCGGACCCGGCCCTGCTGGGTGACGTGCTCTGGATCGGCGGTGCGCTCGTCGCGGTGGTCGCGGCCGTGGGAGTCACGCTGCTGCTGCTCCGGCGCCGACCGCAGGGCTGACCGCGGCGGGCCTCCTGCGCACCCGGGCCTCGTGCGCACCCGGGCCTCCTGCGCACCCGGGCCTCGTGCGCGCGGCTCGCGGATCAGTGCAGGAGGCTCGCCAGCGGCCCGCTGTCGAGGTCGGCGAGGATCGCGGAGGCGTCCTCGTAGACCGCGACGGCGCCCGCCTCGCGGAGCTCGTGCTCGCCGGTCCCGCCCGACATCACAGCGACGGTCGCCAGCCCTGCGCGTTCGGCCGCGATGACGTCCCAGGTGGCGTCGCCGATCATGATCGCGCCGTCGGGCGAGACGCCGGCGCGCTCGAGGGCGACGCCGATCAGGTCGGGGCTCGGCTTCGCCGTCTCGACGTCCTCGCCGCTCGTGACGGCGTGCACGGAGTCGTCGAGGTCGAGCACCCGCAGCAGCACGTCGAGCTCCTCCTGCGGCGCCGACGTCGCGAGGACCACGCGGACACCCCGCGCGACGAGGGCCGTGACAAGCTCGCGCGCACCGGGCAGCAGCTCGATGCGGGGGGTGAGCTCGGCGTAGTTCTTCGTGTGCAGCGCCTTCAGCTGCGTCTGCGTCGCCTCGTCGACGTCGTCGTCCACGAGCATGCCGAGAAGCTCGGACGCGTCCGCGCCGATCGCCCGCTGGATCCGCCAGGAGGGCACCTCGAGGTCGCACTGCCAGAAGGCACGGGCCCACGCCTCGATGTGCAGGAAGTTGGTGTCGGCGAGGGTTCCGTCGATGTCGAAGAGCACCGCGGTGGTCGTCGTGGTCGTGCCTGCGGTGTTCATCAAGCCTTCCGTGCTCGGGTCTGCCGTGCTCGCGTCTGCCGCCATGGTGAGTCCTCCGTCGTCGTCCGTGCCCGCCGTCACCGGGCTGAGGTGGGAACGCTACGCGCGCGACCGAGCCGCACGAGACCCCCTTGACTCGATCTCGTGACTCGACGTCGTGACTCGATGTGGTGTCAGAACGGCGGCGGTTCGTGTCCTGCACCTCGATACCGATCCCTGTACCAGTGCCGATCCGGACCCCGATCCCGATCCGGACCCCGTTCCCGGTCCGGATCCCGAGGCCGGTCGGGATCCCGGTCCGGCTCTGGTGGCGGTTCGGGTCGTGCGGGTGTGGTGGTGTGTCGTCGTCCGGTGGGGCTGGTCCAGTGGAGGGCCCCGCCGGGGTGGTGCTCGAGGGTCCAGGTGGTGGTGTGGCGGAGGCGGTGGTGGTGGCGGCAGAGGTGGGCGAGGTTCTCGGCGTCGGTGGCGCCTCCGTGCTGCCACTCGATTCCGTGATCGACGTCGCTGCCGGTCGCGGGGCGGGTGCAGCCCGGGAACCGGCAGGTCCCGTCGCGGTGCTGCAGGTGCCGGCGCAGATCGGCCGGCACCCGGTAGGAGTCGCGCCCGACGGAGAGGACCGCGCCGCTCTCGGGATGCGTGAGGATGCGCGTGAAGGACGGCGCGTCGGCGGCGAGGCGCCGCGCGGTCTCGGGATCGATCGGCCCGTACCCGTCGAGGGTGCCCGGCTCGTCCGAGCGCCCGAGGAG
The DNA here is from genome assembly GCF_900177245.1 of Rathayibacter oskolensis. Classification (GTDB taxonomy): domain Bacteria; phylum Actinomycetota; class Actinomycetes; order Actinomycetales; family Microbacteriaceae; genus Rathayibacter; species Rathayibacter oskolensis. The sequence continues at coordinate 370,451 of NZ_FXBM01000001.1, forward strand.
CGTCAGCGCGGGAACGGTCACGGACACTCGCGGGCGGAGGCCCGCCGGCATCGTCGTCGCGGTGGTCCGGTGCCCGTCCGTCGTCGTCTCGCCGTCGAGCAGGAGCGCTGCCGCGACGTCGGCGCGCAGCTGGCCCAGGGTCCGCGTCTCGTCGGGCGCGTCGGCGAGGGAGCGCGCGGCGCGGTCGAGGCGGTCGAACGCCCCGTGCGCCTCCGGAGCCGGCAGATGCAGGTGCAGCGTCGCCATCCCGTCGGCCTCGCCGTCGAACCACACCCCTCGCCGCTCGGCGCACCGCCGGTGCCGCACCGTCGCCGACTCCGGGTGCAGCCGCTCGCGCAGCACGCGGAGGCGACGCCGCACCTGCGCGGGCGTGCACTCCGCGGCCAGGATCGCCGCCTCGACGTCGAACCTGCCCCGCACCTCGGCCGGGACCTCGAACGCGCACCGGAGGATCGTGCGCACGTGCTCGGGCGTGCAGCGCCCCAGTCGCAGCGCCGTCAACGTCTCGGGGAGCTCGTTCACGAGCAGTCGGCTCTCCTCGATCAGCGCTGCCGCATCCGACTCCGACATGCGCAGGCTCGTCGCGATCTCCGCGACCAGCGCCCGCTGCGCCGCCTCCATCACCTCGACGTGCACCTGCACGCGCGGATCCACCAGCGCCTCCGGGAGCGCCACCGCCGCCCGTCGCGCCAGCTCGATCAACTCGAACCGCTGCGCCGCCGCGTGCGCCAGGAACACCTCGACCGCACGCGCCGCACCCACGGCCGACGCCAGAGCGTCGTCGAAGCACTCGCGCACCGACACGCCACCCGGCGGCCTCGCGTCCACATCCAGAAGAACCATACGAGGATGACATCACGGACCACCGACATGCGACCGGCCAGGTACGCCGATGTGTGGACGAACCCCCCGGCCGCCTTCTGGGGAGGAGTGGGGCCCGAGTTCCGCCGGGCCGCCTCAGACCCTCAGAACGTCCGACGTCACACCCGCCGCGGCACCGTGAACACTGTCTCGACCCCCGGCGAGTACAGCACCGAGTCCGGCGCCCGCCCCGCGAGCCCCGGGAACCCCGCCGCCGCCAGCAGCCCGTCGTCGAGCGCGAGCAGCGAGGCCCGCTGCAGCGGCCACGGCCGGTGCAGGTTCCGGCCGTACCAGGTCGATCCGAGGTGACTCTCGTGGTACGCCCATCGCGACGTCAGGAACGACGCGAGCGGATCCTCCGACGCGTCGGTCCCGGGGGTCGGCCGCACCACCACCCGCGAGTGCGCCGCCGGATCGCCGATCCGCTCGGTGGAGTAGACCACGGCGCCGTGGCGGTGCTCGATGCTCATGCGAGCCCACCGGTAGGGCAGCCCGAACACGGCCTGCGCCGTGAGCACCGGCAGCAGGTGCGACGCCTCGAGCGAGACGAAGACCACTCCGCGGCGCCCCTGCGCGTCGACGGAGTAGAGCCGGACGTTGACCTCGGGGAACGTGCCCAGCCACGGCACCCGGGGGCCGCCGAGGAACGCCGTCCGCGACAGGCGGAACGGGATGAGGCCCACCCACGACGAGCCGTCGTGCTCGTCGGGCCGCACTCCGGGAGGGAGGTGCGGAGCGACCAGGGACGGGTCCACCCGCCAGTGCAGGAAGGACGCCTCCGTCCAGCGCTGGCGGAGGATGCGCGGCCCGCCGAGCGCGGGCGCGGAACGGGTGACGGGGTCGACGGAGCTCACGCGCCCATCGTGCTCCTCGGTGCTGCGAGGACACCTCGGCGGCGGAGGACGGCATCTGCCGCGGCGCGAGGCGTCCCGTCCGGCCGCCGTCGTGCGAGCGGCCACGATGGGTGCATGACCTCGACCGCTCCCCGCGTCTCCTCGCCCGCCGGCGGGAGCGCGACCCTGCTCTGGGTCGCCATCGCGATCACGATCACCCTCTGGGCCTCCGCCTTCGTCGCCATCCGGGCCACCGCCGCGGACTTCGGTCCGGGCTCCCTCACGCTCGGCCGGATCGCGATCGGCTCGGTCGCCCTGACCGTCCTGCACCTCGCCCTCGCGGCGCGGCGGCGCAGGGCTGCGACGAGCGACTCCCGCACAGCCGTCCCGCGCGGGCGCCTGCTCCTGCTCGTGGTGCTCTGGGGCATCGCCTGGTTCGGTCTCTACAACCTCGCCCTCAACGCCGCCGAGCAGCACGTCGACGCGGGCACGGCTGCCCTCCTGGTGAACATCGCCCCGATGATCACCGCCGTCCTGGCCGGGCTCCTGCTCGGCGAGGGGTTCCCGCGCCGGCTCATCGGCGGCATGCTCGTGGCGCTCACGGGCGTCGCGGTGATCGCCCTCTCGACCTCGACCGGGCAGTTCGACGTCATCGGCGTCGTGCTGGGCGTCGCGGCGGCGGTGCTCTACGGAGGCGCCGCGACGCTGCAGAAGCTGCTGCTGCGCCGCATCGACGCCCCCACCATGACCTGGATCGGCTGCCTCGCCGCGACGCTCGCCTGCCTGCCGTTCGCGCCGGAGCTCGTGGGCGACCTGGCGACTGCGCCCGCCTCCTCCGTTCTGGCGGTGGTCTACCTCGGCGTGTTCCCGACGGCCGTCGCGTTCACCACGTGGGGGTACGTGCTCGCGCGGACGAGCGCCGGCCGCACCGCGGCGACCACCTACGCGGTGCCCGCCGTCGTGGTCGCCCTGTCGGGGCTCGTCCTCGACGAGACTCCGCCGCTCGCAGCCCTCATCGGAGGCGCGATCGCACTCGGAGGCGTCGCCGTCGCGACCCTGCGGCGCCGGTAGCCGGGGCTCCCTCACGACACCCCGGGATATGCTGTCCGCACGTTCATCCGCAGTCGGCGCCGAGCGCCAGGAACGGTGAGGAACCCGATGACCGAGGCCCTGCAGCCGCCCGTCCAGAACGCCCTCTCTCTGACGCCGCCGGAGCCCGTCGCTGCCGTGCCGACCACGTCGGCGCCGTCGATCGCGCCGAAGGTGCCCGAGCAGGCGCTGCCCGGTCTCGAGGCCAAGGTCGACGGCTACCTGAACTCGCTGCTGCAGACGGAGGCGCGCAGCCCCGAGTTCGCGGCGAAGGCCAACGACATCCGCACGATGGGCGACGCCGACATCCGCTCGGCCGCCGACTCCTCGAACCGGCTGCTCAAGACGCCGGTGCGCGCGCTGCAGGAGGGCGGGCTCTCCGAGGGGTCGACCATCGGCAAGACCCTGCTCGAGCTGCGCCGCACGGTCGAGGATCTCGACCCCTCCGAGGACAACATCCAGAAGAAGATCCTCGGATTCATCCCCTTCGGCAACAAGATCACCGACTACTTCCGCCGCTACGAGAGCGCGCAGTCGCACCTCAACGCGATCATCCAGGCGCTCTACGACGGGCAGGACGAGCTCCGCAAGGACAACGCCGCGCTCAACCTCGAGAAGCAGAACCTGTGGGACACGATGACGCGTCTCAACGAGTACATCTACGTCGCCGAGCGGCTCGACGTGAAGCTCTCGGCCAAGATCGCCGAGCTCGACGCGACCGATCCCGACCGCGCCCGGGCACTGCGCGAAGACGTCCTCTTCTATGCGCGACAGAAGCACCAGGACCTGCTGACCCAGCTGGCGGTCTCGATCCAGGGCTACCTCGCGATCGACGTCGTGATCAAGAACAACGTCGAGCTGATCAAGGGCGTCGACCGGGCGACGACGACCACCGTGTCGGCGCTGCGCACCGCCGTCATCGTCGCGCAGGCGCTGGCGAACCAGCGTCTCGTGCTCGACCAGATCACCGCCCTCAATACGACCACGTCGAACATGATCGAGGCGACCTCGCGGATGCTCGCCGAGCAGTCCGCGAGCATCCAGTCCCAGGCGGCGTCGGCGACCGTCGGTCTGCCGCAGCTGCAGGCCGCGTTCGCCAACATCTACCAGACGATGGACTCGATCTCGGACTTCAAGATCAAGGCGCTCGACAGCATGGCCCAGACGGTCGGAGTGCTGCAGACCGAGACCGCGAAGGCCGGCGAGTACGTCGAGCGCGCCCGCCGCTCGACGACCGACATCGACGCGACCTCCTCGCTCGATCTCGGCCGCTAGACCATGGGCTGGCTCTCCCGCCTGCTCGGTGGTGGCGACGCCGCACCGGAGGAGTCCGCCCCCGCCGCCCTGCCCCGCGTCCCCACCAGCGACGACATCCTCGCGGCGCTCGACCGCGTCGCCGCGGAGACCGAGGGGCGGGTGCCGCCCCTCGTCTCGGCGCGCATCCGACGGGTCGACGAGACCGTGCGCGAGATGGTGCCGCGCCTGGACCGCCTCGGCGGAATGAGCCAGCAGGGCCACACGGTGGTCGCCACCGCGACGAGCTACCTGCCCGAGGCCGTGGAGGGGTACCTCCGCCTCCCGCGCGACTTCGCCGACCGCCGCGCCGTCCACAAGGGGAAGACCTCGCTGATGATCCTCTGCGACCAGCTCGACCTCCTCGGGGCGACGCTCGACCGCATCTCCGACGCCGTCTCGCGGCAGGACGCGTCCGCTCTCATCGCGCACGGGCAGTTCCTCGCCGAGAAGTTCACGGAGTCGTCCCTCTCGCCGAGCGCGCTCGACGGCCCGAGCGCGCCGGGTGCCGCCGGTGCTCCCGGCTCCCTCGGTACCCCCGGCTCCCTCGGTACCCCCGGCTCCCTCCAGCCCCCGAGCGCCTCGTGACCGCGTTCGGCTCGGCGCTGGACGCGCTGGTGGTCACCGGATCCGCAGCCGGACTCGACGCGGCCGCCGTCCGCGAGGAGGGCGCCCGCCTCGGGGCCGCGGTCGCCGAGTCCATCACGGGCGCCGGCCCCGACTGGCTCGCGGCGACCGAGGCACCCGGTGGCCTCGAGGCCTTCTTCACCGCCGCCTCCCGGGGTCGCCGCTGGCGCGGTGCTCCGACCGACCTGCTCGCAGCGCTCGTCGCGGCGCGATCCGAGCACGCCGCCGCCTATGCGCGCGCGCTCACCGAGGTCGTCTCGGCGGCGAGTGCGCTCGGCGAGCCGGGCATCGGAGGCATCGCCTCCGCCTCCGCGACCGCGGCGGCGCAGCTCGGCGCACTGCCGACGCAGGGGCCCCCGGCCGGAACCGTGCACCCGGGGCGGTCCGTGAATCCCGTGCACCCCGCGAGGTCGGCGCTCCCGACCGAGCTCCCCGCCGGGGTCCCCGGCGTCGACGAGATCCTCGCGCGCCTGCGCCGCACCGAGCACGACGGTCCGCAGGACGAGCCCGACCCCTCGACGGCCGCGGCGCCTCCGGCCGCACCCGCCGCCGAGGAGGAGCCGGAGCCGCTCCCGCCCCCCGAGAAGATCGAGGATCTGCTCGCCGAGCTCGACGCCCTCATCGGGCTCGACCGGGTGAAGAGCGAGATCAAGCGCCAGACGCAGCTGCTCCGCATCGACACGCTGCGCCAGGCCGCCGGCCTCACCACACCGACCCTCACCCGGCACCTCGTCTTCACGGGCAACCCGGGCACGGGCAAGACCACCGTCGCCCGGCTCGTCTCGCGGATCTACCGCTCCCTCGGGATCCTCTCGAAGGGCGTGCTCGTCGAGGTCGACCGGTCGGAGCTGGTCGCCGGCTACCTCGGGCAGACCTCGATGAAGACGGCCGAGGTGATCGCGAGGGCCCGCGGCGGCGTGCTCTTCATCGACGAGGCCTACGCGCTCGCGCTCGACCAGTACGGCGCCGAGGCGGTCACCACGCTCGTCAAGGACATGGAGGACCACCGCGGCGACCTGGTCGTGATCGTCGCGGGCTACTCCGGGCCCATGCAGGGCTTCCTCGACACCAACCCCGGCCTCGCGAGCCGCTTCTCGACGACGATCGACTTCGCCGACTACACCGACGACGAGCTGTCCGCGATCTTCCGGCGCCTCGCCTCCTCGGCCGATTTCGAGCCGACGGAGGAGGCGCTCACCGCCTTCGCCGAGCTCGCCGCGGCCCAGGAGCGCACCGAGGCGTTCGGCAACGGCCGCTGGGTGCGCAACGTGCTCGACGCCTCCATCGCCAGGCACGCCTGGCGGCTGCGCGACACCGAGGAGCCGACGCTCGACGAGCTGCGGATCCTGGTGCCGGAGGACGTGGTGGAGGCGCTGCCCGCGGAGGACGACGCTGCCGCTGAGGACGCTGCACAGGACGAGCCTGCTGAGCACCGAGCCCCCGACGACGCTCCGGAGGAGACCGCATGAGCACCGCCCCCGCCTCGCCGCCCGCCGTGCGGACGCCGGAGGCGTCCCCGGTGCGGATCGCGAACCCGCCCGCGACCAAGCGGCCGACGCTGCTCGCGCGGGCGACCTCGACCACTCCGCGCACCCTCCGGCTCCTGCTCGTGCTCACTGTGATCGCGGCGGTGCTCTTCGGGGTCGCCGCGCAGCAGGCCGGCGCGCTGCAGTCGCGCGCCGCGGCCGAGGCCCGTGAGCAGTCGGCGCAGATCGTGGGCGTGCAGGAGGTGCGGAACCTCCTGGTCGACGCGAACGCGATCGCGGCGAACACGTTCCTCGTCGGCGGGCTCGAGCCGGCCGACCAGCGGGCGGAGTTCACCGGCAACGTCCAGGCCGCCGCGACGCAGCTCGCGACCCTCTCGGCCTCCGAGCCCCGCGACTCCGAGGCGCTCGCCGCCGTCGCCCGCGACCTCACCACCTACAGCGGCCTCATCGAGCAGGCCCGCGCGAACAACCGCCAGGGCTTCCCGGTCGGCTCGGCCTACCTCGACCAGGCGTCGGCGGTCCTGACCGCCGACGACGGGATCCTCGCCGACCTGAACGAGCTCGTCAGCACCGGTGCCGACCGCGTGGCGAGCGCCTACGACGCCGTGCGCTGGAGCGGCCTGCTGCTCATCGGCTCCCTCGCGATGCTGCTGCTCATGGTCGGCGCGCAGGTCTGGCTGGCCCGGCGCACCCACCGCTATCTCAACCGTCCGCTCGCGACCGCCACCGCGCTGCTGCTCGTGCTCGGCATCGGCGCCGCACTGGCCTACGGTGCCGCCGCCTCGAACGCGGGCACCGTGCGCAGCGAGTCCTACCGGGCGACGCTCGCCGTCTCGCAGGCGCTCACCGAGGCGAGCGAGGCGAAGTCGCTCGAGAGCTTCACGCTGATCAAGCGCGGCTCGGGTGCGGCGCTCGAGGCGCAGTTCCAGGAGGCGGCGACCCAGGCGCGCGACCGGCTCGAGGACGCGACGGCCACCGGGATCCTCGACGGTGGCCTGGTGGACGACCTCGACGCGTGGCTCGACAGGCACACCGCGATCCGCGAGGCCGACGACGCAGGTCGCTGGGACGAGGCGGTCGGCCTCGCCGTCGACACGGGCCCCGACTCGGCGAACGCCGCCTTCACCACCTTCAGCGACGCCGCAGAGGCGGCCGTGACGACCGACGCGAGCAGCACCGAGAACACCCTCGGGACCTGGGGGGCGATCTCGTCGATCGCCTCGTGGATCCTGCTGGCCGGCGGGCTGATCGGCGCCGCGCTGGCCTGGCGCGGGGTCTCGCAGCGACTCGAGGAGTACCGATGAACCGCCTGCGCCCTTCCCGTCCGCGCCCCTCCCGCCTGCGCACGGCCGCCCTCGTCCTCGTGACGGCCGCGGCGCTCGCGGTCTCGGGGTGCAGCACGGGGGCCGACGACCTCGGCACCGTGATCGGCGCCGCCACGCCCACCCCGACCGCCACGCCGGCGCCGACCGCGAGTGCAGGAGCACCGGCGACCGAGTGCTCGCCGTCGGCGGTCACCTCCTACGCGCCGACCGGAGTCACCGACAGCGCGAGGCTCACCGCCATCCGCCAGGCGGGCACCCTGCGCGTCGGCGTCTCGGCCGACACCCTGCTGATGAGCGCGCGCAACCCGCTCACCGGGTCGATCGAGGGCTTCGACATCGACATCGCGCGCGAGATCGCCCGCGCGATCCTCGGCGACCCCGACGCGATCACCTTCGTGGTGATCACCTCCGCCCAGCGCCTCCCCGCCCTGACCGGAGGCGACGGCGCGCCGCAGGTCGACATGGTCGCGCGCACGCTCACCATGACCTGCGACCGCTGGGGCAGCATCGCCTTCTCGTCGGAGTACTACGGCGCAGGGCTCAAGGTCCTGGTGTCGGACAGCAGCGAGGCAGACAGCATCGCCGACCTGTCGGGCGAGACGGTCTGCGCGCCCCGCAGCACCACGACGCTCAGCAGGCTCGAGAACGACTACCCCGAGGTCGAGGCGGTCGCCGCGGACACCCACACCCAGTGCCTCGCGCTCTTCCAGGAGGGATCCGTCGACGCCATCGCGGGCGACGACACGATCCTCGCCGGCTTCGTCGCGCAGGACCCCTACGCGAAGGTCATCGGCGACGCGCTCAGCTCGGAGCCCTACGGACTCGGGATGCCCGCCGACGACCTGGACTACGTCCGCTTCGTGAACGCCGCGCTCGAGAGCATCCGCGCCGACGGTCGCTGGCAGAGCATCTACGACCGCTGGCTGGGCGAACTCGGGGCGGCCTCGCCGCCGGCGCCCGCCTACGGACGATGAGCGTCGCGGCGAACGGGACGGGACTCGCCGAGGGCAGCCCGGTCGCGCCGGGCCGCCTGGGCGAGGCGGCACCGCAGCGCGAGCTCTTCGAGTACCTCGCGGCACTCACCCGCTGGCTCGAGCGGACCACGCGCGAGCTGTCGCGGCTGGACGCCGCGGCCCTCGCCTCGCCTCAGGCCGACAGCTACACCTCCGACGTCGTGCTCGCCCAGTCGCTGCGCGAGTCGGTGACGCGACGCCTCGCCGAGCTCGAGCTGGTGTGGGACTCGGGCCGCGTCGACGTCGTCGCCCGCGAGCGGATGTCGCAGCTGATCTGGGGCCGCCTCGACTCCTCAGGGTCGGGCGCGAGCGCCGCGGTCTCGCTGGTGGAGGCGGTCAGGCTGTGCGACGCCGTCGTCGGGCAGCTGAAGTCGCGGCTCGAGCTCGACCCGAGCGGCACCGACGTGGCCGGCCGGATCGTCGGGGTGCGCGCCGAGATCGAGCGCTGCCGCGACCTCACCCGCGACAATCGCGGGACCGTCGACCAGGAGTCCGCGCAGCGGGTCGCCGTGCTGCGCTCCCGCCTCGACGCCCTGGCCGAGAAGGCGAGCAGGGGAGCGGACGTCTCCGGCCCGCTCGGCCAGCTCGAGAGCGACTCGGCCCGCCTCGAGCGCGACCTGATCATCGCCGCCTCCGAGGGCCGTGGACTCGAGCGCGACCGCCGGCGCGCACGCGAGCTCGCGGAGGCGGCGGAGCGGAGGGAGGCGCCGCTGCGCGAGCTCGTGGCCCGCTGCCGCCGCGAGATCGCCGACCCGCCCCGGCTCGCGGTGCCCGACGTCTCGCGCCTCGGCGAGCCACCCTCGAACCGGGAGGCGCTCGACGCGCACCTCGCCCGCCTCACCGCCGTGGGCCGCGCCTTCGACGCCGTCGAGGCCGCCTACACGTCGCCGCTGCGCGAGCGCGCGGCGCTCGGCTTCCGACTCCGCGCTCTCCGCGAGCGGGCGGCCGCGAACGGCCGCGCCGCCTCCGCCGTCGGAGTGGCCGCCGAGGAGGAGGTCAGGGCCGCCCTCGACGCCGTGCCCTGCTCGGTGCCCCTCGCCCGACACCTCGTCGAGCAGTACGACGTCGTCACGCGCGACCTGCCGCGCGCAGCCCCCGCCAGCCCGCACCACCGGAAGGCCACCCCATGAACGGCGAACCCTGCACCTCGACTCCGGGCTGCACCGGAGTCATCGAGGACGGCTACTGCAACGTCTGCGGGCTGCCGCCCGAGTCGGGCGCGGTCGCCGCGGCCCCGGCCGCCGCCCCGGCTCCCGCTGCCGGCTCGACGCCGACCGCCCGCCGTCCCGCGACCGCCGGGGCGGCTCCCGCGACCGCGTCGGCCGCCTTCGGGACCGGCTTCGACGAGGGAACCCCGAACACCGCCGCGCCCGTCGGATCGAGCACCGAGGAGGCGCCGACCGCGCGCAGTGGGCGCACCTCCTCCGCGCGCCTCGCGACCGCCGCACTCGGCTCGGCCCGCACCGCGCAGACCGGCTCGAAGGTCACGCGCCGCGTCGGCACGACGTCGACGCGCCTGCGCGGGCCGCGGCTCGGCGCGGGACTGACGACCGTCCCCTCCCGCCCGGCCGCCGACCCGATGGCCGCGCTGATGAAGGAGGCGGTGCTCCCCGAGCGCAAGCGCTTCTGCTCGAACTGCGGCACCGCAGTGGGTCGCGCTCGCGACGGCAAGCCGGGGCGCACCGAGGGCTTCTGCCCCAACTGCCGCACGCCGTTCTCGTTCAAGCCGCAGCTGAAGCAGGGCGACGTGGTCGGCGGCCAGTACGAGGTGGTCGGCTGCCTCGCCTACGGCGGGCTCGGCTGGATCTACCTCGCCCGCGACCGCAACGTCTCCGGCCGCTGGGTCGTGCTGAAGGGCCTGCTGAACTCGGGCGATCCCGACGCCTACGCCGCGGCGATCACCGAGCGCCAGTTCCTGGCCGAGGTCGAGCACCCGCTGATCGTCGAGATCTACAACTTCGTGATGCACGACTCGGCCGGCTACATCGTGATGGAGTACGTCGGAGGCCCGAGCCTCAAGCAGATCCTCAAGGAGCGGCTCGAGGCGAACGGGGGAGCGGCAGACCCGCTGCCCGTCGACCAGGCCCTCGCCTTCGTGCTCGAGGTGATGCCGGCCTTCGCCTACCTGCACGACCAGGGCATGCTCTACTGCGACTTCAAGCCCGACAACATGATCCAGGTCGGCGATCAGGTCAAGCTGATCGACCTGGGAGGCGTGCGCCGGATGGACGACGACGAGTCGGCCATCTACGGCACCATCGGCTACCAGGCTCCCGAGGTGCCCGAGGTCGGGCCGTCGGTCGCCTCCGACGTCTACACGATCGGGCGCACCATCGCCTCGCTGGTGCTCGACTTCCGCGGCAACCAGACCACCTACGTCGCCTCGCTGCCGCCGGTGTCCGAGACGCCGCTGTTCCAGCGCTACGACTCCTTCTACCGCCTGATCGCGAAGGCGTGCGCGCCCGATCCGCAGGACCGCTTCGCGACCGTCGACGAGATGCGCGGCCAGCTGCTCGGCGTGCTGCGGGAGGTCGTCGCGACCGACCGCGGGCCCGGTCACCCGGCGCTGCACTCGACGGAGTCGGCGCTGTTCGAGGCGCCCGTCGCCGACGTGGTCGACCGACCGCTGCCGTGGGACGCGCTGCCGCTGCTCAAGATCGACGAGTCCGACGCGGCGAAGGCCTGGCTCGCGGGCGTGAACGTCGCCGACCCGATCGTCCGCCTCCGCGCGCTGGGGCTGGCGCCGACGGTCACCGTCGAGGTGCGGCTCGCCCGCGCCCGCGCGGCGATCGAGGCGGAGCGCTGGGACGACCTCGCGCGGGCGACCGGCGAGATCCTCACCGAGGACCCGTGGGAGTGGCGCGCGGTCTGGATGAGCGGTCTCGCGCAGCTCGCGCGGGGCGACGACATCGGTGCGCGCGCCTCCTTCAACACCGTCTACGGGCAGGTGCCGGGCGAGCTCGCCCCGAAGCTGGCCCTCGCGGCCGCCTGCGAGGCGAGCGGCGAGCCCGAGGTGGCGGAGTCGCTCTACGTCATCTGCGCGCGCGCCGACGCGAACTACACGGCTCCGGCCGCCTTCGGCCTCGCGCGGGTGCGCCAGCAGCGCGACGACCTCGACGGGGCGCTCGACGCGCTCGACATCGTCACGCCGACCCGCTCCTCCTACGTCGACGCGCGCCGCCGGCGGGCCGAGCTGCTCGCCTCGTCGGGTCGCGGCCTGCCGTCGCTCTCGGCAGCGCTCTCGAGCGTCGACGCCGTCGCGATCGATCAGCGCACCCGGCTCGAGCTCACGACGGGTGTCCTCGAGTCGGCCCTCGAGCTCGTCCGCCGGGACGGCCCGGCCGAGGGCGCGATGCTCGGCGGAGTCGAGGCCAACGAGGCCTCGATCCGCGACGGTCTCGAGGCGTCGTACCGCTCGCTCGCGGCCTCGACCAGGGAGCGCGACGAGCGGCTGCGCCTCGTCGACCGCGCCAACGAGGTCCGGCGCTGGACGCTGACGTGAGCGGCGAGCTGTCCACGCCGTGCCCCGTCTGCGGCGAGCCGGTGACCGCCGGCGACGCCTTCTGCGAGGCGTGCGGGAGCACCCTGATCGTCCGGGCGGCCCAGGCGGCTCCCCCGACCGCCGAGCCCGCGCCGTGCGTGTACTGCGGCGGCACGGTGGCCGACGACGGCTACTGCGAGCAGTGCGGCCGGCCGGCGCCGACCGAGCGCGAGCACTGGGCGGAGGCGCCCCATCCTCTGGTCGGCGGCGTCTGCGACCGGGGGCTGCGCCACGCGGCGAACGAAGACGCGATGGCGCTCGGCGCCCGCGCGGACGGGGGCGGCGTGCTCCGCACCGCGCTGCTGGTCGTCTGCGACGGCGTCTCGTCGACCCCCGACTCCGACCGGGCCTCGCTGGCGGCCGCGCGTGCCGCGCTGAGCGCCCTGCAGGCCGAGGTCGGCGAGGAGGCTCGCGGGGCCGATCGGTGGGGCGCGCTCCTGCAGATGGCGGTCGCGCGCGCCTCCGGAGCGATCGACGCGGCCGTGCCCGAGAAGCGGGCGAACCCGCCCTCGTGCACCTTCACCGCCGCGATCCTCGACGGCGCGCTGCTGGTCACCGGCAACGTCGGCGACAGCCGCAGCTACTGGATCCCCGACGCGGGGCCGGCGCGGCAGCTGACGGTCGACGACTCCTGGGCCCAGGAGCAGATCGCCTCGGGGATGGGGCGGGCGGAGGCGGAGACCGCTCCCGACGCGCACGCGATCACGAAGTGGCTCGGCGCCGACGCCCACGACGAGGAGCCGACCATCGCCTCCGTCGTGCTCGAGGAGCCGGGCTGGGTGCTCGCGTGCTCGGACGGACTGTGGAACTACGCCTCGTCGGCGGAGGACCTCGCGGGAGTGCTCCGGACCACGCTGGAGCGCGTCGGCAGCGACCCGGTCACCGTCTCGGAGGCGCTCGTCGCCTGGGCGAACGAGCGCGGCGGCCACGACAACATCACAGCGGCACTGGCGCGCTTCGAGCCCGAGCCGGTGGAGAAGGCGGATCCGTCCACCAGCACCCCGCCGCACTAGACGAATCCACCCACCCCGCGGCGCCCCCTCCGCCTACAGTCGACCCCATGAGCATCGCCGAGCCCCGAACGCAGCTGTCCATCGTCGGCCACTGGATCGACGGGGCGCCGTCGGCCTCCTCCTCCGGCCGCACCTCACCGGTCTACGACCCGGCACTCGGAGTCGTGACGAAGGAGGTCGCGCTCGCCGACGCCGCCGAGGTCGACGCGGCCGTCGCGTCCGCCAAGGCCGCGTTCCCCGCCTGGCGCGAGACCTCGCTCGCCAAGCGGCAGCAGATCGTCTTCCGGTTCCGCGAGATGCTCGAGGCGAAGAAGCAGGAGCTCGCCGAGCTCATCACCTCCGAGCACGGCAAGGTCGTCTCGGACGCGCTCGGCGAGATCACGCGCGGCCAGGAGGTCGTCGAGTTCGCGACCGGCCTCGCGCACCACCTCAAGGGCGAGTACTCCGAGCAGGTCTCGACCGGTGTCGACGTCTACTCGACGAAGCAGCCCCTCGGGGTCGTCGGCATCATCAGCCCCTTCAACTTCCCGGCGATGGTGCCGATGTGGTTCTTCCCGATCGCGATCGCCGCGGGCAACACGGTCGTCGTGAAGCCCTCCGAGAAGGACCCGTCGCCGGCGATCTGGCTCGGCGCGCTCTGGAAGGAGGCCGGGCTCCCCGACGGCGTCTTCACCGTGCTCAACGGCGACAAGGTCGCGGTCGACGGACTCCTCGAGCACCCCGACGTGAAGTCGATCTCGTTCGTGGGCTCGACCCCGATCGCGCAGTACGTCTACGAGACGGGCACGAAGCACGGCAAGCGCGTCCAGGCGCTCGGCGGCGCGAAGAACCACATGCTGGTCCTGCCCGACGCCGACCTCGACCTTGTGGCCGACTCCGCGATCAACGCGGGCTTCGGCTCCGCGGGCGAGCGCTGCATGGCGATCTCGGTCGTCGTCGCGGTCGAGCCGGTCGCCGACGAGCTGATCACCAAGATCCAGGAGCGCGCCGCGAAGCTGCGCATCGGCGACGGCCGCCGCGGCTGCGACATGGGGCCGCTGGTCACGAAGCAGCACCGCGACAAGGTCGCCTCCTACATCGCGATCGCGGAGGAGGACGGCGCGACGGTCGTCATCGACGGCCGCGGCATCGAGGTCGACGGCGACGAGAACGGGTTCTGGCTCGGCCCGACGCTGATCGACGACGTGCCGATCACCTCGAAGGTGTACACCGAGGAGATCTTCGGGCCGGTGCTCTCGATCGTGCGGGTCGCCTCCTACGAGGAGGGCGTGACGCTGATCAACACCGGCGCGTTCGGCAACGGCACCGCCATCTTCACCAACGACGGAGGCGCCGCCCGGCGCTTCCAGAACGAGGTCGAGGTCGGGATGATCGGCATCAACGTGCCGATCCCCGTGCCGGTGGCGACGTTCTCGTTCGGCGGTTGGAAGTCGTCGCTCTTCGGCGACACCAAGGCCCACGGCGCCGAGGGCGTCCGCTTCTTCACTCAGCAGAAGGCGATCACCAGCCGCTGGCTCGACCCGTCGCACGGCGGGATCAACCTGGGGTTCCCGCAGAACTCCTAGGCCTCTCTCCTCGCTGCGCTCGTCGATCGGCCGCGGTCGGCTCGGCGAGGTGGGTGCGTTCCGCGGAGCGTCCTGCCTCCGCGCACGGCGAATCGCTGGACGCGATTCGGCGGTTGCGCTCGGCCGTGGTGGTCGGCCTCTCTCCTCGCTGCGCTCGTCGATCGGCCGCGGTCGGCTCGGCGAGGTGGGTGCGTTCCGCGGAGCGTCCTGCGGTCGCGCACGTCGATCCGGTGGAACGCGGATCGCCGGTTGCGCTTGGCCTGAGGGGACCCTCGCGTCCCGCCTGCTTGCTGGTAGAGCAGCCCGGAGGGGCGGATCGAGACCCACGTGACCCGGGCGGTGGATTCCCGGGCATACCGGGACAGCCGTCGCTCAGACGAACCGCAGCGCCGTCCACAGCTCGGCGCGGGCGCCGAAGTCGTCGAGGTCGATGCCCAGCGCGCGCTCGACGGCGGTGATGCGGTTGCGGAGGGTGTGTCGGTGCACACCGAGCTCGCGAGCGGTGGGATCCCACGCGCCGTTGCGGCGGAGCCAGACGCGCGCGGTCTCGAGCAGCACGGCACCGTCCGGGGTGAGCAGCGGCTCGAGCATCCTCCGGGCGAGCGGCTCGGCTCCGGAGGCGGTGAGCAGGCCCAGCATCCCCCGCTCGGCGACCTCCTCGAAGCGCAGCAGCGGATGATCGACGCCGGCGCGCTCGGCGGCGCGGGTCGCCTCCTGCAGCCCTCGGCCGAGCTCGGCCCACCCGATCGGCGCGGAGGCGCCCGCGGTGAGTCCGTGCCGGCCGAGCACCCCCGCGATCGGCTCCAGGTCGTCGGCTCCGGTGATCACGACGAGGGCGGAGTCGCGCTCGGCGAAGAAGAGCCGCGCGCCGTTCTCCTCCGCGAAGACCTCGAGCTCGTCGAGCAGCGATTCGCCGTGGACGGGCTCGCTCAGCACGCTCACCCGCACGGGCTCGGCCGGCAGGGTGCCCCAGAGCTGCTGGGCCGTGCGCGATGCGACGTCGAAGGCGCCCGCGGCGAGCAGCTCGAGCAGCCCCGACCGCAGCTGGCGCCGGGAGGTGTCGAGCGCCCGCCGCTGCTCGAGGGCGATGCTCGCCAGGCCGATGACGCTCGCGACGAGGTCGTTGCCCGCCGGGTCGAGCGGAGTCCCGGTGCCGACGGCGAGCACGCCGCGCAGGTGATCGCGCTGCCCCAGCGTCTGCAGGGTCACGCCGCCGCCGTCGTCGAGTCTGAGCCCCGCGCGGCTGCCGCGGGAGAGCGCGTGCCGCACCGCGGCGGTGACCGACGCCTCCGCCGCCTCCGGAACGTCGAGCCGCGTCTGCAGGTGCACGCGCTGCCCGACGGCGTCGTAGAGCGCGACCCAGCAGTCGAGCTGATGCTCGAGCTCCGAGAGGATCGCCGCGAGCCCGTCGGGCCGCAGTGCCGCGCGCGCGACGCGGCGCTGCGCCTCCAGCGACCACTCGAGCCGTTCGCGCTGCTCGCGCGAGATCACGTCGGCGACGAAGCGGATGATCCCCATGAACGGCGTGCGCTCGGCGACCTCGAGCAGTGGCAGGCCCTGCCGCTCGCAGGCGGCGATCAGCCGAGGGGGCACCTCGTCGTGCACGATGTCGGTCGCGAAGCCGAGCGCCCGGATCCCGCGACCGCGCAGGCGCGCGACGTAGCCCTCCGAGAACTCGGCCGAGTCGGCGCCCGTGAAGTGCACGCCGTCGGTGAGCAGAAGCTGGCCCGATTCGAGCCACGGAGTCGGATCGACGAGGTCGGACGAGTGCGCCCACACGAGCGGGGCGTCCAGCGCCGCCTCGTCGTGCACCCCGGCGAGGATCCGCAGCCGGAACGCCGGCTCGGCGAGCAGATCGCGGACGGTCGCGGGCATGAGCGGCTCCCCGGGTTCGACGGTGTGTCCATCGTAGGCGCGGAGGTTCGACGGATCCGGCAGTCACCTCCGGAGCCGGACGCGGCACGATGGAGTCATGACGCTCTCGACGACCCCGCACGACGTCCACGACGGCACCGGCCGCGAAGAAGGCACGACCCGCGACAACGCCTCCGTCGCCGCCGCCGACCGCTCGCGCGTCTTCCACTCCTGGTCGGCGCAGGGCGCGCTGAACCCGCTGCCGATCGCGGGAGGCCTCGGCTCGGAGGTCTGGGACGTCGACGGCACCCGCTACCTCGACTTCTCGAGCCAGCTGGTCAACGTCAACATCGGGTACCAGCACCCGAAGGTCGTCGCGGCGATCCAGGAGCAGGCGGCGATCCTCACCACGGTCGGTCCGGCCGCCGCGAACGAGACCCGCGCCGAAGCGGCGCGCCTCATCACCGAGCGCGCTCCCGAGGGCTTCGAGAAGGTCTTCTTCACCAACGGGGGCGCCGACGCCAACGAGAACGCGATCCGCATGGCGCGCCTGTACACCGGCCGCGACAAGGTCGTGTCGTTCTACCGCTCGTACCACGGCAACACCGGCGCCGCGATCGTCTCGACCGGCGACTGGCGCCGCATCCCGAACGAGTACGCGCGCGGCCACGTGCACGCCTTCGGCCCCTACCTCTACCGCACCGAGTTCTGGGCCGAGACGCCCGAGCAGGAGTGCGAGCGCGCGCTGCACCACCTCGAGCGCGTCGTGCAGGCCGAGGGTCCGGAGTCGATCGCCGCGTTCCTGATCGAGACGATCCCCGGCACCGCCGGGATCCTGACTCCGCCGCCCGGCTTCCTGCCCGGCGTCCGCGCGATCGCCGACCGCTACGGGATCCAGCTCATCCTCGACGAGGTGATGGCCGGCTTCGGCCGCACGGGCCAGTGGTTCGCCTTCGACGCGTTCGACGTCCGCCCCGATCTGATCACCTTCGCCAAGGGCGTCAACTCGGGCTACGTGCCGATCGGAGGCGTCATCATCTCGGACCCGATCGCGCACCACTTCGACGACCGCGTGTTCCCCGGCGGCCTCACCTACTCCGGGCACCCGCTCGCTGCGGCGAGCGTCATCGCGACCCTCGAGGCGATGGAGGAGGAGGGGATCGTCGACAACGCGAAGACCATCGGCTCCGAGCACCTCGCTCCCGGTCTCGCCGCCCTCGAGGCGAAGCACGACGTGATCGGCGAGGTGCGCGGCTCCGGTGTCTTCTGGGCGCTCGAGCTCGTGTCGGACCGCGAGGCGCGGACCCCGCTGCCCGTCGCGTCGGTCGGCCGGTTGAAGGCCGACCTGCTCTCCCGCGGCCTGCTGCCGTTCACCGCCGACAACCGGATCCACGTCGTCCCGCCCGCGGTCGTCACCCCCGCCGAGGTCGCCCGCGGCCTCGGGATCCTCGACGACGCGCTGACGGCCTTCAGCGGCTGACGAGAAGACGTCGACGCCCGGACTCTCAGCACTGCCGGGAGACGAAGCCGTCGTCCCCCGGCACGAGCAGGTCGCGGTCGCGCAGCACCACCCCGATGCGGTCGCCGCGGAGGGAGCACGCGCGGTCGAAGACGGCCTCCGACCCGTCGGTGTACTCGACCTCGTAGACCCGCGCGCCGTACACGTCGGTGTAGGCGTCGCACTCGCGGAACGCCTCGCACTCCTCGGTGATCGCGAAGTCGAAGCCGAGCGCCCGCATCTCGCCGGCGCGCTCGGCCGCGTTCTTCTGGCCGATCGCGAGACCGGAGGCGTGCGCCGACTCGACCAGCGCCTCGGCGAACGCTCCCGTGTCCTCGTCGCTCAAGAGGCCCTCGGAGCGGGTGGCGGAGTCGAGGTTGTCGGTCTCGATCGCGTCGAAGCCGGTGTCGGCGCAGCCCGCGATCCACTCCGAGACGACGTCCAGCAGGGCGTCCCGCTTCTGCGGTGTCGAGACGTCGAGGAGGATCTCGTCGGGCCAGTCGGGATCGGTCACCGCGACGCCGTCGTCGTCGCGCAGCAGCAGCTCCGCCCGCGCGCCCGTCCACTCCGCCTCCTCGCCCGGCTGGGTCTGGAACGCGTTGACGTAGCAGACCGAGTACAGGCCCGGCTCCGGCCGGTCGGTGCGGTCGCGCACCACGAGGCCGACGCCGTCGGCCGGCGGGTAGCCGCCGCCGAGCTGGTAGTCGAAGCGGACGCCCTCGGGAGGCGGGGCGACGCCGGTCGCCGGGCTTCCTGCGCATCCGGCGAGGAGGGCCACCGACGAGAGCACGGCCAATAAGCTGACGGAATGGCGGAGTTCAGCGCGAGTGTCTTTCAGAACGAGTTCCTCTCGGACGGCGCCACCGACGTGCACGCGATCGTGACGGTGACCGCCTCGGGCACCGGTGCGGCCGGCAGCGACGGTGCGGCCGCCGAGATCATCATCGTCGACTGCTCCGGCTCGATGACCGGCGAGAACATGGTCGCCGCCAAGCGCGCCGCCGCGGTCGCCGTCGACCAGATCCTCGACGGCACCTTCTTCGCCGTCGTCGCGGGCTCCGAGCGCGCCGACCGCGCCTTCCCCTACCCCAACGCCTCCGTGCCGATGGTGCGCATGGAGCCGGGGGCGCGCGCCGCCGCCAAGGAGGCGATCGGCTACCTCCAGGCCGATGGTGGCACCGCGATGGGCACGTGGCTCACGCTCGCCCGCCAGCTCTTCGCGAGCGTCCCCGAGGCCACGCAGCGGCACGCGATCCTGCTGACCGACGGCAAGAACGAGCACGAGTCGCGGATGCAGCTCGACGCGGCGATCCGTGCCGCCGGCGGCGTCTTCCAGTGCGATGTCCGCGGCGTCGGCTCCCGCTGGGTCGTCGAGGAGGCCCGCACGATCGCGAGCGCGCTGCTCGGCACGGTCGGACTGATCGCGAACCCCGCCGACATGGCGGCCGACTTCGAGCAGCTGATCCAGGCGTCGATGGGCCGCGGAGTCGCCAGCGGCGAGCTGCGCGTCTGGACCCCGCAGGGCGCACAGCTGCTCTTCGTGCGGCAGGTCGCGCCGAACCTCGAGGACCTCAGCTCCCGCCGCACCTCGGTGAACCCCCTCACCGGCTCCTATCCGACCGGCGCCTGGGGCGACGAGTCACGGGAGTACCACGTGGCCGTGCGGGTCGCCTCCAAGCCCGTCGGGGCCGAGCAGCTGGCCGCCCGGGTGCAGCTGAGCGTGCGCGACGAGGTGGTCGCCTCCGCCCTCGTCAAGGCGCGCTGGACCGACGACTCCGCCCTCACCGCCCGCATCGACCCGGCCGTGGCGCACTACACCGGTCAGACCGAGCTGGCCTCGGCGATCCAGGACGGGCTCGCGGCGAAGGCCGCGGGCGACGAGGCCACGGCGACCGTGAAGCTCGGCCGCGCGGTGCAGCTGGCCGCCGTCACGGGCAACGACGAGGCGACCGCGAAGCTGCGCAAGGTCGTCGAGATCGACAACCCGAACGAGGGCACCGTGCGGCTGAAGCGCGGAGTCGCCAAGCTCGACGAGATGGCGCTGGACACCGCGTCGACCAAGACCACGCGGGTGCGCAAGTGAGCTTCCGCTGCCCCGAGGGGCACACGTCGACCTCCGGCGACTACTGCGACGTCTGCGGCGCCCCGATCGGTGCCGCTCAGACTCCGGCGCCCGTCGCATCGAGTCCCGCCGCCCCGACGACGGCCATCCCGACGGGCCCGGCCGTCTGCCCGAACTGCTCGTACCCGAACGAGGCGGGCGCGCTGTTCTGCGAGAACTGCGGCTACGACTTCACGACGGGCTCGCTGCCCGAGGCCGATCCGTTCACGGCGTCCGGCGCGGTCCGCGCCCCGGCCGAGGTCGGCGGGTCGGCGTCCGCCGCCGGCGACCCCTCCGCCCATCCGGGCGAGGTGCACGCCGCCGAGGCGCCGGGGGAGCAGTCACTGCCCCCGACGGCGCTCGTTCCGGAGTCGGAGGCCGGCTTCGACGTGCCCGTCGCCACCGCGCCGCCCGCCCCCTCCGCGCCGAGCGCTCCGACCGAGGTGACCCCCGAGGCGACGCCGGCCGCCGAGGCGTCCTCGCCCGACCCGTGGGTCGCCGAGCTCTGGATCGACCCCGACTGGTACGCGGAGCAGCGCGCGGAGGATCCGATGCCCTCTCCCGGCCCGCCGTCGACCGTCGTGCTGCGCGAGCGCTCCCTGCTCGTGGGGCGGCCCTCCGTCTCCCGCGGCATCTCGCCGCAGATCGACTGCGGCACCGACTCCGGTGTGTCGCGGAGGCAGTGCCAGCTCTCGACCGACGGCGTGCGCTGGTGGGTCGAGGATCTGCAGTCGGCGAACGGCACCTACCTCGCCGCCGCCGGAGCGGGGCTGCCGCAGACGCCCCTCCCCGCCGGCCAGCGCCGCGAGGTCGGCGAGGGCGACCGGATCTACGTCGGCGCGTGGACGCGCCTGGTGCTCAGGAAGGCGCTGCCGGGCGAGGTCTGAGCGGGCGTCGATCCGCGGCCCGCAGAGGCCGCGGGGCTCAGCGGCCGGCGAGCACTCCGAGCATCCACGACAGCGCGGAGACGGCGCCGACGCCCACGACGCTCGACGCGATGATGATGCTGCGGCGCACGCGCGCCGAGCGGGTGTCGGAGGCGGCGACCGGCTCCGGGACCTGCACGGCCATCGGCGCGGTCGTGCCCGCCGCGAGCCCGCTCCGCAGTCGCTGGGCGACCTGCTCGGCGGTCGGACGCCGGGCGGGGTCGCGCTGCGTCATGGCGACCAGGAGGCCGCGCCAGGCCTCGGGCAGCGACTCCGGAACGGCCGGGCTGCGGTGCAGGCGAGCGATCGCCGCCTCCAGCACGGTGCCGGCGTACTCGCGGTGCCCGGTGAGCGCCTCCAGCAGCACCAGCCCGAGCGAGAACACATCGCTGGCTCCACTGATCGGCTCGCCGGCGACCTGCTCGGGGCTGACGAAGCTGGCCGTGCCGATGACGATGCCGTCGCTGGTGAGGCGCGAGCCGTCCATGAAGTGCGCGACGCCGAAGTCGGTGAGCTTGGCGGTGTGGTCGTAGCCGCTCGAGCCGACGTCGCTGACGAGGATGTTCGCCGGCTTCACGTCGCGGTGCACGACTCCGCGCTCGTGCAGGTAGGCGAGGGCCTCGGCGAGCTGGGCGCCGATCGCGGCCACCTCTCCGGCGGCCATCCGGCCCGAGTCGAGCCGCTTCTCCATCGTCGGGTCGGCCACGAGCTCCATGACGACGTAGCGGCGCACTTCGCCGCCGAAGTTGTGCAGTCCCGCGTCGAAGAGGTTGACGATGCCCGGGTGCGCGAACGAGCTGAGCATCCGCACCTCGCGCTCCTGACGGGCGACGTCGTCGGGGCTCGAGGCCTCGGCGCGGAACACCTTCACGGCGACGTCGCGCTGCACGGTCTCGTCCCGCGCTCGGTAGACCGAGCCCATGCCTCCCGAGCCGATGCGCTCGATGAGGTAGTAGCGGCCGGCCACCTTCTGCTGCGCAGCGCCGGCGGCGATGACACTCACGACGACCCTCGCCTCTCGCTGAACGGCACGTCCGGAGCACCCCGGCAGGGTGCCTGCACTACCCGGGACGCCCCGAGAGGGGCGCCTGTGGTAGACGGTACCGCTCGCGCCAGGACCTGTGGAGTGGCAGAGGAGGACTTGACAAGAGTGGCCAGGCGGGACTGGGTCAGCGCAGTCCGCTGCGCGCGAATCCCTGCACGAAGTAGCGCTGGAACACGAGGAAGAGCACGACCATCGGCACCACGTTCACGAGTGCGAAGGCCATCGTCGCTCCGTAGTCGCTGCCGAACTGCCCCTGGAGGAAGAGCAGCCCGATCGGCAGTGTGAAGAGCACGTTCTCCTTCAGCGCGATCAGGGGCCAGGCGAAGTCGTTCCACGAGCCCAGGAGGGTCATGAAGAACAGCACGGCGATCAGGGGCTTCGAGAGCGGGAGGACGATGCGGGTGAACACGCGGAAGTGCCCGGCTCCGTCGATCCGCGCGGCCTCGATCAGATCGCGGGGGATCGCCAGGATGAACTGCCGCGCGAGGAACAGACCGAACGCCGAGGCGGCCGTCGGCAGGATCACGGCCCAGTAGCTCCCGTAGAGGCCGAGGTCGGTGACCAGCCGGAACAGCGACACCATGATGACCTGCACGGGCAGCGTCAGCGTCGACAGCGCGAGGAGGAAGAGCGCGGAGGAGCCGCGGAACCGCAGCTGCGCGAACGCGTAGCCGCCGAGCAGGTTGATCGCCACGGTGATCAGGGCCGTGACCAGGCTGATGGCGACGGAGTTGCCGAACCAGGTCGCGACCGGGAACGACGAGAAGACGCGCTCGAAGTTCACGAGGGTGAGCTCGCGCGGCCAGAGGCGCAGGGTGCCGCCGAGCAGCTCGGCGCGCGAGGAGAACGCGACCACGATCATCCAGTAGAGCGGGAACAGGATGACGATCGAGACCACGACGGCCAGGGCGAGCCGGACGACGAGCGAGGTGCGGGAGGAGCGGATCATTCGACGAGGTCCCTGCTGCGGTTCGTGCGCCACTGCACGGCGGTGAAGATCATCGTGAACACGAGCAGGACGATGCCGATGGCCGCCGCGTAGCCCTGGTCGCGCGTGACGAATCCGGTGTCGTAGGCGTAGGTGACCAGCACCGAGGTCGCATTCTGCGGCCCGCCCCCGGTGAGCACGAAGACGATGTCGAAGACCTGGAACGAGTAGATGACGTTCAGGATCAGCAGGAAGAACGTCGACGGGCCGACGAGCGGCAGGGTGACGTGCCGGAACTGCTGCCAGCCGTTCGCGCCGTCGAGTCGGGCCGCCTCGTACAGCGCGGGGTTCACGCCCTGCAGCCCGGCGAGGTAGATCAGCATGTTGAAGCCCGTGCGCCACCAGAGCGTCACCAGCACGACGGAGGCGAACGCCGCGGCTCCTCCGGACTGCCACGCGATCCTCGGCAGGCCGATGGTCTGCAGGAGCCCGTCGAGCACTCCGCTGTTCTCGTCGAAGATCAGCACGCCCATGAGCGCCGTCGCGACGCCCGAGACCGCCATCGGCAGGATCAGGATCGACCGGAACACCGCTCGCGCCGGCAGCACCGAGTTGAGCAGCACCGCTGCTCCCAGGCCGAGGGCCATGGAGGCGGGGGTGACGATCAGGGTGAACAGCGCGGTGTTCAGCGTGGAGCGCCAGAACAGCGGATCGGAGAGCAGTCTCACGTAGTTGTCGAGGCCGATGAAGACGCCGACGCCGAACCCGTTGGTGCTCTGGAAGCTGATCAGGAACGCACCGCCCAGCGGGACGAACACGAAGAGCCCGAGCATCAACAGGTTCGGGGCCAGGAAGGCGTAGGCAGCGGCGGTCTCGCGGGCGGGCGCACGGGAGGAGCGCCGGGGGCGGGCGGTGACCGCCTCCGGCGCGAGGGGGGCGACGCTCACGACGTCGCGGCCGCGATGCCGGCCGTGAGTCCGGCGATCGTGTCCTCCGTGCTCTGCCCGCCGACGAAGGCCTGCTCGAGCTGTTCCTTGAGCACCGCGATGATGGCGGCCATGTCGGGCGACGCCACCTGAGCGGAGTCGGAGGCCTGCACCGTGCCGGCCTGGCCGAGGAAGACCTCGGAGAGCTCCGGGCGCACGGCGAACTCGATGCCCGACTCGGTCAGGTCGCGACGGGTCGGCAGGAGCGAGGCGCCGGCGCAGAAGTCGCTCATCGCCTCCTCCTCGGTGACGAAGGACAGGAACGCGGCCGCCAGCTCCGGCTGCGCGGTCGCCTTCGTCGCGACGAGCGCGTTACCGCCGAAGTCGCCGCCGCCGCGGACGTTCCGCGGCGAGTAGGTGGCGCCCCACTCGAAGTCGAGGGTCGCGTCGGCGTCGGGGATCAGGAACGCGCCGGCGAAGGTCATGGCGGTCGTCTGCGAGTACCAGAGGTCGCTGGCGTAGGTCGTCGCCTGGATCGAGCTGCTCGGCGGGACGAGCCCGTTCGTGAAGAAGCTGCGGCTGAAGTCGATCGCCGCACGACCGGCGTCGGAGTCGATGGCGGGCGCCGAGAGGTCCTCGGTGAGGAACCGGCCGTCGGCCTGGAAGAGCAGGCTGAGCCAGCGGGTGACTCCGTTGCCCTGCCAGTTGTAGGCGAACGGGAAGCGCTCGGCGGGGAGCGAGGCGCGGAGCTTGTTCCCGACCTCGGTGAACTCGTCCCAGGTCCACGCCTCGTCGGGCGAGGACGGGAAGCTCGTGACCCCCGCGGCCGCCAGCGCCTCGGTGTTGTAGAGGATCAGCGACGTGTCGGTGTGGTGCGGGACGCCGAAGGGGCTCCCGTTGCTCTGCACGGCGGCCCACGCCGCGTCGGTGAAGCGGTCGGCCACGTCGCCGTCGAGGTAGTCGGAGAGGTCGAGCAGCTGGTCGCGCCCCGCGTAGCTGCCGAAGGTGTAGTACGGCACCCGGAAGACGTCGGGCGGGTTGCCCGCCTGCAGCTGGGCGTCGATGTTCGTGAACATCTGTTCGTAGGGGACTGCGTTCAGGGTCACCGTCGCCCCGGAGTTCGCCTCCTGGAACCGGTCGATCGCCCGCTGGAACCCGGCGAGCTCGGCGTCGGTGCCCCAGGTGGTGAAGGTGAGCGTGCCGCTGTCGGCGCTCGCCTGCGGAGCGGCAGGAGCGAACCCGCAGCCGGCGAGCACGAGCGGCGCCGCGGCGACTCCCAGAGCGCCGAGGAACCGTCGCCGATCGAGAACGGCCCGCTCGAAGACGGTCCTGTCGAACGCGCTCCTGCCGAGCGCGGAGCTGAGCGGATCCCTGCTGTTCCGAACCATGACGGCCTCCCTCTCGGGGGCCAGACGGTGGCTCCCGGAGGGAGGCTAGCCCGAGCGGGCACGTGCGGTCCGGTACTGGACGGATCGCCGTTCCTGTGAGAGAAGCGAGCTATCCGTGCCGGTTCCGGCGGCTCAGCCGCGCTTGCCGAGCATGCCCTCGAACGAGTCGTCGAGCGCCCAGGGGTCGCGCACCGCGCCCGACCGCGTCGAGCGCGCGGCCTCGCCGGCGAGCTCGCGGCCGGCGCGCTCGATGCGCGACGGGAGCGCCCTGCCGTCCTCGGTCGCGCCGCCCCAGTCGTCCGTGGCCGCGAAGACCGTCGTCGAGAGGGGAGCCGCGTGGAGGTAGGCGAAGAGCGGCCGCATCGCGTAGTCGATCGCCAGCGAGTGCCGGGGCGAGCCGCCGGTCGCCGCGAGCAGCACGGGGAGGCCCCGGAGCGCCTCCGTGTCGAGCACGTCGACGAACGACTTGAAGAGGCCGCTGTAGCTCGTGGTGAAGATCGGCGTGACGGCGACGAGGCCGTCGGCGCCGGCGACCGCGTCGAGCGCGGTCTGCAGCGCCGGGCTGGCGAAGCCGGTGAGGAGGGTGTTCGTCACGTCGTGCGCGAGGTCGCGCAGCTCGATGACGCTCCGCTCGACGGCGTAGCCCTGCTCGGCGAGGGCGGCCTCGGTCGCGTCGCCGAGCCGGTCGGCGAGGAGCCGGGTCGACGACGGCTGGCTGAGGCCAGCGGAGAGGACGGTGATCCTGCGGGTGTTGTCCATGGCGGGTGCCTCCTAGACGGCGACGGGAACGGGCTGCGCGTCGCGCGCGGCCACGAGGGAGGAGTGGGTGGGGGCGTCGGGCACGTGGGCGGGGCGTCCCTCCGCGAAGCCGCGGCGCAGCTCCGGCAGGATCTCGCCGAGCATGTCCATCTGCTCGAGCACCGTCTTGAGCGGGAGCCCGGCGTGATCGATCAGGAACAGCTGGCGCTGGTAGTCGCCGACGTACTCGCGGAACCCCAGGGTGCGGTCGATGATCTGCTGCGGCGATCCGACGGTGAGCGGGGTCTGCTCGGTGAAGTCCTCGAGCGAGGGTCCGTGGCCGTAGACCGGGGCGTTGTCGAAGTAGGGGCGGAACTGCGTCACGGCGTCCTGCGAGTTCTTCGCCATGAAGATCTGGCCGCCCAGCCCGACGATCGCCTGGTCGGCGGTGCCGTGACCGTAGTGCTCGAAGCGCTGGCGGTAGAGCTGCACCATCTTCTGGGTGTGCGAGGCGGGCCAGAAGATGTGGTTCGCGAAGAAGCCGTCGCCGTAGTAGGCGGCCTGCTCGGCGATCTGGGGCGAGCGGATCGAGCCGTGCCAGACGAAGGGTGCGACGCCGTCGAGCGGGCGCGGGGTCGACTGGAAGCCCTGGAGGGGCGTGCGGAACTGGCCCTCCCAGTCGACGTACTCCTCGGTCCAGAGGCGGTGCAGCAGGTCGTAGTTCTCGATCGTCAGCTCGATGCCGCGACGGATGTCCTTGCCGAACCACGGGTAGACCGGGCCGGTGTTGCCGCGCCCGAGCATCAGGTCGACGCGGCCGTCGGCGAGGTGCTGGAGCATCGCGTAGTCCTCGGCGAGCTTCACCGGGTCGTTCGTGGTGATCAGGGCCATCGCGGTCGAGAGCAGGAGGCGCTCCGTGCGCGCCGCGATGTACCCGAGGGTGGTCGTCGGCGAGGACGACCAGAAGGGCGGGTTGTGGTGCTCGCCGAGGGCGAAGACGTCGAGCCCGATCTCCTCGGCCTTCAGCGCGATGGCGACGGTCGCCTTGATCTTCTCGGCTTCGGTCGGGGTGTGCCCGTCGGTGGGATCGGTCGTGATGTCGCTGACCGTGAAGATGCCGAACTGCATGAGGCGCTCCTTACTCTCCTGGCGCCTCCCGGGCGCCCTGTCCATGCGTTTGCATGTACATCACCATCCAACCAGACGGCGGCGGATCTATTCCATCGGGTGCGGCGGAGGCGATGAGGGAACCGGCCGCTGGGAGCAGCCTGTAGCTAAGGCGTTCAAATCAGAGCAGAATGGCACCTGCAACGATCAGGAGGTCGAAGTGGTTGCCCGACGCTCACCGCAACGGACTCGCCAGCTCGTGGAGTTCGGAGCCAACATCGTGCGCTGGCGCGCCGTCAACGACATGAGCGCCTCCCTTCTGGCGGAGCGGGCGGGAGTCACCCGCGAGACGCTGCGACGCCTCGAAGCGGGCGACGGCTCCGCTCGGATCGACTCGGTCTTCGCCGTCCTGGCCGCACTCGGCATCGCCGATACCGTCGTCCAGTCGTCCGATCCCTACCGGAGCGAGACGGCCCGGGTCCGCATCGACGCCATCCTCGGCGCCGGCGGCTCGCTGTGACGGCGCCGCCCGTCGAGGTGCACCTCGACGACGAGCGGCTCGGGCTCGTCCGGGTGGGCGTCCTGCATCCGTCGTTCGCCGGCCGGACCCTCGCCTCGTCCTCGTTCCAGTACGACGAGAGCTACCTCGCGGCGAGGGGAGCGTTCGCCGTGTCGCCCGACCTCCCGCTCGTGACGGGTCGCCTCTGGATGCCCGAGACCCACGCCCTCCCCGGCGCCTTCGAGGACGCATCCCCTGACGAGTGGGGGCAGCGGCTCATCGAGGCGAACCATGCCGCGCGCCGCAAGCGGGACGCATCGGTCCCCGCGCTCCGCGGAGCGTGGGATCAGCTCCTCGGCGTCTCGGACGCCTCTCGGCTCGGCGCGCTCCGATTCCGCGCAACGGAGGCGGAGGAGTGGCTCTCGAGCGACAGCGGAGTGGCGAACATCCACGAGATCGACCGCGTCGTCAGGGTCGCCGCGCGGTACGAGGCCGAGGACGCATCGGAGGACGATCTCGCCTACCTCTCCGACATCGCGACTTCTCCCGGCGGGGCTCGCCCGAAGGCGAACGTGCGGAGAGCCGACGGGCGCCTGGCCCTGGCGAAGCTCCCGCACTCGAAGGACGGAGACCTGGATGTGGAGCGATGGGAGGCGCTCGCGCTCACCCTCGCTGCGCGTGTCGGTATCGCGACTTCGGAGTGGACGCTGCACCGCGCGTCGGGCGAGAAGAGCGTGCTGATCCTCGACAGGTTCGATCGCACTCCGAGAGGAGGCAGGAGAGCGTACCTCTCGGCTGCGTCCGCACTCGGGATCGGGGCGAACGACCTGTCGAAGTACACCTACGAGCAGTTCTCGGACGTCGTGAACGACCTCAGTGCGGATCCACGCGAGGATCTGCGAGAGATGTTCCGCCGCATCGCGCTGACGGTCCTGATCAACAACGTCGACGACCACTGGCGCAATCACGGCTTCCTCCGCACTCCGGCGGGTTGGCGGCTGGCTCCGGCCTTCGACGTCAATCCGAGCACGAGCGTCGGAGCGACCGCGTCGAGGCCCATCAGCGACCGGGACGATCCGCGCGCTCGAGACCTCGCGAACCTGCTCGACGTCGCGGACGCCTTCTCTCTCAAGCGGGAAGAGGGCGTGAGGATCATCCGCACTGTCGCCGATCATGTCCGAACGTGGCCGGAGGTCGCCGAGGGTCTCGGGATTCCCGAACGCCAGCGCAGGCGGATGGCGCGCGCGTTCGACGAGGACAGGATCGCTGCGGCCATCGCCCTCGCCTGAGCGGCGGAACCGCCGAAACATCCCCGCAATACGGCCCGCACTAGAGTCGTGCCATGGGTGACCTCTTCGACGGATACGGGTCCCAGAAGGTCGAGCGGCGCCGCGCAGGCGAGCCACCCTGGGACGAGATGTTCGCCGATGTCGCGGCGGCCGGTGGCCCCGACGGCGTCCGCGACGCGTACCGCGACATCTACAGCTCGCTGGCCAGGATGACCCAGGAGGAGCTGCGCGGGCGCACCGACGCGCTCGCCTCCTCCTACCTCGCGCAGGGCGTGACCTTCGACTTCGCAGGGGAGGAGCGCCCGTTCCCCCTCGACGCGGTGCCGCGCGTGATCGAGCGCGCCGAGTGGAACGAGGTGCAGAGCGGCATCAAGCAGCGCGTCCGCGCTCTCGAGGCGTTCCTCGCCGATGTCTACGGCCCGCAGAACGCGGTCAAGGACGGAGTCATCCCCGCCGGTCTCATCTCGAGCTCGAGCCACTTCCACCGCCAGGCGGCCGGCATCGTCTCGGCCAACGGCGTGCGGATCCAGGTGTCCGGCATCGACCTCATCCGCGACGAGGTCGGCGACTGGCGGGTCCTCGAGGACAACGTCCGCGTGCCCTCGGGCGTCTCCTACGTGATCTCGAACCGCCGCGTGATGGCGCAGACCCTGCCCGAGCTGTTCGTCTCGATGCGCGTGCGGCCCGTCGGCGACTACCCCAACCGGCTCCTGCAGGCCCTGCGCGCATCCGCACCCGAGGGAGTCGACGACCCCACGGTGGTCGTGCTCACCCCCGGGGTCTACAACTCCGCCTACTTCGAGCACACCCTGCTCGCGCGGCTGATGGGCGTCGAGCTCGTCGAGGGCCGCGACCTCTTCTGCACCGGCGGCAAGGTCTTCATGCGGACGACCTCCGGCCCGACCCGGGTCGACGTCATCTACCGCCGCGTGGACGACGAGTTCCTCGACCCGCTGCAGTTCCGCGCCGACTCGATGCTCGGCTCGCCCGGGCTCATGCTCGCCGCCCGGCTCGGCACCGTGACCATCGCGAACGCGGTCGGCAACGGCGTCGCCGACGACAAGCTCGTCTACACCTACATGCCCGACCTCATCCGGTACTACCTCTCCGAGGATCCGGTGATCAAGAACGTCGACACCTGGCGCCTCGAGGATCCGGGCGCACTCGAGGAGGTTCTCGACCGGCTCGACGAACTCGTCGTGAAGCCGGTCGACGGCTCCGGCGGCAAGGGCCTCGTGGTCGGGCCCGACGCGTCGGCGAAGGAGCTCGCAGAGCTGCGCTCGCGCCTCCAGGCCGACCCGCGCGGGTGGATCGCGCAGCCGGTCGTGCAGCTCTCGACCATCCCGACCCTCGTCGACGACGGGATGCGGCCGCGGCACGCCGACCTGCGGCCCTTCGCGGTCAACGACGGGACCGACATCTGGGTGCTCCCCGGCGGCCTCACCCGGGTGGCTCTGCCCGAGGGGCAGCTCGTCGTGAACTCGTCGCAGGGCGGCGGGTCGAAGGACACGTGGGTCGTCGGCCTCGAGGGGCAGCCCGCCACGGAGCCGGACGCGCACGACATCCAGGGCCTCGTCGCCGACCAGGCGGCCGTCACGAGCTCGATCCCGATCGTCTACCCGCTCAACCACACGCCCGACCACTCGCCGCAGGACGCCCCGAACAACGACCAGGACCAGCAGCAGCAGCAGTCGCGCACCGCGGCCGACGCGGAGGAGGAGGCCTGATGCTCTCCCGGATCGCCGAGTCGCTGTTCTGGATCGGCCGCTACATCGAGCGCTCGGACGGCACGGCGCGCATCCTCGACGTCCACCTCCAGCTCCTGCTCGAGGACCCGTGGATCGACGAGGACACCGCGTGCCGCTCGCTGCTGTCGGTGATGGGATCCACCCCTCCGGACGACATGCGCGAGATCACCCGCGCCGATGTCCTGACGATCCTCGCGATCGACCGCACCAACCCCGCCTCGATCGCGTACTCGCTCGGCGCCGCCCGCGAGAACGCCCGGCGCGCGCGCGAGATCGTCTCGACCGAGCTGTGGGAGTGCCTCAACACCACCCGCACGCGCATGCCCCGCCGGGTCACCGGCGACCGGGTGTCGGAGTTCTTCAGCTGGGTGCGCGAGCGCTCGGCGCTCGCCGTGGGCATCATCGAGTCGGCCACCTCGCGCGACGAGGCCTGGCAGTTCTTCACGCTCGGGCGCTCGATCGAGCGCGCCGACATGACGGCCCGCCTGCTGGCGACGCGGTCGCTGACCGAGGCGAGCGGCCCGTCGTGGACGACGATCCTCCGCTCGTGCGGCGCCTACGAGGCCTACCTGCGCACCTACCGCGGCGTGCCGAGCGCGCGCAACGCGGCCGAGTTCCTCCTCCTGGACCGCCTGTTCCCGCGCTCGATCCTCTTCTCGGTCTCCCGGGCCGAGATGTGCATGCGCGACATCGAGCCGCGCACCGGCCGCATCGGTCACAGCGGAGACGCCCAGCGCGTGCTGGGTCAGATCCGCAGCGAGCTCGAGTACCGGCCGATCGCCGAGATCCTCGACGATCTCCCGCGGCACATGGACAGCGTGCAGGAGGCGACCTCGGCGGCGTCCGAGGCGATCCGGCAGCGCTACTTCCCCACGAACGTCATGCCGAGCTGGATCGGGGAGGCGCTGTGAGCAGGCTGCGCATCAAGCACACCACGGGGTTCACCTACCAGGGCGACGTCGTCGCCTCCTACAACGAGGCCCGGATGCTCCCCGCGTCCTCCGACGGGCAGCTCGTGCTGTTCTCGAACCTCGACATCCGCCCCGTCACCTCGGCGCACACCTACACCGACTACTGGGGCACGCGGGTGTCGTCGTTCGACGTCCTCAACGCGCACCAGGAGCTCTCGCTCACGGCGACCTCGCTCGTCGAGGTGCGGCCCAGGGCGCACCCCGAGCACCCCTACGGCTGGGAGCAGCTGGCCGAGCAGGTCGAGACCCTCACCGAGTACGTCGAGCAGTCGAAGCAGACGACCCGCACCGCGCCTCCCGAGGATCTGGTCGCGCTCGCCCGCACGCTCGCCGACGAGGCCGAGGGCCCGTGCGAGGCGGCGCTGACGATCGCCGAGCGCATCGGCCGCGAGATGACCTACCGGCAGGGCGTCACCGGCGTGCACTCGACGGCGACCGAGTCGTGGACCGCGCGCGAGGGCGTCTGCCAGGACATCACGCACATCGTGCTCGGAGCCCTGCGCTCGGTCGGGATCCCGGCGCGCTACGTCTCGGGCTACCTGCACCCCAAGCCCCACGCCGCGATCGGCGAGACGGTCACGGGGGAGTCGCACGCCTGGGTCGAGTGGTTCTGCGGAGGCACGTGGCGCGGCTACGACCCGACGAACCTCATCGACATCGGCGACCGCCACGTGATCGTCGGGCGGGGCCGCGACTACAACGACATCGCGCCGCTGCGCGGGGTGTACGCCGGCCCGCACTCGTCGAAGCTGTTCGTGAAGGTCGAGATCACGCGCGAGGCGTGAGCGCGGGGGTCGCGACGAGCGCCGGCTCGATCGACGGCGTCGTCCTCCTGCGGCGGGTCCTCAGGTACCAGCCGAGGCCGATGGCGGCCGCGACGGCTCCGGAGGAGGCGCCGACGAGCATCGCCCACCGCGGCCCTGCGGCGTTCGCGACCCAGCCGATCAGCGGCGCGCCGATCGGGGTGCCTCCCATGAAGATCGCCATGTAGAGCGCCATCACCCGGCCGCGCATCTCGGGCGTCGTCGAGAGCTGCACGTAGCCGTTGGCCGAGGTCATCAGCGTCTGAGCAGCGATCCCGACGAAGGGCAGGAGGATCGCGAACGCCCAGACGGTCGGCATCACGCCGGCCAGCGCGAGCGCCATCCCGAAGGCGGCGGCCGCTCCGACGATCAGCCGGAGGCGGGGCCGGTCGCGTCGCGCCGACAGCAGGGCACCGGCGACCGAGCCCACCGCGATCGCCGACGAGAGCAGCCCGAACTCGCTCGCGCCCATGTGGAACTCGACCGTCGCCATCGTCGACGCGAAGATCGGGAAGTTGAGCCCGAACGTGCCGATGAGGAACACGATCGCGAGGACCACGAGGATGTCGGGCCGCCTCGAGACGTAGCGGAAGCCCTCGAGCAGGGCGCCGGGGCCGCGGGTCGCCCGGGGTGCCGAGCGCAGCTGGTCGCGGTGCAGGAAGCGCAGCGAGAGCAGCACGGCGAGGAAGCTCGCGGCGTTGAGGAGGAAGACCCAGCCGGAGCCGATCGCGGCGATGAGGACGCCGGCGAGGGCCGGTCCGATCATCCGGGCGGAGTTGAACGAGGCCGAGTTCAGCGACACGGCGTTCGAGAGGTGGTTCTCGTCGACGAGCGCCGAGACGAAGGTCTGGCGCACGGGGGCGTCCACGGCCGCCGCGAAGCCCAGGAGCAGCGCGAAGACGTAGACCATCCACAGCTGCACGACTCCGGTGACCACGATCAGGCCGAGGGCGAGACCGAGGACGCCCATCGCGGCCTGCGTCGCCATCAGGAGCTTGCGGCGGTCGAAGCGGTCGGCGATGAACCCCGAGAACGGGACCATCAGCAGCTGCGGGCCGAACTGCAGGGCCATCGTGACGCCCAGCGCCGTCGCGTCGTGATCGGTCAGATCGTTGATGACGATCCAGTCCTGGGCGGTGCGCTGCATCCAGGTGCCGATGTTCGAGACCATCGCGCCGGCGAACCAGATGCGGTAGTTGGGGATCGCCAGGGAGCGGAACATGGCGCTCATCGGTCGGCCACCTCCCGCAGCAGGGCGGCGGCGTCGCGCAGCAGGGCGCGCTGGTCCGGGGAGAGCTCGCGGAGGCGGGCGACCAGCCACGCGTCGCGGCTGCGGCGGACGTCGAGGACGAGCGCTGTGCCCTCCGCCGTCGGCCGGATGCGCGTGACACGGCCGTCGGAGGGATCGGCGAGGCGCTCGGCCAGGCCGTCGTCGACCAGGCACGCGACGGTGCGGGTCATCGACGGCGGCCGGACGCGCTCGGAGTCGGCCAGCTCGCCGAGGGTCTTCGGACCCTCGCGCTGGAGCAGCGCGAGCACGCCGAACTGCGCATCGCTGAGCTCGTGCTCGGCCTTCTCCTGCCGGAGCCGCCTGCTGAGCCGGCCGACGGCCACGCGGGTCTCGCCGGCGAGCGCGGTCAGCGCGGGGTCGGAAGGGTCGGTCTCGGGGGTCACATAGTTAGCCTAACAAAAGAACCGGGATGAACGGAGGTTCGCTTCCGCTTCATCGCCGAGCGGTCCGCACCGCTCCCACGCTCGCGGCGACGACCAGTCCGATGCCGATCGCCTCGACGACGCTCAGCCGCTGCCCGAGGACCACGAAGCCCGACAGTGCGGCGGCACCGGGCGCGAGCGACATCAGGATCGAGAACGTCGAGGAACGGAGGCGGCGCAGGGCGAGCAGCTCGAGCGCGTAGGGGACGGCGGAGGAGAGCACCGCCACGGCGAGACCGAGCAGGAGCACCGGCGGGAGCACGAGGGAGGCGCCCGCGGTCGCGATCCCGAACGGCAGCGAGACGACGGCGCCGGCCGCGAGAGCCAGCGCCAGGCCGTCCAGGCGCGGGAAGCGCCCGCCCGTGCGTCCCGCGAAGACGATGTAGGTCGCCCAGAGCACCGCCGCACCGAGTGCGAACGCGACCCCCACGGGGTCGAGCGCCGAGAACCCGCCCTGCGAGAGAGTGACGACGCCGGCGAGCGCCAGGCCCGCCCAGACGAGGCTCATCACGCTCCGCCCGGCGATCACCGACAGGACCAGCGGGCCGAGCACCTCGAGCGTCACCGCCGCGCCCTGCGGGATGCGGGCGATCGCCTCGTAGTAGCAGGCGTTCATCCCGCCGAGTGCCAGGCCGTACACCCCGACGGTGGCCCAGTCGGCGCGCGAGTAGCCGCGGATCCGCGGGCGGCACACGAGCAGCAGCACCGCCGCCGAGAAGACGAGGCGCAGCGTCACCGTGCCGATCGGCCCGGCCGCCGGGAACAGCAGCACCGCGAACGAGGCTCCGAGCTGGACGCTGGCGACGGAGCCCAGGACGAGCCCGACGGAGCCCGCGCCGTTCGGAGAGCGCGGCGGCTCCGTCACGGCGCTCAGCTGGAGCGCCGCTGCTTCTGCACGGGCGGCACGTTGTAGCCGAGCAGTCCGATGCCCGTCTCGTCCCAGCGCAGCGTGGTGAGGGACACGTTGTCGACCGCCGGGAAGATGTGGCGGTACGACTCCGGGTTGATGCCGAGGTACGCGCAGAGCAGAAGTCTGATGAGCGTGCCGTGGGCGACGACGAGCACGCGCCCCTCGGGGTGCTCGCGGTGGAT
Organism: Rathayibacter oskolensis; assembly: GCF_900177245.1. Taxonomy (GTDB): domain Bacteria; phylum Actinomycetota; class Actinomycetes; order Actinomycetales; family Microbacteriaceae; genus Rathayibacter; species Rathayibacter oskolensis. The sequence goes on from NZ_FXBM01000001.1 coordinate 405,724, forward strand.
CCGGGCGAGCGAGGTGTTGGCCCGCGCCACCGCGTCGAGGCCCGACTCGCCGCCCGGCATCGGCTGGATCGCCGGAGCGGCTACCCACGCCCGGTAGGCGTCGGGGAAGCGCTTCTCCATCTCGTCGTTGGTCAGCCCCTCGCCCTCGCCGAAGTCGACCTCGACCAGCGCGGGGTCGAGCTGCACCTCGAGGTGCGCCGCCCGGGCGGCGGGGACCGCGGTCCGGACCGCACGGACGAGAGTGGAGGAGTAGACCGCCTCGAGCTCGGCGTCGACGGCCCAGGAGGCGAGCGTCGCCGCCTGATCCTGGCCCAGCGCGGTCAGGGGGATGTCGGAGGAGCCCGCGTAGCGGTTCTCGGAGTGCCAGACAGTCTCTCCGTGCCTGGCGAGGATCAGCGTCGTCACCCCCCGAGCCTACCGACCGCCCGCCCGGGGCCCGACGGGGTTGCGGCCGGCCGGGCGTCGCCGCTCAGGCCGCGGGGATCTCGTAGTGCGCGTCGACGAGAACGGGGAGGTGGTCCGAGAGTCCCTGCGGGAGGGTCGAGACGCGCTCGATGCGCACGGCGTCGCTGATGGCGAAGTCGAAGTGCCCGCTGAAGTACTTGTAGCGGGCGTAGGTGGGGGAGTCGCTCCGCGACACGAGATAGCCGTTCCGCGTCATCTTGCGGTCGAGACCGCGGAAGAACCACGGGTAGTTGTAGTCGCCCACCATCAGCGCGGGAGTGTCCGGGGCGTACTCGCGGAGCCGGTTGAGGGCCTCGTCGATCTGCTTCCGGCGGAGGGCGTTGCCGGCCGAGAGCGGGGCCGCGTGGAACGACGAGACGGCGATCGATCCGCCGTCGCGGTCGGTCAGCCGGACGGCGAGCAGCCGCTCGTGAGCGGGGGACATCACGCGGTCGTGCATCGACTTGCTGAGCTCGAAGGCGGCGCTCCCCTCGAGCTCGAAGCGCTCGTGCGAGTAGTAGACGGCGAGGCCGAGCCGGTTGCGGGCGGTCACCGACGCGAGCCTCAGATCGCCGAGCTCCTGGGGGAGCTTCGTCGTGTCGCACTCCTGGAGGCAGAGGACGTCGACGTCGTGACGGGCGGCGAGCGGAGCGATCTCGACGTGCGCCCGGTGCTCGCGGAGGTTGTACGAGATCACGCGGAGCGCGCGTTCATTCGGCTGCATTTCGCCAGTGTAGAGCCGCCGTGGCGGCGATCCGGCGTCGGTCAGGCGAACACGGAGGGACCTCGCCGAGTCGGGTTCGGCGCGTGCGCCGAGCGGCCGGGGAGGTCCCTCTCGAGGTGTCGATCAGCGGGTCGCGGTGCCCGACGCGTCGGTCTCGGCGTCGGTGCCGTGCTCCCCGTCGGTGGGTCCCCAGTCGGGGAGGGGCGGGTTCACCTCGTCGCCGTTGGCGTCGACGCCGGCGGCGCCGTCGGGGGACGTGCCGCCCACCTCGTCGAGGCCCGCGGGGGTCTCGGTCGGCGTCGACGGGTCGCCCGCGCCCGGGGTCTGCTCGGGGTCGATGAGGGTCGGTTCGATGTCGTTGTCGGAGCTGCTCATGGGTTCCACGGTAGGTCGCCCGCTCGGCCCGTGCACCCCCCTTGATTTCCGCTCTGACCCGCCTGTGGGGGGCAAGCTCGTGGCCCTTGGTCGAGGGGGTCGTCCCCCGCGACGATCTGGTCAGCACCTCCCTCCGAACCGTCCGCGTCCGCGCGGGTCCGGTGCATGCCGGAGGCCTTGGCCCCTCGACAGAAAGGCACCACCGTGTCCCACGACTCCACTCCCGCCCCCCTCGACGCCGAGCGCGTCGTCACGCGTCGCTCCGTCGCCGCCGCCGCAGCCTGGACCGTTCCGGTCGTCGCGGTGGCCGTCGCGACGCCCTCGGCCGCCGCCTCGATCATCGACGTCGGAGCCTTCCAGCTCGTCGGCGACTGCGGCACCCTCGGCATCCTCGGCCCCGGCTTCACGCTGACCGCGGGATCGGCGGCCCTGCCCGTCAACACCACCGTCACGGTCATCGGCAGCGGCGTCGCAAACATCGGCGTCTTCAGCGTGACCGGCGGTGCGGCGAGCGTCGCTGTGTTGAGCGGCACCAGCCGTCAGATCACCCTGACCGCCGCACTTCCGGCTGGAGCGACCATCGCCTTCAGGACGACGCTCTCGATCTCGGCGGCGTTCACGCTGAACGCGGTGGCGACCCTGCCGGCCGGCTACATCGGCACCGGCTCCAAGGCCTCGGGCAACGTCAGCTCGACGCTCGTCCTCTGCAGCGACAACTGAGCCGCTGAGAGACCGGGCACGCCGTCGTGACGGCGGCCCGCGCACGACGAAGGCCCTCCCCCGAGAGATCGGAGGGAGGGCCTTCGCCGTGCCGGAGGAGCGGTGCTCAGCGTCCGTAGGCCGAGGCGGCCGGGCAGTCGAACGGGTCGCCGCCGGCCGACAGGCCCACGCGGTTCAGGTAGCGGACGACGATGCCGTACGACTCGAGCAGCGAGGTCTCGGTGTAGGGGATCTGGTGGGTCGCGCAGTACTCCTTCGCGATGACCTGGGCCTGGCGGAGGGCCGGGCGGGGCATGTTCGGGAACAGGTGGTGCTCGACCTGGTAGTTCAGGCCGCCCATGAAGTAGTCGTTGAACCAGTTGCCGCGGATGCTGCGCGAGGTGAGGACCTGGCGGCGGAGGAAGTCGACGCGCGCCTCCTTGGGCAGCAGGGGCATGCCCTTGTGGTTCGGAGCGAACGAGGCGCCCATGTACAGGCCGAACACGCCCATCTGCACGCCGACGAAGGCGAAGGCCATGCCGAGCGGGAGCGCCCAGAAGACGACCGCGAGGTAGAGGCCGACGCGGGCGACGAGCATCGAGATCTCGACCCAGCGCTTGTCGACCTTGCCCCTGCCGAACACGGTGCGGAAGCCGTGCAGGTGCAGGTTGATGCCCTCGAGCAGCAGCAGCGGGAAGAAGGCGTAGCCCTGGCGACGGGTCAGCCAGGCGTAGGCGCCGCGCGAGCGCGCCGCGTCCTCGGGCGTGAACGAGACGACGTCGCGGTCGATGTCGGGGTCTTTGCCGAGGACGTTCGGGTTGGCGTGATGACGGCTGTGCTTCGTCATCCACCACGAGTAGCTGATGCCGACGACGAGATTGGCGAGGGTGCGGCCGGCGACGTCGTTGGCCTTGCCCGACTCGAACACCTGGCGGTGCGAGGCCTCGTGAGCGAGGAACGCGAACTGGGTGAGCACGATGCCGAGCGCTGCAGCGAGCAGCAGCTGGAACCAGGAGTCGCCCAGCAGGACGAAGCCGGTGACGATGCCGCCGAGTGCGAGGGAGAGCACCGCGAACACGGCGTAGTAGAAGCCGGTGCGGCGGCGCAGGAGGCCGGCGTCGCGGACCGTGCTGAGAAGGCCGGAGTACTCGGTCGTCGGGTTGACGCGTCCGTCGCTGCGGGGGCGTGTCCGCACGACGCGCGGCCGGGGGACGGATGTTCCATCGGACAGGATGCTGGGGGTGCTCATAAGCGCCTCGCTCTTCTGGGTGGCCGTCTTGGGGGACGACCGCTCGGTGAGCGATCCCCGGCTGAGCCCGGTCCGCTCCTGGTGCGCCGTGTCCGTCTATGCCGGACGCGGCATGAATCGACCAGTGTCAGGGGTCTCTCTGAAGAGTAGGGGGTGCGCGGGAGCGGCGCACCCGGGCGATTGCCAGTTTCCGGCGCCGGCCCCGATCGAGGGTGGTCCGCCGCGCCGCGACGGTCGTCCAGCGCGGCTCGGCACAACCGCGCGCCTCCGACGGGGGTTGACTTCACGCCCCGCCGGAGGCGCGCGGGCTCGCGGTCAGGAGCCGATCGAGTCCTGCGCCCGGCCCGACTTGAGGGCTGCCAGCCGCGCCTCGACCTCGGTCATCTCGCCGAGGTCCTCGAGCGACTCGAACTGCGCGTCGAGGCTCGACGACGCGAGCTCCTCCGCACCGCGGACGCGAGCCTCCTCGCGGCGGATCTTCTGCTCGAAACGGCTCACCTCGCTGGTCGGGTCCATGATGTCGATGCTCTTGATCGCGTCCTGGACCTGGCTCTGCGCCTCGACGGTCTTCGAACGGGCGATCAGCTCGTCGCGCTTCGACGAGAGCTGCTGCAGCTTCTCGCGCATCTGGTTGAGCCCGGTCTTCAGCTTGTCGACGACCTCGGTCTGCGAGGCGATCGTCGGCTCGGCGTCCTTCGCCTCCCGCTCCGACTGGATCTGGCGCTGCAGGGCGACCTTGGCGAGGGCGTCGAACTTGTCTGCGTCGGCCGAGGTGCCCGACGCGCGCAGTTCATCGGCCTTCCGGCTCGCGGCGAGGGCCTTGCCGCCCCACTCGTCGGCGTTCTGGACGTCCTCGCGGTAGTCGTCCTCGAGCAGCCGCAGGTTGCCGATGGTCTGCGCGATGGCGGCCTCCGCGTCGCGGATGCTGTCGGTGTAGTCGCGCACCATCTGGTCGAGCATCTTCTGCGGATCCTCGGCCTGGTCGAGGAGCGCGTTGATGTTGGCCTTCGTGAGCTGCGCGATGCGGCCGAAGATCGACTGTTTCTGAGCCATGCTGTCTCTCCTTGCGTGGGGTGGCCTTGCGTGGGTGGTCGTGCGGGCTGGGTGGTGAGGTCGTTCGTCCGAGTCGTGGGGGAGGAGGGTCAGAAGCGGCCGCCGCCGCCGCGACGTCCGCCTCCGCCCCGGGAGCCGCCGCCGAAGCCGCCGCCTCCGGAGCGGCGCGAGGAGCCGCCGCCTCCTCCGAAGCCGCCGCTGAAGCCGCCTCCGCCGAATCCGCCGGAACGGTATCCGGAGCGGCGTCCGCCGCCGCCGAGCAGGGAGTCGACGAGGATCCCGCCGAGGAAGGCGCCGGTGGTGTCGCCGCCGAAGGGTCCCTGACCGCCGCTCGGGGCGGCGTAGGAGCTCGCGTCGGCGCGGGCCCGGTCGAGTGCCTGCTGGGCGAGGGACGAGGCGCGCTGCGCCGAGCCGAGGGCCTCGCGCGGATCGCTCTCGGCGATCTGGGCTGCGTACTCCGCGGCGCGCGCGGCCTCCGCGACGCGGGTGCGCGCCTCGGAGCCGACCGCGCCGCGACGGGCGGCGATGAAGTCCTCGGCCGCCGAGACGCGCATGCGGGCCGACGTGAGCTCGGCGGCGACTGCGGCGCGCTCGCGCTGCTGCTGCGCCTGAGCGTCCCGGTAGCCGCCGACGGCGGAGTCGATGGTCGCGTCGGCCGCGGCGAGCCGCTCGAGCAGGCCGAGCGGATCGTTCGGCCGCCCCGAGGCGTCGCGCTCGATCGCATCGAGCGCGGCCTCGGTCGAGGCCACGGCCGTCGAGATGTTCTGCGCGAGAGGCGCCGACGAGGGATCGGCCTCGCCCGCCGCCAGGGTCCGTCCCTGGGCGACGTCGGCCCGGACCTCGGCGACCCTGCCCGCGAGGGTCGCCTCCGCCTCCTGCAGCTCCGTCGCGCGCTTCGCGACCGTGTCGAGGAGCCCGGAGGCCTGCTCCGCCGCCTGCTGCGCCGCTCGGAGGAGGACCGCCGCGCGGCCGGTGTCGCCGGTCGCCAGCGCCTCCTGCGCCGAGCCGGCACCGTCGCGGGCGAAGCGGAGGCGGTCCTCGGCCTGGTCGGCGTCGTCGCCGACGTCGTCGATCGCCGAGGGGGCGTAGCGGGCGGCGAGCTCGGCGAGGATCGCGCGGGTCGGTGCGACGCGCGCGGTCACGGCGTCGACGCGGGTGCTCAGCCGAGCGGCGACCTCGGGGGCGTTCTTCTCGAGCGCGCGCAGCTCCTCGAACGCCTCCGCCTTCTCGTCGAGCACCGTGTCGATGTCGGAGCAGAGCCGGAGGATCCGCTCGTAGCCCTCCCGGCGCTCCTGATCGGTCTCGGGCTCGGCGTCGTCGAGACGCTGCTGGAGCGAGAACGCCTCGCCGAGGAGGCGCGTCGCCTCGACCAGCGCCTCGCGGAACGGCCCGGTCGCGTCGGAGCCGAACTGCGCCTCCGCGAAGCCCACCTCCTGCTCGCTCGTGCGCACGGCGTCGTCGGCGTGGACCAGAGCGGAGCCGGCGCGGGTCGCGAGCTCGTCGAGCGAGGCCTCGACCGCCTCCTCGGCCTTCCGGCGGCGGGAGCGGCGGACGAGGAGCCAGACGACGACTCCGACGACCGCGAGCGCGACGAGGATCCCGAGGGTGAGCAGAAGACCCGAGCCGAGCGTCTCGCCCGCGGACGGGGCGTCGAGGCGCTCGCCGATTCCCTCGGCCGCGGCGACGGCCGCACCCGCCCAGTCGCCGTCGACGAGCCGCGGCTCGATGTCGTCGGTCTGCAGCGCCGAGACCTGCGCGTCGTCGAGCTCGAAGCCCTGGGCGACCGACACCTGGTACTGACGCGCGTCGACCGCGACGGCGAGGAGGACGTCGTCGGTCCCGAGGCCGTTCACCGTCGCGGTCTCATCGGCCCACGCCTCCCGATCGGCCGGGTCGCTGAACTCGTCGACGAAGGCGACGAAGAGCTGCACCTGGTGCTCGTCGTAGAGGGTCGCCGCGGCCGACTCCACCTCGGCGACCTCGTCGGGGCTGAGCGCGCCGACCGAGTCGAGCACGGGGGAGGAGGAGAACGAGACGGGCGGCTCGGCGGATGCCGCTGTCGCGGGGACGAGAGCCAGGCCGATGGCCGCGGTCAGCGCCGACAGCACTGCCCCGAGTCTGCGGCGGCGTCTCGCGGGCCGCTCTCGGAGGGGGGATTCGTCGATCGGCCTCGCCGGCATCGCGCACACTCCTTCGTCGTCGCCTCCCGAGTGTAGACAGCCCGCGCGTCGCAGAACCGGACGCGAGCCCGGCGGATGGGAGAACGCCGGGAACCGGAATGCGCCGCCGCAGCCTCCCGTTGTCGGACCGGGGTGCGAGTCCAGCTCGCGACCCCTCTGTCCTCCGATGAAAGGCGATCCGTGGATCCGTTCTCCCCCCTCACCGCCGGCGCACTCGAGCTGCCGAACCGCCTCGTGATGGCCCCGATGACGCGCCTGCGCGCCGACGAGAAGGGCGTCCCCGGCCCTCTCATCGCCCAGCACTACGCGCAGCGCGCCAGCATCGGGCTCATCATCAGCGAGGGCGTGTTCCCGAGCGCCGAGTCGAAGGGCTACGTCGGGCAGCCCGGCATCGAGACCGACGAGCAGGCGGAGGGCTGGCGCGCGGTCGCCGAGGCCGTGCCGGCGGACGCATCGTCATGCAGCTCATGAACGCCGGTCGCGTCTCGCACACCGGGATCACCGGGACCGAGCGGATCGTCGCTCCCAGCGCGATCGCGATCGACGGCACCGTGCACCTCGCCGACGGCGCGACGGCTCCGTTCCCGGTGCCGCACGCGCTCACCACCGACGAGCTGGCCACGGTGCGCGACGAGTTCGTCGCCGCCGCCCGTCGCGCGATCGACGCGGGCTTCGACGGCGTCGAGGTGCACTCGGCCAACGGCTACCTGCTGCACGATTTCCTCTCGCCGGCGTCGAACGTGCGCACCGACGCCTACGGCGGCAGCCCCACGGCTCGTGCCGCGTTCGGCATCGAGGTGACCCGCGCGGTCGCGGACGAGGTCGGAGCGGGCCGCGTCGGCATCCGCATCTCGCCGAGCCACAACATCCAGGACGTGCTCGAGACCGACGCCGACGATGTGCGCGCCACCTACGGGGCGCTCGTCGACGGCCTGGCGCCGCTCGGCCTGTCCTACCTCAGCGTCCTGCACGCCGAGCCGACCGGCGAGTTCGTGCAGAGCCTCCGCGCCCGCTTCGGGGGCGTGCTGGTCGCCAACAGCGGCTTCGGCTCGCCGACGACCCGCGAGGAGGCGAGCGCACTGATCGCCGACGGTCACGCCGATGCCGTCGCGGTCGGCCGCCCGGTGATGGCGAACCCCGACCTCGTCGAGCGCTGGAAGGGCGGGCACCCCGAGAACGAGCTCGACCAGGCCACGGTCTACGCGAGCGGCCCCGAGGGCTACGTCGACTACGAGAAGCTCTCGGCCTAGAGCCCGGAATGCAGAAGGCCCGCTCCCTCGTGGGGGAGCGGGCCTTCTGCATCGATCGAGGCTCTGCATCGGTCGAGGCTCTGCATCGGTCGAGGTCAGGCCCGACCCTTGAGCTTCTTCTCGATCTCGGCGTCCTCCTCGGGCGTCAGCTTCTGCTCGACGTCCTCCGGTCCGGCCGACTCGCCGACCCGCCCCTCGCCCAGGTTGCGGATCGACTCGATCTCGTCCGTCAGCGCCGGATCCTCGGCGCCGTGATCGCTCACGAGCCGACCTCGACCTCGCCCGCCGAGACGGCCTCCGCGTACTTGCGGAGGTCCGGTCCGGGCTCGAAGTCGATGAACCGGTCCTTCAGGCGGGCGTTGAGCTCGGCGAAGACGTCCTCCCAGGGCTCGCCCTTCTTGCTCTTCGCGAGGTCGAGGACCGCCTCGCGGAGAACCGCGTCGGAGTCGTCGAGGATCTTCGCGCGTGCTTCGTCGTTCCAGCGGATGTCCTGTGCGTCCATGCCTCGACCGTAGGCGGGCGGGTACCGGGGCGCAGGGACTTGCGGAGCCGCGGCGAGGGGCGTAGGCGCCTCCCGCCGCGGTCTCACGCCGCCTCTCTCACGCGAGAGCGGGCAGCACCTCGCGCTCGAACAGCTCGATACCCGAGCGGTCGTAGGCCGCCTCGGGGAAGTAGAAGATGCCGTAGTCCATCCCGCGCGACGCCATGTCGGAGAGGCGCTCGACGATCTGCGCGGGCGTGCCGACCGCCAGCGCGTCGGGCGTGCGGTACTCGGCGACGAACGACGCGGCTCCCTCGGCTCCGAGGTAGGGCGTCACCCGCTCCTCGAGGCGCTGGAGGCCCTTCTCGACGTCGGCGTCGGTCTCGCCGATCACCACGTTGTAGTTGGCGCTGCGGGTGATCGCCGAGTAGTCGGTGCCGAGGCGCTCGCAGTGGGCGCGCAGCACCGCGCTCTTGTGGTCGAACGCCTCCGGCGCACCGGCGAAGTTGGTGTACTGCGCGTACTGCGCCGCGATGCGCAGCGTGACCTTCTCGCCTCCGCCCGCGACCCACAGCGGGATCCCGCCCTCCTGGAGCGGCAGGGGGCGGTTCACGGCACCGTCGACCTGGTAGTACTTCCCGTCCAGCGTCGAGACGCCCTCGGTCCAGGCCTGGCGCATGATCTGGACGCCCTCGTCGAGGCGGCCGAGCCGCTCGGCGATGGGCGGGAACCCGTAGCCGTAGGCGCGCCACTCGTGCTCGTACCAGCCGCCGCCGATGCCCATCTCGACCCGGCCGCCCGAGACGATGTCGACGGTCGTCGCGACCTTGGCGAGGTAGGCCGGGTTGCGGTAGCTCATGCAGGTGCACATCTGGCCGAGGCGCACGCGCGAGGTGGTGGCGCCGAACGCGCTCATCAGCGACCACGCCTCGTGCGTCGCCTCCTGGGTCACCCGGGGGACGGTGTGGAAGTGGTCGTACACCCAGATCGACTCCCAGGCGCCGGCGTCGGCGTGCTGGGCGAGATCGTTCATGGTGCGCCACTGCTGGGCGGGGTCGATGCCGACGAGGTCGTGGCGCCAGCCCTGGGGGATGAAGAGTCCGAATCGCATGCCGCCGACCCTAGGGTGGCGCCGTCAGCGCGTCTACGGGTCGACACCGCTCGCGTACGCTCGTCCCCGATGCTGAGCCTCACCTCCGATCTCGGTCCGCCGATCATCGCGCTGATGATCCTCGCGGCCTTCGCCGCCGGCTGGATCGACGCGGTGGTGGGCGGGGGCGGCCTGCTCCAGCTCCCGGCGCTGCTGCTCGTGCCGGGGATCTCGCCGGTGCAGGCCCTCGCGACGAACAAGCTCGCCTCGATCTTCGGCACGACGACCAGCGCGATCACCTTCTACCGCCGGGCGAGGCCCGACCTGCGGACGGCCCTGCCGATGGCGGCCGTCGCCCTCGGGGGCAGCTACGGAGGCGCGACGCTCGCGGGGCTGCTGCCCGCCTCCGTCTTCAAGCCGATCATCGTCGTGGCGCTCGTCGTCGTCGCCGTGGTCACCCTCGCCCGGCCGGCGATGGGCGCCGCGACGGCGCTGAAGCACGCGGGCCGACGGCATCTCGTGACCGCCGCGGTGCTCGGCCTCGTGATCGGCTTCTACGACGGGCTGATCGGCCCCGGGACCGGGACGTTCCTGATCATCGCGCTGATCACGGCCCTCGGGTACGACTTCCTCCTCGCCAGCGCGAAGGCGAAGATCGTGAACGTGGCGACGAACCTCGGGGCGCTGCTCTACTTCATCCCGGGCGGTCACGTGATCTGGGTGCTCGGCCTGTTCATGGGCCTGGCCAACGTGGCGGGCGCCTACCTCGGCTCGCGGATGGCGGTCGCGAAGGGCAGCCGCTTCATCCGGATCGCGTTCCTCGTGGTCGTCGGCGCGCTGATCCTGAAGCTCGGCACCGACGTCTGGGTCGAGAACATCGCGCCGCTGCTGTAGCCGGGCTCAGCCGAACGGGATCGCGCCGACCAGGACGCCGACCGCGAGCATCACCAGCGAGACGACCACCGCGCGCCACAGCACCTTGCGGTGGTGGTCGCCGAGGTTGACCGCGGCCAGCGACACCAGCAGCAGGATGGCCGGCACGAGCGGGCTCTGCAGGTGCACCGGCTGCCCGGTGATCGAGGCGCGCGCCATCTCGACCGGGTCGATGCCGTAGTTGGCGGCGCTCTCGGACAGCACCGGGAGGATCCCGTAGTAGAAGGCGTCGTTCGACATGAAGAACGTCATCGGGATGCTCAGGATGCCGGTGATCACGGCGAGGAACGGTCCGAGCGCCGGCGGGATGACGTCGACGACCCACTCCGCCATCGCGTCGACCATGCCGGTGCCGTTGAGCACGCCGATCAGCACGCCCGCCGCCAGGACCATAGAGACCACGCCGACGATGCTCGGCGCGTGCTTGACGATCTCGGAGGCCTGATCCTTCAGCTTCGGGAAGTTGATCAGCAGCGCGACCGCCGAGCCGATCATGAAGACGTAGGCGAGCGGGAGGATGTCGGCCACGAGGAGCGTCATCACGGCGAGGGTGAGCACGAGGTTGACCCAGATGAGCTTCGGACGCAGCGTCTCGCGCTCGGGGTCGAGCATCGTGTCGGCCATCGCGGTGTCGGCGTCGTCGGCCTGGACGCGGGCGGCGACGGCGACCTGGGCGCCGCGCAGCGACTCCGGCCCTCTGAGGAACGAGAAGCGCTCGCGGGCGACGGTGCGGATGCCGCCGGTGAAGGCGGCGAGACCGCCGGTGCGCGCCGAGCCCCGACCGGCTCCGACGACCTCGCGCTCGAGCATCGGCTCGGCGAGGGCGAGCGAGCCCAGGCGGCGGCGCTCGCCGAGCCCGAGGAACCACGCGAAGACCAGGGTGACCACCAGGCCCACCGCGAGGGAGGGGAGCATCGGCACGAAGATGTCGCTCGGCGAGACCTGCAGGGCGGCGGCGGCGCGCACGGTCGGTCCGCCCCAGGGGACGATGTTGAGGGTGCCGTTGGCGAGGCCGGCGACGCAGGTCAGCACGACCGGGTTCATCCCGAGGCGGAGGTAGATCGGCAGCATCGCCGCGGTCGTCACGATGAAGGTGGTCGAGCCGTCGCCGTCGAGCGAGACCGCCCCGGCGAGCAGCGCCGTGCCGAGCACGACCTTGGCCGGGTCGTCGCCGAGCGCGCGGACGATGAAGCGGATCAGCGGGTCGAAGAGCCCGACGTCGATCATGATCCCGAAGTACATGATCGCGAACATCAGCAGCGCGGCGGTCGGGGCGAGGCTGCCGATCGCCTCCAGCACCATGTCGCCGATGCCCAGACCTGCGCCGGCGAAGAGCCCGAAGATCGTCGGCACGACGATCAGGGCGACCATCGGCGTCAGCCGCTTGGTCATGATCAGGGCCATGAAGGCCAGGATCATCGTGAAACCGAGTACTACCAACACAGCTGACTCCTTCGTCGTGGTGCGTGCGCCTCCCGGTGGGGCTCTCCGGGTCGTGGACACCCTAGGGAGCGGGCGGGGCCGCCTCCGGGTATCGCTCATTACCGCGCGATCTGCGCATAGTGTGGGTTCTGCGCATTCTGCGCAGACCCTGCGGCGAGGAGGCCGGATGCGCTTCGCGACCCACGTCCTCGTGCTCCAGCTCGCGACCGTCTCGGCCGCGGTGCTGGTCTGCGCAGGGCTCGTGACCGCGCTGAGCGTGCAGCAGCTGCGCGGGGAGGCGGAGGAGACGGCGCTCGCCATCGCGCGGACCGTCGCGACGGACTCCGAGATCCGCTCCGCCGTCGCCGCCTCCTCGGCCGACCCCGGCACCCCCACGCGCCAGGAGCTGCAGGACGGGGTGCTCGAGCGCGCGGCGGAGGCGGTCGAGGAGCGCACGGGCGCGCTCTTCGTCGTGATCACCGACGATCAGGGGATCAGGCTGGCCCACCCCGATCCCGAGCGCCTCGGCGAGGTGGTGTCGACGAGTCCCGAGGAGGCGCTCGCCGGCCGCGAGACGGTCTCGTGGGGCACCGGCACGCTCGGCGAGTCGGCGCGGGCGAAGGTGCCGGTCTACGGGCCGGAGTCGTCGGCGCCCGTCGTCGGCGAGGTCTCCATCGGCTTCGCCCGCTCGAGCGTCTTCACCGATCTGCCGACCGCGCTGCTCGGCGTGCTGGCCGCGGCGCTCGCCGGCCTCGCGCTCGCCGCGATCGCCTCCGTCTTCATCCGCCGCCGGCTGCTGCGGCTCACCCTCGGCCTCGCCCCCGAGGAGCTCACCGCGCTCGTGCAGGACCAGGCGGCCGTGCTCGACGGCGTCGACGAGGGGGTCCTCGCCTTCGACCGCGACGGGCGCGTCGGCGTCTGCAACGCCCGTGCCGCCGCGATCCTCGGCTCGGACGACCCGACCGGGAACGCCCTGCACGGACGCGCGCTCGCGGAGCTCGACCTGCCCGTCCCGCTGGCCGACGCGATCCAGGGCGCACTCCGCTCACCCGAGGCGTTCCGCGCGGCCGGCGCCGAGGGCTTCGTCGTCCACTCCCGCATCGTCTACGTCGACATCAGGAGGGTCACCCGCGGCGACCGCGATCTGGGCATCGTGGTCGTGCTGCGCGACCGCACCGATCTGGCCGCCCTCAGCCGCCGCCTCGACGCCGTGGGCGCCATGACGAACGCGCTGCGCGTCCAGCGGCACGAGTTCGCCAACCGGCTGCACGTGGTCGCGGGTCTGCTGGACGCGGGTCGCACGGAGTCGGCGCGCGACTACCTCGGCGAGGTCCTGACGCGCGGACCGCTGAAGTACCCGGTGCAGCACGCCGACCGCCTGCAGGAGCCCTACCTCCAGGCGCTCGTCGGCGCGAAGGGCATCGAGGCCGCGGAGCGCGGGGTGCTGCTGACGCTCGGCGAGGAGACGCTCGTGCGCGGAGTCGTCGTCGAGCCGGAGGACGTCGCGACCGTCGTCGGCAACCTGGTCGACAACGCGGTGCGCGCCGCGGTGGAGGGTCGGCGCGACGTGCGGTTCGTCGAGGTCGAGCTGCTCGACGACGGCGGCACGCTCTTCATCACGGTCGCCGACTCCGGAGACGGCGTCGCGGACCCGGAGTCGCTCTTCTCGCGCGGACCGAGAGGAGACGACGTCGACGACGACAGCGTGCACGGCCGCGGTTTCGGCCTGCCGCTCTGCCGCGAGGTCGCCGCTCGGCGGGGCGGATCGGTCTGGCTGGCGGATGCGGGCGGAGCCTCCGGGGGAGCGGTGCTCTGCGCGCGCCTGCCCGGCGTCGTGCGGCCGCCGACGGAGGAGGAGTGATGGCGACCGAGGACCGGACCGTGCTGGTGGTCGACGACGACTTCCGAGTGGCGCAGCTGCACGCCGATCTCGTCGACGCACGGCAGGGACTGCGCGCTCTGCCCCCCGTGCACACCGCCAGGGCCGCTCGCGCCGCGGTGCTCGAGCACGCCCCGGACCTGCTGCTGCTCGACGTGCACCTGCCCGACCAGAGCGGGATCGCCCTGCTGCGCGAGCTCGACACGGACGCCTTCGTGGTGAGCGCCGCCTCCGACGGGGCCACCGTGCGCCGGGCGCTGCACGCCGGCGCCCTCGGCTACCTCATCAAGCCGTTCGACGCGCGCCTGCTCGGCGAGCGGCTCGACGCCTACGTGCGGTTCCGAAACGTGCTGCGGGAGGACGGGGTCGCCGATCAGGAGGCGGTCGAGCGCGCGCTGCGCATCCTGCACTCGGGCGATGCCGCGGCCGCCCAGCCCTCACGCTCGGCGACCGAGCAGCTGGTGCTCGCGCGGTTGAGCGAGGCGGGCGCCGAGCTCTCGGCGCTCGAGGTCGCGGAGCGGGCCGGCATCTCGCGGGCGACCGCGCAGCGCTACCTCTCCGGCCTCGCCGGCCGCGGCCTCGTCGAGATGACCCTCAGCTACGGGACGACGGGGCGGCCCGAGCACCGGTACCGGGCGGAGTGACCCGGTCGGCACGAAGGCCCCGGATCACGTCCGCGTGCATTCAGCGTGTCCCACGAGGCGGACCGTCGATTCGCGTGTCAGCGAATCGGCGTAGCCGGGCGCTCCCCGCTCCCTGGAGCGCGACCACCTCATCATGTCGACCGCGGTGCGCCGCCGCGCGGCGCACAAGACGACTCAGTGCGTGGCGTCCACGTCGGCGTCGGTCTCGGCGGCGAGGCGGCGGCGCTCCGAGGCCTCGGCCGCCATGCGGCGGCCCTTCGGGCTGACGAGGGAGGCGATCACCGTGATGACCAGGACGCCGATGATGACCGTGAGCGAGAGCCCGGTCCCGATCTCGAAGACCTCGACGTGCTCGCCGTTGTTGATGAAGGGCAGGTTGTTCTCGTGGAGCGCGTGCAGGATCAGCTTCACGCCGATGAACGCGAGGATCGCCGCGAGGCCGTAGCTGAGGTACACGAGGCGGTCGAGCAGGCCGTCGATGAGGAAGTAGAGCTGGCGGAGGCCCAGCAGCGAGAACGCGGTCGCCGTGAAGACGAGGTAGACGTCATTGGTGAGACCGAAGATCGCGGGGACGCTGTCGAGGGCGAACAGGATGTCGGTGCCGCCGATCGCGGCCATGACCAGGATCATCGGCGTGAGGACGCGCTTGCCGTCGATGTGCGTGTAGAACTTGTCGCCGTCGTACTTGTCGCTCGTCTTGAACAGGCGCTTCGCGAGGCGGACCATCACGTTGTCGCCGGCGTGCTCGTCGCCGGGCTTCACCAGGTTGAAGGCGGTCAGGAGCAGGATCAGGCCGAACAGGTAGAAGATCCACGCGAACGAGTTGATGAGCGCGGCGCCGAGGAAGATGAAGCCGGTGCGGGCGATCAGCGCGAACACGATGCCGAACAGCAGCACCTTCTGCTGGTCGGCGCGCGGCACCTTGAAGCTGGCCATGATGATCAGGAAGACGAACAGGTTGTCGACCGAGAGCGCTTTCTCGGTGATGTACCCGGCGAAGTACTCGGAACCGGGCGTCGGGCCCCCGAACCAGAGGACGCCGACTCCGAAGAGCACCGCGATACCCACGTAGAGCGCCGACCACTTCGCCGACTCCGCGAGCGTCGGCTCGTGCGCCTTGCGGACGTGGAAGAAGAAGTCGAAGAGCAGGAGCAGGACGATGAAGGCGATCGTCAGTGTCCAGATCAGGGGCGACACGGTCATGGGGGGTGGCCTCGCTCGAGAAAGGGGTCGGGACGGTCGCGGCGGGTCCGCACGTCGCTTGAACGCTAACGATCCCTGTGGGCGCGCACGGCGTCCGGGGGTCGATCGTGAGTATCTTCTCAGTTCCCAGCCGCTTCGTCACGCTCGCCGGCCGGTGGCCGCTCCGGATCCTCGGCCCGGTCGCGATGTCGGCCACACTTGAGCCATGCCCGACATCGCGGTCGACAGGACCTACGAGGACGCCCACGGCGTGACGATCCACTACCGCCACTGGGCGCTCCCGCACCCGCGCGCCGTGATCCAGATCGCGCACGGAGTGGGCGAGCACTCCGGCCGCTACCTCGAGCTCGCTGAGGCGCTGGTCGCCGCCGGCTACGCGGTGGCCGCCGACGACCACCGCGGCCACGGGCGGACGGGGCTCCAGCAGCACGCGGGAGACGCGACGCAGCTCGGCCGCCTCGGGCCCGGCGGTCTCCGCGCGACGGAGGACGCGATCAGCCTCCTCACCCGCCGGCTCGCCGCCGAGGTGCCCGGCGTGCCCGTCGTGCTGCTCGGCCACTCCTGGGGTTCTCTGATGGCGCAGCGGATCATGAACCGCCGATCGGCCGACTACGCGGCGGTGATCCTCAGCGGCACGGCCTACCGCCTCCCGGGGTACATGAACGGAGGCGATCTGGCGCGCCGCCACCGCGTGGCCGGCGGGCTCGGGCTCGAGTGGCTCTCGCGCGATCCGGAGGTCTGGCAGCGGTTCCACGACGACCCGCTCACCTTCACCGACCCGCTCGCGCAGCGCATCGGCGTCCGCGAGACGCTCCGGCTCGTGGGCCGGCCGGCCCGCCGGATCGTGCCCGCGCTGCCGCTGCTGATCGTCGTCGGCTCCGAGGACACCCTCGGCGGCGAGCGGTCGGCGCGCGCGCTCGCTCGGGCCTACCGGCGTCGGGCGGGGTTCACCGACGTGAGCGTGCGCATCTACCCGGAGGCGCGGCACGAGCTGTTCCAGGAGCTGAACCGTGCGGAGGTGACCGCCGAGGTCATCGCCTGGCTCGACGAGCGGTTCCCGGCCGTTGTCACCCCTCCGGCCTAGGCTGGCGTCATGCATGGCGAGTACAAGGTCCCCGGCGGAAAACTCGTGGTCGTCGACCTCGACGTGGTCGACGGGAGGTTCTCCGGCTTCCGGCTCGCGGGCGACTTCTTCCTCGAGCCCGACACGGCGCTCGACGACATCGACCGCGCGGTCGTGGGTCTCCCGGTCGAGTCCGACGCGAAGACGATCGCCGCCGCGATCCGTCAGGCGCTGCCCGCCGACGCGGTCCTGCTCGGCTTCACTCCCGAGGCCGTCGCCGTCGCGATCCGCCGCTCGCTCCAGCAGGCGACGAGCTGGCGCGACTACGACTGGAGGATCGTGCACGAGAGGGCGGTCCCGCCCGCGATGCATCTCGCGCTCGACGAGGTGCTGACCGCCGCGGTCGGCGAGGGCCGACGCGAGCCGACGCTGCGCATCTGGGAGTGGGACCAGCCCGCGGTCGTGATCGGCAGCTTCCAGTCGCTGCGCAACGAGGTCGATCTCGAGAACGCCGAGAAGTACGGGGTCGAGGTGGTCCGCCGCATCTCGGGCGGCGGTGCGATGTTCATGGAGGCGGGCAGCGTCGTCACCTACTCGCTCTACGTCCCCGGCGACCTGGTGCAGGGGCTGACCTTCGCCGACTCCTACGCCTTCCTCGACGAGTGGGCCGTCATCGCCCTGCAGTCGCTCGGCATCGACGCCGTCTACCAGCCCCTCAACGACATCACCTCGCCGTCGGGCAAGATCGGCGGAGCCGCGCAGAAGCGCCTCGGGTCCGGCGCGGTCCTGCACCACGTGACGATGAGCTACGACATCGACGCCGAGAAGATGGTGCAGGTGCTGCGGATCGGCCGCGAGAAGCTCTCCGACAAGGGGATCGCCTCCGCCGTGAAGCGGGTCGACCCGCTGCGCAGCCAGACGGGGCTCAGCCGGGCCGAGATCATCGAGCGGATGAAGGCGACGTTCGTGCAGCTGCACGGGGGGACGGCGGGGGAGCTGACCGCAGAGGAGTACGCGGAGGCCGAGGAGCTCGTGCGCTCGAAGTACTCGACCCCGGAGTGGCTGCGCCGGGTCCCCTGAGTCGGCGTCGCCCTGAGACCTGGGCGGTGCGGGCTCAGCTCGCGAGGAGCTCCTGGTAGTCGGGGTGGTCGGCGATGAACTCCGCGACGAACGGGCAGACGGGGACGACGTGGGCGCCGAAGCGCTCGTGGGCGTCGTCGAGGGCCGCCTCGACGAGGCGGTCGCCGAGCCCCTCGTGCCGGTGCTCGGGCGCGATCTCGGTGTGGAGGAAGACGACGTCGCGACCGCGGAGGGCGTAGTCCGCAAGGCCGACGTTCTCGCCGTCGACCCACAGCGTGTAGCGGGAGCGGTCCTCGTCGTGGCGCACTTCGGAGATCATCGCGTCACTCTACGCCGGAGCCTCCGGGGGTCGGCTCAGCGTCCGTCCGGGCCCGTCGGCGTGTCGGCTGCGCGCCGGCGCACTGGCACACTTGCGGGATGGCCAGGACGATCGACATCGCGGACGACCTCCTGACACGGCGGAGCGCGGTGATCCACGCCGAGAACCTCGAGGTCCTGCCGCAGCTCGCCGACGGGTCGTTCACCGTCGTGTACCTCGACCCGCCGTTCAACACCGGGCGGGCGCAGGTCAGGACCTCGACCACCTCCGTCCGCTCGGCGACGGGCTCGATCGCGGGGTTCAAGGGCCGCACCTACGACCGCATCCGCGGCGACCTCCTGCGCTACGACGACCGCTTCGACGACTACTGGTCGTTCCTCGAGCCGCGGCTGGCGGAGGCCTGGCGGCTGCTCGCCGACGACGGCACGCTCTACCTGCACCTCGACTACCGGGAGGCGCACTACGCGAAGGTGCTCCTCGACGCGCTGTTCGGGCGCGAGTGCTTCCTCAACGAGATCATCTGGGCCTACGACTACGGGGCGAAGGCGACCCGGCGCTGGCCGACCAAGCACGACACGATCCTCGTCTACGTGAAGGATCCGCGCGGCTACCACTTCGACTCCGTCGCCGTCGATCGCGAGCCCTACATGGCTCCCGGCCTCGTGACGCCCGAGAAGGCAGCGCTCGGCAAGCGCCCGACCGACGTCTGGTGGCACACGATCGTCTCGCCGACGGGACGGGAGAAGACCGGGTACCCGACCCAGAAGCCGGAGGGGATCCTCCGGCGCATCGTGCAGGCCTCGAGTCGCGAGGGCGACGCCGTGCTCGACTTCTTCGCCGGCTCCGGGACGACCGGCGCGGTCGCGCACGCCCTCGGCCGCCGCTTCGTCCTCGTCGACGAGCACGCCGACGCGATCGCCGTCATGCGCCGCCGCTTCGCCTCCCTCGACCCGGCCCCGCTCTTCCTCTGACGCCTCGTTCCTCGCCCCGCTCGTGCCCTGACTCTCGCTCCTGCTCTCGACCCGGCTCGTTGAGAGTCCAAGAGTTGTCGCACTCGACGTCGAGTGCGACAACTTCCGGACAGTCGAATGACCTGACGCTCCTCCCCAGCACGAAGATCGGCAAGGCGTCCCCCGAAGCGATGCGGGGCGGTCGAGGTGTCTGATCGAGCGGGCATCCTCGTCCGCATGACAGGCATCGACCTCGGCACCTTCACTCGACGCGAGGCGCTCCAGAAGGGAGTGACCGATGCCCAGCTGAGGTCCCCGCGTCTTGCCAGCCCTTTCCACGGAGTCCGGACCTCTGTGCTCCCGATCACGCACCTGGACCGCGCTCGCGCGTACCGCCCGCGCCTGCGCCCCACCCAGTTCTACTCGCACCTCACGGCGGCGGAGATTTGGGGCGTTCCCCTGCCGTCGCGATCGGCTGAGGACGACCCGATCCATGTCGGGGCACTCGTCCCGCACCGGCCGCCACGAACCCGCGGCGTCGTCGGGCACACGCTCGGCGCAGAGCATGTCGAGGTCGTCGAGCGCTGGGGCATGCCGGTGCTGACTGCGGCGACCACCTGGATGACCCTGGCAACGCTGCTGACGGATCGCGACCTCCTCGCAGCAGCCGACCACCTGCTCTTGGCGCCGCGGTACGAGAGCCGGACGGACGACCGGCCCTACACCACGCTGTCCGAACTGGAGGCACGTCTGGAAGGCTTCCGGGGCCGCGGGAGGAAGCGCCTCCTCGAAGCCCTGCATCTCGCATCGACGCGTGCGGCGTCGCGCCGAGAGACATGGCTCCGGTCGCTCTTGCATGAAGCAGGCCTCCCCGCGCCGGAGGTGAATGCGGAGATCTGGGACGGCGGCGTGCTCATCGCGGTCGGCGACCTCGTCTTCCGCCGATGGAAGGTGCTCGCCGAGTACGACGGCGGTCAGCATCGGACGGACGACGCGCAGTTCGCGCGCGATCGGGAGAGGTCCCTCCGCCTTCAGCTCGCGGGATGGATCATCGTCGTCGTCCGCGCTGAAGGGCTCGGACGCGGGAGGTCGCGGACGGTCTCCGAAGTGAAGCAGGCGCTCTCGGCCCACGGGTGGCGGCCGTGACCCGCAGATGGTGCCCGCCGGCCGCTGTCCGGAAGTTGTCGCAGTCGCCTCCGAGTGCGACAACTCTTGGACACTCGCGTTCGCTCAGCCAGCCGAGACCTACCCCCGCGCCGGTCGCGTCAGGAGCTGGCGCGCACGATCAGCTCGGTGGGCATCAGGGTGCGGTGCTCGACGGGCTCGCCTTCGATGCGCGCCGTCAGCAGCTCGGCCATGCGCGCGCCGAGCTCGACGGGGATCTGGCGCACCGTGCTCAGGGCCGGGACCGCGGTGCGGGCGAACATGTCGTCGTCGAAGCCGACGACCGCGACGTCCTCCGGGATGCGGCGGCCCGCCTCCCGGAGTGCCGCGTAGGCGCCGACGGCCATCTGGTCGTTGGCGGCGAACACCCCGTCGAGGCCGGCGTCGCGCTCGAGGAGGCGGCGCATCGCCTCCGCCCCGCTGTCGGGCGAGAAGTCGCCCCACTCGACCAGGCCGTCGTCGAGGCCCGCGTCGGTGAGCGCACTCCGCCAGCCGATGAGCCGGTCGACACCCGGGGGCATGTCGGCCGGACCTGCGATCGTCGCGATCCTCCGGCGGCCGCGCTCGATGAGGTGCGCGGTCGCGACGGCCGCCCCCTCGGCGTTGTCGACGTCGACGTAGTAGGAGCCGCGCTCGTCCGGCGACAGCGGGCGGCCGCCGAAGACGAGCGGGAGCGAGCCGGAGAGCGCCGCGTAGGAGTGGTCGCCGGAGTGGTGCGAGACCACCAGTGCACCGTCGACGTTGCCGCCGAGGAGGTAGCGCCTCGTCTTCTCGCCGTCCGTCTCGGAGGCGATCAGCATCGAGAGCGTGTAGTCGGTGTCGGCCAGCCGCATGGCCGCGCCCTGCACGATCGAGGCGAAGAAGGGGTCGGCGAAGACGCGCGCGGTCGACTCCGGCACGATCAGAGCGATCGACTGCGTCCGGCGGGAGGCGAGCATCCGCGCTGCGCGATTGGGCACGTAGTCGAGCTCGCCGATCGCCTTCTCGACGGCGGCGACGATCTCGGCGGCGACCTGGGGAGCGCGGTTGACCACCCGCGACACGGTCGCCCGCGACACACCGGCGCGCGCCGCCACCATCTCGAGTGTCGGCGACCGGCCCGCGCCCCTGGCCGACGGGAGCTCGCTCACGGCCTAGCCCAGCGCTTCGGCGGCGGTGCCGCCGATGAGGCGGGAGTAGACCAGGCCCGAGTCCTTCACGGTGCGCTCCTGGGAGTCGTAGTCGACCCGCACGATCCCGAACCGCTTCTCGTAGCCCCAGGCCCACTCGTAGTTGTCCAGGAGGGACCAGACGAAGTAGCCGCGGACGTCGGCGCCCTGGTCGATCGCGTCGGCGACCTTCTCGACGTGGTCGAGGACGTACTGCGTGCGGTCGGCGTCGTGGATCCGTCCGCCCTCGACGACGTCGTCGTAGGCGGCGCCGTTCTCGGTGACGTACAGCGGAGGCAGGTTCTCGTACTCCAGGCCCAGTCGGGTCAGCAGGTAGCGCAGGCCGTCGGGATTGACCTCCCAGTCCATCGCGGTGCGCGGCAGGCCGCGGGAGGGGAAGGTGAGGAACTCGGAGCCGACCCACGGCGAGCCGATCTCGCGGTCGGTGGCCTGCTCGAAGTCCTCGGCGCCCTCGGGCAGCGGGTGACCCGAGACGTTGTCGTCGTGGTAGTGGTTCACTCCGAGGAAGTCGAGCGGGAGCGAGATGAGGTCGAGGTCGCCGTCGGCGATCAGCTCGTCGAGTCCGAGCCCCGCGACGTCCTCGAGGAGGTCCTCCGGGTACTCGCCGCGCAGGAGCGGGTCGAGGAAGATCCGGTTCTGCAGCGCGTCGAAGCGGCGGGCGGCGTCGAGGTCGACCTCGTCCTCGGGGTTGTCGGGGACGGCGTTCGAGAGGTTGAGCGTGATCCCGAGGTTCTGGGCGCCGAGCTCCCGGAGCGTCGACACCGCGAGGCCGTGCGCGAGGTGGGTGTGGTGCACCGCGGCGAGTGCCGCCTGCTGCGAGATCACTCCGGGGGCGTGGATGCCCGCTCCGTAGGACAGCAGCGTGGAGCAGAACGGCTCGTTGAAGGTCGTCCAGTGCTGCACCCGATCGCCGAGGCTCGCGTAGACGGCCTCCGCGTAGTCGCGGAAGCGCTCGGCCGTGTCGCGGCTGGCCCAGCCGCCCCTGTCTTCGACGGCCTGCGGGAGATCCCAGTGGTAGAGCGTCAGCCAGGGCAGGATGCCGGCCGCGAGCAGCTCGTCGACCAGTCGGGAGTAGAAGTCGAGGCCCTCGGGGTTCAGGCCGCGGTCGCCGGGCTTCACCCGCGACCAGCTCACCGAGAAGCGGTAGGAGCCGAGGCCGAGCTCCTTCATCAGCTGCACGTCGGCGGGCATGCGGTGGTAGTGGTCGACGGCTACCTCGGGGGTGTCGCCCTTCGCGACGGCTCCGGGGACCCGAGAGAACGCGTCCCAGATGCTGTCCTCCTTGCCGCCCTCGTGACCGGCGCCCTCGATCTGGGCAGCCGCGGTCGCGGAGCCCCAGAGGAAGCCGACGGGCCAGTCGCGCACGGCGAGGCGGTCGGCCCTGGCGATCTGCTCCTCGAGGCTCGGCGTCTCGGTGGCGGGGGTGGGGGCAACGCTCATGGCGGACTCCTTCGGCTGTTACCGCCATCCTAAGGCGTCCGTGGAGCGCTCTCTCGTGCCCGGCCGGGAACGTGCCGGACGCCGGATCCGGGCACGACCGGCCGAGCGGTCAGCTCCGGCGGTCGTCCCCGGTCTCGTCCGAGCGGGGCGAGCCGACCGTGCGCACGGTGTCGGTC
Organism: Rathayibacter oskolensis; assembly: GCF_900177245.1. GTDB lineage: Bacteria > Actinomycetota > Actinomycetes > Actinomycetales > Microbacteriaceae > Rathayibacter > Rathayibacter oskolensis. Next base: position 428,711 of record NZ_FXBM01000001.1, read on the forward strand.
CGGACGTCGGGCTCGATGCTCCCCGCGGCGAGGTCGGCACCCGCGCGGGCGGCGAGCTGCGGATCGGTGCGTCGGAGCTCGGCGGCCGCTTCCTCTCCGGCGAGGTCGTGCGCCTCCTGCATGGCCGACTTCGCCCGCAGCGGCGGGGTCTTGAGGAACCACGAGAGCACGAACGCCAGGAGCACCACACCGAGGGCGACCGAGAACACTGTGACGGTGGCGTCGTTGAATCCAGTGAGGAACGGCGCCGACAGCGCCTTGTCGGCGGTGTTGAGGAACGACGTGTCGCCGTCGAGCGCCGAGCCGATCGCCGAGGAGTCCTGCGACTGCAGGAGCTTCAGGATGGTCGCGTTCGCCGGGTCGGCCGCGATGGCCGGGTCGGCGACGGCGGCCTGCAGGTTCGCGGCGATCGTCGGGTTCTTGAAGGCGGCGGCGATCGTCTCGGGGATGCGGCTGAACAGTACCGAGAAGATGACGGCCGTGCCCAGGGTGCCGCCGATCTGGCGGAAGAACGTGGAGGCGCTCGTCGCCACACCCATGTTGGCCACGTCGACCGAGTTCTGCGACGCCAGCGTGAGGGTCTGCATCATCTGGCCGAGGCCCAGGCCCAGCATCAGCATGCCTCCCATCATGAAGATCACCGGCTTGTCGATGCTCACGAAGGTGAAGTAGAAGAACGCGGCCGACATGAAGAACGTGCCGATGATCGGGAACGCGCGGTAGCGGCCGGTGCGCGAGATGATCTGGCCCGAGACGATCGAGGCGATCATCAGGCCGAGGATCATCGGCAGCATCAAAAAGCCCGACTCGGTCGGCGTCGCGCCGTTGACGAGCTGCAGGTACAGCGGGATCGTCATCATCCCGCCGAACATGCCGAAGCCGACGAGGACGCCCAGGATCGTGGCCATCGAGAAGGTCGGCGAGCGGAAGAGCTTGAGCGGGATCAGCGCGTCGTCGCCCATCATCCGCTCGGCCGCGATGAAGCCGACGATGCCGAGCGCACCGACGATGTAGCAGACCCAGGCGATGGGGGAGCCCCAGCCCCACTCGCGGCCCTGCTCGGCGATCAGGAGCAGCGGGCCCGCGGCGATGATGACGAGCGACGCGCCCCACCAGTCGATCCGCACCGAGCGCTTGCCGGCGGGCTTGGGGAGGTGCAGGAACCGCACGACGATGAACAGCGCGACCGCGCCGATCGGCAGGTTGATGAGGAACACCCAGCGCCAGCCGGTGATGAAGAGGATCTCGGGGGTGCCGGCCAGGAGGCCGCCGATCAGCGGACCGACGACGCTCGAGACTCCGAACACGGCGAGGAAGTAGCCCTGGTACTTGGCGCGCTCGCGCGGGGGCAGGATGTCGCCCATCACGGTGAGGGCGAGCGACATCAGGCCGCCGGCGCCGAGGCCCTGCACGGCGCGGAAGCCGGCGAGTCCGAGCATCGAGGTCGCGAATCCGGCGAGGAGCGAGCCGATCAGGAACAGGACGATCGCGATCAGGTAGAGCGGGCGCCTCCCGAAGATGTCGGAGAGCTTGCCGTAGATGGGCGTCGCGATCGTCGAGACGATCAGGTAGGCGGTGGTGACCCACGCCTGCTGCGAGAGGCCGTCGAGGTCGTCGGCGATCGTGCGCATCGACGTGCCGACGATCGTCTGGTCGAGCGAGGACAGGAACATCCCCGCCATCAGGCCGAAGATCACGAAGAGGATCTGGCGGTGCGTCATCACCGCACCCGACGGAGTCGGCGCGGGCGAGGTCGAGCGAGGTGCGGTGTCCGCCATGGTGGTCCCCTTGTCTGGCGGACGCCGTCGGGCACGGCGGACCGCCGCAAACGTTGCGTGCTGCGCAAAGTTACACCCCGTGCGCGGTCGCCTCGAGGGGTCTCGGCGAGCCTGAACGGGATCTCAGGAGGTGCTCGACGGCTCCTGCAGGAGGCGCCACGACCCACGCGGACCGGACAGGGAGGGTCAGACGGTGGAGGGGACCGCCTCGTCGGCCCAGCCGGCTTCGCGGAGCGCTGCCCGCGCCTCCGCCCGGGCCGAGTAGGGCGTGCGGACACCCTGGATGTCGCGGTAGTTCTGGTGCCCGGGACCCGCCCAGAGGATCGAGTCGCCCTCCTCGGCCAGACCGACCGCGACGCGGATCGCCCGCTTGGGGTCGTCCACCTCGTGGATCTCGCCGTCGGGTCGAGCGGCCCGCGCCGCCTCGACGAGCGTGCGCCGGATCGATGCCGGCTCCTCGAAGCGAGGGTGGTGGTCGGTCACGACGAGGATGTCGCTCCCGGTCACGGCGGCCTGCGCCATGGCGGGCCGCTTGAGCGCGTCGCGGTCGCCGTCGGCGCCGAAGACCATGATGACGCGGCCGGGAGTGACCTCGCGGACCGCCTCCAGAGTGCGCTGGAAGGCGTCGGCGCTGTGCCCGAAGTCGACGTAGACGGTCGGGCCGCGATCGCCGGAGACGCGCTCGGTGCGCCCGGGGAGGGAGACGTCGACCCCGCCGTCGCGGTGCAGCGCGGCGCGGATCTCGGCGATCGGGCGACCCGCCTCGATCAGCATCACGATGGCGAGGGCGGCGTTCGCGGCCATGTGCGCGCCGATGATCGGCACCGAGGTCGTGATCGCCCGCGACTGCCGGTTCTCGAGTCGGAAGTGCGTGCGCCCGAACTCCTGCTCGAGGATGCCGACGCGCCAGTCGGCGTCGACTCCGGGAAGAGAGGTGATGGTCGTCACCGGGATCCCCGCCGTGTCGCGGATGCGCTCGCCGGCGGGCGAGTCGAGCGAGACGACGGCGCGGCGGGCGCGGTCGGGCTGGAACAGCTGCGCCTTCTGGGCGAAGTAGGTCTCCATGTCGCCGTAGTCGTCGAGGTGGTCGTGGCTGAGGTTGGTGAAGCCGGCGACGTCGAACACGACTCCGTCGACGCGGTGACGGGTCAGGGCCTGCGCACTGACCTCGATGGCCGCGGCCCCGACACCCTCCTCGTGCATGCGCGCGATCAGCGCGTGCAGCTCGCTCGCCTCGGGAGTGGTCAGCCCGCTGGTGACGGAGGTGTCGCCGATGTGCCGCTCGGCCGTCGAGCTCAGGCCGGGGACGACCCCGAGCTGACGCAGGATCCCCTCGAGCATGTGGACGGTCGAGGTCTTGCCGTTCGTGCCGGTCACGCCGAAGAGCTGCGGCGCGCGCTCGGCCGTGGCGTAGACCGCGGCGGCGACCGCCCCGAGGCTGGCGCGGGGATCGTCGACGACGAGGGTCGGCAGCCCGGTCGCGCGAGCGGCGCTCTCGCCGGTGGCGTCGGTCAGCACGGCCGCGGCACCGCGGTCCCGCGCCTCTCTGACGAAATCCGCTCCGTGGCGGTGGATGCCGGCGAGGGCGACGAAGAGGTCGCCCGGCTCGACGTCGGAGGCGATGAGCGTCACTCCGGTGAGCTCGACGGCGTCGGAGGAGTCGCCGCCGGAGATCCCGAGAAGGCTCGTCAGGCCGGCGAGGGGGAGTGCCGGCGCGTGTCGAGGTCGGAGCATGGGGTCCTTTCGTCTTCGGGACCGGGGGCCGCGGATCCGAGGGGCCGGAGCCGCGCAGTCGCCGAGGCTGTCGCACACGCTAGGGGAGGCGCATATGTGAATCCTTCGAGGATATTGGAGTCGGCCGCGAAGGGGGACCGCTCCACACCGGGGTGCCCGGAGTGCCTCCGAGGGCCGCGGTTAGGCTCGGGGGATGACCTCGAGCGAGAACGAGCCCCGGGACGGGCGACCTGTCGGGCGGCGAGCGCTGGTGATCGGGGGCGTCGCCGCGGCGGCCGGTGCCACCGCGTTCGGGGTCGGTGCGGCGATCGGCAACGGCCGTGCCTCCGCTCCTTCGCCGACGCCGACGACTCCGGTGAGTCCGCCGTCGACTCCGACGCCCACCGCCACCACGCCGTCCGCGGAGCCGACCCCTGCCCCCACTCCGACACCGACCCCCACGCCCGGGATCGACCTCACCGCGAACTCCGTCGACGATCCCGCCAGCGTCTGGGTGGTCGTCAACAAGCTCCGGACCCTCTCGCCGATCGACTACGTCCCGGCCGACCTGGTCTCGCCCGACGTGCCCTACGTGAACCGCCAGCCGATGCGGCAGGCCACCGCCGACGCTCTCGTCGCCCTCTTCTCGGCCGCCGTGGCCGAGGCGGGCCTCTCGCTCGCTGTTCAGAGCGCCTACCGCTCGTACGACACCCAGGTCAGCGTCTACGCGGGGTGGGTGTCGACGCGCGGCCAGGCGGGCGCCGACGCGACCAGCGCCCGACCCGGTCACAGCGAGCATCAGACGGGGTGGGCGGTCGACGTGGTCGGCGCATCCGGTGCCTGCGCCCTCGAGATCTGCTGGGGCGACACTCCCGAGGGGCAGTGGGTGGGTGCCAACGCGCACCGCTTCGGCTTCCTGGTCCGCTACCGCCCCGAGAGCACTCCGATCACGGGGTACGAGTCGGAGCCGTACCACCTGAGGTACGTGGGCACCGAGCTCTCGCAGTACCTGCACGACTCGGGGATCGAGACCCTGGAGCGTCTCTTCGGGCTTCCGGATGCGCCCGATTACGCGGCGGGAACCGTGAGCTGAGGGTCGCGCGATCAGATCCGGGTGATCTCGGACGTGACACGCGCGGCTCGTTACCGTACTGTTACCCGAAGCATTCCGGAGAGCGCCTCCCCACGGCCTCCCGATCGCGTCTGTCGACCCGCATCTGTCGACACAGTCGCCTCCCCCGATCCCGCGCGTGGTCCCCTGCCGCGCGACCCGAACCGTGAGATACCTCTGTGCCCCATCGCTCCACCCGTTCCACCCCTGCTCCGCCGCTCGCCCCTGAGACCGCCGCCTCTGAGACCGCCGCCCCTGAGGCCGCCCCGCTCGCTGACGGTGCGAGCACTGCACCACCGCTGACCCGCCGGGAGGCGCGCGAGCGCGAGGGACGCCGACGCGCTGACCCCGGCGCGACCGAGACGGTCTCCGTCCCGGTACCGGTCGAGCGCGCGGTCTCCGCCCCGGTCCCGCCGCACTCCGTCGCCGAGACGGTCTTCTCGTCGCGGCGCGATCGACGGACGGCCGAGGGACACCGTCAGCGTGCGGAGCCCGCACGCCGCGGCGCCTCCTTCTTCCGCCCCTCCCGCCGGCACCTGGTGCTCGCGATGTCGGGCGGCCTCGTCGTGGTCGCCGTCGCCTCCGGAGTCAGCCTGACCGTCGGATCGTCGGGATCCGCGGAGTCGGCCGCCGCGACCTCGACGGGCACCCCCTCCACCACCCCGTCTCCGTCGACGGTCGCCGTCCTCCCCGCGACCACGGCGTCGGCGCGGGTCGTCCTCAGCGCCGTCTCGACCACCTCGGGCACGGTGGCCGGGGGCACGAGCGTCACCCTCTCGGGAGCGAACCTCGACGCCGTCGCGACCGTCCGCTTCGGCGACGCCGAGGGCAGCGTCGCCGTCGAGAACCCCGATCAGATCACCGTCACCGCGCCTCCCGCCTCCGGAGAGGCCGAGGGCGTCGTCCCCGTCGCCTTCTTCGACTCCGACGGTCGGCCCATCACCTTCGACGCGGTCACGGACGAGGCCGCGGCGGTCACCGTCGACGGCACTCCGGCCGAGGCCGTCCAGCCGGCGGTCGACACCGCTGCACCGGAGGCGACGGCACCGCCGGTGGAGGCCGACCCCGTCACCGCGCCCCCGGCGACCGCACAGGCCACCGTCGAACCCGCCTCCGACCTCGAGGCGCCCGCCGCGACCGCCTCGCCGAGTCCGACGGCGACCGGCGTGCTGGCCACGACCAAGGTCGTCGCCTCGGCCATCACCTTCGCCTACACCCCCGACCCGGCGATCGAGGCAGCCAAGGCCGAGGCGGCGCTCGCCGCGAGCCGGCTGGCCTCGCAGCTCGACTACCTCGAGACCTACTGGTCCGACTACAACTCCGCGCAGTACGGCGCGATCTCGGGCAACGACTGCGTCAACTTCGCGTCGCAGTCGCTCATCGCCCGCGGCTGGGCGATGGACGGGGAGTGGAACTACTCCTCCACCGGCGGCTACAGCTCCGCGTGGGCGTCGTCCACCGCGTTCAACTCCTATCTGGCGGCGCACCCGGAGCGGGCGACGCCGCTCTCGAACGCGCAGCGCGACCAGGTAGAGGTCGGCGACGTCGTGCAGTTCGACTGGGACGGCTCCGGCGACTGGGACCACACCGGCATCGTCACCGCCGTCGACGGCGACACGATCCTCTACTCCTCGCACACGGTCGACAACTTCGACCAGAGCATCGACTCGGCCTCGGCCGCGCGGATCATGTTCTGGAGCGTCTGACTCGAGGAGAAGGGGCCGCTCCACGAGAAAGGGCCGCCATCGCGTGTGCGATGACGGCCCCGACTGCTCGGAGAGGGTCAGTTCTTGAAGACGTCCTTGACGTCCTCGCCGACCTTCTTGGCCTGCGCCTTGGTCTGATCGGCCTGGCCCTCGGCCTCGAGGCGCTCGTTGTCGGTCAGCTTGCCGACCGCCTCCTTCGCCTTTCCGACCAGGTTCTCGGCGGTGTTGCGGATCTTGTCGTCTGCACCCATGAGGGGCTCCTTCCGTTCGGTGGGATGGTCCTCCGGCGAGGTCCGCCGGAGGGGGATCATGCAGGTGCGGGTGGATCGCTCCACCGGCACCCGTGGTCACGCGACGCGGTCCTCCTTGGAGAACCCGGCGCGAGCGCTCGAGGCGACCTCGAGCACGACGGGGAGGCGGGCTCCGAGCAGGCGGTCGAGCTCGAGGACCTCCTGGTGCACGGAGTCGACCACGGCGCGCGGCGAGACGCCGGCGCGGGGGAGGACGCGGACCTTCAGCGCGGTGGCGGAGCCGTGGCGGAAGGCCGCCACGGTCACGTCGAGCAGGTCGGTCCGGCCGGCCAGCGCGTTCTCGAGCACGTCCTGCGCGAAGCCGGTGCCGATCTCGACGTCCCCGGCCGGTCCGTCGTCGCGACCGGAGTCGATGAGGACCGTCGCCGTCCGCCCGCGGCCGTGGGCCACGGCGAGGGCGATGCAGACGATGATCGCGAGCAGACAGAGTCCGACGATCGCGTACAGCGGCCAGAGCACGGCCGTGTCGCTCCAGGCGGTGCCGTCCTCCGGTGAGATCCGCGAGACGAGAGCCGCACCCTGGTCGGAGGCGAACGCCGACACGGCGTCGCGCACCGGCTGCGAGACGGCGACGAGGACGAGTCCTGCCGCCACCGCGGCCAGCACGAGCCCGACGACGAAGAGGACGAGGCGGTTGACGAAGCGGTTGCTCGTGGTCATCAGATCCTCCCGGACTCGGCGATGCGGACGGAGGCCCGCGTCGAGGGCTGTGGTGCGATGCGGGTGAGCTCCTCGTCGATCGCCGTCTGGACGGCGTCGCGGTCGACGGCGATCCCGGAGGCGGGAGTGAGCTCGACGACAGCGGTGCGCCGGCCGAGCGACGCACTGGTGTCCTCGCGACGGGAGCGGGCGACCGTCCGGGCGGAGCGGGCGAGCGCCGAGGCGATCACGCCGTCGTCGACGACCACCGCGAGGCGGTCGTCCTCGATGGTGTGGCGGGCTCGGTGGCCCGGCGCGAGAGCGAGCACCAGGAGGATCAGCGCGAGGACGGCGATCCCCACGGCGAGGGCGATGAGCGCGGCCGTGGCGAAGCCGGCGACCCCGACCAGGGCGGCCAGGAGCGCCGACGGTGCGATCAGCAGGGCGGGGGCGCCGAACACGGCGAGCACCGCCTCGGTCCCGACGTAGGCGGCGACCAGAGCGATCAGCACCAGGACGACGATCTGCGCGGCCGAGCGCGAGCGGTGGGTCTCGCGTCGGAGGAAGCGCCGGTAGCGCGCCTCCGGTGCGGCGTCGCGCTGCGGGGCTGCGGGGCTCATGCGACTCTCCTCGTGGTTCGGGTGCGGGTGCCGGTCACCCGGATGTCGACCCGGGTGACGGTGCGACCGGTGAGAGCCTCCATGCGGGAGGCGATGCGGGCGCGATCACGGTGCAGCCGGTCGAGGACGCTTCCGCCCGGCGATCCGGGAGCGGCCGAGAGCGGCGGCTCGAGGACCACCGGGGTGGTGATCGCGAGGGCGAGGCCGCCGCGGTCGTCCGAGAGGTGGACGCGGATCGCGGAGACCTCCACGTCCAGCTCCTCGTGCGCGATCGCCAGGGCGGTGCGCTCGATGGAGCGGACGGTGATGGTGACGGTGCCCGCCACGGGAGTCGGCGCCGTCCGGGTGTCTCGGCGCGCGTCGAGAGCGGTGGTCATCGGTTCTCCTAGCGGGAGGTCGTGCGCCCGCGGAACACGTCCACGAGGCTCTGCACGTCGAGCGATCCGTCGAGCATCCGCACGATCAGGACGCCGAGGGCCATGAACACGGCCGTGAGGACGAAGCCCCAGAAGCCGAAGAGCAGGGCCGCGAAGGCGAGGATCGCGCCGATGACGACTCCGAGCACGGTGCTGCGGCTCGCCGGGGCGGGGGTCGGGATGCGGGGGTCGCTCATCGGACGCGGCTCTCGGCCTCGGTGTCGGTGTCGTCCTTGTCGTCACCGGGGATGTGCACGTCGACGATGGCGACGTTGATCTCGGCGACGCTCATGCCGACCAGGTCGGTGATCGCCTCGGCGACGGCGGCGCGCACGGAGTCGGCCACGGACTGCATCGGGACGGGGTACTCGACGACGAGGGTGACGTCGACGGCGACCTGGGTCTCGCCGACCTCGACGCGGACGCCCTGGGCGTGGTCGTTGCCGCCGACCGCCTGGCGGATCGCACCGAAGGCGCGGGAGGCGTTGTTGCCGAGGGCGAAGACTCCGGCGACCTCGCGGGCCGCGATGCCGGCGACCTTCGCGATGACGGCGTTGTCGATGATCGTCTTGCCCTGCGCGACGCCCGAGGCGGTGCTGCTGCCGAGGGTCGTGACGGTCTCGACGCCGGTCTTGTCGACGCGGGGGGTGGCGGGGGTGCGCGTGCTGTCGCTCATGATGACTCCTGTGACGTCGTGGGGGCCGACTGCTGCGAGCGGCCCGGGTCGGTGAGCCCGCCGGATTCTCCGATGGGCTGTGCTTTCATGAGTGAGACGGAGGCCGGAGGGTGTTCGTCACGGTGCGGATCGGTGTTTTTCCTGACCGTTGCCTGACAACGTCGGAGGGCCGATCGGGTCCTCGGGGCGACCGGAGTGAGGGGGAGCACGGTGCACGGACTGGAGACGGCGAGCGACGCGCTGCTCGCCGAGCGCTCCGCCGAGGGCGACGTGCGCGCGTTCGAGGTGCTGGTCAAGAGGCACCAGTCGATCCTCCGCGCCTATGCCTGGCGCCTCACGGGATCGCAGGCCGACGCCTCCGACGCGGTGCAGAACGCGCTGATCACCGCGTGGGCCCAGCTCCCGCAGCTGAAGGAGCCCGCGAGCGTCCGGAGCTGGATGATGCGCATCGTGAGCCGGTCGAGCGTCGATCTGCTGAGGCAGCGCCGGCCGACCGACGACGTCGACGCCGTCGAGCACCCGCCGGCGCGGGAGCCGGGGCCCTTCGAGGCCGCCGAGCAGAGCGACGCGATGAGAGCGCTGGCCCACGCGCTGTCCGAGCTGCCGGAATCGCAGCGGCAGTGCTGGCTGCTCCGCGAGGTCGGCGGAGAATCGTACGGAGAGATCGCCGAGCACCTCGGGATCACCGTCACCGCCGTGCGCGGGAAGCTCGCACGGGCACGGGAGTCGCTGGTCGTTGCGATGGAGGACTGGCGATGAGGGAGCAGGTGCGATGAACGCCGACGAGACGCCGGACGCCGGCGGGCGGCCGGTCGGAGCCGGGCCCGGTGACGCGCTCGACGCGGTGACACCCGCCGCGGGCACGCCGGAGGCCGCTCCGCAGGACGAGCGCGGCATCGACGAGCTGAGCGACTACCTTGATCGCGGGCGCCTCCCCTACGACCCCGTGATCGAGGAGTCGCCGGAGTACCGCCGCACGCTGCGCGCACTGGAGCGCGTCCGCACCCTCTCGGGCGCCCTCATCGACGACGACGCCGAGCGGCTGCCCGTGCCCGAGGAGAGCTGGTTCGGCTCGATCCTGTCGCAGGCCAGGAGGGAGGCGCGCGCCGGTCGCGACATCCCGCTGGCGAGCGTCGAGCCCGACGTCTCGCTCACGATCACCGAGGGCGCGGTCCGCGGTCTCGTGCGCGAAGCGGGCGACAGCGTCTCCGGCGTCCTCGTCGGCCGCTGCCGCCTCCTCGGCGACATCGACGAGGCCGGCTCCGACGTCGTGGTCGAGGTGACGATCTCGGTCTTCTGGGGCGTGCCCATCGCCGAGGCGGCCCGGCAGGTCCGCGAGCGCATCCACTCCCGCCTGCTGACGCAGACCGAGCTGCGCGTCACCACCATCGACGTGCGGGTCGAGGACGTCTACCTCCCCGGATCGGAGGAGTCGTGATCGGCGCGGGCGGCCGGGTCGCCGAGCGGGAGCCGAGCGCGTCGGCGGTGATCGGCGCGCTCCTCACCACCCTCGAGGGAGTCGCCCTCCTCGTGCCCGCCCGGGCCGAGGTGCGCGACGTGCTCGCCCACGCGGCGACGGCGCTCACCCCCACCGGCCTGCCTCTCGCGGAGGGTCGGCTCGGGACTGCGTCGGGCGGCACCTTCGCCGAGCCGGTCCTCGTGCGGATCTCGGGCGAGGAGGTGTCGGTCGCGGTCGACGTCTGCGTGCGCGCCGACTCGTCGGCCCCGGACGTCGCCCGCGCCGTCGGCTCCGCGGTGCGCGAGTGGTGCGTCGTCGAGCATCCGCAGCGTCGCGCAAGGGTCACCGTGCGGATCGCCGCGGTCGACTGACCGGGGGTGGCCCTCAGCCGGCCGAGGTCTCGTGCTCGTCGAGGAACGCCTCGGTCTCGGCGGCCGTCGGTGCCGAGACCGCCGCTCCCTCGCGGGTGACCGAGATCGCCGCGGCGGCCGTCGCCCAGCGCACGAGCGGCAGCAGCGCCTCCGGGTCGCCGAGGTCGGGAGCGAGCGCGGCGAGGCGGGCCGCGAAGGCTCCGCAGAACGTGTCACCGGCTCCGGTCGTGTCGACAGCTCGCACGCGGAACGCGGGTGCGACGAGCGGCTCGCGGTCGCGGGCGGCGACGACGACGCCGTCGGCTCCGAGCGTCACGAGCACGAGCGGGACGAGCGCGGTGAGCGCGACGGCCAGCGCGGTGTCGTCGCCCGCTCCGATGCCCCGTTCCGACCCGAGCTCGCGCGCCTCGTGCTCGTTCACGATCAGCACGTCGAGCTCGGCGAGCAGCTCGTCGGGCAGGCGGCCGATCGGAGCGGCGTTCAGGATCGTCCGCGTCCCCGCGGCGCGGGCCGCCCGTGCGGCGTCGAGAACGGCGGGCAGGGGGATCTCGAGCTGCAGGAGGAGCGCGGACGCGCCGCCGATGAGCGCCCGCTCCTCGTCGGTCAGCCCGGTGAGCGAGGCGTTCGCACCGGAGTCGACCACGATCGCGTTCTCGCCCGCGTCGTCGACCGTGATCTGCGCGGTGCCCGTCCGCGCGTCGCCCCGCCGCGCGTGCAGCTCGAGCGGCTCCTCGGCCAGGACCGCCGCGAGCTCGTCGCCCGCGGCGTCGCGGCCGAGGCTGGTGACGAACGCCGTGCCCGCCGTGGTGCGGGCGGCGGCGACGGCCTGGTTCAGGCCCTTGCCGCCGGGGAACGTGCGGTAGTCGAGGGCGAGCACCGTCTCGCCCGGTGCGGGGATGCGGGTCACGCGGTGGACGTGGTCGAGATTGGCGCTTCCGAGGACGACGAGGGGCATGCCCTCGACGTTAGGGCACGCGCAAGGGGGCTCCGCGTGATCCCGCGCGCACCTACGGTGGAGGCATGGACACTCGAATTCTCGGCCGCACCGGTGCGCCCGTCTCCGTCGTCGGCCTCGGAACCTGGCAGCTCGGTGCCGACTGGGGGGACGTCGCCGAGAGCGACGCCCTCGCGATCCTCGACGCCGCAGTGGAGTCGGGAGTCACCCTGTTCGACACCGCCGACGTCTACGGGGACGGGCGCAGCGAGCGCACCATCGGCGCCTATCGCGCGGCGCACCCCGACGCCGACGTCTTCGTCGCCACCAAGATGGGCCGCCGGGTCGAGCAGGTCCCGTCGAACTACGTGCTCGAGAACTTCCGCGCCTGGACCGACCGCTCCCGCGCGAACCTCGGCGTCGACACGCTCGACCTCGTGCAGCTGCACTGCCCGCCCACCTCGGTCTACTCCGACGACGCCGTCTTCGACGCTCTCGACACCCTCGTCGCCGAGGGCGCCGTCGCCGCCTACGGCGTCTCGGTCGAGCGCACGGAGGAGGCGCTCACCGCAATCGCCCGCCCGAACGTCGCGAGCGTGCAGATCATCCTCAACGCGTTCCGCCTCAAGCCGCTCGACGAGGTGCTGCCGGCCGCCCGCGAGGCGGGCGTCGGGATCCTCGCGCGCGTCCCGCTCGCCTCGGGGCTGCTCAGCGGCCGGTACACGACCGAGACCACCTTCGCCGCCGACGACCACCGGAACTACAACCGCGACGGGTCCGCGTTCGACGTGGGCGAGACGTTCTCGGGCGTCGACTTCGCGACCGGAGTCGAGGCCGCCCAGGAGTTCTCGCGTCTCGCCGCCGACCACGGACTCGCCCCGGCCACCGCCGCGCTCGCCTGGATCATCCAGCAGAGCGGAGTCACCGCCGTCATCCCCGGCGCCCGCTCGGTCGAGCAGGCCCGCGCGAACGCCACCGCCTCCGACGCGGCTCCGCTCGGCCCGGCCTTCATGGAGTCCGTCAACGCCCTCTACGACACCCACTTCCGCCCGACGGTCCACCCCCGCTGGTAGCGCCCCCCAGCGCTGAGATGCCCGGAAGGGCTCGTCCTCCTCCCCGAGAACGAGCCCTTTCGGGCATCTCAGCGGGGGCTGTGGAGAGTTCTGAGCATCGGAACGGGGCAGGCGTCAGCATGTGGGCGTGACAGCTGACCTTCCCGAGGGTGTGTTCCGGGTGTCGGAGGGGTACGCCGCCGGCGCGACGAGAGCTGCGATGCGCGCGGTCGTGGCGCCGGTGCGCGGAGTCCGCACGGTACGGCCGGCGACCACTCTCGCTGATCGGTGCTCAGCTCTCCTGTATCGGCTCGGGAGGGAGGCCTTCGTCTGCGGCCCGACGGCCGCGCTGCTCTGGGGTGCTCCACTCGAGCTCCGGTGGGAGCGACGCGAGGAGATCGACGTCGCCGTCGCGTCCCCGCTGCGTGCCCCGCACGCCACCGGCATCGCCGGACGGTCCCTCGCCCTCGATCCCTCCATCGACGTGCTGTCGTACCCGCTCGGGCGGCTGACGACGCCGGCACGCACCTGGTGCGACCTCGGCGTCGTCCTCGAGCTGCCGGACCTCGTCGCCGTAGGCGACCATCTCCTGCACCGGGGGATCTGCACCGCGGAGGCGCTCCACGACGCGGTGGAGCGCTACCGCTCCCGGCGAGGCCTCCGCAGGCTCCGACAGGCGCTGGGCCTCCTCGATGCTCGAGCCGAGTCGAGACCCGAGAGCCTCGTCCGCGTCGCTCTCGTCCTCGCCGGGGTCCAGGGGATCGAGGCGAACGTCGAGATCTACGACAACGCGGTGTTCCTCGGACGAGTGGACCTCTGCATCGCCCGCGCCCGGGTGATCGTCGAGTACCACGGCGACTACCACAGGGTGGAGCGCGACCGCTGGCGCCGCGACCGCGCCCGGATCGGTCGCCTCCGCGCCGCCGGCTGGTTCGTCATCGAGCTCACAGGCGACGACCTCGCCGACCTCGCGTCCGTCGTCGCGCAGGTCCAGACGGCCATCCGACGCTGAGTTGCCCGGAAGCCCTCGTTCTCCGGCGAGAGAACGAGCCCTTCCGGGCAACTGAGGAAGCGGAGAGCCTACGAGCCGAGGGCGCCGTCGACGATCGTGCGGGCCTCGGCCTGCACCTCGTGCAGGTGCTCGAGGCCGAGGAAGCTCTCGGCGTAGATCTTGTAGACGTCCTCGGTGCCCGAGGGCCGCGCGGCGAACCACGCGTTCTCGCTGACGACCTTGACGCCTCCGACCGCTGCCCCGTTGCCCGGAGCCTTCGAGAGCTTCGCGACGATCTCCTCGCCGGCCAGGGTCGTCGCCGAGATGGCGTCGCCGTCGAGCTTGCCGAGCGCCGCCTTCTGCGCCTTGGTCGCGACGGCGTCGACGCGCTCGTAGACCGGGTCGCCGAACCGCTCGGTCAGCTCGCGGTACAGCGCCGACGGGCTCTTGCCCGTGACGGCCACGATCTCGGAGGCGAGCAGCGCGAGCAGGATGCCGTCCTTGTCGGTGGTCCAGACCGTACCGTCGAAGCGGAGGAACGACGCACCGGCCGACTCCTCGCCGCCGAACCCGACCGAGCCGTCGACGAGACCCGGGACGAACCATTTGAAGCCGACCGGCACCTCCCAGAGGCGCCGCCCGAGCGACTCGGCGACCCGGTCGATGATCGACGACGACACCAGCGTCTTGCCGATCGCCGCGTCCTCGCGCCAGCCGGAGCGGTTGCGGTAGAGGTAGTCGATCGCCACCGCGAGGTAGTGGTTGGGGTTCATCAGCCCGCCGTCGGGAGTGACGATGCCGTGGCGGTCGGCGTCGGCGTCGTTGCCGGTCAGGATGTCGAAGTCGCCCGCCCGGGCGACGACCGAGGCCATCGCGCTCGGAGACGACGGGTCCATCCGGATCTTGCCGTCCCAGTCGAGGGTCATGAAGCCCCACGCCGGGTCGACCTCGCCGTTGACGACGGTCAGGTCGAGCTCGTACATCTCGGCGATGAGCTGCCAGTAGTGCACGGAGGCGCCGCCCAGCGGGTCCGCTCCGATGCGGACGCCCGCCTTCTTGATCGCGTCGATGTCGATGATGTTCTTCAGGTCCGCGACGTAGTGGGTGCGGTAGTCGTACGTCTCGACGGCGCTCGGCTCCGCCGACTTGACGTCGCGGTTGCCGTCGGCGATCAACTCGTTGGCGCGGTTCGCGATCCAGGTCGTGGCGTCTGAGTCGGCCGGGCCGCCGTGCGGCGGGTTGTACTTGAAGCCGCCGTCGCGCGGCGGGTTGTGCGACGGGGTGACCACGATGCCGTCGGCCCGGTCGGTGTGCGAGGGGTCGTTGTTGTAGCGGAGGATCGCATGGCTGAGCGCGGGCGTGGGCACGAAGTCGTCGAACTCGTCGACGAGCACCCGCACCCGGTTGGCGACGAGCACCTCGAGCGCGGTGGTCAGCGCGGGGCGCGAGAGACCGTGGGTGTCGGCTCCGATGAACAGCGGACCGGTGATCCCCTGCTCGGTGCGGTACTCGACGATCGCCTGCGTCACCGCCAGGATGTGGTCCTCGTTGAAGGCCGTGTCGAACGCGGACCCGCGGTGCCCGGAGGTCCCGAAGACCACCTTCTGCAGCGGATCGGACACGTCGGGCTTGTTGTCGTAGTAGGCCCTCACGAGGGCTTCGACGTCGATGAGATCGGAGGCCTGTGCCGGCTTCCCTGCGCGATCGGTCATGACGACCATAGTGTCAGCCCGCACCCCCGCGGCGGTACCGGCCCGGCGGGGCTGGCTAGGCTGTCCGCCATGTCCGACAGCGCCTCCGAGACCCCCGCCTCCGAGACCCGCGTCTACAGCTATCTCGGGCCCTCCGGCACCTTCACGGAGGCGGCTCTCGCGCAGGTCCCGGAGGCGCGCGGCCACCAGTGGCGCAGCGTCGGCAACGTGGGGGAGGCGCTGGGCGATCTGGTCTCGGGCCGCAGCCACGGCGCCGTCATCGCGATCGAGAACTCGGTCGAGGGAGGCGTCACCGCCGCCCAGGACGCCCTCGCGAAGATCCCGGGTCTGCGGATCGTCGGCGAGTACCTCGTGCCGGTGTCGTTCATCCTCGTCGGCCGCCCCGGCACCCGACTCGAGGACGTGCGGGTCGTCGCCGCGCACCCGGTCGCCTACGGCCAGTGCCGGCAGTGGCTCGACCGCGAGCTCCCGAGCCACGAGTACCTCCCGGCGTCGAGCAACGTGCAGGCCACCATCGATCTGCTCGAGGGGGCGCCCGCCCAGGCCGCGATCGCGCCTCCGGGGATCGTCGCCCACCACGACGTCGAGGTGCTGGCCGAGAGGATCGGCGACAACCCGAACGCGGTCACGCGCTTCGTGCACGTCTCGCGCTCGACGCTGCTGCCCGCGCCGACCGGAGCCGACAAGACCAGTGTCATCGCCGAGCTGCCCGCCGACGAGCCGGGTGCGCTGCTCGACATGCTCGAGCAGTTCGCGACCCGCGGCGTGAACCTGAGCATGATCCAGTCGCGGCCGATCGGCGACGCCCTGGGCCGCTACCGCTTCGTGATCGACCTCGACGGCCACGCCCACGACGAGCGCGTCGCCGACGCCCTGATGGGGCTGCGCCGGTACAGCCCGCGGGTGATCTTCCTCGGCTCGTATCCCCGTGCGGATCGCCGTCCGGTCTCGTACGTGCGACGCTACGACGACGAGGTGTTCATCGAGGCCCGCGACTGGCTGCGCGGGATCCTGAGCGGAGAGCCGGAGGTCGATGATGACTGATCGGGACGGTGCCGACCAGAGGGTCGAGCAGAAGCGGGTCGACCCGCGCTACGACGCCGCGTTCCAGCGCGGTTTCGCGGGCGGAGTCGACCGGGTGCGCGGGGACGAGCGCGCCTTCGCCCGGCCGGGGACCGGGCCGGTGCGCCCGGAGTCGATGCGCCCCGAGTCGATGCGCGAGTCAAGCCGCAGGGGGCCGAGCGTCGCGGGCCTCCCGCAGATCGCCGCCGTCGCCGAGACCCGGCGGTCGCGCCGAGCCGCGCCCCCCGAGCTCTCCGGCGCAGGACGCGCCGCCCTGGGAGACGACGCCCGCTCCCTCGCCGCCCGGGGATCGCAGCCCGCCGCGCTGCCGACCGGACCGGACACCCCCTGGGAGCCGCTCGCGGACGTCGCCGCGGACGAGCCGCGCCCGCCGGCCCCGGCGGCGGAGAACGCCCCGCTGCTGCGCAACCCGTGGCTGCTCGCCCTGCTGCTCGCCGGTCTCGCGGGGAGCGCGCTGGGCCTGTTCGTCCTCTACACCGGCTACTCGTCGCCGCCCGCCTCCTACTACGGCGACTCCGACACCCCGTCGCCCGCCTGGATCCAGCGGCAGATCCTCTACTACGCCTCGATCCCGCTCCTGGGCTGCCTGCCCGGCTCGATGCTGCTGACCATCGCGGTCGCGGCCCTGCGCTGGCGGGGACGACCCGCTCCGTCGAGCGACCCGGCCGACGTCGATCAGACTCCGGACGCGCCGAACAGCAGCCCGAGCAGGTAGGTGACCAGAGCCGCTCCGTAGCCGATCCCGAGCTGGCGCAGGGCGCGTGCGAGGGGTGGCGCCCCCGAGAGCAGCCCGACGATCGCGCCGGTCGCGAGGAGCGCCAGGCCGACCAGCACCGAGGCGACGATCACGGCGGTGAGTCCCGACAGTCCCAGCAGGTAGGGGAGGACCGGGATGATCGCTCCCGAGGCGAAGAAGCAGAAGCTCGAGAGGGCGGCGCCCATGCCCGTGCCGATCGACTCGTGCTCGTCGATCGACGGGTCGGCCTTCGGTCCGCCGATCGTGATCGGCGAGGTGGGCGCCGCTCCTCCGCGCAGGCCCGTGAAGACGGAGGCGGCCCGCGCGTCGGCCTGCTCCTGCGTCATCCCGCGGGCGCGGTAGACCAGGGCGAGCTCGTTGGCGTCGACGTCGAGGTCGGGGACGACCCGGTTCGTGTCGAGGTCGGGGTGGGAGGCCGAGAGCAGCTCGCGCTGCGACCGCACCGAGACGAACTCTCCCGCCCCCATCGAGAGGGCGCCCGCGAGCAGGCCAGCGATGCCGGTGAAGAGTACGACGCTCGTCGCGACACCGCTCGCCCCGACACCGAGGACCAGGGCGAGGTTCGAGACCAGCCCGTCGTTCGCTCCGAAGACCGCGGCGCGGAAGGTGCCCGAGAGCCGGCTGCGACCGCGCTCGGCGAGTCCGCGCACCACCTCGCCGTGGATGCGCTCGTCGGCCGCCATGGCCTCGGTCGCGTCGTCGTCGTCGGCGTAGGGCGAGCGCGCCTCCGCCCGCTGGATCAGCGCGAGCACGAAGACCGAGCCGAAGCGCCGGGTGAGGAAGCCGAGCAGGCGGGTGCGGGCGTCGGGGCGGGGCGAGGGCTCGGCCGCCGGGCCGAGGAGCTCCCGCCAGTGCTCCTCGTGCCTGCCCTCGGCCGCCGCGAGCGAGAGCAGGATCTCGCGCTCCTCGCCGGTGCGGCGCTTCGCGAGGTCGCGGTAGGTCGCCGCCTCGGCGAGCTCGTCGGCGAGATAGCGCCGCCAGCGCCGGATCTGCGTCGGGGTGGGGTCCGGAGCGGTACTCGCCATGGGATCTCCTGGGATCGGGCCCGCCGACCCGCGCGAGAGGACCGGCCAGGACGTGCGTCGACTGGCCGAAGGTCTCGTTCGCCCGCATCCGATCCGGATCCGGGTGGCGCGCCGGGCCCGGATCGTCCCGGACCAGCATGTCGACGTGCACTCGTCGTCCGCACTGCGGACGGTGGGAACTACTCCCCTTCGCGGCACCCACCGTAGCCGAGTTCGGCCCCGAGCGCCCGCCCGCGGCTAGGGTCGAGGCGCGACGGGCCGACGACCGCCCGACGTCGAAGGGGAGGCCGCCGATGACCGCCGGCAGCGCGGAGTCACGCAGACGCATCGGCGAGCTCGAGGAGCGCGCCCGCGAGGCGCTGCCCTGGTACGTCGCCGACTACTACGGCGCCGTCGCGGGCGGACACCTCGAGCGCGACGCCGATCTGGCCGCGTGGGACGCCGTCCGCTTCCGCCCGGCCGCTCTGCGCGGCGCTCTGGACGCGTCGACGACGACCACCGTCCTCGGCACGAGCGTCGCGACTCCGCTGCTCATCGCGCCGATGGCGCAGCAGGTGGCGGCCGACCCGCGGGGCGAGATCGCGATGGCGGAGGCGGCGGCGCGCGCCGGCACGCTCCTCGGCGTCTCGACCAACACGGCCCTGCCCTTCGAGCGCATCGCGGCGGAGGGGGCGCCGTGGTGGTTCCAGGTGTACCTGCTCTCCGATCCCGAGGTGACGCGGGCGCTGGTCGAGCGCGCCGCCTCCGCCGGTGCGCGCGCACTGATGCTGACGGTCGAGATGCCGGTGCTGCGCGGGGACCGCCCCGGGATCGAACCTCTCGGCTGGCCCGACATCCCGGGCCGCGCGCGTCTCGGCAACCTGACCGAGGCGGAGCGCGAGCGCGTGCTGGGGCAGCCGATCCCCAATCCGGGTCTCGACGACATCGGCGGGCTCGCCGCCGTCTCAGGACTGCCCGTGCTGGTCAAGGGCGTGCTGCGCGGCGAGGACGCGCGGCGCGCGGTCGACGCGGGCGCCTCCGGGGTGATCGTCTCGACGCACGGCGGGAGGCGGATGGACGGCTCCGTCACCGCGGTCGGCGCCCTCGCCGAGGTGGTCGACGCCGTCGGCCGCGACGCCGAGGTCTTCGTCGACAGCGGAGTGCGGTCGGGGCGCCACGTGCTCGCCGCCCTCGCCCTCGGAGCCCGCGCCGCCTTCGTCGGACGACCGCTGCTCTGGGCGCTCGCCGTGGGCGGAGCCGACGAGGTGGCCGCGCTGCTGGCGCTGCTCGGCGACGAGTTCCGGGTGATGCTGAAGCAGTCGGGAGTCGCGTCGCTGCGCGATCTGGAGGGTCTGGCCGTCGCGCCGTGACGCGGTCAGTCCGCGTCCGCGGTCCGCACCAGCAGTGACCCCGGGTCGACCCGGATCCGGACCGCGGACGCGAGACCGAAGCCGTCGCCGTCGAGCTGGATCTCCTGCGCCTCCTCCATGCGGATCCGGATGTCCCCGCCGCGGAGATAGGTGACGTCGCGCGCGTCCTTGCGCAGGTCGATCAGCTTCCGACCCGCGGCGGAGCGGCGCAGGACCCCGTTCTCCCAGGTGAGGGTGTTCCAGACCTTCAGCCAGCCGAACGGACCGCGCGGCCGCAGGGCGACGATGTCGAGCACGCCGTCGTCGGGCACGGCCTCGGGGATGAGCAGGATCCCGCCGGGCAGCACGCCGCAGTTGCCGACCATCACGGAGTGCGCCGACACCGAGCGCGAGGGCGACCCGTCGAGCGAGTAGCGCAGCCGGACCGGCTGGAGCTCGGCGAGCGCGCGCATCCCGCCGTCGACGTAGGCCAGCCAGCCGACCGCCTTCTTGAGCTTCGTGCTCGTCTTCGCGATCATCTTCGCGTCGATGCCGAGCCCCGCCATCACGACGAAGGCGTGCTCGTGGGGCGTGCCGTCGGGGCGCTCGAGGGTGGCCACTCCGGTGTCGATGCGGCGTTCGTGCCCGTCGAACGCGATGCGCACCGACTCCTCGAACCCCAGCGGCAGACCGAGGTTGCGCACGAGCAGGTTGCCGGTGCCGAACGGGACGACCGCCAGGGCCGTGCCCGATCCGCGCAGGCCCTCCGCCACCGCGCGCACGGTGCCGTCACCGCCGACCGCGAGGACGACGTCGACCCCGGAGGCGGCGGCCGCCCTGGCCTGCGTGCCGCCCGGCTCCGACGGCGTCGTCTCGAACCAGACCGTCGGCTCCCAGCCGTGCGCCTCCTCCGCCGCGGTCACGAGGCGGCGGAGGCGGGCCTGGTCGCCCTTCGTGGGATTGGCGACGACGGCCGCTCGTCGTGGTCCGGTCGGGGTCATGCCGGTCACGCTAGCGGGAGGCGCCTGGGGCTACACCCGCGCGGCGGTCCGCCGGGGCCGCGCGGCGCGACGGCGCTGCCGCTCGTGCTCCGCGTCCATCAGCGCACGGGTCGCGGGGACGGCCAGCAGCTCGACCAGCACGTCGGTCTCCTCGGCCGAGCGCTCGACGCGGTGCGCCGCATCGGTGCGGAGCAGCCGCTTGGCGGCCGCGGCCACGTGCGGGGGGCGAGCGGCGAGCGCCTGGACCCGCTCGCGCACCCGCTCCGTGAGCTCCGACCGCGGGACGACCTCGGTGACGAGCTGCCACTCCAGCGCCTCGCTCGCGCGGACGGGCCGGCCCGTGAGCACGAAGTCGAGCGCACGACGACGCCCGATCGCGCGGGGGAGGGAGTCGGTCACCCCGCAGTCGGGGACGAGGCCGACGTCGCCGTAGGCGCTGAGGAAGACGGCCGCGGGAGTCGCGATCACGATGTCGGCCGCGAGCGCGAAGGCGATGCCCGCACCCGCCGTCATCCCGTCGATCGCGCAGACGACCACGGCGCCACTCGTCTCGAGGAGGTGGAACGCCTCCGCCGCGGTCGTCGCGAGGTCGCGCAGGTAGTGGTCGGGACGCGGGGCGCTCATGATCGCCGAGACGTCGCCTCCGGTGCAGAACGCCCGGCCCGTCGACTCGACGACGATCACCGAGCAGCTCGAATCGGGCGCGCGGAGCTCGAGCACCGCGCTCAGCAGCAGGCGGGCGGTGCCGAGGTCGATCGCATTCAGCGCGTCGGGGCGGTCGAGGAGGATCCGGGCGACGGGGCCGTCGCGCTCGACGCGCACGGGGAGGGGCCGGTCGGCCGCGGGGTTCGGGTGGGTCATGGGGCGGATGCGCTTTCCTCGGGTGGGGCGGGGTGTCGAGGAGTGTTCGCAGCCCCGCCGCCGACGGTTCGGCCCTCGGGGCGGATGGTCAGGTGCCGCGGGCGGGTCGATGCGCCCGTCTACACTGCTGGGGTGATTGATCCCGTACTTCTGCGCGAGAACCCGGACGTCCTGAAGCGCTCGCAGGAGGCGCGCGGCGACTCCGTCGAGCTCGTCGACGAGGCGCTCGAGGCCGATCGCGTGCGCCGGTCGGCGATCACGGAGGCGGAGCGGCTGCGTGCCGAGCAGAACGCCTTCGGCAAGACCGTCGCGAAGGCTCCGAAGGACGAGAAGGCGGCCCTCGTCGCCGAGGCCCAGCGCCTCGCCGCAGGCGCCAAGGCGGCGCAGTCCGAGGCTGCGGAGGCCGACGAGCGCTTCACCTCGCTCGTCAGGCGCATCGCGAACCCGATCATCGACGGCGTGCCGGCCGGCGGCGAGGAGTCGTTCGACCTGCTGCGCACCGTCGGCGAGCGACCCGTGTTCGACTTCGCGCCCCGCGACCACCTCGAGATCGGCGAGCTGCTCGACGGCATCGACATGCAGCGCGGCGCCAAGGTCAGCGGCGCCCGCTTCTACTTCCTGAAGGGGCTCGTCGCCCGGCTCGAGATCGCCCTGATGAACCTCGGCCTCGAGCGCGCGCTCGAGGCGGGCTTCACGCCGATGATCACGCCGACGCTGGTGCGCCCCGAGATCATGGACGGCACCGGGTTCCTCGGCGAGCACGACGACGAGGTCTACCGCCTCCGCGACGACGACCTCTACCTCACCGGCACCAGCGAGGTGGCGCTCGCCGGGTACCACAGCGACGAGATCCTCGACCTGTCGGCCGGCCCCAAGCGCTACGCGGGCTGGAGCACCTGCTACCGCCGTGAGGCGGGATCGGGCGGGCGCGACACCCGCGGCATCATCCGCGTGCACCAGTTCTCGAAGCTCGAGATGTTCGTCTACGCACTCCCGGAGGAGGCGGAGGCCGAGCACGAGCGCCTGGTCGCGCACCAGGAGGCGATGCTGCAGAGCCTCGGGCTGCACTACCGCGTCATCGACGTCGCCGCGGGCGATCTCGGTCAGAGCGCCGCCCGCAAGTTCGACGTCGAGGCCTGGGTGCCGACGCAGGACTCGTACCGGGAGCTCACGTCGACCTCGAACTGCACCACGTTCCAGGCCCGCCGCCTCGACACGCGCTACCGCACCGAGTCGGGGAAGACGGCTCCGGTCGCCACCCTGAACGGCACCCTCGCGACGACCCGCTGGATCGTGGCCCTGCTCGAGACGCACCAGCGCGCCGACGGCTCGGTGCTGGTGCCGGAGGTGCTGCGCCCGCACCTCGGCGGGCTCGAGGTCCTCGAGCCGGTCACGACCGCATGAGCGCGCCCCGCGTCTCCGGGCGCCGACTGATCGCCCTCGACATCGACGGCACCGTCATGCACGAGGACGGCACGATCACCGAGGCCGTGACCGAGGCGATCGCGCGCGCTGTCGCCGAGGGCGACGAGGTGATGCTGGCGACCGGGCGCTCGCCCGCGTCGACGCTCCCCGTGGTGGCCCGGCTCGGCATCGCTCCCGAGTACGTCGTCTGCTGCAACGGCGCGGTGACGCTCCGCCGCGACGACGACGCGGTCGGCGGCTACCGACCCGACGTCGTCGAGACGTTCGACCCCTCCGAGGTGCTGCAGAACATCCGGCGCTTCCTCCCCGATGCGCACTACGCCGTCGAGGACGCCGAGGGCGCCTTCTTCTACACCGAGGCGTTCCCCGGGGGAGCGGTGATGGGCGTCGAGACGACGCACGTGCCGTTCGAGGAGCTGCTCGGCCGGCTCTGCACCCGCGTGGTCGTCATCTCGCCCGAGACCGGCATCGACGAGTTCTCGGGCCTCGTCGAGCAGATGGGTCTGCACCAGGTCAGCTACGCGATCGGCTGGACCGCGTGGCTCGACATCGCCCCGCACGGAGTCAACAAGTCGACGGCCCTCGAGCTGGTGCGTCAGGAGCTCGGCATCGACCGCGCCGACGTCGTCGCGGTCGGCGACGGCCGCAACGACATCGAGATGCTCACGTGGGCGGCCGCGGAGGGGTCGGGCCTCGCGATGGGGCAGGCTCCGGAGGAGGTGCAGGCGGTCGCCTCGGCCGTCGTGCCTCCGGTGCACGAGGACGGCGTGGCGGCGGCGCTGGGGGCGCTGCGCTGACGCGCCCGGCGCCCGGATGAGCCCGTCGGTTACTATCGACTGTCTCTCCCCGCGGGGAGCGGCAGGGAGGGCTGTCCGAGCGGCCGATGGAGCCAGTCTTGAAAACTGGTGGGCAGAGATGTCTCGTGGGTTCGAATCCCACGCCCTCCGCCGCGTAAACACTGGGATCCGCTAGGGTCGGCTCGCTTGCCGGCCAGGGTCGTCCAGGAGGCAATCCCCTCCGAAACCCCGCGGCGCTGAATGAACGCCGCGTTCGGTTACAGTCGAGCCATGACCGAGGCGCCCGCGAAAGCCCCGCGCACGTTCCGCATCGGCAACGGCCAAATCGTCCTCGGATGGAAGCAGTACGTCGCCCTCGTGGGTTGCGTGGTGATCATCGTGATCGGCTTCGCGACGAACACCGCGAATCCCTGGGCTGGTGCTCTCGTCGCTCTGTCGACGGTCATCGGAACGTTGGTCGGTGTCGCGCTGCAGTTCCAACCCGTTGCCACGGACCCCTCACCTCGTGCGCTCGCCGCCATTCGTGGCCTGGGGAACATCTCACAGTCGACGGCCGACGCGAATCAGATCGTCGCTCAGGTGTTGACCGCCTCGAAGGAGGCGCGGACTCAGACGGGGCTCCTGTCCGTGCAACTGGATCTCGCTCAGATTGTCACGGACATCCGCATGTCGATGGTCCAATGGGAGGGCGTCGCACCTGGCTCCGTAGCGAGCTACGAGGAAGACAGGGTCAAGAGCCGCGAATTGTTCCAGCGCCTCGCCGAGAAGGAGAACGATGTCTGACCTGGTTGTGCATGATGAACGAATTCGCGGCAAGGTCGCCGAAGTAGTAAGTGACCGCGAGGTCATCCTCAACCGCGGTAGCGACCACGGCATCGAGGAGGGGATGTACTTTGCGATCCTTGACGGCGCGCTGATTGGCGTAACTGACCCGGACGACGAGGACAGCGACCTGGGGAGTCTCCGCGTCGTGAAGATCGTCGTCCGTGCGGTGCAGGTAGCACCGCGCATGACGCTCGCGAGAACGTTTCGCTCCCGCACCGTCAATGTGGGCGGTGTAGGTGGCGGCGGCTTCGGGATACTCACCGCGGCGCTCGAAGCCCCTCGATACGAGGAGCGCGTCGAGAAGCTCACGCTGGCGGAGAACGCGCCTCGAAAGATCGACCCGAAGGACAGCGTCGTCGGACGGGGCGACCCTTTCGAGTCAGCCGATGACGACGAGGTCGAGGACGTGCGATCGGTGACGGTGTGGGAGCCGCGCTAGCCCGGCCTGGGCGATGAGCTTCGAAGCAACAGTCGCAATCGCCCAGATCCTCCCTGCGCTGCTTGTCGCAGGCGTGCTGGGTCCGATCTTGCTGGGTTGGAGGATCGAGCCGCCCGAACGGTTCTTATTCGCGACCCAGACTGTGATCGTGACCGCTGTCGAGGGCGTGCTGATCTGGTTCATCATGGAGGACGAGCCGCTTCCAGAGGGGTTCACGGGCTTCGTCTGGATGGCTGTGATGGTGACCCTGCTCGGCGTTGTCTTCGTCGCGATTGCATGGGCTCGCCGGTCGGGAGCGGAACGCCAGCACGAGGAGCGTCTACGAACCGCGCGAAAGCGACGGGGCCGACGCCGCAAGCGCTAGCCCGGCCAACGACAGAACCCCGCTGCGACAGCCCATCGCCGCGGGGTTCTGAGTGCGTTGCGCGTAGAAATCCTAGATAAAGGGTTCTTCTGGTCGCTCGTTCTTTACGAATACCGGGTTGGCATGTTCCTCGTAGTAGGCGAGCCATGCCTCGCGAAGAGCATCATCCTCGAGATCGCGACCAATGAAGACTGCGCCATGCCCACTATGAGTTTCAATTGCATCCCACCCTCCGTGCTGGGCAACAAATCCTGACGTCAGCTCTTCCCAAGTGGGGTCGAGGTGTTGCGTGTTGGCTTGGTGCTTTTGAACGATTATGTCTCCTGTGAGGGCGCAGACTACGACTTCGCCCGTGGCAAATGCAGCGTCACGGCGACGGAGCCGAGGATCCACGAGGGGGAAGGCGAGCGCAGTCTTCACCTGAGCGGCTTTCGTCGGGTTGTCGATGACGTGGTAATAACTCCAGTCAACCGATGTTCCGTCAGTACGAACAACTACGATTGCCCGCAAGTGTCGAGCGACTGCCTGCATGCCGGGAAGGCGCCAGGTTTCCTCGACGTAAAAGTGGTCGATTCCTGGTCCGATTTTATCGATTGCATTCTCGTGAAGGTTCAGCATTTCCGAAAGAAGCTGATGATTGGTACCGGCGGGGATCCGTTGCCGGAGAGGGTACCCCTTGATAATGTGCTCTCGGATGTAGTCTTTTGCTGCGGTTCGGCTCTTGAAGGCCATAGAAGGAACCACGAATGGGATTGCCAATTTTGTCCGTCCTTTTCCTGAAGTGCAGCTGCTCGGTCTTGTTGCCGATCATGACAGGTCGGCCGCTTCATCGGGCAGCGACGAAGGCCTCGAACTGGGCGATCTGCGCGTTGTAGTCGGCCTGGTACAGGTGGCCGTAGATGCCGTCCGTGGTGGCGACGGAACCGTGCCCCATCCACCGGCTCACCTCGTAGGGCTTGAACCCCGCGGCGAGCATCAGCGATGCGTAGGTGTGGCGGAGGTCGTGGAAGCGCATCTTGTCCGCCACCTCCAGCCGCTTCGCGGTGGGGCGCAGGTGGTACCGGCGCACCCGGCCCGTGTCGAGCGGCTGCGTCCAGTCCAGGCGGCGCGACGCGTGAGCGTTGCCCGGGAAGAACAGCGCGTTGGGGTCGCCGGAGGCGGGGTGGGCCACCAGCAGCTCTCGCAGCTCGGCGACGAGCGCCCGGCTGAGCAGGGGAACGTTACGGGTGCTGCGGACGGACTTGGGCGTGCCCACGGCCCAGGCACCGTTAAGGCGCTTCACGGTCTGGCGGACCTCCACGTGCCCGGCCGCAAGGTTCACGTCGCGGATGCGCAGGCCGGAGATCTCGGCGGACCGGAGCCCCGTCTGGGCGGCGAAGCGCACCACAGTGCCGTAGGGGTGCACGGCGTCGAGCTCAACGGCGACGGCTTCCACCTGGGCCGCGGTCAGGAACACGGGTGCGAAGTCCTCAGCCGAGCCGGCACGGGGTAGCTGCACCGCGTCGCAGGGGTTGTGGCTGATGAGTCGGTGGCGGACGGCGTACCGAAAAACCTTGGACACCGCGACGTAGTGGTTGCGGACCGTCGAGGTGGCGAGCCCTTCCGCCGTCAGGTCCGCAACCCACCGCTCCACGTGCTCGGAGGTGACCGCGGCGATGCGCTGCTTGCCGAACCGGGGCAGGATGCGCGCGTTGTACAGCAGCACGTAGCCCGCGTACGTGGTCGGCTTCAGCCGCGGGCGGGACGCCGCCAGGGATGCGTCAAGCACCTGCTGGAAGGTCTTGCCGCGCCCGGCCAACGGCTCGGTGCTCGCGCCCGCGGCTTGCTCGCCTTCCACCCTCAAGGCGAATCGGTCCGCCTCGCGCTTCACGGTGAACGTGCGCTGGCGCTCCTTCCCATGCTCTCTCCAGCGCACCTCGTACGCCTTACCGGTCTTGCGCTCCACCTGTCGAACGTTCGCCATCAGGCAGCCTCCTCGGCGAGGGCTGCGCGTTGCACCACGCGGCCGACGGCAACGTGCGTCCGCTGGGCCGACCCGCCAGGGGTGGGCACGCCCTCTGCGTTGAGCAGGCGGGCGATGCCAGACAGGGACACGCCCTGGGCGCGACGGGAGAGGACGAGCGCCTCAACCTCGGCGGGCACGGTTGAAGGCTTCCCGAGCTGGACGCCCTCGGAGCGCTTGACGGCCAGGGCAGCGGCAGTGCGCTCGCCGATGATCTCGCGCTCCCACTGGGCGATCCCGATGAGCATCCCCGCGATCAGCCGACCAGTGGCGCTGCTGGTGTCGAGGTTGAAGTCGAGGACGGCGATGGCCCAGCGTTGCCGTGCTGACAGGGCGAGTAGGTCCCCGAAGTCCATCACCGACCGGGACAGTCGGTCGAGCTTGGCAGCGACGAGACCGTCCGCCACCCGCCCCTTCCGCGAGCGGAGGGCGGCGAGGGCGGACTGGAGGCCGGGGCGATCGGTGCTCTTGCCGGACACCCCGTCGTCCTCGTACCAGCCGACGATCTCCCACCCGTTGCGCTCGGCGGCGGAGAGGATGGCGGCGCGCTGGGCCTCCAGGCCGAGGCGTTCCTCGCGGAGCCGGTCGGCCTTGCTCACGCGGAGATAGGCGATGAGCCGCATCAGCGCCACCCCAGCTCTGCACTCGCGGCGCCCGGAAGGTAGCCGACGTGACGCGCCTCGGGCAGGTACACGACCGAGCCCTCGTCGGTGGTAACGGCGACGGGCTCGCCCGCCTCGTACTCCATCGGGTACGACGGCTGGGAGGCGAGGCGCACCTCGGCGTCGCCGGGCAGGTCGCTGAGCATGTCGATCAGCTCAGCAACGGTCAGCTTCTTCATCACGGTTTCTCCTTGGTTTCCGAACGCTGACGGACGTCACCGTTCGGGTTACTCTCGCCTGCCGCCCACAGGATCAAAACTCCCGGTCAGGAATCCGATTCTCTGGCCAGAGAATCCCTCAGCTCACCCCGGAGGGCGCCCCTGGGGTTCTCGTGGGCATATGGGTGGGTTCTGGGCCAGCGGCGCACATGCCCGCGTCGCGGTCGCCAGATAGGTCCCGCCGCTGGCCCACCCGTCACCGCTTCGGCTGACGCCCGGCGACCCTCGGCCGCTTCCGCGGGCCGTCCGTCTCCCGGGCTCTCGGGTCCGCCTCGACGGGCGGGTGCTCCGGCGGCACGACCGTGTCCCGCCTCGACTGCACCGGGCCGGGCTGCCGGGGCGCATCGGTGCTGGTCTGCATCTTCGGAACGTTGCTCGGGCGGCGGGCTGGAGCCTTCCGCCGAGGCGGCGCCGGGTCTGAGGCGTCGGTCCGGGCGGGGGTGCGGTTGCGGCGGTGGTAGGCCTGCTCCTCGGCCCACTCCTCGTCCGTCGCCGTCCGCGGGGCTGGAACGTTGCGCGGAGCGGGCTCGATGGCGACGGGCCGCTCGGGCTCGTCGTCCACCTCGTCGGCGTCCACGATGTCGTGGTAGGTGAAGGCCGACTCCAGAGGCTCGATGTCCATGATGATGTCCCGGGCGACCTCATCGAACTTGGAGATCTTCATATCGACGGAAAGCTCCTGCTTACCGATGAAGCCGTTCCTGTCCAGAAGGTCCTTGGCTGCGGCGATCTTGTCTCGGTCCGAGGTCTTCGGATTCATCATGATCTGGAGCATCGTGTAAGCGGCCTTGTCGGCGGACTCTGCATACCGCTGTTCAGCCCTCCGTCGTACCTGCGGGGCTCTCCCTCCGTGTGTGGAGCAGACATTCGTGCCTTTGACGGGTGGTCGCTTACATGGGTCGCCATTCCGCCTATGCGCAGCGCACAGCACACTCGGCGTTCTCCCGTCATTCCAAAGTCCAACGTTTTGGCCTTCATCACTCATGGTATTTACTCCTTCTTTGAACTTCTCGAATAAGTTCTTTGGACTTCTTGAATTGGGTCTATTCACCCTCGGTCACATCAGACTCGTCTCCCTAAGGGACGGAGACGGGACGAGACGACTTGCCGTCGTCGTCGTCCCCGCACCGCCCTACACATCCCGGCTAGGGGAGTCGTCTCGGGCGGAGACTGATCGGAGACGAGTTGTTTTTCGCGCGGTTGATGGGTTCCGCCGGGGAGTCGTCTCGGAGTCGTCTCCGCGCCGAGACCGCTCCGCCTAACCGGACTCCGGATCGGTCTCGGGCAAGACGAGTCGCGGTGGCGTGGCGTCGGAAAGTCGCCACCGTTCCCGCATCGCGCCCTCCTCGCCGGGCGCCTTCTCGGAAGTCAAGCGACCCGCCGAAATGAGCTCGTTCCAGGCCTTGGCGAAGGAATCGACGCCGACCTTCTGCGAACCCCGGACCTCGTCGCGGACCTGAGTTTTCGTGTACTGCAGCGGGGAGTCCTCGACCAGGGTGAGGATGGCCGCGCCGAGGGCGCTCTGGCGACCTTCACCGCCGCCGGACTTCTTCGCACCCCAGGTGGCGTTGCGCACCTCGACGGACAGGTCGCCGTCGTGCTCGCCGGTGTCCGCGTCGAACCTTCCGAAGGCCCAGTCGACGACGTACTGCTGGCCGCCCCACTGCCGCGAGCCGAACTGGACCCCGATGGAGAAGTCGCCCTCGTCCACGCGCGGCGGGGTGTCGTGCTGCATCAGCACCCACGAGTCCGCCCACTGACCCACGCCGGACTGGGCGATGGAGTCGAGGTCGAGGGCCTGCCCGACGCTCGTCTTGCGGAAGTGGTCCGCGATCACGAGGGCGCACCCGGGCGGCATCGACTGGCTGATCTGCGCCAGCATCGCGCCGCGGTCGTAGAGGTTCTGGGCCTCGACGCCCGCGGGGTGGTAGGCGTAGAGCGGGTCGATGATGACGAGGCCGGGCTGCTCATCGTCCACCGCCCTGCGGAAAGCGGCGACGAACTCGTCCCCGGTCACGTCGCCCGCGTCGAACACCATCCGGAGAGGCAACGACGCCAGGTCGACGCCCATGTGCTCCGCGATGCGCTGGATGCGACGCTGTGTTGGCCCCTTGCCGCCCTCGCCGAGGTACATCAGCACCGGGCGCGGCGTGACGACCTCGAACCTTCCGAGGAAGGGCTGGCCGCTGGCGACGGCGAGCATGAGCGAGATGGCGGTGTAGGTCTTGAGGGTCTTCTTCTCGCCCGCGAGGACGCCGTAGGACCCTGCCGGCCACACACCCTTCACCATCCACTCCATCGGCGGGACGGGCTGCGCGAGGTCGGCCGCGGTGACGGTCTTGAACCGCTCCGGGGCGTTGCTCCGCAGCCGGTCCATCTCCGCCAGCAGGGCCTCGACGGTGCCGTCGTGGTTCATCCAGTAGTCGGTGAGGTCCTCGCCTTCCTTCTCAATGTAGGTCAGGCCGAGCCGGGTCAGGTCGAGGATGCGTGCGGTGGCACCTACGGCGACCAAGCGCTCCTGAACCTTCTTGGCGCCGCTGACGCCCGCCTTGTCGGCGTCGTACGCCACGAACACCTCACGACCAGCCAACGCCGACAGGTCGCGCGGAGGGTTGGCTGCACCGCCCGTGCCGGTGAGCGCGAGGAACCTCCCGTCGCCTTTCTGCAACGTCAGCAGCGCGTCGAGTTCGCCCTCACAGAGGATGACGGGCGCGGTGGAATCGGCGAGCACTTCGAGTGGGTACAAGACCGCGGTTCCGTGGCCCGGAATCTGCAACATCTTGTTCGGACCCTGTGCACCACTTTTGTACAGCTTCGCGTTGACCCAATGGCCCTCGACGCGAATCGGGATAGTGATGCGCTCTCCGTTGAAGCCCAGCTTGAATCGCTCGATGGTGGCTTCGGTCAAGCCGCGTTGGTTCTGGAGGAATTCACGAGGCTTTGTGTGGCGGCCCATCAACAGCTGGTGCCAGTCGTAAGGCTTCTCCTGGTCGTCCAGAGGCGGCGGCGGAGCGACGGGCGCGGGCGGGGTTCGGCGCACCGGCGCCTTGCGATTTGTCCTGGTCCCCGCGCGTTTGATCACCTGGCCAACGTCGAGACCGAGCTGGCTGAGAGCAGCCTTGATGTCGGCCCAGTCGCAGCCGCCGTGACATTCCACGGCCACCGGCTTCTTGCGACCTCCCGTGAGAGCGAAAGAGGCGTGCTCGTCCGTGTGCGCCGGATTCGGGCAACGCGCCTGCCACTGGTTCTCGCCCGTCTGCTCCGCTCCGAGGGCGATGATGTATTTCTGCAGCTCGGGCGATACCGGCGCGCTCACGGCTTCACGACGTTGGTGCGCGAGCCGAGGATGAACTCGGTGATGTCCTCGTCGGCCAGGAGGACGATCAGCCCACCGGGGCGCGCATAGCTGATGGTCTTGTTCTGGACAGCGCGACGGAACTGGCGCTCGGTGATGCCGTACTTCTCGGCGAGCGGGTGTGTCGCGGCTTCCGACAGCTTCCAGACGGTCTTAGTGGTGCTCATGGCGGGTTCCTCCAAGGCGAATGGAGGGCGTTGCCGTTAAATGCGAAAAGGCGCAGAGGCGGGGAACGCCCATCCTAGAAAAAGGGATGGAATGCAAACCGTCGATGGCTGATGCCACGCGGATGTTGCTTGTTCCCACTCGTCTCGTACGCCCTAGGTCACAAGGGACCGGGTGAATGCCGTTCCATCCTTGGCCTCGACCGCGTGTTCGCTCAACCTGAGTTCCGGCTACTCGTTGTCCGGAGGTGTGAGCGCCATTCGGAAGCGCTTATGGATGTAGTGGAGTATTCAGTTGTTCGACAGTTTCGTATGTTCGCTACTGGTTCCGTAACGCCCGAACAAGTCGGGCCACCGAAGCTTACCTCGGTTCAGGATGAGTTTACCTCGGTTCGGGTCGGTCCCGCTTTGTGACCTCCGCGAGGCGCTCTGACAGGCGCATCTCGCGGAATCGAGTCCACTCGGGCTCGACGGGTTCTGCGTTCAGCCACAGCTCGACGCCGTGGAGGTCGGCGGTGGCGTCGATAGCCCGGAGCATGTCCCAGCCTCGCCAGGGCTCCCGGGCAACGACGCCGCGGCTGCTGAAGAAGTGCTGTAGCTCCTGCGCCAGCTTGTAGCCGCTGAAGCGCTTGCCCATTGCCTCCCACAGCCCGATGCGCAACGCGGCGTCGGTGACGGGTCCGTGCGAGGTGGGCTGGAGGTCCCGGGCGTCGCACCGGAGCCGGACGCGCAACGAGGCGAACTCCACCGGCGACAACAGCCGCATAGGCGTGTTCACGGGGTCCGGCTTCCACTCCGGCTCTGTAGAACCTTCAAGGGCTCTTTCCCAGTGCGCGAACAATACGCGTGTGGGTGAAAAGGGTAGACTAAGGGTGTTCACGGTGTTCCTTCCTGCCTGTTTGTGCGTGTCCGAGAACAGCCCCAGAGTCTGCCTTCCGCTCTGGGGCTGTTCTGCGTGTGCGGTGACTTACAGCGTCGGTGACGGTCCGGGCGTCCGCGAGGCGACGGGGGCCGCGGCGGTGGTGACGTCGACGGAACCGGCGCGGTTCAGCCCCTGCCCGTCGACCCAGCTCTGCCGGGTCTCGAACCGCTGGTTGCCCGTGAAGAACTTGTTGCGCAGCCGAGCCAGGTCGTTGTAGGGGTCACGGAGCTTCTCTGCCCTCCAGGACAGGTCGCTCTCCTTCTTGGCGAGCTGCGCGAGGGCGTCCTGCACCTGCTGGAAAAAGACGTTGTACCGCGCGACGGCCTCTCCGATGTCGACGGGCTTCTCGGTCCAGGACGCGTTGACGAACGGTCCGGTGATCTCGTTCTGGAGTTTGTCGGCGAGGTGCTCAGCGGTCTGGATCGTCGTCGTCAGGTCGGCGACGGCCCGCTGCCCTTCTCGGACCAGCTCGCGTTCGTGGGAGCGGACCTCGTCGAAGACCAGCTGGTCGACGTGCTTGATGGCGTCGCGCTCGGCCTTGGCGTTGGCGTACGGCTGGTCGCGGACCGATGAGCGCACCTCGTCGAAGTTGCCACGCGGGAAGGCGATCATCGTCCCGCTCCGCCCGCGAACGAGCCACCGATGGTGCGGTTGCCCTTCTTCTTGGCGTACGCCTGCAGGCGGTCGTGCCGCTCGGTGCGAGCCTCGTGCTGCTCGATGACGGCGAGGAGGGCCTCCTCTGCGTCGCTGAGCGCGGCCTTCAGCTCCTGCGCCGCCCGCTGGGCGACGGGGACGTGCTTGCGCTTGAGGTCACGAGCGAGCGCCGACCCTTCGGTCCCGGGGTACGCGGGCAGGTCGGCATGAATCTGTCGCTGTGAGAGGCCGGGGATGTGGTCGGCGAGGTCGTTGGAGACCTCCGATGGGATGGCGTCGGAAACGGGGCCACCTGGGAGCTGCCGCGGGGTCACGTACTGCGTACTCATTGTCGAGCCTTTCTATTCGTTATTGGGTCGGGAAGTGAGGGAAAGTGGGATGGGTGGGTGGTCCGGGAGGAGGTTGAGCGCCACGAGCTTCTCGGCCAACGCGATACGGATCAGCGAGGCCTTCGCCAGGCCGGTTGCCGCGACGAACGCGTCGAGCGCCTTGTCCATTTCGGTCGGAATGGACGCTCGGACGGTGACGTAGTTTTTGGGTGGACGGCCTGTCGGCATTTAGGCGCCTCCTTTTCTGATCGGATAGCGCTACTTCAACCGCCTTACCATGCCTCGCGTTTGATCCGATCGCTTTTCAAATGTCGATTGAGTCAAGCCCAGAGTGCAAGGTGATCCCGTTGGAATAAGTAATAGCGACAAGCAGGCGAACGAGTAGGGTTCGGGCACGCCGACAAGAGGAGA
Source organism: Rathayibacter oskolensis (assembly GCF_900177245.1). Classification (GTDB taxonomy): domain Bacteria; phylum Actinomycetota; class Actinomycetes; order Actinomycetales; family Microbacteriaceae; genus Rathayibacter; species Rathayibacter oskolensis. The sequence continues at coordinate 462,822 of NZ_FXBM01000001.1, forward strand.
GAACCATGGGACAAATATTCGAAGGCCGAGCCGGCAAGGCGCCCTATCAGCGGGTTACTGCAGCCGAGCGCGAGGAGGCGACGGAGTACGCCGGAACGACTGACGGCTCCGATCCGATGTCAACGGCGCGGCGCCCGCTGAGCGCTGCGGAGCAACGGCGGGCGATGTTCCGAGCGCCCAACGGCTCCTAGCTCGTCGCTGAGCGCCCAACGCTGGGCCGCTCCGGCACGACCGCGGAGCGGCCTAGCGTCCCTACTACCCTGGGCGCATGACGGACGAGGACAAGTGGGCGCCGCTCGGCATGGACCCGGAGCCGCTGGAAGCGCTCACGGACGGGGTGCCGCCCTGGCTCCACCACTCGCTTTGGGCCTGGATCGAGGTCAACGTCAGCCCGTCTCCGTATGGACGTACGGAGGACCTCGTTGCGCAGTACGACCGACGAACCCGCCGCCGTGTTCCTCTCTACCCCGGCTTCTATCGTCGCGGCCTGGGCTCCCTGCAAGACGAGCTGAGCGAGGACGAGACGATCCGGTTCGTGGACTTCCTGCTCGCCCACGGTCTGAGCCTCAACATCGCCGGGTTACGCGAGCTGCTGCTGGACGGCGGGTCGTTGTGGGCGCTCGGCGAGCGGTCCGGGCGACGCGGCCTGGTCCGCCGAGTCCCCGAGGGCGTGCAGCGGGCTGCCGAGGAGGCGATGTCGGCGCCCGGACACGCGGGACCGTTGCTTGCCGAGGCGTGGGGCTCCACGTTCGGGGTGGGCCCCGACTACGAGCGCGCCTACTCGAAGTCGGTCAAGGCGGTGGAGGCCGCGTCGATTCCTGTGGTGATGCCGACGAACCGTTCCGCCGGACTCCAGAATGTCATCGGTCAGATGCGCGCTGACGGCGACTGGGGACTCGCCATGTCGCGGGAGCACTCCCTGAATACGAGCGCTGCCACCGTTCTGGCCATGATGCAAGTTCTTTGGACCGGGCAGAACGATCGTCACGCCGGACAGCCTGGGTACAGCCCAAGCACTGCGGCTGATGGGGAAGCTGCGGTGCTGTTGGCGGTCCCGCTGGTGCAGTGGTTCACCTCCGGAGCCATCGCCCGCCGCTGACGGATCCCCGCGGAAAACCCCTCCAACCGCGCTCCGCCGAGCTGATCCGAACCGAACCGGAGCGCGCCGCGAGAAGGTGTCCAAGGTGGGCCGGATCCCAGCGTTCATGCGGGAAAACCGGCCTCTCGCGGCCTGATGCGGAGCAGTTCGGTTTGCCCCGGTAAGAGACCTTCCGAAGTCTTGAAAACTGGTGGGCAGAGATGTCTCTAGGGTTCGAATCCCTAGCCCTCCGCCACGCGGGGCTGCCCCGCATGTCGTCCCCTGCTCGATCGTGGCAGGCCCTGCGAGGGCGAACGCCCGCCTCCCTCCCCGCGCGGCTGCTAAGCCCGCCGTCCACCTCGTCGACCCGCTCGCCGGGGGATCGTCGACCGACGGGTGCCCTGAGGCTCCCGTCGGTCGACGCCACCTGACGATCAGGGCCCGCAGCCGCCGAGGGTGTAGAACGGGGTCTCGCTCAGGCTGATCGCCTGCACGGTGTCCGTGGCACTCGCGAGTCTGAACCAGAGCCGACGCTCGTCCGGTCCCGCCAGCGAGTAGACGGTGTCCCCCGCGATGAGGGGTTCCTCGACCAGATCGGGGTAGGCGGCGAGCAGTTCGGCGCTCGTCGAACCCGTCGAGATGCCGGCAGAGGTGCGGGGCAGCGAACCGTCGAGCTGCGTCCCGTCGTCGCTGACGTAGTTGGCGACCTCGAGATAGTTCGAGGCGCCGGCTTCGTGAGGGTCGACTCCTATGAACGAGCGCGGGTTGCCGGGGAGCTGGCGGTAGTCGGCAGGGCACTCGTCCGTTCCGAAGTCGTACGGGACCAGGTCGGTCGTGTCCAGAGCCGCCGAGGCCTCGGCCATCGACCCGCCGAACGCGATCGGTCCGACGCCCTCGAAGCCGATGATCCACGTGCCCACGTCGACCGCGGTCGGCGTCGGTGTCGGCTCCGGAGCCGGTGGCTCAGGGGCCGTGGTCGGAGTCGGAGTCGGGGTCGGTGTCGGCGTCGCGCTCGACGTCTCGGCCGGGGCGGGAGCTGCGACCGGGATCTGGATGATGCCGGTCAGCGCCATCGCGACTCCGCCGCCCGAGAGGAGCAGAGCGGCGAGCACGAGGCCGATGAGCAGCGAAGCGCGAGCACGCAGCGAGGGGCGTGCGTTCTCGGCGCGGGCGGTCTCGACGATCATGGCGCGGATGGCGCGATCGCGGTCGGGGTCGAGGACGGGCTTGTCGTTCATCGTGCACCTCCATCGGTGGCTGCATCGGCCGTGAGGTCGGTGATCAGGGTGGCGAGCTTCGCTTTCGCTCGCGAGAGACGGGACTTGACGGTGCCGACGGGGACGCCGAGCACCCGCGCGGCCTCGGCGGTCGGCATCTCGGCGATGATGCACAGCGAGAGGACGTCCTGGTCGCGGGCGGCGAGGCCCGCGAAGGCGCTGCGGATCGCCTCCCGGCGCGGCGCGGTGTCGATGCGGTCGCCGGCCTCGTCGGAGAAGTCCTCCTGGTGCCGCGGCTCGGGGAGCCGGCCGAGCGCGAGCTGGTGGCGACGACGGGAGCGGTCGACGTTGCGGGCCACGTTGTTGGTCGTCGCCAGGAGCCAGGGCAGGGGAGACCCGTCGACCAGGCGGATCGCGGTGCGCTTGCGCCACGCCTCCAGGAAGACGAGTGCGGTGATGTCCTCGGCGTCGTGCAGCGCCCGCGTGTGGCGGAGCGCGTGCCAGAAGACGCGGAGCCTGTAGGTGTCGTAGAGCCTGCCGAAGCCGTCCGGGTCGCCCGTGAGGACGCTCGCCCACGAGGATTCGGCGGCGTCCCGCGGCGGAGAGGAAGTGGTCATGACGGGATATGTCCGCTCGCTCGGATCGGTTCCCTCCGGTCCTCCTCGGGAGTGGCGGAGTGCTGTCGCGATCGCTCCGGATGAGGTCCGGGACGACTCTGGGTAGTATGGCCCGACGCGGACACGGCGATCCCTCCGCGAGCCCCTGCTCCACCTCCGGCCGGATGCGCCCACGATCCGCCCGCCACCGCCAGCACTCGAGACCAACGGGAGACGGATGCGCAGGACGGACCCTTCGACGGAGCCCTCCGCCGCGGTCGAGTCCGCCCGCTCGCCGCGACCCTTCGTGAGGCACGGGCGTCAGAAGAGGCACAGCCTCCCTCGCACGCTGGTCAAGGCGGCGGCCATGATCTCCGGAGTCGGCGTCGCCGCCTCCGTGTCGATCGTCGCGATCGCGGCGACCCTCCTGGTCCAGTCGGCGCAGCCCTCGGTCGAGCTGCACCCGGTCGCGGCCGGCTCCAGCGTCGAGGCCGCCGCGGGCGTTCCCGAGATCGGCGCCCTCGAGGGCGGCTTCAACGTGCTCGTCGTCGGCAGCGACTCCCGCCAGGGCCAGGGCGACGCCTACGGCGACCCCGACGAGGAGACGAGCGTCCTCAACGACGTCAACATGCTGATGCACGTCTCGGCCGACCACAGCAACGCCACGGTCGTGAGCTTCCCCCGCGACATGTACGTCGACATCCCCTCCTGCGTGAACGCGGCGACCGGCGAGACGATCCCCGAGCGCTACGACACGAAGATCAACGAGGCGATGGGCAAGGACGTCAGCCTCGGCTGCGTCGCCGGAGTCGTCGAGGACCTCCTCGGCATCCGGGTCGACTACGGAGCGGTCGTGCAGTTCAACGGCGTCATCGAGATGTCGAACGCGGTCGGCGGAGTCGACGTCTGCGTCGCGACCGAGATCGCCGACCCCTACACGAACACCTACCTCGAGCCGGGCAACCACTCGCTCCAGGGGATGGCCGCGCTGCAGTTCCTCCGGAGCCGCCACGGCATCGGCGACGGCAGCGACCTGACCCGCATCAGCAACCAGCAGGTCTTCCTCTCGTCCCTCGTCCGCGAGATCAAGAGCGCCGACACGCTGCTGAACCCGGTCTCGCTGTACGGACTCGCGAAGGCGGCGCTGGGAAACATGACCCTCTCGAGCGAGCTGAACAACGTCAACACGATGGTGCAGATGGGGCTCGCCCTGAGCGACGTCGACCTGGCGAACGTCGTCTTCGCCCAGTACCCGACCGGCGAGGTGTCGGGCGGAGTCACGCCCGACCGCCTCGCGGGCGACGTCCTCGCCACCGCGCTGCAGACCGATCAGCCGATCGCCCTGACCGGCGGCACCGGCGCAGGCGCGACGGTCGAGGGCGAGGCGGCGGCACCGGCCGTCACGGAGGCTCCCGCCGGGCCGGCCACGGCCGCGCCTCTCGCGACGGAGGAGGCGACCCCGGGCACGACGACCGAGACTCCCGCGGGAGAATCCAAGGTTGCGCTGCCAGAGTCGGTGACCGGCCAGAGCGCCGACCAGCAGACCTGCTCGGTCGGGTTCTTCGGCTGAGTCCCCGGGTACGCTCCTCCTCGAGCGTCGACCCGCCGGCGTCTCGCGGCGACCGAGACGCGGCGCTATCGAGAGAGAGCGCGATCCAGAGAGAGCATGGCCTGATGAGCGAACCCGCCCCGACCCGGAGGACGATCGCCCGGCACGGTCGGCTCCGACCGCAGAGCGGGCTCCGGTTCGCGGGGCGGATCCTCGCCGCGTGCCTCGGAGTCGGGGTGCTCTCGACGGTCTGCATCGTCGCGATCGCGGTCTCGATGATCGCGGGCAGTGCGCGTCCCTCGGTCGATCTCGATGTCGGCTCGACCGACGCGGGCAGCGCGATCCCCGAGATCGGCGCCATCGAGGGCGGCGTCAACATCCTCCTCGCGGGCAGCGACAGCGCGGAGGGATCGGAGGAGGGCGCCTACGGTGACCGCTCCGAGAACCTCAACGACGTGACGATGCTCATGCACATCTCCGAGGACCACTCGACCGTCGAGGTCGTCAGCTTCCCCCGCGACATGTACGTGCCGATCCCGTCGTGCACCGACCCGACCACCGGCGCGGTGTCGGAGCCGCTCCGCTCGGCCAAGATCAACACGTCGCTGGGCTACGGCGGACTGGCCTGCACGGTGCAGACGGTCGAGCAGCTCACCGGGCTCGAGATCCCCTACGCCGCGCTGATCCAGTTCGACGGCGTCATCGAGATGTCCAACGCCGTGGGCGGCGTCGACGTCTGCGTCGCGTCGGCGATCGAGGACGAGTACACCGGCCTCAATCTCTCGGCGGGCACGCACACGCTCGTCGGAGCCGAGGCGCTCGCGTTCCTCCGCACCCGCCACGGAGTCGGCGACGGCAGCGACCTCACCCGCATCTCGAGCCAGCAGGTCTACCTCTCGTCGCTCGTGCGCAAGGTGAAGAGCGCGTCGACGCTCTCGAACCCCGTCGCTCTCTACGGCCTCGCCAAGGCGGCGGTCTCGAACATGCAGCTCTCGACCTCGCTCGAGAACGTCAACACCCTCGTCTCGATCGGCCTCGCCGTGAAGGACGTCGACCTGGCGAGCGTCGTCTTCGTGCAGTACCCGACGTTCATCGAGGGCAACGGCGTCTACCCGAGCGAGGAGGCGGCCGGGGCGCTGAACGCGGCGCTCCTCGCCGATCAGCCCATCGCCCTCACCGGCACGACCGGCGGAGGGTCGGAGGCGACCGACGGCTCGACCCCTGCGGCCACGACCGATCCCGCCGCGACGCCTCCGGCGACGACCGACCCGGCCGCCACCGACCCGGCGACCCCTGCGACGGGCGAGACGGCCGTCGCGCTGCCGAGCGACGTCTCGGGCCAGACCGCCGACCAGCAGACCTGCACCGTCGGCCGCACGCTCGACGAGCAGTAGACGACTCCCGGTCCTCCTCCGAGGGAACCCGTTCCCGCCGAGGCGTCCCGTTCCTCCGGCTCCCTCGGCGAGAACGGGTTCCCTCGACGGGTCGACCTGGGCAGCCGAGTGCGGTGTCACGGCGGCCGCACGGGTGCGGTTATGATGGTCGTCGTGCGTCCGCCGAGCGGTCGCTCAGGAGACGTCGCATAGTCCGGTCGAGTGCACCACCCTGCTAAGGTGGAGAACCCTTTATTGGGTTCCGTGGGTTCAAATCCCACCGTCTCCGCACCTCCCGAAGGCCCTGCATCCGCGGGGCTTTCCGCGTTGCTGCACACCTCGAGCGGCCACCCCGACGGGCTACCCTGATCAAATGCGCAGCCCGATCCTCGACGCCCTGTCCGCTCCGCCCGCCCGACGCGAGATGCAGTCGATCCGCGGGGCCCTGGCCGAGATCGTGGTCGGCGATACGGCGCGCGTCCTCGTCCGCTCGCCCCGGTACGGCCTCTACGGCATCGAAGGGGTCGTCCGCCGCGCGGTCGGAGGCGAGCTGGTCGTCGCCGACGTCTTCCTCAGCACGGCGACCGAGACCCAGAGCATCGCCCTCGCGGGGGAGAGCGCCGAGGACGCAGCAGGCGGCGACCGCTCCGCCGAGGGGCTCGCTCACGGCGACCCGGTGCGCGTGACGTTCTCGACCCCGACGATCGGCTCCTTCACCGTCACCGGGCCGCTCACGGCCGGCGGGCGCGACGGGTTCCTCCTCGTCGGCAGCTGGATCGTCGCCGACGGCGCCGAGGTCGGTCGCCACGTCGACCGCATCGAGCGCCTCACCGATCTCGACCTGCACGTCAAGCACGTCCCCGGGCACCGCTCGGCCGTCGAGGAGTAGCCCCGACTCAGGTCTGGCAGTGCGGGCACCAGTAGGTGACCCGCAGCTGCAGTTCGTCGTCGCCGAGCTCGCCGCGGAGGATCGGGGTGCGGCAGCGCCGGCACGGCTTGCGGTCGCGACCGTAGACCCAGAGCTGTTGGCCGGGGCGGAGGTTCCCGGTGGTGGTGCGCTCGATGCGCTCGCGGTTCGTGGTGATGAGGCGCTGAGCGAGCGCGATCGTGCGGGCCAGGTCGCCGCTCTCGCCGACCGGGCGGGTGGGCAGGACGCCGCGCAGGAAGCAGAGCTCGGCGCGGTAGACGTTGCCGAGGCCCGCCATGATCCGCTGGTCGAGCAGGGCGAGGCCGATCGGGCGCTCCGGATCGGCGGAGAGTCGGCGCAGCGCCTCCTCCGCGTCCCAGTCGGGTCCGAGGAGGTCGGGGCCGAGGTAGCCGACGACGTCCTCCTCCGCGGTGCGCGGGACGATCTCGAGGAGCCCGAGTTCGAAGCCGACGGCCTGCCACTCCTCGGTCTCGAGGACGATGCGCGCCTGGTGCGAGGGGCGGTGCCACTTCGGCCTCTCGCCGTTCGGACCGCGGCGCGCGTAGAGGTGCCAGCTCCCCTCCATCTTGAGGTGGGAGTGGATGACCGCGTCGCCGATGCGCATCAGCAGGTGCTTGCCGCGGGGCACGACGGAGTCGACCGTCTCGCCGGTGAGGTCGACCGTCGCGAATTTCGGGACGCGCACGTCGCAGCGCGTCAGGACCTGCCCGTCGAGCGCCTCCGCGAGGTTGTGGGCCGACCGGTAGACGGTGTCACCCTCGGGCACGGCGATCTGCCTCTCGTCGGCGGGCGGTCATGCCCGCATCCTCAGGCCCCGCGGGTTCGCAACGAAGCCCGAGGCGACGAGCGCGTCGCCGAACGGCGTGCCGAGGGCGAACACGCCGTCGATCTTCTCGACCGTGAGCTTCTCGACGCCGCGGGAGCGCACCAGCTGGCTCAGGGCGCCGGCGGCGTCGGCGAGGGTCGCCTCGTCGTCGGTGAAGGTGAGCGCCGTCTTGCCGCCCCGCTCGAGGTAGACGGCGAGTGCGCCGTCGACGACGGCGACCAGGGCGCCGGCCTTGCGTCCCGGGCGGTGACCCTCGCCCTGCGGCCAGGGGAGCGCGGCTCCGAAGGGGTTCGCCGGGTCGGTCGCGGCGAGAGCCAGCACGGGTCGTGGTCGCTCTCGTGCCTCGTCCTGCGGCACGAAGGTCCGCAGACGGTCGACACTGCCGGCCGTGCCGAACTGCGCGGCGCCGAGCTTCTCGATGAAGTAGCCGCGTCGGGCGCGACCCTGCTGCTCGAAGCCGCTGAGGACCTTGTAGGCGAGGGCGAAGCCGCCGAGCACGCCCTCGGCCTGAACGGATCCGCGGGTCACGATGCCGTAGCGCTCGAGGAGCGTCTCGCCGAGGGCGTGCCCGCGGATCGTGGCATCGGACTCGGCCAGCGGCACGATCGACCAGCGTCCGCCCGCGGTCGGCGGTCCGACGCGGGTCGCCATGGTCGGGCGCGCGGTCATCCGCCCGCGAGGCGCACGGGCTCTGGCGGGTGCTCGCGGCTGGCGGTGCGCGCCTCCGGTCGACCCGACGAGGGTGCGCAGGGGGGCGAGGGTGTCGTTGGTGACGAGACCGGCCCAGACCAGCTCCCAGAGGGCGTCGACGAGACCGGAGTCGTCGGTGGAGCCGACGGCGTCGGAGAGCTGACGGAAGAAGTAGCCGCCGCCGGAGCCGAGGACGCCCACGATCTCCTGCTGCAGCTCGCTGAGCGGGACGGTGTCGACGGCGGGCACGGGAAGGGTCAGCCCGGCGGTGTCGGCGAGGTGCAGGCTCACCCAGCCGTCGTTGCCGGGGAGGGTGCCGGCTCCTGCCCACAGCACCTCGCCCGTGGCGGTGAGCTCGTCGAGCATGGCGGGGGAGTAGTCGCGCACCCGCGCGGGCAGGATCAACGACTCCCACGCCGACGCCGGGATGGGGGCTCCCGCGAGCTGGTCGATCACGGAGGCGACCCCGTCGATGCCTCGGAGGGAGCCTCCGACGTGCTGCCAGGCGGGCAGGAAGCGCCCGTAGGCGGCGGCGTCGACCGGCTCGACCTCCTTGCGGAGGGCTGCGAGGGAGCGGCTGCGGAGGCGGCGGAGCACCTCGGCGTCGCACCACTCGGTGCCTGTCCCGTTCGGGCGGAACTCGCCCTCGGTGACGCGCCGCTCGCCCGACAGCCGGCGGAGGGTGTCGGTGACGACCGCGACACCGAGGCCCAGGCGCGTCGCGACCGCCGCCGCGGTGAACGGGCCGTGGGTCCGCGCGTAGCGGGCGACCAGGTCGCCGAGAGGATCGCGCACGGGGTCAATGAACGCGACGGGCACCCCGATCGGCAGCGGAACGCCGAGGGCGTCGCGCAGCCGCGACGCGTCCTCCATCGCGGCGTAGCGCTGCTCGCCGCCGAGGCCGACGGGCAGCACGCGCTTCGCGCGGACGAGGTCGGCCACGTGCGCCTCGAGCGTCTCGCGCTCGAGCGGCGGGGCCTTCGCGGTGTCGGCGGAGGCGACCGACTCGTCGACGAGCCGCTCGCCGAGCTCGTCGAGAGTCAGCGGGCCGAGGAGCCGGAGGAGATCGGCGGCCCCCTCGAGACCGCGCAGGCGCCGCTCCGGCTCGATGCGCTGCAGCTCGCGCTCGATCTGAGCGAGGACGACCGGGTCGAGCAGCTCGCGGAGCTCGGCGCGCCCGAGCAGCTCGCCGAGGAGGGCGGCGTCGACCGACAGCGCCGCTGCCCGCCGTTCGGCGAGGGGGCTGTCGCCCTCGTACATGAAGGCCGCGACGTAGCCGAACAGCATCGAGCGGGCGAACGGGCTCGCGGTCGGGGTCTCGACCTCGAGGATGCGCAGCTCGCGCCCGTCGAGGCGCGCCGCGAGTCGCAGCAGGGCCGGCAGGTCGTAGACGTCCTGGAGGCACTCGCGGACGGTCTCGAGGATGATCGGGAAGGTCGGGTAGGTGCGGGCGACGTCGAGCAGCTGCGCGGCGCGCTGACGCTGCTGCCACAGGGGCGACCGCTTGCCCGGGTTGTAACGGGGCAGCAGGAGCGCCCGCGCCGCGCACTCGCGGAACCGGGCCGCGAAGAGGGCGGAGCCGCCCACCTCGCTGGTGACGAGCTGCTCGAGCTCCTCGCGCTCGAAGAGGAAGAGCTCTGCGCCCGGAGGCTCCGACTCGGTGTCGGGGATGCGCACCACGATGCCGTCGTCGCCCGCCATGGCGGCACCGTCGACTCCGTGCCGCTCGCGCACGCGCGCTCCGATCGCCAGCGCCCACGGGGAGTGGACCTGCATGCCGTAGGGCGAGTGCAGCACCAGCCGCCAGTCGCCGAGCTCGTCGCGGAAGCGCTCGAGCACGAGCGTGCGGTCGTCGGGGATCTGGCCGGTCGCGATGCGCTGCTCGTCGAGGAAGGAGAGGAGGTTGTTGGTCGCGTACTCGTCGAGCCCCGCGGCCGTGCAGCGCTCGCGCGCCGGCTCGGGCGCCGACCCGCCGATCTCGCGGGTGAAGGCGCCGATCGCCTCACCGAGCTCGGCCGGACGACCCTGCGAGTCGCCCTTCCAGAAGGGGAGTCGCCCGGGCTCCCCGAACGCCGGCGTCACGATCACCCGGTCGTAGGTGATCTCCTGGATGCGCCAGCTCGTGGCGCCGAGCGCGAAGACGTCGCCGACCCGCGACTCGTAGACCATCTCCTCGTCGAGCTCGCCGACGCGGTTGCCGGTCGAGCCCGGCTCGCCGACCATGAAGACGCCGAACAGTCCGCGGTCGGGGATCGTGCCTCCGCTGGTGACCGCCAGCCGCTGGGCGCCCGGGCGGCCGGTGAGCGTGTTCGCGTCTCGGTCCCAGACCACCCGGGGCCTCAGCTCGGCGAACTGGTCGGAGGGGTAGCGCCCCGACAGCAGGTCGAGCGTCGCCTCGTAGGCCGACCGGGGGAGCGAGACGAACGGGGCGCTGCGCCGGACGGTGTCGAACCACTCGTCGACGTCGAGCGAGTCGAGCGCCGTGGCGGCGACGGTCTGCTGGGCGAGGATGTCGAGCGGATTCGCGGGCACGGAGATCGCCTCGATGAGCCCGGAGCGCATCCGCTCGGTGGTCACGGCCGAGTGCAGCAGATCGGCGCGGTGCTTTGGGTAGAACGACCCCCGCGAGACCTCGCCGACCTGGTGGCCCGCGCGGCCCACCCGCTGCAGGGCGCTGGCGACGGAGGGCGGGGTCTCGACCTGCACGACCAGGTCGACCGCTCCCATGTCGATGCCCAGCTCGAGACTCGACGTGGCCACGACGCACCGCAGCCGACCCGACTTGAGGTCGTCCTCGATGATCGCCCGCTGCTCCTTGCTGACCGAGCCGTGGTGCGCCCTGGCGAGCAGCGGTTCGTCGTCGGGAGCCGCCTGCCCGGCGCCGCTCGTCGCGCCCGACGCTCCCATCAGCGCCGCGGGGGTCCGGCCGGGCGGGGAGGAGCGGACCGCCTCGCCGAGGAGCGCCCCGACCGCCACGGGCTCGCCCGCCTCGCGCCTCCGCTCGGCCGCGAGTTCGCTTCTCTCGGCGTAGATCTCGTTGAGGCGCGCGGTGAGCCGCTCGGCGAGGCGCCGCGAGTTCGCGAAGACGATGGAGGAGGTGTGCGCGAGCACCCGGTCGACGATCGACTCCTCGACGTGGGGCCAGATCGAGCCGCTCTGCGGCCCCGTCGCGCCCATCGTCGAGCCCTCCTGCGGCGCCGCGGCGCCCAGCTCGGACATGTCCTCGACCGGCACGATGACGCTGAGGTCCCAGCGCTTCTCGGAGACGGGCGCGACGATCGTCACGGGGGACCGGCCGGCGAGGAACCGCGCGACCTCCTCGCGCGGACGCACCGTCGCCGAGAGGCCGATGCGCTGGACGGGCTTCGGGAGCATGGCGTCGAGCCGCTCGAGCGACACCGCGAGGTGGGCGCCCCGCTTGGTCGAGGCGACCGCGTGCACCTCGTCGACGATGACCGTCTCGACACCGCGCAGCGACTCCCGCGCCGCCGAGGTGAGCATGAGGTAGAGCGATTCGGGAGTCGTGATCAGGATGTCGGGCGGGGTCTTCTGCAGCACGCGCCGCTCGGCGGCGGGGGTGTCGCCGGACCGCACGCCGACCGTGACGGTCGAGGGGGCGGCTCCGACGCCCTCGGCGCTGAGCCGGAGGGCCGTCTGCGTGACGCCGACGAGCGGCGAGCGGAGGTTGCGCTCGACGTCGACCCCGAGCGCCTTGAGGGGCGAGACGTAGAGCACACGGGTGCGGTGCTGAGGATCATCCGGGGGCGTGCCCTGCACGAGCCGGTCGATCGCCCAGAGGAACGCCGACAGCGTCTTGCCCGAGCCCGTGGGGGCGACGACGAGGGCGTGCGAGCCGCTCGAGATCGCCGACCAGGCACCCTCCTGCGCAGCGGTGGGAGCCGGGAACGCGCCCTCGAACCACGCCCGCGTGGCGGGCGAGAAGCGATCGAGGACATCCGGCATGCGTTCATCCTCCCTGCCGCCACCGACATTGCCGCTGGCGTCCGCCCAGGGCAAACCCTTGACGCGGGAGCGGCGGCGCTCCGTCAGGCGAAGCGGAGCCGGATGAACGTGCCGACATCGGCGAGCTCGGCCTGGCTGACGCCGTGCGCGACGTCCTCGTAGACGCGGGCGTCGAGCGCCGTGTGCTCGGGGAACCAGGCGGCGGCGTCGTCGACGAGGCTCTGCGGGATGACCGTGTCGAGGGTCCCGCGACCCCAGAAGACCGCGGGTCGCGCCCGGGCGAGGTGCTCGTCGGCCTCGTCACCGGGCTCGAGCGGCGCGACGAACCCCGAGAGCGCGACGGCGAACGCGAACCGCTCCGGCGCTCGGCGCAGCAGCTGCACGGCGAGGGCCGCGCCCTGCGAGAAGCCGAGAAGACCGATCGGACCCGGATGCCCGACGGAGTCGAGCCACTCGAGCACGCCCCGGGTCGCCTCCTCGACGGCCGCGGGATCCGCGCGCGGCTCCTCCGGATCGAGCGGGACCCGCAACGGCCACCACGCGTTCGCCCCTCCGCCGAGGGCGAGGGGCGCGCGGACGGAGGCGAGGACCGGCTCCAGCGGCAGGTAGGCGCCGAGCGAGAACAGATCGCCCTCGTGCGAGCCGTAGCCGTGCAGGAGCACGAGGAGGGGGCGCCCGACCCGGTCCCTCTCGGAGGAGGACCACAGCACTGCCTTCGGATCGATTCCCATCGCCCCATCATCGTCGAGGCCGCTGCCGGGCCGCGCCGAAACCGGACGGACACGAACGTCGGGTAAGAATGGCCCTATGAGCGTGCGTACCCCTGACCCCAACTCCGGGTGGCTGTCCGACGACGAACTCGCCGACATCCGCCGACGGCTCCCGCTGCTGTACGTGGAGGCGGTGCCGGTCCGCGTGGACGGGCTCGGCCAGGTGACCGAGGTCGGGGTCCTCCTCCGGGCGACCCCGTCGGGCCAGATCACGCGGACGATCGTCTCGGGACGCGTCATGTACGGCGAGACCCTCCGCGACGCGCTCTTCCGCCACCTCGAGAAGGACCTCGGACCGATGGCCTTCCCGCTCCTGCCGGCGAGCCCGCTGCCGTTCCACGTCGCCGAGTACTTCCCGATGCCGGGCATGGGCCCGTTCACCGACGAGCGGCAGCACGCCGTCTCGCTCGCCTACGTCGTCCCGGTCACCGGCACCTGCGATCCCCGCCAGGACGCACTCGAGCTCACCTGGATGACCCCCGACGAGGCCTCCTCCGACGCCGTCTCCGCCGAGATGGAGGGAGGCCGCGGCGCGCTCGTCCGCGCCGCCCTCGCCTCCGTGGGCAGGCTGCGCTGAGTTCATTCGTGCGCCGCAGAGCGGCGCACCGCGGTCGGCTTTGCGAGGTGGTCGCGTTCCGCGGAGCGTGTTGCGTCCGCCTAGCGCGATTCGCTGGCACGCGAATCGCGCGTTCGGCTGTGCCTTTGTGTGCGCCGCGGGGCGGCGCACCTCGGTCGGCTTTTCGGGGTGGTTGCGTTCCACGGAGCGTGTCGCGTTCCGCCTAGGGCGTTTCGCTGGCACGCGAATCGCCCGTTCGGCTGTGCCTTTGTGTGCGCCGCGGGGCGGCGCACCGCGGTCGGCTTCGCGAGATGGTCGCGTTCCACGGAGCGTGTTGCGTTCCGCCTAGGGCGATTCGCTGGCACGCGAATCGCCCGTTCGGCTGTGCCTTTGTGTGCGCCGCGGGGCGGCGCACCTCGGTCGGCTTCGCGAGGTGGTCGCGTTCCGCGGAGCGTGTTGCGTTCCGCCTAGCGCGATTCGCTGGAACGCGAATCGCCCGTTCGGCTGTGCCTTTGTGTGCGCCGCGGGGCGGCGCCCCGCGGTCGGCTTCGCGAGATGGTCGCGTTCCACGGAGCGTGTTGCGTTCCGCCTAGGGCGATTCGCTGGCACGCGAATCGCCCGTTCGGCTTCGCCGCGCGCGTGCGGGTGACGTCTGGGGCGGCGAGTGGCGCGAGGGCGCACAGAGAAGGCCGGATGAGCAGGACGACTCGCGTCGTCCGGTCCATCCGGCCTCGGGGATTCTGACAGGGGGGCGCGATACGCCGCCTGCGGCGGCTACTCGAACAGCAGGTGCGCGCGACCCCGCTCGCAGGCACCGGCTTCCTGCTCGAGGTCCGGTCACCGAACCAGCCGACAACCTTCGAGGCGAACCGCCGATTCGCGTGTCAGCGAATCGGCGTAGCCGTTCGCGACCCGCTCCGTCGGGCGCGGCCGCTTCGAGAAGCCGACTGCGGTGCGCCGCCCCGCGGCGCACGAGATGGGCCGGCCGAACCGCCGATTCGCGTACCAGCGAATCGGCGTAGCCGTTCGCCCCCCGCTCTGCGGAACGCGACCACTTCGAGAAGCCGACCGCGGTGCGCCGCCCCGCGGCGCACCAAACGATTCAGCCCTGCGCGCGGCGCCCGCCGCGGCGCTCGCCACCCGCCGGAGCGGAGGAGGAGGCGCCGCCGGTGGCGGTGCTGTAGAACGAGCGCGAGCCGCCACCGGTGGAAGCGGCGCCGGCGCTGCGGCCGCGGCCGGTGCCTCGGGCTCCGCCGCGAGGGGCGCCCTCGGAGGAGCTGCGCTCACGACGGGGACGTTCCGAGGCGGGTGCCGCCGAGCGCTCGCCGCGTCCACCGCGGGGCGCTGCGCCCTCGGTGCGTGCGACGCGCTTGCGCTGCGCGTTGGCGCCCTGCGAGCGGCCGCCCTGCGACTGCCCGCGGGCGGGCTCGACGACGGCCGACGGGGTCACGTAGGCCGCGACGTCGCCGACGAGCTTCGAGACCGCGGCCGAGTCGGCCGTGACCTGCTGGGGCGTCACCTGGATGGCGGCCTTGCGCAGCAGCGTCTTCACGTCGCCGCGCTGCGTGGGCAGCACGACCGTGACGACGTCGCCCTCGCTGCCGGCGCGGGCGGTGCGGCCCGAGCGGTGCAGGTACGCCTTGTGCTCCATGGGCGGGTCGACGTGGATCACGAGCTCGACGTCGTCCACGTGGACGCCGCGGGCGGCGACGTCGGTCGCGACGAGCACCTTGACGGTGCCGGCGCCGAAGGCGGCGAGGTTGCGGTCGCGGGCGACCTGCGAGAGGTTGCCGTGCAGATCCACCGAGGGGATCCCCTGGCTCGTGAGCTGCTTGGCGAGCTTCTTCGCGTGGTGCTTGGTGCGCATGAAGAGGATGCGGCGGCCGGTGCCCGAGGCGAGCGTCTTCACGAGCGCGTTCTTGGAGTCGAGGCCGTCGACCTCGAAGACGTGGTGCGTCATCAGAGCGACGGGCGAGTTCGCCTCGTCGACCGAGTGGAGCACCTCGTTCTGCAGGTACTTCTTGACGAGCTTGTCCACGCCGTTGTCGAGCGTGGCCGAGAACAGCAGGCGCTGGCCTCCACGGGGGGTCTTGTCGAGGATGCGCGTGACGACGGGCAGGAAGCCGAGGTCGGCCATGTGGTCGGCCTCGTCGAGCACGGTGATCTCGACGGCGTCGAGGTTCACGAAGCCCTGCTTCATGAGGTCCTCGAGGCGTCCGGGGCAGGCCACGACGATGTCGACGCCCTGCTTGAGGGCCGAGACCTGGCGCTGCTGCGACACTCCGCCGAAGATCGTCGTGGTGACGATGCCGTAGGCGTCGGCGAGGGGCTGCATCGCGACCGTGATCTGCGTGGCGAGCTCGCGGGTGGGGGCGAGGATCAGTCCGAGCGGGCGACCGGGACGGCGGCGGCCGCCGGCGAGCGATCCGCCGAGCCGGGCGATCATCGGGATGGCGAAGGCCAGGGTCTTGCCCGAGCCGGTCTTGCCGCGGCCGAGGACGTCGCGGCCGTTCAGGGTGTCCGGGAGGGTGTCCACCTGGATGGGGAAGGGCTCGGTGATGCCGTTCGCGGTGAGCGCGGCGACGAGCGGGGCGGGAACGCCGAGGGCGCTGAAAGTGGGGATGGTCGACATGCGGTGGTGCCTTTCGGGCATCAATGTCGATCGTGGTCCGCGGCGGCGTGGCCGGGGGCGCGGATGATCGACGTTCGGGCGAAGGTGACGGTGGTCACATCCGTTCGCCGTACGAAGCGGTGCGCGCGGCCGGGGGCCTCATGCACGTGCGCCAGATGATCGGGAGGGTGAGTCCTCGATTTCAGAGTCCTCGGATTCGTGTGAATCCTCAGCGGACAAGGGGCGTTCTACGACGCGGGGGAGCGCAGTCTTCGCGCTCGCACCCCTCCACCCTAGTGGGTTCCGATCCATCCCCGCATGGCGGACTGCACTCGGGACCCGTCGACGTCGGCCAGCTTCAGCCCGGCGAACTGCCGCGCCCAGTCGGAGGTCTGCACGCGGAACGGAGCCTCAGCGGCCCGCAGCACCTGGAGCACGACCGCGGCGACGTCGCCCGGATCCTGCGCGCTGCTGGAGGAGAAGGCGGAGGCGGTGCGGTCGAGGTAGGAGCTCAGCGCGGAGGCGTAGGGGCCGGCCTGAGCGAGCATCGCGCGGGCGTCGATCCCGACGTTCTCGACGAAACTGCTGCGCACAGCACCCGGCTCGATCAGCGAGACCTGCACCCCGACGGCGCGGGCGACCGGCGCCAGCGCCTCGAAGAACCCCTCGACCGCGAACTTGGCCGCGCAGTAGTCCTCGTTGAACGGCTGGCCGACGACGCCTCCGACGCTCGACACCGTGACGACCCGCCCGCGCGAGGAGCGCAGCAGCGGCATCGCCGCCCGCGTGACGGCGACCGTGCCGAAGAAGTTGACCTCCATCACCCGGCGCAGCTCGTCCGGATCCTCGAGCTCGACCGTGCCGATGTGCCCGGCTCCCGCGTTGTTCACGAGCGCGTCGAGTCCGCCGTGGGCGCTCTCGACGTGCGCGAGGCAGGCGGCGACGGAGGCGGGATCGGTCACGTCGAGCGCCACCACGTCGAGGTCGACGCGTGCCTGGTCGGCGGCGGAGCGGAGGCCGTCGGCGCGCGAGGTGTCGCGGACCGTCGCGACCACACTCCAGCCCGAGCGGCCGGCCTCGATCGCCGTCGCCCGGCCGATCCCGGTCGAGGTCCCTGTGACGAGGAGGACGGGTCGGGGCATGCTGGTTCCTGCTTTCCGGCGCGGAGCGCGCACCGCCCGGAGGCTATCGGCCGAGGCTCCGAGGCCGCCCAGTCCGCCCTGGCACCGGCTACCGAGGCCCCGCTCCGTCAGCCCTTGTAGCGCTCGCCGACCGGCACCTCGACCGCGAGGGTGTTGCCCTGCTGCGCGAGCGGGCACGCCCACGCCGGGTCGTAGGCGCACGACGGGTTGTAGGCGAAGTTGAAGTCGAGCACGAGGGTCGACGGCGTGGATCCCGGCCCGAGGTCCGCTCCCTTGACCGTGTCCAGGAGGTAGCGCCCGCCGCCGTAGGTGCCTCCCGGGGTGCCGGCCAGAGCGTCCTTGACCGGCAGGAACAGCCCGCCGCCGTAGGAGCCGAGCCGCCAGACGTCGAGCGTCCCGGCGTCCGGAATCGCGACGGTGCCGACGAGGTCGAACGGCACCACGCCGTCGGTCCCGGTCTCGACGTCCATCCGGCGCGCCTCCTCGGCCGGCTCGACCTCGAGCTCGAACCGCCAGGAGGCGTCGTACGGCGCGATCGGCAGCGAGCGGAAGTGCGCCCGGTCCTCCGGCAGCAGGGGAGTGGAGGGGTGGCGGGCGAAGAGCGCGTTCCTCCCGCGGATCCAGGTGGCATGAGCGGCGAGCAGATCGACGTTCGAGAGTCGGCGCACCTCGGCGTAGAGGGCGTGCACGTGGCGGCGCCAGTCGGCGACCTCGACCGCGGAGGCGAGGCGGCGGCGGGGCGACACCACGTCGTCCTCCGGCTCCTCCTCGCCCGAGGGCCAGCGGAAGCGCAGCAGCTCGCTGCGGGAGAGCTCGATCGCCTCCTCAGCGGTGCCGTCGGGGCTCACGCCGCCGCCTCCCCGCGCGGGCGGGTGTCGGCGCCGACGTCGTGCCGCCAGCTCGGTGCGAGCGCGCGGATCCGGATCCCGCGCCACTGCCAGAACGCCCACATCGACGGCCAGACGGCGAGGGAGGCGATCCCCGCGTCGAACTCGAGCCGGTCGCGGAACAGGGTGCGCCCGTCGGGCAGTGCGGCGACCGCCATCCGGTGGTCCCAGGCCGTGATCAGCCGGAGCGCGCCCGAGAGCGGCGCGCCGTTGTCGCGGAGGATCCGCACGTCCGGCATCGACGGCACCCGTCGGTACGAGAGGTCGATCTCCTGCGCGCCCATCGGGATGAGGCCGAGAGCGTCCATGGCCACGTCGTGCGGGCCGAGGCCCCACGTGGGCTGGAAGCCGCCCTCGTCGAGCGACGCCGCGGTCAGCAGCGGCGACATCACCTCGCGGAACACGGCCGGACTCTGCAGGGCGCGCCAGGCGGAGTCGGCGTCGGTGTCGAGCACGTGCTTCAGCATCACCTTCACGCCTCCATCCTCCCCCGCCCGCCGCCGGGCGGGAACCGGGTGCGCGGCGGCGGTCCGGCGTGTATGGCCTCGCGCGCTCGCTACCGTTGACGGGTGACCGCCGCGCCCTCCGCCTTCGATCAGGCGAACTACCAGATCCGCTTCGACTGGGGTTCCCGCGCCCTCCGGGCCCTCGCGCCCGCCGACATCACCGTCGTCGTCGACGCCCTCCCCGGAGGCGCAGCGGAGCCCGATCTCGCCGGGATCGACGGCCGCGTGGTGCGGTCGGGGCTCGCCGACCGGTCGGCGGTCGCCCGCTGGATCCTCGAGCGCCAGCACGAGAACGGCGGGCGCACCAGCGTGAACGTCGTGGCGGTCGGCGAGATCGACGACGCGGGCGAGGGCCGCTTCGCGATGGAGGACCAGCTCGCCGCCGGTGCACTGATCGACGCCCTGATCGGTCTCGGGATCGACCACGTCTCGCCCGACGCGGCCGTCGCCTCCGCGTCCTACGAGGGACTGCGCCGAGCGTGCGGGCATCTGCTGTCGGCGTCTCCCTCCGGTCGGGTGCTGACGGCCGCGGGTCGCGGCGACGCCGTGCGGGAGGCGGCGCGCGTCGACTCGGTCGACCGCGTCACCGTGCTGCGCTGATCGCGGAGGCGCCCTCCTCCGTGCGGTCTGCAGGTGCCGTGCGATCTGCAGATGCCGGTGCGATCTGCAGGTGCGGCTGCGGTCTGCAGGCGTCAGCGCGATCTGCAGGTGTCGGTGCGATCTGCAGGAGCCGGTGCGGTCTGCAGGTGATGCCGGCTTCCGGCGACGAGCGGATGCGGCGGATCGCCCGTTCCGGCGATGAGCACCTGCAGATCGCACGAACTCCTGCGAATCGCACCCCCGCGCACCCGGCCGACCCCGGGCGGCGTAGCGTTCCCCAGGGGCGGAGCTCCGCCCGATCCGACCACCCGACCGAAAGCAGATCCGCATGAAAGCCGTCCTCAACGACGTCGTCCTCGCCGACGCGCCCGACTCCGACCTGATCTCGATCGAGGGCAACTGGTACTTCCCGCCCTCGAGCGTCACGACCGATCTGCTCGAGCCGAGCGACACCCCCTACACCTGCCCCTGGAAGGGCGAGTGCCAGTACTTCTCCGTGAAGTCCGACGGCGGACTCCTCAAGGACCGCGCCTGGTCGTACCCGCAGCCCTACCCGACGGCGTTCGACCGCGTCGGCAAGGACTTCTCGGGCTACGTCGCCTTCTGGAAAGAGGTGAAGGTCGTCGACTGACGACCTTCACCCCTCTGATCTCCCGGTCGGAGGCCGCACCGCGGGAGCCCGCATCCCGCTGACGGAGCCCTCCGACGTCCTGCTGATCGAGCAGCCCGCGGAGCGGGCGTATCGAGACCCCCCTCCCCGAGGTCCCGTTGCGCCCGCACCCGCCGCTCGACCGCCCGGCGCTCACCGCAGCGACGACGCGTCCCGCACCAGCGGTCAGCGCCCCTCGCGCTCCGCGGTCCGGAGGCGGTGCGCGCGGACCTTCGCGCGGTTCCCGCAGCGCTGCATCGAGCACCATCGGCGGGTCCCCGCCCGAGAGACGTCGAGGTAGAGCAGTCGGCAGTCCTCCGCCGCGCAGCGTCGCAGGCGCCCGGCGGTGCCGCCTCCGAGCAGGTCGACCGCTTCCCGCGCGATCGTCGAGAGCGCCTGCAGGGCGCCGGCACTCGTCCGACCCGCCTGCCGAGCGCCGCCCGAGAGCACCGGAGGGATGTCCGGCATCGCCGCCAGCAGGTTCACCACGTCGACGTCGCCCGCATCGCCTGGCGTGCCCGCCTCGGCGGCTGCGGCGAGCCGCGCGATCGCGGCCCTGAGCATCAGGGCGTCGGCGAGGCGAGCACCGGCGGCCCCCTCGCCGACCGCATCGAAGCGCTCGGCGATCCACGCCGCGAGAGCGGAGTCCGAGTCGAGTCGCTCTCCCGGCGCTCCGAGCATCGGACCGGAGTGGGCGAAGTCGAGCGCCGGGTTGCCGGAGTCGAACCACCAGCGCCGCCCGTCCGCCTCCTCGAGCCACTGGCCCGTGCCGGGCGTCCGGCCCCTGATCACCCGGGCGTGCGGCTCGGTCATCGCGGCGTCCGGCCGGTCCCGGCAGCGCCTCCCGCGGCTCGGTCGGGTGCGGCCACATCGCGCCGCCTCCACTGGATCTCGTTCGCCGAGTCGAACCGGCGAGCGCAGCGCCCGCAGGCGAGCGGACGACTCGGCCGCCGGTGCCGGTAGAAGAGGTGCCCGCTCGGGCAGGAGCCGACCCATGGCGCCAGCTCGTCGGCGGTCGGGTTGCTGTGCGTCCGCGTGCCCGTGTAGCCGAGCCGTGCGGCGATCCGCCGCCACTGGGGCCCGTGCGCCGCGCTCGGCCCCGCGAGGGCGTGCGCGATCTCGTGGAGGAGCGTCTGACGCACCTCCTCGTCGCTCCACCGCGAGGCGAGGTGACGCGACACGGTGATCCTCCTGGTGCCCCAGTGGCAGGCTCCGCCGCGGGTGCGCGCGTGGTCGAAGGCGAAGCTCCAGGAGTCGTCGAGGTGCGCGCCGATCAGCTCGTCGGCCCACTCGGCGACCCGGTCGAGTTCAGCCACGCATCCGCTCCGTCGTCGGGGGAGTCGTCAGGACTCGTCGTGATCGGCGCGACGGCGGCCGCGCACCGAGCCGTCCGCCCTCGGGCCACGGGTCGACTCGTCCTGGAACTCGGTCGCCGCGGCGAAGCCCAGGCGCGCCACCTCGAGCTCCTCCTCCGGAACGCCCACGCGCTCGCCGAGAGCGGTCGCCGCGTCGAAGTCCCGGGCGGCACGGGCGTAGTCCGCCAGCTCGAAGAAGGTGAGTCCGCGGTGCTTGAGGGCGAGCGAGTGCTCCAGGTGCCACTCGTGCGTCCGCGCCTCGTCGACGCAGAGAGCGAGCTCCGAGAGCGCCTCGTCGGTGCGGCCCCGCAGATGCATCAGGCGGGCGCGGCGGACGCGGGCCGACAGCAGCTCCGCGCGGTCGCCGGAGAAGCGGGTGCGGCGGACCGCCTCCGTGGCGACGTCCCAGGCCTCGTCGACCCGGTCGAGCAGGCGCAGGAGCTCGGCCTTCTCGGTGAGGGCGGCGAGACTGCGCAGGGCGCCGATCTCCTCGAGGCGCGCCTGGGCGGCGTCGACGTCGACCTCCTCGCGGAGCGTCGCGGGGTCGTGGCGGATGATGATGCTCAGGGCGATGCTTCCTCGAGGGTGCGGATCCGGATCGTCGCTGACGAGAGGACGGGAGGGGCGAGAGCCCCGGCCAGTTTACGGGCACGCTCGACCGCGGCCCCCCGACTCGCGGATTCCCGCCTCAGCCCCGCCGCACCTGGAAGATGCTGCGGGCGGGCAGCGGCGAGGGCGTCGCCGTGTCGTCGGTGACGACGGAGGCGCCCGCCACGAAGTTCTCGAGCTCGCGTCCCTGCACGAGCTTCGACGGCGCGGGGTCGGAGGCGAGCCGGCGCGGCAGGCCGTCGAGGGGGAGGGGCGACGGCGAGGCCAGCATGACGACGTTCCCGAAGCGCTTGGCCTTGAGCATCTGCGTGTCGGTCACGATCGCGACGTGCGCGAAGACGGAGGAGAGGGTCGCGGCCTGCGCGCGGGCGAACGCGAGCGCTCCTCCGTCGGCCACGTTCACCGCCACCACTCCCGAGGGGGCGAGCAGCGGAGCGATCTCGCGGTAGAACTCGGCGCTGGTCACGTGCGCCGGCGTCCGCGCGCCCGAGAAGATGTCGACGACCACGACGTCGACGGTGCCGCGCAGACCGGGCGGGAGCCGGCCCAGCACCTCCCGGGCGTCGCCCTGCCGGATGCGGATCTGAGCGCCGCGGGGGAGCGGCAGCGCCTCGCGCACGAGGTCGACGAGCGCGCCCTCGATCTCGACGACCTGCTGACGCGATCCGGGTCGGGTCGCCGCGACGTACCGGGGGAGGGTGAGGGCGCCCGCCCCCAGGTGCAGCGCGGTGACCGCCTCGCCCTCCGGCGCGAGCAGGTCGATCGCGTGGCCGATGCGCCGCACGTACTCGAACGACAGGTGCTCGGGGTCGGCGAGGTCGACGTGCGACTGCGGAGTGCCGTCGACCACGAGCGTCGCCGCGTCGGCGGAGTGGCGGTCGGGCTCGATCTGCGCCACGAACCCGCTGTCCAGCACGGCTCGAGGGTGCTCGGAGTCGTCGCCGCGTCGGCGCCCGGTGCGTTCCTGCATCCGATCAGTGTGCACGCTGCACCGGGTGCACGCCGGGCGTGCGACGGAGCCGGGGCTCGACGTCGCGGTGCCGACCGGCACCCGTATACCGGACGCCTCGACGCGATGCAAGGATCAGCACTTGCGCGGCGTGGCGAAGTCGGTCTATATTCGTACTTTGCGCTCCCGAGTACCCATGCCCTCATATTGCGGTCGGCAGGTCACCGGAACCCGGCATCAGATGGTGGATGCCGTTGCCACACTGTAGCCCCCTCCGAAGACCGCGTCACAGCGGTCCCTGCGGCGCTGGGCACGGTGTCGGCCCGCCCGGCGGGAGCCCACTCCACACATCCCACAGATTGAGACCCGCGAGGGTCTACGGAGGTTCCTTCCTTGGCTGCTGCGCCCAACGCAACCACCACCTCACCCAAGAACGGACGCGGAGCCTCGCGTCTCTCGTTCGCCAAGATCAGCGACACCCTGACGGTTCCGGATCTGCTCGCACTGCAGACCGAGAGCTTCGACTGGCTCGTCGGCTCGGAGGCGTGGAAGACCCGCGTCGCCGAGGCGAAGGCCGCCGGCCGGGAGGATCTCCCCGCCAACTCCGGCCTCGACGAGATCTTCGAGGAGATCTCCCCGATCGAGGACCTCAGCGAGACGATGCAGCTGAGCTTCACGAACCCCTACCTCGAGCCCGAGAAGTACACGATCGAGGAGTGCAAGGAGCGCGGCAAGACCTACGCGGCTCCCCTCTACGTCGAGGCCGAGTTCATGAACCACCTCACGGGTGAGATCAAGACCCAGACGGTCTTCATGGGCGACTTCCCGCTGATGACCGAGAAGGGCACGTTCATCATCAACGGCACCGAGCGTGTCGTCGTGTCCCAGCTCGTCCGCAGCCCCGGCGTCTACTTCGAGCGCCAGCAGGAGAAGACGTCCGACAAGGACATCTACTCGGCCCGCGTCATCCCGAGCCGCGGTGCGTGGCTCGAGTTCGAGATCGACAAGCGCGACCAGGTCGGCGTGCGCATCGACCGCAAGCGCAAGCAGTCGGTCACCGTCTTCCTCAAGGCCCTCGGCCTCACCAGCGAGGAGATCCTCGAGCAGTTCGCCGGCTACGAGTCGATCGAGCTGACCCTCGAGAAGGACAACATCCTCACCAAGGAGGACGCGCTCCGCGACATCTACCGCAAGCTCCGTCCGGGCGAGCAGGTCGCCGCAGAGGCCGCCCGCGCGCTCCTGGACAACTTCTACTTCAACTCCAAGCGCTACGACCTCGCGAAGGTCGGCCGCTACAAGATCAACCGCAAGCTCGGCATCGACAAGGCGCTGTCCGACTCCGTGCTGACGGTCGAGGACATCATCGCGACCATCAAGTACCTGGTCGCGCTGCACGACGGCCGCACCACCCTCCCGGGTGTGCGCGACGGCTCCGCCGTCGACCTCCGCCTCGACGTGGACGACATCGACCACTTCGGCAACCGTCGCATCCGCGCGGTGGGCGAGCTGATCCAGAACCAGGTCCGCACCGGTCTGTCCCGCATGGAGCGCGTCGTCCGCGAGCGCATGACCACGCAGGACATCGAGGCGATCACGCCGCAGACCCTGATCAACGTCCGCCCCGTCGTGGCCGCGATCAAGGAGTTCTTCGGAACGTCGCAGCTGTCGCAGTTCATGGACCAGAACAACCCGCTCGCGGGTCTGACCCACAAGCGCCGCCTGTCGGCGCTCGGCCCCGGCGGTCTCTCCCGTGAGCGCGCCGGCGTCGAGGTCCGCGACGTCCACCCGTCGCACTACGGACGCATGTGCCCGATCGAGACCCCCGAGGGTCCGAACATCGGCCTGATCGGCTCGCTCGCGTCGTTCGCGCGCATCAACTCGTTCGGCTTCATCGAGACCCCGTACCGCAAGGTCGTCAACGGTCTCGTCACGTCGCAGATCGACTACCTCACCGCCTCCGAGGAGGACGAGTACCTGGTCGCGCAGGCCAACGCCCCGCTGACCAAGGACTTCCACTTCGCCGAGGGCAAGGTGCTGGTCCGCCCCAAGGGCGGAGAGGTCGAGCTCGTCGACGCCGACCGCGTCGACTACATGGACGTCTCCCCGCGCCAGATGGTGTCGGTCGCGACCTCGCTCATCCCGTTCCTCGAGCACGACGACGCCAACCGCGCGCTCATGGGTGCGAACATGCAGCGCCAGGCCGTCCCGCTGCTGCGCAGCGAGTCGCCCGTCGTCGGAACCGGCATGGAGGGCTTCGCAGCCATCGACGCCGGCGACGTCATCACGGCCGACAAGGCCGGCGTGGTCCAGGAGGTCTCCGCCGACACGGTCACCGTCCAGCTGGACGAGGGCGGGACGCAGACCTACTACCTGCGCAAGTTCGACCGCTCCAACCAGGGCACCTCGTACAACAACCGCGTCGTCGTCTCCGCCGGCGAGCGCATCGAGGTCGGCGAGATCGTCGCCGACGGCCCCGCGACCGAGAACGGCGAGCTCGCGCTCGGCAAGAACCTGCTCGTCGCGTTCATGCCGTGGGAGGGTCACAACTTCGAGGACGCGATCATCCTCAGCCAGAACCTGGTGAAGGACGACGTCCTCTCCTCGATCCACATCGAGGAGTACGAGGTCGACGCCCGCGACACCAAGCTCGGCAAGGAGGAGATCACCCGCGATCTTCCCAACGTCAGCCCGGAGCTCCTGGCCGACCTCGACGAGCGCGGCATCATCCGCATCGGAGCCGAGGTCCGCCCCGGCGACATCCTCGTCGGCAAGGTCACGCCCAAGGGCGAGACCGAGCTCTCGGCCGAGGAGCGCCTGCTCCGCGCGATCTTCAACGAGAAGAGCCGCGAGGTCCGCGACACGTCGCTGAAGGTGCCCCACGGCGAGCAGGGCACGATCATCGGCGTCAAGGTGTTCGACGCGCAGGACGGCGACGACGAGCTCGGCTCGGGCGTCAACCAGCGCGTGGTCGTCTACATCGCCCAGAAGCGCAAGATCACCGAGGGCGACAAGCTCGCCGGCCGCCACGGCAACAAGGGCGTCATCTCGAAGATCCTGCCGGTCGAGGACATGCCGTTCCTCGCCGACGGAACCCCGGTCGACATCGTCCTCAACCCGCTCGGCGTCCCCGGCCGCATGAACTTCGGCCAGGTCCTCGAGATCCACCTCGGGTGGATCGCGAAGCAGGGCTGGAAGGTCGAGGGTCAGCCCGAGTGGGCGGCGCGTCTGCCCGAGCACGCCCGCGAGGCGGCGCCCGGCACCAAGGTCGCGACCCCGGTCTTCGACGGCGCGGCGGAGGAGGAGCTCGCAGGGCTCCTCGACTCCACCAACCCTACCCGTGACGGCGAGCGTCTGATCGGATCCTCCGGCAAGACGCAGCTGTTCGACGGCCGCTCGGGAGAGCCCTTCCCGGACCCGGTCTCGGTCGGCTACATGTACATCCTGAAGCTGCACCACCTCGTCGACGACAAGATCCACGCGCGCTCGACGGGCCCGTACTCGATGATCACCCAGCAGCCGCTCGGTGGTAAGGCGCAGTTCGGCGGACAGCGCTTCGGCGAGATGGAGGTGTGGGCTCTCGAGGCCTACGGCGCCGCCTACGCGCTCCAGGAGCTGCTGACCATCAAGTCGGACGACATCCTCGGCCGCGTGAAGGTGTACGAGGCCATCGTCAAGGGCGAGAACATCCAGGAGCCGGGCATCCCCGAGTCCTTCAAGGTCCTCATCAAGGAGATGCAGTCCCTGTGCCTGAACGTCGAGGTCCTCTCGGCCGACGGCACCGCGGTCAGCCTGCGCGACACCGATGACGAGGTCTACCGCGCAGCGGAAGAGCTCGGCATCAACATCTCCTCCCGGTTCGAGTCGTCCTCGGTCGACGACATCTGATCCGCGCCAGCATCTGACGACCTCCCGTCTCTGACGAGACACCCTGTTTTCCGACAAGGAGAAAACATTGCTCGACGTAACAACTTTTGACGAGCTGCGCATCGGCCTCGCGACGGCCGATGACATCCGTCGCTGGTCGCACGGTGAAGTGAAGAAGCCCGAGACCATCAACTACCGCACCCTCAAGCCCGAGAAGGACGGTCTGTTCGGCGAGCAGATCTTCGGACCCTCGCGCGACTGGGAGTGCTCCTGCGGCAAGTACAAGCGGGTCCGCTTCAAGGGCATCGTCTGCGAGCGCTGCGGCGTCGAGGTCACCAAGTCCTCGGTCCGCCGCGAGCGGATGGGCCACATCGAGCTCGCCGCCCCCGTCACCCACATCTGGTACTTCAAGGGCGTCCCCTCGCGCCTCGGATACCTCCTCGACATGGCGCCGAAGGACCTCGAGAAGGTCATCTACTTCGCGGCGTACATGATCATCGATGTCGACGACGACGGCCGTCACGCCGACATGCCCGGCCTCGAGAACGAGCTCCGGCTCGAGATCAAGACCCTCTCCGATCAGCGCGACTCCCGCATCGCGGACCGCCTGGCCCGTCTCGAGACCGACCTCGCCGCCCTGGAGGCGGAGGGCGCGAAGAGCGACCAGAAGCGCCGCACCAAGGACGGCGCCGAGAAGGAGATGGGCCAGATCCGCAAGTCCTTCGACGAGGACATCGCGCGGCTCGAGAGCGTGTGGGAGCAGTTCCGCACCCTCAAGGTCGGCGACCTCAAGCCCGAGGACGCGGTCTTCAACGAGCTCGTCGACCGCTACGGCGTGTACTTCGAGGCGTACATGGGCGCCGAGGCGATCAAGAAGCGCCTCGAGCAGTTCGACCTCCAGGCCGAGGCCGAGACGCTGCACCTGCAGATCGCCGAGGGCAAGGGTCAGAAGAAGATCCGCGCCATCAAGCGCCTGCGTGTCGTCAACTCGTTCCTCGCCACCGGCAACTCGCCGGCCGCGATGGTCCTCGACGTCGTCCCGGTCATCCCGCCGGAGCTGCGCCCGATGGTCCAGCTCGACGGTGGCCGCTTCGCCACCAGCGACCTGAACGACCTCTACCGTCGCGTGATCAACCGCAACAACCGACTCCGCCGCCTGCTCGACCTCGGTGCCCCCGAGATCATCGTGAACAACGAGAAGCGCATGCTGCAGGAGGCGGTCGACGCCCTGTTCGACAACGGTCGCCGCGGCCGCCCCGTCACCGGGACCGGCAACCGCGCCCTCAAGTCCCTGAGCGACATGCTCAAGGGAAAGCAGGGTCGCTTCCGTCAGAACCTGCTCGGCAAGCGCGTCGACTACTCCGGTCGTTCGGTCATCATCGTCGGCCCGCAGCTGAAGCTGCACCAGTGCGGTCTGCCCAAGCAGATGGCGCTGGAGCTGTTCAAGCCGTTCGTCATCAAGCGCCTGATCGATCTGTCGCACGCTCAGAACATCAAGGCCGCCAAGCGCATGGTGGAGCGCTCGCGCCCCCAGGTGTGGGACGTGCTCGAGGAGATCATCCGCGAGCGCCCCGTGCTCCTGAACCGCGCGCCCACCCTGCACCGACTCGGCATCCAGGCCTTCGAGCCCCAGCTGGTCGAGGGCAAGGCGATCCAGCTGCACCCGCTCGTCTGCGCCGCGTTCAACGCGGACTTCGACGGCGACCAGATGGCCGTCCACCTGCCGCTGTCCGTCGAGGCCCAGGCCGAGGCGCGCATCCTGATGCTCGCGTCGAACAACATCCTGAAGCCCTCCGACGGCCGCCCGGTCACCCTGCCCACGCAGGACATGATCATCGGCCTCCACCACCTGACGACCATCCGCGAGGGTGCCGCCGGTGAGGGACGCGCGTTCTCCTCCGTCTCGGAGGCGATCCTCGCGAAGGACCAGGGCTCGCTGCACCTGAACGCGAAGGTGAAGATCCGCATGTCGGACGTCTTCTTCGCCCAGGGTCAGGCTCCCGAGGGTGTCGAGATCGACGAGACCGGCAAGGTCACCGCGCCGGTCCTACTCGAGACGAGCCTCGGCCGCGCCCTCTTCAACGAGGCGCTGCCGGTCGACTACCCGTACTTCGAGCAGGTCGCCGACAAGACCAGCATCTCCGGGATCGTCAACGACCTCGCGGAGCGCTACCCGAAGGTGGAGGTCGCCGCCTCGCTCGACCGCATCAAGGACGCCGGCTTCTACTGGGCCACGCGCTCGGGAGTCACCGTCGCGCTGTCGGACATCCTCACGCCGCCGACGAAGCCCGCGATCATCGCGGGCTACGAGAAGCGGGCCGCGAAGGTCGAGTCCGAGTTCGAGAAGGGCCTCATCACCCAGCCCGAGCGCCGCCAGGAGCTCGTCAAGGTGTGGACCGAGGCGACCGACGAGGTCGCCAAGGCGATGCGCGCCAACTTCCCGGTCGACAACACGATCAACCGCATGGTCACCTCCGGTGCCCGCGGTAACTGGCTGCAGGTGCGCAACATCGCCGGTATGCGCGGTCTGGTGAACAACCCGAAGGGCGAGATCATCGCCCGTCCGATCATCTCCTCGTACCGCGAGGGACTGTCGGTCGCCGAGTACTTCATCGCCACGCACGGTGCCCGCAAGGGTCTGGCCGACACCGCGCTCCGCACCGCGGACTCGGGCTACCTGACGCGTCGTCTCGTCGACGTCTCGCAGGACGTCATCATCCGTGAGGACGACTGCGGCACCTCGAAGGGCCTCGACCTGCCGATCATGCTCCAGGACGCCAGCGGCGCCTGGATCCAGGACTCGAACGTCGAGAACTCCGTCTACGCCCGTTCGCTCGCCACCCCGGCGACGAACGAGGCCGGCGAGGTCATCGCCGAGGCCGGCGAGGACGTGGGCGACGTGCTCATCGAGAAGCTCGTCGGAGCCGAGGTGCGCCACATCAAGGTGCGCTCGGTCCTGACCTGCGAGTCCGCCGTCGGCGTCTGCGCGGCCTGCTACGGCCGTTCGCTCGCCACCGGCAAGCTCGTCGACATCGGAGAGGCCGTGGGCATCATCGCGGCCCAGTCGATCGGCGAGCCCGGCACGCAGCTCACGATGCGCACCTTCCACACCGGTGGATCGGCCTCGGCCGACGACATCACGCAGGGTCTGCCCCGCGTGCAGGAGCTCTTCGAGGCCCGCACCCCCAAGGGTGCGTCGCCGATCGCGGAGGCCGCCGGTCGCATCACGATCGAGGACACCGACCGTGCCCGCCGTGTCATCCTCCAGCCCGACAACGGCGACGAGGCGGTCATCTACCCGGTGCTCAAGCGCTCGCAGCTCCTCGTCGAGGACGGCCAGAGCGTCGTGCTCGGGCAGCAGCTGCACGTGGGAACGGTCGACCCCAAGGAGGTCCTGCGCGTGCTGGGCGTCCGCGAAGTGCAGAAGCACCTCGTCGGGGGAGTCCAGGGCGTGTACCGCTCGCAGGGTGTGCCGATCCACGACAAGCACATCGAGGTCATCGTCCGTCAGATGCTCCGCAAGGTCACCGTCGTCGACCACGGCGACACCGACCTGCTCCCGGGCGAGCTCGTCGACCGCTCGCGCTACAGCGACGTCAACCGCGCCGCTCTGACCGAGGGCAAGCGCACCGCCTCGGCCCGTCAGGAGGTCATGGGAATCACCAAGGCGTCGCTGGCGACCGAGTCGTGGCTGTCGGCCGCGTCCTTCCAGGAGACCACCCGCGTCCTGACGCAGGCGGCCATGGAGGGCAAGCGCGACCCGCTGGTGGGCCTGAAGGAGAACGTGATCATCGGAAAGCTGATCCCGGCCGGTACCGGTCTCCCGAAGTACCGCAACGTGTCCGTCGAGGCGACGGAGGAGGCGAAGGCCGAGCGGTACCCCAACCGCATCTTCGCCGACGACGCCGCGTTCAGCGACGCCGACCTCTCGTTCGTCGACTTCGACTCGTTCTCGAGCGACGGCTACGAGCCCGGCAACTACAGCTGAGCTGATCCACGAGGAAGGCCCCGCCGGGAGACCGGCGGGGCCTTCCTCGTGTCACCGGCACGCCGGAGCGACCCACACGGGGGGTGACCTTTTCTCGGACTCCCGTGACAGAGCCCCCGGATGAATGGTTGACTTCTCTCACATCCGTCGGGTCGGCTCCCCCCAAGCCCCTCCCCTCGGAGTCGCAGCGGTGAGGAAACGCGCGGATGAGATTCGTGGTCGTCGTGCTGGCCGCCCTTCTCGCGGTGGTCGGTGCCGTCGTCGTGCCCGGAGGAGCGGCCGCGGCCGCCGAGATCGCCGCGCCACCCGCGGCCTGCGGTGTCGCCCAGCTCGCGCCCGTGCTCGCCGACGATCGGGTCGACGCGGTCGCGAGCGCCTCCGTCGTGCCGATCATCGTGCTGCACGGCTGGCTCGGGACGGCGACCCACGACGGCAGCCGGACAGGCGCCTTCTCCCACCTCGTCGATCTCGTCGCGACCGACGGCATCGACGAGCCGGCCACGACCTCGGAGCGGTCGGTGATCGGGACGCTCCAGCAGATCGAGGGCTCCGCGGTCTACACCTTCGACTACCGCGATCTCGCTGCGCGCTGGGTGACGGATCCGGGGATCGCCGACGCACTCGCCTCCTCCCTGGCCTGCCTCACCCGCGCGACCGGGAACAGGGCCGTCGTCGTCGCCCATTCGATGGGCGGCCTCGCCGCACGCCAGGCGCTCAGCCAGAGCGTCGACGGCGTCCCCGTCGAGACGATGGTGTCCGACGTGATCACCTTCGGCACGCCGAACACCGGGTCCGACCTCGCCGCGCGACTCGGCGAGATCGTCGACTCCACCGGGACCGTCAGCCCTGCGGTGGTCGCGGGCCTCGAGCCGCAGAGCCGGGTGGGCATCTCGGCCCTCCTCGCCTCCTGCGGAGACGCCGCGTCCGAGGACGCCGCGAACGCCGGGAGCTGCACGGGGATGCCCATGATCGACGCGCTCGCCTCGCAGGCGGGCATCGCGATGCGCACCGGTTCCGACGAGCTGTCCGTGCTCCCGCCGTGGCCGGCGAGCGTCCGCGTCGTCGCCCTCGCCGGCGACATCCAGGTCACGATCGCGGCGGTTCTGGGACTGCGAGTGGGTGCGGTCGATCTCGGTGACATCATCGTCGGAGCCCCTTCGGCCGAGGCGGGGGTGGACGAGTACGTGGTGTCGACCTGCCACTACACCCTGCTGTCGATGCCGGACGTGCCGGCCGTGATCGCGGAGCTCAACCCGCTCGCGCGACTGGGCGACGCGCTGCGCTTCTCGGCGATGGTGGTCGCGATCGACTCGAGCCCGTGCCACCACGCGAACCTCATGCGCAACGTCGACCTCGCCACCCGCGCGGGCGCCGAGGCCGCGAGCGCCGTGGCCATCACTCTCGCCGGCACCGCGGGACCCGGAGTGGACGGCTCCCCGTCGCTGCGCCACCTCCCGGCCGCGGACGACGCCCGCCGACGCCCGATGCGCTGACCGCGCGCCTCTCCGGCGCGGCGGAGCGACATGATGTCCCATCCTTTGACCTGGGCGACGATCGGGCTTAGCGTCGACGTGGCCGATGGGGCGGCCGAGGGGGGACAGGCAGCGCGGCCCGCACGGTCCTCGCACCGCTCGCGGGCCGCGCCCGTCGCCCCCGGGTCGTCTCCGGGCAGAGCGATGCTGCCGCTACGCTCGCAGGCAGCGGGGTCGCCTGACGCACTCCGCGCACCCTGCCGCCGGAGACCGCATGACCCAGAGCACCGAGCCCCTCGACGACCCCGTGCGTCCTCCGCGCCTGAGCCGTGAGCTGGTGCGCTCCCGCGTGCTCGACGCGGCGCTCGGGATCGTCAGGTCCGAGGGCCTCCGAGTCGGCGTCTCGCACCTCTCGCTCGAGGATGTCATCCGCTCGGCCGGCGTCCCGCGCAGCACCGTCTACCGGATCTGGCCGACCCGCCAGGACTTCTACGACGAGCTCGTCGCCGTGATCCCGGAGCGGATCCTCTCGACCCGGCTCGACCAGCCTGCGCTGCGCGAGGGCGACTCCTACCTCCACCGGCACGTCGACGACGCGCTGACGCCCGAGCGGGCTCGCGAGATCCTGATCGACTCGGTCGGCGTGGCGATCAGCACGAACTACGAGAACACCTTCGCCTCGCAGCACTGGCGCAACTTCGTCGCACTCGCCGGATCGGTCGACTCCTACGACGAGTCCGCCCGCACAGCGATCACCGAGGCTCTGCAGAAGCGGCAGGTCCACTTCATCGAGAACATGGCGAAGTACTACGAGCACACCTTCTCGGAGCTCGGGCTCCGGGTCCGCCCGGGTCTGGGCGGATACGCCGTCCTCGCCTCCGCGATCTCGTCCTACATCGAGGGACTCTGCGTCGCCCGGATCGCCGCTCCGGAGCTCGTGACCGGACCGGTCGGCCCCGGTGCGCCGTCGCTCGTCGTCGCCGGAGTGCTGATGCTCATCGACGGCTTCACCGAGCCCGTCGAGCAGGCGGGCGCAGAGGAGCAGGCCGGCGCAGAGGAGCAGGCCGGCGCAGAGGAGCAGGCCGGCCCGGAGGCTCGGGCCTAGTCCGCGACGGGTTCGAGCATCCCGTCGACGATCGACCGGATCGTGTACGCCGCAAGATGCCAGGGCACCGGCTCGCCGTCGACGCCGGGAGCCATCACGACCGAGTCGAGCTCGTCGCCGATCAGACGGCC
Source organism: Rathayibacter oskolensis (assembly GCF_900177245.1). GTDB lineage: Bacteria > Actinomycetota > Actinomycetes > Actinomycetales > Microbacteriaceae > Rathayibacter > Rathayibacter oskolensis. The sequence goes on from NZ_FXBM01000001.1 coordinate 496,236, forward strand.
GCGGTGCGCGAGTCCGTCGATCACGATCGCCGTCAGGTGGGCCAGCTGCAGCGTCGTGAACCCCGGCCTCAGCGTCCCGCCGAACTCCTCGAGCATCTCCTGGTAGAAGTCGCGCATGCGCTGCGTGAGCATGGTCTCGATCCGCTTCGCCGTCGCCTGCACGGCCTCGCGTGCCGGGCCCTCCTCCATCGAGAAGGTGCACGCCAGCAGGGCGTTGTACGACGACCAGTCGACGGAGCGGCGCAGGCTCTCGACGTTCGCGTTCGCGCCGATCCTGATCATCTCCCAGGCGACCGCGCGCCGGCCGGTCGCGCTCGTCAGCCGGTCCGAGAAGCGCTGGTGCACCTCCCGCATCTCCTGCTCCGCCTCGGGATCCGCTCCCTCGGCGAAGCGGTCCCGGACGAAGACCTCGCCGATGAGGTCGGCGACGAACTCCTCGCGCGTGCTCCAGATCCGGTAGACCGAGCTGCGCGGGACTCCCGCGAGCCGGATGTACTCCTCCATCGGCAGGTGGGCGAAGCCGACGGTCAGTCCGTTCACGGCGATCACCTCGCGGGCCGCCGCGAGCGTGCGCATCCGCACCTCGTCCGCGGGGAGCCTCCTCGAGCGCGTCGGCCGGTCGTCGGTGTCGTCCATGGTGAGAGGAGACTAGCCCCCCGTCCGGGTCGGCGGCGCGGCGGATCCCGAGCCCGACGGCGGCCCTTCGATCGAGACGGAATGTCCCGATCGCCACCGCGGCGGCCGTCGCTTCGGTACCGTCGCACTGGAGGCGTCTCCCGACCGCCTCCACGAGGGGTTCGACGTGCCTGAGATCGAGCGGTTCACCCTGACTGTCGTCGACGGTCTGGCGATCGAGCGCGCCGCGCTCCTCGCCCTGCTGGCCGATGCTCTACCGCAGTTCGCGACCGCCGAGTCGAGCGGGGATGCCGCGACCCCCGCCTCCGACACGATCGCGCTCCTGGATCTCGACCGCGTCGCCCCGGGCGACCTGACCCGGACGCTTGCCGAGGCCGCCGCGCGCTACCGCGGACTCGTCGCGCTGTCGGCGTCGAGCGCCCTGGAGTCGGTGCGGGCCGTCCTCCGCTCCGAGCGCTCGGCGTTCGTCTGGAAGGGGGACGACCCGGGCGAGCTCGTCGCAGCGGTCGTCTCCGTCGCCTCGGGCAGGACGTGGATCTCGGAGACCGCCCGCCGCGCGTTCCTCGCTGCGGGTGCCGACCGCAGGCCCGTCCTCAGCCCGCAGGAGAGCCGCGTGATGCGCTCCTACGGGTCGGGGACAGCGGTCAAGACCGTCGCGGTCGAGATGCGGATCGCCGAGCACACCGTGCGCACCTACATCAAGCGCATCAAGACGAAGTACCTCGAGGCGGGCGTGCCTCTGGAGTCACGGGTCGACTTCTACCGTCACCTCGACGGCCACGACGTCGCGCGCCGGAACGGCGGCGACCGGGTGCGGTCCGGCGCGCAGGAGGTGGGCCGACGTCTCGACGGCGATCCCGCCGCGTGAGGCGAGGAGGATCGCGTTGCCGGCGCTGCGGTGCTCGGCGAGCGAGGCGGATCCGACGATCGCGATGATCGGCAGCGCCGGTCGCACCCCCTCCACGAGCCGGTCCAGGCGCCGGTGGTCGGCGTCGTCGGCGACGTTCACCGCGAGCAGCCCCCGGTCGGCGACCCGCTCGGCGAGCGCCAGGAGGACGTCGGCGCGGTAGAACGCCTCCGGGATCTCGTCGCCGTCGTACACGTCGAGGACCACGAGGTCGGCCCGGAGGTCGGGGAGGGTCTGCGAGGCGTCCCCGGTGACGATGCGGAGCCGCGCACCGGCCGGAAGCGGCGCGTGCTCGAGCACGAAGTCGACCAGCCCCGCGGCCTCCTCCACCACGGTCTGCTCCGAGCCGGGGCGCGACCACGCCACGTACCGCGCGAGCGAGAGCGCACCCGCCCCGAGGTGCAGCACGCTCACGGCGCGGCCGGCGGGTGCGAGCGCATCGACGACGGCGCCGAGCCTCGCCATGTACTCGAGATCGAGCACCCCGGGGGAGCGCGGCTGGATCGAGGACTGCTCCGACCCGTCGATCTCGAGGACGAGCGATCCCTCCCTCAGCGGGTCGGGCTCGAGCGAGACGAGCCGGCCGTCGGGCAGACGGGAGGAGGGAGGCACTCCGCCACGCTAGCGCGCGCCTCGCGTCCCCCTTCGGCCGCGGCTACGGTTGCAGGCATGGCCGCCCTCATCCTCCTCGACGTCGACGGCGTCCTGAATCCGACCGTGACCAGCGACCGCGCAGCGGGCGGCCACCGGCTCGGGCTCGAGCCGGAACGGGAGGCACTGGTCCTCCGGCTCGCCGCCGTGGGCACGATCGTGTGGGCGACCACGTGGCCGCCGAAGCTCACCTCCGTCCTCGCGCGCGATCTCGGCCTGCCGGACGGGACGGAGGCGATCGTCTTCGGCGGTGGCCTTCCGCGCGATCCGCGGTTCCCCGGCCAGACCGGCAAGCTGCAGCCCGTGGCGGCCTGGCTCGAGGCGGCCCGTGAGCGCACGAGCATCGACGCGGTCGTCTGGATCGACGACAACCTGCGCGAGGACGCGTTCGCGTGGGCCTCCGTGCAGTCGACCCCGTTCCACCTGATCCGTCCCGACGCCGCTGCCGGCCTGACCGCCGAGGAGGTCGGCGGGGCGGAGGAGTTCCTGTCGGCCGTGACCTCCTCTGCGTCGTCACGCGGCGACTCCCGGGAATAGCGGCGGCCCCCGAGCTGGTTATGGTCACTCCGGGCGGTTTCGGCTGAGACGCCGCCGCCCGAGTCGCGGGCGCACCTGCCCCGCCGACCTCCGGTGCCCGTTCAGCGGCGCCGACCAGTCGTGACGACCTCCCCGATGCTCCGAAGGAAAGACACTGTGACGCTCCTCCCCACCCGCACCTCCCTGCGCGTCCTGCTCGGCACGACCGCGGCCGCCGCCGCGCTCGTCCTCGCCGGCTGCGCGCCCGCCTCCACCGAGGGCGTCGTCCAGGGGTCGACCGACGAGGGCACGACGACCGCGAACTCCGGGCTCACCCTCGCCGAGGTGCAGGACGCCGGGACGCTGACGATCGGCACCGAGGGCACCTACCAGCCGTTCTCGTACCACGCCGACGGCGGCACCGGCGAGCTCACCGGCTACGACGTCGACGTGATCACCGCGGTCGCCGAGAAGCTCGGAGTCGAGCCGGAGTTCGAGGAGACCCAGTGGGACGCGATGTTCGCGGGCCTCGACGGCGACCGCTTCGACGTCATCGCCAACCAGGTCTCGATCACCGACGAGCGCAGCGCCCAGTACGACTTCTCCGAGCCGTACTCGGTCAGCCCCGGCGTCGTGGTCGTCCCCGCCGACGACACCTCGATCACCTCGCTCGCCTCCCTCTCGGGCAAGACGACCGCGCAGTCGCTCTCGAGCAACTGGTACACGCTCGCGCAGGACAACGGCGCGCAGGTCGAGGGAGTCGAGGGCTGGGCTCAGGCCGTCGCCCTCGTCGAGCAGGGCCGGGTCGACGCGACCATCAACGACAGGCTGACCTGGCTGGACTGGTCGACCAACTACCCCGACCAGGCCGCCGGCCTCAAGGTCGCGGTGACCACCGACGACAGCTCCGAGAGCGCCTTCACCTTCCCGAAGGGCTCCGACGACCTCGTGGCCGCCGTCGACGACGCCCTCGACGAGCTCCGCGCAGACGGGACCCTCGCCTCGATCTCCGAGCGCTACTTCGGCGCCGACGTCTCGCAGTAGCCCTCCCAGCGAAGTACGACCCTCGGAGTGCCCACGCGCAAGGGCTGAGCGATTCCTCGACATGCGTGCCAGCATTTCGGGAAGCGGACGCGAGACGCTCCGCTCGACGTGACCACCTACGCTAGCCGACTGCGGTTCTCTCCCGCCTCCGGCGGGAAAGAACGAGATGGACACCGATCTCCTGCTCCGGTCGTTCTGGCCGATCCTCTCCGGAGGGATCGTCGGGACGATCCCGCTCGCGCTCTCGAGCTTCGTGCTCGGCCTCGCCCTGGCACTCGCGGTCGCGCTCATGCGGCTGTCGCGGGTGCGCGTGCTGTCGTGGATCGCGCGCTTCTACGTCTCCGTGATCCGTGGCACGCCCCTGCTCGTCCAGCTCTTCGTGATCTTCTACGGCCTGCCGAGTCTCGGGATCAAGATCGATCCGTGGCCGAGCGCGATCATCGCCTTCGCGCTGAACGTGGGCGGCTACGCGGCCGAGGTGATCCGCGCCGCGATCCTCAGCGTGCCCAAGGGCCAGTGGGAGGCCGCGCACACCATCGGGATGGGCCGTTCCCTGGCGCTCCGGCGGATCATCCTGCCGCAGGCCGCGCGCGTCTCGGTCCCGCCCCTCTCCAACACCTTCATCTCGCTGGTGAAGGACACCTCGCTCGCCTCGTTGATCCTCGTGACCGAGCTCTTCCGCCAGGCGCAGCAGATCGCCACCGCCTCCAGCGAGTTCATGCTCCTCTACCTCGAGGCCGCCCTCATCTACTGGCTCATCTGCCTCGTCCTCTCCAGCGGCCAGGGCCTCCTCGAGAAGCGATTGGACCGCTATGTCGCCCACTGACGCCTCCGTCGAGCCCCCGGTGCTCTCCGCCCGCGGGCTGCGCAAGTCCTTCGCCGGCATCGAGGTCCTGCGGGGCATCGATCTCGAGATCCGGAGGGGCGAGGTGATCGCCCTCATCGGTCCGTCGGGGTCGGGCAAGACGACGGTGCTGCGGTGCCTCAACAGCCTCGAGATCCCCGACGGCGGAACGGTGGAGCTGGCCGACGGCTCGGTGCTCGACTTCGGAGTCGGCGTCGGCAAGCGCGCTCTGACGACGCTGCGCGACCGTTCGGCGATGGTGTTCCAGCACTTCAACCTCTTCCCTCACCTCACCGTTCTCGAGAACGTCACCGAGGGTCCGCTGCGCGTCCAGCGGCGCAGCGCTGCCGAGGTGGTCCCGGAGGCGGAGGCGCTGCTCGAGCGGGTGGGTCTCGGCGGCCGCGGGGGCGCCTACCCCTTCGAGCTGTCCGGCGGGCAGCAGCAGCGTGTCGGCATCGTCAGGGCTCTCGCCCTGCGCCCTGATCTCCTGCTGTTCGACGAGCCCACCTCGGCACTGGATCCGGAGCTGGTCGGCGACGTGCTGTCGCTCATGAAGGAGCTCGCAGGGGAGGGCTGGACGATGCTCGTCGTCACACACGAGCTCGAGTTCGCGCGGCAGGTCGCGTCGGAGGTCGTCTTCATGGCCGACGGCGTGGTGGTCGAGCGGGGAGCTCCGGCGCAGCTCCTCCGCGAGCCGAGCCAGGCGCGCACGCGGCAGTTCCTGCACCGGCTCCTCCATCCCCTGGAGTGAGTTCGCCGGCCGGTTGCTGTCCCCCTTCCACGGGAGCCGCGCGGCGGACCCCGACTGCCCGTGGGCCGTGCTTATGCTGACCGAGTGACCTGGAACAGCGAAGCCGAGACCACGCGGATGCCCTCCGCGACCGAGAACGCCGGCGGTACCGGACCGCAGCCGACCCGCGAGTACGTCTGGCCGGAGCCGCAGCCCGGCGACCGTCCGCAGACCTCGGAGACCCCCTCCTCGCCCGTGGCGGCGTCCTCGCCCCTGGGCTCGGTGGAGGCCGAGCAGGAGCCGGTGCGCCGCTCGGGCAACCGCCTGGCCGGTCTCGCCATCGCACTGCTCACGACCGCGGTCTTCGCCGCTCTCCTGCTCGTCGCGCTGACCGCGATCCGCCTGCTCCTCGTCGAGGGGGTGACCGGAGATCCGCTCGCGGTGGCTCTCGAGCAGGGACCGACTCCCGGGTTCCTCGTCCCCGTGGCGGTCTTCTTCGTGGGCCTCGCGCTCATCGTGCTCGCCGTGAACCGCGCCGGCTGGTGGGCCTACGTGCTCGGCGGCTTCTTCGTCGCGCTGCTGACCGGCGCCGCCGCTCTGGTGGGCGGCTGGGTCGCGGTGGGAGGCGCCTCCGTGCCCGAGGACCGCGCCCTCCTCGTCGACTTCCTCCGCGACCCCGCCGTGCTGGCATCCGTCCTCGCCGCAGCGGTGCTCGCGCGGGAGGTGAGCGTCTGGGGCGGTGCGCTGATCGCGGGTCGCGCCCGCGGAGTCAAGCGCCGCAACGCCGAGCGCGAAGCCGCCGCGCAGTCGTGACGACCCCGGGGTCGGGCGAGCAGGGGCGCGCAGCGGGGCTCGGCTACGGCATCGCCCTCGCCGCGTTCGCCTCGTTCCTCTACCTCGCGCTCGTCGTCTGCGCGTTCGGGGTCCTGAGCCTGCTGCTCGATCAGGACGTCGTCCCGGAGCGCGACGCGGGGCCGCTGCTCGGACCCGTCTCGGTCGCGGTCTGCGTGCTGGCGGTGCTGCTCGCCATGATCACCCTGGCGGCGCGACCACGGGTGACCCGCGTCCTCGCACCCGCCCTGGCCACGGGCGTGATCGCCTACCTCCTCTTCCTCGTCGCAGGCGGAGCCCTGTACGGACTCGGCCGCGGCGAGCCGGGCGCGATCCTCGGCTACGCGCTCGATCACGCGGCGACCGCGTTCGCCGTCGCCACGGGAGTGCTGGCCGCTGTCGTCCAGGCCGTCTTCCTCCTCCTGCTGGCGCGACGGGACGCCGGAGGGCAGCGACCGCACTGGGGCTGGGAGGGCGACGAGCGCGAATGAGGCTCCGTGCTCGCCGAGGGCGAACCGCTCTCGGTTGACCGGCCCCGTCACTCCCCGTAATATTCTTCGGGTGTGCGCTTTGTCGTGCGCTCGTGTCGTGCCTCCGGGTCGGCGCCGGCGCGGCACTGTGCTCTACCGGGTCCGCAAGGGTCCGAGGGTTCGTCCGATCGGGCGGCCCCCACGGCATATCCGTCCTCCTCCCCAGCACGCCGCTCGTCGGCGTGCGGGGTGCGTCGGGTCCAGATGAACTCGGCCGCGTCCGGCGACGGACAGGTCGAATGTCGACCATCGATCCGCTGTCACCGTGCAGCATTCAAGGAGCAAACCAGTGCCAACGATTCAGCAGTTGGTCCGAAAGGGACGCACGCCGAAGGTCACCAAGACCAAGGCTCCCGCCCTGAAGGCCAACCCCCAGCAGCGCGGCGTCTGCACGCGCGTCTACACGACCACGCCCAAGAAGCCGAACTCGGCCCTCCGCAAGGTGGCCCGCGTGAAGCTCTCCAACGGCACCGAGGTCACCGCCTACATCCCCGGCGAGGGCCACAACCTGCAGGAGCACTCGATGGTGCTCGTGCGCGGCGGTCGCGTGAAGGACCTCCCCGGTGTCCGCTACAAGATCGTTCGCGGCGCCCTGGACACCCAGGCCGTCAAGAACCGCAAGCAGGCTCGCAGCCGGTACGGCGCGAAGATGGAGAAGAAGTAATGCCTCGTAAGGGCCCAGCTCCCAAGCGCCCCGTCGTCGCAGACCCCGTCTACGGCGCCCCGGTCGTCAGCCAGCTCGTCAACAAGATCCTCCTGGACGGCAAGAAGGGCCTCGCCGAGCGCATCGTCTACGGTGCCCTCGAAGGCGTGTCGGCCAAGAACGGCCAGGATGCGGTCGTCACCCTCAAGAAGGCGCTCGACAACGTCCGCCCGACCCTCGAGGTCCGCAGCCGCCGCGTCGGCGGCTCGACCTACCAGGTCCCGGTCGAGGTCAAGCCCCACCGCGCCAACACCCTCGCGCTCCGCTGGCTCACCAGCTACGCGAAGGCCCGTCGCGAGAAGACGATGACCGAGCGTCTCATGAACGAGATCCTCGACGCGTCGAACGGACTCGGCGCCGCTGTGAAGCGTCGCGAGGACACCCACAAGATGGCCGAGTCGAACAAGGCCTTCGCGCACTACCGCTGGTAGCGCACCCCGCGGCCGCTTCGAGCGACCGCGAACCCCCGGCCCGCGGCCTTCGCGTCGCGGGCCGGGGCCCGGCGGCGGATCGCCCGATCCACGCGGTCGGGCGACCGCCACCACCAGACCCAGCCGATCGGCCATGAACCCGTTGCGCTGGCTCCATCACCTATCGGAGGAACTCCGTGGCACAAGATGTGCTCACCGACCTGAACAAGGTCCGCAACATCGGCATCATGGCCCACATCGATGCCGGCAAGACCACCACCACCGAGCGCATCCTGTTCTACACGGGTATCACGCACAAGATCGGTGAGGTCCACGACGGCGCTGCCACGATGGACTGGATGGCGCAGGAGCAGGAGCGCGGCATCACGATCACGTCGGCCGCGACGACCTGCTTCTGGAACAAGAACCAGATCAACATCATCGACACCCCGGGTCACGTCGACTTCACCGTCGAGGTCGAGCGCTCGCTGCGCGTCCTCGACGGCGCGGTCGCGGTCTTCGACGGCAAGGAGGGCGTGGAGCCCCAGTCCGAGACCGTCTGGCGTCAGGCCGACAAGTACGACGTCCCGCGCATCTGCTTCGTCAACAAGATGGACAAGCTCGGCGCCGACTTCTACTACACCGTCGACACGATCATCAAGCGCCTCGGCGCGAAGCCGCTGGTCATCCAGCTGCCGATCGGTGCCGAGTCGAACTTCGAGGGCGTCGTCGACCTGGTCGAGATGCGCGCGCTCACGTGGCGCGGCGACTCCAAGGGTGACGTCGCGCTGGGCGCGAAGTACGAGATCGAGGAGATCCCCGCCGACCTCGCCGAGAAGGCGGCCGAGTACCGCCACAAGCTGCTCGAGACGGTCGCCGAGACCTCCGACGAGCTGCTCGAGAAGTACTTCGGCGGTGAGGAGCTGACCGTCGCCGAGATCAAGGCGGCGATCCGCAAGCTCACGGTCAACTCCGACATCTACCCCGTGCTCTGCGGTTCCGCGTTCAAGAACCGCGGTGTCCAGCCGATGCTCGACGCGGTCGTCGACTACCTCCCCTCACCGCTCGACGTCCCGGCCATCGAGGCCCACGACGTCCGCGACGAGGAGAAGGTCATCATGCGTCACGCCGACTCGACCGAGCCCTTCTCGGCGCTCGCGTTCAAGGTCGCGGTGCACCCGTTCTTCGGTCGTCTGACCTACGTCCGCGTCTACTCGGGCAAGCTCGACTCCGGCGCCCAGGTCATCAACTCGACCAAGGGCAAGAAGGAGCGCATCGGCAAGATCTTCCAGATGCACTCGAACAAGGAGAACCCGGTCGACTCCGTCACGGCCGGCCACATCTACGCGGTCATCGGCCTCAAGGACACCACGACCGGTGACACCCTGAGCGACCCCCAGGCACAGGTGGTGCTCGAGTCCATGACCTTCCCCGAGCCCGTCATCGAGGTCGCCATCGAGCCGAAGACCAAGGCCGACCAGGAGAAGCTCGGCACCGCGATCCAGAAGCTCGCGGAGGAGGACCCCACCTTCCGCACCGAGCAGAACCAGGAGACCGGTCAGACGGTCATCAAGGGAATGGGCGAGCTGCACCTCGACATCCTGGTGGACCGCATGAAGCGCGAGTTCAACGTCGAGGCCAACGTCGGCAAGCCGCAGGTCGCGTACCGCGAGACGATCCGTCGCACAGTCGAGAAGTACGACTACACCCACAAGAAGCAGACGGGTGGCTCCGGCCAGTTCGCGAAGGTCCAGATCACCATCGAGCCGATGGAGGTCGAGGCCGACAAGACCTACGAGTTCGTCAACGGCGTCTCGGGTGGACGCGTTCCCCGCGAGTACATCCCGTCGGTCGACGCGGGGATCCGCGACGCCATGCAGGTGGGCACGCTCGCCGGGTACCCGATGGTGGGCGTCAAGGCGACCCTGACCGACGGTGCCGCGCACGACGTCGACTCCTCCGAGATGGCGTTCAAGATCGCCGGCTCGATCGCGTTCAAGGAGGCGTCGCGCAAGGCGCAGCCCGTCCTCCTCGAGCCGCTCATGGCCGTCGAGGTCCGCACTCCCGAGGAGTACATGGGCGACGTCATCGGCGACATCAACTCGCGTCGCGGGATGATCCAGTCGATGGAGGACGCCACCGGCATCAAGGTCATCCGCGCCAACGTGCCGCTGTCCGAGATGTTCGGCTACATCGGCGACCTGCGCTCGAAGACCTCGGGCCGTGCCGTCTACTCGATGACCTTCGAGAGCTACTCCGAGGTCCCCAAGGCCGTGGCCGAGGAGATCATCCAGAAGAACAAGGGCGAGTAACTCAGCCCTCCCACCCCCGCCGTCCTCGTGGACGGCGGGGGCCTGGTAGTGTCGTGCGGGTTTGCTGCCGTACTCGAGTCGAAACCAGTACGACCACTGCCGGTAACATAAGTACACAAAACCCCCGCAAGCCCTCTGTCCTCGTGCCGCCCCGTGCGGCGTCGGATGCGGATGCTTGCACCTAAGTCCTGAGGAGGACCCACAGTGGCTAAGGCCAAGTTCGAGCGGACCAAGCCGCACGTCAACATCGGAACCATCGGTCACGTCGACCACGGAAAGACGACGCTGACCGCGGCGATCTCCAAGGTTCTCGCAGACAAGTTCCCGTCCGCCACCAACGTTCAGCGCGACTTCGCGTCGATCGACTCCGCTCCCGAGGAGCGCCAGCGCGGCATCACGATCAACATCTCGCACGTCGAGTACGAGACGCCGAAGCGCCACTACGCGCACGTCGACGCCCCGGGTCACGCCGACTACATCAAGAACATGATCACCGGCGCGGCTCAGATGGACGGCGCGATCCTCGTGGTCGCCGCCACCGACGGCCCGATGGCTCAGACCCGCGAGCACGTCCTCCTCGCCAAGCAGGTCGGCGTCCCCTACCTGCTCGTCGCGCTGAACAAGGCCGACATGGTCGACGACGAGGAGATCCTCGAGCTCGTCGAGCTCGAGGTCCGCGAGCTCCTCGCGTCGCAGGGCTTCGACGGCGACAACGCCCCCGTCGTCCGCGTCTCCGGCCTCAAGGCCCTCGAGGGTGACGAGGCGTGGACCCAGTCCATCCTCGACCTCATGGACGCCGTCGACGAGTCCATCCCGGACCCGATCCGCGACAAGGACAAGCCGTTCCTCATGCCGATCGAGGACGTCTTCACGATCACCGGTCGTGGAACCGTCGTCACCGGCCGTGCGGAGCGTGGAACCCTCGCTCTGAACTCCGAGGTCGAGATCGTCGGCATCCGCCCGACGCAGAAGACCACGGTCACCGGTATCGAGATGTTCCACAAGCAGCTCGACGAGGCCTGGGCCGGCGAGAACTGCGGTCTGCTCCTCCGCGGCACCAAGCGCGAGGACGTCGAGCGCGGCCAGGTCGTCGTCAAGCCGGGGTCGGTCACGCCGCACACCGACTTCGAGGGCACCGCGTACATCCTGTCGAAGGACGAGGGCGGGCGTCACAACCCGTTCTACGCGAACTACCGCCCGCAGTTCTACTTCCGCACCACCGACGTCACCGGCGTCATCACGCTGCCCGAGGGCACCGAGATGGTCATGCCCGGCGACACCACCGACATGACGGTCGCGCTGATCCAGCCGATCGCCATGGAGGAGGGCCTCGGCTTCGCCATCCGCGAGGGTGGACGCACCGTGGGTGCCGGAACGGTCACCAAGATCGTCAAGTAGGTTCTCCTACTGATCTCTCGAGAGGGGTCGTCCGCGTCATGCGGGCGGCCCCTCTCGTCGTCCCCGGGCTAGCGTGGTCGGCATGGTGTTCGTGAAGCGCGATCGCGGCGCTCGTCCGTCCTTCTTCGAGTGGGAGGCGGCGGGGCTCGCCTGGCTGCGCGCGGCGGAGGCCGAAGGGGGAGTGCGCTGCGTCGAGGTGGTCGAGGTCGGCGTCGGCAGCATCTCGCTCGAGGAGATCCCGACCGGGCGTCCCGGCGCCGGTGCGGCCCGCGCCTTCGGCCGAGCACTCGCGCGGACCCACGCGGCGGGAGCGCCGGCGTTCGGGTCCCCTCCCGACGGATGGGACGGACCCGCCTACATCGGGCGGCGCTCCATGCCCTGCGATCCGGTCGACTCCTGGGGACTGTTCTACGCCCAGCAGCGGGTGCGACCCTTCCTCGCCCCTGCGGTCGAGGCCGGCAATCTCAGTGCTGCGGAGGCGCGGACCGTCGAGCGCGCGCTCGTCCCGATCGGCGCGGGCGACTTCGACGACGGCGAGGAGCCGGCGCGCCTGCACGGCGATCTCTGGACGGGCAACGTGATGTGGTCGCCGGAGGGGGCGGTGCTGATCGATCCGGCCGCGCACGGCGGCCACCGCGAGACCGATCTGGCCATGCTGGCGCTGTTCGGGGCGCCGCACCTGTCCGAGATCCTCGCCGGCTACGAGGAGGTGCGCCCCCTCCGACCCGGCGCCGCCGACCGGGTGCCGCTGCATCAGCTGCACCCCCTCGCCGTGCACGCCGCCGGTCACGGTCCCTCCTACGGACGGGCCCTCGCCGACGCGGCGACGCGGGTCCTCGACCTCGTCGGCTGACCGCCGCCCTCCGTCCGCATCGTTCGTCCAGCCTCTCCCGAGACACTGGGGCGCGCTCGGCTCACGGGTGCGACGATCGAGGAGGAATCATGGTGGATCTCGGGAAGCTCGGCCGTCGTGCCGGCGAACTGCTCAACAGCGAGAAGGCGCAGGAGGCCCTGCGCAGCGAGAAGGCCGAGCGGGTCTCGGACCAGGTGCTCGAGAAGACCGGCGACATCGCCAGCCGTCTCACCGGCGGGAAGTACGACGAGCGCATCGAGGACCTGAAGCGGCAGGCCGACAAGCGCCTCGGCAACGAGTAGCGGTTCTCGCCGCCGCGTTCGTCAAGCCGTACCCGCGGGTCCGTCCTCGCCCTAACGTCGGAACGATGGCAGACGCGCGCAAGCAACGACTCCGCAGGACCGATTCGAGCGGGCGCGGCTACACCAGGGTCCGTGCCGGTTCGGGGTTCAGCTACCGCGATCCTCGCGGGACGACGGTCACCGACCCGGAGCTGCGCGCCCGCTTCGATCATCTCGGCATCCCGCCCGCGTGGAAGGACGTCTGGATCGCGCCCTACCCCAACGGGCACATCCAGGCCATGGGCGTCGACGCCGCTGGGCGCCGGCAGTACATCTACCACCCGACCTGGCGCGAGCAGAAGGACCGGATCAAGTTCGACCGTGCCCTCCGGCTGGCCGAGTCCCTCCCGAGTGCCCGCCGAGCGGTGACGATCGACCTCCGGGGCGAGAGGCCGACTCGGGAGCGGGCGCTCGCGACGGCGTTCCGGATGCTCGACACCGGCTCCCTCCGCGTGGGCAGCGAGCGCTACGCGAAGGAGCACGGGAGCATCGGCCTGTCGACGCTGCTGTGCGCGCACGCGACCACGCACGGCGACCGCGTCGCCCTGGCGTTCCCCGGCAAGAGCCACCAGGCCTGGACGAGCGAGATCCTCGATCACGATCTGGCGCGCGTCGTCCGGCTGCTGAAGCGGCGCGGCCCGAACGCCAGGCTCCTCGCGTGGAAGGACGGCAGGGAGTGGCGTCCGATCTCGGCCCCCGAGATCAACGACTACGTGCGCGAGCGCGCGGGCGACGACTTCACGGCGAAGGACTTCCGCACCCTTCACGGAACAGTGGCCGCCGCACTCAGCCTGGCGAAGGCGGGTCCGCAGCCCACGCAGCGCCTGCGGAACGCGGCCGTCGCGCAGGCGATGCGCGACGCCTCCTCCGTCCTCGGGAACACCCCGACGGTCGCGCGCGCCAGCTACGTGGACCCCCGGCTCCTCGATCACTTCCGCGCCGGGGAGACCATCGATCCCACCCGACCGGCGTCCGCCGAGACCACCCTCCGCGCTCTCCTGTTCGACTGACTCCCGAGACCTCCTGCCCCGGGATACCGGGGCAGGAGAGGGGCCCCGAGCGCGACACGCCCGGGTTGCACGGGTGGGGTATCTGTGGGAGACTCTTCTAGTTCAAAATTTCTGCCCACGCAGCGTGCTGCGGTCGGGTGGAACACTGCCAGGCAGTGCCGAGACGGCGCCGCAGCGGCTCGACCCGAGAGGGCGGCCCAGCGGATGCGTCATCGAGGCGGCGGGTAGCAGAACGAAACAACCGACAACTCAACGGGCTCTCCGTGCGTCGTGCGTTCTGCACGTCGGACGAGCGCCCTGAGTGCGGTGCTTTTGACAGAAGAACACTGGTGCACTTTTCCGGGTGACCGGAGTTCCTTCGCGAGCGCGTCCAATGCGAGGCGGGACCGAGAGGTCCGTCGCGTACGACGCAATAACAAGAGAGTGAGAGATCACACATGGCGGGACAGAAGATCCGCATCCGACTGAAGTCGTACGACCACGAGGTCATCGACACGTCGGCGCGCAAGATCGTCGACACGGTGACCCGTGCCGGAGCAACGGTCGTCGGCCCGGTGCCGCTTCCGACCGAGAAGAACGTGGTCTGCGTGATCCGTTCGCCTCACAAGTACAAGGACAGCCGCGAGCACTTCGAGATGCGCACCCACAAGCGCCTCATCGACATCATCGACCCGACGCCCAAGGCCGTCGACTCGCTCATGCGTCTCGACCTGCCGGCCGACGTCAACATCGAGATCAAGCTCTAAGGAGGAGTGCCACCATGTCTGTCACTGTTTCCCCCACGCTGAAGACCAGCAAGGGCCTCCTCGGCACGAAGCTCGGCATGACCCAGGTCTGGGACGAGAACAACAAGCTCGTCCCCGTCACGGTCATCGAGATCAGCCCCAACGTCGTGACCCAGGTCCGCACGGAGGAGAAGGACGGCTACACCGCCGTCCAGATCGCCGCCGGTGCCATCGACCCGCGCAAGGTGAACAAGCCCTCCGCCGGTCACTTCGACGCCGCGGGCGTCACGCCCCGCCGCCACCTCACCGAGGTCCGCACCGCCGACGCGAGCTCCTACTCGGCCGGCCAGGAGCTGACCGTGGACGCCGTCTTCGAGGCCGGCACCAAGGTCGACGTCGTCGGCACCAGCAAGGGCAAGGGCTTCGCCGGTGTGATGAAGCGTCACAACTTCAAGGGCGTCTCGTCCTCGCACGGTTCGCACCGCAACCACCGCAAGCCCGGTTCCATCGGCGCCTCCTCGACCCCCAGCCGTGTCTTCAAGGGCATGCGCATGGCGGGCCGCATGGGTGGCGAGCGCGTCACCGTGCTCAACCTCAAGGTGCACTCCGTCGACGCCGAGAAGGGCCTGCTGCTCGTCAAGGGCGCCGTCCCCGGTGCGCGCGGTCGCCTCGTGTTCGTTCGCAACGCCGTGAAGGGAGCGTAGTTCCATGGCTACCTCTGTCGACATCATCGACGTCCAGGGCCAGAAGGCGGGCTCGTTCGAGCTCCCCGCCGAGCTCTTCGACGTCCAGACCAACATCCCCCTCATCCACCAGGTCGTCGTGGCCCAGCTCGCCGCGGCGCGCCAGGGAACCCACAAGACGAAGAACCGTGGCGAGGTCTCCGGAGCCGGACGCAAGCCGTTCAAGCAGAAGGGAACCGGTCGCGCTCGTCAGGGCTCGATCCGCGCCCCGCACATGACCGGTGGTGGCGTCGTCCACGGACCGACTCCCCGCAACTACGCCCAGCGCACCCCCAAGAAGATGATCGCCGCGGCTCTGCTCGGCGCTCTCTCCGACCGCGCCCGCGGTGCCCGCATCCACGTGGTCGAGTCCCTCGCCCTCGGAGACACCCCGAAGACCAAAGACGTCCTCGTCCTGCTCGACGCCCTCTCGGTGTCGCGCAACGTCCTCGTGGTGCTCGAGCGCGACGACTACATCGCCGAGCTGTCGCTGCGCAACGTGCCGTTCGTGCACATCCTGCCGGTCGACCAGCTCAACGCCTACGACGTGCTCGTCTCCGACGACATCGTCTTCTCGAAGGCTGCGATCGACGCGTTCGTCGCCGTCAAGTCGGGCGCCGAGACCAAGAAGGAAGAGGTGAACGCATGAGCCAGTCCGCCGCGTTCAACAAGGACCCCCGCGACGTCATCATCTCCCCGGTGGTCTCCGAGAAGTCGTACGGCCTGATCGACGAGGGGAAGTACACCTTCGTCGTCGACCCGCGCTCGAACAAGACCGAGATCAAGCTCGCCATCGAGAAGATCTTCGGAGTCGAGGTCGCGTCGATCAACACCCTGAACCGTCAGGGCAAGACCCGCCGCACGAAGTTCGGCACCGGCAAGCGCAAGGACACCAAGCGCGCGATCGTCACGCTGAAGTCCGGCTCCATCGACATCTTCACGAACGTCGGCTGAGCCGAAGAAGCGTAGAGGAAAACAGACAATGGCTATTCGCAAGTACAAGCCCACGACCCCTGGTCGCCGCGGCTCCAGCGTCGCCGACTTCGCCGAGATCACCCGATCGACGCCCGAGAAGTCGCTCCTTCGCCCGCTGTCCAAGACCGGTGGCCGCAACAACTCCGGCCGCATCACGACGCGTCACATCGGTGGTGGCCACAAGCGCCAGTACCGCCTGATCGACTTCCGTCGCAACGACAAGGACGGCATCAACGCCAAGGTCGCTCACATCGAGTACGACCCCAACCGCACGGCGCGCATCGCGCTGCTCCACTTCGTGGACGGCACCAAGCGCTACATCCTGGCCCCGAACAAGCTCGCCCAGGGCGACATCGTGGAGTCGGGTGCCGGAGCTGACATCAAGCCCGGCAACAACCTGCCGCTGCGCAACATCCCGACCGGTACGGTCATCCACGCCATCGAGATCAAGCCCGGAGGCGGCGCCAAGCTCGCCCGCTCGGCCGGCGCCTCGGTCCGCCTCGTCGCCAAGGACGGCCCCTACGCGCAGCTCCGCCTGCCGTCGGGCGAGATCCGCAACGTCGACGCGCGCTGCCGCGCCACGATCGGCGAGGTCGGCAACGCCGAGCAGTCGAACATCAACTGGGGCAAGGCCGGCCGCATGCGCTGGAAGGGCGTCCGCCCGACCGTCCGCGGTGTCGCGATGAACCCGGTCGACCACCCCCACGGTGGTGGAGAGGGCAAGACCTCCGGTGGTCGCCACCCGGTCAGCCCCTGGGGTCAGTCCGAGGGACGCACCCGTCGCCCCAACAAGGAGAGCGACAAGCTCATCGTTCGCCGCCGCACCGCCGGTAAGAAGCGCAAGTAGGAGTTGTAGAAGATGCCTCGCAGTCTCAAGAAGGGCCCCTTCGTCGATGACCACCTGCTCCGCAAGGTGTTCACCGCTAACGAAGCCGGCAACAAGAACGTCATCAAGACCTGGTCGCGCCGCTCGATGATCATCCCGGCGATGCTGGGACACACCATCGCGGTCCACGACGGACGCAAGCACATCCCCGTGTTCGTGACCGAGACCATGGTCGGCCACAAGCTCGGCGAGTTCGCCCCCACTCGGACCTTCCGCGGTCACGAGAAGGACGACAAGAAGGGCCGTCGCCGCTAAGCGGCGACGAGAAGGAGGAGAGAAATGGTGGAGTCGATCGCACGCGTGCGACACATCCGCGTCACCCCCCAGAAGGCTCGCCGTGTCGTGAACCTGATCCGCGGCAAGCAGGCCCAGGAGGCCCTGGCCATCCTGAAGTTCGCAGAGCAGGGCGCTTCGGAGCCCGTCTACAAGCTCGTCGCCTCGGCGATGGCGAACGCTCGTGTCAAGGCCGATGCCTCGAACGAGTACCTCGACGACCAGGACCTGTTCGTGTCCCGCGCCTTCGTCGATGAGGGAACCACCCTCAAGCGATTCCAGCCCCGTGCCCAGGGTCGTGCCTTCCGCATCAACAAGCGCACCAGCCACATCACCGTCGTGCTGGCCACTCCTGAGGAGGGGACCAAGTAATGGGTCAGAAAGTAAACCCCTACGGTTTCCGTCTGGGAATCACCACCGACCACGTGTCGCGCTGGTTCTCCGACAGCACCAAGAAGGGCCAGCGGTACAGCGACTACCTCGCTGAGGACGTCAAGATCCGCCGGCTCCTCGCCACGCAGCTCGACCGCGCGGGCGTCGCCCGCATCGAGATCGAGCGCACCCGCGACCGCGTCCGCGTCGACATCCACACCGCCCGCCCGGGCATCGTGATCGGCCGCCGCGGCGCCGAGGCCGAGCGCATCCGCGCCGACCTCGAGAAGCTCACCGCCAAGCAGATCCAGCTCAACATCCTCGAGGTCAAGAACCCCGAGGCCGAGGCTCAGCTGGTCGCCCAGGGCATCGCCGAGCAGCTCTCCGCCCGCGTGGCCTTCCGCCGCGCGATGCGCAAGGGACTGCAGGGCGCGCAGCGCGCCGGCGCCAAGGGTGTCCGCATCCAGGTCTCCGGCCGCCTCGGCGGCGCCGAGATGAGCCGTTCGGAGTTCTACCGCGAGGGACGCGTGCCGCTGCACACCCTCCGCGCGAACATCGACTACGGCTTCTACGAGGCGAAGACCACCTTCGGCCGCATCGGCGTGAAGGTCTGGATCTACAAGGGCGACATCACCAACAAGGAGCTCGCCCGCGAGCAGGCGAACAGCAAGTCGTCGCGCCCCGAGCGCAGCGACCGACCGCGTCGCGCCCCCCGCCAGCAGAGCGAGGCGCCCGTCGCAGCAGGAGTTGAGGCATAACCATGTTGATTCCCCGTCGAGTCAAGCACCGCAAGCAGCACCACCCGGGTCGCTCGGGCCAGGCCACCGGCGGCACGAAGGTGTCGTTCGGTGAGTACGGCATCCAGGCCCTCACCCCCGCCTACGTGACCAACCGTCAGATCGAGTCCGCTCGTATCGCGATGACCCGTCACATCAAGCGCGGTGGAAAGGTGTGGATCAACATCTACCCCGACCGCCCGCTGACCAAGAAGCCCGCCGAGACCCGCATGGGTTCCGGTAAGGGCTCGCCCGAGTGGTGGGTCGCGAACGTCAAGCCGGGTCGCGTCCTCTTCGAGGTCGCCGGCGTCGAGGAGAAGCTCGCTCGCGAAGCGATGACTCGTGCCATTCACAAGCTGCCTCTCAAGGCACGCATCATCAAGCGCGAGGAGGGAGACGCGTAATGGCGATCGGATCCAAGGAGCTCGTCCCCACCGAGCTCGACACCTTCGAGGACGAGCGTCTCGTCTCCGAGCTGAAGAAGGCCAAGGAGGAGCTGTTCAACCTCCGCTTCCAGTCGGCCACCGGTCAGCTCGACACCAACGGCCGCCTGCGTGCCGTCAAGCGCGACATCGCCCGCATCTACACGGTCATCCGTGAGCGCGAGCTGGGCATCCGCGCCACCCCCGCACCCGTCGAGGCTCCGGCCAAGGCGGAGAAGAAGCCCAAGACCAAGAAGGCCGCCAAGGCCGAGGTCGAGGCGACCGAGTCGAACGAGGAGGCCAAGTAATGGCAACCGTCAATGACACCGCCGGCCACGAGTCGGCCGCCCACGACGTCAAGCAGGAGGGCGCTCGCGGCTACCGCAAGACCCGCCGCGGCTACGTCACCAGCGACAAGATGGAGAAGACCATCGTCGTCGAGGTCGAGGACCGCGTGAAGCACCCCCTCTACGGCAAGGTCATCCGCCGCACGTCCAAGGTCAAGGCTCACGACGAGCTGAACACCGCGGGCATCGGCGACCTCGTCGTCATCAGCGAGACCCGTCCCCTCAGCGCCACCAAGCGCTGGCGCCTGGTCGAGATCCTCGAGAAGGCCAAGTAGGCCGCGGCCTACTTGAGTTAGCAGGAGAGACACATGCTTCAGCAAGAATCCCGAGTGAAGGTCGCCGACAACACCGGCGCCAAGGAACTCCTCACGATCCGCGTCCTCGGTGGCTCCGGCCGCCGCTACGCCGGTCTCGGTGACATCATCGTCGCCACCGTCAAGGACGCGATCCCCGGTGGCAACGTGAAGAAGGGCGACGTCGTCAAGGCGGTCATCGTCCGCACCGTCAAGCAGACCCGTCGTCCCGACGGCTCGTACATCAAGTTCGACGAGAACGCCGCCGTGATCCTCAAGAACGACGGGGACCCCCGCGGCACCCGCATCTTCGGACCGGTCGGTCGCGAGCTCCGCGACAAGAAGTTCATGAAGATCGTCTCGCTGGCACCGGAGGTTATCTAGTCATGGCCAAGATCAAGAAGGGTGACCTCGTCCAGGTCATCTCGGGCGCTACCCAGGCCCGCGGCGGAGACCGCGGCAAGCAGGGCAAGGTTCTCGAGGTCCTGGTCGAGCGCAACCGAGTCGTCGTCGAGGGCGTGAACTTCGTCAAGAAGCACACCCGCGTCGGCCAGTCGCAGCGCGGCTCGAAGGAGGGCGGCATCGAGACCGTCGAGGCATCGATCCACATCTCCAATGTCGCGGTCGTCGACCCGAAGACCAAGAAGCCGACCCGTGTCGGCCACCGCAACGTGGCCGTCACCAAGGACGGCGTGACCAAGACCGTTCGCGTTCGCTACGCGAAGGCGTCGGGTGAGGAACTGTAATGACTGACACCACCGCAGTGGCTGCGAAGGTTCAGCCGCGGCTCAAGGCCAAGTACCAGGCCGAGATCATCGCCACGCTCAAGGAGCAGTTCGGCTTCACGAACGTCCACCAGGTCCCCGGACTGGTCAAGGTCGTCGTGAACACCGGTGTCGGCGAGGCTGCCCGCGACGGCAAGATCATCGACGGCGCCATCAAGGACCTCACCGCGATCACCGGCCAGAAGCCGCAGGTCACGAAGGCCCGCAAGTCCATCGCGCAGTTCAAGCTGCGCGAGGGTCAGGCGATCGGCGCGCACGTCACCCTCCGCGGTGACCGCGCGTGGGAGTTCCTCGACCGTCTGCTCTCGGTGGCGCTGCCCCGCATCCGCGACTTCCGCGGACTGTCGGACCGCCAGTTCGACGGCAACGGCAACTACACCTTCGGCATCACCGAGCAGTCGATCTTCCACGAGATCGACCAGGACCGCATCGACCGGGTCCGCGGCTTCGACGTGACCGTCGTGACCACCGCGAAGACCGACGACGAGGGTCGCGCGCTGCTCAAGCAGCTCGGCTTCCCGTTCAAGTCGGCGGACAACGCGTAGCAACACCTCGGAGCCGGGGAGCGGTGAGAACCGCTCCCCGGTTCTGTCTTTCCCGCCGCCTCCTCCCGGGGAGGCGGCGGGGCGGTTCCCCACGAACTCGGCCCTCGACCGCCGGCCCTCAGCCATGTAGCATGGCTCGTTGGCCTGCGTTCGCGCGGCCGCATGGGCGTCGACGTCGTCGGCGCCGTCCCACACCACAGGTCGTCACTCTTGTAAAGGGTGCCGAAACCAGGCGAGAAAGGCACCATCAGCCATGACCATGACTGATCCGGTCGCAGATCTGCTGACCAGAATCCGTAACGCGAACTCCGCGCACCACGACTCCATCACCCTCCCCGGCTCGAAGCTCAAGGCGCACATCGCCGAGATCCTCAAGCGCGAGGGCTACATCGCCGACTGGAAGGTCGAGGAGGCGCGCGTCGGCACGACGCTCTCCATCTCCCTCAAGTACGGCCCAAACCGCGAGCGCTCCATCGCCGGCATCAAGCGGGTCTCGAAGCCGGGTCTGCGCGTCTACGCGAAGTCCTCCGAGATCCCCACCGTGCTCGGCGGCCTCGGCGTCGCCATCCTGTCCACCTCGAGCGGTCTGCTGACCGACCGCCAGGCCGAGAAGAAGGGCGTGGGTGGGGAAGTCCTCGCCTACGTGTGGTAACCCCTCATGTCGCGTATTGGAAGACTCCCCATCGAGATCCCGACGGGCGTCGACGTCTCCGTCGCCGGATCCGTCGTCACCGTCAAGGGCCCCAAGGGCGAGCTGACGGTCTCGATCGCCAGCCCCATCCAGGTGTCCGTCGAGGGCAGCCAGGTGCTGGTCTCGCGCCCCGATGACGAGCGCGAGTCGCGCTCGCTCCACGGCCTCACCCGGACGCTCATCGCGAACGACATCATCGGTGTCACGCAGGGCTACTCCAAGGGCCTCGAGGTCGTCGGAACCGGTTACCGCGTGCTGGCGAAGGGCTCGGACATCGAGTTCGCGCTCGGCTTCTCGCACCCGGTCGTCGTCACCCCGCCCGCGGGCATCTCGTTCACGGTCGAGGGCAACAACAAGCTCACCGTGCACGGCATCTCGAAGCAGGCCGTCGGTGAGGTGGCCGCCAACATTCGTAAGATCCGCAAGCCCGAGCCCTACAAGGGCAAGGGCGTGCGCTACGCCGGCGAGGTCGTTCGCCGCAAGGCCGGAAAGAGCGGTAAGTGATCATGGGACTCGGAACCAGAGGAAAGAGCAAGTCCGCTGCTCGCGGTCGTCGTCACGACCGCCTGCGCAAGAAGGTCGTCGGATCCGCCGAGCGCCCCCGCCTCGTCGTCAACCGCTCGGCCCGCCACGTCTTCGTGCAGGTCGTCGACGACGCCCAGGGTCGTACCCTCGCGTCCGCGTCGACCCTCGAGGCCGACCTCCGCGTGTTCGACGGCGACAAGACCGCCAAGGCCCGCAAGGTCGGCGAGCTGGTCGCGGAGCGCGCCAAGAACGCCGGAGTCGAGGCGGTCGTCTTCGACCGCGGCGGCAACAAGTACGCCGGTCGCGTCGCCGCGATCGCCGATGGAGCACGAGAGGCAGGGCTCAACCTGTGACCCCCGCAGAGAACAAGGAACCCGAGGTCGCCGCCGTGTCGGAGGCCCCCGTCGAGACCGCTGCGTCCACGCAGCCGCAGCAGGAGGCTCGCGAGCCCCGCCGCGGCGGCCGCGACCGCAACCAGGGCGGCCGCGACCGCGGGGGACGTGACTCCGATAAGAGCCAGTTCCTCGAGCGCGTCGTCACCATCAACCGCGTGTCCAAGGTCGTCAAGGGCGGTCGTCGCTTCAGCTTCACCGCGCTCGTCGTCGTCGGCGACGGCAACGGACTGGTGGGCGTCGGCTACGGCAAGGCCCGCGAGGTCCCGACCGCCATCTCCAAGGGCGTCGAGGAGGCGAAGAAGAACTTCTTCCGCGTCCCGCGCGTCGGCTCGACCATCCCGCACCCCGTCCAGGGTGAGGCCGCTGCCGGTGTGGTGCTCCTGCGCCCCGCCGCCGCGGGTGCCGGTGTCATCGCCGGCGGTCCCGTCCGCGCCGTGCTCGAGTGCGCCGGCATCCACGACGTGCTGAGCAAGTCGCTCGGCTCGTCGAACACCATCAACATCGTCCACGCGACCGTCGAGGCTCTCCAGCAGCTCGAGGAGCCGCGCGCCGTCGCCGCCCGTCGTGGTCTCGACTTCGACCAGGTCGCGCCGGCCCGTCTCGTCCGTGCCGAGGCCGACGCCCTCGCCGCCGCGTCCAACGCGAAGGCAGGTGCCTGATGGCCCAGCTCAAGGTGACCCAGATCAAGTCGAAGGTCAGCGAGAAGCAGTACCAGCGCGACACGCTGCGCTCGCTCGGCCTCAGGAAGATCGGTCAGAGCGTCGTCCGCGAGGACAACTCTCAGAACCGCGGATACGTGAAGACCGTCGCCCACCTGGTGAAGGTCGAGGAGATTGACTAATGGCTGACAAGAACCAGGCCGTCGCGACGGAGTCCACGACTCCGGCGCAGGCCTCCACGAAGAAGGGCGCCTCCGAGGCGCCCGCCACCAAGGAGCAGGTGCTCAAGGTCCACCACCTCCGCCCCGCCGCCGGCGCCAAGAAGGCGAAGACGCGCGTCGGTCGTGGTGAGGGATCCAAGGGCAAGACCGCCGGTCGCGGCACCAAGGGCACCAGGGCTCGCAACCAGGTCCGCCTCGGGTTCGAGGGTGGGCAGATGCCTCTGCACATGCGCACTCCCAAGCTGCGCGGGTTCAAGAACCCGTTCCGCGTCGAGTACCAGGTCGTGAACCTGTCCGCCCTCTCGGAGCTCTACCCTCAGGGCGGCGACGTCACCATCGGCGACCTCGTCGCCAAGGGTGCCGTTCGCAAGAACGAGAAGGTGAAGGTCCTCGGCGACGGCGACATTGCGGTTAAGCTGAACGTCGCAGTCGACAAGGTCTCCAGCTCCGCGGAGCAGAAGATCGTCGCTGCGGGCGGATCCATCAAGTAGCACCACGCGACTTGTCGGTCGAGCTTGCCACGCCGACTCCCTCAGGGCCTCAGCCCTCGGGGAGCGGGTGGCAAGCTCGACCTGTATCCCGCACCAAGAACTGAGCAGGAGACCCTAGGTAGTGTTTGGCGCCGTTGCGCGGATCTTCCGCACCCCCGACCTCCGCCGCAAGATCGGCTTCACCCTCGCGATCGTGGCGATCTTCCGGCTGGGATCCTTCATCCCCGCTCCGTTCGTCGACTTCAGCGCCGTGCAGGCCTGTCTCGCCGGCAACCAGGGCACCTCCGGTCTCTACGAGCTCGTGAACCTCTTCAGCGGTGGAGCACTGCTCCAGCTGTCGATCTTCGCGCTCGGGATCATGCCCTACATCACGGCGTCGATCATCGTGCAGCTGCTGCGCGTGGTGATCCCCCACTTCGAGACCCTCTACAAGGAGGGCCAGTCGGGGCAGGCGAGGCTGACGCAGTACACGCGCTACCTCACGATCGCGCTGGGCGTCCTGCAGTCGACGACCCTCATCACGGTCGCGCGGTCGGGAGCCCTCTTCGGCAACTCCGACGTCCCCGAGTGCTCGGCTCTGATCACGACCGACGCCTGGTACTCCATCCTCCTCATGGTCATCACCATGACGGCGGGCACCGGAATCATCATGTGGATGGGCGAGCTCATCACCGAGCGCGGCATCGGCAACGGCATGTCGCTGCTCATCTTCACCTCGATCGCCGCGCAGTTCCCGAACTCGCTCTGGTCGATCGCGCAGTCGCGCGGCTTCGACGTCTTCCTCCTCGTCCTCGCCGTCGGGCTCGTGCTCGTGGTGGCGGTGGTCTTCGTGGAGCAGTCGCAGCGGCGCATCCCTGTGCAGTACGCGAAGCGCATGGTCGGTCGTCGCACCTACGGCGGCAACAACACCTACATCCCGATCAAGGTGAACATGGCGGGCGTGGTCCCGGTCATCTTCGCCTCGTCGCTGCTCTACCTCCCCGCCCTCATCGCGCAGTTCAACCAGCCGGCCGCCGGCGAGGAGGCGCCGGGCTGGGTCACCTGGATCACGAACTACCTGACCCAGGGCGATCACCCGCTCTACATGGCGCTCTACTTCCTCCTGATCGTCGGCTTCACCTACTTCTACGTCGCGATCACGTTCAACCCCGACGAGGTCGCCGACAACATGAAGCGCTACGGCGGCTTCATCCCCGGCATCCGCGCCGGCCGGCCGACCGCCGAGTACCTCAACTACGTGCTCACGCGGGTGACGCTGCCCGGATCGATCTACCTCGGCCTGATCGCGCTGGTCCCGCTCGTGGCTCTCGCTCTCGTCGGCGCCAACCAGAACTTCCCCTTCGGCGGAACGTCCATCCTGATCATCGTCGGAGTCGGACTCGAGACGGTGAAGCAGATCGACTCCCAGCTGCAGCAGCGCCACTACGAAGGGCTCCTCCGATGACCTCGACCCCGGTGGGCTTCCGACTCCTGCTGATCGGCCCTCCCGGAGCCGGCAAGGGCACCCAGGCCGCGCGCCTGTGCGAGGTCCTCGAAGTCCCGGCGATCTCGACGGGCGACATCTTCCGGATGAACGTCGCGAACGAGACCGAGCTGGGGCTGCAGGCCAGGGCCTACCTCGACGCCGGCCAGTACGTCCCCGACGAGCTGACCAACGCGATAGTGCACGACCGGCTGCAGGAGGCGGACGTCTCGACGGGCTTCCTCCTCGACGGCTACCCCCGCACGACCGAGCAGGTCGACGAGCTCGACCGCATCCTCGCGGCCGACGGCAACCGGCTCGACGCCGTCGTGCAGCTGACGGCCGACCCCGACGAGGTCGTCGGGCGTCTGCTCAAGCGCTCGGCCGAGCAGGGCCGCAGCGATGACACGGAGGACGTGATCCGCCGCCGCCTCGCCCTCTACGAGGAGCAGACGGCGCCGCTGATCGACGTCTACGCGGCCCGAGGGCTCGTCGTGGTCGTCGACGGCCTCGGACCGGTCGACGAGGTCACCGAGCGCATCGTGACCGCCCTCGAGGGTCACCGCGTCAGCGGCCTCGTGGACGACTCCTCCGTCGCCTGACCCGTGGCGTTCCGCTCCTCCCTCTACAAGACCCCCGCGCAGCTGCGGTCGATGCTCGCCCCCGGGCTGGCGACGGCCGCCTCGCTGGACGCGGTCCGCGCGGCGATCCGGCCCGGCGTCACGACGCTCGAGCTCGACGCCGTCGCGGAGGCGGCGATCGTCGCCCGCGGGGGCCACTCCAACTTCCAGCTCGTCCCCGGTTACCGGCACACCATCTGCGCGTCCGTCGGCGACGAGGTCGTCCACGGGATCCCGGGCCCTCGCGTGCTCGAACCCGGCGACATCGTGTCGATCGACAGCGGAGCCGAGATCGACGGCTGGAACGGCGACTCGGCCATGACGGTCGTGCTGCCCGACCCTGCCCGTCCCGACGAGATCGCGGCGCGCACACAGCTCTCCCGCGTCACCGAGGGCGCGCTCTGGCGCGGGATCGCGGCGCTCGCGACCGCGCGTCACCTCAACGAGGTCGGTGCGGCCATCGAGGAGTACGTCGAGGAGGAGGCCGAGCGCGCCGGACGCGTGTACGGGATCCTCACCGACTACATCGGACACGGCATCGGCCGGACGATGCACGAGGCCCCGCCGGTGTTCAACTACCGGGTGCGGCAGCGCGGACCGGAGGTGAAGCCCGGTCTGGTCGTCGCCATCGAGCCGATGATCACGGCGGGCAGCGCCGAGACCGTCGTCCGTGACGACGACTGGACGGTGGCGACCGTCGACGGCAGCACGGCGGCGCACTGGGAGCACTCGGTCGCGGTGCACCGCGACGGGATCTGGGTCACCACCCTGGCCGACGGCGGCGCGGCGGGCCTGGCCCCGTACGGCATCGTGCCGACTCCCTTCGGCTGACCCGAGCTCGCGGAGCCGGCAGTCGTCAGCCGTCTGAGGGGATCGGGAGGGTGCTGTCGTCCTCTCGCGCCATCCCGCGCCCTTCGGGCGCCCGCCAGACCCGAGCCAGGCGCGAGAGGACGACAGCACCCTCCCTCCGCTGCAGCGGGGGAGCGCTCCGGCTCTCTTCCAGGACGAAAGATGTCCTCTGAACGTGACGAGGCACCCCACCCGATCCGACCGCCGAGCGGGCGGGGTCGGGACGCGCGCGGAGCGAACCCACGGGTGTCGGCTTCGCGGACCGCGGTCTTCGGCAGCGACGGTGCTCGACGGTCAGCTGTCGAAGACGCGGACGAGCTCCTCGATGAAGGCGCCGAAGTCGGTGGAGCGCCGGATCAGCAGCTGCACCTCGGCGCGCTCCGCGAAGACCTCGACGAACTGGTCGAAGACCGACTGGAACGTGCTCCGGCCCGCGGAGGCGAACGCGATCATCGCGATGACGTTCACGCGCTGCTCGCCCCACTCCATCGGCACGTCGTTCACCACGATCGCGATGGAGGTGCGGCGCGCGCTCATCGTCATCGCGTGCGGCACGGCGAGGTTGTCGGTGAACGCGGTGGAGCTCATCCGCTCCCGTTCGATCGCGCCGTCGACGTAGTCGTCGTCGATGATGCCCTCGGCGATCATCCGCTCGCCGAGGAGCCGGATCATCGCCGACTCGTCGCGGGCGTGGAGGTTGCGGAAGAACAGCGCTCCGTCGAAGAACTGCAGCAGCTCGTCCTTGATCTGCGCGCGCCGGCGGTGGCGGCGGACGCGCGCGATCGCACGCCGCACGGACTCCACGTCGTGATCGGTCAGGAACGGCTGCACCACGACCACGTCGTCGGCATACGGACGCTCGTCGATCGTGGTGATGACGATGTCGGCCGTGAGCCTGTCCCAGTCGACGTCGCTCCGGGTGATCAGGGAGCGGACCTCGACCTCGGTGCCGAGCGAGCGCTCGACCCGGAGTCGGAGCATGTGGGCGAGGTCGTAGTAGTTGGGGCAGACGATCACGCACGACAACCGCTCCTCGCGCCGCGACACCCGCTCGAGGAAGGAGCCCACGTGCAGCGCGATGTAGGCGATCTCGTCCTCGTTGACGACGATGCCCCTCCGTCGCTGCAGACCGCTCGCGAGGAACACGGCGATCTCGTACGTCATCGGGAAGCTCGTCTTGATCGAGCGGGTGAGCGGGTTCCGGGAGTAGCCGCCCTCCGAGGCGCGCGCGATCAGGTTCCGGACGTGCAGCGCGAGGCGCACGATGAAGCCCTCGTCGTCGAGATCGACGAGGTACTCCCGGTTCACCTCGGCGACGAGCTCGCGGACGACCGCGAGGTCCTCCGGGTCGACGTAGTTCTCGACCACGGCCGAGACGGGCTCGTTCTGGCCGGGCGTCGCGACGCGGGTCGTCATCAGGATGGCGAGCTGCGCCAGCTCGGCGTCGGTGAGCCGGGTGGCGAAGTGGCGTTCGACGAGATCGGCGAGCAGCGCCGCGAGCTCGCCGTGGATCTCGGGGGAGGGGCGGTCCTCGGAGGGGTCGCCGATGCCGCGGGAGACGCGGTCGACCGCGATCGCGATGTGCAGCAGAACGCTGTTCACGCCGTAGTCGTTGATGTAGTAGCCGCGGGCCTCGAGCTCGGCGAGCAGCTCGGTCTTGAAGGCGCCGAGGCCGGGGGAGGCGAACTCCCGCTGCACGTCGTCGAGAGTGAAGACCCCCTGCGCGCTCTCGTCGCGGAACATGCGCGAGATCAGCCGGCGGCGTGCCTCCTCGCTGCCTTCGAGCCGCACGGAGGGGCCGCGTCTGGCGAGCGCGAGACCCGCCTCGTCGGCGAGGGCCTTCACCCGGCGCAGATCCGCCTCGACGGTCGACTCGCTGACCGAGAGCGCCTCCGACAGGGCGAAGACGTCGAGCCCGTCGTCGGAGTCGACGAGGCGGCGGACGATGCTGTACAGGCGGTCTCGGGGGGTGTCGGGCTCGATCTCACGACTGCGCTGCGCCTCGAGGAAGGCCGCGTAGCTGTCTCGCGCCAGGCGGTAGCCGTTCGCCGACGACTCCACCGGCTCGAGCGGGGCGGCCTGGGTCTTGATCGAGGTGACGTAGCTGCGCACGCTGCGAGTGGTCACTCCCAGACGATCGGCCAGTTCGTGCGCCGTCACCCAACCGTCGGCGCGGGAGAGGTACTCCAGCAGGCGTTCGCGGTTGTCAGGCATCCAGTGCTCCAGGCATGGGGATCGGATCCGCTGCGAGGAGCGTCACCGCCCGGCCGCGGACCCGGTCGTCGCGAGATCCGCGAGTCGTCGTCCCAGCAGTCAACCATCTCGCCGACGCGCCCGGGACCCCCGCGCCGCCGCCCCGCGCGAACCGTCTTCCTCCCCCGCGGAAGATTCTCTGCTGGAAGGGTGAGTGCCACCTTCGCAATGCTTCACTGAAGGCACTGCTCCGACGACGTCCGCGTCCACCGGAGCACGACCCGGACGCGAGGAGGCGAACGAGGTGCGGAAGATCCTGATCGTCTGCGGGGCAGGTGCGTCGAGCACGTTCCTGGCCCACAGGTTACGAGCAGGGGCGAAGGATCGCGGCATGGATGCCTCGTTCCGGTCGGAGACGCTCGCGGGCCTCCCCGACTCGCTGCCGGAGGCCGACGTGCTTCTGGTGGGACCGCATCTCGAGCCGCAGTTCGACGGGCTCCGCCGGCTGGCGGAGCAGGTCGGAGTCGCCGCGGCTCTCCTCCCGCACGACGTCTTCGGAGGTCACGGTGCCGATGCCGTGCTCGACACCCTCCCGATCCTCTTCGCCGCTCGCGCGGTCGGGGCGGATCAGGGCGGGGACACCTCCGTCCGCCCGGTCGCTCCGGGTGCCGAGCCCGATCCCGGGCACCACTGATGCGGCCACGGCTGCAGGATCAAGGAGAAGCATTCATGGTCGAGCGCACTGTTCAGGTCGCATCGTCGAAGGGCCTCCACGCCCGTCCCGCCTCGCTCTTCAGCCAGGCCGCGGCGAAGTCGGGCCAGAAGGTCCTCGTGAAGAAGGGCGAGTCCACGGCGGTCAACGCCGCCTCGATCCTCGGGATCATCTCGCTCGGCATCGAGCACGGCGACGACCTCACCCTCACCGTCGAGGGCGACAACGAGCAGGCCGTGCTCGACGAGCTGGCGGCCTTCCTCTCGACGGATCACGATGCGTGACGCTTCGCGTCACGACACGCGGCAGCGCGGCGCTCACAAGCGCCGATAGCTGCGGAAGACCGCGAGACGCAACGGCGACCCTCAATGGGTCGCATCACCGCCCCGACGACCTCGGCCCCTGAAGCCTCCGGTCCCTGAAGCCCTCCCTCACCCCTCCTCGACACCCCCGCTCCCCGTCTCACCGACGAGACCGAACGACAGGAACCGAGAACTCATGACGCTGTCCACTCCTTCCACCGCCTACGCCTCCGCGAAGCTCCAGGGCACCGGAGTCGGCCGCGGACTCGCCCTCGGGCCGATCCTGCGCATGCCGGACCCGCTCCCCGAGCCCGAGGACACCGCCAGCACGCGCTCCGTCGCGCAGGAGGAGGAGCGGGCGGTCGTCTCGCTCTCCGCGACAGCGGCGACGATCCGGCACCGCGGTGAGCGCGCCGGTGGGTCGGCGAAGGACGTCCTCGACGCCCAGGCGCTGATGGCCGAGGACCCCTCCCTCGCGGACGACGTCAAGGCGCGCATCTCCGGGGGCAAGACCGCCGAGCGCGCGGTGCACGAGGCCTTCGCCGGTTTCCGCGACCTGCTCGTCGCGATGGGCGGCTACATGGCCGAGCGCGCGACCGACCTCGACGATGTCTCGCAGCGGGTCGTCGCCCACCTGCGCGGCGTCGCCGCCCCGGGTGTTCCGGAGTCGGACGAGCCGTTCGTCCTCGTCGCCCGCGACCTCGCGCCCGCCGACACCGCGCTGCTCGACCTCGACAAGGTCCTCGGTCTGATCACGAGCGACGGGGGCCCGACGTCCCACACCGCGATCCTCGCCCGCGAGAAGTCGATCACGGCCATCGTCGGCACGACCGGAGCTCTCGATCTGCGCGACGGCCAGCTCGTGATCCTCGACGCCTCGTCCGGCGTCGTCACCGTGAACCCCTCCGACGCCGAGATCGGCGACGCCAAGTCGTCGATCGCGCAGCGGGCCGAGATGCTCGCCGCTCCCGTCGTGCCCGGTGCCCTCGCCGACGGGCACGCCGTGCCGCTCCTCGCGAACCTCGGCTCGGCCGACGGCGCCGAGCAGGCCGTCGAGCTCGGAGCGGAGGGCGTGGGCCTCTTCCGCACCGAGTTCCTCTTCCTCGACGCGAAGGAGGCGCCGACCGTCGCCGAGCAGGCGGAGCAGTACACGCGCCTGCTCGCCGCCTTCCCGGGTCGCAAGGTCGTCGTCCGCGCCCTCGACGCCGGAGCGGACAAGCCCCTCGCGTTCCTCAACGACAACCACGAGGAGAACCCCGCCCTCGGGCTGCGGGGGCTGCGGGCGCTCCGCGCCAGCGAGCAGATCCTCCGGGATCAGCTGACCGCCCTCGCGCAGGCCGATGCGGCGACCGACGCCGACCTCTGGGTCATGGCGCCGATGGTGGCGACGGTCGACGAGACCCGCTACTTCACCGCGATGGCGAAGGAGCTCGGCATCCGCACCGCCGGTGTCATGGTCGAGGTCCCCTCCTCGGCCCTCCTCGCCGATCGGATCCTGGGGGTCGCCGACTTCGCGTCGATCGGCACCAACGACCTCACCCAGTACACCCTCGCCGCCGACCGGATGCTCGGCACCGTCTCGGCGTACCAGGACCCGTGGCACCCGGCCGTCCTCCGGCTCGTCCAGGAGGTCGGTCGGGCGGGCGCGGCCCTCGGCAAGCCCGTCGGCATCTGCGGCGAGGCCGCCGCCGACCCGCTCCTCGCCGTGGTCCTCGTCGGCCTCGGCGCGACGAGCCTCTCGATGTCGCCGTCGGCTCTCGCCGACGTCCGCGCCGAGCTGGCCGAGCACACCCTCGACGACGCGAAGCGGTTCGCCGAGCTCGCGCTCGCGGCCGACAGCGCCGCAGCGGCCCGCTCCGCCGTGACCGAGGCGATCGCCGCCTCCTGAGCATCGGCCCCCCGACCCCGGTCCCTCGGGACCGTTCCCCGCACCACCACCACCGACAGCAAGCACCACCGACAGCACCACCCGCAGCACGACCCCACTCGCACCACCCCGAATACACCACCCCCTCACGACCCGTCCCGCGGGAGCCGGCAGCCTCAGGAGCAGCCGGACTCCCTCGCCAAGAAATCGGAGAACACCACATGACAACGACGTCAGCGACGTCGACGCGCGGTGGAGCGCGCGTCCACGTCCAGCGTTTCGGCACCTTCCTCTCGGGGATGGTCATGCCGAACATCGCGGCCTTCATCGCGTGGGGCCTCATCACCTCGCTCTTCATCGCCGCGGGCTGGCTGCCCAACGGCATCCTCGGCGGCTTCGGCGACGCCGCCCAGATCGGCTGGGAGGGTGCACGCACCACCCTCGCCGAGGGTGAGGACGGCGCCACCTTCCAGCAGTACATCGGCCTCGTCGGCCCGATGATCACCTACCTGCTGCCCCTGCTCATCGCGAACACCGGTGGCCGCATGGTCTACGGCCAGCGCGGTGGCGTGGTCGCCTCGATCGCGACCATGGGCGTCATCGTCGGCGCCACCATCCCGATGTTCCTCGGCGCCATGATCATCGGCCCGCTGTCCGCGTGGCTCATGAAGAAGGTCGACTCGATCTGGGACGGGAAGATCAAGCCCGGCTTCGAGATGCTGGTCAACAACTTCTCGGCCGGAATCCTCGGACTGCTGCTCTCCCTCGGCGCCTTCTTCGGCATCGCCCCGATCATCTCGTTCCTCACCGGCGTCCTCGGTGACGGCGTCGACTTCCTCGTCAACGCCGGGCTCCTCCCGCTGACCTCGATCTTCATCGAGCCGGCGAAGATCCTCTTCCTCAACAACGCCATCAACCAGGGCGTCCTCACCCCGCTCGGCACCGTCATGGCGCAGGAGACGGGCAAGTCGTACCTGTTCCTCCTCGAGGCGAACCCCGGCCCCGGCATGGGCGTCCTTCTCGCGTTCGCGATCTTCGGAGTGGGCATCGCCCGCGGTTCCGCCCCCGGCGCCGCGCTGATCCACTTCGTCGGCGGCATCCACGAGATCTACTTCCCCTACGTGCTGATGAAGCCCGCGCTGGTCGCGGCCGTCATCCTCGGTGGCATGACCGGTGTCGCGACCAACGTCGCGTTCGACTCCGGCCTCGTCGCTCCCGCCTCGCCCGGCTCGATCATCGCGGTGCTCCTGCAGACCTCGCGCGACAGCTACCTCGGAGTCATCCTCTCGGTGCTGCTGTCCATGGCCGTGTCGTTCCTGGTCGCGTCGTTCATCATCCGGGGCAGCCGCAAGCGCGACCTCGACGCGATGGCGGAGGGCGACGACAAGCTCGCCGCCGCGGTCGCCGCGAACGCCTCGAACAAGGGCAAGGAGAGCTCGGTCGGCTCGCTGCTCAACCAGAGCGGCGCCTCCGGCCAGGACGGCGCCTCGGCGACGGCCACGGCGACCCAGGTGCGCAACATCGTGTTCGCCTGCGACGCCGGCATGGGCTCCTCCGCCATGGGCGCCTCGGTGCTCCGCAACAAGATGAAGAAGGCGGGCTTCGAGGACGTCACGGTCACCAACAAGGCGATTGCGGCTCTCGAGGACGACGTCGACCTGGTCATCACCCAGGCCGAGCTCACGGAGCGCGCCCGCCAGCGCACCCCGGGTGCGATCCACGTCTCGGTCGACAACTTCATGAACAGCCCGAAGTACGACGAGGTCGTCTCTCTGGTCGCAGAGCAGCACGGCAAGTAGTCCGGCCACCCGGCACGCACGAGGAGGGAACCCGTAGGGTGCGACTGAGCGAACAGCTCCGCCCTGCGGGTTCCCTCGCCGTTTTCCAACCCTCGGAAGGACAGAAGACATGAGCGACGTGCTCACCATCGGACAGATCAACGCCTCCGGCACCGCGACCAGCAAGGAGACCGCCATCAAGGAGGCGGCCGACATGCTCGTCGGAGTCGGAGCGGTCACCCCCGCCTACCACGAGGCGATGCTCGCCCGTGAGGCCACCGTCTCGACCTACATGGGCAACCTGCTCGCCATCCCGCACGGCACCAACGACGCGAAGGACGAGATCCGCTCCTCCGCGCTCTCGTTCGTCCGCTACGCCGAGCCGATCGACTGGGACGGCAACGAGGTGCGCTTCGTCGTCGGCATCGCCGGCGTCAACAACGAGCACCTCGAGATCCTCTCGAAGATCGCGATCATCTTCTCGGAGGAGGACGAGGTGCAGAAGCTCCTCGACGCCCCCGATGCGCAGGCGCTCTACAGCCTGCTCGGCGAGGTCAACTCCTGATGCCCACGGCCGTCCACTTCGGTGCCGGCAACATCGGCCGCGGCTTCGTCGGGCTGATCCTGCACGGCGCCGGCTACGAGCTCGTCTTCGCCGATGTGAACGCCGCCCTCATCGACCAGCTCGCCGCCGCCGACAGCTACGAGGTGCACGAGGTGGGGGAGGAGGCGAGGACCCACGTGGTCGACCGCTTCCGCGCGATCAACTCGTCCTCGGACGAGGAGGCGCTGGTCCGCGAGATCGCGACGGCCGACATCGTCACGACGGCCGTCGGTCCGAACATCCTCCGCTTCGTGGCCCCGGTGATCGCCAAGGGCCTCGCGGCCCGCGCCGAGTCGGCCCCCCGCCTCGCGGTGATGGCGTGCGAGAACGCCATCAGTGCGACGCGGCTGCTGCAGACCGAGGTCGCCGCGAGCCTCGGGCCCGACGAGTGGGAGCGCCTGCGCGCGCGGGCCGTCTTCGCCGACACCGCCGTGGACCGCATCGTCCCCAACCAGGAGGCGGGCCAGGGTCTCGACGTCACCGTCGAGAGCTTCTTCGAGTGGGTCATCGACCGCACGCCGTTCGAGGGCGGCGAGCCGTCGCTGCCCGGGGCGACCTGGGTCGACGACCTCGAGCCGTTCATCGAGCGCAAGCTCTTCACGGTGAACACGGGACACGCGACCGCCGCCTACGTCGGCTTCGCGGCCGGCGCGCACAAGCTCTCGGACGCGCTCGCCCTGCCCGAGGTGCACGACGCCGTCGCGGCCGCCCTCGAGGACACGAAGGCTCTGATCGTCCAGAAGCACGGCTTCAGCGACGACGAGCAGCAGGCCTACCTCGAGAAGACGCTCAAGCGCTTCGCCAACCCCTACCTGACGGACACGGTCGACCGCGTCGGCCGGCAGCCGTTGCGCAAGCTCTCGCGGCACGAGCGGTTCATCGGACCGGCGGCCGAGCTCGCCGAGCGCGGCCGGACGCCCTCGGGGCTGCTCGCCGCCATCGGGGCGGCACTGCGCTTCGACGTCCCCGAGGACCCGCAGAGCGTCGAGCTGAAGGAGAAGCTGGCGACGCTCGCCCCGGAGGAGTTCGTCGCGGAGGTGACCGGCCTCGCCGCCGACCACCCGCTCTTCCCGCAGGTCGTCGCCGTCGTGCGCGGCTGAGACTCCCGCCTCTCGCGAGGCATCCCCGGAGGGACGGGATCGAACCCCGGAGGGACGGGATCGAACGCTGCGGCGTCGGTCCCGTCCATTCGCCGTCGTGCGGGCGGAGTCGCGCGCGATCCCGCGGCGGGGGAGGCGTCAGAACAGGCGCCACCGCGTCAGCGGCCACGCGACCGCGAAGACGCGGCCCGTCACCCGCTCGACCGGCACCGTCTTGACGCAGGAGTCGATCGGCCCCGGTGCGCCGCGGCAGTTGCCCATCGAGTCGTTCGAGTTGGATCGGTGGTCGCCGAGGACGAAGAGCGTGTCCTCGGGCACGGTGTACTCCTGGAAGCACCGCGTCGAGGCGGGCTCGGTCGTGCAGTCGAGCGAGCCCTCGGCGAACGGGAAGTCCTCGAACACGTACGACTCGTCGAGCGGCTGCCCGTCGACGAGCATGCGCCCCTCGGCATCGCAGCACGACACGGTCTGCCCTCCGGCCGCGATGACCCGCTTCACGAGGAACTCCTCGTGCGACGGCCCGATGTTCGTGACGTCGCCGAAGTACATCACCGCCTCCGAGAGCGGGTTCCCCGTCGTGTCGGTCGCCCCCCACGCGGCGTCGCGCGAGAAGACGACGATCTGCCCCGACTCCGGATCGCCCTGGAGGGCGGCGGTGCGGTCGACGAGGATGCGGTCGCCGAAGAAGCCGCCGCCCTGGAGCGTGTTCTCCATCGACCCCGTCGGGACCGTGTACACCTTCACGAAGAACGTCTGCACGAGAGCGATCACCACGATCGCGACGACGACCGTGACCAGGGGATGCGAGTACCAGTGGCGCTCGCTCGTCGACGATCTCCTCGTGCGGGCCATCTGCACTCCCTCCGTGTGACGGGGAAAGCCTAGGCGGCGCGCGCACGCGGCTCCGCGGCGGCGCATCCTGCGCGCCGTCCTGCTCCGAGCCGGAGGGCCCCGTCCGTGCGACACGCCCGAGCTGGCGGAGGAGGCCGGATTGGCGTAGTATCGACCCTTGGTGTTTTGCGCGTGCTCCGGCACGCCCGCGCACCTCGTTCCGGGCGCTCGCCCGGGGATGGATCGGCGCGGAAACATTCGCACGACCAGTACACACACTACTTCCGAACGACAGTGAGGCTATGGCCAAAAAAGACGGTGTCATCGAAATCGAAGGTGCGGTTGTCGAGGCGCTCCCCAACGCGATGTTCCGCGTGGAGCTGACCAACGGACACAAAGTTCTCGCCCATATCTCGGGCAAGATGCGTCAGCACTACATCCGAATCCTCCCCGAGGACCGGGTGATCGTGGAGCTGAGCCCTTACGACCTGACCCGCGGCCGGATCGTCTACCGCTACAAGTAGACGTTCGCTCCGCTGAGATTCGCGACGTGCGTGTCCTGTAAGGAACGGCCCCGGCATCCGCCGGGAGCACGACGCCAGCGAAATCAAGGACAAGAACAATGAAGGTCAACCCCAGCGTCAAGCGCATCTGCGACCACTGCAAGATCATCCGCCGCCACGGCAACGTGATGGTCATCTGCAGCAGCAACCCCCGCCACAAGCAGCGCCAGGGCTGATCCCCCAGGGGATGAGCCCGCTGCTCCGGCAGGAGCGCGAGGAGCGGTCCGCCGCTCCGCAGCACGACAGAACTGAACACATCGCACCGTCAGAATCGCGCGGCGCCGGGGGAGACCCCGGTGAACGGCGAGGACACCCCCGGTCGGAGGCCGGGGCACCGACGGTGCTTCACACCTCCACTCACTCACAGGAGAAGCCACAATGGCACGTCTGGCAGGAGTAGACATCCCGCGCGAGAAGCGCGTGGAGGTCGCACTGACCTACATCTACGGAGTCGGCCGCACTCGGGCGCTCAAGACCCTGAGCGACACCGGGATCGACGGCAACATCCGCGTCAAGGACCTCAGCGACGACCAGCTCGTCTCGCTCCGCGACTACATCGAGGGCAACTACAAGGTGGAGGGAGACCTCCGCCGCGAGGTCGCCGCCGACATCCGCCGCAAGGTCGAGATCGGCTCCTACGAGGGCCTCCGTCACCGTCGCGGCCTCCCGGTCCGTGGACAGCGCACCAAGACGAACGCGCGTACCCGCAAGGGACCCAAGCGCACCGTCGCCGGCAAGAAGAAGGCCGGCCGCAAGTAACGCGGGCGACACGGACCTAGAGGAGATAAAGAATTGGCTACCCCCAAGTCGGCCGCTCGTAAGCCGCGCCGCAAGGAGAAGAAGAACATCGCAGTGGGCCAGGCCCACATCAAGTCGACGTTCAACAACACCATCGTCTCGATCACCGACCCCTCCGGGGCCGTCATCAGCTGGGCCTCGTCCGGCGGAGTCGGCTTCAAGGGCTCGCGGAAGTCGACGCCCTTCGCCGCCCAGCTCGCTGCCGAGTCGGCCGCGCGCCAGGCTCAGGAGCACGGCATGAAGAAGGTCGACGTCTTCGTGAAGGGCCCCGGATCCGGTCGCGAGACCGCGATCCGCTCCCTCCAGGCCGCAGGCCTCGAGGTCGGCTCGATCAACGACGTCACCCCGCAGGCGCACAACGGGTGCCGCCCGCCGAAGCGTCGTCGCGTCTAGCACCAGCACTCGCAGCCGTCGGTCGGCCGCAGGAACCGCCTCCGGGCGGGGAATGGGGCCGACCGGCGGATCGCGCATTTCTTTCACAACTTCATACCTCGCACACGCACGTGTCATATAGCGGACACGTGACGGAAAGGAATCATCAGTGCTTATCGCACAGCGCCCGACGCTCACCGAGGAGAACATCTCGGAGTTCCGTTCCCGCTTCGTCATCGAGCCCCTCGAGCCCGGCTTCGGCTACACGCTCGGCAACTCGCTGCGTCGCACCCTGCTGTCCTCGATCCCCGGCGCCGCTGTCACCAGCATCCGGATCGACGGAGTCCTGCACGAGTTCACGACGGTCCCGGGCGTCCGCGAGGACGTCACCGAGATCATCCTGAACATCAAGGGACTCGTCGTCTCCTCGGAGCACGACGAGCCGATCACCGCCTACCTGCGCAAGCAGGGAGCCGGCCAGGTCACGGCTGCCGACATCTCGGCTCCGGCCGGTGTCGAGATCCACAACCCGGAGCTCGTCATCGCCACGCTGAACGACAAGGCGAAGTTCGAGCTCGAGCTGACCATCGAGCGCGGCCGCGGCTACGTCTCGGCGACCCAGAACCGGAGCGAGTTCTCCGAGGCCGGCCAGATCCCGGTCGACTCGATCTACTCGCCCGTGCTCAAGGTCACCTACCGCGTCGAGGCGACCCGTGCCGGTGAGCGCACCGACTTCGACCGCCTCGTCGTCGACGTCGAGTCGAAGCCGGCGATCTCGCCGCGCGACGCCATCGCGTCGGCCGGTCGCACGCTGACCGAGCTGTTCGGTCTGGCCCGCGAGCTCAACAACGCGGCCGAGGGCATCGAGATCGGCCCCGCGCCGGTCGACGCCGTCCTCTCGACCGAGCTGTCGATGCCCATCGAGGATCTCGACCTCTCGGTGCGCAGCTACAACTGCCTCAAGCGCGAGGGCATCAACAACGTCAACGAGCTCGTCGCCCTCTCGGAGACGCAGCTCATGAACATCCGCAACTTCGGACAGAAGTCGGTGGATGAGGTCAAGGAGAAGCTGACGGAGCTGGGCCTGTCGCTGAAGGACTCGGTCCCCGGGTTCGACGGCGCCCACTTCTACAGCTACGACGACGAGAGCATCTAGGTCTGGAGCTTCCGGAGCCTGCGGCTCTCTCGCGATCGACCTGCTGACACCCCTTTAGTACTGGAGTAAACCCATGCCCAAGCCCACCAAGGGCCCCCGCCTCGGAGGCGGTCCCGCACACGAGCGTCTGCTGCTCGCGAACCTGGCCGCGGCCCTGTTCACGCACAAGAGCATCAAGACGACCGAGACCAAGGCCAAGCGCCTGCGTCCCCTCGCCGAGCGTCTCGTGACGTTCGCCAAGCGAGGCGACCTGCACGCCCGTCGACGCGTCCTCGCGACGATCGGCGACAAGTCGGTCGTGCACGAGCTCTTCACCGAGATCGCGCCGCTGGTCGCCGAGCGTGAGGGCGGCTACACCCGCATCACGAAGATCGGTCCCCGTAAGGGCGACAACGCGCCCATGGCCGTCATCGAGCTCGTCCTCGAGCCCGTGAGCCCGAAGGCGAAGAAGTCGCGCACTTCGGCGGCGCCCGTCTCGGCTCCGGTCGAGGACGCGCCCGTCGAGGACGCGCCCGTCGAGGAGACCACCGTCGAGGACGCGCCCGTCCAGGACGCGCCGATCGAGGAGACCAGCGAGACCAAGTAGTCACGCACCCTCCTCGAGAGCCCTCCGCCCCACCGGGACGGGGGGCTCTCGTCGTCTGCGCAGTGGCGCGGAACGTCGCATACGATGGCGTGATCGTCCTCTTCGACGGTGATCGCGTCACGACCGGCGCTCCCGGGGCCCGCCGCCTCGACGATCCTCGGAAGGGGCTGCGTGCGCCTGCGACTCCCGGTTCTCCTCACCGCCTGCGTCGTCCTGGCGCTGACGGGGTGCAGCTCCGACTCCGTGATCGATGTGCCGGAGTCCTCCGGCACACCGTCAGGCAGCACGGACGCGGGGACGCCGCCTCC
Organism: Rathayibacter oskolensis; assembly: GCF_900177245.1. GTDB lineage: Bacteria > Actinomycetota > Actinomycetes > Actinomycetales > Microbacteriaceae > Rathayibacter > Rathayibacter oskolensis. The sequence continues at coordinate 536,156 of NZ_FXBM01000001.1, forward strand.
CGCGATCAGCACTCCCGTGGAGACCGCGTCGGCGGCGGCAGGGCCGGCGATCGACTGCGCGACAGCGCTCCCCTCCTCGGTCGTGGAGGAGAGCGTCGGGCTCCCGGCGGGCACCGTCTCTGCAGCGGCCGGCGGCGGCGACTGCACCTACTCGATCGCGGGGAATCCCTCCGCCCTCGTCCTCAGGATCGACTCCGCGCCGCTCGCCGAGACCTTCACCGGCGGCGGAGAGGCCAAGGGGGCCACCCCGGCACCGCTGGGCGCCGCGGCCTACTGGCTGGCCGGCGACCCGCGGACCTCGACGCCGTCCGAGCTGGCCGTCCTCGCGGGCGGGTACGAGCTGCACATCGTGTCGTTCGTGGGCGACCAGGGCCTGCTCGTCGACTGGGCGGTCTCGGCCTTCGCCGCGGTCGACGTGAGCCTCGTCGTCGCCTGACCGGTTCCGGCCCACGACCTAGACTCGACGGGTGCTTCACCGCGTCCGCCTCGACCTGGCCTACGACGGCTCCCGTTTCTCCGGTTGGGCCAAGCAGCCGGGGCTGCGCACGGTGCAGGGCGTCCTGGAGGAGGCCCTCGCGCTGGTCCTGCGGGCCGACGAGCGTCCGGTGGTCACCGTCGCGGGGCGCACCGATGTCGGCGTGCACGCGAGCGCCCAGGTCGCGCACCTCGATCTGACGCCGGAGCAGTGGCGCAGGCTCAGCGGCCCGCGACGGGCGGGTGACGAGACGCTGCCGCCCGAGGCGGTCCTCCAGAGGCGACTGCGCGGGATCCTCGGGCAGTACTCGGACTTGTCCGTGCACCGGGTCTCCCTCGCCCCGGAGGGTTTCGACGCCCGCTTCTCCGCGCGGTGGCGCCGCTACGAGTACCGCCTGGCCGACGCCTCCTCCACCCGTCATCCTCTCGAGCGCACGTACACCACCTGGATCAACGAGTCGCTCGACGAGCGCGAGATGGCGCGGGCGGCCGACTCTCTGCTCGGCCTCCATGACTACGCGTCGTTCTGCCGGGCGCGCGAGGGCGCGACGACGATCCGCAGCCTCCTCGACTTCGTCTGGGAGCGCGACGCCGACGGCGTGCTGCACGCGCACCTGCGCGCCGATGCGTTCTGCCACAGCATGGTGAGAGCGCTGGTCGGCGCCTGCGTCGCCGTCGGGCTGGGCAAGCTCGGCGCCGACGAGCTGCCGGGGCTCCGCGACGCCGCCGCGCGCACGAACGCCTTCGCGGTCATGCCGGCGCGAGGCCTCATCCTGCGCGAGGTCGACTATCCTGAGGATGCCTCGCTCGCCGAGCGCGCCGCTCTGACCCGGGTCCGACGGACCCTGCCGGCCGCGGGTGCCGAGGGGAAGGACTCCGAATGATCCGCTCGCTCCGCGTCGCCACACCCGTGGTGGCCGCCCTCGTGCTCGCTCTCGCCGGGTGCTCGTCGTCGACCATCGACATCCCGGAAGGCGCAGTGGTGAGCGCCGCCCCGACCCGGGTCCCGGTGGAGTCGGCTCCCGTCGAGTCCGCTCCGGCGCAGTCCACTCCGGAAGCGTCGGCGACCGTCGAGACGGAGGAGCCCGCGCCCGTCACCGAGACTCTCGACTGCGCCACCGTGCTCCCCGTCGAGACGATCGAGGCGGCCCTCGAGCTGCCCGCAGGATTCGTCACCCCCTCCTCGACCGGGGCCGGCTGCTCGTGGTCGATGGCGGGCAACACCTCGGCGCTCGTGCTGCAGACCGCGACCGGGGCGACGAGCGACTCCCTCGCCCAGCAGGAGGCGGCCGGCGCGACCGAGCCGAGCGATCTGGGCGACCAGGCGTTCTTCCGCGCGGGCGACCCGGCCGTCGACCCGGCCGCGACACTCGTCGTCCTCGCCGCTGATCGGCTGCTGTCCCTCCGGTCCTACGTCGGCGACCAGGAGCCACTCGAATCGCTCGCGGCCGACGTCTTCTCGGCGCTGGGTCAGGATCCCGCCTGAGTCACGTCGCCCGGGCGAGCACCCTGCGCGTCACCCTCCCGGGCGCGGCTTCCGCTGATGAGCCGTTTGCTGTAATGTCGACCCTTGGTGTTTTCGGCCGTGTGCCGACCACCCGAAGTTGAGCCCTCCACCGGATCGGTTCGGCCCCCTCGCGGGTCGAACGGCCACGGAGCGGGATTCACGAACACCTCACTCCGACCAGAAAGCAGCACTCACGTGACTCGCACTTTTTCTCCGAAGCCGGCTGACGTCCAGCACGACTGGATCGTCATCGACGCGTCCGACGTCGTGCTCGGCCGTCTCGCCACCCACGCCGCAGCGCTCCTGCGCGGCAAGCACAAGCCGACCTTCGCGCCGCACATGGACATGGGCGACTTCGTCATCATCGTCAACGCCGAGAAGGTCGCCCTCACCGGCCAGAAGCTCCTCCAGAAGAAGGCCTACCGCCACTCCGGCTACCCGGGAGGCCTCTCGGCTACCACGTACGCCGAGCTCCTCGAGAAGAACCCGACCCGCGCCGTCGAGAAGGCCATCCGCGGCATGCTCCCGAAGAACTCCCTCGGTCGTGCGCAGCTGCGCAAGCTGAAGGTCTACACGGGCTCCGAGCACCCTCACGCGGCCCAGCAGCCCAAGGCGTACGCCTTCACCCAGGTCGCCCAGTAGGCTCCGGCCCTCCCCGACACCTCAGACTTCGAAGACAAAGGATCACCTACACCGTGGCGAAGATCGCAGACCAGATCGACGTGGCTCCCGAGAGCTACTCCACCGAAAGCCCGGCCACCGAGGCGTCCTCGACGCCCCGCGCCGTCCTCAACGTCTCCGGCGCAGCCGTGGGCCGACGCAAGCAGGCCATCGCCCGCGTGCGCCTGGTCCCGGGCTCCGGCGGCCTGACCGTGAACGCCCGCGAGTTCGCGGAGTACTTCCCCAACAAGCTGCACCAGCAGCTGATCACCGACCCGTTCAAGGTCCTCGACCTCATCGGCTCGTACGACGTCGTCGCGAAGATCACCGGAGGCGGCCCCTCCGGCCAGGCCGGTGCGCTCCGCCTCGCGATCGCCCGCGCGCTGAACGAGATCGACCGCGAGAACAACCGCGCCATCCTCAAGAAGGCCGGCTTCCTCACCCGCGACGCTCGCGTCATCGAGCGCAAGAAGGCCGGTCTCAAGAAGGCCCGCAAGGCGTCCCAGTTCTCGAAGCGCTAGTCGCGGCGGCCCCTGGGCCGTCCGACCAGTAGCTCGAGAAGTGGACAGCGCTATGCCGCGCCTTTTCGGAACCGACGGCGTCCGTGGCCTCGCGAATCGCGAGGTCACGGCCGACCTCGCTCTCGGCCTCGCCCAGGCGGCCGCCCGTGTACTCGGAGCGGCCGCCAGGGCCGAGGGCCGCCGGCCCGTCGCCGTGCTCGCCCGCGACCCCCGCATCTCCGGTCAGTTCATCGGAGCGGCCGTCGCCGCGGGCCTCGCGAGCGCGGGCGTCGACGTCCTCGACGCCGGCGTCATCCCCACCCCGGCGACCGCCTACCTGATCGCGGACGAGCGCGCCGACTTCGGCGTGATGATCTCCGCCTCGCACAACCCCGCCGCCGACAACGGCATCAAGTTCTTCGCCGCCGGCGGGCGCAAGCTCCCGGACGAGCTCGAGAACCGGATCGAGGCGGCGCTCGGCGTGCCACCGCTCACGCCGACGGGCGCCGATGTCGGCCGCATCCGCCGCTTCTCCGATGCCGAGGACCGCTACGTGGTCCACCTGCTCGGGTCGCTCGGCAGCACCCGCCTCGACGGCCTGCACGTCGTCATCGACTGCGCCCACGGGGCCGCCGCCGGCATCTCGCCCGAGGTCTTCACGGATGCGGGCGCCACCGTGACCGTGATCGGCAACGACCCCGACGGTCTGAACATCAACGACGGCGTCGGCTCCACCCACCTCGACAACGTCGCCGACGCGGTCCGCGCGGTCGGCGCCGACCTCGGGATCGCGCACGACGGCGACGCCGATCGGTGCCTCGCCGTGGACGCCTCCGGTCGCGTCGTCGACGGCGACCAGATCATGGCGATCCTCGCCACCTCCATGGCGCGCCGCGGTGTGCTCCGCGACAACGTGCTCGTCGCCACGGTCATGAGCAATCTCGGGCTGAAGCTGGCGATGGCCGACGCGGGGATCCGGGTGATCGAGACGTCCGTCGGCGACCGCTACGTCCTCGAGGCCATGACCGAGGGCGAGTACTCGCTCGGTGGCGAGCAGTCCGGCCACGTCATCATGAGCCGCTACGCCACGACCGGCGACGGCGTGCTCACCGGCCTGCAGCTCGCGGCCGAGATGGCCCGCACCGGCAGGACTCTCGCGGAGCTCGCCTCGGTCATGAGCGTGTTCCCGCAGACCCTCGTCAACGTGCGCGGAGTCGACCGCGAGGGCGTGCACGACGACGAGGTCATCGCCGCCGCCGTGGCCGCCGCCTCGGCGCAGCTCGGGACCGACGGACGCGTGCTCCTGCGACCCTCCGGCACCGAGCCGATGGTGCGCGTGATGGTCGAGGCGAAGACCCAGGAGACGGCCGACCGGCTCGCGGAGTCGCTCGCGGCAGTCGTTCTCGCGCAGCTCCGATCCGCGTAGTCGCCGCTCCCGGCCGATGCCTCGAGGGTGGTCGCCGATCGAAGGGCAGCACGTCGGGTGATCTGCGACGGCCCGGTGGCTGAGATCTCGCCCGAGCGCTGGTGCCGTCCTGGTGGTCGAGTAACTCCGCAGGGGCGTATCGAGACCCATGGGTGCCGGCAGGAGTGCTCTGCCGTCACGGCACGCTGAGGGCGGTGAACTGGCCTGCTGGCCCTCCTCGCCGCGTCAGATCTTGCGGAGGAGGACCGAGGAGACGGCGTGATCGGCCTGCTTGCGCAGGACGAGGCTCGCGCGGGAGCGGGTCGGCCGCACGTTCTGCACGAGGTTCGGCTCGTTGATGGTCGACCAGATGCCGCGGGCGCGATCCAGCGCCTCGTCGGGTGTCAGGGACGCGTAGCGGTGGAAGTAGGAGTTCGGGTTCGTGAAGGCGCCCTGCTGCAGCGCGAGGAAGCGCTCCTCGTACCAGCGGGCGATGTCGCCGGTGCGCGCGTCGACGTAGACGGTGAAGTCGAACAGATCGCTGACGGCCAGGCCGTGACCCGGCACCGGCGGCTGCAGCACGTTCAGCCCCTCGACGATGAGCACGTCGGGGCGCCGCACCACGATCTCGGCGTCGGGGACGATGTCGTAGGAGAGGTGGGAGTAGAACGGCGCGCGCACCTCGGCCGCACCGCCCTTCACCTCCGAGACGAAGCGGAGGAGGGCGCGCCGGTCGTACGACTCCGGGAACCCCTTGCGGCTCATCAGGCCCCGGCGCTCGAGCTCGCGATTGGGCAGGAGGAAGCCGTCGGTGGTCACCAGCTCGACGCGGGGGGTGTCGTCCCAGCGCGCGAGCAGCTCGCGCAGGAGCCGCGCGATCGTCGACTTGCCGACCGCCACCGACCCGGCGACGCCGATGACGAACGGGGTCGCCTCCGCCCGCTCGCCCAGGAAGAGGCTCGTCGCCCGATGCAGGTGACGCGCCCCGCCCGCGTAGAGGGTGAGCAGCCGCGACAGCGGGAGGTACACCTCGGCGACCTCGGTCAGGCTGAGCCGGTCGCCGAGCCCGCGGAGCTGGACGACCTCGGTCTCGGTCAGCGGGAGCTCGGTGGTCCGAGCGAGCTCTGCCCAGTCGGATCGCGAGATCTCGACGAACGGAGAGGGGTGCGCCTCGCGCCCGGGATCACGAGCTGACGACGGCATGACCCCCGATCCTACCGGCCGGTGCCGCGGGAGCCCGACGGGATCGAGCCCCTGCCGCGATCCGGATCGAGCCCCGTTTAGGATCGAGCACATGTGTGGAATCGTGGGATACGTCGGTGAGCGGGACAGCCTGGCCGTGCTGCTCGGGGGCCTGAAGCGTCTGGAGTACCGCGGGTACGACTCCGCGGGGGTCGCGGTGATCGACGCCGACGGGCAGCTCGACAGCCGCAAGCGCTCGGGCAAGCTCAGCGTCCTCGTCGAGGACCTCGAGGCGCGTCCGCTCGCGGAGGGCACGACCGGGATCGGGCACACCCGCTGGGCGACGCACGGCGGTCCGACCGACCGCAACGCGCACCCCCACCTCGCCGACGACGGAAAGCTGGCGGTCATCCACAACGGGATCATCGAGAACTTCCAGCCGCTGAAGGACGAGCTCGCCGCCGAGGGCGCGGTCTTCGAGAGCGAGACCGACACCGAGGTCGCGGCGCACCTCATCGCCCGCGAGTACCGCCGCACGGGCGACCTGGTCCTCGCGTTCCAGGCGATCGTCGCGCGACTCGAGGGGGCGTTCACGCTCCTCGCGCTGCACCAGGACCAGCCGGGCGTCGTGGTCGGCGCGCGTCGCAACTCGCCCCTGGTCATCGGCCTCGGCGACGGCGAGAACTTCCTCGGATCCGATGTCGCGGCGTTCGTCGAGTTCACCCGCCGCGCGGTCGCGATCGGCCAGGACCAGATCGTCACCATCACTCCGGAGCTCGTGACCGTGACCGACTTCTTCGGCAACGCCGTCGAGACGGAGCCGTTCGAGATCGCGTGGGACGCGTCCGCCTCCGAGAAGGGCGGCTGGTCGAGCTTCATGGCCAAGGAGATCACCGAAGGGCCGGAGGCGGTCGCCAACACCCTGCGCGGACGGATCCACGACGGCGCGATCACCCTGCCGGAGCTCGAGGGCCTCGATCCGATCCTCACCGAGATCGACCGCATCACCGTCATCGCGTGCGGCACTGCGGCCTACTCGGGGATGGTCGCCAAGTACGCGATCGAGAAGTGGGCGCGCGTCCCCGTGGAGGTGGAGCTCAGCCACGAGTTCCGCTACCGCGATCCCGTGCTCACGCCGCGCACCCTCGTGGTGTCGATCAGCCAGTCCGGCGAGACGATGGACACCCTGATGGCGGTCAAGTACGCCCGCGAGAAGGGAGCCAAGACGCTCTCCGTGTGCAACACCCAGGGCGCGACCATCCCGCGCGAGTCCGACGCCGTCCTCTACACCCACGCCGGTCCTGAGGTGGCGGTCGCTTCGACGAAGGCGTTCGTCGCGCAGATCGCCGCGCTCTACCTCTTCGGACTGCACCTCGCGACGGTGCGCGGCGCCGCCTCCGCCGAGCTCGTCGCGTCGCAGGCCGCTCAGCTGGCCGCGATCCCCGAGAAGCTGTCCCGGGTGCTCGACGCCTCCGAGGACATCGCCCAGCTGGCCGGCTGGATGGCCGACACCCGGGCGGTCCTGTTCCTCGGCCGCCACGTCGGCTACCCGGTCGCGCTCGAGGGGGCGCTGAAGCTCAAGGAGCTGGCCTACATCCACGCGGAGGGCTTCGCGGCGGGGGAGCTCAAGCACGGGCCGATCGCGCTGATCGAGCCGGGACAGGTGGTCTTCGTGATCGTCCCGAGCCCGAGCGAGTCGTACGAGCTGCAGCGCAAGGTCATCTCGAACATCCAGGAGATCAAGGCGCGCGGTGCGCGGGTCATCGCGATCGCCGAGCAGGGCGACACTGCGGCGATCCAGATCGCCGACGAGGTCGTGCCGATCCCGCTCGCGGACCCGCTCTTCGAGCCTCTGCTCGCGGTGACTCCGCTGCAGATGTTCGCGATGGAGCTCGCGTCGGCCAAGGGCCTCGACGTCGACCAGCCGCGCAATCTCGCGAAGTCGGTCACGGTCGAGTGATCGCGCCGTGATCGTGGGGATCGGTGTGGACGTGGTGGATCTGGCGCGCTTCGAGCGGGCGATCCTCCGCACTCCGCGGCTGCGCGACCGTCTGTTCGCCGAGAGCGAACGCGGGCTCCCCATTTCCTCCCTCGCCGGCCGGTTCGCGGCGAAGGAGGCGCTGATCAAGGCGCTCGGCGACTCGGCCGGCGCGCGCTGGCACGACATGGTCGTCGAGCGGGACGAGCACGGTGATCCCTCGTTCGCTCTGCACGGAGCGGCACGGGCGGCGGCCGAGGCGCGGGGGATCGCGCGCGTGCACCTGTCGATGACGCACGACGCCGGCATCGCCTGCGCGTTCGTGGTGGCCGAGTCGTGATCGCGCCGCTGTCGTTCCGCGAGGCGCTGATCGACGCCGACGCGATCTCGGCGAACGTCGCCCGACTGCGCGAGCTCACCGGTGCGCGGCGCCTGATGGCCGTCGTCAAGGCGAACGCCTACGGCCACGGCGCGCTCGCCGCCGCGCAGGCCGCGCTCGCCGGCGGCGCCGACGCCCTCGGCACCGCCGATCTGCGCGAGGCGGTCGCGCTGAGGGAGGCGGGGGTGCTCGCCCCACTCCTGTGCTGGCTGCACGACCCCGGTGAGGACTTCGACGCCGCGGTCGAGCACGGCATCGACGTCGCCGTCTCGACGCGGGCGCAGCTCGACGCCCTCGCCCAGGCGGCGGAGGATCGCGGCGTGCGCGCCGCGGTGCAGCTCAAGTTCGACACCGGCCTCAGTCGCAACGGCGCTCCGGAGGAGGAGTGGCCGCTCCTCGCCGACGCCCTCTCGCGGCACGTCGCGGTCGGCTCCCTGCACCTCACCGGTCTGTTCTCGCACCTCTCGAACGCCTCGCGCGAGGAGGATCTCGCGCAGCTCGCCGTGCTGCGCCGGGGCGCCGCCGTGCTGAGCGATCGCGGGATCGCCGCGCCCCTCCTGCACCTCGCGGCCACGGCGGGCGCCCTGCGCCTGCCCGAGACGCGGCTCGACCTGGTGCGTACCGGCATCGGCGTCTACGGCCTGTCTCCGTTCGACGGCGAGAGCTCGCTCGAGCTCGGGCTGGTGCCCGCGATGACTCTCCAGGGCCGAGTGGCGGGCGTGCGTCGCGTCGGCGCGGGCACCGGAGTCAGCTACGACTACACCTACCGGGCACCCGGCAGCACCACTCTCGCGCTCGTCCCGTTCGGCTACGCCGACGGCATCCCGCGAAGCGCATCGGGAGTCGCCGAGGTGCTGATCGGCGGGAGGCGCCACCGCATCGCCGGTCGCGTGGCCATGGACCAGTTCGTCGTCGACGTCGGCGACGCCCCCGTGGAGGTCGGCGACGCGGTCACCCTCTGGGGCGACCCGACGACGGGGGTCCCGTCGGTGGACGAGTGGGCGCGCTGGTGCGGCACGATCAACTACGAGCTCGTCACCCGGATCGGCCAGCGGGTGCAGCGCCGGGTTGTGGGCGGGCAGGGCGGCGTCCGTGCCTGAGCGCGCCTGGTTCGCCGACCGCACGGTCGAGGTCGAGGACCCGGAGTCGATGGAGGAGCTCGGCCGCTCCCTCGGGCGGGTGCTCCGCGCAGGAGACCTGCTCGTGCTCACCGGGCCTCTCGGCGCGGGGAAGACCACGTTCACCCGCGGGCTCGGCGAGGGGCTCGGGGTCCGCGGACCGGTGACGAGCCCGACCTTCGTGATCGCGCGCACGCACCCGCCGCTCCACGACGGCCCCCCGCTCGTGCACGTCGACGCCTACCGGGTGGGGTCGCCCGTCGAGCTGGACGACCTCGACCTCGATCTCGAGCACTCGGTCGTCGTCGTCGAGTGGGGCGCGGGGATGCTCGACGGCGTCTCGGCGTCGTGGCTCGACGTCGTCATCGACCGTCCGACGGCCGCCTCCGACGCCGCAGAGGGCGAGGAGCCGATCGAGCCCCGCGCAGTGAGCTTCCGCGGGACCCGCTGGGGCTGATCGACCGCCGGTACCCTGTCAGGGTGCTTCTCGCGATCGACACCTCCTCCGGCACCTCCGTCGCCGTCGTCGACGAGCACGGCGAGGTCCGCTCGGAGCGGACCGAGACCGACACCATGCGGCACGCCGAGGTGATCGGCCGGCTGATCCTCGAGGCCCTGGAGGCGGCCGACGTCGCCGCCGCGGACATCGACGCGGTCGCGATCGGCATGGGGCCGGGCCCGTTCACGGGGCTCCGGGTCGGCATCGCCGCCGCGCGCGCCTTCGCGTTCGGCCGGGGGATCCCGACGGTGCCCGTGGTGTCGCACGACGCGATCGCCCTGGCCGCGCTGCGCCACGGCCACGAGGGCGGTTTCCTCGTGGTCACGGATGCGCGCCGTCGCGAGCTCTACTGGAGCGCCTACGAGGGTCTGGACGCCGACGGCATCCCCGTCCGCACCTCCGGGCCGGGTCTCGACAAGCCGCCCGCACTGCCGTTCCCCGGGCTGCCGCGCCTCGAGGAGGAGAGCGTCTCGGCCGCAGAGCTCGGCGTCGTCGCCGCGCGCGCCCTGGCCGCCGGCCGTCCGGCGGTCGCCGACGAGCCGCTCTACCTCCGCTCTCCCGACGTCACGCTCTCGGCCGGCCCCAAGCGGGTGACCGGATGACCGCGGTCGAGCTGCGCGACGCCGTCGCCCCCGACCTCGACGCGATCATGGCGATCGAGGAGTCGGAGTTCACGAGCGACGCGTGGTCGCGCACGATGATGGCCGAGGAGATCCGCAGCCGCCACACGCGCTACATCGTGGCGGAGCGCGCCGGGGAGCTCGTCGGCTACGCCGGGCTGCTCTGCCCGGTGGGGGCGCACGAGGGCGATGTGCAGACGATCGCGGTCCTCGCCTCCGCGCGGGGAGCGGGCCTCGGCCGGCGTCTGCTGCGCGAGCTCCTGGCGACCGCTCGGGAGCGCGGCGCCCGCGAGGTGTTCCTCGAGGTGCGCGCCGACAACCCGGTCGCGCAGTCGCTGTACGCCTCGGAGGGCTTCGAGGAGATCGGGGTCCGCCCCGCCTACTACCAGCCGGACGGAGTCGACGCGCTCGTGATGCGACTGGACCTGCGCGATGCGGCCGGCCCGACCCGATCCTCCGAGGAGACTCCATGACGGCCGGCCCGCTCGTTCTCGGCATCGAGACCAGCTGCGACGAGACGGGGATCGGCATCGTCCGCGGCACGACCCTGCTCGCGAACACGATCGCCTCCTCGATGGAGGAGCACGCCCGGTACGGCGGAGTCGTGCCCGAGGTGGCCGCGCGGGCCCACCTCGAGGCCCTCGAGCCGACGCTGCGGGCGGCGCTGGCCGAGGCCGGAGTCTCGCTGCAGGATCTCGATGCGATCGCGGTCACGAGCGGACCGGGGCTCTCGGGCGCCCTCATGGTCGGCGTCGGCGCCGCGAAGGCGCTCGCCGTCTCGCTCGGGAAGCCGGTCTACGCCGTGAACCACCTCGTCGGGCACGTCGGAGCCGACGTGCTCCGCGCCGACGGCGGTGAGGGCAGCCCCGTCGAGGTGCCGACGATCGCCCTGCTCGTCTCGGGCGGCCACACGTCGCTCCTGCACGTGCGCGATCTGGTGTCGGACGTGGAGCTGCTCGGCGAGACGATCGACGACGCCGCGGGCGAGGCGTTCGACAAGGTCGCCCGCGTGCTCGGGCTGCCCTACCCGGGCGGCCCGCAGATCGACCGCGTGGCTGCGGGAGGCGATCCGGCGGCGATCCGCTTCCCGCGCGGGCTGAGTCTTCCAAAGGACAGGGAGAAGCACCGCTACGACTTCTCGTTCTCGGGCCTCAAGACCGCGGTGGCGCGCTGGGTGGAGCAGCGCCAGGACAGGGGCGAGGAGGTGCCGATCGCCGATGTCGCGGCGAGCTTCCGCGAGGCGGTCGCCGACGTCCTCCTGACGAAGGCGGTCGCCGCCTGCCGCGATCGCGACGTCCCCCGGCTCCTCCTGGGAGGCGGAGTCGTCGCGAACGCGCGGGTCAGGGCTCTCGCCGAGGAGCGCTGCGCCGCGGCGGGGATCGCGCTGCGGATCCCTCCGCTCTCGCTCTGCACCGACAACGGAGCGATGATCGCGGCGCTCGGAGCCCAGCTCATCGAAGCGGGACACGCTCCCTCGAGCCTGTCCTTCGGCGCCGACTCCACTCTGCCTGTGACCGAGATCCAGGTGCACTGAGCGGCCTACCCCGCCGCCACGGGCCGGCACAAGCGGCACCCAGGCTTTTGACAGTCGATCCGCGCCCCTGTCACGCTGGGGCGCAACCGCTCGTTCCTGATCAAGGGGGATCCCATGACCGCTCCGTACACGCCCGCCACCGACCGCTACAACATCCTGGCGATCATCGGCTTCATCGCCTCGTTCTTCGTCTCGGTCGTGGGCATCGTGCTCGGGTTCGTCGCCCTGTCGCAGATCAAGCGCACGGGTGAGAAGGGCCGCGGGCTCGCGATCGCCGCGATCGTCATCGGCTTCCTGGCCGTGATCGTCTCGATCATCGCGTTCGTCGCCCTCTTCGCGCTGGCGGCCTCGGCACCCACGACCGGCTACTGATCACGGCGCTCCTCCTCCGCACGCCGGAGGAGGAGCGTCCTCTCGAGAAGGGGAGACCACGTGGAGCACGAGGACGCGAGCGGTCCGGTCGCCGGATCCGCCGCACCGACTCCGCCGCCCGCCCCTCCCGCCGGTGCGGCCGCGGCGATGTACCCGCCGCCGTCGGTGCCCGCCGACCTCACGTCGGCGCCTCCTGCCGGCGCCTACGCCCCTCCCGGCCCGTCCGCACGGCGCCCCTCGCTCAACGGGCTCGCGGTCGCCGCACTCATCTGCGGGATCCTGGGTCTCGCTCCGGCGGCGATCGTCCTCGGACACGTGGGCTTCGCGCAGGCCGGGCGGGCGGGTCAGCGCGGTCGGGGCCTCGCGGTCGCCGGGTTCGCGCTGGGCTACCTCGTCGTCGTGAGCGTCGTCGTGGGCTACATCGCCTACACCGCGTTCGTCGGCGGACTGCGCGACGACGGCTACCTGCCGGTCTGACCGCTGACCGGAGCCCACCCCCTCCGGAGCGGCTGGCTAGACTCTGCGGCATGAGCGACAGCACCCAGCCCGGTCCCGACGACCGCCAGGGCTCCGGTCCGATCCCGCCTCAGCCGCCGGTGCCCCCGGCTCCGCCCGCCCCGCCGGCGCCTCCTGGCGCGACCGCGCCGACCGCTCCGTCGGCCGGAGCTCCGCAGTACGGCCGGCCGAGCTACGGCACTCCCGCTGCTCCCGCACCCGGAGCGCCGACGCCCTCCTACGCCTACGCGCCCGCTCCGGTCGCCCCACCGCGCACGCTCAGCCTGGTCGGCATGATCCTCGGCATCGCCGGTCTGGTCATCACGGTCTTCGCCTGGGGCTTCGGCTTCATCCTCTCCGCCCCCGCGGTCGTCCTCGGCTTCCTCGGGAGGCGTCGCGAGCCGGCGGCGCGCGGGTTCGCCCTCACGGCGATCATCACGGGCTTCGCCGGGATCCTCGTCTCGCTGATCTACCTGGCGATCACGATCGTCATCTTCGCGGTCGCCATCGGCGCGGCGAGCACGGCGGCCGGCTCCTGACTCCGGGCGCGTGACGGCGATCCCGGGCTCCTGAGCCCGGGCGCCCGCGTCAGGAGGCGCGCTCGGCCAGCAGTGCGCGGTGCCTGCCCTGCACGCGGGTCAGGATCAGCACCGCGCTGCCGCGCCCGCTGAGCCCGAGCTTCGTGCGGAACCGTGCGGGGTCGATGTCCACTCCGCGCTTCTTGATCTCGAGCACCCCGATGCCGCGGCTCCTCAGCTCGCGCGCCAGGGTCTTCTCGTCGAGCGGCAGCTCCGCGAGCACGCGGAAGCTCCGGAGGAACGGCGAGGTCGCCGGCTCCGCGCCCGTGAGGTAGGCGATGCCGGGGGAGAGCATGCGGGATCCGCTGGAGCGGGCGAGCTCGCCGAGGAGGCGGGCGCGGATGGCCGACCCGTCGGGCTCGTGGACGTACTCGGCGAGGTCGCCCACCTCCTCGTCGTCGCTGTCGGAGGAGGCGGTCAGCTCGGCCGCGCCGCCCGCGCCGAGGAGGAGGGCCGATCGGCGGACGCCGGGCCGCGCGAGCGGGCCGAACCACAGACCCGTCTCGACGAGCTCGCCGTCGACCGAGACCCACTGGGCCTCCGCCTCCGCCGGGATCCGGTCGCGGTCGAAGCCCGGTCCGAGCTTGATGCCCACGGGCCGGTGCTCGGCGAGGCCGAAGGCGAAGTCGAGCGAGGGGGAGTAGTCGTCGGGGTCCGACAGGCGACGGGTCTCGCGGTGCCCGGCCGTGCGGCGCGCGGGGTCGAGGTAGACGGCGTCGAAGCCCTCCAGGTCGAACGACTCCGCATCGGCGTGCACGGCGCTCGCCTGGGGGAACGGCGCGAGATTGAAGCTCGCGAGCGTCGCCGTGACCTCGTCCGCGTCGACCGCCGTCACCTCGAGGTCGATCGCCGCGAGGGCCAGGGCGTCGCCGCCGATGCCGCTGCCCAGGTCGGCGACGCGCCTGACGCCGGCAGCGGCGAACCGCCCGGCGTGCAGGGCGGCGACCCGGAGCCGTGTGGCCTGCTCGAGACCGGCGTCGGTGAAGAGCATCGAGCGGGCGAACTCGCCGAACTTCGCGGTGGCCTTCTCACGGAGACGCGCCTGCGTGAGGACGGCGGAGACGAGTCCGGGGGAGTGCCCGTCGGCGCGCAGCCGGGCGACGGCGCGGACCGGATCGTCCTGGCGGTAGCCGTCGAGGGAGTCCAGGAGCCGGAGCCCCTCCGGGGAGAGGAGCTCGACCAGCTCGTCGCGTCGCATCCGGCCCATGCTAGGCCACGGTCGCACCGCCCCGACCGGGTGCTCCTGGCACTCTGATTGCACGAGTGCCAGCGGAGCCTCTACAGTGGATCTAGCACTCTCGGAGCGTGTGTGCCAATGAGCGCGCTCCTCCCATCGTCGTCAAGAAAGAGGTCAACCGTGTCGGTGTCCATCAAGCCGCTCGAAGATCGCATCGTCATCAAGCAGGTCGAGGCGGAGCAGGTGACCGCTTCCGGTCTCGTCATCCCCGACACCGCCAAGGAGAAGCCGCAGGAGGGTGAAGTCGTCGCCGTGGGCCCCGGCCGCATCGACGACAACGGCAACCGCGTCCCCCTCGACGTGGCCGTGGGTGACAAGGTCATCTACTCCAAGTACGGCGGAACCGAGGTCAAGTTCTCGGGCGAGGACCTCCTGGTCCTGTCCGCGCGCGACGTCCTCGCGGTCGTCGTCCGCTAGAGCGGACCAGACGAAGGGCCCGGCGACCTCGGTCGCCGGGCCCTTCGTCGTCCGGGCGCGGTCCTCCTGGCGACGGGTGGCCTGATCGAGCCGCCGTCTGTCCGTTCCCCACCGCTCGGCGGTCGGAACCGTGCGTACCATCGGACGGGTGTCCGCCTCCCGCACCCCGCCGCCCTCCGCCGAGCCCTCCACCGCCGGTGTCCCCGTCGGCGAAGGCGTGGAGGCGCTGCCCGCGGCCGCCCCGACGGGGTCGATGTCCTCGACCGGACTCTGGTTCGGCTTCGGCGCCTACCTGCTGTGGGGCGCGATGCCGCTCTACTTCATCGCGATGGCCCCCGCCTCGCCGTTCGAGATCGTCGCGTTCCGCGTGCTCTTCTCGCTCGTCTTCTGCGGGATCCTGCTGACGGTCACCCGCAGCTGGTCCGGGTTCCGGGCCCTGCTGCGCGAGCCGCGACTGCTCGGGATCATGGCGATCGCGGGCGTGCTGATCTACATCAACTGGCAGGTCTACGTGATCGCCACGACCACCGGGCACGTCATCGAGGCCGCGCTCGGCTACTTCATGAACCCGCTCGTGACGGTGCTGCTGGGCGTGCTCGTGCTGCGGGAGCGCCTCCGCCCGGCGCAGTGGACGGCGATGGCGATCAGCGCGGTGGCCGTTCTGGTGATCGCGATCGGCTACGGCGCGTTCCCCTGGGTGTCGCTCGCGCTGGCGTTCTCCTTCGGCCTCTACGGCCTGGTCAAGAGCCGGGTCGGCGGCCGCGTCGACGCGGTGGGCGGCCTGACCCTCGAGACGCTGTGGCTGACTCCGCTCGCGATCGTGCAGCTCGTCGTGGTCGGCTCGATGGTCGGCCTCACCTTCGGAACGGAGGGGACCGGCCACGCGCTGATCCTCGCCTCCGCCGGCATCGTCACGGCGGTGCCCCTCCTGCTGTTCGCCGGGGCGGCTCGGCGACTCCCGCTGTCGATCGTCGGATTCATCCAGTACCTGACGCCGGTCCTGCAGTTCCTGGTGGGGGCCTTCGTGCTCGGAGAGGCGATGCCCCCGGAGCGCTGGATCGGCTTCGCGCTGGTGTGGGCGGCCCTGGCGATCTTCTCAGTCGATCTGGTCGCCGCGGAGCGTCGGAGGCGCCGTACGGCCGTGTGAGGTGCGGATCGCGTCGTGGAGAGCGCTCACTACGACGGAAAGTAACGATCGGGTCGCGAAACCCGTTCGTAACACCCCCGTATTGTTCACGGGTGCTTCGAAGGTTACGTTTGCCGAGCGGTTGCCTCCGGCACCGCTCTGACGACAATCACATCTCAAGGAGCAACATGGGCGTTTACGCGAAGGCCGGTTCGGCTCGCGCACGGTCCCTCCGGGCAACCCTCGGCGGCGTCGCCATTCTGGGCGCCAGCGCTCTCGTCCTCGCCGGCTGCGCCGGTGGCGGCGACAGCGGCGACTCGGGCAGCGATGACGGCGCTTCCGGCGACCTGTCCCTCAAGATCGGCACGATCCTGCCGCAGACGGGCACCCTGGCCGTCCTCGGCCCGCCCGAGATCGCGGGCGTCGACCTCGCCGTCGCCGACATCAACGAGGCCGCAGCAGGCATCTCGATCGACGTCGAGCAGAAGGACTCGGGCGACACCTCGACCGACATCGCGACGCAGTCCGCGACCTCCCTCATCGCCGACGGCGTGTCGGCGATCGTCGGCGCGGCGTCCTCCGGCGTCTCGAAGACCTTCATCGACCAGGTGACCCAGGCGGGCGTCGTGCAGATCTCGCCGGCGAACACCTCGCCCGACTTCACGACCTACGAGGACGACGGGTTCTACTGGCGCACCGCTCCCTCGGACGTGCTCCAGGGACGCATCCTCGGCAACAAGATCCTGGGCGACGGCAAGACCAACGTCTCGATCCTGTACATGAACGACGCGTACGGCACCGGCCTCGAGTCGAACATCAAGGAGACCCTCGAGGCGGGCGGCGCGACCGTCGCGGCCGAGGAGATCTTCGAGCCGGCCTCGACCGACTTCAACTCGGCGCTCACCACGGTGCTCGCCCCGAACCCCGACGCGCTGGTCGTGATCTCGTTCGACGAGATCAAGACGATCGCGGAGCAGCTCGCGGCGAAGGGCTTCGACTTCTCGAAGCTCTACGGCACGGACGGCAACTACGGAGTCATCGGTGAGGCGGACACCAACGTCGACATCGCCGGCGCGCAGTTCACCAACCCGGGCGTCCAGGCGTCGGAGGACTTCCAGTCCAACCTCCAGGCCCTCGTCGAGGAGCAGGGCAACGACCCGCTGACGGTGTTCAGCTACGCTCCCGAGTCCTACGACGCGACCGTCCTGCTCGCCCTCGCGGCGCTGCAGGGTGGAGCGACGGACGGCGCGACCATCCGCGACAACCTCGAGTCGGTCTCGAAGGACGGCACCGAGTGCACGACCTTCGCCGACTGCGCCGCGCTGATCGCCGACGGAACCGACATCGACTACAACGGTCTCTCCGGCCCGATCTCGTTCGACGAGAACGGCGACCCGAGCGAGGCCTCGGTGTCGATCTACAAGTACTCGACCGGCAACGTCACCTCGTTCGAGGAGACCGTCGACGGCTCGCTCGAGTAGCGACCACATGACACGACTCCGGTCGTGGCACTGAGGGGCTCGGTCTTCGGACCGGGCCCCTTCGTCGTGCGAGGGTCGCGGCGTCGGTCGAGTGGGGAGGCCGACGTCGGGAGGGAATCGGGTCCCGATACGCCGCCGTCGGCGGCTGCTCGACCAGCAAGGTGTCGCCGGCTTGCCGCTCGAGGGGGCCCTCAGGGCCGTATCGAGACCCGGCGGCGTCCGTGGGACAGCACGACGGCCCCCGCCGGGCCCGGAGGTCCGACGGGGGCCGTGGGGGCGGCGTCAGCGCGGGCGGCGCACCACGCGGACGAGGCCGGCCGGGACGACGAGTGTGCCCGTCGCCTCCTCACCGGTGACCAGCTCGACCCCGGAGGCGTCGACGGACACGTCGCCCTCGGAGTGGTTGAGGTGGAACACGAAGTCGGCGTCGTCGCCCGAGCGGGTGACGGTCTCGAGGCCCTCGTCGCCGAGGACCGCCTCGATGCCGGCGTCGCGCAGGGCGTCCTCGACCACGGCGCCCAGGTCGTCGCCGGTGAGGCGCGTCGAGACGTACCACGAGCGGCCCTCGCCGAAGTGGTGGCGGGTGATCGCGGGGGAGCCCGCTGCGGGGCCGTCCGCGTAGTCCGTGACGGAGTCGGCGCCCTCGAGGACGACCTCCTCTGCCCAGCCCGACGCGGCGGCGCCGGAGGCCAGGGCGACCGTCTGGTCGGCGTAGAGCGGCAGGAACTCCGGGACCGCGACTCCGAGCACCTCGCGGAGAGAGCCGGGTGCGCCTCCGGGGTGCACGGCGTCGTTCTCGTCGACGACACCCGAGAAGTAGGAGGCGACGAAGGTGCCCCCGGCGCGGACGTAGCCCTCGATGTTCGCCCGCGACGCGTCGTCGACGAGGTAGAGCGCCGGAGCGAGGACGATGTCGTAGCCCGAGAGATCGGCGTGCGGATGCGCGAAGTCGACCGTCACGCCTCGACGCCAGAGCTCGGTGTAGTAGGCGATGACGCGCTCGCGGTGCTCGAGCTCGACCGAGGGCCGCCACTCCAGGTCCTGCGCCCAGAACGACTCCCAGTCCCAGAGGATCGCCGCGCGCGAGCGGACGCGGGATCCGAGCACCTCCGCCAGCCCTGCGAGCTCGTCGCCGAGGGCGACGACCTCCTTCCACACCCTGCTGCCGACGCCGGCGTGCGGGAGCATCGCCGAGTGGAACTTCTCGGCGCCGTACCGCGAGGCGCGGAACTGGAAGTAGAGGATCGCGTCGGCACCCCGGGCGAGGTGGCTCATGCTGTTGCGCGCCAGCTCGCCGGGGCGCTTCGCGATGTTGCGCGGCTGCCAGTTCACCGCCGAGGTCGAGTGCTCCATCAGGATCCACGGAGCGCCGCCGGCGAGCGACCGGGTGAGGTCGGCGTCCATCGCCAGCAGCACGTGGTTGTCGCGGCGCTCGGCGACGAGGTAGTGGTCGTTCGCGACGAGGTCCACCTCGGAGCGCCACTTCCAGAGGTCGACCGACGGGCAGTTCGTCGCCATGAAGTTGGTCGTGACGGGAGTGCCGGGGGCGAAGCGCTTGATCGCATCGCGCTCGGCGCGGAAGCACTCGAGGAGCGCATCCGAGGTGAATCGGGCGAAGTCGAGCCGCTGGGTCTGATTGACGACGCTGGCCGAGACCCGCGGGGCGTCGATCTCGTCCCACTCCCCGTAGACCTGCCCCCAGAACAGAGTGCCCCAGGCGGCGTTGAGCGCCTCGAGGGAGTCGTAGCGGCGCTGCAGCCAGGTGCGGAAGGCGCGGACGCTGTGCGCGGAGTAGTCGTCGCTGATCGGCGCGCCGTACTCGTTGTGCACGTGCCAGAGGACGACCGCGGGGTGCGCGGCGTAGCGCTCGGCGAGGCGCTCCGTGAGGGCGACGCACGCGGCCCGGTACTCGGGCGAGCTCGGGCTGACCATCCCGCGGGATCCCCAGCCGAGGGTGACGCCCTCGCGGGTGACGGGGCGCGACTCCGGGTACTTCGTCCAGAACCAGGCCGGGGGAGCGGCGGTGGGGGTGGCGAGATCGACGTCGATGCCGGCTCCGTGCAGCAGCTCGATCAGCTCGTCGAGGAAGGAGAAGTCGTACTCGCCCTCGCGCGGCTCGAGGAGGGCCCACGAGAAGATGCCGATGCTCACGAGGTTGACGCCCGCGCTGCGCATGAGCGCGATGTCCTCGTCCCAGACCTCGCGGGGCCACTGCTCGGGGTTGTAGTCGCCTCCGTAGCGGATCTCGGAGCGACCGCCCAGGAGCGCCCGTCCTGGTCGGCCGAGGGCGGCGGTGCGCGGGTGCCCGGCCGCCGCCGGCGCGGCGGGGGAGCTGAGGTCGCTGGTCATGCGTCGATCTCCTTTGACTGTGTGCGCTCCCAGTTCTAGCACGGAATAGTTCCCCGAGAAACGGCTGGGACGGCGTCGACCCGGCGGAATGTCGGAGTTGACAGGGTCGGCCGCGGCGTGTGTAACTGTAACCGCTCACAGGCACACCGTCGTCCCACTCCCGTCGGAGCGCCCGGTGCACCACATCCACAGCACTTTCGACAAGGAGG
Source organism: Rathayibacter oskolensis (assembly GCF_900177245.1). Lineage (GTDB taxonomy): Bacteria > Actinomycetota > Actinomycetes > Actinomycetales > Microbacteriaceae > Rathayibacter > Rathayibacter oskolensis. The sequence continues at coordinate 556,276 of NZ_FXBM01000001.1, forward strand.
ACGAATGCGCACATCACTCCGCAGGACCGCCATCGCGACCGCGGCCGTCGCCGCCCTGGCCCTCACCGGCTGCACTTCTTCCGGAGACTCCGGCGAGTCCGGACCCGTAGAACTGAACTACTGGGCCTGGGCCCCGAACCTCGAGCAGGTCGTCGACATCTGGAACGCCGACAACCCGGACATCCAGGTCACGGTGAACCGGCAGGACGGCGGCGACCCCGCCATCACCAAGCTGCTCACCGCGATCAACGCGGGCAGCGGCGCCCCGGATCTCATCCAGGCCGAGTACCAGAAGATCCCGACCCTCGTCGCCTCCGACGCCCTCGCCGACCTCTCGGACACCGTCTCCGGCGACCTCGCCGGCGAGTACTCCGACGGCGTCTGGGACTCGGTGACCCTCGGCGGCGACGCGGTCTACGCGATCCCGCAGGACTCGGGCCCGATGATGGCCTACTACCGCACCGACATCCTCGACAGCCTCGGGCTCGCGATCCCGACGACGTGGGAGGAGTACGCCGAGGTGGCGCGTGCCGTCCACGCCGCCGACCCGACGAAGTACCTCGGCACCTTCTCGGCGAACGACGCCGGCTGGTTCACGGGCCTCGCGCAGCAGGCCGGCGCCTCCTGGTGGTCGATCGACGACCAGAGCTGGGGCGTCGACATCGACGCCGGCCCGACCGAGACGGTCGCGGACTACTGGGGCGGCCTCGTCGAGGAGGGCGCCATCGACAACAAGCCGATGTACACGCCCGAGTGGAACGCCGGTCTGAACGACGGCTCGCAGGTCGGCTGGATCAGCTCGGTCTGGGCCCCCGGAGTCCTGGGCGGCAACGCTCCCGACACCGCCGGCCTCTGGACCGCGGCGACCCTGCCGCAGTGGGACGCCTCCTCGCCCTCGAACGGCAACTGGGGCGGCTCGAGCACGGCCGTCACCACGCAGTCCGAGCACGTCGACGCCGCCGTCGAGTTCGCGACGTGGCTGAACAGCGACCCCGAGGCCGTCGCCGCACTGGCCGACATCTCGGGCGTCTACCCCGCGGCGACCACCGCCGCGGCCGACGCGCTGACGAGCTCTCCCGAGTTCTTCAGCCAGCAGAGCGACTTCTACGACGTGGCAGCGGAGGCGGCCGACACGGTCTCGTCCTTCACCTACGGACCGAACGTCAACGTCGCCTTCAGCGCCTACAACGACGAGTTCGCCAAGGCCGCCGACGCGAGGACCCAGCAGGCCTTCGTCGACGCCGTCGCAGCGATGCAGTCGATCACCGAGGACGACCTGGTCTCCAGCGGCTTCTCGGTCAAGTAGCGGCGACGGAGGCGGGGCTCACGGCCCCGCCTCCGTCCCGGTGCACCACCAGCACTCCCTCCACAGCAGGACGAAGGATCCCGATGACCGCTCCCACGATCACGCGCGGCGCCGACGGCGCGGCGCCCCCGCGCCGCCAGGGCAGGGCCCGCCGCTCCGGCCGCTCCGGCTGGCGCGCACGGGTCGGCGTCCCCTACGCGATGCTCGCCCCCGGCATCGTGCTCTTCGTCGCCTTCATGGCGGCGCCGATCCTCTACACGCTGTTCCTCAGCTTCCAGAAGACGCAGGTCACCGGACTCGGACTCGGCTCCGGTGCGCAGCAGCAGGTCTTCGCCGGCATCGAGAACTACGCGGCGTCGCTCTCGGATCCCGAGTTCGCCGCGAGCGTGGGTCGCGTCCTGCTCTACGGCCTGATCCTGATCCCGACGATGCTGGGTCTCGCCCTGCTCTTCGCGCTCCTGCTCGACTCCCAGCGCACCCGCGCCGTCGGCTTCTCGCGGATCTCGATCTTCCTGCCCTACGCGGTCCCCGCCGTGATCAGCTCGCTGCTGTGGGGGTTCCTCTACCTCCCCGCGGTCAGCCCGTTCTACTACGTCTTCGAGCAGCTGGGCTGGGACGCCCCGAGCCTGCTCTCCTCCGGTGCGGTCGTCTTCGGCATCGCGAACATCGCGCTCTGGGGCGGCGTCGGCTTCAACATGATCGTCATCTACACGTCGCTCAAGGCCGTGCCGAGCGACATCTACGAGGCCGCGCGGATCGACGGGGCGAGCGAGGTCCAGATCGCACTGCGGATCAAGATCCCGATCCTGGCGCCCGCGCTGGTGATGACGGCGCTGTTCTCGATGGTCGCGACGCTCCAGGTGTTCGCCGAGCCGACGACCCTCCGCCCGCTCACGAACAGCCTCTCGACCAGCTGGTCCCCGCTGATGCTCGTCTACCGTGACGCCTTCATCCGCGACGACATCTACTCCGCCGCGGCGACCTCCGTCGTGATCGCCCTGGCCACCTTCATCATCTCCTTCCTCTTCCTCCGGGTCGTGCAGAAGCGAGCCTTCGGACAGGAGGACTGATCCATGACCACCGTCGCATCACGCCCGCTCACCGACGCACCGTCGTCGCGCTCGCCGCGCTCCCGCCGCTCCCCGGTCTTCGGTCGGGAGAGGCCGAGCGCGATCTCGACCGGGATCCTCCTCGTCGGGGCGATCTACTGCCTCTTCCCCGTCTTCTGGGTGCTGATGGCGTCCACGAAGGACGGCGGCGAGCTCTTCTCGACCTTCACGCTCGCGCCGAGCTCGCACCTGATCGACAACATCGTCGCTCTGAGCTCCTACCGCGACGGGCTCTTCTGGCGCTGGATGCTGAACACCGCGCTCTATGCGGGGCTCGGCGCGATCGCCTCCACCTGGATCTCGGCGCTCTCGGGCTACGTGCTCGCGAAGTTCGAGTTCCCGGGCAAGAAGGTCGTCTTCAACGTGCTCCTGATGGGCGTGCTCGTGCCGGGCGTGATCCTCGCGATCCCGCAGTACTTCCTGCTCGCCAACGTGGGCCTCACGAACACCTTCTGGGGTGTGCTCCTGCCGCAGATCATCAGCCCCTACGGCATCTACCTCGCCCGGATCTACTCCGCGGCGGCGGTGCCGACCGACGTGATCGAGGCGGCCCGCACCGAGGGCGCAGGAGAGATGTACATCTTCACGCGCATCGCCACGCCGATGCTCCTGCCCGGCCTGGTCACGATCTTCCTGTTCCAGTTCGTGGCGATCTGGAACAACTTCATGCTGCCGTACATCATGCTCGGCAACGACCAGCTGTTCCCGCTGACGGTGGGACTGAACGGACTCCTCAACCAGGGGGCGTCGGCACCGTCGCTCTACACCCTCGTCATCACCGGGGCGCTGCTCTCGGTGATCCCGCTCGTCGCCATCTTCCTGGTGCTGCAGCGGTTCTGGAAGGTCGACCTCGCCGCCGGCGCGGTGAAGGCGTGACGCCCGCAGGCCTCCTCCGGGCCGCGCGATCGCGCCCTAAGCTGGCCGGGTGACCACCGCCTCCGGCCGCCAGCGACCGACGATCGAGCACGTCGCATCGGAGGCGGGCGTCTCGCGCGGCACGGTCTCCCGGGTGCTCAACGGAGGCAAGTGGGTGAGCCCCGACGCGAAGCTCGCCGTCGAGGCCGCCATCAAGAAGACGGGCTACCGCGTGAACCCCCACGCGCGCAGCCTCGCGACGAACCGCACCGACTCCGTCGCCTTCCTCCTGACCGAGGAGCACCAGCTGCTGTTCGAGGATCCGAACTTCTCGACGCTGCTCACCGGTGCGGCGGCGGCGCTCGCCGAGCGGGCCGTCTCGCTCGTGCTGATCATGGCCGGCAGCACTGCGGAGCAGAAGCGCGCCCTGGCCTATCTCGGCGCGGGTCACGTCGACGGCGTGCTGCTCGTCTCGGCGCACGGGGGCCAGGGTCTGCTGCGCGAGATCCAGGACCTCGCGGTGCCCGCGATCGCCTGCGGGATCCCGCTGGGGTACGAGAAGCGGATGGGCTACGTGGCCGCGGACGACGAGGAGGGGGCCCACGAGATGGTCGCCTTCCTCCGCTCGAAAGGACGCAGCCGGATCGCGACCATCGCGGGCCCGCCCGACACCCCGGGCGGGATCACGCGGCTCGCCGGCTACCGGCGCGAGCTCGGCGACGACTTCGATCCGACGCTGGTGCGCTACGGCGACTACAGCCGGGCGAGCGGCGACGCGGCCATGACCGCTCTGCTCGAGGGCCGCCCCGACCTGGACGCGGTGTTCGCGGCGAACGACCGGATGGCCGCCGGGGCGATCGATGCGCTGTGTCGCTCCGGTCGCCGGGTGCCGGAGGACGTCGCGGTCGGCGGCTTCGACGACTCGAGCGTCGCGCTCTCGACCGACCCGCAGCTGACGACGATGCGCCAGCCGTTCGACCGCATCAGCGCCGAGATGGTCAGGCTGCTCCTGCAGAGCATCGCGGGGGAGAAGCCGGCCGCGATCATCCTGCCCACAGAACTGATCGAGCGCGCGTCCGCCTGAGGGGACGCGCGCTCGCAAGGTGAGGGGCGCGGGCCTAGGAGGCGCGCATCAGCTCCGCCTCCTGGGCGAGGCGGTAGGTGACGAACGAGCGGCTGTAGTTGCGGCGCTTCCCGCCGGTGGTCTCGGCGATCACGACCTGCGCGTACACGCCGACGACGCTCCAGCGCTCGTAGTCGCCGATCGCACCGGTTCCGAAGTTCGCCCCGAGGGCGACGGGTGCGGGGGTGTAGCTCTTCATGTCGGCTCCTTCGAAAGGCGGACGGCACTGGGCGCTGAGCGCCCGCCGAGGGGCGTTCCGCGCCGGCCAGGGATCGGATCTCGCCTCCGATCAGGAGGAACGGGTCCGAAGTCCGTGCCGGGACCGACGTCCCCTGTCACCAAAATTACGGCACGCCCCCCGTTCGGCCGTCCCCTCGCCGAGGGGCGCTGGCGGGGAGAGAATTTCGGGTGTCGACCCGATGCGCCTACTCCCAGCCGCAGTAGTCGGAGGCGATGTAGTCGTAGAGTGCGCCGCGCACGCCGTCGTCGACACCGATCGACACGACTCCCGTGGCGCCGCCCTCGACGGCCACCGCGATCGGCAGGAAGGTGCCGCGCTTGTCCTCCGAGACCGTGTGGGTGTTGCAGTTGTTCGGGACGATGGGCAGGTCGAGGGTCAGCGGAGGCGACCCGGAGTCCAGACGCACGCCGACCGGCCACGTGCCGGCTCCCGACGCCGGACGGAGCAGGATCGTCCGGGCGATGCCGTCGATCGTCACCGCACCCGGGGCGCCGGTCGGGGTGACGACGACGCGGAGGTGCGCGACGGCCGTCCCGTCCTCGTCGACCACGCTGATCGCGTCGGCCGGTGCGATCTCGACGACTCCCGCCACGGCCTCCGCCAGGCAGTCCTCGCCGTGGATCCGGTCGATGCTGTCGAACGGGTCGTCCGGCGTCACCGTCGCGGTGCCCGAGACGTCGCCCCGGGTGAACGCGAGTCGCACCGCGGCTCCGGGATCGGCGGCACCGCAGTCCGCACCTGCGAGTTGGAGCCGCAGGGCGGTCGTGGTCCCGGGGCGGATCGTCACCGGCTCGCTCGTCCAGGACGGCTCCGCGAACGCGGGCGAGTCGAGACGGACCTCCCAGAGGTCCAGTGGAGTCGCGGCGGCGTTGTCGACGAGCACCTCGATCCGCCGGGGACCGTAGTCGTCGCGGTTCTGGCGGATGCTCACGCTCACCCCGGCCGGCAGTTGCGTCGCGAGCTCGGGGGCGCATCCGGTGAGGGTCGTCGCGAGCACGGCGAGGGCGACCGCGGCGAGGCGTCGGCGCATCCGGCCCCTCCCTCGGAGCAGAGGGGCCCGCCGCCGCCGGGAGGCGGACGACGGGCCCCTGGAACGTCCGGCGGACTCAGCCGCCGACGGTGGGGGTGCTCGTGGTGACCTCGTTGGTCGTCGCGAGCGTGCCCAGGTAGAGCTCGATCACCTTGGGATCGTTCATCAGCTCGCGACCCGCGCCCTCGTAGGCGTCGCGGCCCTGGTCGAGCACGTAGCCGCGGTCGCAGATCTGCAGCGCCCGGCGGGCGTTCTGCTCGACGATCATGATCGAGACTCCCGCCCGGTTGATCCGCTGGACGTTGACGAAGGTCTCGTCCTGGCGCATCGGCGAGAGGCCGGCGCTCGGCTCGTCGAGCAGGAGCATCGACGGATCCATCATCAGGGCGCGCGACATCGCGACCATCTGGCGCTCGCCTCCCGAGAGCGAGCCCGAGCGCTGCTTGAGGCGCTTGGACAGCTCCGGGAACAGCTCCGTCACGAACTCGAGCCGCTCGCGGTACGTCTTCGGCTTCTGGTACACGCCCATCTCGAGGTTCTCCTCGATGGTGAGCGACGGGAAGACGTTGTTGTTCTGCGGGACGAAGCCGACGCCCTTCGACACGAGCTTGTCGGCCTTCTGCCCTGTGATGTCCTCGCCGTTCAGGATGACCGTGCCCTGGCGGATGTTCACGAGCCCGAACATCGCCTTCAGCAGGGTCGACTTCCCCGCGCCGTTGGGCCCGATGATGCCGACGAGCTCGCCCCGCTTCACGTAGACGTTCGAGCCGTTCAGGATGTTGACCCCCGGCACGTACCCCGCGTGGAGGTCGTGCGTCTCGAGCGTGTTCGGCGTCGTCGCGTCCGGGGTCATTTCTCGTCCTTCTCGAATTCGACGGCGGGCACGTCTGTCGTGGGAGCGATGCTCGTCGGTGCGGCCTCTGCAGGAGGCGCCGGCATGGCGGCGTGCGAGCCGGTCGGAGCGGGATGCCCCGGCGCGGCGATCCCCGCCTCCTGCGCCTCCCGCTCGATGCCCTCGCGCACGAGGTCCGACTCCATCTCCTCGGCGATCTCGAGCTGGCCCTCGACCGTTCCGAGGTCGGTGTCGTGGTGGGCGCCCAGGTAGGCGTCGATGACCGCCTGGTCGTTCATGACCGTGGAGGGGGGCCCCTCGGCCACGACCTTGCCCTCGGCCATCACGATCACCCAGTCGGCGATGGTGTTGACCATGTGCATGTCGTGCTCGACGAAGAGCACGGTCATGCCCTCGTCCTTCAGGTTGACGATGTGGCCGAGCAGCGACTGCGTCAGGGCGGGGTTGACCCCGGCCATCGGCTCGTCGAGCATCACCAGCTCGGGGTCCGACATCAGCGCGCGGGCCATCTCGAGGAGCTTCTTCTGGCCACCCGAGAGGCTCGACGCGTAGTCGTCCTTCTTGGTGTCGAGCTTGAACTTCTCGAGCAGGCTGATCGCGCGCGCCTCGATCGTTCCCTCCTCCTTCGACCACAGCGGGCGGATGAGCGAGGTGAAGATGTTCTCGCCCTTCTGACCCTTCGCGCCGAGGAGCATGTTCTCGAGGACCGTCATGCCGCCGAGCGCCTTGGTGAGCTGGAAGGTGCGCACCATGCCCATCCGCGAGACCTTGTAGGCGGGGACGTTCGCGAGGTTCTTGCCCTTGAAGTTCCAGCGACCCGTGTTGGGCTTGTCGAAGCCCGTCAGCAGGTTGAAGAACGTGGTCTTGCCGGCGCCGTTGGGGCCGATCAGGGCGGTGATGGAGCCGCGGGGGATCTCGACGTGCGCGACGTCGACCGCGGTGAGTCCGCCGAACCGGCGGCTCACGCCGTCGGCGACGACGATGGGGTCCTTCTTCTTGACCCCGGGGACGATGTCTTCCTCGGTGATGTCCGAGACCGGTGTTTTAGGCAAAGTGGAGGTCCTTCTTCTTGCCGAAGATCCCCTGTGGTCGGAAGATCACCAGGAGCATGAGGGCGATCCCCACGACGATGAACCGGATGGGTCCGGTCTGCACGGTCGTGAGGCGGATGAGGTCGTTGTCGAGGACCCCGGAGTCGATCCCCAGAGTGAGGAGACCGTCGGTCAGGCCGAGGGTCACCCAGAAGATGATCGAGCCGGCGACCGGCCCGAACACGGTCGCGGCGCCTCCCAGCAGCATGATCGTGTAGAGGAAGAACGTGAGCTGGGTGCCGTAGTTGTCGGGCTGCAGCGAGCGGGGCAGGATGAACAGCGCTCCTGCGAGGCCTCCCAGCACGCCTCCGAGGACCAGGGCCTGGATCTTGTACGAGAAGACGTTCTTGCCGAGCGAGCGCACGGCGTCCTCGTCCTCGCGGATGCCCTTGATGACGCGGCCCCAGGGGCTGCGCATCAGGAGGAACACCAGGAGGCAGGCGAGGCCGACGAGGCCCCAGCCGACGATCCGCACCCACCACTGGTCCTGGCTGTAGGTGAGGATCCCGATGCCCCAGCGCCCCTCGGGGAGCGGGTTCAGGTCGTTGAAGGCGCGCGCTGCGCCGTTGATGCCCTCCGAGCCTCCGGTCACGTCGGAGAACTCGGGGGTCTTCACGGAGAGCCTGATGATCTCGGCCGCCGCGATGGTCACGATCGACAGGTAGTCGGCGCGCAACCGCAGGGTCGGGATGCCCAGGATCAGGGCGAACACGGTCGCCGCGACGATCGTCGCGAGGAGGGAGCCCCAGACGGGCCACTCGTACTTGACCGAGGTGATGGCGAAGGCGTAGCCGCCCACCGCCATGAAGCCGGCCTGTCCGAAGTTGAGGAGGCCGGTGAATCCGAAGTGGATGACCAGGCCGATCGTCGCCAGGGCGTACGCGGCGACGGTGGGATCGACGATCTGCCCGATCGCCAGCCAGATGAAGTTGAAGTTCATGGTGTCCTAGCCGATCCGTTCCTTGCGGCCCAGGATTCCCTGCGGCCTGACCAGGAGGATGATGATCATCAGGATGAGCGGAGCCACGTACTTCAGGTTCTCCGGGATCCAGATCGTCGAGATGTTCATCATGAGTCCGATGATGAGCGAGCCGACCAGCGCGCCGTAGGCGGAGCCGAGGCCGCCGAGTGTGATCGCCGCGAAGATCAGCAGCAGGATCGACGCCCCGGTGTCCCAGCGCAGCGACTGGTAGTAGCCGATGTAGACGCCGGCGAGGGCGGCGAGGGCGCCCGAGAGCACCCAGACCACGCGGATGACGCGCTCGACGTTGATGCCGGAGGCGGAGGCCAGTGCCCGGTTGTCGGAGACGGCGCGCATCGCCTTGCCGATCTTCGTCTTGGTCAGCACCAGGGCGACTCCGACGATGCAGATGATGCCGATGATCGCGCCGACGATGTCGGTGAACTTCAGGCTGATCCCGAGGGCCTCGACCGTGAAGAACGGCGCGGTGCTGTTGGGCAGCGACAGGCGGTCGGCACCGAAGAAGAAGACGTAGACGTAGCGCAGGGCGAGCGACAGGCCGATCGTCACGATCATCAGCGGGATGAGCTGGATGCCCTTCTTCCGCAGCGGCTTCCAGAGCAGGCCGTCCTGCACGAAGCCAAAGGCTCCTCCGAGGATCACCGCGATCGGGATCGCGACGAGCGCCGGCAGCCCGAAGACGCCCGAGAAGAGGTACGCCATCAGCGCGCCGAACGTCACGAGCTCGCCGTGCGCGAAGTTGTTCAGCCCGGTCACGCCGTAGATCAGCGATGCGCCGATCGCCGCGAGGGCGATCAGGAGCCCGAAGATCAGACCGGTCACTACCTTGGGCCAGAAGGTGATCCAGAAGGTGTCCGGCGAGACGGGCGGCGTCGTGACGCTCGAGGTGCCGTCGGGGTTCGTCGCCTCGTTGCCGGTGGTCCCGGAGGTCGCGGCGTTGCTCGGGGTGTCCGACGGCTCCGGAGCGGTGGCTCCCGCGCCCTTCGCGTTGTCGGTCGAGACGATGAAGTTCATGATCTGGTTCTGGGAGGCGACGATCGTCACCTCCTTGGGGTTCTGCCCGGGAGCGGGGTAGCCCTTGTCGGCCGGGAGGGTGTCCTCGTCGACCGTGACCGTGAAGGTGCCCGGCTCGTCGAGGGGGAACACGGCGCGGCCGTCGTCGCCGGTGGTCACGGTCGCCGTGGCGTCGCCCTCGATCGCGACGCTCACCCCTGCGAGGTTCTCGTTCGTGCCCTGCACGCGGACCCAGGCGATGATCGACTGCTCGGCGGCGGTCGCAGCGAGGGCGGCGGGAGCTGCGGCGGCGATGCCGGTCAGCGTCGCGGCGAGCAGCCCCAGGGCGAGCAGCCGGTCGCGGAGGGGGCCGAACCTCGGTCGTGTCCTATCCACGGGGCGCCTCCCGGTCCGTCGGATGCAGGGTCGTCGCGCGCTTGCGGCGCGTCGAACGGCTGGCTGTGAGCAAGACGTCTACCTCTCGTCAGGGTGCACAGACGGATGGGGTCTCCGGGCAAGCCGAATCGCCGTCGTCAAACAACGTTGGTTGACCATACGTTCCGCATGTGTCGGCGGTGTTTCCCCGTCGGCACGTATGCGTGACGACATTATGCGGGCCCGAGAGCGCTCCAGCGCGCCGGAACCGCACGGCTTGCGCTCCGCGCCGATCCGACCACGGAATAGTCCACCCCCTCCGGCGCTTAAGATTGAGCATCCGGGCCACTCGGGACCGGATGCCCTCCCTCCTCCTCCCGGGCACCCGCGCGCGACCTCTTAAGGGGCATTGATGGACCAGCCGGATCCCTTCGGATTCCTCGGACTCACCTACGACGACGTCATGCTCCTCCCCGGGCACACCGACGTCATCCCGAGCGAGGCCGACACGACCTCCCGGCTGACCAAGCGCATCACCGTCGCCACGCCCCTCCTGTCCGCGGCGATGGACACGGTGACCGAGGCGAGGATGGCGATCGCGATGGCGCGCCAGGGTGGCATCGGCATCCTGCACCGCAACCTCTCGATCGCCGACCAGGCCGACCAGGTCGACCGCGTGAAGCGCAGCGAATCCGGGATGGTCTCGAACCCCGTCACCACGACTCCCGACGCGACCGTCGCCCAGGTCGACGAGCTCTGCGGCCAGTACCGCATCAGCGGACTCCCCGTCGTGGACTCGACGGGCGTGCTCGTCGGCATCATCACCAACCGCGACATGCGCTTCGTCTCGCCCTTCGAGAAGGCCTCCACTCTCGTGCGCGACGTGATGACCAGCTCGGGGCTGATCACCGGACGCGTCGGCATCCCCGACAGCGAGGTCATCGCCCTCTTCGCGCAGCACAAGATCGAGAAGCTGCCGCTCGTCGACGAGCAGGGCAAGCTCGCCGGGCTCATCACCGTCAAGGACTTCGACAAGTCGGAGCAGTACCCCAACGCCACGAAGGACTCGTCCGGACGCCTGCGGGTCGGCGCGGCCATCGGCTTCTTCGGCGACGCCTGGCAGCGCGCCACGGCACTCCTCGAGGCCGGCGTCGACGTCATCGTCGTCGACACCGCCAACGGCGACTCGGCCGGCGTCCTCGACATCATCCGCCGCCTCAAGTCCGACCCGGCGTTCGCCGGAGTCGACGTCATCGGCGGGAACGTGGCCACGCGCTCCGGCGCCCAGGCCCTCATCGACGCCGGCGCCGACGCCATCAAGGTCGGAGTCGGACCGGGATCGATCTGCACCACCCGGGTCGTCGCCGGCGTCGGCGTGCCCCAGGTCACCGCCGTCTACGAGGCGTCGCTCGCCGCCCGGGAGGCCGGAGTCCCGGTCATCGCCGACGGAGGCCTCCAGTACTCGGGCGACATCGCCAAGGCGCTGGTCGCCGGAGCCGACACGGTCATGCTCGGCTCCCTCCTCGCCGGATGCGAGGAGAGCCCCGGCGACCTCGTCTTCCAGAACGGCAAGCAGTTCAAGAACTACCGCGGCATGGGCTCCCTCGGCGCCCTGCAGACCCGCGGCGAGCGCACCTCCTACTCGAAGGACCGCTACTTCCAGTCGGACGTGCCCACCGACGACAAGCTCATCGCCGAGGGCATCGAGGGACAGGTCCCCTACCGCGGACCGCTCGCCAACGTGGCGTACCAGCTCGCGGGCGGGCTGCGGCAGTCGATGTTCTACGTCGGAGCGCGGACGATCTCGGAGCTGAAGGAGCGCGGCAGGTTCGTGCGGATCACGGCGGCGGGGTTGAAGGAGTCGCATCCGCATGATGTGCAGATGGTGGTGGAGGCGCCGAACTATCGGCGCTGAGGTTCGACTCTGGGGAGGGGTGGGCGGCGGGTTGTGATGGTGGCTTCTCGTCTGGTGAGGGGCCGGCGGCGGATCGCGATGGCGGCCCCTCTGCCCGATGGGCCTTCGGCCCATACGCCCACCACACCGGAGGGGCCGCCATCGCGATCCGCCGCCTCTCTCGGCAGCACAGCGAGGTCCTGAAGGCCGAGCGACGCAGCGCGAGCGAGGCGGAGCCTCGCCGCGACTGCGCCGGCTTGGGCAGCGCGAGCGGGCGGAGCCCGCCGCGACTGCGCCATCGCTTGCGCGCGGTGTTCGGGAGGAGCGGCTCCGAGGGGGAGCGCCGAACCGGTGATCCGCGTTCCAGCGGATCGGCGTGGCGCGGACGGGGGACGCTCTGCGGGACGTGACCATCTGTGGGAGCCGACTGCGGCCGTGCAACGAGCGCAGCGAGGCGCGCGGCCGGTCAGCACCGCAGCGGCGTGGCGCGGACGGTGGACGCTCTGAGGGACGCGACCACCTCGTCGGCCGACCGCGGGTGAGCGACGAGCGGAGCGAGGAGCGAGCCTCAAGTAAACTCGGCCCCATGGAGATCGAGATCGGGCGCGCCAAGCGCGCCCGCCGCGCGTACGCCTTCGACGACATCGCGGTCGTCCCGAGTCGCAGGACGCGTGACCCCGAGGTGGTGTCGGTCAAGTGGGCGATCGACGCGTACCAGTTCACGACTCCGATCCTCGCGGCGCCGATGGACTCGGTCGTGTCGCCGGCGACGGCGATCACCCTGGGCCGGTTGGGCGCACTGGGGGTCCTCGACCTCGAGGGGCTGTGGACGCGCTACGAGGACCCGGAGCCGCTGCTCGCCGAGATCCGGGAGCTGCCCGCCGAGCGTGCGACGCAGCGGATGCAGGAGATCTACTCCGAGTCGATCAAGCCCGAGCTGGTGACGGCGCGCCTGGCCGAGATCCGCGCGGCCGGCGTCACGGTCGCGGGGGCGCTCTCGCCGCAGCGCACCGCTGAGCTCCACCAGACGGTGGTCGACGCCGGTGTCGACGTGTTCGTCATCCGCGGGACCACCGTGTCGGCCGAGCACGTCTCGCGCGACACGGAGCCGCTGAATCTCAAGAAGTTCATCTATGAGCTCGACGTCCCCGTGATCGTCGGAGGGGCGTCGACCTACACGGCCGCACTGCACCTCATGCGCACGGGAGCGGCCGGCGTGCTCGTCGGCTTCGGCGGCGGCGCCGCGTCGACCACCAGGGCGACGCTCGGCATCCAGGCGCCGATGGCGACCGCGGTCGCCGATGTCGCCGGCGCTCGCCGCGACTACCTCGACGAGTCGGGCGGCCGCTACGTGCACGTCATCGCCGACGGCGGGCTGGGGACGTCGGGCGACATCGTGAAGGCCGTCGCCGTGGGTGCCGACGCCGTCATGCTCGGCTCCGCGCTCGCGCGGGCGACCGATGCGCCGGGCGGCGGCTGGCACTGGGGCCAGGAGGCTCACCACCAGCAGCTCCCGCGTGGCCGCCGGGTGCGCGTAGGCACCGTGGGCACGCTCGAGCAGGTCCTCTACGGCCCGGCGACCGACGCCGACGGCACGGCCAACCTCATCGGGGCGCTGCGCCGCTCGATGGCGACGACGGGCTACTCCGATCTCAAGGAGTTCCAGCGCGTCGAGGTCGTCGTCGCGCCGTACCAGCCCAGCTGACGCGTCACTCGAGGCGTCCTTCAACGGTCGAGGCGTCCCGGAGCAGCAGGCGCGGCCTCGACGTTTCGAGGACGCGTCGTCGGCGACGACTCCTGCGCGGGCCAGCAGGGGCGTCCAGGAGGAGCAGGTCGTCCGACCGCAGCGGGACGCCTCGCTGCTTCTCTGGCGGCGAACGGCCGCGAGGGGGCAGGGAGGCGGCCCTAAACTGAGAGGGTCCCCGAGGTAGGAGCGCCGTTCGGCGCGGATGGAGCACGCATGGTCGAGGTCCGCAGGGTCAAGCTGCCCGGAGTGGGCGTCCTGCACACGTTCCTGACCGCGGACGGCGGGAAGGTGGGCGTGATCGCCCACCGCTCGGGTCACAGCGACCTGATCACGTTCGCCGAGGGCGACCAGGACGGCGCCAAGGTCTCCCTCCGACTCAGCGACGACGAGGCGCACACGCTCGCCGAGCTGCTCGGCGGCACCCAGATCACGGAGTCGCTCACCGCTCTCGACCAGATCCCCGGCCTCTCGATCGACTGGTTCACGGTCGACTACGACGACCACATCGCCGGGCAGCAGCTCGGCAAGCCGGCCGACCGCGGCATCGTCGGCCTGACGGTCGTCGCCGTCGTGCGCGGCGACGCGGCCAACCCGGCACCGGCGCCCGACTTCCGCGTGTTCCCGGGTGACACCCTCGTGGTCGCGGGGAGCCCCGAGAAGGTCGCCAAGGCGTTCGCCTTCTTCCGCTCCGGCGTCTTCGCCAAGGCACCCGAGACGCCGCCCGGAGTCTGAGGATGCACCACGGCGAAGACCTCATCGTCCTCGGCATCCTGTTCGTCATCGCCTATGTGCTCGGCCGCCTGGGTCGCACGATCGGACTCCCGGCGATCCCGATCTACATGGTGGTCGGGCTGCTCGCGAGCCCGAACTTCGAGTGGTTCCCGCTCGCGTTCGAATCGAGCTACATCGAGCTGACGGCCGTCTTCGGCCTGATCCTGCTGCTGTTCAACCTGGGGCTCGAGTTCGACCAGGACGAGTTCTTCGGCAACGCGGGCAGGCTGATCCTCTCCGGAGGCTCCTACATCGCCGTCAACATGGCGGTCGGCCTGGGGTTCGGCTTCCTGCTGGGCTGGGGGAGCCGGGAGGCGCTGATCATCGCGGGCATCACCGCGACGAGTTCGAGCGCGATCGTCACCAAGCTGCTCATCGAGCTCAAGCGCCTCGCCAACCCGGAGACGCCGATGATCCTGGGCGTCACGGTCGTCGAGGACATCTTCATCGCCGTCTACCTCGCCATCGTCTCGGTGGTGCTGTCCGGCGAGACCGAGCCGTGGCCGGTGATCCTGAAGCTGCTCGTCGCGTTCGCGTTCCTCGTCGTGATGTTCGCCGTCGCGCGCTGGGGTGGGCGGTTCGTCTCGCGGCTCTTCCGCACGCGCGACGACGAGCTGTTCACGATCCTCTTCTTCGGGCTCGCGATCCTCTTCGGCGGGATCGGCGAGATCCTCGGAGTGACCGACGCGATCGGGGCCTTCCTCATCGGGCTGGTCATCGGGGCGACGCGCTACCGGGCGCGGGTCGAGCAGATCGCCATTCCCCTCCGCGACGTGTTCGGCGCCTTCTTCTTCGTCAACTTCGGCCTCGGGCTCGACCCGAGCGCCTTCCCGGACGTCGTCGTCCCGGTGCTCGTGGCCGCCGTCATGACCATCGTGCTCAACCTCGGAGCGGGGCAGTTCGTCGCCTGGCTCAACAAGCTCGGCCCGCGGGCGGGTCTCAACGCGGCCTTCATCCTGCACAACCGCGGCGAGTTCGCCCTGATCCTCGCGACGCTGTCGCTCTCGGCCGGGCTGGACGAGCGGATCCAGCCCTTCGCGGGTCTCTACGTCCTGGTGATGGCGATCGTCGGCCCGATCCTCGCGTCGCGGTCCGAGAGCATCGGGCAGTTCCTCTCGCGACGGCGCCGCCGACCGGCGCCGGCCGGCCGCGAGGCGATGGCGGACGAGGACTTCGCGCTCGTCGAGGCCGCGATGTCGGGTGCGGGCCCGGAGGAGTCGCCCGCGCAGACCGGCAGCACTCCCGTCCCCGCCCGCCCGATCGAGCGCGACGAGCTCGACGACGAGTTCCCGGATCCGATGCGGCAGGCGCTGATCGACCAGGCAATGCAGCAGTCCGACGGGGTCGACGGCGACCGGCCGCGGCGCCCTCGCGAGCCCGACTACTGATCCCCGGGAGCTCCCACACTCACGGGCTAGGCTTCCTCGGGTCCGTCGCCCGGCGCGCGGACTCGGCACGAGCGAGGGACGAATGACGCAGAGCACGGTCTGGCAGATCGCCAGGAGACCGCGGTGGATCGGCGCCCTCGTGCTCGCCCTGGTCGTCGCCGGTCTCTTCGCCGCGCTCGGTCAGTGGCAGATCGGGCGCGCGGTCGATGCCGCCGCACCCGACAGCGGCGTCTCCGAGACGGTGCTGCCGCTCGACGACGTCGCCGCCCCCTCGCGGCCGATCGCGGCCACCGCCGACGGGCAGCGCGTGGAGGTCGACTCGGTGATCGTCCCCGGCGGAGCAGAGATCCTCGGCGGCCGCCTGAACGGGGGCGAGGCGGGCTGGTGGGTGATCGCGCGGACGCGTGCCGCCTCCGCCGACCTCGTCGTCGCCTACGGCTGGACCCGGGACGAGGGGCAGGCGCAGCGCGTCGCCGACCGGCTGAACACGGGCGCCGAAGCGGTTCCGACCGCCGTCACGGGTCGCCTCGTCGCGAACGAGGCGGCCGAGGCGCCAGAGGCGGGCGTGGATCCGATGACGCTCACCGCGCTCTCGATCCCCGCCCTGATCAACCGCTGGCCCGACCCTCCCGAGGACGTCTACCAGGGCTACGTCGTCGTCGACGAGCCGGTGGACGGCCTCGAGGCGATCGACTCGCCCGCCCGGCAGAGCGACGCGTCGCTGAACTGGCTGAACGTCTTCTACGCGATCGAGTGGGTCGTGTTCGCGGGGTTCGCGCTCTACCTCTGGTACCGACTCGTCCGCGACGCCTGGGAGCGCGAAGCCGAGGAGGCGCTCGAGGCGGAGGAGCTCGCCCGCGCCGCCGCTCCGTCCCGCGCACCGTAAACTGGTCGTCATGCCCCTCGAGCCCAAGCCCGCGCAGTTCCCTGCGATCCGGAGCGCTCTGCGCTTCTACCGGGTGACCTCGATCATCACCGGCGTGATGCTCCTCCTGCTCTGCGCGGAGATGCTGCTGAAGTACGTGTTCCACCTCGAGCTGTTCGCCTTCGGCCAGCAGGGGCTCGTGCACTTCGCCCCCATGTACGAGGTGCCCGGCGGCGAGTGGAAGTCGAGCGGGACCGGCGCGAACGTCTCGACCGGCATCCTGATCGCCCACGGCTGGTTCTACGTCGTCTACCTGTTCTCGGACTTCCGGCTCTGGAGCCTGATGCGCTGGCCCTTCTCGCGGTTCATCCTGATCGCGCTCGGCGGCGTGGTGCCGACCCTCTCCTTCTTCGTCGAGACGCGCATCGCCCGCGAGGTCGAGCAGTACCTCGATCGTCGCACCGCCGGAACCGATCCCAAGACCCCGACCGACTCCGTGGAGGCCCCCCATTAGCGAGCAGCAGTCCGGCCCCGAGCACCGTGGGGCCGCCCAGCCGCACCTGGCAGCCCAGCCCGTCCTCGTCGTCGACTTCGGTGCCCAGTACGCGCAGCTGATCGCGCGGCGCGTGCGCGAGGCGAACGTCTACTCCGAGATCGTGCCCTCGAACACGACCGCCGCCGAGATCGCGGCCAAGTCTCCGGTGGGCATCATCCTCTCCGGAGGCCCTTCCAGCGTCTACGAGGAGGGGGCGCCGCAGCTCGACCCGGCCATCTTCGACCTCGGCGTGCCCGTCCTCGGCATCTGCTACGGCTTCCAGGTCATGGCCAAGACCCTCGGCGGAGAGGTCGCCAACACCGGGCTCCGCGAGTACGGCGCGACCGACGCGGCCGTCTCCTCCGACGGGGGCGTCCTGCTCGGCGACCAGCCGGCCGACCAGACGGTGTGGATGAGCCACGGCGACTCGGTCGCCAAGGCGCCGGAGGGCTTCGAGGTCCTCGCGTCGACGACCTCCACTCCGGTCGCGGCGTTCGGCAGCGACGAGCGGCGGCTCTACGGGGTGCAGTGGCACCCCGAGGTGAAGCACACCGCCTACGGGCAGGCCGTGATCGAGAACTTCCTCCACCGCGCGGCCGGCATCCCCGCGGACTGGAACTCCTCCAACGTGATCGACGACCAGGTCGCGGTCATCCGCGAGCAGGTCGGGTCGGGCCGGGTCATCTGCGGTCTCTCCGGAGGCGTCGACTCCGCCGTCGCCGCCGCCATCGTCCACCGCGCGGTCGGCGACCAGCTGACCTGCGTCTTCGTCGACCACGGCCTGCTCCGCAAGGGCGAGCGCCGCCAGGTCGAGGAGGACTACGTCGCCGCGACGGGCGTCCGCCTGGTCACCGTCGACGCGCGCGAGCAGTTCCTCGACGCGCTCGCCGGCGTCAGCGACCCGGAGCAGAAGCGCAAGATCATCGGTCGCGAGTTCATCCGCAGCTTCGAGGGCGCCGCCGAGGCGCTCGTCCTCGAGGCGAAGGGAGAGGGGGAGTCGATCGGCTTCCTCGTCCAGGGCACGCTCTACCCCGACGTGGTCGAGTCCGGCGGCGGGACCGGCACCGCCAACATCAAGTCGCACCACAACGTCGGCGGCCTCCCCGAAGACCTGCAGTTCGCGCTCGTCGAGCCGCTGCGCACACTGTTCAAGGACGAGGTGCGCGCGATCGGACGCGAGCTCGGCCTGCCGGAGGTCATCGTCGGCCGCCAGCCGTTCCCCGGACCGGGACTCGGGATCCGCATCGTGGGCGAGGTCACGCAGGAGCGGCTCGAGCTGCTCCAGGACGCCGACGCGATCGTCCGCGCCGAGCTCACCGCAGCCGGCCTCGACTCCGAGATCTGGCAGTGCCCGGTCGTGCTGCTCGCCGACGTCCGCTCGGTCGGCGTGCAGGGCGACGGACGCACCTACGGCCACCCGATCGTGCTGCGACCCGTCTCCTCCGAGGACGCGATGACCGCCGACTGGACGCGCCTGCCCTACGACCTGCTCGCCCGCATCTCCAACCGCATCACCAACGAGGTGAGCGGGGTGAACCGCGTGGTACTCGACGTGACTTCGAAGCCCCCGGGCACCATCGAGTGGGAGTGACGCGGTCCTCCGCACGGTCATCTGCGGCGTTGTCGTCGGTCGCCGTAGCTCCGCTACGCCTCCCTCCTCCGCCTTGCAGCTGACCGCACGGAGGACCGCGTCCTGCGCGAGGGTGTCGTCGGTCGACGTTGCTCCGCGGGGCCTCTTCCTTCGCCTCGTAGTTGAGCGCAGGAGTGTCGCGCTGGGCTCCGCGGCAGGGGTCGGCCTCGGTGCTGGGCCGGCGGGGTGGTGTGCGATCCGCTGGCGATGAGGGCGCGATCGGATCGCCCGTTCTGCCGCGCGGGACTCGGTGGGAGGCGGCGATCGCCTGCGGATCGCACCGGCGCCTGCGGATCGCACCAGCGCCTGCGGATCGTGCGGACGGGAAGGCCGCGCACCCGGCCGAAGCCTGCGCGCGAGGGGCGGCGACGGCTCCTAGACCGGGGTGTCCAGCACGCCGACGAAGCGGGTGCCGATGCCGTCGTACTCGTCGCGGCGGTGCGCCTCCGGGTGGTGGGGCCACTCGTCGGGGGAGTGGTCCTCGCAGACGAGGAACGTGAACTCGGGCCACCACTTCTTCGGCCGGGCGGCCTCGGAGCGGCCGCAGAGCACGCAGTCCAGCGTCACCCAGACCGGGCGCCCGCCCGTGCGGTTCTCGCGCGACTGCACCAGCCAGGCCGGCGGCTCCTGCTCGAGCGCGACCAGATCGTCCTCGGAGAGGCGAGCGGGCAGACCGTGCCTCGTCGCCATCTCGACGGGGATGTCGAGACGCTGGGAGGCCTCGCGTCGCGTGATCATCGAGCCACTTTAGCCCAGTGCCGCTCGCGGAGCGGGCCGCCGAGGCCTCAGGGAGGCCCGCGAGAGGAGCCACTCCAGCGGCCCCTGCCCGACGAAGCGGCGCCAGAGGAGGGCGAAGGCGATCGAACCGAAGACGAACCCGGCGAGCAGCGTCCAGCTGCGCCAGGCCTCGAAGTCGAACGGCTCGTAGGGCACCAGGTAGACCGCGAGCGCGACGAGCTGGACGGAGTAGATCGTCAGCGGCATCGCTCCGACGGCGGCGATCGGAGCGGTGATCCGGCGCAGGAGCGGCACCCGCTCCGTGAGCGCGGTCAGGGAGCCGATCGCGATCGCGGCGACTCCGCCGGCGCCGAGGAGCTCGGCGGTGGTGCTCGAGTGCGCCTCGATGCTCTCGGGGCCGCCGAGCACGAGTCCGCCGCCGTAGCCGAGGACCACCCCGGCGAACCCACCGAGGACGAGCCAGCGCTGGGTCGTCCTCGAGCGGATGTCGCACCGGGCGATCAGGAGGCCGAGCACGACGTACGCGAGCCACGACGGGACCGGGTAGTACTGCGTGAGCCACGTCAGCGGCATCCGCGCGAGCAGGGCCTCCTCGGGAGGCAGCCGGGCCAGCCAGGCGGTGCCCGACAGGACGAGCTGGTCGACCACGACGGGTCCGATCACCGCGAAGACCACCACCAGCCCGGCGAGGGCCGCCCGCGGGAGGAACAGGAGCAGGGCGGCGACCGCGAACATCACTCCGTAGTGCGGGAGGATCACCGCGATCGGGGTGCCGAGCAGGGTCAGGGCGACTCCGATGACGAGCAGGTACAACCCCCGCAGGAGGATCGACCCGGTGTCGCGGAGCGGGTGCGACGAGCGCGACGCGCCTCCGGTCATCAGACCGATCGAGACACCGGCGAGCACGGCGAACAGCACGGAGCTGCGGCCGTCCCAGGGCATCTCCCTCCCGACCGGGGCGAGGTGCGCGGCGAACATGCCGAGGACGGCGAGGCCGCGGGCGACATCGAGGCCGGGGATGCGGGTCGGGGCGGAGGTCGTCACCCGTTCATCGTGGCAGGCCCTCCTGTGCTCTTCACCGCCGCATCGCCGCCGGGGCGCCGCTCGGGGAGGCCACTGCGACCGCGCGAACGACGACGGGCGCCCGACCCGGAGGTCGAGCGCCCGTCGGACGGAGCACGCCGTGCTACTCGCGGAAGATCGCCACGAGTCGCAGGATCTCGAGGTACATCCACACCACGGTGACCAGGATGCCGTAGGCGCCGGTCCAGCCGTAGATGCGCGGGGCGCGGTTGCGCACGCCCTGCTGGATGAACTCGAAGTCCATCACGAGCGAGTAGGTGGCCAGGGCGATGGCGATCAGGCCGATCACGATGCCGATGAAGCCGGTGCGAAGACCGAAGCCGCCGCCGACTCCGAAGAGGCCGAGGCCGAGGTTGACGAGCGAGAACACCGCGTAGCTGATCATGCCGATGAAGAAGATCTTGTTCAGCTTCGGCGAGGTGCGGATCTTGCCGTTCATGAACAGCGCCAGGGTGACGCCGATCACGATCACGGTGGCGAGGAGGGCCTGGACGACCGCACCCTCGTAGACGTTCTCGAAGATGCCCGAGATCGCTCCGACCGCGACGCCCTGGGTCGCGGCGTAGCCGAGGATCAGAGCGGGCGAGGGCACCTTCTTGAAGGCGTTGACGATGCCCAGCACGAGCGCGACGAGGACGGCCGGGAGCATCAGGGCGGGGACGAACCAGCCCACTGCCGCACCCGCGAGGAGCACGACGAAGGCGAGGGCCGTCTTCGCGAGGGTGTCCTCGACGGTCATCCGGTCGGTCTCGACCGAACTGGCGGCCGGACGGTTGTACATCTGGTCGAGCGCGTCGGGCGAGACGTCCGGGACGTCCTGCACGCGGCCGGCGTAGCCGCGGTTGCTGAACTCCGGGCGTCCGAACGCCGGATTGCTGCTTGCCATGGTTCCTCTTCTCTCAGGTGCGGGTCCCGACAGGACTCGCGATGCTGAGTCGGTGTGCGTACGGGAACCGGCGGCGCCCTCTCGGGACTGCCGACGGTGGATCTACAGTATCTGAGAACAGCTCTCAGAGTCTGTCTATTCCCCAAGAGCAACCCCCGTCCTCGCCTGGAATCGCGCGGCGCCGCCCGTAGGATCGCGGCATGTCAGCCCGCCCCTCTCCGCTCGTCATCGGCCATCGCGGAGCGAGCGGCTACCGGCCGGAGCACACCCGATCCGCCTACGACCTGGCACTCGCTCTGGGGGCCGACGCCCTCGAGCCCGATCTGGTGGCGACCCGCGACGGAGTCCTGGTGCTGAGGCACGAGAACGAGATCTCGGGAACCACCGACATCGAGCAAAGGCCCGAGTTCGCCGATCGGCGGACCACGAAGCGCATCGAGGGCCGCGACGTGACGGGGTGGTTCACCGAGGACTTCACCTGGAGCGAGCTGGCGCTCCTGCGCGCCCGAGAGCGCCTCCCCGCGGTCCGCCCGGCGAGCGCGACCTTCGACGGCCAGTTCCCGATGCTGCGCTTCAGCGAGCTGCTCGCTCTGCTCGACCGGGCCGCCGAGGAGTCGGACGGCGCGCCTCCGGGTCTCGTCGCCGAGATCAAGCACGCCGAGTACTTCGACTCGATCGGCCTCCCGCTCGACCTGCTGCTCGAGCAGGAGCTCGCGGCGGCCGGGTGGGCGCCGAGGGATCCGCGCCTGACGATCGAGAGCTTCGAGAAGACGGTGCTCGAGCGGCTCGCGGTGCGGGGGATCGGCTCGAGGAGGGTCTACCTGATCGAGTCGAGGGGGACGCCTCCCGATCTTGTCGCGGCGCACGGCTCGCGGGCGACCCCGTATGCCGAGTTCGTCACTCCGGCGGGCCTGCGCGGTCTCTCGGGCACGGTCGACGGCGTGAGCGTGGACAAGAGCATGCTCTTCTCGCGCGACGGCGCCGGGCGGGCGACCGGGACCAACTCGCTCGTGGCCGACGCCCACGCTGTCGGTCTGCAGGTCTACTGCTGGACGCTCCGCGCCGAGAACCGCTTCCTCGAGCGGGTGCACCGGCGGGGCAAGGACCCCGCGGCCTTCGGCGCCTGGCAGGACGAGTTCCGGGCCGTCCTCCGGACCGGCGTCGACGGCGTGTTCGCCGACCAGCCGGACCTCGTGCTCGAGATCCGCGCCGCCGAGAGCGAGGACCGGCCGGGCGCGTGAGCCCGCTGCGCACTCGCCGCCCCGACGAACGCGCGCCGTGCTGATCGGGTGCCGTTCGGCGCGTGCGGAGGAAACGGGGAGCCTGCGCTGACATCATCGGCCCGACTGCGCCGTCGGTGCAGGCCCTCGACCCCGCCGTCCGCCGAGAGGAGAACGCCCGTGAAGACCCGCGCCCGGATCACCCGCCGATGGATCACCTTCGCCGTCCTCGCGGCCGTGGGAGTGGCAGCGGTCTACTGGCTCGCCGTGCTCACGCCGCAGGGCCAGGCGGCCGAGAACTCGGGGCTCCGCGGTGCCGACCTCGTGTTCGGCCGCGCGACCGGCACCGCCGCAGGCGCGCTCGCCGACGTCACTCCGGTGTCGATGATCGGCGGGGCAGTGCTCGTCGCCGCGATCGCGCTGATCAGGAGGCGCCCCGCGCTCGCGCTCGCGTCCGTCGGCTCGATCGTGGTCACCGCCGCCCTGACGCAGCTGCTGAAGAACGTGGTGCTCGAGCGGCCCCTCCTGGTCGAGACCGACGCCTGGTACACCGGCGGGAGCTTCCCGAGCGGGCACACGGCCGCCGCGATCTCGGTGGTCTTCGCCCTGGCGATGGTCGTCCCGGCGCGGGGCAGGACGGTCGTCCTCGCGATCGGCGGCGCCGTGGTGGTGCTGGTCGGCAATCTGACCATGGCCGCCTCCTGGCACCGGGCGAGCGATGTGCTCGGAGCCGATCTCGTGGCCCTCGCCTCCGCGTCCCTGGCCTGCGCATGGCTCGCGGGCCGCGCCCAGGTGGGTCGCGCACCGAAGCGCTCGGCGCGGAGCCGCGTGAACCGCGTGCTCGTCGTCTGCTCGGTCGTCGTCGTCCTGGTGCTCGGTGCGCTCGCCGTCCAGGGGATCCAGTACTACCCGGACGACACGAAGGACCTGACGGCGTTCGCCCTGCTGCAGCTGCTCGCGGTGTCGACCTCGACGATCGCGGTCGTGGGCTTCGCGCTCGCCTGGCGCGGGCTCGACGTCGGCGGGCCGCTCACGGCGCCGGTCCCGCGCACGCGCACCGCCTGACTCCGGGCCCGGTGTCGGAGGGGCGATCTACACTCTCCAGTGACATGAGCTTCCTCTTCGATCCGAGCGACTCGCGCGCCACCCCGGTCGTCGTCGGCACCCCCGCGCGTCGCGACGACGACGCTCCGCGCACCGATCCCGCACACGAGAGGCTCGTCGCGGGCCTGAATCCGCAGCAGCGCGAGGCGGTCGAGTACCGGGGCGACGCGCTGCTCATCGTCGCGGGCGCAGGCTCGGGCAAGACGAGCGTGCTCACCCGGCGCATCGCGAGCCTGCTCGGCAACGGGGAGGCGTGGCCGAGCCAGATCCTCGCCATCACGTTCACCAACAAGGCCGCCGCCGAGATGCGCGAGCGCGTCGAGAAGCTCGTCGGGGCGAGCGCCGAGGGGATGTGGATCTCGACCTTCCACTCGGCGTGCGTGCGGATCCTGCGCCGCGAGGCCGAGAACTTCGGCATGACGTCGTCGTTCACGATCTACGACGCGGGCGACCAGCGGGCGCTGCTCAAGCGGATCGTCAAGGACCTCGAGGCCGACTCGCTCGGGATCACCGTCGCGAGCGCCTCCGCCAAGATCTCGAAGCTCAAGAACGAGCTGGCCGACGTCGACTCCTACGCGCGGACCGCCAACATGAGCGACCCCAACGAGGAGATGTTCCTCCAGGTCTTCCGCGCGTACTCCCGCGCGCTCGAGGGCGCCAACGCCTTCGACTTCGACGACCTCATCGCGCAGACCGTCTACCTCTTCCGCGCCTTCCCGCACGTCGCGGCCAAGTACCAGCGGCGGTTCCGCCACGTGCTCGTCGACGAGTACCAGGACACGAACCACGCCCAGTACTCGCTCATACACGAGCTGACCCGGCCGGTGCCGCGGGCGACGATGGACGCCGCGCAGTTCGACCGGCCCTACCGCGGCCCCGTGACGGCCGACGGCTCGATCCCCGGCGCCTCGCTGACGGTGGTGGGCGACTCCGACCAGTCGATCTACGCGTTCCGCGGGGCCGACATCCGCAACATCGTCGAGTTCGAGCGCGACTTCCCCGGCTGCCGCGTCATCCTGCTCGAGCAGAACTACCGCTCGACCCAGAACATCCTCTCGGCGGCCAACGCCGTCATCTCGAACAACTTCGACCGCCGGGCGAAGAACCTCTGGTCGGCCAGCGGCGACGGCGAGAAGATCATCGGCTACACGGGGTACTCGGGACACGACGAGGCCCAGTTCGTGGTCGACGAGATCGCCCGACTGCACGCCGCGGGCACGGGATACGACGAGATCGCCGTCTTCTACCGCACGAACGCGCAGACCCGTGCGCTCGAGGAGATCTTCATCCGCTCGGCGCTGCCCTACCGGATCCTCGGCGGCACGAAGTTCTACGAGCGCGCCGAGATCAAGGACGCGCTCGCCTACCTCATCACGGTCGCGAACCCGGCCGACGTGCTGGCCCTGCGGCGCATCATGAACACGCCCAAGCGGGGCATCGGCCCCGCGACGGAGGCGCAGCTGCAGTCGTTCGCCGACACCAACGGAGTCACGCTCCGCGAGGCGATGCGCAACGCCGGCTCGCTCGGCATGGGCCCCAAGGTGACCCGGGCGATCGTCGACCTGGCGACCCTCCTCGACGAGTGCGCGCTGATGCTCGACCCGTCGCGGCCGGAGGGCGAGGCGAAGGTGCACGAGGTGCTCTCCTCCCTCCTCACGCGCAGCGGCTACATCGACATGCTGCGTGCCAGCCGCGACCCGCAGGACGAGGCGCGGGCCGAGAACGTCGACGAGCTCATCGCCGTCATCAAGGAGTTCGCGCGCAACAACCCCGACGGCGGGCTCGTCGACTTCCTGACCGAGGTCTCGCTCGTCGCGGCGGCCGACGACCTCGACGACGACTCGGGGACCGTCTCGCTGATGACCCTGCACACCGCCAAGGGCCTCGAGTACGACGCCGTGTTCCTCACGGGCATCGAGGAGGATCTGCTGCCGCACCGCATCTCGGCGAACGAGCCGGGCGGCCCCGCCGAGGAGCGCCGGCTCTTCTACGTGGGCATCACCCGCGCGCGGAAGCGCCTCTACCTCTCGCTCGCGATGACCCGGGCGCAGTACGGCGAGACCTCGGTCGCGATGCCGAGCCGGTTCCTCCAGGAGATCCCGGGCGAGCTGATCCAGTGGCGGCAGTCGCCGGGGGCGGCGACGTCGCGCGGCGGGACGCAGCCGCGGGCGCTGAACGCGCAGCGGCCGGGATTCGGCAAGTCGCGCTCCAACGCCGAGTTCCGCGAGGCGCTCGCCGCGGCCCCCAAGGCGAAGGGCGAGTTCCCGAACCGGATCACCGGGATGGTCCGCGACAACGGCGATCTCGAGCTGATCGCCGGTGACCGCATCCGCCACACCGATTTCGGCGAGGGCCGCGTGAACGCGGTGACCGGTGAGGGCAGCAAGCGGGTCGCCCACGTGCTCTTCGACCAGGTCGGCGCCAAGAAGCTGCTGATCAAGGTCGCGCCGATCGAGAAGCTCTGAGTCCGTGGCGCTGCCGGCGGTGAGCGGTGAGGTCCGCGGTCCGCTCGCGGCTCGCCTCGCGACCGAGGCGTTCGCGCCGCCGGTGCTCGCCGTGGTCGTGCCGGTGATCGTCGGCGCGAGGGTCGCCGACCCTCCGCTGCTGGGCGTCGCCTGGGGAGCGCTCGCCGCTCTGTTCGTGGGCGTGCTGCCCTACCTCGTGATCCGGCTGCTGATGCGCGCGGGCCGGATCCGCGGCGACCATCACGTGCCCGACCGACGCGAGCGGGCCCTGCCCATCGGCCTCGCGCTGGTCTCCATCGCCGTCGGGCTGGTGCTGCTCGCCGCGCTCGGCGCGCCTCCCGCCGTCACTACCTTCGGCCTCGTGACCGTCGCGGTGGTGGTGGCCGTCGGAGTCGTCAACCTCGCCTGGAAGCTGTCGGGCCACGCGGCCGTCGTCGCGACCTGCGCCGTGGTGGTGCTGATCGCCTACGGACCGTGGTCGCTGCTCGTCACCGTGCCGATCGCGCTCTGGACCGGCTGGTCGCGCGTCCGTCTCGGTGCGCACACGCCCGCCCAGGTCGTCGCGGGCGGTCTCGTCGGCGCGGTGCTCGCCTCCGCGGTGTGGTCGCTGCTGGGCTGAGGGATCGCACGGGCGGTCGATCACGCCTCCCGAAGCCGTTCGCGGAGCGGATCAGTCGCAGGCGATGCCGTCTCCGTCGCGGTCGAGGTCGTAGACGTCGGAGCCGACGACGGTGACCGGTCCGCCCACGTAGGACGGGCCGTTCCCGGAGCCGCCCGCGCAGTCGACATCGGAGTCGATCGGGACGCAGGGGCCGGTGTAGTTGGGGTCGCACCCGGCGGCCGCAGCGGGGGCGGCGACGGGAGCCGGCGCCGGCGCCCTGGTGCCCACGCGGGTGACGTCGTCGATCGCCGCGGTGGTGACCGACTCCGACGTCTGCGAGCGCGAGACCTCGGCGCCGTCGTGCTTCACGATCTCGAACGTGCGGGTGAGCACCCCGTCGACGCCGGCCGCGAAGGTGCTGGTGCCCTGATCGGCGTTCGGGTCGTCCTCCGTGCGGGCGGCGCGCGGGATCACGGCTGTCTCGGTGACGGTCTCGGTGGTGACGACCACGGTCGGCGTCGGCGTCGGAGTGGCGGTGGGCGTCAGCACCGGGCGCGGAGTCTCGGCGGCGAGGGCGGCGACGGCTGTCGGCGCCTCCGGCGCGGGCTCGGCCGACGAGCAGGCGGAGACACTGAGCAGCAGACCGACCGCGAGGGCGCCCGCCGCTGCGAACGAGCGGCGACGGGAGCGGACGGAGCGCACGGCGGGGGAGGTGCGACGGTGCACGGGGAGAGGGATGGCGGTCTGCTTTCGTCGGAGAGTCGCCTCAGCATGAGCGCCCTCCGTCGGTTTCCCCTCCCCCCTTTCGGGGCCCCGGGTCGTCGGCCGAGCTCAGGAGTACTGCGCGACGAGCTCGCGCTTCAGGACCTTGCCGCTCGGGCCCAGGGGGAGCGCGTCGACGAACTCGATGCGGCGCGGGTACTTGAAGGCGGCGAGGTGCTCGTTCGCGTAGGCGATCAGGTCCTCCGCGCTCGCCGATCCCTTCAGCACCACGGCGGCCAGGATCTCCTGCCCGTGGGTCTCATGTGGCACCCCGAACACCGCCGCGTTCGCGACGGCGGGATGCCCGATCAGCACCTCCTCGACCTCCCGCGGGTACACGTTGTAGCCGTTGCGGATGATCATGTCCTTCGTGCGGTCGAGGATCCGGATGTAGTCCTCCTCGTCCTTCGTGCCGAGATCACCCGTGCGGAACCAGCCGTCGACGACCGCCTCCGCCGTCGCGGCCGGGTTGCCGAGGTACCCCTTCATCAGGTTGTGACCCCTGACCACGATCTCGCCGAGCTCCCCGCGGGGGAGCAGCTCGATGCGGTCGGTCACCTCCGCCCGCGCCACCTCGACCTCGACGCCCCAGATCGGAGTGCCGACCGTCCCCGCCCGGGGCGGGACGCCGACATGGTTGAACGTGGCGACCGGCGAGGTCTCGGTCAGGCCGTAGCCCTCGTAGATCTCGACGCCGAACACCTCGCGGAACCGCTCGATGACCGCGACGGGCAGCGCGGCGCCTCCCGAGACCGCGTAGCGCAGCGGCGGGCGGTCCTCCCGCCGGGTCGCGGCGTCGAGCAGCGCGACGTACATCGTCGGGACGCCCTCGAACACGGTGCAGCCGTGGGCGATCATCGCCTCGAGCGCCGCGTCGCCGTCGAACCGGGGCACGAGCACCACCGTCGCGGCGGTGCGGAACGCGGTGTTCATCGCGCAGACCTGGCCGAAGGTGTGGAAGAGCGGGAGCGCGCCCAGGACCACGTCGCCCTGGTGCAGATCGAAGGTGTTCATCAGCAGCACGTCCGACTGCGAGACGATCGCGAAGTGGGTCCCCTCCGCGCCCTTGGGCCGACCGGTGGTGCCGCTGGTGTAGAGGATCGTCGCGGTGTCGAACGGCGACCGGGGAACGTACCCGTCGATCGGAGCGGCCTCTGCCGCGAGATCCTCGAGCCGGACGAACGGGGTGCCGGCGTCGTCGGGCACCATCACGCTCAGCACCGGGACGTCGGCGAGAGCGGCACCGGCCGCGCCCTCGGCGAGCAGCGGCGCGGCGCAGACGAGGGCCTTCGCTCCGGAGTCGCGGAGCACGTAGGCGATCTCGTCGTGCTTGAGCAGGGCGTGCACCGGCACGACGACGGCACCGAGCGCGAGCACCGCGAAGTACCCGCGCGGGAAGTCGGGGACGTTCGGGATCAGCAGCGCGACCCGGTCGCCGGGGCCGATGCCCTGGCCGCGGAGTGCGCCCGCGTAGGCGCGGGTCTGGTCCCAGAGCGTGGCGTAGTCGAGTGCCAGCGGGCCGACGCGAACCGCGACGGTGTCGGGGGTGCGGCGTGCCGCCTCCGCGAGGATCGCCGCGACCGAGACCGTGCCGAACCCCGTCGAGTGCGGCGGTGCGGCGGGAGCCTCGGCGGATCGGGGTTCGGTGATGCTCATCGGGGCTCCAGTCGTCGTCGACCACCGCGGATGCGGTTCTCCACGGTAGATCCGGGGCGAGCGACGTTCAAGCGCCGCGCACCGGATGCTCAGCGTGTGAGCGAGCGGTGACGGAGGATGATCAGCGGCCCGGGGACGGTCAGCGCCAGGCTGTGGCTGACGGAGCCGAGCAGGAGCCGGAGGAAGGCGCCCCGTCCGTGGCTGCCCAGCACGAGCAGCCTGCTCGTCGCCGCCAGAGCTGTCAGGCGCTCCACCGGGTTGCCGCGGACGAGCAGCTGCCGCACCTCCAGGTCGGGGCAGGAGTCGCGCAGACCGACCAGGGACTCCGCGAGCACCAGGTTCTCGTCCTCCTCGATCGCGTCGATGACGATCCGCTCGACGGGGACCGAGTCGGCCCACGCGCCGGGGAGCTGCCAGGCGTGCAGCGCGAGGAGGGGCTCGCCCAGGCGGTCCGCCTCCACCGCGGCGAGGCGGATCGCGGCGAGCGAGACCTCCGACCCGTCGACTCCGACCGCGACCCCGACGCGCCCGCCGGCGCCGCTCGACGGGCCGGGGATCAGGGCGACGGCCGAGCGCGACGCCGCAGCGACCCGGACGGCGACCGGGGCGGTCACCACGCCTCCCCGGCGGGGGAGCGGCTGCGCGCCGAGCACGAGGAGGGCGTCGGCCGGTGCGGCGTCGGCGAGGAGGTGCACCGGGTCGCCCTCGAGCAGGCGCTCCCGGGTGCGCACCTCCGGGTACTCGGACGCGGCCAGGGAGCGGGCCTCCTCGAGCGCGGCGCCGGCGAGCCGCCGGTGCTCGGCGTCTGCGCCGGCCAGGCGGGCGCGGACCGGCTCGATCACCGTCACGAGGTCGACGGGCAGCCGATGCCCCCGCGCGTACTCCAGGCCCCAGCGCAGCGCGTCCGCGCTCCGATCCGAACCGCTGACTCCGACCACGACCGCGTCCATGGTGCGCCTCCTCATCGAGTGCCACGTACCCCTCCATCCTCCTCTTCCGAGCGGCCCAGCGGGAGTCTCGACGTACAGTCGGAGCATGGGTGACGACGGGCGGCGCTGGGGCGAGGCGGCGCTGTACACGGACGCCGTGCTGACGGCTCCGTTCGCTCTCGCCGTCATCGCCGAGGCGACCGGATCGCGCGTCGTGGGCGGGCGAACGGCCGACGCGCACGTACCCCTCTACAGCGGCCCGACCAGCGCCCGCGTCTCGGTGGCCGGCTTCGGCGACAGCGTGCCGATCACGGTCGACGTCCGCGACGAGCGCGGCCAGAAGGAGGCGCGCGCGGCGGCGCAGGCGCTCGGACTCGAGCTCGCGGCCTACGCGGGCTGGACGGTCACGCCCGGCTTCTGAGCGACTCGGCCCGCACGCGGGCGAGGTAGTAGCGGCTCGGCGCCGTCCGGACGGCCGTGGGCAGCAGGCGGTAGACCGCGAAGGTGCGGGAGAGCGCTCGCGCGAACCGCGCCTCCTGCAGCGGCGACCAGCGGAAGCCGAAGCCGGCGCGGACGCCCGGGGGCAGGAGCCCGGCGGTCATCAGGCGGAGGTAGGGGCCGAGCGGGCGGAGCCACCAGGCCGCGATGCCGCCGCCGAGCAGGTCGCGCGCGACCCGCCTCGCCGCCGGTGTGACCTCGAGTCGCGCGACCTCCGCCTCCCAGTAGGAGTCGAACGCCGCGCGGGAGGACGGCCACATCGCCTCCGGCATCTGCAGGGCCGTGCCGACGACGCGCGAGCGGTGCACGATCTCGTCGGCCTCGTCAGCGCTCAACGCGCCGAACGCCCCCTCGTAGAGCTGGAGCATCGACTGCGTGATCGTCGCGGCGACCCAGCGCTGCAGCTCCGGGTCGAACGCGGTGTAGCCCGGGCCCCTGACGGGAGCGTGCGCGCGGTTCACCCGCCGCCGCACGGCCCGGACGTCGTCTTCGGAGCCGTACTGCAGGGCGTAGAGGTAGGAGAGCGTCCCGTGCAGTCGTCCGATCGCCCGGTGGACGAAGTCGGAGTGCTCGGCGACGCCCGAGCCGACCGCCGGATGAGCGACCTGCAGGAGGATCGCACGGGCGCCGGCGACGAGGAAGACGCCCTCGCGGAAGACGTCCCGATCGGCGGGCGTCGTGGTCGCGGCGGACGGTCGGGCGGAGGGCACGATTCCACGCTACGCGGCACGGGAAGCGCTCCGCACACGCGGAGTAGACTCGGCGCGGCCCAGGACAGTGCCGACTCCGGCGCGCGGGCCACTTCGGACTCGAAACGCAAGCGCGCTCGGCGCGGAATGGGAATGCAGCGTGGATCTCTTCGAATACCAGGCCCGTGATCTGTTCGAGAAGTACGGCGTCCCCGTGCTCCCGGGCATCGTCGCCGACACGCCCGAGGAGGTGCGCGCCGCCGCCGAGAAGCTGGGCGGCGTCACCGTCGTCAAGGCGCAGGTGAAGATCGGCGGCCGCGGCAAGGCCGGCGGAGTGAAGGTCGCGAAGACCGCCGACGACGCCTTCGCGGCGGCGCAGTCGATCCTCGGTCTCGACATCAAGGGCCACGTCGTCAAGCGCGTCATGGTCGCCGGCGGCGCCCGCATCGACCGCGAGTTCTACTTCTCGGTCCTGCTCGACCGGGCGAACCGCTCCTACCTCTCGCTCACCTCCTACGAGGGCGGCATGGAGATCGAGCAGCTCGCCGTCGAGCGCCCCGAGGCTCTCGCCCGCGTCGAGGTCGTCCCCGGTCAGGGCATCGACCTCGCCAAGGCCGAGGAGATCGCGCGTGCCGCGAAGTTCCCGGAGGAGCTGATCGCCAAGGTCGCCCCGGTGCTGGTCACGCTCTACGACGTCTACACCGGCGAGGACGCGACCCTCGTCGAGGTGAACCCGCTGGTCCTCACCGAGGAGGGCGACATCGTCGCGCTCGACGGCAAGGTCTCGATCGACGAGAACGCCGGCTTCCGCCACCCCGAGCACGCCGCGCTCGAGGACAAGGACGCCGCCGATCCGCTCGAGGCGAAGGCCAAGGAGAACGACCTCAACTACGTGAAGCTCGACGGCGAGGTCGGCATCATCGGCAACGGCGCAGGTCTCGTCATGTCTACCCTCGACGTCGTCGCCTACGCCGGTGAGAAGCACAACGGAGTGAAGCCGGCGAACTTCCTCGACATCGGCGGCGGAGCCTCCGCCCAGGTGATGGCGAACGGCCTCGACGTGATCCTCGGCGACGAGCAGGTCAAGAGCGTCTTCGTCAACGTCTTCGGAGGCATCACCGCCTGCGACGCGGTCGCCAACGGCATCCTCCAGGCCCTCGAGATCCTCGGCGACTCGGCGACCAAGCCGCTCGTCGTCCGCCTCGACGGCAACAAGGTCGAGGAGGGCCGCGCGATCCTCGAGGCCGCCGCCAACCCGCTCATCACCCTGGCCGCGACGATGGACGAGGGCGCCGACAAGGCCGCCGCACTCGCCGCCGCGTAACGATCCCGACGACTCAAGGAATCAGAGAACAAGCATGTCGATCTTCCTCACCAAGGACTCCAAGGTCATCGTCCAGGGCATCACCGGCGGCGAGGGCACCAAGCACACCGCACTGATGCTCAAGGCCGGCACGAACGTCGTCGGAGGCGTGAACGCGCGCAAGGCGGGCACGACCGTCACCCACGGCGACGTGGAGCTGCCCGTCTTCGGCACCGTCAAGGAGGCCATCGAGGCCACCGGCGCCGACGTCTCCATCGCGTTCGTCCCGCCCGCCTTCTCGAAGGACGCCGTTATCGAGGCGATCGACGCCGAGATCGGCCTCCTCGTCGTGATCACCGAGGGCATCCCCGTGCAGGACTCGGCCGAGTTCTGGGCCTACGCGCAGGAGAAGGGCAACAAGACCCGCATCATCGGGCCGAACTGCCCGGGCATCATCACGCCAGGCGAGTCGCTCGTCGGCATCACCCCGGCGACGATCACCGGCAAGGGCCCGATCGGTCTCGTGTCGAAGTCGGGCACCCTGACCTACCAGATGATGTACGAGCTGCGCGATCTGGGCTTCTCGACCGCGATCGGCATCGGCGGTGACCCGATCATCGGCACCACGCACATCGACGCGCTCGCCGCGTTCGAGGCCGACCCCGAGACGAAGGCCATCGTGATGATCGGCGAGATCGGCGGAGACGCCGAGGAGCGCGCCGCCGACTTCATCAAGGCGAACGTCACCAAGCCGGTCGTCGGCTACGTCGCGGGCTTCACCGCTCCCGAGGGCAAGACCATGGGCCACGCCGGCGCCATCGTCTCGGGCTCGGCCGGCACGGCGCAGGCCAAGAAGGAGGCCCTCGAGGCCGCCGGCGTGAAGGTCGGCAAGACCCCGTCCGAGACGGCCGACCTGCTGCGCGAGGTCTACGCCGCCCTCTAGCCGTCTCGAGGAGCGGACGGGATCGCGCCCACCGGCGCCGGTCTCGTCCGCTCTTCGTCTTTCAGCGCAGTGGTGCCCGCGGATCCCGGCGGTGCCGGATCGCGGTTCGCGAGCGGGGCGGCGCGGTAGCGTCGGAGGGGTGACCCGCCGCCTCGGACTCGACTTCCTCACCTTCGTGCCCTACCCGGAGGGGCCCGAGCGGCCCGGCGATGCCGCGCGCAGTCTCGAGGACGGCCTCGCGCTCTTCGAGTTCGCCGAGGAGCTCGGCTACGACACCGGCTGGGTGCGCGTGCGCCACTTCGAGCGCTTCCTGGCCTCGCCGATGACCTTCTTCGCCGCCGCCTCGCAGCGCACGCGCCGTCTCCGCCTGGGAACCGCGGTGATCGGCGTCCGCTACGAGTCGCCGATCCGCCTCGCCGAGGACGCGGCGACCGTCGACCTGCTCTCGGGCGGCCGGCTCGACCTCGGAGTGAGCAGCGGTTTCGCACACCTCTCCTCCGTCTTCGACGGCGTGTTCGGCCAAGCCGACCGCGAGTTCCGGGCCGAGGCGCAGGAGCGGATCGCGCGCCTCCGCGACGCTCTCACCGGCGCCACTCTCGGCATCGCCGAGTCGGCGCTGATGTCGGTACCGGTCGGCGCCCCGCTGATCCAGCAGCCGCACGCTCCCGGGCTCGCCGACCGCCTCTGGTACGGCGCGGGCACGGTCGCCTCGGCGGTCCGCGCGGGCGAGCAGGGGATGCACCTCCAGGTCTCCACCCTCAACACGGAGGAGACGGGTCTGCCGTTCGCCCAGCAGCAGGCCGCGCAGATCCGCGCCTACCGCGAGGCGTTCGCCGCGGCGCACCCCGACCGCACGTCGCGAGTGACCGCGGGGCGCATCGTCCTCCCGCTGCTCGATGCGGCCGATGAGGAGGCGCACCGTCCGTTCATCGACGGCTACCTCGCGAGGATGGACGACGACGGGCGCCCGCGCACCGCCGACCGGTCGATCATCGCGGCGCCGATGCGCTTCAGCCCGCTCCACTCCGGCACCGCGGACGAGATCGTCGCGTCGCTCACGGCCGACCCCGCTGTGGCGGAGGCCGACTCCCTCACGATCACGCTCCCCGCGGTCGGCGGTGTCGAGTCGCACCGCCGCATCCTCCGGGCGGTCGCAGACGACATCGCGCCGCGGCTCGGATGGACGCCGCAGCGCTAGCCGCTCAGCGCTCCTGCCGGCGCGCGAGCACGAGCCAGAGCGGGCGCTGCAGGGTGAGCAGCAGGAGCCACCACAGCCCGACGGACGGCACCAGGAGCGCGAGCACGAGCGCAAGGGCGAGCAGCCCGAACGGGACCGATGGCCGGCTCAGCCGCACCCGGCCGGCTCCCGCCCGCATCAGCCCGGGCCGCCGCAGCAGATGCCACTCGATCAGCACCAGAGTGCCGCTCATCACCACCATCGTCCCGATGTAGAGACCGATGGTCGCCCGGGAGTCGGGCAGCTGGGCGAGCGCACTCGTGGTGAAGGGGAAGAACGCGACCGAGGCGAGCCAGAGCAGGTCCAGCCACACCAGGCCGGCGTCGTAGTCGCCCGCGAGCTCGAACACGCGGTGGTGGGGCACCCAGAACACGGCGATGAGGGTGAACGAGAGCCCGAACGCGAGCAGCGAGTCGCGGTGCTGGTCGAGGACATCGGCGACGCCTCCGCCCTCCCGCCCGATCTCGGGGGCGACCTCGACCAGCGGCAGCACGAGGATCGTGATCGCGATGGCGACGGTGGCGTCCGAGAAGTTGACGATCCGGTCGAGTCCGCGGCTCGTCCGGGTCCGCCGCCGGGGCTCGGGGGAGCGGCCGCGGTGCACCAGGCGCTCGATCGGACCGGCCAGCAGGAGCAGCAGCAGCCAGAACATGTTGACGGCCGGCACGGTCACGGCGAGGACGAGGGCGAGGAGGAGGAGGCCGATGACGACGAGGGAACGGGACGACGAGCGCAGCGGATCGACTCCCGGAGCGAGCAGCTCGGGGTCACGGCGCAGGATCAGCTGCATCGAGAGGGTCGCGGCGCTCGCGACGATCATGGTGCCGATGTAGAGGGCGAAGACCGACGGATCCGTCACGAACACGTTCGAGAGCAGGTTCGCCGCGAACGGGAGCAGCACGATCGCCGCCAGCCAGACGAAGTTCACGGTCACGAGAGCCGTGGAGTAGCGCTCGACGCCCTCGAAGACGGCGTGATGGACGAGCCACAGGCGGCCGATCACGGCGAAGGTGATGAAGAAGGCCGAGAGCGTCCCTCCGTGCGCCGCGAGGAGCGAGCCGAGATCGGAGAAGCCGCCCTGCTCGACCACGTCGACGAGCGGCAGCACCAGGAAGGTGATCGCGATCGCCACCGTGGCGTCGGTGAAGTTCACGAGCCGGTCGAGTCCGCGCTCGGTCCGCCAGCCGCCAGCCGTCCCCGTCACGCAACGACCCTAGGGGAGGCGGCGGTGTCCGCGCGCGGGGCGTCGCTGACCGCTCGCGACCGAGCCCGCCGCTAGGCTCGTCAGGCCCATGAACCGGATCACCGTCGCCCTCCTCGCCGCCTTCGACGCCGCGCTCTCGGCGCTGATCGGCATCGCGATCTCGCTGGTCCCGCTGACCGTGCTCTGGGCTGTGCAGTACGACACCGCGGTCGACTGGGGGGTGTTCTGGCGGGTCGCCGCCGACGCCTGGCTGCTCGGTCACGGCGCCGATCTGCAGGCGGCTCTCGCCCCCGATTCGGCTCTCGCCCTCGGGCTCCCGGGGGGCACGGAGGCGTTCGCCGTCACGATCGCGCCCCTCGGCTTCGCGCTCCTCGCGGTCCTCCTCGGAGCGCGGACCGGTCGGCGCGCGCAGGAGTCGCCCTTCCGCCTCATCGGCTTCGGCGTCTCGATCGCCACCTACCTCCTCCTCGCGTTCCTGGTGACTCTGAGCTCCTCCGCCCCGATCGCGTCGATCGACACCGTCCAGGGGACGCTGCTGCCTCCGCTGGTCTTCGGTCTCGGAGTCGCCATCGGCGCCGGGATCCACTCGGCGGCCAGCGGCGAACGCGACCGGCTCGGCGAGCTCGTGCGGGACGCGTTCGAGCGCCTCCCCGAGCTCGCGCGGTCGCTCGTGCTCCTGTCGCTGCGGGGCGGCGCGCTCGCGACGTCGGCCGTCGTCGGCGCGGCCGCCGTGCTCGTCGCGGTCCTCCTCGTCGTGAACTACTCCTCCGTCGTCGCCCTCTACGAGGGCCTGGGTGCGGAGGCGCTCGGCGGTCTCGCGCTGACCCTGGGGCAGCTCGCGCTCCTGCCGAACCTCGTCGTCTGGGCGGCGAGCTGGCTCGTCGGGCCGGGCTTCGCGATCGGCGCCGGGTCGTCGGTCGGCCCCGCGGGCACGCTGCTCGGGCCGATCCCCTCCCTGCCGGTGCTCGCGGCGCTTCCGCAGGGCGACCTGTCGTTCGGATTCCTCGGCCTCCTGGTGCCGCTGCTCGCAGGCTTCGCCGCAGGGTGGCGGCTCCGGCGCGCCGTGATCGACGCTCTCGACGGTCGGTCGCTCCTGCGCTGGGGTGCGGCCGCGGCGGGCGGGATCGGCCTGGCGGGGGGACTGGTGCTCGGACTCCTCGCCTGGTTCTCCGCCGGCGCGGCGGGGCCGGGACACCTCGCGCAGGTGGGCCCGGATCCGCTCCTCGTCTGGGCGGTGGCGGCGCTCGAGATCGCCGTCGCGGCGGGCATCGGTCTCGCCTCCGGTCGCCCCTCGCGCGACTGAGGGCGCGCTGGTCGACGCGGGAGGGCTCCCCTAGACTTGCGCGGTGCTGAAGTTGGTCGTACTCATCTCCGGCGGCGGCTCCAACCTCCGCGCACTCCTGGAGGCATCGAGCGACTCCCGCTTCCCCGCCCGCGTCGTCGCGGTCGGCACCGACACCGAGGCCGACGGACTCCGCCACGCCGAGGCGTACGACGTCCCCACCTTCACCGTCTCGCCGCACGCGTTCTCGTCCCGCGCCGCATGGGGCGAGGAGCTGCTCGCCTGCATCCGCGAGTGGGAGCCCGACCTCGTCGTCTGCGCCGGGTTCATGCGGATCCTGCCGCCGAACGTCGTCGACGCGCTCAGCCCCCGGATGATCAACACCCACCCCGCGCTGCTCCCGCTGTTCCCGGGCGCGCACGCCGTCCGCGACGCCCTGGCCGCCGGTGCCGTGGAGACCGGTGTCACGGTCCACGTCATCGACACCGGAGTCGACACGGGCCCGATCATCGCGCAGGAGAGCCTCGCCGTGCTCCCCGGCGAGAGCGAGGCCGCGCTGCACGAGCGCATCAAGACCATCGAGCGTCGCCTGCTGGTGCAGACGGTGCTCGACATCGCCCACGGAACCGTCGACCTCGAGGACCTCGCCCGCGCATGAGCATCACCGCACACGACCCCAGCAGCTACGACGACCGCGACCTCGTCCCCGTCCGTCGGGCGCTCATCTCGGTCAGCGACAAGACCGGCCTGCTCGACCTGGCGGCGGCGCTCGCCGGCTCCGGAGTCGAACTGGTCTCGACCGGATCGACGGCCGCGACGATCCGCGGAGCCGGGTTCGACGTGACCGACGTCTCGTCCGTCACCGGGTTCCCGGAGTCGCTGGACGGCCGGGTGAAGACGCTCCACCCCGCCGTGCACGCGGGCATCCTCGCCGACCTCCGCCTCGTCTCGCACCGCGAGCAGCTCGAGCAGCTCGGCATCGCCGCCTTCGAGCTCGTCGTGGTCAACCTCTACCCGTTCCGCGAGACCGTCGCCGGCGGCGCCGACGCGGCGACCGTGGTCGAGAACATCGACATCGGCGGGCCGGCCCTCGTCCGCGCGTCGGCGAAGAACCACGCGAACGTGGCGATCGTCGTCGACCCGGCCGACTACTCCGGTGTCGTCGCCGCGCTCGCCTCGGGCGGCACGACCCTCGCCGCCCGTCGCACGCTCGCGGCCCGCGCGTTCGCGCACACCGCGTCCTACGACTCCGCCGTGGCCGCCTGGTTCGCGAGCCAGGAGGAGGAGACCGGCCTCCCGGGCTCCGTCGAGATCCGCGGGACGCTGCAGCAGGTCCTCCGCTACGGAGAGAACGCCCACCAGAAGGCCGCGCTCTACGTCTCACCCGACGGCACCGGCATCGCGCAGGCGACGCAGCTGCACGGCAAGGAGATGTCGTACAACAACTACGTCGACGCCGACGCCGCCGTGCGCGCCGCCTACGACTTCGTGCTGCCCGCCGTCGCGATCATCAAGCACGCCAACCCGTGCGGCATCGCGATCGCCGGCGCCAAGGCCATCGACCCGATCGCCTCGGCGCACCGCCGCGCCCACGAGTGCGACCCGGTCTCGGCCTTCGGAGGCGTCATCGCCGCCAACCGCACCGTCACGCTCGCGATGGCCGAGACGGTCAAGGAGATCTTCACGGAGGTGCTGGTCGCCCCCGCCTTCGAGCCCGAAGCGCTCGAGGTGCTGATGACCAAGAAGAACCTGCGCCTGCTGCAGCTGCCCGAGTTCTACGCACCGGTCGAGAAGGAGTTCAAGCAGATCTCGGGCGGCGTGCTCATCCAGGAGCCCGACCGCTTCACCGGCGGACCCGGCGAGGTCAGCTCGGGCTGGGAGCTCGTCGCCGGCGAGCCCGCCGACGCCGACACCCTGCTCGACCTCGAATTCGCCTGGAAGGCGTGCCGCGCCGTCAAGTC
This sequence comes from Rathayibacter oskolensis, assembly GCF_900177245.1. Taxonomy (GTDB): domain Bacteria; phylum Actinomycetota; class Actinomycetes; order Actinomycetales; family Microbacteriaceae; genus Rathayibacter; species Rathayibacter oskolensis. The sequence continues at coordinate 595,625 of NZ_FXBM01000001.1, forward strand.
GAACGCGATCCTCCTGGCCAAGGGCGGCGCCTCCGTCGGCGTCGGCATGGGCCAGGTCAACCGCGTCGACTCCTGCCACCTGGCGGTCACCCGCGCCGGCGACCGCGCTCCCGGCTCCGTCGCCGCCTCCGACGCGTTCTTCCCCTTCGCCGACGGGCTCGAGGTGCTGCTCGCGGCGGGAGTGAAGGCGGTCGTCCAGCCCGGCGGCTCGGTCCGTGACGCCGAGGTGATCGAGGCGGCGAAGCGCGCCGGCGTCACCATGTACACGACGGGGGAGCGGCACTTCTTCCACTGAGCGCTTCGCGCTCAGTGGGTGTTCGTCTTCCACGCCGCTCCCTGCGCGGCGTGGCGCGGTCGGCTTCGCGACGTGGTCGCGTCTTGTGGAGCGTCTTGCGTCGGCCGCCGCGGGAATCGCTGGCACGCGATTCCCGCTGAGCTGCCTCTCCCTTCGGGAGTCGGGTGCGGGTGACCTCTCCCTTCGGGAGTCGGGTGCGGGTGGCCTCTCCCTTTGGGGGTCGGGTGCGGGTGGCCTCTCCCTTTGGGGGTCGGGTGCGGGTGGCCTCTCCCTTCGGGGGTCGGGTGCAGGTGGCCTCTCCCTTCGGGAGTCGGGCTCGGGTGACCTCTCCCTTCGGGAGTCGGGTGCTCGAGGGCCTCTCCCTTCGGGAGTCGGGCTCGGGTGACCTCTCCCTTCGGGAGTCGGGTGCTCGGGGCACTCTCCCTTCGGGAGTCGGGTCGGAGGCGGGTTCGCGCGAGTGCGCAGAAGTTGTCGTAGTGGGGCGCGAGTGCGACAACTCTTGGAGAGTGGGCGCGAGTTCGGGAGGCCCGGGCTTCTTGGAGCGTTGCCGGGGGCAGTCGGCCCTCTCTCCGAGGGAGGCGGCGCAGGCTCGCGGGCGGCGAGTGCGCAGGAGTTGTCGTAGTGGGGCGCGAGTGCGACAACTCTTGGAGAGTGGGCGCGAGTTCTGGAGGCCCGGGCTTCTCGAAGCGGTGCCGAGGGCGGTCGGCGTTCTCTCCGAGGGAGACGGGAGGCCGACGCGGGTTCGCGGGCGGCGAGTGCGCAGGAGTTGTCGTAGTGGAGGCGCGAGTGCGACAACTTTCGCGGAGTGGGGGCGGCGGCGAGGGCGCGCGGCTCTCAGGTGGTGGCAAGGCGGCGGCAAGGGGGCGCCGGGGCGGGACCGCGTACAGTCGCCCGGGTGCCCCACGACTCCACGCTCGTCCCCGTGCCCGCCCCCTCGATCGGCCGTCGCCTCCTGACGGCTCTCGCCGCCGCAGCCGCCACGGCCCTCGCAGCGCACCTGAGCAACCTGCTCGCCTTCTTCATCGGCAACCAGCTGGCGGCCTCGGCCCTGCCGCAGGTCAACGCCTACTTCCTCCTCTCGAGCGCGCTCGCGTTCGTCGTCGTCTTCGCCCTCGCCGTCGCCGGGATGCTGAACCGCGCCTGGACCGCGGCCATCGCCGGACTCGTCGCCGGGCTCATCGGCGCGACCTTCGGCACGCTCGTCCAGGCCAGCGCGAGCGGCAGCGCGATCACCGGCGAGGTGTGGGTGTCGATCGTCGAGACGTTCGGCGGACTCAACCTCGTGTTCCTCCTCGCCTTCACCCTGGCGGCCGCGACCCTCGGCCACCGGATCGCGCGCGCGACGGCACCTGTCGCCGTCACGCCGACCACGACGGCACGCCGCATCGCCCTGGTCCGCGCGCCGGCCCTCAACCTCGACGCTGGTGAGCTCACCCACCTCGACCGGGTCCCGGTCGACCAGGAGAAGGCGCAGCAGCAGTGGGAGGCCTACATCGAGGCGCTCGACGAGGCCGGCTGGGAGACGGTCGAGGTCACGGCAGCGCCGGCGATGGCCGACTCCGTCTTCCTCGAGGACGCGGTCGTCGTCTTCGGCGACCACGCCGTGCTCACCCGCCCCGGAGCCGCCTCCCGCAGCGGAGAGGTCGCCGGCGCCGAGGAGGCGGTCGCGGCGCTCGATCTCACCGTCCACCGGATCGAGGCGCCGGGCACGCTCGAGGGCGGCGACGTCCTGAAGGTCGGGTCGACGGTCTACGTCGGTCGGGGCGGCCGCACCAACGCCGAGGGAGTCGCGCAGCTCCGGGCGATCCTCCGCCCGCTCGGGATGAGCGTCGTCGCCGTGCCGATCACCAGGGTGCTGCACCTCAAGAGCGCCGTCACGGCCCTGCCCGACGGCACCGTCATCGGCTGGGAGCCCGTGGTCGACGAGCCGCGGCTCTTCGCCTCGTTCCTGCCGATGCCCGAGGAGCCCGGCGCCCACGTCGTCGTCCTCGACGCCGACACGCTGCTGATGGCGGCGTCCGCCCCGAGGAGCGCCGAGCTGCTCCGCGACCTCGGCTACACGGTCGTGGCCGTGGACATCTCCGAGTTCGAGAAGCTCGAGGGCTGCGTGACCTGCCTGTCCGTCCGCGTGCGCTGACGGGCGAGGGGGAGGGCCTCCACTGACTCGCGCCGCGCGACGCGCCCACGACGCGAGGCAGTGGACGCGTCGCGCAGCCCGGGTATAGCCTGCAAGGCTGCGCAGCGCCCGGGACGGGCCCGCGGCGATCCCCACCCCTCCTCCTCGCGAAGGCCCTCCACCGTGTCCGCACACACCCCACCGACCGCCGAACCGCAGGCCGAGCCGAAGCGTCCGAGCACGCTGAAGGTCCTGCTTCGCCTGCTGCCGTTCGTCGGCGACGCGCTGCCCCGGCTGAGCATCGGCATCGCGGTCGCGCTCGTGGCGAGCCTGGTCTCCCTCGTGATCCCGATCGTGCTGCAGCAGCTCGTCGACGGTCCGCTCGGCGACGGCGCGTCGGCCGCCGGGGCGGGCGATCTCGGTCCGCTGATCGGCCCGGTCGGCATCATCCTCCTGCTGGGGATCATCGAGGCCGCCGCCATCGCGCTGCGCCGCCGGATGGTGCTCACCCCGAGCACGCGCATCGAGGCCAGGATGCGCACCGCCCTGTACCGGCAGCTCCAGGATCTGCCGGTGTCCTTCCACGACCGCTGGCAGAGCGGCCAGCTCCTCTCGCGCGCCATGAGCGATCTCAGCCTCATCCGCCGCTGGATCGCCTTCGGCTTCGTGCTCCTCGTCGTGAACGCCCTCACGATCGTGGTGGGCTTCGGTGTCCTCGTCTACTGGAACCCGCTCCTCGGCGCGCTCTTCGTCGTCTGCTCCATCCCGGTCTGGATCTACGGCTTCGCGTTCGAGAAGCGCTACTCGAGCATCGCCCGTCGCAGTCAGGACCAGGCCGGCGATCTCGCGACCACCGTCGAGCAGTCGGTGCACGGCATCCGCGTGCTCAAGGCGTTCGGGCGGCACAAGCACGCGCTCGCCGGCTTCGCCGATCAGGCGGAGCAGCTGCGCGGGACCGAGATCGACAAGGCCAAGGCGATCGCGGGGATCTGGTTCGTCCTCCTCCTGGTCCCCGACATCGCCTTCGCCCTGTGCCTGCTCGGAGGCGTCTGGCTCGCCGCCGACGGCCAGCTGAGCGTCGGCGAGCTCTTCGCCTTCTTCACCACCGCGACCGTCCTGCGCTGGCCCGTCGAGTCGATCGGCTTCCTCCTCTCGATGACCTTCGACACCCGCACCGCGGTCGACCGCTACTTCGAGGTCATGGACAGCCGCAACTCGATCACCGACCCGGAGAACCCGGAGTCGATCGACCGTCCCCGCGGCCGCGTGCGCTTCCGGGGCGTGCACTTCCGCTACCAGGACGCTCCGGAGCGCTTCCCCGATCTGCTCGACGGCGTCGACCTCGTGGTCGAGCCGGGCGAGACCATGGCTCTGGTGGGCGTGACGGGGTCCGGCAAGACGACCCTCACCGCCCTGCTGCCGCGCCTCTACGACGTCACCGACGGCGCGATCGAGATCGACGGCGTCGACGTCCGGAGGATGCGCCGCGAGGAGCTGCGGTCGCACGTCGGCATGGCCTTCGAGGACGCCACCCTGTTCTCGACGTCGGTCCGCGAGAACGTGCTCCTCGGGCGTCCCGATGCGAGCGAGGAGGAGCTGCTCGAGGCCCTCGAGATCGCGCAGGCCGACTTCGTGCACACCCTGCCCGACGGGCTCGACACCACCGTCGGCGAGGAGGGCATGAGCCTGTCGGGCGGGCAGAGGCAGCGGCTCGCGCTCGCGCGGGTGATCGCGGCCCGTCCCTCCGTGCTCGTCCTCGACGACCCGCTGTCGGCGCTCGACGTCGACACGGAGGCGAGGGTCGAGGCGGGGCTGCGCCGGGTGCTCGGAGACACGACCGCCCTCATCGTGGCCCACCGGCCCTCGACCGTCGCCCTCGCCGACCGGGTCGCCCTCCTCGAGGAGGGGCGCGTCACCGCCGTCGGCACCCACAGCGAGCTGCTCGCGAGCAGCCCGCACTACCGCTTCGTCATCTCGAGCCTCGAGGAGGACGAGCTCAGCCGCCCGCCCGGCGCCGAGCGGGTCGGCTCCCGCCCGAGCCTCGACCTCACGTCCACGACGGATCAGGAGACCCGATCATGAGCACGCTCGGTTCGACCGAGGAGCGCGACGACCTCTCCCGCGGCGAGTCCGCCGAGATGCGCCGGCGCTCGCTGCGACTCCTCGGGTCGCTGCTGCGGCCCCTCCGCCTGCGTCTCGTCCTGACGGCGATCGTCGTCGTGGTCTCGACCGCCGCGCAGGTGGCCGGACCGGCGCTGATCGCGGCGGGCATCGACACCGGGCTCCCGGCGGTGCTCGACGGCGACGCGACTCCGCTCGCGCTCACGGTCACCGCGTACGTGGTGATCGGCGCCGTCGGAGCGATCCTGGTCGCCTGGTACACCGTGCTCTCGGCGCGGGTCAGCCAGGCGATCCTGATCGACCTGCGCAAGCGGGTCTTCCTGCACACCCAGAAGCTGAGCCTCGAGTTCCACGAGAGCTACACCTCGGGCCGCATCATCTCGCGGCAGACGAGCGACCTCGACTCGATCCGCGAGCTCCTCGACTCCGGGATCAACCAGCTCGTGCAGGGTGCGCTCTACATGGGCTTCGTGGCGATCGCCCTCGTCTCGCTCGACGGAGTGAGCGGCATCGTCCTCGCGTGCGCGCTCATCCCCCTCGCGCTCCTCACCCGCTGGTTCCAGAAGAAGTCGCAGGCGCTGTTCCGGGGCACGCGCGTCGCCTCCTCGCGCCTCATCGTGCAGTTCGTCGAGACGATGACGGGGATCAGGGCCGTGCAGACCTTCCGCGCCGAGAAGCGCAACGAGGAGGTGTTCGGGGCGGTCGTCGAGAAGTACCGGGTGGCCTACAAGAAGGTCTTCGGAGTCTTCGGCACCTTCGATCCCGGCCTGGTGCTGATCGGCAACGTCACCGTCGCGGTCGTGCTCTTCGTCGGCGGTGTCCGCGTGCTCGACGGCGGTCTCGAGATCGGTGCGCTCCTCGCGGTCCTGCTCTACACCCGGCGCTTCTTCGACCCGGTGCAGGAGATGGCGATGTTCTACAACTCCTACCAGTCGGCCGCGGCGGCGCTCGAGAAGATCTCGGGCGTCCTCGCCGAGGAGCCGAGCGTTCCCGACCCCGCTCGCCCGATCGACCTGCGCGAGGCGCGGGGCGGGCTCGGGTTCGAGGGCGTCCGCTTCGCCTACACCAGCGATCGCGAGATCCTGCCGCGCTTCGATCTCGAGATCCCGGCCGGCCAGACGATCGCTCTCGTCGGATCCACCGGCGCGGGCAAGTCGACGCTGGCGAAGCTGATCTCGCGGTTCTACGACCCGACCGACGGAGTCGTGACCCTCGACGGCGTCGACCTGCGGCAGCTGCACCCCAAGGACCTGCGCCGCGCGATCGTGATGGTCACGCAGGAGGCGTACCTCTTCTCGGGCTCGGTCGCCGACAACATCGCGATCGGGCGGCCGTCGGCGTCGTACGACGAGATCGTCGACGCCGCGAAGGCGGTGGGCGCGCACGAGTTCATCCAGGCGCTGCCCGACGGGTACGACACCGACGTCAACAAGCGCGGCGGACGCGTCTCGGCGGGTCAGCGGCAGCTGATCTCGTTCGCGCGGGCGTTCCTCGCCGACCCGGCGGTGCTGATCCTCGACGAGGCGACCTCCTCGCTCGACATCCCGAGCGAGCGCCTCGTGCAGCAGGGACTGCAGACCCTCCTGGCCGACCGGACGGCGGTGATCATCGCGCACCGGCTCTCGACGGTGGCGATCGCCGACCGGGTGCTGGTGATGGAGCACGGCCGCATCGTCGAGGACGGCACCCCGGAGGCGCTCATCGCCGGCTCGGGGCGGTTCGCGACGCTGCACGCGGCGTGGCGCGACTCCCTGGTGTGAGGCGCCGGGGGTGCGAGTGCGGTCTGCAGGTGCTGGTGCGGTCTGCAGGTGAACCGGAGGCGGAGGCCGATCCTGCAGCGCCGGAGCCGCGCGCGAGCGCCGGTCTCCTGCAGATCGCACGCCGACCCGCGGACCGCACGCGAACCCGCGTCAGGGCCGCCAGCGCGCCGCGCGCATGTCGACCCGGTAGCCGCTCGGAGTCGTCACCAGCGGCGTCCCCTCCCGCTCGTACTCCGCGCGCGCCCGCTCCTCGTGGCCGGCCGCGGGCGCTCCTCCCGAGCGGACGACCCGCCACCAGGCGACGTCGGAGCCGTAGCGGGCCATGACCGTGCCGACCGCGCGCGCGGCACGGCTCTTGAGCACGGCGGCGATCTCGCCGTACGCCATCACCCGCCCGGGCGGGATGCCGTCGACGACCTCGAGCACGGCCGAGACGAAGTCGGCGGAGTCGTCCGGCACGAGCGGAGCGCGCCCGTCAGAGCTTCAGCGCGCCGATGTTCTCGCCGTACTGGGTCTCGCCCACGACCTCGAAGCCGATCCAGCGGAAGAACTGCTCCGGCCCGTCCTCGCCCGACTCCCAGATGACGGTGAGCGTGTCGAAGCCGCGGCTGCGCGCCTCGTCCGCCGCAGCGCGGACCGCGAAGGTCCCGACGCCGCGCCCCTGCTTCGCCGCGTCGATGTTGATCCGCCAGATGCAGCTGCGGAACTCCTCCGGCGCCTCCTGGTCGAAGTGCGCGTGGATGAAGCCGACGAGCTCGTCGCCGTCGAGGATCGCGCGCTGCCACGCGGCTCCCGGATCGATCACGGCGGCGGCCGCCGAGTACGACACCGGGGCGACGAACTGCTCCTGACCGGGTTTGAGGCTGAGCCCGTTCACGGCGGAGATGTTCGATGCCGACAGCTCTTCCAGGCGGAGTGCACTCATGCGGTCAATCTAGCGGCCCCGCCCAGGGGCGGCCATCCTCCCAGGGGACGAGGAGCACTCCCGCGCCCGCGACGCCCCGCCAACTCTCTCGACATCGAGACAGTTCGGCCCTCGGGTAGGCTGACACGAGGCCATCTGGAGCGGCCGCGGAGCCGCCCGTCCCGCGCAGAAGCGGGGCGCTTCATCGAGACCATGGGAGAGCAATGTCCAAGATCAAGGTTGAGGGAACCGTCGTCGAGCTCGACGGCGACGAGATGACGCGGATCATCTGGCAGAAGATCAAGGACACCCTCATCCACCCGTACCTCGACGTGAACCTCGAGTACTACGACCTCGGCATCGAGTACCGCGACGAGACCGACGACCAGGTCACGATCGACGCGGCGCACGCCATCCAGAAGCACGGAGTCGGCGTCAAGTGCGCGACGATCACGCCCGACGAGGCGCGCGTCGAAGAGTTCGGCCTGAAGAAGATGTGGAAGTCGCCCAACGGCACGATCCGCAACATCCTCGGCGGCGTGATCTTCCGCGAGCCGATCATCATCTCGAACATTCCGCGTCTGGTGCCCGGCTGGAACAAACCGATCATCATCGGCCGCCACGCCTTCGGCGACCAGTACCGCGCGACCGACTTCGTCTTCAAGGGCAAGGGCACGCTCACCGTCGAGTTCACCCCCGACGACGGCTCCGAGCCGATGAAGTTCGAGGTCTACAAGGCGCCCGACGACGGCATCGCGCAGGTCCAGTACAACCAGGACGCCTCGATCCGCGACTTCGCCCGCGCCTCGCTCACCTACGGCCTCACGCGCAACTACCCCGTGTACCTCTCCACGAAGAACACGATCCTCAAGGCCTACGACGGCCGGTTCAAGGACATCTTCGAGGAGATCTTCGAGGCGGAGTTCAAGGAGCGCTTCGACGCGGCGGGTCTCACCTACGAGCACCGCCTGATCGACGACATGGTCGCCTCCGCGATGAAGTGGGAGGGCGGCTACGTCTGGGCCTGCAAGAACTACGACGGCGACGTGCAGTCGGACACGGTCGCGCAGGGCTTCGGCTCGCTCGGGCTGATGACGTCGGTGCTGTCCACGCCCGACGGGCTCGTGGTCGAGGCGGAGGCGGCGCACGGCACGGTCACGCGCCACTACCGCCAGCACCAGCAGGGCAAGCCCACCTCGACGAATCCGATCGCCTCGATCTACGCCTGGACGCGCGGGCTCGCGCACCGCGGGAAGCTCGACGGCAACCAGGAGCTCATCGACTTCTCGCTCGCTCTCGAGGACGTGGTCATCAAGACGGTCGAGTCCGGGAAGATGACGAAGGACCTCGCGATGCTCGTCGGGCCCGAGCAGGGCTGGCAGACGACCGAGGAGTTCCTCGCGACGCTCGACGAGAACCTCCAGGCGCGCATGTCGGCCTGATCCGATCCGCACGGCGGGCTCCGGCTCGTCCGAACGGCTCCGGCTCGCAGGAATCCTGCGGGCCGGAGCCGTTCGCGCATGCGGGAGTCGTTCCCGCGAGCCGGAGCTGCGTCGTCGCTCAGAGCACGCGGGCGAGCGACTCCATCGCGGCAGCGGCGTCGGGGCCGGAGGGGATGAGCACGACGCTCGCGGCGCCCGCCGAGTGCAGCTCGTCGATCCGGGCACGGGCGCTCTCCGGAGTGCCGACGACCGCCAGCTGGTCGACCCACTCGTCCGGCAGATCGCGGGCGAACGACGCGCGATCGGCGCTCCGCTCGCGCAGGCGGGCGAACTCCGCGGCGAAGGGGAGCGGCTCGATGTGCGGGGCCCAGTCGGGTTCGCCGATCCACTCCAGCCCCGGGCGGACCGCATCGCGTGCGGCGCCGGCGTCGTCGTCGACCGCGGCGGCGTTGTAGGCGACCACTCGACCGGGCGTCCCCATCAGGTCGCGCGCCCGCGTCAGGTACTCCGGAGTGACCGGCTCGGCCAGCACGACGCCGTCGGCGACCCGGCCGGCCAGCTCGAGCGAGCGGGGTCCGCGGACGCCTGCGAGCAGGGGCGGGACCGTGGCCGGCGGCGATTCGAGGTGGAGTCCCTCGATCGTCACCGAGCGGCCGGAGACGGACGTCTCGGCCCCCGAGAGCAGCGAGCGCACGGCGCCGAACTGCTCCTCGAGCAGGGTCAGCGGGCTCGTCGGCCAGAGCCCGAGGCCGCGCATCCAGTGCGGCATCCCGTGCCCGATGCCGGCGTGGATCCGACCGGGGAAGAGCTCGGCGAGGGTGCCGAGCTCCATGGCGGTGAAGGCGGCGTGGCGGGCCGCCGCCGGGAGGATCCCGATGCCGACCACGATGCGGTCGGTGGCCGCGAGCACGGCGGCCGCCTGGGCGATCCCGCCCCGGAAGCCCAGATCCTCGATCACCCAGAGCTCGTCGAAGCCGAGCTGCTCGGCGCGGCGGGCGTAGGGGAGGATCGCGGCGGCGGGCAGGTCACGGGGGAGCAGGATTCCGACGGCGGCGTCGGGCGGGAGGGCGCGCATACCCCCAGCGTAGGGCTGCACGAGGACGCCCCGTTGTGGTGCCGACGAGGGGGTCACTACGGTGGGCGCACCCGATGACCGGAGCCCGAATGACGCTCGCCGTGCTGTCCAACGACCGCCTCGATCCCTGGATCAACTGGACGACCCTCGGGCCGCCGCTGCTGCGACCGCTCGCGGCGCGGGGAGGCCGCCTGGTCTCGCCTCAGGCGTCGCCCCGCTCCTGGCCGGGTCTGGTGCGGGAGCTGCGCGGGGCCGACTCCGTCTTCTGGATGCAGCAGAGCGCCCGACCGGAGTGGCCCCTCGTGGCCGCCTCGCTCGCGGCGGGCAGCGCGACCCGGTCGGCCTTCGTCGTGGACCCCTGGCTCGTCGATCTGCCGCGGATCGCGCTGGCGGCGCGCCTCCAGCGCCTGGACCCGCTCTTCGTGCCCTTCAGCGAGGGCGCGGAGGAGCTCGTGCGCCGTCATCCTCGAGGCCGCTTCGAGTGGCTCCCGTTCGGCGTCGACACCGAGGTGTTCACGCCGGGCAGCGGTGAGCGCGACGTGTTCGCCTTCTGGATGGGCAGGCGGCACGAACCGCTGCACCGCGCTCTGCTCGACTACTGCGAGGCCCGGGGGCTGCTCTACGAGTACCGCCGCGAGGGGCGCCTGCTGACCCCGCGCGAGCTGGGCGAGCTCGCCGGCCGCTCCCGCTACTTCGTGGTCACGCCGCCGCTCGCCGAGGATCACGCGCGCACCGGCGGTTACAGCCCCCTGGTGATGCGCTACCTCGAGGGTCTCGCGGCGGGTGCGCGGCTGCTGGGGGTGCTCCCGGGGAGCGGGGAGTACGAGCGGCTGCTCCCGCTCGACGCGATCCTCCAGGTCGACGTCGACGGCGCCGATCTGGCGGCGCGGCTCGACGCCGACGCCGACGCCGGTCACGAGGCGGCGACGGCTCGCGCGAGCCGCCATGTGCGGACGCACCACTCCTGGGCGCGGCGGGCCGAGCAGATCGGGGAGCGGCTCGCTACCGGACGTCCGATCATCCAGCCGCCGCCCCCGGCCTGACGGGTGAACGGCGGACCGCCGGCGCGGGTGAACGGCGGAGGGCCCGCCCGCGCGAGCGCGGACGGGCTCTCCGGAGACGAGGACTACTCGGAGCGGGACTCGCCGAGCTGAACCTGCTCGGGCCTCGCGTTCGAGACGACCTCGATCCGGCGCGGCTTCGCCTTCTCGCTGACCGGGATGGTGACCGAGAGCACACCGTTGTCGTACGAGGCCGAGATGCGCTCGGTGTCGACTCCCTGGCCGAGGCTCAGCTGGCGGACGAAGGTCGCCGACTGGCGCTCCCTGGTGATCCAGGTCACGCCCTCGCCGCTCGCGACGGTCCGCTGGGCGCGGATCGTCAGCAGCTGACCGTCGACGTCGACGTCGACCGACCCGGGGTCGATCCCCGGCAGGTCGGCGGTCAGGACGTAGTGGTCGCCGTCGCGGTAGAGGTCGATCGGCATGCGCCGCGGCCCCTGGCCGGAGCCGAGGAGGGCGGAGGCGACGCGATCGAGTTCGCGGATGGGGTCGTAGGTGACAGCCATAGAAATCACTCCATTCAGTCGTGCAACGGATCAATTCCAAGAGTTGAGCCGACCTGACTCAACACGAACAATTTAGCACTCCACAGGCGAGAGTGCCAAGTGATGACGTCCCCGATCCGCCTACTTCGTAACCTGCTCGAAACAGAGCCGAGCGATCCAGTTCGTAGGGTCGAGAGCACGACCGATTCAGTGCAACCACAGACCGGTTTCCCAGCGAACATGAGTTAGGACATCGATTGCCGATCCACCCCTCCCACCCTCCCCTCGTCCGTCGCGCTGAGAGGCGCATCCTCGCCGGCCTCGCCGTTCTGGGAGTCGCGGCCACCGCCGCCTTCGCCACCAGCGGCGCCTCGGCGGCCCCCCTCGCAGGAAGCGCCTCGGTCATCGGCGGGCTCTCCTCGATGCAGAGCTTCGAGGACGGCGACTACGTCGTCACGCTCGTGGAGCCCGCCGCGGCGACCTACGAGGGAACCGATGCGCGGTTCGCGCGGACCGCTCCCGACCAGGGGACGCAGCTCCAGGCGCGCTCGGCCCCCGTCGAGGACTACTCGGCTCACCTCGAGCGGCGGCAGGACGACGTCGCCGCCGCCGTCGACGCCGAGATCGGCTACCACTACACGGTGGCCCTCAACGGCTTCTCGGCCGAACTGACCGGGGCCCAGGCGAGCCGCCTGGCGAACCGCAAGGACGTGGCCCAGGTCCGCGAGATCGAGGACCTCACCCTCGACCGCGCGCAGTCGACCGCACTGCAGTCGGCTCCGTCGGCATCGGGCATCCCCGTCGCCGACACCGGCCAGGAGTCGTCCACGAGCTTCCTCGGCCTCGACGGCGAGAACGGAGTCTGGGACGAGCTCGGCGGGATCGACGACGCGGGCAAGGGCGTCGTCGTCGGAGTCATCGACTCCGGCATCGCCCCCGAGAACCCGTCCTTCGCCGGTGCTCCGCTCGCGACCTCGCCCGGCGCCGCGCCCTACACCGACGGCGAGACCGTCACCTACGCCAAGTCCGACGGCAGCTCGTTCGTGGGAGCCTGCGCGAGCGGCGCCGACGCGGCGCAGCAGTGGACCGGCGACGAGTGCAACCAGAAGCTGATCGGCGCGCGCTGGTTCCTCGGCGCCTCCGAGGTGGCCGGCTCGGGCGACAACCCCGAGTACCTCTCGCCGCGCGACGCCGACGGACACGGCTCACACACCGCGAGCACGGCCGCCGGCAACGCGGGCGTCGACGCGAGTGTCGACGGCTACGACTACGGCCTCATCTCGGGCGTGGCGCCGGCCGCCAAGGTCGCCGCCTACAAGGTCTGCTGGAACGGCGACGTCGACGGCACGGACGACGACGACTTCTGCTCCGGCCCCGGCATCCTCGCCGCCATCGACTCGGCGACCAGCGACGGCGTCGACGTGATCAACTTCTCGATCGGCGGCGGAGCGGCCACCTCCACGCTCACGCTCATCGACGAGGCGTTCCTCAACGCCGCCGCGGCGGGCGTCTTCGTGGCGGCCTCGGCCGGCAACTCCGGCCCCGGCGACTCGACCCTCGACCACGCCTCGCCGTGGTACACGACGGTCGCCGCCTCCTCCATCCCGACCTACACCGCCACCGCCACCCTCGGTGACGGACAGGCGTTCCCCGGAGGATCGATCACCGTCCACGAGGACGTCACGGGTCCGCTCGTGAACAGCGCCGACGTCGCGCTCCCCGGGACCGAGACTCCCGAGATCTGCGAGACCGGCACCCTCGACCCCGAGAAGGTGGCCGGCACGATCGTCGCCTGCACGGCGGGCACGACCACCCGCGTCTCGAAGTCGGCCGAGGTCGAGCGGGCGGGGGGCATCGGCATGCTGCTGCTCAACCCGTTCCCGAACGCGCTGCACGTCGACGACCACTCCGTCCCGAGCATCCAGATCGACTCGGAGGCCTACGACCCGATCACCGAGTACGCCTCGACGGCGGGTGCGACCGTGACGCTGAGCGAGGGCAACTCGTCCGGCACCCCGATCGCCGTGCCCCAGGTCGCCGGCTTCTCGTCGCGCGGCCCCGCGGAGGCAGACGGTGCCGACGTGCTCAAGCCCGACCTCACGGCGCCCGGCGTCGCGATCCTGGCCGACAGCTTCAACGCCGAGGGCGACGACCCGGCCTTCGCGTTCGAGTCCGGCACGTCGATGTCGTCGCCGCACATCGCGGGTCTCGCCGCGCTGATCCTCGGAGCCAGCCCGAACGCGTCGCCGTCCGCGGTCAAGTCGGCCATGATGACGACCTCGTACGACAGCGTCGACCAGTCGGGGAACGCCTCCGAGGACGTCTTCGCGCAGGGTGCCGGCCACGTCGACCCGACCGCGTTCCTCGACCCCGGTCTGCTCTACGACAGCGGCCCGAGCGACTGGATCGCGTTCCTCAAGGGCGCGGGCTACGTCTTCAACCCCGACCCCGCGATCGACCCGATCGAGGCGATCGACCCGTCCGACCTGAACCAGGCCTCGATCGCGATCGGCGCACTGGCCGGAACGCAGACGATCACCCGCACGGTGACGTCGACCGGACCGGGCACGTACACCGCCTCGCTCGAGATCCCGGGCATCGACACCGTCGTGTCGCCCTCCACGCTCTCGTTCACGGGAGCAGGGCAGACCGCCGAGTACACGGTGACCTTCACGACCGCCGACGCCGAGCTGTCGGAGTTCGCGACCGGCTACCTCACCTGGTCGAGCGCCGAGCACGAGGTGCGCAGCCCCGTCGCCGTGCGCCCCGTCCTGCTCGATGCGCCCTACGAGGTGTCGGGCTCCGGCTCGACCGGGTCGACCACGGCCACGATCACGCCCGGAGTCGACGGCGCACTGCCGCTCTCGCCGAGCGGACTCGCCGAGGGGGTCCTCGCCGAGGACGCCACGGCGTCCGACGGGCACTCGGGGACGCTGCCGGCGGGAACGACCCTGGTGACGACGGTCGAGGTGCCGGAGGGCGCGGAGTTCGCTCGGTTCGACCTCGACTCGCTCGACGACACCGCGGATCTCGATCTGTACGTCGAGCTGCTCGACGCCGCCGGTGAGCCCGTCTCGCAGGCGGTCTCGGCGACCGCCTCCGCCGACGAGCGCGTCGATCTCGAAGAGCCGGAGGCGGGGACCTACCGGGTCACGGCCGACATGTACGCGGTGGGATCGGAGTCGGCGGTCACCTTCGACCTGCGCAGCTTCGTCATCACGCCCGAGGGAGGCGTGGGATCGCTCACGACCGAGCCCGAGGTCGTCGACGCGGTGCAGGGCGAGCCGACCGACTACACGATCTCGTGGTCGGACCTCGCCGGGCCCGCCTCCTACCTCGGTCGCATCGCCTACTCGGACTCCGGGCTGGCGACGCTCGTGAGCGTGGCGGTGACCGAGGACGTGACGCCGACGCCGACCGCGACTCCGGAGCCCACGGGCACGCCCGAGCCGACGGCGACGCCGGAGCCGACCGCGACTCCCGAGCCGACCGTCTCGCCGGAGCCGACCTCGACGCCGACCGCCGGTCCGACCGCCGTGCCGGTGCCCACCTCCACGCCGACGGCCGGACCGGGCGCGCCCGGCCACGCCGGCGGCCCGGGCAGCCTGCCCTTCACCGGGTGGAACGGCGGCCTCCTGGGAGCCTCGGCCCTGGCGCTCATCGGCGCCGGGGTGCTGATCACCGGCGTCCGTCGCCGGGCTCTCGCACAGCAGGAGGGGGCGGGCTCGGAGTAGTCCGCTCGACCCGCACCGACGGCCGCCCCGTCCGCTCCCTCCGGGGCGGCGGGGCGGCCGTTCGCGGTGCAGTCGGCTGTCCCCGTTCGGTCCACCTCCGGCTCGTCCACCTCCGGCTTGCAGGATCGCGTTCGGCTCGCGCGGATCGGCCGTTCCGACGAGCCGAGAGCGGTTCTGCGAGCCGGAGGTGCGCCTCCGGGGTCACCACCGGGCTCGGCGGGTCAGGAGAGCGAGCGTCGCCCCGCGATGATGCCGCTGACGACGGCGAGCACTCCGAAGACGATCGCGACGATCGGCTGACCGAGGTCGAGCCACGCCACCGCGGCGGCGCCCATCACCAGGAGCTCGATCAGCGAGCGCCCGTAGACGTCGATCGCCACGACTGCGCGGGGGGACAGGAACAGCGCCCACACCAGGATCGCCACGACGGGCGCGCCGACCCCGAAGACGATGTTCAGCGGCACGCCCCAGGTCGTGAATCCCCAGATGCCGAAGGTGGTGAAGGCGAACAGCTCCAGGAGGAACCGCAGCACGTCGTTCGGACCGATCCTGACGTCGGTGCCCGCGGCGGTCGCTCCTGCTCGATTCACGCGGACCATCGTATCCGGCCCGTCTCGGACTGCCGGGGTCGGCGGATCGGGTCAGCGGAAGATGATCGTGCGCGCCCCGTCGAGCAGCACGCGGTCCTCGGCGAACCACTTGACCGCCTGGGTCAGGGTGCGGCTCTCCTCGTCCTGACCGATGGCGACCAGCTGCGCGACCGAGTGGGAGTGCTCGACGCGCACCACGTTCTGCTCGATGATCGGGCCCTCGTCGAGATCGCTGGTGACGAAGTGCGCGGTCGCACCGATCAGCTTCACCCCGCGCGAGTGCGCCTGCTTGTAGGGGTTCGCTCCCTTGAATCCGGGGAGGAACGAGTGGTGGATGTTGATCGCCCGGCCGGCGAGGCGGGCGCAGAGCTCCGGCGAGAGGATCTGCATGTAGCGCGCGAGGACGACGAGCTCGATGTCGTGCTGCTCGACGACCTGCACGATCCGCTCCTCGAAGGCGCGCTTCGTCTCGGGCGAGACGACGGGGCGCGACTCGAAGGGCACGCCGTAGAACTCCGCCAGATCGCGGAGGCTGCCGTGGTTCGACAGGATCAGCGGCACGTCGACCGCCAGCTGCCCGGCGCGCTGGCGGAACAGCAGGTCGTTCACGCAGTGCGCTGCCGTGGAGGCGAGCACGAGGGTCCGCAGCGGTCGGCCGACGACGTCGAGACGCCAGGTCATGCCGTAGTGCTCGGTGATGGGCTGCAGCGCCTTCTCGAAGACCTCGCGCGTCACCGGCGCCTCGACCTGCAGGCGCATGAAGAAGCGCCCGGTGTCGGCGCTCGAGAACTGCTGGCTCTCGGTGATGTTCCCCTTCGCCGCGACGACCGCCCCCGAGACGGCGTGGACGATGCCCGGCAGATCGGGGCAGGCGAAGGTGAGGGTCCAGTGGTTGCCCGGTCGGCGATCCCCCGTCCCGGTGAACTCGGTGCCGGTGGGAACGGGCCGGTCGGAGGCGGGCACGGCGCGGTCGGACTGCATCCGCTCAGGATATCGGCCGCCGCGGGCCGCCCGCGGCGCCTCCGACGGCAGGTGCGACCGCGCCGCGGGCGTCAGCGGACGACGATGCCGGTCTGCTCCGTGGCCCCGACACGGCCGTCGGCGGAGGCGTAGCGCACGCCGATCACGTGCTGTCCGGCCCCGAGGGTGAGCGTCGTCACGAGACCGCGACCCGACACCTCGCGCTCCACGACGACCACGTCGTCCACGAGGATCTGGACGATCCCCGACTCGGCGAGCACCAGCACGGGCACTCGGTCCGCGGCGGCCGCCGTGGCCGGAGCGAGCACATTGGGTGCGAGGAGGCTCACGCTCTGCGGTGTCCCGATCGTCTCGGTGCCGTCGGGCGCGACGGCCTGCACGACGACGGCCGTCTCTCCCGGGGGGAGCGTCAGCACGGGGAGCGACCAGGTGCCGTCGGGTGCGGCCCGGGTCTCGGCGTAGACCAGCCCGCTCGTCGCGTCGGTGATCGCGATGGCCGAGCCGGGAGTCGCCGTGCCGGCGGCGGAGGGGAGCAGGCGCCTCTCGGGGTCGGTCGAGAGGGACAGCGTGGGCGCCGGGGTCGCCGTGGGCGTGGCGGTCGGAGTGGGTGTGGGGCTGGGAGTGGGCGTCGCGGTGCTCGTCGGGGTCGGCGTCCCAGTCGGAGTCGGCGTGGGAGTCGCGGTCGGAGTGGGCGTCGGAGTCGGAGTCGCGGTCGGAGTGGGGGTGGGAGTCGGCGCAGGCGTCGGTGACGCCGTCGGGGCGGGGGCCGGCCGCGGCGTGGAGTCGGTGGCCGGCCCGGCCGTCGGCGTCGGCGCGAGGGGGGCGACCGGCTGCTCCGGAGGCGGCGCGACGGGGGTCGAGAGGGCCGGAGCCGCAGCCGCGACGTCGCCAGGCTCGCCGGGCCGGCCGGGCTCGGTGGGCTCGGTGGTCGTGGTGGGCTCAGGGGTCGTGGTCGCGGGCGTGGGCTCAGCAGTGGCGGCGGTCGTAGGCTCCGACGCTCCATCGCCGGTCTCCGAGAGCACCGTCCCGGCGACTCCGGGCGACCCGGGCGACGTCGGCAGGAGCGCCGCGACCGCGACGCCGGCCACGATCACGAGGCCCGCCGCGATCGCCCCCACGGCGGCGAGTCCGCCCGCTGCTCCGGCACCGCCCGAGACTCCGGCACCTCCCGCCGCTCCGGCACCTCCCGCCGCTCCGGCACCTCCCGCCGCGCCGGCGGTCGCCGTCCCTCCCGCCGCGCCCGCCCCGGCGCCGCCCGCGACGAACGCCGCGGCGCCTCCGACTCCGGCGACCAGGGGGAGCAGCACCGTGGCCAGGCGTGCGCCCGCCCTCTCGGCCTCGGCCAGCGCCGCCCTGCACTCCGAGCACTCCACCAGGTGCGACCGCACCCTCAGCCGGTCCCGCGCCGGGAGGCGATTGCGAGCGTGGGCCCCGGCTCGATCGAGCACCCAGCGGCACTCCTCGCTCGCGGGTCCGTCCCCGAGGTGCTCCTGGATCCACGCGCCTCGCAGGCCCTCGCGCGCCCGGTGGCTGAGCGCCGCCACGGAGTTCGGCCGCAGGCCGAGGATCGGCGCGACCTGCGCGGGGGAGAGCCCTCGACCTCGGTGTACCAGAGCACCTCCTGCCACCGCGGAGGAAGCGCCCGGAACGCGCGCACCCCGAGATCCCGGTCGGCCGCCGCCAGGACGCTCTCCTCCGGCCCGGGTCCAGGGGCGACGACGTCCTCCACCGCCTCCAGGGGGCGCTCGCGATCCTGACGCCTGCCCCAGGAGGCGGCCACGTTGCGGACCGCCGTGAACAGGTAGGGGCGGAAGGCCCCCTCCGGACCCGAGCCGCGCTCGAGGGCGGAGAGGACGCGCAGGAACGCCTCCGAGACGAGGTCGTCGGGATCGAGCGAACTCGACCACGCCCTGGCGACCGTGCGGGCCGCCGCCGCGTGCCTCCGCCAGAGCTCGGCCGAGGCGGCCCTCTCGCCGCCGCGCACCAGGACGATCAGCTCGGAGTCGCCCAGCGCGTCGAGGGCGGGCCGGCGGTGCCGACCGCGCGCGACCGGAGTGACGCTCATCGCGCTCCTCCCCGCGCCTCGAGCGAGGGCGCCTCCGAGAGATCCTCGCACAGACGTGAGCCGACGTCAGGAACCCGGCTCGCTCCGAGCCCACCGCCTCCTTGCTAAGCTGAGGGCGTCGCGACTGGCGTTCGGATGGGTGACCATCAGGGAGCGGCACCTCCTCCGGCGCACCTCTGCCGGACACTTTTCCTGCCGCACGCCTGGGTCGGAACGGATACCGTAGTCCGGGTCGCCCGTACGAGCCGTGTCGCCTCGCTGCGACCGCGCGGGCACCATCCGTTTCCCATCCAAGGAGCGTCCGTGTCCTCTTCCTCCGCCGCGAGCACCGCACTCGCCACCACGTTCGACCAGCCCGTCTCGGTGGTCGACCCCGAGATCGCCGCCGTCCTCCAGCAGGAGCTGGACCGCCAGCGGGGCTACCTCGAGATGATCGCGAGCGAGAACTTCGTCCCCCGGGCGATCCTCGAGTCGCAGGGCTCGGTCCTGACGAACAAGTACGCCGAGGGCTACCCCGGCCGCCGCTACTACGGGGGCTGCGAGTTCGTCGACATCGCCGAGCAGCTGGCGATCGACCGCGCGAAGGCCCTCTTCGGTGCCGAGTTCGCGAACGTGCAGCCCCATTCCGGAGCGACTGCGAACGCGGCGGCGCTCGCCGCGCTGATCCAGCCCGGCGACACCATCCTCGGGCTCGAGCTGGCGCACGGCGGCCACCTCACCCACGGCATGAAGCTGAACTTCTCGGGCAAGCTCTACAACGCCACCTCCTACGGCGTCGACCCGCAGAGCTTCCGCATCGACATGGACGCCGTCCGCGAGAAGGCGCTCGAGGTCCGCCCGCAGGTCCTGATCGCCGGCTGGTCGGCCTACCCGCGTCAGCTCGACTTCGAGGCCTTCCGCGCGATCGCCGACGAGGTCGGCGCGAAGCTCTGGGTCGACATGGCGCACTTCGCGGGGCTCGTCGCCGCAGGCCTGCACCCGTCCCCGGTCCCGCACGCCGACGTCGTCACCTCGACCGTGCACAAGACGCTCGCGGGCCCCCGCTCCGGCCTCATCCTCGCCAAGCAGGAGTACGCCAAGAAGCTCAACTCCGCCGTCTTCCCCGGGCAGCAGGGCGGCCCGCTCATGCACGTGATCGCCGCGAAGGCGACTGCGTTCAAGCTCGCGGGCGAGCCCGAGTTCGCCGACCGTCAGACGCGCACCATCCGCGGTGCGCAGATCCTCGCCGAGCGCCTCACCGCCGCCGACACGAAGGCCGAGGGCATCGACGTCCTCACCGGGGGGACCGACGTGCACCTCGTCCTGGCCGACCTCCGCAACTCGCCGCTCGACGGCAAGCAGGCCGAGGACCGGCTGCACGAGGTGGGCATCACGGTCAACCGCAACGCGGTGCCGTTCGACCCGCGCCCGCCGATGGTCACCTCGGGGCTCCGCATCGGCACCCCCGCACTCGCGACCCGCGGCTTCGGCGAGAACGAGTTCACCGAGGTGGCCGATGTCATCGCCGAGGCGCTCAAGCCCTCGGCCGACCTCGGGTCGCTCCGCGCCCGCGTCGCCCGCCTGACGGACGACTTCCCCCTCTACCCGGGCCTCTAGGCCCCTCCGACGGGAGCGCCGGGATGCGTCCCGGTGCTCCCGTGCGCCCCGACACGAGGAGTTTCGAGATGACGGCACAGGTACTCGACGGAGTCGCGACCGCGGCGGCGGTCAAGGCCGAGATCACCGAGCGCGTGAGCGCTCTGCGCGAGCGGGGTGTCGTCCCCGGTCTCGGCACCCTCCTGGTGGGCGATGATCCCGCCTCGCGCTCCTACGTCGCCGGCAAGCACCGCGACTGCGCCGAGGTCGGCATCGAGTCGATCCGCGTCGACCTCCCCGCGACCGCGTCGGCCGCGGACATCCGCCTGGCCATCCGCGAGCTCAACGAGTCGGAGGCGGTGACGGGCTACATCATCCAGCTGCCGCTGCCGCAGGGCATCGACGAGAACGCGATGCTCGAGCTGATGGATCCCGACAAGGACGCCGACGGCCTGCACCCCACCAACCTCGGACGCCTCGTCCTCGGCGTCGAGGGCGAGCTCGACAGCCCGCTGCCCTGCACGCCGAACGGCATCGTCGAGATGCTCAAGCGCTACGACATCCCGCTGCAGGGTCGGCACGTGGTCGTGATCGGCCGCGGGCTGACCGTGGGCCGACCGCTCGGCCTCCTCCTCACCCGCAAGGGCCTGGACGCGACGGTCACCCTCACCCACTCGCGCACGGTCGATCTGGCCGCCGAGGTGCGGCGGGCCGACATCGTGGTGGCGGCCGTGGGCGTCCCCGGGCTGATCGAGGCCGACTGGGTGAAGCCGGGCGCCGCGGTGCTCGATGTGGGCATCTCCCGCGTCGAGAACCCCGCGACGGGGAAGGCGAAGCTCACGGGCGACGTCGCTCCCGCGGTCGCGGACGTGGCCGGATGGCTGTCGCCCGTCCCGGGCGGCGTCGGCCCGATGACGCGGGCGATGCTCATCCACAACGTCGTGTCGGCGGCCGAGCGCGCGCTGGGCTAGGCGCCTCGGCGCGAGCCGCCGGGATCCTGCGCTCGGCGCGCGCCCCTGAACCGCACGTCGGCTCCCGGCGCCAGCTGAGCGAGCAGATCCAGCGCTCCGGAGTCGACCACCGCGATCACCGGGTAGCCGCCGGTCACCGGGTGATCGGGCCCGAAGATCACGGGCAGACCCGACGGCGGCAGTTGCACGGATCCGTGCACCAGCCCCTCGCTCGGCAGCTCCCCGGCGTCGCCGATCGACAGTGGGGTGCCGCAGAGGCGGATCCCGACGCGATCGGCGTCGGTCCCGACCCGCCAGGGCTCCTCGAGCAGGCGCTGCCAGGTCCCTGCGGGCAGCCGGTCGAGCCGCGGCCCCGGATGGACGGCGAGCACCGAGTCCCGACCGGCGGCGTCGAACGGCCACCAGTCGATCACCGGCAGCGGATGGCGCGGCCGGCCGACGGAAATCAGCTCTCCCGCCTTGAGCGGCTCCGGACCCAGCGCCGAGAGGGTGTCTCGGGACCGGGAGCCCAGAGAGGACGGCACCGCGAAGCCCCCGCGCACCGCCACCGTCCTGCGCACGCCCGAGCGCATCGGACCCAGCCGAAGGACGGATCCGCGGGCTGCGAGGGTCGGCAGCATCCGGTCCAGCACTCTGCCGTCCAGCGTCGCGAGTCCCTCCCCGCCGGACACGCTGAACCAGGCCGCCGCCTCGAACCGAGCGGTGAAGCCCGCGCCGAGCAGCTCGAGCACCGCAGCCCCCTCCTCGTTGCCGAGGAGCCGGTTCGCAGCCCGGAGCGCGCCGCGGTCCATCGCCCCGGAGCGCCCCGCCCCGAGGGAGGCGTACCCCGGGCGGCCCTCGTCCTCGACGAGCGCGAGCGGTCCGGGATCGAGCACGCGGAGGTTCACGGCGCCGCCCGGAAGCGGACCTCGTCGCCCGGTGCGAGCAGCGCCGGCGGGTTCCGCTCGACGTCCCAGAGCGTCGCCTCCGTCGAGCCGATCAGCTGCCAGCCGCCGGGGGAGGAGCGAGGGTAGACCCCCGACCAGCCCGCCGCCAGGGCGACGGACCCGACCGGGACGCGGGTGCGCGGCTCTGCTCGTCGCGGGATCTCGGGCCAGGGACCGAGGGCGAGGAGGTAGGCGAAGCCGGGCGCGAAGCCTCCGAACGCCGCCCGCCACGGCGTCGCCGTGTGCCGTCGCACGAGCTCCTCGCTGCTCCAGCCGAGGGCCTGGGCGGTGGCGGCGAGGTCGGCTCCGTCGTAGCGGACGAGGAGGTCGTGCCGTCGCCCGCCGACGCCGGCCTCGGCGGAGTCGGCGGTCGCGGCCGTCGCGCGGATCCACCGCGCCGCGTCCGTCAGCGCCAGGAGTCCCGTGTCGAGGACGACCAGCACCGTCCGAGCCGCGGGGACCAGGTCGAGCACCCCGGCAGCCCGCGTGCGCTCGAGGGCGGAGGAGAGGGCGAGCGCCGAGTCGAGGTCGGCGACCTCGACGAGCACGGCCCGGTCACCGGAGGGGAGGAGCCGCGCCTCGATCACGGCGCGGCGGGCGCGAGGGCGACGCCCGCCTCCGCCAGGGCCGCGCGCACCGCCTCGGCCATCGCGAGGGCGCCCGGCGAGTCGCCGTGGACGCAGAGCGAGTCGACCTCGATCGCGAGGGTCTCGCCGGTGATCGCCTCCACCACGCCCTCGGTGACCATGCGCCGAGCGCGGGAGGCGACGAGCGCCGCGTCCGAGAGCAGGGCACCCTCGTCGCCGCGGGGCACGAGCGTGCCGTCGGCGCGGTACCCGCGGTCGACGAACGCCTCGCGGAGGAACGGCACCCCGGCGTCCGCGGCCGCCCGCTCGATCGCGGAGGAGGCGAGTCCGAGCAGGGGCAGCGCCGGCGCGACGTCGCGGACCGCGGCGGCCACCGCCTCCGCCCGCGCCTCGTCGTGCACGATGCGGTTGTAGAGGGCGCCGTGCGGCTTGACGTACCGGACGGTCGTGCCCGCCGCCCGCGCGACCGCCTGCAGGGCGCCGATCTGGTAGGCGACATCGGCGTACAGCTCGTCCCTCCCGACGGGCATCTCGCGCCGGCCGAACCCGGCGAGATCGCGGTACGAGACGTGGGCGCCGACCGCGACTCCCCGCGCGGCCGCCGTGCGGCAGCGCGCGAGCATGATCGAGGGGTCGCCGGCGTGGAACCCGCAGGCGACGCTCGCGCTCGACACCACCCGGAGGATCGCGTCGTCGTCGCCGAGCTCCCACACGCCGAAGCCCTCGCCGAGATCGGCGTTCAGATCGATCGTGCTCCGCATGCTCCGAGCCTACGGCGACCGTCCAGACCGCCTCGATAGCCTGGGCATGCGCAGTCGCGTCCACCCCCCCCGTCAGGCCCCGACACTCGTCTGTGCCTTCCTGACGACCGTGCCCGCCACACCACCTCGCCCGCCCCACGACTGCGCCCGCCCCACGAGGAGAACACATGCTCACCGTCAACGCCTACGCCGCCCCCTCCGCCACCGAGCCGCTCGTCCCCACCACGATCGAGCGCCGCGATGTCGGACCCCACGACGTGCTCATCGAGATCGCCTACTCGGGGATCTGCCACTCCGACATCCACACCGTGCGCGGCGAGTGGGGTCCGGTGCAGTACCCGCTGACCGTCGGCCACGAGATCGTCGGCGTCGTCGCCGAGGTCGGCTCCGAGGTCACGAAGCACTCCGTCGGCGACCGCGTCGGCGTCGGCTGCATGGTCGACTCCTGCCGCGAGTGCGAGAACTGCCTCGCCGGCGAGGAGCAGTACTGCCTGAAGGGCAACACCGGCACCTACGCCTCCGTCGACCGCGACGGCACCGTCACGCAGGGCGGGTACTCGACCCACGTCGTGGTCGTCGAGGACTTCGTGCTCCGCGTCCCTGAGTCGATCCCCTACGAGGCCGCCGCACCGCTGCTCTGCGCGGGCATCACCACCTACTCGCCGCTGTCGCACTGGGAGGCGGGCCCCGGCAAGCGGGTCGCCGTCGTCGGTCTCGGCGGTCTCGGCCACATGGCCGTGAAGTTCGCGCACGCGATGGGCGCCGAGGTCACCGTGCTCTCGCAGTCGCTGAGCAAGAAGGAGGACGGACTCCGCCTCGGAGCCGACCACTACTACGCGACGAAGGACGAGGAGACGTTCACGACGCTCGCCAACACCTTCGACATCATCATCAACACGGTCAGCGCTCCGCTCGATCTCGACGCCTACCTCGGGCTCTTGCGCCGCAACGGCACCATGGTCAACGTCGGCGCGCCCGCCGAGGCCCTGCCGCTGCACGTGTTCACGCTGTTCGGCGCCCGCCGCTCGTTCGCGGGCTCGGGCATCGGAGGCATCCGCGAGACCCAGGAGATGCTCGACTTCTGCGCCGAGAAGGGCATCGCGAGCGAGGTCGAGGTCGTCTCGGCGGAGCAGATCAACGAGGCCTACGAGCGCGTGCTCGCCTCCGACGTCCGCTACCGCTTCGTCATCGACATCGCGACGCTGAAGGCCTGACCCGCCCGCTAGCCTCGGCGGCATGAGCGAACGAAGCCACCCCGCGGTCGACCGCGTCCTCGCCGATCTCGCCGAGCACGGCGTGCACCCTCCGGTGCGCTGGCTCGACGAGGCCGCGTCGACGGCGGCGCTCGCCGCGGCCGCCCTCGGGATCGAGGTCGGCCAGATCGCGAACTCGCTGGTGTTCCTCCTCGACGGGGAGCCGCTGCTGGTGCTGACCAGCGGCGGCCACCGCGTCGACACGGCATGGCTCGGGGAGGAGCTGGGCGGCGCGATCACGCGCGCGCCCGCCTCCACGGTCAAGGAGGCGACGGGGCAGACCATCGGAGGTGTCGCGCCGGTCGGTCACCTGCGTCGCCTGCGCACTGTCGTCGACGAGGCCCTCGGCGGCTACGACACGGTCTGGGCCGCGGCGGGGCACGCGCACACGGTCTACCCGACGAGCATCGACAAGCTCGTGGTCGTCACCGGAGGCGACCGACGGCCGGTCGTGCCGCCCATCGCGTGAGTTTCGTGGGCGGTAGGTCTCGAGGCGCCGCCTGCGGCGGCTGCTCGACCGGCAGGCGGGCTCCTGCTGATCGAGCAGCCCACCAGCGGGCGTCTCGAGATCCGCCGGCGGGCCGCCTCAGCGCACGCGCCCCGCGCCGTCGGCCGCGGTGACGAGGAACAGCTCCGGAGTGCGGTACCCCTTCGCCTCGAAGGCGTCGAGGACCGCCGCTCGGACCTCCTCCTCCTTCTCGACCGGGGTCAGCGCGATGGCCGAGCCGCCGAAGCCGCCGCCCGTCATCCGGGCGCCGATCGCCCCGGCCGCCCTCGAGGCCTCGACGGCCGTGTCGAGCTCGGGGACCGAGATCTCGAAGTCGTCCCGGAGCGAGACGTGGCCCGCGTCGAGCAGCCCGCCGATGGCGGCGGGACCCTGCTCGCGGAGGGTGCGGACCGTCTCGAGCACCCGCGCGTCCTCGGTGACCACGTGCTTCACCCGGCGGTAGGTGACGTCGTCGAGCAGCTCCTGCGCGCGGGGGAGGTCGTCGACCGACAGCTCGCGGAGCGACTCCACTCCCATCGTCGAGGCGCCGAGCTCGCAGGAGGCGCGGCGCTCGGCGTACCCGCCGGTCGCGTGCGCGTGCTCGACCCGGGTGTCGATGACCAGCAGGACGAGACCCGCCTCCTCGAAGCCCAAAGGGATCACCTCGGTGTCGAGACTGCGGCAGTCGAGGAACACGGCGGAGTCGCGCTGTCCGAAGAGCGACGCCGACTCGTCCATGATCCCGGTCGGCGCACCGACGGCGACGTTCTCGGCCCGGCGCCCGACGCGAGCGAGCGTCGCGCGGTCGAGCCCCAGCTCCCAGAGCTCGTCGAGAGCGACGGCCATCGCGCACATCAGCGCGGCCGAGCTCGAGAGGCCGGCGCCGACCGGGACGTCGGAGTCGACGAAGGCGTCGAATCCGCTGCGGGAGGCGAGGTCGACGCCGTACTCGGTCAGAGCCCAGACCACGCCGAGCGGGTAGGCCGACCAGCCGTCGAGGGCACCCGGTCCGAGGTCGTCCATCGCGATCTCGACGTGCTCGGGAGAGAACGCGCTGCCGATCCGGATGACGCGGTCCTCGCGCGGGGCGACGGCCATGGCGGTGGCGCGGTCGATGGCGAACGGGAACACGAAGCCGTCGTTGTAGTCGGTGTGCTCGCCGATGAGGTTCACCCGGCCGGGGCCCGCCCAGACACCGACGGCGGGCCGCCCGTAGGCGCGCTCGAAGTCGGCGGCCGCGCGCTCGGCGACGGCGTCGAGGGAGGCGGAGACGTCGGTCATCGGGTCACCTCGGGGTTCTCGGGAAGGGCGGCGTCCGGTCGTTCCGCGACCTCGGCCGCGAGGGTCGCGGCGTCGGCGCGCTCGATCGCGGCTCGCAGGGCGGAGGTGCTGGTCTCGGGCGCGATGTCCCCGATCCAGGCCCCCATCGCGGCCTCGCTGCCGGCGAGGTACTTGAGCTTGGACTCCGCCCTGCGCGGGGACGTGATCTGCAGCATCAGCCGCACCTCGTCGCGCCTCTCGTGCACCGGGGCCTGGTGCCAGGCCGAGATGTAGGGAGTGGGCGAGTCGTAGAGAGCGTCGATGCCGCGGAGCAGGCGCTGGTAGACCTCAGCCAGCTCATCCCGCTCCTCCGGTGTCGTCTCGCTGATGTCGGCGACGTGGCGGTGGGGGAGCAGGTGCACCTCGATCGGCCAGCGGGCGGCGAACGGCACGAACGCGCTCCAGTGCTCGCCGCGGATCAGCATGCGCTCGCCCGCCTGCTCGAAGGCGAGGATGTCGGCGAAGAGCGACGGGCCGTAGGAGTCGAGCGAGGCGAGCAGGCGCGTCGTGCGCGGCGTGACGTAGGGGTAGGAGTAGATCTGCCCGTGCGGATGGTGCAGCGTGACGCCGATCGCCTCCCCGCGGTTCTCGAAGGGGAAGACCTGCTGCACGCCGGGCAGCGCCGACAGCGCGGCGACCCGGTCGGCCCACGCCTCCACCACGGTGCGGGCGCGGGAGGCGGTCAGGGTGGCGAAGGAGCCCTCGTGCTCGGGGCTGAAGCACACGACCTCGCAGCGGCCGACGCTCGTCAGTGCGCGGCCGAGCCCGAGGGTCCGGAGATCCTCGAGGGAGGCGGGAGCGTCCTCGTCCTCGAGCAGCGGGCCGAACGACGGCGAGCGGTTCTCGAAGACCGCGACGTCGTAGCGGCTCGGCACCTCCGACGGGTTCGTGGGGGAGGCGGGCGCCAGGGGGTCGAGCTCGGCCGGGGGCAGGAACACGCGGTTCTGCCGAGATGCGGCGATCGACACCCACTCACCGGTGAGGACGTCCTGCCGCATCCTCGCGGTCGCGGGCCGGGGGTCGAGCTCGCGGGCGTCGGCCGCGCGCTCGGGCGGCAGCGACGTGTCCGCGTCGTCGAAGTAGACGAGCTCGCGTCCGTCGGCGAGGAGGTGCGGGCGCTTGACGACGCCGCCGGAGAGAGTGATCGCTTCAGTCATGACAGCTGTCAGAGTAGGCCCTCGTCTTCGAGAAGGAAAGCGCGCTTTCTCTTTGACAAGTCCTGCCGAGCGGGTCACGATGGACGGATGGGAGCCGAGGGCGAGCAGGAGGGCCGCTCGGCTCTCGAGCGCCGAGTGCGCATGAGCGTCCTGGCCCAGCAGCTCGGCTTCGTCTCGGTCGCCGACCTCGCCGACAGGCTCGGCGTCTCGGTCGTGACCGTGCGCTCCGATCTCGATCAGCTCGCCGACGAGGGAGTCGTCCAGCGGGTCCGCGGCGGCGCGATCCCCTCCGCGGAGCGTCGCGGCGAGCGCTCCCTCGAGGAGGGCCTCGCCGCCGCCTCCGACGAGAAGGCCGCGATCGGGCGCGAGGCCGCCGCCTCCGTCGCGTCGGGCCAGAGCGTCATCCTCGACGTGGGCTCCACTCCGCTCGCCATCGCCCACGCGCTGGTGGCGCGCGACGACCTCCGCGACGTCACCGTCATCACCAACGGGCTCTCGACGGCGCTCGCCCTCGAGCCCGCCATCCCGCGCTTCACGGTCGTGGTCACCGGGGGCACGCTGCGCCCGCTGCAGCACTCGCTCGTCGAGCCGCTCGCCTCCGAGGTGCTCGAGCGGCTCCGGGCCGACGTCGTGTTCATCGGCTGCACCGGCGTGCACCCCGACGCCGGGGTGACCAACGTGAATCTCCCCGAGGCGACGCTCAAGCGGCGGATGCTGCACGCGGCCGCGCGACGCGTCGTGGTCGCCGACTCCCGCAAGCTGGGCGTCGTCGACCTCGGTCGCGTCGCGGGCGCCGCCGAGTTCGACCGACTGCTGACCGGTGCCGGCGCCTCCGACGAGCTCGTGGCCCGCCTCGAAGCGGCGGGTCTGGCCGTCACGCGCTGCGGCACCTCGGAGGCACCCGTCGCGCCCCGTCGTCGCAGCGTCAGTCCGTAGGATTCAGCCATGGCCGACTTCACTCCCGCCCCCGCAACCGGGCGCCAGTTCGCACTCGATCTCACCGCCGAGGGACGCACGCTGCACGCCGTCGTCACGGAGGTGGCCGCAGGGCTGCGCCACCTCTCCGTCGACGGAGTCGAGATCACCGCCGGGTACCCCGAGACCGTGATCCCGCCCTTCTGCTCGGGGATCGTGCTGATGCCGTGGCCCAACCGGGTCAAGGACGGCAAGTGGCACCACGGGGGACGCACGCTCCAGCTCGACATCACCGAGCCCAAGTACTCCAACGCGATCCACGGTCTGCTCACCACCGCCTCGTACCGGCTCGTCGAGGAGGGTCCGGCGTTCGTCGAGCTCGCGGCTCCCGTCGTCCCCCAGCGCGGCTGGCCGTTCCACCTCGAGAGCACGGTTCGCTACGAGCTGACGGCCGACGGCCTCACCGTCGTGCACCGGGTCGTCAACGTCGGGCCCGAGGAGGCGCCGGTCGCGATCGGCACGCACCCCTTCCTCGCGATCGGCGACATCCCGACCGACGAGCTCACGATCACGGTCGACGCCGCCGTGCACATCGAGGTCGACGAGCGCCTCAACCCCACGGGTCAGAGCCCCGTCGACGGCACCGACTGGGACCTCCGCTCGGGGCGCCGCATCGGCGACCTCGAGCTCGACGACGCGTGGGCCGACGTGACCGTCGTCGACGGCGAGAGCGTGCACGGGGTGAGCGCGGCCGACGGTCGCCGCGTGCTGCTCTGGGCCGACGCCTCCCACAACTACATCCAGGTCTTCATCACCCGCATCTACCCCGAGGGCGACGACGTCAAGACGGCCATCGCCGTCGAGCCGATGACCGCGCCGGCCGACGCGCTGAACTCCGGCCGGGGTCTGCGCTGGCTCGAGCCGGGGGAGGAGTGGACCGTCTCCTGGGGCATCCGCCACGAGGGGTTCCCCTCCTCGTCATGACGACGACCACCTCCGCCGGACGGGACGACGCGCAGAAGCGGGCCGCCCTCGTCCGGATGAAGCGCCTGGCCACCGGGCTGCTGATCCTGATGGCGATCGTGTTCACCGTCTCGTTCGCCCTGCAGGGCCGGTACCCGTGGCTGCAGTGGGTGCGCGCCGCCAGCGAGGGCGGGATGGTCGGCGCGCTCGCCGACTGGTTCGCGGTGACGGCACTGTTCCGCCGGCCGCTGGGGCTCCCGATCCCGCACACGGCGATCATCCCCACGAAGAAGGACGAGATCGGCGCGAGCCTCGCGCAGTTCGTCGAGGAGAACTTCCTCCGCGGGGCGATCGTGCGCGAGAAGCTCGACTCGTTCGGTATCGCGCGCCGGGCGGGCGAGTGGCTCTCCGAGCCCGCCAACGCCCAGCGCGTGGGGGGCGGGAGCGCGGCGGCGGTCCGCGCGGCGATCGCGCTGCTCGACGACTCCGACGTGCAGCGGGTCATCGAGGCGCTGGCGCGCCGGCATCTGCTCGATCCGCAGTGGGGGCCGCCGCTGGGGTCGCTGGTCGGCGGGATCGTCGAGTCGGGTCACCACCGCCGCCTCGTCGACACCCTGGTCGAGCAGGCGGAGGCGTGGCTCGTCGCGAACCCGCAGAGCTTCACGCGGATGGTCAGCGGCCGCCTCCCGAGCTGGCTGCCCTCCGCCGTGAGCAGGGCCGTCGACGAGCGGCTGTACCACGAGGCCCTCGTCTTCGTCGGCGCCGTCCGCGACGACCAGGGTCACCCGTTCCGCATCGCCATCGACGGCTACCTCGCCACCCTCGCGAGGGATCTCGGAACCGACCCCGACCTGATCGCGCGGGTCGAGGAGATCAAGAACCGCGCCTTCGACAGTCCGCGCGTGCGCGAGCTGGCCGGCGACGTCTGGGAGACGACGAAGGCGTCGCTGCTCGGGGCGATGGACGACCCCGCCAGCCCGCTGCGCGCGAGCATCGAGTCGATCGTGGTCGACCTCGGGCGCCGGCTCTCGACCGATCAGGCGCTGGCCTCGACGGTCGACGCCTGGATCGGCACCGTCGCCGCCAATCTCGTCGACCGCTACCGCACCGACATCGCGAGCATCATCGGCGAGACGATCGGGCGCTGGGACCCGCGAGAGACCTCCGAGAAGCTCGAACTGCAGGTCGGCAAGGACCTGCAGTTCATCCGCATCAACGGCACGGTCGTCGGGTCGCTCGCCGGGCTGGTGATCTTCACGCTCGCCCACGCCGTCTTCGGGTCGTGACCCCACCCGGAGGGGGAGCGGCGACTGCGCAAGCCCTCGTCGGTGTCGGTGGTCGGGCGTAGCGTCGCAGCATGAGCGATGACAACACCACCGATCCCGACGTCAAGACCGAAGGCGAGGTGCTCGGTGCCCGCGCCGACGCCTCCAGCGACACCAGCGCCAGCAAGGATCCGTCCGACTGGGTCACCGGCGACGAGCCGATGACCGGCCCGCAGCGCAGCTACCTCGACACCCTGGCCCGCGAGGCGGGCGAGACCCTGCCCGCCGACCTCACCAAGGCGCAGGCGTCGGAGCACATCGACCGCCTGCAGTCGGCCACCGGCCGCGGCGACGGCAGCTCGAGCTGAGCAGTCCCTCCGGCGCGCGACGGCTGAGCAATGATGCCGTCGCGCGCCCCCGAGCCGGGGTGCGCCGCGGCTCTCCGCCGCTTCGTAGTGTTCGGCCATGGCGATCACTCGCACCACGCAGGCGGCACTCGATCTGATCGACGCCGTGCGCATCCCGGGCGGGATCGATCCGCGTCTCGCGCGTCAGGTCGCCGAGTCGCTGAGGCTCCTCCTCGAGGCGGGATCCTTCGGCCCGAGCGACCGCGTCCTGCGCCGCCGCTCCCGGAGGATGCGCGCGCGGCGCCTCGTCTTCTGACCCTGATCACCGACGACTCATCGTGACCTCGCAGGGGGCAGACACCCGCCGCTCAGCGGTCTAGAGTTCGGGTCATCCGGTCCGCCGGACGCCTGCGGGACCTCCGTGCGGGCGACAGTGCTGTCGCCTCCCACGCGCACGTCTCCGCCGCCGCTCGCTCGTCGAGCGTCCCGCCACTGCCGACGCCCCGCGCCGACGCCGTCTCGATGAGGAGACCGTCCATGCCGTCCTTCCGTTCCTCCGTCCTCGCTCTCGCCGCCGCTGCCGCCCTGGTGGGCGCCGCCGCGACTCCCGCTCTCGCCGATCACAACGCGGGGGCGAATCTCGACGACTTCGCCTCGTCCGACATCTCGTCGAACGGCACCTGCTACTACGGTGCACTGCTCCCCGGCTCTCCCGACATCAGCCTCAGCACGACGAGCTACCGCTTCGTGCGCAGTGGAGCATCGCTGACGCTGCTCTGCTCGTACACGCGGATCCCGTCCTTCATCCCCGGCACGGACCAGGGCGACGGAGACTGGTACGCCCCGAAGAAGCCCGCGCGCTACGTCGCGCAGGACGCGTGCCTGCCGCCGGGAGTCGACTCCGCCGCCGAGGTCTACCCCGACGACGAGGACCGTCCCGTCGACAGGGTCGACGCCAAGACGCTCTTCTACCGCTCCACCATGACGATGGTCTGCTTCTGGCCCGACGATCCGACGCGGTGAGCCCACGCGGGACGGTCGGCGACCCCTTTCCGCCGGCCGTCCCGCCCTCCGGGGCGCGGTCCCGGCCGGAACCGCGCAGCCGCCCCTTCCTTGCTGGTCGAGTAGCCGCCGCGGCGGCGTATCGAGACCCACTCCCTCCGAACACATCGGGAGCCACCACCGCGCGCTCGCGAGTGCGGCCCTGCGACCCCCCACCACCCCTCCCGGTCGAGCACCCGCCCCGCGGAGCAGACCCACCCTCCGAGCGTCGCCACGACGTGAAAGGACGATGATGTCCCCCCGAGTCGGCTCCCGCACCGCCGTCACACTGCGCCTCGTCCGCTGGCACCGCACCGACGACGGATGGGCCTCCGAGATCGTCCAGGGCCGCCTGCTCGATCATCACGGAGGCGTCTGGCGCCTCCTGGTCGGCGACGATCCGCGCGACTTCGCGGACGACGTCTGGTCGCCGTGCCACGAGTGACGCGCGATGACGCCGTTGCAGCCCGATTCGCGGGTGTGCGAGGACTACCGGTGCCCGGAACCCTCTGACCCCTCTTCGCCACCGTGGACCCGAGCCCCGCGGGCTCCGGCGCTCGGCTCTGCTTCAGGAGTGAACGCCCCGTCGGCACTGCTCAGAGGGGCGTCGAGGGAGTCGTCATCGTCATCGTGCTCGCGCCTCGGACGTCGTCGTCGCCGAGGCTCGCGACCGCCTCCGCGATCGCCGTGAGCAGCGCCGAGTCCGCCCGGTACATCCAGTGCCGCCCGCGCCGGTCGAGCACGAGCAGTCCGGCTTTCCGCAGCACCTTGAGGTGCTCCGACACCGAGGCGAGCGAGAGGCTCGAGAGCTCCGCGAGATCTCCGGCCGATCGTTCAGCGCCGGCACACGCGCGGACGAACTCGCGGCGGTCGGGGTGGGCGAGAGCCCGGAGGGCCTCCGTGAGGTCCGCAGCACTCACTTCTGGATCAGCGTCATCACGTTCCCGGCCGGGTCCTCGACCTGGGCCTTCAGCACCCAGCCGTTGTCGGTCGCGGGCATGACGACCCGGCCGCCCGCCGTCACCGCCTCCGCCAGCGCGCTGTCGAGATCCTCCACGACGATGCCGAGCGTCATCGACGACTGCGGCGCCTCGACGAGTGCGCCGCGGAGGGTCGGAGTGGTCACCTGCGCGTATCCCGGCCCCCGCGACTCGACAGTCCAGCCGAACACCCTCTGATAGAAGGCCGACAGCGCGCCGATGTCCTCCCCTGCCACGTCGACGTGACCGATCACTCCTGCTGTTCCACTCATCGAGGTCTCTCCCTGCTCCGTCGTTGAGAGACGCCTTATTTCGGGTAATTCCGAAATGTCGGGCGTGGCACGAACCATCGGAGGCATTGCGCCTCCGCGACTGATCCCACCGGGCTCGGTCCCTCCGTGAGAGGCCGGACAGCGTGCAGCCGATCGGGCGGACCGGCGCGGGCGATGGTGATAGCACCGGATCGCTGGTGGGCCCCGTCGGGCTCGAACCGACGACCCGCGGATTAAAAGTCCGCTGCTCTGCCAACTGAGCTAGAGGCCCGCGGCATCAAGGGTAGCGCCCCGCCGCCACCGGCGAGGCGGGCCCGTCCCGAGTGCGCCGGGGCATACCCCGGGCCGCCCGCGCGTTACCCTCCTCGAACCCCGGGAACGCATCAGCGCGCTCGGCACCGACCGCGGAAGGCGGCCCCATGACAGACGGCTTCCACAAGCCGACCAAGTTCCCCTCCCACGTCTTCGAGGCGTTCCAGGGGGGAGAGGACCCGGCCCAGATCACCCGCGTCGCGCACGAGACGGCGATCGCGCTGCTCAGCCGCGTCCGCAACGACCCCGACCCGGTGATCATCGACCGCCTGGTCGAGTACACCGATCACCACGGCATCGACGCCCTGGCCGAGCTCTGGGCGCGATCGAGCGCGGCGAGCCTGCCGGGCGCGCTCTGGCGCCTCTACCTCCTCCGGCTCGTGATCCGCCAGGACCCGGAGAGCACGAGCTTCCTCTATCAGCGCGGCGTCGAGCTCTCGGCCACGATCGACCCGGTCGTCGCAGGAGCCGTCACCCCCACCGGGCCGGCCGAGATCACCGAGCTGGCCGACCGCATCCTCCGCGGTGTCTTCGACGGCGACTTCGCCGTGGCGCTCGACCGCGCCGCCGCGTTCTGCCGGGTGAGCGCCTCCGGTGCCGCCTCGGTGGCCGACGATCTCGAGCTGATCGACGAGACCCGGGCGAGCGAGCTGACCACTCGCGCGCTGCGCCTGTCGACGACCGCGTCCGAGCTGGTCGGCTGCGCGCGCCTCTGGCGCAGCGACTCGCTCGAGTAGCAACCCGCACGCCACCGCGTTCACCGACCGCGAACGCGGCTCGCGGGCGGCAGGGGGGCAGCCGTTACACTGGCTGAGGCCGGATCGCGGTAACCCCGGGCTCCACTTATAGCCGCTTCGAGCGGCCTCGCGCCGAGAGGCGTTCCCGCGGTCCGGCCCCTTCTCTGCTCGCGAGACCGCGGGTCGGGCGAGGGCCCAGTGGCGGGGAGCGGAGGCGAGGCCTCCCAGCTCGTCAGAGTCCCCGACAGACAGGCGACACCCGGATGAAGAACGTCAGAGCGTTCAGGATCGGTGCGCGGCTCTGGGCCGGTCTCGGTCTGCTGGTCAGCGCGGTCCTCTACCTCCTAGCCGCTCCGGGAGTCGACTCGGCCGAGGGGGCCCTGCTCGGCACCGGAGTCGTCCTCTCGCAGGGGGCGATCATGCGCACCCTCGCGGTTCTCGACGTCCTCGCCGGCCTCTGGGTCCTCGTCCGACCGAGGAGCTACCCGGGGCTGACCGCCGCGGCCGTCGGCGTGATCTCCCTCTGGCTCTCGCCCCGGCTGTCCGATCCGGCCCTCCTCGATCTGGGCGCCTTCGCGCTCGACGTGCGCGTGGTGACGCACCCGCTCGAAGTGTCGGTCGTGATCGCGGGTCTCGCCGTGACAGCCTTCTGGATGACCCGGAACCTCAAGAACCGGTCACGAGCGGGGCAACGCGGATGAGCGAGAACACCACGGCCGATGCCGGAGCGCTCCTCGAGCGCATCGCGGGCGGCGACCAGCGCGCCTTCTCCGAGCTCTACGATCTCGTCGCCTCCCGGGTCCTGGGGCTGATCACGCGCGTCCTCGTCGACCGCGCGCAGTCCGAGGAGGTCGCCCAGGAGGTGTTCCTCGAGATCTGGCAAACCGCGGGACGATTCGCTCCGAATAAAGGAAGCGCGACGACCTGGATCCTCACGATGGCACACCGCAGGGCCATCGATCGGGTACGTGCGGCTCAAGCGGGCCGCGACCGGGACGTGCGCATCGGTATCCGAGATCTCGGTCGTGAGTACGACCAGGTCGCCGAGCAGGCGGAGGTGTCCCTCGAGCACGAGAAGGTCGCGGTCGCCATGGGCCGCCTCACCGAACTGCAGAGGCAGGCACTTCAGCTCGCCTACTACGGAGGGTATTCGCACAGCGAGATCGCGAAGATCCTGCAGTGCCCCGTAGGTACCGTGAAGACGCGCTTGCGCGATGGAATGATCAGACTTCGAGAAGAGATGGGAGTGGCCCTGTGAACGACGAGCAGAGCTCCAGCAGCGCGGGTGACCCTCGCGATCTCGCTGCCGGCCACGCCCTCGGCATCCTGACTCCCGAGGAGCAGGCGCGCTACGAGCAGTACCTCGCCACGAACCCCGAGGCGCGGAGCGAGGCCGACGAGTTCTCCGCGGTCGCGCAGGCTCTCGCCGCCTCCGCGCCGGCAGTGGCTCCCTCACCGGCGCTCAAGGCCGATCTGATGGCCCTGATCGCCACGACGCCGCAGCTGGCCGACGAGACGACGGGCGCCACCCAGGCTCCTCCCGTGCTCCGAGCCGTCGACCCCGCGGCTCCGGAGGAACCGGCATCGGCCCGCCACAGCGCCGAGACCAGGGCCCGCGGCCGCTGGTTCGCCCGGCCCGCCGTCTACCTCTCGGCTGCTGCGGCCGCCGCGGTCATCATCGTGGGCGGGGTGACCCTCCCGCCGCTGCTCTCGCCGGATGCCTCTCAGACCCAGCAGCTGACGGCGCTGGAGGAGATCCGGAGCGCGCCCGACGCGCAGGAGACCACCGGCGCCGTCGCCACGGGGGAGGAGGCGACGCTCGTCTGGTCGAGTTCGCTCGGCCGTTCCGCGCTCGTCGTCGACGACCTCGCCGCGCTGCCCGACGACAAGACCTACGAGCTCTGGTACATCGGCAGCTCCGGCGCCGTTCCCGCAGGGATCTTCGACGGAGGCGACGGCCGCACCGTCGTGCCGCTCGAGGGCACGCTCGCCGATGGCGCCGTGGTCGCCGTGACGGTCGAGGACGCGGGCGGCGCCGACGCTCCCACCACCGACCCGATCCTGGCGATCCCCACCGCCTGAGCCGCCGGCCACGAGCCACGACGCAGAAGAGCCGCACCCCCGAGGGAGTGCGGCTCTTCTGCGTCGACGAGTCGGATCAGCCGAAGCGGCCCGACACGTAGTCCTCGGTCGCCTGGACCGACGGGTTCGAGAAGATCGTCGCGGTGTCGTCGTACTCGATGAGCTTGCCCGGCTTGCCGGTGCCCGCGATGTTGAAGAACGCGGTGCGGTCCGAGACGCGAGAGGCCTGCTGCATGTTGTGCGTCACGATCACGATCGTGTACTCGTTCTTCAGCTCCTCGATGAGGTCCTCGATCGCGAGCGTCGAGATGGGGTCGAGGGCCGAGCAGGGCTCGTCCATCAGCAGCACGTCGGGAGAGACGGCGATCGCGCGGGCGATGCAGAGACGCTGCTGCTGGCCGCCCGAGAGGCCGGAGCCCGGCTTGTCGAGGCGGTCCTTGACCTCGTTCCACAGGTTCGCGCCCTGGAGCGACTTCTCGACGAGCGAGTCGGCGTCCGACTTCGAGATGCGGCGGTTGTTCAGCTTGACGCCCGCGAGCACGTTGTCGCGGATCGACATCGTCGGGAACGGGTTCGGGCGCTGGAAGACCATGCCCACCTGGCGGCGGACGAGCACCGGGTCGACGCCCTGGCCGTAGAGGTTGTTTCCGTCGATCAGCACCTCGCCGTCGACGTAGGCGCCGGGGATCACCTCGTGCATGCGGTTGAGCGTGCGGAGGAAGGTCGACTTGCCGCAGCCGGAGGGGCCGATGAAGGCGGTGACGGTGCGGGGCTCGATGGTGAGACCGACTCCCTCGACCGCGAGGAACTTGCTGTAGTAGACGTTGAGGTCGTTGACTTCGATGCGCTTGGACAACGGAGATCCTTAGGGTTAGCGGCCGAGCTTGGGGGCGAAGGTGCGCGCGACCAGGCGTGCGAGGAGATTGAGGATCATGACGATCAGGATGAGGACCAGCGCGCCGGTCCAGGCCCGATCGAGGTAGGCGGCGGCGTCGGAGCCCTGGTCCGCGTACTGACGGAAGACGTAGACCGGGAGGGTCATCATCCGGTCGTCGAACGGGTTGTAGTTCATCGACTGCGTGAAGCCGGCGACGATCAGGAGCGGCGCGGTCTCGCCGATGACTCGGGCGATCGAGAGCATGACGCCGGTGACGATGCCGGCGATCGAGGTGGGGAGGACGATCTTGACGACCGTGAGCCACTTCGGCACGCCGAGGGCGAACGACGCCTCGCGCAGCTCGTTGGGCACCAGTCGCAGCATCTCCTCGGTCGAGCGGACGACGACCGGGATCATCAGCACCGACAGCGCCACCGCACCGCCGAAGCCCATCCGGACGCCGGGCTCGAAGAAGAGGACGAGGAGCGCGTAGGCGAACAGGCCCGCGACGATCGAGGGGATGCCGGTCATGACGTCCACGAAGAAGGTGATGCCGCGAGCGAGCGTCCCCCGGCCGTACTCGACCAGGTAGATGGCCGTCATCAGGCCGATCGGGATCGAGATGACCGCAGCGATCGCCGTGATGATGAGCGTCCCGATGATGGCGTGCAGCGCTCCGCCGCCCTCACCGACGACGTTGCGCATCGAGGAGGTGAAGAAGAGGATGTCGAAGCGTGCGGCGCCCGCGGTGACGGCCGTGTACATGAGCGAGATCAGCGGGATCAGCGCGATGACGAACGCGGCGGTGACGAGAGTCGTGACGACGCGGTCGGTCGCCCGGCGCGCCCCCTCGATGAGCCGCGCGAGGACGAAGACGGCGATCGTGTAGAGCACCGCGGCGAAGAACACCGTGCCGACGACGTCGAAGCCCTCGGTGGTGCCGGAGGCGGCGAGGAGTCCGTAGACGAGCGCCATGATCGCGAGGCTGCCGACGAGGAGGGCGGCGGGCGCCCACTTGGGCAGCTGCCCGTTCGTGAGGGTGTTGACCGGGGCGAGCGGGGCGTCCTCGACGCGGCGCTGCCTGGGCGGAGTGATCGTGACCATCAGTTCGCTCCCGAGAAGGCCTTGCGGCGGTTGATGATGTAGCGGGCGAGCATGTTGACGAGGAGCGTGATGATGAACAGCATCAGGCCCGAGGCGATCAGCTCGTTGATCTTCAGGCCGTAGGCCTCGGGGAAGCTCAGCGCGATGTTCGCGGCGACGGTGTTCGAGTTGGTCGACTGCAGCAGAGCGAAGTTCACGACGAACGAGGGCGAGAGGACGATCGCGACGGCCATGGTCTCGCCGAGCGCGCGGCCGAGGCCGAGCATCGAGGCCGAGATGATGCCGGGGCGGCCGAAGGGCAGGACCGCGGTGCGGACCATCTCCCAGCGGGTCGCGCCGAGGGCGAGCGCCGCCTCCTCGTGGAGGGTCGGCGTCTGCAGGAACACCTCGCGCGAGATCGCGGTGACGATCGGGAGGATCATCACGGCGAGCACCAGCGCGACGGTGAGGATGGTGCGGCCGGTTCCCGAGACGGGGCCGGCGAAGAGGGGGAACCAGCCGAACGCGTCCGTGAGGAACGTGTAGAAGGGCTGCACGAACGGCGCGAGGACGGTGATGCCCCAGAGGCCGAAGACCACCGACGGCACGGCGGCGAGCAGGTCGATGATGTAGCCGAGACCCTGCGCGAGCCGGCGGGGCGCGTAGTGCGAGATGAAGAGGGCGATTCCGATCGAGATCGGGACGGCCACCACCAGCGCGAGGGCTGCCGCGTACACCGTTCCGAAGACCAGGGGCCCGACGTAGGCCCAGAAGCCCGCGCCCCCCGAGATGTCGTCCGAGGGTGCAGTGAGTGCAGGGATCGACTGGACGACGAGGAAGAGGGCGACGGCGGCCAGGATGATGAGGATCAGCGTGCCCGAGGCGACGGCCGATCCGGCGAAGATCCGGTCGGCCGGTCGCTGCTTCGCCTTGATGGCGCCGACTGGCCGCTCAACGGTGCTCATGTGGGTTCCCTGCGTTCGAGGTGGTGTCGGGTGTCGAGCCGAGAGGCGGCCCCGAACCCATTGTGGTCGGGACCGCCTCTCGAGGGGGTGCTACTGGATGGACTCGATCGAGGTCGCGACCTGGGCCGAGAGCTCGGAGGAGAGCGGCGCGGCGCCGGCGGAGGAGGCGGCCTCGGCCTGGCCCTCGTCGCTGGTCACGTAGCCGAGGTACGCCTTGACGAGCTCAGCCGTCGCGGGGTCCTGGTACTCCTGGCACGCGATGAGGTAGCTCACCAGGACGACCGGGTAGACGCCGGCCTCCTCGGTGGCGTAGTCGATCTCGTACGCGATGTCGTTCTCGGGACGGTCGGTCGCCTCGGGGGAGGCGTCGACGATCGCGGCAGCGGCCTCCGGGGAGTACTCGACGAACTCCTCGCCGACCTTGACCTTGGCGGTGCCGAGGTCACCGGCGCGCGAGGCGTCGGCGTAGCCGATGGTGTTCTGGCCGTTGGTCACGGTGTCGATGACGCCCGAGGTGCCCTGGGCCGCCTCGCCGCCCTCGTAGGGCCAGACGCCGTCCGGCTCCGCGTCCCAGACGTCGGGGGCGGTCGTGTTGAGGTACGCCGCGAAGTTCTCGGTGGTGCCCGAGTCGTCCGAGCGGTGCACCGCGGTGATGTTGGCGTCGGGGAGCGTCGCGTCGGGGTTGAGCTCGGCGATCTCGGGGGCGTTCCACTTGGTGATGGTGCCCTTGAAGATGCCCGCGGCGGTGGCGGCGTCGAGGTTCAGCTCGTCGAGACCCTCCACGTTGAAGACGATCGCGATCGGCGAGATGTAGGCCGGGACGTCGATGGCCGAGGTGCCCTCGGCGCACTTGCCGAAGGAGCCGTCGAGCTCCTCGAGGTTGAGCGCGCGGTCGGAGCCGGCGAAGTCGGCGCCGCCGGCGATGAACGCCTCGCGGCCCGCGCCGGAGCCGTCGGGCGAGTAGTTGACGGTGACGCCGGGGTTGGCACCCTGGAAGGCGGCGACCCAGGTCTCCTGGGCGGAACCCTGCGAGGAGGCGCCGATGCCGTTGAGGGTGCCCTCGAGGCTGCTGGCCTCACCGGAGGAGGAGCCGTCGGCGGGAGCGGTGTCCCCTTCGTTGGCTGCACAGGAGGTCAGCGTGATGGCTGCGACGGCGGCGATGACGGCCGCCTGGCCGAGACGCGAGAAACGCACAAGTATCCCTTTCGGGTAGGAAAGCATGGAAAACAGAACAGGGCTTGGTGCGGCCCGCAGGCGAGAGTACGGAGCAGGCGTGTCCTGGCACCGTCTCCTCGGTGAACGAGGGATGAACGGCGGGGTGGCCCGTTGCCGGATCCGCGCGATCGTCGCAGGGTTCGCCTCCTGCCGGACACGTCGAGGAACCGCGTGCGGATGGCGTCAGCCGAGCGGCGTGTGCGTCTCGATCGCGACGATCCCCGAGCCCGGATGCTCGGTCGAGAGGTGCACGACGGCGAAGCCTCCGGTGGGCAGGGCCGACGCCTCGTCGAGGTAGTCGCCGAGCGGAGTCGCTGTCGCCAGTGCGATCTCGCGCAGGATCTCGGGGATGACCGGTCCGTGGCTGCAGAGCACGGCCGACTTGCGCGCGCGGACGCGCTTGCCGACCACCGACCGGATGTCGGCGGTGCCCCGCTCGAACGCCTCCTGGCTGATGTCCTCCGAGAGGCGGACCGGCCGCTTGAGAAGGGAGGAGAGCGGCGCGATCGTCGCCCGGCAGCGCTTCGCGGTGCTCGAGACGAGGCGGCGCGGGCGCCAGGCGCTGATCGCGCGTCCCGCGGCGGCGGCCTCGTCCGTGCCCCTCCCGTTCAGCCGCCGGGTCGAGTCGCGGCCGTCCCAGGAGGAGGGAGGCACCGCCTTCCCGTGCCGCAGCACGACGATCGCGAAGGTGTCGAGCGTGCCGCGCCCCGCGATCCTCGCGAACTCGTCGACGACGGCCACGTCGTGCGGGTAGCTCAGGTATCCCCGTGCCCGCTTCAGGGTGACCCACTCGAGCGCCTCGACCTCGTCGTTGGGGAGGAAGTCGGAGGCGAGCACGGCCTTCTCGGTCACGCGCGCGGCCCAGTAGTACACCGTCTTCGGGCGCCCGTTGGGGAGGGTGTACTCGGTCGAGCCCAGTGGGACGCCGAGCGCCACCGCGAGTCCCGTCTCCTCCCGGATCTCGCGCACGGCCGTCTCGGGCGGGGACTCGCCCGGATCGACCTTGCCCTTGGGGAGGCTGATGTCCTTCCGGTGCGGCCGGTGGATCACGAGGATGTGCGGGCGCCCCTCGATGATCCGCCAGCACACGGCTCCTGCTGCGAAGACGGTCCCCGCCACGGCGTCAGCGGTTCGAGACCCGCGAGGCGGCTCGCGATGCGGCGCGCTTGCGGTGCGTGATGTGCTGCATCAGCCGGTTCTGGAGGTCGGACAGGGGAGCCCCGTCCTCGTCCAGGTGATGCCTGGTCCAGGTGCCGTCCGGCCCGAGCCACCACGACGCGGTCTTCGCGTCCATCGCGCGCTCGAACATGTCGTCGATCTCGCCGAGGTGCGCGGGCTCGACGATGCGCACCAGCGCCTCGACCCGGCGGTCGAGGTTGCGGTGCATCATGTCGGCGCTGCCGATGTAGACCTCGGGCTCGCCGCCGTTCACGAAGCTGAAGATGCGGGAGTGCTCGAGGTAGCGCCCGAGGATCGAGCGGACGCGGATGGTCTCGGAGAGCCCCTCCTGGCCCGGCTTCAGTCCGCAGATGCCGCGGACCCAGACATCGACCGGCACGCCCGCCTGGCTGGCGCGGTAGAGGGCGTCGATCACCGACTCGTCGACGATCGAGTTGACCTTGATGCGGATTCCGGAGGGGCGGCCCGCGCGCGCGTTCTCGGTCTCGGCCTCGATGCGCTTGAGCAGTCCCTTGCGCAGGTGCCTCGGAGCGACGAGCAGGCGCTTGAACTTCTTCTCGATCGCGTAGCCCGACAGCTCGTTGAACAGCCTCGTGAGGTCCTTCCCGACCTCGGGGTCGGCCGTCAGCAGCCCGAGGTCCTCGTAGATCCGGGAGGTCTTCGGGTTGTAGTTGCCGGTGCCGATGTGGGAGTAGTGCCGCAGCACGCCGCCCTTCTCCTGGCGGATGACGAGCGCGAGCTTGCAGTGGGTCTTCAGGCCGACCAGGCCGTAGACGACGTGCACGCCGGCCTTCTCGAGCTTGCGCGCCCACGAGATGTTGGCCTGCTCGTCGAACCGCGCCTTGATCTCGACCAGGGCGAGCACCTGCTTGCCCGACTCCGCCGCGTCGATGAGCGCCTCGACGATGGGGGAGTCGCCGGAAGTGCGGTACAGCGTCTGCTTGATCGCGAGCACGTCGGGATCGGCGGCCGCCTGCTCGAGGAACGCCTGCACGCTCGTCGCGAAGGACTCGTAGGGGTGGTGCAGCAGCACGTCGCCGCGCGAGACCGCCTTGAAGATGTCCTGGCGTTGGTTCGGCTCGCTCGGCGAGAGCTGCGCCGCCGTCGTCGGCACGTGGTTGGGGTACTTGAGGTCGGGCCGGTCGATCTTCTGCAGGCTGAAGAGCCCGCCGAGATCCAGCGGAGCCGGGAGCTTGTAGACCTCCTGCGTGGTGATGTCGAGCTCGCGGACGAGGAGCCCGAGGGTCTCGTCGTCCATGTCGTCGGTCACCTCGAGGCGGATGGGCGGGCCGAACCGGCGTCGCAGGAGCTCTTTCTCGAGCGCCTTGATGAGGTTCTCGGTCTCGTCCTCGTCGACCTCGACGTCCTCGTTGCGGGTGATCCGGAAGACGTGGTGATCGATGATCTCCATGCCCGGGAAGAGGTCGTCGAGCTGGTTCGCGATCAGGTCCTCGAGCGAGATGAAGCGCGTGGGCTCGCCGGGGGCGGCCACGCCGGCGATGCGCACGAAGCGCGGCAGCATCTGCGGCACCTTGAGTCGCGCGAACTCGGTCTTCTGCGTCTTGGGGTTCCGCACGCGCACCGACAGGTTGAGCGACAGCCCCGAGATGTAGGGGAACGGGTGCGCGGGGTCGACCGCGAGCGGCATCAGCACGGGGAAGATCTGCGCCGAGAAGTAGTCGTCGAGCACGGCGCGCTCGGCGTCGCTCAGCTCGTTCCACCGCACGATGTCGATCCCGGCATCGCGCAGCGCCGGCTCCACCAGCTCCTTGTAGGCCCGCGAGTGGCGCTGCTGCAGCAGGTGGGCCTTCTCGGAGATGTCCGTGAGCACGTCGACCGGAACGCGGCCGATGTTCGTCGGCAGGGCGAGGCCGGTGAGGATGCGGCGCTTCAGCCCCGCGACCCGCACCATGAAGAACTCGTCGAGGTTCGACGAGAAGATCGCGAGGAAGTTCGCCCGCTCGAGCACCGGAACCAGCGGATCCTCGGCGAGCTCGAGCACGCGCTGGTTGAACGCCAGCCAGCTGAGCTCGCGGTCGAGGTAGCGGTTGTCGGGGAGCAGGGGGTCGGGGTGCTCCTCCTCGTCGTCGAAGTCGTCGTCGAGGTCGTCGCTCAGTCCGTCTTCGAGAAGCAGGTTGTCGCCATCCATGCGTCCATCCTGGCACCGCGTCCGCGCGGTCCGCTCCACGCGTGGGGAACGCCGGATGAACGCGGACGGTGGAGGAGCCTCCGGCTCAGCGGACCGCCGGGCGCCGCTGCAGGTACTGCACGTCGACGGACGCGTCGGTGAAGCCGAGGGAGCGGTAGAGGGCGACCGCCGAGTGGTTCTCGGCCTCGACGTACAGATCGGCGGCGGTGCAGCCGCGCTCGACCATGCGCGCGAGACCGGCCCCGAGGAGCGTGCGGCCGAGCCCCTTGCCGGCGGTCTCCGGAGCGACCCCGAGGACGTAGATCTCTCCGGTCGTCGATCCGGGCTCGATCTTGAGCCAGTCGTAGCCGACGAGGCGGCCGTCGGCGTCGCGGAGGAGCAGGAAGTCGCCGTCGTCGAACCAGGCCTCGGCGCGGCGCGCCGCCAGGTCGTCCTCGGTGAGGCGGCCCTGCTCCGGGTGCGCCGCGAAGACCCGCGCGTTCAGCGCGACCCACTCGGCCGGATCGAGCCCGCTCGCATCCGAGAGGACGTAGCCGTCTGGCACGGTGACGACCGGCGCGGTGAGCGGATCGAGGGCGAGGTGCAG
This sequence comes from Rathayibacter oskolensis, assembly GCF_900177245.1. GTDB lineage: Bacteria > Actinomycetota > Actinomycetes > Actinomycetales > Microbacteriaceae > Rathayibacter > Rathayibacter oskolensis. The sequence goes on from NZ_FXBM01000001.1 coordinate 640,259, forward strand.
GAGCGTCCGGACCGGAGCGAAGCCGTGCGAGGCCGCGAGAGCCCGAGCGGCGGGGTGGTCGCCGTGCGCCCAGGCGAGAAGACCTGTCCGGCCGCCGGCGAGCACCTGCTCGAGCGTCGCGCGCCCGAAGCCGACGCCCCGCCACTCCGGATCGACCACGAATTCGAGCTCGCCCTGACCCAGGACGGCGGCCGCGACGACCACGTCGGCCCGGAGGCCGATGAGCAGCGTGCGGGATCCGGCCCGGGCGTCGACCAGGGTCTGGTCGCTGAACGGCGGCTGCCCGTCGAACCAGGAGGCGCGACCGATCAGGTGCTCGAGACCGGCCGACACGGTGGGGTCGGCCAGGTTCTCAACCGAGAGATTGAGCGATTCGCTCATTGTCCTCTTCGTAGACGTTGAAGCGGTATCCGACGTTGCGGACGGTGCCGATGAGCGACTCGAGGTCGCCGAGCTTGGCTCGGAGGCGCCGCACGTGCACGTCGACCGTGCGCGTCCCGCCGAAGTAGTCGTAGCCCCAGACCTCGCTGAGCAGCTGCTCGCGCGTGAACACCCGCGACGGGTGGGTGGCGAAGAAGCGCAGGAGCTCGAACTCCTTGAAGGTGAGATCGAGCGGCCGCCCGTGCACCTTCGCCGAGTAGCTCGCCTCGTCGATGACCACGCCGGACGCCTGGATCCGCGACGCCGACTGCTCCTGCGCGAGTCGCCCGATGACCAGGCGGATGCGGGCGTCGACCTCGGCCGGCCCCGCGGAGTCGAGGATCACGTCGTTCACGCCCCAGTCGGCGCTCACCGCGGTGAGACCGCCCTCGGTGAGGATGAGGATGAGCGGGACGTTGATGCCCGTGGTGGTGAGGATCTTGCAGAGGGACTTCGCGCTGGCGAGGTCCTGCCGTGCGTCGACGAAGATGAGATCGCAGCTCGGTGCGTTCACGAGCTGGGCGGGTTCGGCCGGGATCTGCCGCGTCTTGTGGCTGAGGAGCCCCAGCGCGGGAAGTACCTCGGTGCCCCCCGCAGAGGTCAGTATCAGCAACTGCGCCACGGATCCTCCAGAACTGTTCTGCCGCAATACTAGCGGCGGCCCGGGAGGGCCGATCGCCTGGGGCACAATTGACGGATGAGCAGCGATCGCGTGGGCATCGGCATCGTCTGGGCGCTCGCGCTCGTCGGCTCCGTCGTCACGCTGATCGTCGCCCCGGCCGGATCGGTGCAGATCTGGCTCGCGCTGACCTTCGGCGGCTGCGTCCTCGCCACCTTCGCGGTGCAGCTGGCCGTCGCCCGGGCCTCCGGCTATCTGATCCGGACCATGACGAGCATGGTCGGCGCGATGATCATCGTGGCGGTCGGCAGCGCGGTGGCGGCGCTCGCCTCTCTCTGACGCTCCTCGCGGACGGGTTGTTCCCACCCTCCGTGTCGGAGCCGCCGGGTAGGATGGGCTCATGCTTCTCGCCCTCGAACTCTTCTACCTCGGACTGCTCGGGCTCGCCTCCCTCGCGATCGCGTGGGTCTCGGGCATCGTCGTCTTCAAGCTCTACCGCGGCCAGCGCTAGCCGCCGGTCAGAGCAGGTGTGATCTCGCTCCCCTCGGGCCTGCCGCCCGAACTCGTCCCGTTCTCCTGGCTCCTCGGAGTGTGGGAGGGCTCGGGCGTCGTCGACTACGCCGTCGGCGACTCCTCCGTCCAGGCCGAGTTCGGTCACCGCATCAGCTTCAGCTACGACGGTCTGCCCTACCTCAACTACAGCTCCTACACCTGGCTGATCGAGGACGGCAGCGAGGTCGGCCATCGCCCGCTCGTGAGCGAGACGGGCTACTGGCGTCTCAGCCGGCCGCTCACCGACGCCGATGCCGGTCCCGCGATGCTCCCCGGCCGCGGGGCACCCGCCTACCCCGACGCCGAGTCCGTCGAGACGCTCCGCAACGCAGCGGGAGGCTTCGACATCGAGGTCTCGCTCGTGCACCCCGACGGCGTCAGCGAGCTCTACCTCGGTCAGGTCAAGGGGCCGCGCATCGACCTCGCGACCGACGCGGTCATGCGCACCGCCGCCGCGAAGGACTACGCCGCGGCGACCCGCCTCTACGGCCTCGTCGACGACCACCTGCTCTGGGCCTGGGACATCGCCGCGCTCGGTCAGGGCCTCCGCACCCACGCCTCAGGAAGGCTCGCCCGTGTCGACTGACGCCACCGCCACCGCACTCTCTCCGCTGCTCGCGGTCGACGGGGCCGTCGCGACGACGAGCGCCGCCGAACCGGGCGTTGCCGCGCACTACGGCGAGCCGTTCCGCGAGCAGCGCGCGCTCGCCGCGGGCACCGCCGTCGTCGACCTCTCCAGCCGCGGAGTCGTCACCGTCACCGGTCCCGACCGGCTCACCTGGCTCGACTCCGTCACCAGCCAGGCGCTGACGAGGCTCGCCCCCGGCGACTCGGCCGAGACGCTCCTCCTCGACCACACCGGTCGCATCGAGCACGTCATCCGCGTGGTCGACGACGGCGAGACGGCCTGGCTGCTCCTCGACCGCGACGAGACCGCGGGGCTCGCAGCCTGGCTCGACCGGATGCGCTTCCTCCTGCGCGTCGAGGTCGCCGATCGCACAGGCGACTTCGCGACGCTCGGAACCCTCGGCGACGCCTCCGCTGCGTCGTTCGCGCTCGTCACGGCGGGCGAGGGGGCCATCAGCTGGCTCGACCCGTGGGCGCAGGTGCAGCCGGGCGGCTGGCAGTACGCCGCGGTCGAGGGCCACCCCGCCGCCCACTGGCACTACCGCGAGACGCTCGTGCCCCGCGCGGCGCTCGGCGTCCTCGCGGGGAGCGCCGCGGAGGCGGGGGTCGCCCTCGCCGGCTCGGACGCGCTCGAGGCGCTCCGGATCGCCGCGTGGCGGCCCCGGCACGCGACCGAGGTCGACGAGCGCTCGATCCCGCACGAGCTCGATCTGCTGCGCTCCTCCGTGCACCTCGCGAAGGGCTGCTACCGCGGGCAGGAGACCGTCGCCAAGGTCCACAACCTCGGCCACCCGCCCCGCAGGCTCGTGCTGCTCCAGCTCGACGGATCCGACTCGGCGCTCCCCGCTCACGGCGACGTCGTCACCGCGCCCCGGGGCGGCGAGCCCGTCGAGGTCGGCACGGTCACCTCGAGCGCCTGGCACTTCGAGGACGGACCGATCGCACTCGCCGTCGTCAAGCGCTCCGTCCCCGTCGATCTCGAGCTGACCGTGATCGCCGGCGAGGTCCGCGTCGCGGCCGCGCAGGAGGTCGTCGTCCCGCCCGGAGCCGGAGCGGAGGCGGGAGTGCCCCGCCTGCCCCGCCTCGGGGCGACGACCAGGTAGGCCGCGCCGTGGCGGCCGCACCTCCCGAGCGTCGGGACCGGGCGGCCGAGGCGCTCCGTCGGTTGATCGGCGACGGGTTCAGCCCGGGGAGGGGGCTCGCCCGTGCGGCGGCGTCGCTGCCCGCGGTGCTGCAGATCGTGCTCGCCGCGATCCTCGCCTACTCGGTGTCGCGCTTCGTCTTCGGGCACCCGGCCCCGGTGCTGTCGCTCACGGCCACGATCTCGAGCCTCGGCATCGCCCGCGACACGCGGCCGAAGCAGGTGGCCGAGACGGCGCTCGGGATGCTCATCGGCATCGCGGCGAGTGAGGCCCTCCTGCTGCTGTGGGGCACGGGCGTGTGGCAGCTGGCGGTCGTCCTCGCGATCGTGTTCACGCTCGGGCGCGCCCTTTCGCCGGCGCCGGGATTCGCGGTCGCGGCCGGCACCCAGGCGATGCTCGTGATGATCCTGCCGGCTCCCGACGGCGGTGTCTTCACCCGGAGTCTGGACGGACTGGTCGGCGGTCTCGCGGCCCTCCTGTGCACCGCGATCGTGCCGCGCAACCCGCTCCGGACGGCTCGGGCGGAGGGGCGCCGCCTCCTCGCGACGCTCGCGACGACGATCGACGAGCTGGCCGATGCTCTCCGCAGAGGAGACGCGAGCGCCTCGGCCGCGGCTCTCGAGCGGATCCGGGGGACGCAGCCGGTCATCGACGGCTGGTCGGCCGCCCTCGAGTCGGCCATCGGGATCGCCAGGATCTCGCCCTTCATCCGCAAGCACCGCGGCGGCCTCGAGCGTCAGCGCGCGATGCTCGACGCCCTCGATCTGGCGACGCGGAATCTGCGGATCGTCGCCCGACGCACCGACTTCCTCGTCGGCGACGGCAGGCCGAGGCCGCAGCTCGCCGACGCGGTCGCCTCGTTCGGGCCGGGGATCGCACTGCTCGCCCGCGCGCTGTCGGAGCCGGCCGCCCTCGCCCTCGCCCGGCAGGATCTCGTCCTCCTGGCGACGACGCTCGACCCCCAGGAGCTGATCCCCGACGCACGTCTCGCCGAAAAGACCCTCCTCGTGATCCTGCGGCCGCTCGCCGTCGATCTGCTGACGGCGGCCGGCTCGGACGCCGCGGAGGCGAGAGCGGCACTGCCGGAGCTTCGGTGAGGGTCAGGCGTTGGTCGCGTCCTGCACCTCGCCGACCAGCTCCTCGATGATGTCCTCGAGGAAGAGGACCCCGGTCGTGGCGCCCGCCGTGTCGACGACCCGGGCGATGTGGGCGCCGGAGCGGCGGAGGGAGGCGAGCGCATCCTCCAGGTCGTCACCCGCGGAGACGGCGGCGAGGCGGCGGATCCGCTTCGGCGGCACCGGGGCGTCGGCCGCGTCGAGGTCGGACACGTCCTTCAGGTGCAGGTACCCGGCGGGGAGCCCGTCGGCGCCCGCGAGCAGGTAGCGCGAGTACCCGTGCTCGGCGACCGCGCGCCGCACGTCCGACGGCGTCGACTCCCACGGCAGCAGCACCATCTCGTGCAGCGGCACGGCGACGTCCGAGACGCGCTTCGAGGTGAACTCGAACGCCGCGGTGACCGTGCCGGAGGCGTCGACGAGCAGTCCCTCGCGGGTCGACTGGCGCACGATCGCCGCGACCTCGTCGAGCGTGAACGCGCTGGTCGCCTCGTCCTTCGGCTCGACGCGCACGAGGCGGAGGATGCCGTTCGCGACCGCGTTCAGCGACCAGATGACCGGCTTCACCAGGCGCGAGACCACCACGAGCGGGGGAGCGAGCAGGAGGGCCGCCCGCGTCGGGACCGAGAACGCGAGGTTCTTCGGCACCATCTCGCCGAAGACGACGTGCAGGAGGGTCACCAGGAGCAGCGCCGCGACGAACGCGATCACGCCGATCGCCTCGGCGGACAGCGTGGTGAGGCCGAGGGGGATCTCGAGGAGGTGGTGGATCGCCGGCTCCGAGACGTTGAGGATCACCAGCGAGCACACGGTGATGCCGAGCTGGCTCGTCGCCAGCATCAGCGTCGCGTGCTCCATCGCCCACAGGGTCGTCTTCGCGGCACGGCTCCCGGCATCGGCTCTCGGCTCGATCTGCGAGCGTCGGGCCGAGATCACGGCGAACTCAGCGCCCACGAAGAAGGCGTTGACCAGCAGCAGGACCACCAGCCACGCGATCCCGGGCAGGTACTCACTCATGGACGGCTCCTTCCGCGCGGATCGAGGCCGCGGTGGCGGCACCGCCGTCGGTGTCGGGGGTGAAGCGGACGCGGTCGACGCGGTTCGCAGCGACCCGGTCGACCCGGAGCACCCCTCCCTCGACGGCGACCTCGTCGCCGAGCTCGGGGAGCCGTCCGAGGCGGGAGGAGAGGAAGCCCGCGACGGTGTCGTAGTCCTCGCCCTCGGGGACGCTGACGCCGAGGCGCTCGACGACCTCGTCCGGGCGCAGCTCGCCTCCGAAGGTGGCCGATCGGCCGGTGCGGATCACTCCGGCCCGGCTGCGGTCGTGCTCGTCCTCGAGTTCGCCGACGATCTCCTCGACGAGGTCCTCGAGGGTGACCACGCCCGCCGTGCCGCCGTACTCGTCGACGACGACGGCGATCGCCAGTCCGCTGCTGCGCAGCGGAGCCAGGAGGGCGTCGGCCCGCGCGGTCTCGGGAACGCGCATCGGGGGGACCATCAGCGACTCCGCCGTCGCCGATGACCGGAGCTCGGGAGCGAGCGCGAAGGCGTGCTTGACGTGGAGGACGCCGCGGACGTCGTCGGAGTCGCGGCCGAGGACGGGGAAGCGGGAGAAGCCGGTGCGGTTGGCGATCTGCACGACCTCGTCGGCCGTGCTGTCGAGCGAGACAGACGCCATCCGCACGCGCGGAGTCATCACATCGGCCACGCTCCGGCTCGAGAAGCGGAGGGTGCGGTGCAGCAGATCCGCGTGATCGCGGTCCAGAGTCCCCTCGAGCGCCGAGCGCCTCACGAGCGAGCCGAGCTCGCCCGCGCTGCGCGCACCCGACAGCTCCTCCTTGGGCTCGATGCCGAAGGAGCGGATCAGGGCGTTCGCCGTGTTGTTGAAGAGCACGATCACCGGCTTGAACACCGTCGTGAACGCGATCTGGAACGGCACGACGACCTGGGCCGTCTTGAGGGGGAGTGCGAGCGCGAAGTTCTTGGGAACGAGCTCGCCGATCACCATCGAGAAGACCGTGGCGATGACGACACCGACGACGGCGCCGATACCGGGCACGATGCCCTCGGGGACGCCGATCGAGCGGAGCGGTTCGGACAGGAGGGAGCTGATGGCGGGCTCGAACGTGTAGCCGGTGAGCAGCGTCGTCAGCGTGATGCCGAGCTGCGCACCCGAGAGGTGCGTGGAGGTGATCCGGAGGGCCGAGATGGTCGGGTCGAGGCGCTTCTGGCCGCGGTCTCGACGCTCCTCGAGCTCGTTGCGGTCGAGATTGACGAGGGCGAACTCCGACGCGACGAAGAGTCCGGTTCCGACGGTGAGGACCAGGCCGATGACGATGCCGAGCCATTCAGGCACGCCGAGCACCGCCGATCAGGTCGGGAAGTGCGCACGCGCGCGAGGGTTCGGGTGAGGGAGGGTCGTCCATGGGGAGCGACGGTATCGCGCCCACATCTGAGAATGCTCACAGGAGTGGCGGGGTAGCGGGCGCGACAGCCTCCCACGCGACGGTCACCTCGCCGAGCCGCCAGCGCCGGGGCCCGTCGAGGATCGGCCAGTCGGCGCGGAGCGACCGGATGCTCGCCTGCCAGCGCTGGATCGGGCCGTAGACGGCGAGCGGAGCGTGCACGATCCAGGCGCGCTCGAGCGCCTGGAGGAAGGCGTGCACCCGCTCGCCAGGGACGTTCCGGTGGATCAGGGCCTTGGGGAGGCGCTCCGCCGCGATCATCGGCGAGGGGACGCCTCCGACCCGGAGCGAGAGAGTCAGCGATCGCGGACCGTCCCGGCCGACCTCGACCCAGGTGCAAATGCGCCCGATCTCGTCGCACGTGCCCTCGACGAGCACGCCGTCGGGCGCGAGCCGGTCGGTCATCACCTGCCAGGCACCGGCGACCGCGCTCTCGTCGTACTGACGGAGGACGTTGAAGGCGCGTACCACCTGCGGCCGGCGGCCCCCGGGCAGCGGGATCTCGAAGCCGCCGCGGTCGAAGCGCACGCGGGCGTCGCTCGGGAAGGCGGTGCCTCCCTCCCTGACCCGTTCGAGCTCGCTCCTCGCCGTCGCCACGCGCGCGGGGTCGATCTCGAGACCGACGACCTCGACGCCGGGCGCGACCGTCGCCAGTCGGCGGTGGAGCTCGAGCGTCGTCACCGCGCTGGCGCCGAAGCCGAGATCGACGACGAGGGGTTCGGCGGTGCTCCGCAGCACCGGCAGCTCGGCCAGCCAGCGATCCACTCGGCGGAGGCGATTCGTGCCCGTCGTCCCGCGGGTCACGGCTCCGATCGGCATGCCGCCCAGCGTATCCGCGGCGACACGGGCCGCCTCTACACTGGGCGCATGTCCGAGACCTACACCCTCATCCTCGTGCGCCACGGCAACAGCGAGTGGAACCAGAAGAACCTGTTCACCGGCTGGGTCGACGTGCGGCTCACCGATCAGGGCGTCGCGGAGGCGACCCGCGCGGGCGAGCTGCTGACCGAGGCGGGGCTGCACCCCGACATCGTCTACACCTCCCGCCAGACCCGCGCGATCCAGACCGCGAACATCGCCCTCGAGACCGCCGACCGGCTCTGGATCGACGTCAAGCGCTCCTGGCGGCTCAACGAGCGCCACTACGGCGCGCTGCAGGGCAAGGACAAGGCGCAGACGCTGGCCGAGTACGGGCCGGAGCAGTTCCAGACCTGGCGCCGCTCCTTCGACGTGCCGCCGCCCCCGCTCGACGACGACGACCAGTACTCGCAGGCCCACGACGAGCGCTACGCCGACCTCGGCGACGACCTCCCGCGCACCGAGTCGCTCAAGCTGGTCATCGAGCGGATGCTGCCGTACTGGGAGTCGGACATCAAGCCCGACCTCGCCTCGGGCAAGACGGTGATGATCACCGCGCACGGCAACTCGCTGCGGGCGCTGGTGAAGACCCTCGACGGCATCTCCGACTCCGACATCGCCGAGCTCAACATCCCGACGGGCATCCCGCTCGTCTACACGCTCGACGAGAACTTCGAGCCGACCGAGCCGGCCCGCTACCTCGACCCGGAGGCGGCCGCCGCGGGTGCCGCCGCCGTCGCCGCCCAGGGCGCCAAGAAGTAGCCCTCGCCCCGTCGAACGGCCCGCGGAACCCCGGTTCTCGCGGGCCGTCCGCGTCTGCGCCCGGCCTCGGAGCACCTCCGGCTCGTGAAACCACGTTCGGCTCGCAGGATCACACGACGCCCACGAGCCGAGGCAGAACTCTCCGGTCACGCGGCTGACGAGTGCCGTCCGCCGAACGATCTGTGCCGTACAGCTCTACCGCCTGGCATAGGCGAAGCGCCGAATCGCGTGCTAGCGATTCGGCGTAGCCGTTCGTGACCCGCTCTGCAGTTCGCGACCCCACTGGAGAGCCGACCGCGGTCGAGATCGCGCTTCGCGCGATCTCGACCGATGGATTCAGGCGTAATCGCCCGAGATCAGGTACTGCACCTTCTTGGCGATCGACACCGCGTGGTCGGCGAAGCGCTCGTGGTAGCGGCTGGCGAGGGTGGCGTCGACGGTGTCGGCGGCCTGTCCCTTCCACGCCTCGCTGAGGACCTTGTCGAAGACGCTCACGTGCAGCTCGTCGATCTTGTCGTCCTCGTCGCGGATCTCCTCGGCGATGCGGCCGTCCTGCGAGCGGAGGAGCTCGGTCAGCTTGTGCGCGACGACGACGTCGAGGCGGCCCATCTCGACGAAGGTCGGACGCAGGCTCTTCGGGACGACCTTGTCGGGGAAGCGGTAGCGCGAGAGCTGAGCGATGTGCTCGGCGATGTCGCCCATCCGCTCGAGGGAGGCGCTGATGCGGAGCGCCGAGACGACGGTGCGGAGGTCGCGGGCGACAGGGCCCTGACGGGCGAGGATGTCGATCGCCAGCTCGTCGAGGCTGATGGCGAGCTCGTCGATGCGGGGGTCGTTCGCGATCACCTCTTCGGCGAGTGCGACGTCGGAGTGGTTGAACGCCTGGGTCGCCTTCTCGATCGCGATCTCGACGAGTCCGGAGATCTCGACGAGACGGTCCTGGACTTCGGCGAGCTCCTGCTGGAATACTTCGCGCATCTTCTGATCGTCCCTCTCTGCGGCACGCACGGAGGACGGTGCCGTTCGGCGTCGCGCATCGCGCGCGACCCTGGGCCTGCACCGAGACGGCGCAAGCGCAGCAATGATGACCACGGCAGGTTAACGGACGGTGCCGGGGGTTTGAACAGTACTCGACCCCCAGCCGGGCGGTCGGCGTCCGGTAGGGGGACGGCCGGTGGATGGTTAGCCTGGGACCGTGGATACGGGCTTGTTCGTAGTTCTGGCGCTCGTGCTCGGGTTGGCCATCGGCGTCGTGATGACGACCGTCGTCACCCTCGCCGCACGTCAGGGTCGGATCGCCGCGGAGGTCGTCACCGTCGGTCTGCCCGAGGGGATCGACGCGATCATCGACGCCGTCGGTGCGCCGGCGTTCGTGACGGACCCCTCCCACAACGTCCTCAAGGCGTCGACCAGGGCGATCTCGCTCGGACTCGTCTCGCAGGACACCCTCCTCCACCCCGACCTCGTGGCTATCGTCGACCGCGTGCGCCGCTTCGGCGACGACATCGAGCAGGATCTCGAGCTCCCGACGAGCCCCCTGTCGGACGCGGCCGTCACCCTCGTGGTGCACGCGACGAGGCTCGGCTCCCGCTTCGTCCTCGTCCTCGCGGAGGACCACACCGAAGCGCGTCGGCTCGAGGCCGTGCGGCGCGACTTCGTGGCTAACATCTCGCACGAGCTGAAGACCCCGATCGGCGCCGTCGGGCTCCTCGCCGAGGCCCTCGACTCGGCGGCCGACGACCCGGTGCAGGTGCGCCGCTTCGCCCACCGCCTCACCCAGGAGTCGCACCGCCTCGCCAAGATCACCCGCGAGATCATCGAGCTCTCCCGCCTCCAATCGACCGACGTCGCCGCAACCGCCGAGGTGATCCGCGTGGACGACATCGTCCGCGCGGCGCTCGAGACGACCCACGTGATGGCGGAGTCGCACGACGTGACCCTGGTCAAGGGCGGGATGAAGAAGGCGTACGTCGCCGGCCAGGAGAAGATGCTGGTCTCGGCCCTGCACAACCTGCTCTCCAACGCCATCCAGTACTCGCCGCCCGGATCCCGCGTCGGAGTCGGAGTGCGCGCGACAGGCGGCGTCGTCGAGATCGCGGTCACCGACCAGGGCGTCGGCATCCCCGAGGAGGACCTCGACCGAGTGTTCGAGCGCTTCTACCGCGTGGACCAGGCCCGCTCCCGCCACACCGGAGGAACCGGCCTCGGCCTGAGCATCGTCAAGCACGCGGTGCAGAACCACGGAGGCGACGTCCGCGTCTGGTCCAAACCGGGACGCGGCTCCACCTTCACCATCCGACTCCCCGAAGTAGACCCGGCCAGGACGCCCTTCGCGTCGACGGCCCCGATAGGAGACACCGCGTGACCAGCATCCTTCTCGTCGAGGACGAGAGCGCACTCAGCGAGCCCCTGAGCTACCTGCTCGAGCGGGAGGGCTACGACGTCACGGTCGCCGAGGACGGCACCCGCGCGGTCGCCGCGTTCGACGAGGGCGACTACGACCTGATCCTGCTCGACCTGATGCTCCCGGGAATGCCCGGAACCGAGGTGTGCCGCGAGATCCGCACCCGATCCTCCATCCCGATCATCATGGTGACCGCCAAGGACTCCGAAGTGGACATCGTCGTCGGGCTCGAACTCGGCGCCGACGACTACGTCACCAAGCCCTACTCGACCCGCGAACTCCTCGCCCGCATCCGTGCCGTCCTCCGCCGCCGTACCGAGGACCCGGGGGAGGAGCGGATCGTCATCGCCGGCCCCGTCCGCATGGACATCGAACGCCACACGGTCGAGGTCGACGGCGTCGAGACCCCGATGCCGCTCAAGGAGTTCGAACTCCTCGAGATGCTCCTGCGCAACGCCGGACGCGTCCTCACCCGCGGCCAGCTCATCGACCGCGTCTGGGGCAGCGACTACTTCGGCGACACCAAGACCCTCGACGTCCACGTGAAGCGCATCCGCTCGAAGATCGAGAAGACACCGAAGGAGCCGACGCTCTTGGTTACTGTCCGCGGCCTCGGCTACCGCTTCGACAGTTGATCGCGGGCCCTGGCGGGGGCATCTGCGGCGTTGTCGTCGGTTGCCATAGCTCCGCTATGGCGCCCTCCTCCGCCTTGCAGCTACCCCCGCCAGGACCCGCGATCCGCCGGGTGGGGGGTGGTGGGGCCGTCGCTGCGCGACGAGCTACGCCAGCCGTCGCTGTGCGACGAGCTGCTTTCGGGCCGTCGCTGTGCGACGAGCCACCCCCGGGCCGTCGCTGCGCGACGAGCTACGCCAGCCGTCGCTGCGCGACGAGCTGCTCCGGTGGGCGGTGGCTTGACGAGGTGGGGCGCAGCCTGGTGGTCGAGTAGCCGCGGGACGCGGCGTGTCGAGACCGACCTCCCTAGGGGCGGGAGGGGGGCTCCTCCCCGAACGACGGAGGGCCGCCCACTCGCGTGGACGGCCCTCGGACGCGTGGGGGCTACTCGCCCGAGGGCTCGATGGAGTTGCCGGGCTCGGTCGTGGGGGTCGGCAGGGCGGTGTTCGCGGGGTCGGGAGTGGCCGTCTGAGTGGGGGTGGCCGACGGGGCGGGAGTGAGGGTCGAGTAGGCCTCGAGGGCCGACGTCAGGATCGGCACCAGCAGCTCCTTGCCCTGCTCGGAGCCGTACTGGAAGTAGACGGGGAGGAGGCTGCCCGGCACGGTGTCGAGATCGGCCATGGTGACCGACTCGTCCTTCTGCGGGCCGATCTCGGTGCTGCCGGGAACGATCGTCGCCTCCGCGTCGGTGCGGCCGGTGCTCGAGTCGTACTGCACTTCGAGGGTCTGCGTCTCGTCGCCGGAGTTGACGACGGTCACGACGAGAGTCCCCTCCTCACCGTCGTTCGAGACGATGAACGCGTTGCGGATCGCCAGCTCGCCGATGGTCGCGCCGACGCCGTCGCTGGGGTCGTAGATCTTGCGCGTCGCCTGCGGGGCGACGAGGTTGCAGCCGGCGGTAGCGAGAGCGACGCCGACCGCGAGAACGACGGATGCAGCGATTCGCGCCTTCACAGATACCTCCAGGTCATCGGCCCTGCTCGCCCCGGACAGGGCGGATCCACGGTGCTGGAGCCGGACACCAGATTAGCGTAGCGAGGTCGTGGGCGACGCCCGTCCGAGGGTGCCCCGCGCGAGGGCGCGTGCTACTCTGACCGCCGCTGAGAGGACGTCACGCATGCAGGTCGAGTCCGGCGGGACGCCGGGAACGCCGAGCGCCGCCGTCGTCATCGTGGCCGCCGGCAGCGGCACCCGCCTCGGCCGGGAGCGGCCGAAGGCCTACGTCGACTGCGCCGGCGTCACCATCCTCGAGCGCAGCCTGCGCACGGTGCTGACGCTGCCGGAGCCCGTGCAGATCGTCGTCGTCGCACCGCTCGACCTGGTCGACGAGACGATCCGGCTGTGCGAGTCCGCCGCTGGCCGCGCCGCGTCGTCGGTCGCCGTCACGGCCGGAGGCCCGACCAGGCAGGAGTCGGTCGCGCAGGGGCTCGCGCTGCTCCTCCCGTCGGTCGAGACCGTTCTCGTGCACGACGCCGCCCGCGCGCTCACCCCGGTCGGCCAGTTCGAGCGGGTCGTCGCCGCGGTCCGCTCGACCGGAGGAGGGGTCATCCCCGGCCTGCCCGTCACCGACACCATCAAGCGCGTCGCTGCCGACGGGGCGATCCTCGACACGGTCGACCGCTCCGAGCTCGCCGCCGTGCAGACCCCGCAGGGGTTCCCGCGGCACCTGCTCGACGAGGCCTACGCCGCGGCGCAGGAGGAGTACACCGACGACGCCGCGCTGCTCGCCTCCCACGGGCACCGATCGGTCGTCGTGGCCGGCGACGCGCTCGCCTTCAAGATCACCACTCCCTGGGATCTCGCCCGCGCCGAGCAGCTGCTCGCGCCCGTCGTCCCGTCGGCACCGCCGAGGGTCGGCGTCGGGACCGACGTGCACGCCTTCGACGACGAGTCGCCGCTCTGGCTCGCCGGGCTGCACTGGCCGGGAGAGCGCGGGCTGTCGGGTCACAGCGATGGCGACCCGGTCGCCCACGCGATCTGCGACGCCCTGCTCGCCGCCGCGGGGCTCGGCGACATCGGCTCCCGATTCGGGACGGCCGACCCCCGCTTCCGTGACGCTCACGGTGAGGTGTTCCTCGCAGCGACACGGGAGCTCGTCGAGGCCGCCGGCTTCACGATCGGCAACGTGTCGGTGCAGCTGATCGGCAACCGACCGAAGTTCTCGCCCCGACGCAGCGAGGCGCAGCAGCTGCTCTCCGAGCTGCTCGGCGCGCCGGTCAGCGTCGCCGCGACGACCTCCGACTCCCTCGGTTTCACCGGGCGGGGAGAGGGAGTCACGGCGATCGCCACGGCGCTCGTCCTCCCCACACCCGCGACTCGCGCCTGATCCACCGGTCGGCACTCCCGCCGGGCTGCGAGCGGCGCGCCCGGTAAACTCCCCACCGTGACTCTGCGACTGCATGACTCGAAGGCCCAGGCCCTCGTCGATTTCGTCCCCCTCCGCGAGAACGAGGTCGGGATGTACGTCTGCGGACCCACGGTGCAGTCCTCGCCGCACATCGGGCACCTCCGATCGGCGCTCGTCTACGACCAGCTGCGCCGCTGGCTGCGCTACCGCGGCTTTGCGGTCACCCTCGTGCGCAACGTCACCGACATCGACGACAAGATCCTCGCGATCGCCGAGGAGGCGCGCCTCGCGTCGGCCGACGGCGTCGCCGCGGAGCAGTGGTGGGCCCTGGCCTACCGCGTCGAGCTCGAGTTCACGGCGGCGTACACGGCGCTCGGCATCCTCCCGCCGACCTACGAGCCGCGGGCGACGGCCAGCATCGCCGAGATGATCGCCCTCGTGCAGCGTCTCGTCGAGCTCGGGCACGCCTACCCCGCCCCCGACGACTCCGGCGACGTCTACTTCGACACGCGCTCGTGGCCCGACTACGGCTCGCTCACCCACCAGCGCCTCGAGAGCATGGAGGCGGCGACCGACGCCGACCCGCGAGGCAAGCGCGACCCGCACGACTTCGCCCTGTGGAAGGGCATGAAGCCCGGCGAACCCGACTCGGCCTCGTGGGCCTCGCCGTGGGGTCGCGGGCGCCCGGGCTGGCACATCGAGTGCTCGGCGATGTCGACCAAGTACCTCGGCACGCAGTTCGACATCCACGGAGGCGGCCTCGACCTGCGCTTCCCGCACCACGAGAACGAGCTCGCGCAGTCGACCGCGGCCGGACACGCCTTCGCGAGCTACTGGCTCCACAACGGACTCGTCTCGGTGACCGGGCAGAAGATGAGCAAGTCGCTCGGCAACTCGGTGTTCGCCGCCGAGCTCCTCGACCAGGCCCGACCCCTCGTCGTGCGCTACTACCTCGGCTCGGCCCACTACCGTTCCACGCTCGAGTTCCACGACGGTGCGCTCGAGGAGGCCGAGGCCGCGCTGGAGCGGATCGAGGGCTTCCTCGACCGCTCGCGCCGGCGTCTCGAGGGCACCCGCTTCGCCTCCCTGGGCTCGCCCCTCGTGCCGGACGAGTTCGCCGAGGCGATGGACGACGACCTCTCCGTCCCGCAGGCCATCGGAGTCCTGCACGAGACGGTGCGAGCGGGCAACGCCGCCCTCGACGCCGAGGATCTGGGCACGGTGTCCGCGCTCCGCACGCAGGTGCTGGCGATGGCCGCCGTGCTCGGCATCGACCCCGAAGCGCCCGAGTGGGCGCGCTCGGACGACGAACCCTCCTACCGGGCGCTCAGCGTCCTGGTCGACCGCCTGGTCGCCGAGCGCCAGACCGCGCGCGAGCAGCGCGACTGGGCTGCAGCCGACCGCATCCGAACCGATCTCGCCGCGGCGGGAATCACGATCGAAGACACCCAGACGGGTGCGCATTGGAGTCTCGATGGCGAATAAGGCTGACCGCCCAGGAGCGGTCCGGAAGAAGAGCAGGGGCAAGGCCGTCGGATCCGGCGGACAGGGTCGGCAGGCCCTCGAGGGCAAGAAGCCCACGCCGAAGGCCGAGGACCGCCCCTACCACCCCGCGGGCAAGGCGAAGGCGGCGCGCGAGCGCTTCGTCGCGGCCGGCGGCAAGGGGCGGCCGGGCAGCACGCTGTCGTCGGCCGCCCGTGGGCAGGGCCGGTCGCCCGGCCCCCGCAAGCCCAAGACGGGCGACGAGTCCGAGATGGTGACGGGTCGCAACTCGGTGCTCGAGGCGCTCCGCGCGAAGATCCCCGCGACGACGCTCTACCTGGCGACCCGCATCGAGATGGACGACCGCGTGAAGGAGGCGCTCAAGCTCGCCACCGCGCGCGGCCTCCCCGTCCTCGAGGTGATGCGTCCCGAGCTCGACCGGCTCGCCGGGCCCGACTCGGTCCACCAGGGCCTGGTGCTGAAGGTGCCGCCGTACGAGTACGCCCACCCGAGCGATCTGCTCGAGCGGAGCGTCTCGAAGGGTGTGCTGCCGCTGCTGGTCGCACTCGACGGCATCACCGACCCCCGCAACCTCGGCGCGATCATCCGCTCCGTCGCCGCGTTCGGCGGGCAGGGCGTCATCGTGCCGCAGCGTCGATCCGTCGGTCTGAACTCGGCGGCCTGGAAGACCTCGGCCGGTGCGGCCGCACGCGTCCCGGTAGCGATGGCCGCGAACCTCACCCAGATGGTGAAGGACTACAAGCGCGAGGGCGTCTTCGTGATCGGGCTCGACGGCGACGGCGACACGCCGCTGCCGGGTCTCGAGCTCGCCGATCGCCCGCTGCTCGTGATCGTCGGGAGCGAGGGCAAGGGCCTCTCGCGTCTCGTCACCGAGCAGTGCGACGCGGTCGTCTCGATCCCGATCAGCTCGGCGGCGGAGTCGCTGAACGCCGGCATCGCCGCGTCGGTCGCGCTCTACGAGATCTCGAAGCTCCGAGCCGCCTCGGAGTAGCGAGGCACCCGGCACGATGATCCGCGGCGTTGTCGTCGGTCGCGATACCTCCGGTATCGCTCCCTCCTCCGCCTTGCGGCTCACCGCACCGGGCACCTCGCGATGAACGTGGGGCTCGTGGGGTCAGGAGTACCCGCGAGCCCCGGCAATAAGAGGGTCAGACGTTCTTCGTCCAGTCGACGTCGGCGTCCTCGTCGGTCAGCTCGGCGTCGCCCGAGTCGTCGATCACGAGGTTGGGCAGCGTGAGCGCCTCGGTCGGCGGGGCGATGATCGTCGCCTCGTCGCGGCGGTGGCGGAGGATGTCGTTCACGTAGGCGGTGACGGCCTCGGCGAGCGGGACGTCCCGCGCCTGCTGCTGCGACATGAACCAGCGGTGCTCGAGCAGCTGGTGGAACATCTCGGCCGGCTCGAGGCGCCCCTTGAGGTCGCGCGGGATCGACCGGATGACGGGCTCGAAGACCTGGGCGAGCCATTCGTGCGCGACCATCTCCTCGTCGAGGCCCTGCTTGTCGTAGGTCGCCGTGTACGAGTCGAGGTCGTTGAGGAGTCTCCGCGCCTGGTTCTCCTGCGCGTCCAGCCCGGTCAGGCGCAGCAGCCGACGCTGGTGGTGGCCCGCGTCGACGACCTTCGGCTGGATCCGAACCGTGGATCCGGCCTCGTCGGTCTTGATCGCCAGCTCCTCGATGTCGAAGCCGAGCTCGTTCAGCCTGTTCACCCGGTCGTTGATGCGCCAGCGCTCCGAGGTGGCGAACGACTCGACGCCGGTCAGTTCCTTCCAGAGGCTGCGGTAGGCGGCGACGATGCCGTCCGACACGGTGATCGGGTCGAGGTCGTCGTCGACGCGGCCGCCGGCCTCGAGGTCGAGGAGCTCCCCGGCGATGTTCACCCGAGCGATCTCGAGGTCGTTCTCGCGCTGGCCGTTCGACAGCCCACCGGTGTAGAGCTGCCCGGTCTCGGCGTCGACCAGGTAGGCGGCGAAGGCTCCGGCGTCGCGGCGGAACAGGGTGTTCGAGAGCGAGACGTCGCCCCAGAAGAACCCGATCACGTGGAGGCGGACGAGCAGGAGTGCGAGCGCGTCGACGAGCCGCGTCGCGGTGTCGGGTCGCAGCGTCTGCGAGAAGAGCGCACGGTAGGGGAGGGAGAACTTGAGGTGCCGCGTCACGAGCACCGCGGGCAGTTCGCCCCCCTCGTCGTCGGTGCGATTGGTGATGACCGCGCCGGGCACGACGCAGGGGACGTCGAGGCGCTGCAGGGTCTTCAGCATCTCGTACTCGCGGCGGGCCATCTCGGCGGTCGTCTCCTTCACGGCGACGACGTGGCCCGAGAGGTGGGCGAAGCGGACGGTGTGCCGCGAGATGCCCTTGGGCAGTGCCGCGATGTACTCGTCGGGCCAGTCGTTCAGCCGCAGAGTCCACGGCAGATCGAGGAGAGCGGGATCGACCGTGGCCGAGGTGATGTTCAGAGAGCCGGACATGCTGCGCCGTTCGTGTCGTGAGTCGGACGGTGTGGAGACCGAACGAACGCTGCCGCCGTCCCGGAGGAGACGGCGGCAGCGTTCGTTCGCGTTCGAGGGATCAGGAGAGGCGCAGACCCGACTCGCCGTCGAAGATGTGCACGCGGTGGTTCGCGGTCACGTAGACGCGGTCGCCCGCGGTCGGGTGGACGCGGCCGTCGACGCGCGCGACGATGTCGGTGCGGCGACCCTCGACCTCGGTGTGGCCGTAGAGGTAGCCGTCCGAGCCGAGCTCCTCGATCAGGTCGACCTCGATGGGCAGGCCGCCGGGCTGGGTCGAGACGGTGACGTCCTCGGGGCGCACGCCGAGCGTGACGACCTTCTGGGTCGTCTTCGCGAGCGCCTCGCGGGCGATCGGGAGGACGGTGTCGCCGAACTTGACGCCGCCGTCGGTGACGTCCGCGTGGAACAGGTTCATCGCGGGCGAGCCGATGAAGCCGGCAACGAAGACGTTGGTCGGGTTCTCGTACAGGTCGCGCGGCGTGCCGACCTGCTGCAGGAGGCCGTCCTTGAGGACCGCGATGCGGTCGCCCATGGTGAGCGCCTCGGTCTGGTCGTGGGTGACGTAGACCGTGGTGATGCCGAGGCGACGCTGGAGCGTGCCGATCTGCGTGCGGGTCGAGACGCGGAGCTTCGCGTCGAGGTTCGACAGCGGCTCGTCCATGAGGAACACCTGGGGCTTGCGGACGATCGCACGTCCCATCGCGACGCGCTGACGCTGACCACCCGAGAGGGCCTTCGGCTTGCGGTTGAGGTAGGGCTCGAGGTCGAGCATCTTCGCGGCCTCGAGGACCCGCGCTGCGCGCTCGTCCTTGTTGATGCCGGCGATCTTGAGCGCGAAGCCCATGTTCTCAGCGACCGACATGTGCGGGTAGAGCGCGTAGTTCTGGAACACCATCGCGATGTCGCGGTCCTTCGGCGGAACGTCCGTGACGTTGCGGTCGCCGATCAGGATGCGGCCCTCGTTGACCTCTTCGAGGCCGGCGAGCATGCGGAGGGAGGTGGACTTGCCGCAACCGGAGGGGCCGACGAGGACGAGGAACTCGCCGTCTCCGACCTCGAGGTTGAGCTTGTCGACCGAGGCACGCGTGGCCCCGGGGTAGACGCGGGACGCGTGGTCATAGGTTACGGACGCCATTGTTCTTGCTCCTTCACCGGCAGGTACGTGCCGGACGATCCGAGTGAATGGAAGTGATGGTCGATGCCGCGTGGGCGACGGCGACCAACCGTCACAGTATGCCACGTGCAACGGATCGCGTCAGCGGAAGCCTCCGGGAGCCGGGCGAGAGCTGGCGGGGCAGTGCCGCTGGACGCCCGCCGTTTGGAGGATTCCCAGGGCTCGCGCGTAGGATTCCGCGAGTCGCGCCCGGCGACGATCGCCCCCTCTCACTCGGAGTGTCCTTGTCATGACCAACGGCGGAGCCAACGACCGTCTCTCGAAGAACCAGCGTCGAGAGGCTGCGAGGGAGAAGGCCCGACGGCTCCGTGAGCAGCAGAAGCGCCGCGACCGCGTGAGCAGGATCGCCCTGCAGGGTGGTCTTGCCGTCGTGGTCATCGCGATCGTGGCGGTCGTCGTCTTCGCGGTCACCTCGAGCATCCGCCCAGCGGGCCCCGGGCCGGCCAACATGGCGAGCGACGGCATCGTGATCGGCGAGGGCATGGTCGCCCAGACCTCCGACGCGATCCCCGCAGAGGGCACCCCGAGCCCGAGCGCGCTCGACACCTCGACCGGGACCGTCGACATCCGCGTCTACCTCGACTACCTCTGCCCCTACTGCGGGCAGTTCGAGGCGACGAACGGCGAGCAGATCGAGGAGTGGGTGTCCAGCGGTGCGGCCACCGTCGAGATCCACCCGATCGCGATCCTGACGACGCGGTCGAACGGCACCAAGTACTCCGAGCGCGCCGCCAACGCCGCGGCCTGCGTCGCGAACACGGCTCCCGACTCCTTCTTCGACTTCAACGCCCTGCTCTTCGCCAACCAGCCGGAGGAGGGGACGGACGGTCTCTCGGACGCCGAGCTGAAGGACTACGTCTCGCAGGCCGGGGTCGAGGACACCGCTGCGATCGACACCTGCATCGACGACCAGTCGTTCGTGAGCTGGGTGCGCGCCGCGACGGAGCGGGCGACCGCCGGCCCCCTGCCGGGCACCGACGTCGAGGCCGTCTCGGGCACCCCGACGGTCCTCGTGAACGGCGAGGCCTACTCCGGATCGCTGACCGACCCCGACGCCTTCAGCTCGTTCGTGCTCTCGGCCGCCGCCGTCTCGTACTCCTCGGCCACGCCGTCGGCCACGCCGAGCAGCTGAGCCGCGCGGCGGGGGCTCGCGCTCCGGCCGTGAGGATAGGGAGCCGACGACGGGACTTGAACCCGTAACCGCCCGATTACAAGTCGGGTGCGCTACCAATTGCGCCACGTCGGCAGGTGCGTCGCCGCACCGGGCCACCCTATCGCGGGCGCCGGAGGGTCGACTCCGGCCCGCGAGGTGTGGTCAGGGCTCGAGGATGCTCAGGTGCCGCTCGGCCGGCGTCGGCCGCTTGGGCCCGCCGATCTTGCCGTCGGGCCGACCGACGTAGAGCCAGCCCAGCAGCTCCTCGCCCTTCTCGAGACGGTGCGCCTTGCGCACCTGCTTCGCCCGCGTGTACGAGCCGGTCCTCCAGAACACGCCCCAGCCGGCCTCGTCGAGCAGCAGGCTCAGCAGATGGGCGACACCGGAGGCGACGGCCTCCTGCTCCCAGGCGGGCACGGAGGACTTCTTCACGCTCACCACGACGGCGAGCAGGAGCGACGCGCGGTGCGTCTTCTCGATGTACTTGCGAGCGTCCTTCTTCGAACCTGAGGCCGCGGCGAAGCTCCGCCCCACCCTGTCGCGCGCAGCGCCGCGGATCTCGATCACGCGCCACGGGCGGAGCGAGCTGTGATCGGCCAGGCGCGAGGCCGCCGAGACCAGCGCGGCGATCTCCTCGTGGCCCGGCGCCTCCGAGGTCACCTTCGAGCGGGACCGCCGCGCGAGGACGGCCTCGAGGACCGGTGCTGCGGCCACCCTCACTCGCTCTCGGCCTGGAAGTTCAGGGCGAGGGAGTTCATGCAGTAGCGGTCGCCGGTCGGCGTCCCGAAGCCGTCGGGGAAGACGTGGCCGAGGTGGGAGCCGCAGCTGGCGCAGCGCACCTCGGTGCGGACCATTCCGAGAGTGCTGTCCTCGATGAGCTGGACCGCCTCGGGGCGGACGGACTCGTAGAAGCTGGGCCATCCGCAGCCGGAGTCGAACTTCGTTCCGCTCTTGAAGAGCTCCGCGTTGCAGGCGGCACAGGTGTAGAGGCCGGAGCGGTGCTCGTCGAGCAGCTCGCCCGTCCACGGACGCTCGGTGGCGGCTTCGCGCAGGACGGCGTACTTCTCGCGGTCGAGCTCCTCGCGCCACTGGGCATCGGTCTTGTTGACGGAATACGACGACATGGGTCTCCCTAGGATTCCTCGTCAGTTTACGGGGAGGGGCGTTCCCCTCTTCTCTCGTAAACTCCACCGCGTGCAGGTGAATTCCGTGATCGTGAAGGCGTGGAGCGAACTCTCGACCGCGGAGGTCTACTCCTTCGCACGCCTCCGGACCGATGTCTTCCTCCGCGAGCAGAGGGTGGACGACGACGAGCTCGACGGGCGGGATCTCGAGCCGACGGCACTGCACTGGTGGATCGCGGACGCCCGCGGGACCGCGGCCTATCTCCGCACGCTGCACGACGCGGAGGCGGAGCACGCGGACGCCCACCGCGTCATCGGCCGCGTGGTCACCCGCGCCGATCGTCGGGGTGAGGGCCTCGCCCACAGGCTGGTCGAGGCCGTCGTCGCGCGTTTCGGCGACGAGGCGATGCTCCTGCACGCGCAGTCCCACGTCGCCGGGCTCTACCGCCGGTCGGGCTTCGTCGCGTTCGGCGACGAGTACGAGGAGGCGGGGATCACCCACGTGAGCATGTACCGGAGCGCCTCCGCCGAGCCCGGCGCCGCTCTGCCTACCCTGGAGCGGTGAGCGGGACCACGGACACCGGACGGACGCAGGGCGCAGCTCTGACTGATCGCGATCGTCGCGTGCTCGAGTTCGAGCGCGAGTGGACGGCGCGCACAGGAGGCAAGGACGACGCCATCCGCGCTCAGTTCGGCCTTTCGGTCGCCCGCTACTATCAGGTGCTCGGCGCGGTCCTCGCCTCCCCGGCGGCTCTCGCCCACGACCCGATGCTCGTCACGCGGCTGCAGCGCATCCGCGACGGGCGCGCGGGCGCCCGCGCCGCGCGACGACTCGGGCGCCCCGAGTAGATCCGCTGCTCGAGCCCACTGCAACGGAAGGCCGGCCGTCACCCCGATGTCGAACACGCACCCGAAGGACCGCTTCGACGAGATCCCGGCCACCGAGGGTCGTGTCGGAGCGCATCGCCGACCGCCGCTCCCGCACGCGCGGGCGATCGCGTTCGCGTGGGCCGCGCTCGCGACGGGCGTGATCGTGCTCCTCGGGTTCATCGGACTGCTCGTCATCGACAACCGGGTCCAGTTCAACGACGTGTTCACCGCGCCGACCGGCCTGGCCGAGACGAGCGCGACGCCGACCACCGTCCCCACGGTCGATGCCTCCCTCACGGTCGCCGTCCTCAACGGCACAGCGACCGCGGGTCTCGCCGCGAGTGCCGGGCAGGTCCTGACGACCGCGGGCTGGAACGTCCCGACCGTCACCAACGCGAGCACCGAGGACGAGACGACGACCACGATCTACTACGCGGATCCCGCGCTGGAGGGTGCGGCGCTCGGGCTCGCGGGCTCGCTCGGCACGGGCACCCTGGTGCAGACGCAGGACTTCGTCGAGACGGCGAACCTCGTCGTCGTGCTCGGTGCCGACTTCACCGCCGGATAGCGACCGGAGGGGTCCCGATCACCTCGGATCGGCCCCGATTCCCGCGGTCGGCGGCCGCTTCTGTTTCCAGCACGTTTAATCCATGTTGAATCCCGGGCAACTCTTTCCCGATGTCCGGGATCAGCCCTTTCCGGCCCGAAACGCTCCATTAGTATTCCCAACCAGGCACCTGCGCATCGCATGTGTCGCGGGCAGCACAGCACTGGGGAGTGGAAATGGCGAACGGAACCGTCAAATGGTTCAACGCTGAGAAGGGCTACGGCTTCATCACGGTCGACGGCGGCGGGCAGGACGTCTTCGTCCACTACTCCGCGATCGACATGTCCGGATACAAGGTCCTCGAAGAGGGTCAGCACGTCGCCTTCGAGGTCGGCAGCGGATCGAAGGGTCCGCAGGCCGAATCGGTGCGCGTGGTCTGAGTCCCCGCGTCGTCACAGGAGCCGTCGTCCGCCTCGCGCGGACGGCGGCTCCTGTCGTCGTGCCCGGCGCCGACGTCACTTGCACTCGTCACCCGCGAGTGCCAGAATCGCTCTTGGCACTCGCTCCATCCGAGTGCCAATCAAGAATTTTCCTGACGTCCGGGAGGGACGAAAAACACACATGGCCAAGATCATTGCTTTTGACGAAGAAGCCCGCCGCGGCCTCGAGCGTGGACTCAACACCCTGGCCGATGCGGTCAAGGTGACCCTCGGCCCGCGCGGCCGCAACGTCGTGCTCGAGAAGAAGTGGGGCGCTCCCACCATCACGAACGACGGCGTCTCGATCGCCAAGGAGATCGAGCTCGACGAGCCGTACGAGAAGATCGGCGCCGAGCTCGTCAAGGAGGTCGCCAAGAAGACCGACGACGTCGCCGGCGACGGAACCACCACCGCGACCGTCCTCGCTCAGGCGCTCGTCCGCGAGGGCCTGCGCAACGTCGCAGCCGGAGCAGACCCGATCAGCCTGAAGAAGGGCATCGAGAAGGCCGTCAAGGCCGTCACCGCCGAGCTCGTCGCGGGCGCCAAG
Source organism: Rathayibacter oskolensis (assembly GCF_900177245.1). GTDB lineage: Bacteria > Actinomycetota > Actinomycetes > Actinomycetales > Microbacteriaceae > Rathayibacter > Rathayibacter oskolensis. The sequence continues at coordinate 664,146 of NZ_FXBM01000001.1, forward strand.
GCCATCGAGACCAAGGAGGAGATCGCTGCGACCGCCTCCATCTCGGCCGCGGACCCCGAGATCGGCGCGATCATCGCCGAGGCGATCGACAAGGTCGGCAAGGAGGGCGTCGTCACCGTCGAGGAGTCGAACACCTTCGGCACCGAGCTCGAGCTGACCGAGGGCATGCGCTTCGACAAGGGCTACCTGTCGCAGTACTTCGTGACCGACCCCGACCGCCAGGAGGCGGTGTTCGAGGACCCCTATATCCTCATCGTCAACTCCAAGGTCTCGAACATCAAGGACCTCCTCCCCGTCGTCGACAAGGTGATCCAGGCGGGCAAGCAGCTGCTCATCATCGCCGAGGACGTCGACGGCGAGGCGCTGGCGACCCTGGTCGTCAACAAGATCCGCGGCATCTTCAAGTCGGTCGCCGTCAAGGCTCCGGGCTTCGGTGACCGTCGCAAGGCCCAGCTCCAGGACATCGCGATCCTGACCGGCGGCCAGGTCATCTCCGAGGAGGTCGGTCTCAAGCTCGAGAACGTCACCCTCGACCTGCTCGGCTCGGCCCGCAAGGTCGTCATCACCAAGGACGAGACCACGATCGTCGAGGGTGCCGGCGACGCCGAGGCCATCGCCGGCCGCGTCGCGCAGATCCGCGGCGAGATCGAGAACACCGACAGCGACTACGACCGCGAGAAGCTCCAGGAGCGCCTCGCGAAGCTCGCCGGTGGTGTCGCGGTCATCAAGGCCGGAGCCGCGACCGAGGTCGAGCTCAAGGAGCGCAAGCACCGCATCGAGGACGCCGTGCGCAACGCGAAGGCCGCCGTCGAGGAGGGCATCGTCGCCGGTGGTGGCGTCGCCCTCATCCAGGCCGGCAAGCTCGCCTTCGAGAAGCTCGAGCTGGTCGGAGACGAGGCGACCGGAGCGAACATCGTCAAGGTCGCCATCGACGCCCCGCTGAAGCAGATCGCGCTGAACGCCGGCATGGAGCCCGGCGTCGTCGCGGCCAAGGTCCGCGAGCTCCCCACCGGACACGGCCTCAACGCCGCTACCGGCGAGTACGTCGACCTCATCGCGGCGGGCATCATCGACCCGGTCAAGGTCACGCGGTCCGCTCTGCAGAACGCGGCGTCGATCGCCGGTCTCTTCCTCACCACGGAGGCCGTCGTCGCCGACAAGCCGGAGAAGAACCCGGCTGCCGCGGGCGGCGACCCCACCGGCGGCATGGACTTCTGAGTCCAGGCCCACCACCTCGAAGGCGGTTCCCCTCAGGGGGAGCCGCCTTCGGCGTTTCCGCGGACCGCCGCGCGGGAGGAGGGCGCCGCGACGGTCGCGCCTCCTCCCGTCCCGGCCGCTCAGTACGCGAAGAGTCGGGCGTTGGCCTGCTCGGTCTCGGCGTACTGCTGCGCGGCCGTGCCGAGTGCGAGCATGATCGTCGAGAGCCCCTCGTCGACCTGGCTCTGGGTGGTCCGCCAGACGCCGACGACCCCCTGGAACGCAGTGGACGCCTGGCCGGACCACGACGCCTCGAGGCTCGTGAGCTGCCCGAGGAGGCCGGCGACCTCGGCCTGGATGCGCTCCATGTATCCGTGCGCCGTGCCGTTCATGGCCGTGAGCGCGTCGATGTCGGTCTGGTAGTGGGTCACTGGAGGGTCCTCTCGCTGAGCTGCGCACCGGGCGGCGCGTGCGAGAAACCTAGAACCGACGCGACCCGCGGCGCGGCCCGTCAGACCGAAGCTGGGGAGGATTCGCCGTTCGGGCCGACGGTGAGGAGCGGCAGGGCGACCCGGAAGGTGGCGCCGCCTCCCGGAGTCTCGACGACGTCGACGCGACCCTTGTGCGCGCTGACGATGGAGGCGACGATCGCGAGGCCGAGCCCGCTGCCTCCGGTCTCGCGCGTGCGCGAGGTGTCGGCCCGCCAGAAGCGCTGGAAGATCTTCTCGCGGATCTGCGGCGGGATGCCGTCGCCGTGGTCGATGACCTCGAGCAGGGCCAGGCGGCGCGAGCGGTCGACGGCGACGCCGATCTCGATCGGAGTGTCCTCCGGCGTGTAGCGGACGGCGTTGCCGATCAGATTGGTGAGGACCTGGCGGATCTTGTTCTCCTCGGCCATCACCATCGCGGGCACGCCCGGCTCCTCCGGCGCGATGGCCGTCCCGGCGGCGAGCTCCTCGGCCATGACGCGACGCGGACGACGGCGGAAGCGCGCGAGACGGGCGCCGGCCGCGGCGATCGGCCCGGTCAGACCGGGGGAGGCCATCTCCATCGTCTGCGTGCTCGCGCCGTCGGGCTCGTCCGACTCGAGGGCGGGCGTCTCGACGGGAGTGTCGTCGCGCGTCTCGACGCCGAAGTCGCGATCCGGCCACGACGCCATCGCGTCCATCGCGGCGTCGCGGGCGAGCGGCATGAGGTCGACCGGGGCGAGGGCCAGGGGCTTGGTCTCGTCGAGCCGGGCGAGCTCGAGCAGGTCCTCGACGAGTCCGCCCATGCGGATCGCCTCCTTCTCGATGCGCTCCATGGCCTGGCCGACGGCCTCGGGAGTCTGGAGCGCCCCCATGCGGTAGAGCTCCGCGTAGCCGCGGACCGAGACCAGGGGGGTTCGCAGCTCGTGGCTCGCGTCGCCGACGAAGCGGCGCATCTGGTCGATGGTGCGCGCCCGGTCGCGGAAGGCGGTGTCGATCCGCCCGAGCATCGCGTTGAGGGAGCGGTTGAGACGCCCGACCTCGGTGTTGGGCGTCGTGCCGTCCAGGCGCTGGCTGAAGTCGCCGTCCGCGATCGCGGCTGCCGTCCGCTCGACCTCGCGGAGAGGGGCGAAGGTGGTCGTCACGAGGAGCCGGGTGAGCATCGCGCCGATGACGACGATCGCGACTCCGAAGCCGAGGAAGATCGTCAGGTACAGCGTCATGATGTAGTCGACGTTGCGAGTCGACGTCGCCAGCAGCAGCGTGGCGATCTGGTTGCCCTGCGAGTAGGTCGTCGCGACGACGTGGTACTCGATCTTCCCGTTCGCGCTGTACAGCTGGCGGGCGTCGTCGTCCATCGCCAGAGCCTGCTCGATGGTGAACGTCTCGGGGAAGACCGGGTCGTTGCTCCCGACGGCTGTCGAGTCCTGCGGATTGCCGGCGGCGTCGTAGAGCGCGCCGATGTACAGGTTGTCGTCGTCGCTGAGCCCGGCCTCTCCGCTGTTCTTCAGCGCGTCGGCGACGGACTGGGCCTTGATCGTCAGGTCCTTGTCGAGCTGAGCGACGAGCTGGGGCTTCAGCATCGTCATCGTCCCGATGCCCGAGACGAGGAGTCCGAGGGTCAGGAGCAGGACGGTGACGGCGGTGATCTTGGTGCGCAACGAGATGGAGTTCCACCGCTCGGCCAGACCCTGGTGCATGGCGGTGGAACTCCCTCGAGATCGTGCGGGCGGTGACGCCTCCGGGGGAGTGCATCACCGGGCCGGAGGTCAGACCTTCGCGACCTTCAGCATGTATCCGAATCCTCGCTTGGTCTGGATGAGCGATTCCTCCGAATGCGTGTCGAGCTTACGTCGGAGGTAGGAGATGTAGGACTCGACGATGCCCGCATCGCCGTTGAAGTCGTACTCCCAGACGTGGTCGAGGATCTGCGCCTTGCTGAGCACCCGGTTCGGGTTCAGCATCAGGTAGCGCAGCAGCTTGAACTCCGTCGGGCTCAGCTCGACGGGCTCGTCGCCGACGAGGACCTCGTGCGTGTCCTGGTCCATGGTGAGCTCGCCCGCCCGGATGACCGCGTCCTCCTCGGCGTGCATCGTGCGCCGCAGGATCGCCTTGATGCGCGCGACGATCTCGTCGAGGCTGAACGGCTTGGTGACGTAGTCGTCACCGCCGACGGTGAGACCGGTGATCTTGTCCTCGGTGTCGTCCTTGGCGGTGAGGAACAGGATCGGCGACGTGTAGCCGGCGGAGCGCAGGCGCTTCGTGACGCCGAACCCGTTCATGTCGGGCAGCATCACGTCGAGGATGATGAGGTCCGGCTCCTCCTCGAGGACTGCGGAGATCGCCTGGGCGCCGTTGCCGACTGCGCGCACGGCGAAGCCGGCGAAGCGGAGGCTCGTGGTGAGCAGGTCGCGGATGTTGGGTTCGTCGTCGACGATGAGAATGCGGGGTCCGTCCATGGGGGACAGTATCTGCGCGTCGACTGTGCGAAGTCTGGGAGTCGGATGCCCGGTCGCTCGGCGGCGGCGTCGTGGTTCCCGAGAGTGCGGCGCCTAGGAGGCTCGGCGTCGTCGGACGCCCACGATCAGCATCCCGATCATCATGAGGAACGCGATCGGCAGGCCGACGAGGGGGAGGGCGAAGACGAACTGCCACAGTGCGCCGCCGTACTCGCGGACCCCCAGCATCGGCGCGATCAGGATGGCGAGGAACGCGATCACCACGACGACGATGATGGCGATGAACATGTAGGCGAGCGTCCGCTCCGCGCGTCCGATGCCCGCCGGCTCCTGTGGCTTCACGGGACAAGGATAGGGCGGCGCGGTGTCGACTAAACTGATGGTCGCTTCATTTCCAGGAGGGGTTCTGCATGCCTACCGGCAAGGTCAAGTTCTACGACGAGGAGAAGGGCTTCGGCTTCATCAGCACTGATGACGGCCAGGAGGTCTTCCTGCACGCTTCCGCGCTGCCCTCGGGGACCGCGGTGAAGGCCGGCACTCGCCTCGAGTTCGGCATCGCCGACGGGAAGCGCGGCGCGCAGGCGCTCTCGGCGCGCGTGCTCGATGCGCCCCCGAGCATGGTCAAGCTCAACCGCAAGTCGGCCGACGACATGTCGGTGATCGTCGAGGACACCGTCAAGCTGCTCGACGGCATCGGCACCGGCCTCAAGCGCGGACGGTACCCGGACAAGGCGCACGGGCGCACGATCGCGGCGCTGCTGCGCCGAGTGGCGGACGAGCTGGATGCCTGAGGTCGACGAGACGGCAGGCGGCTCCACGCCGCTCGAGACGGACGGTCTGATGATGACGTTCTCGGACCGGAGCGTCGACGTCGCCGCCGCCCCGGCCGAGGGCGACCGCGCCGACGAAACTCCCGAGAACGACCTCCCCGCGGAGGCGACTCCGACCGCCGGGACGTCCGCGGACGACGGCTCCGCGACAGCAGACGGCGACGCGGTCGCCGATCCGGTCGAGCCCGAACCGGTGTACGAGGTGGATCCGGTGCTCGGCGGTTCGGTGGAGCGTGCGCGAGCGGCGCTCGCCGAGATCACTCCGGTCGAGACGATCGGCGAGCTGGTCGCCACCCTCGCGCAGGGCGAACACGTCGTCTCGCTGCAGTTCGCGAACCTGGTGCGGGGCTACCCCGGTTGGCTGTGGACGGCGACGCTGTCGCGCATCGACGAGACCGAGGACGTGAACGTGCTCGAGGTCGAGCTCCTGCCCGGCGAGGGCGCCGTGCTCGCGCCGGACTGGGTGCCGTGGTCGGTCCGCCTCGCGGACTACACCTCGGCGCAGGAGGCAGCGGAGAGCGAGTCGGACGACGAGGACGAGGACGACCTCGTCGACGACGAGTTCGACGAGACGGAGGTCCTGGACGCGGACGTGGAGGACTCGGACGACGACGACGAGGACGACGACGACTCTGAGGACGACGACTCTGACGACGAGGACTCTGACGACGAGGACTCGGATGACGACGACGACCCCGACGACTTCGACCCGTCCGACGAGGACGAGCGCGACCGCTGACCGCCCCGGTCGGTGACCCGCGGGGCGGTCGGGTGATTGTCGACTCCGACGCCGCCGTCGCGGATGCCGACGGAGCGCCGCAGATCGGTGCGTCGCGTCAGCGCCGGTTCCGGCTGTAGAACAGGCCGATCGTGCCGAGCACGAAGCCGATCACGACGGTCGACAGCACGACCGAGGGGACGGCCGCTCCGACGGCGACGGCGATGAGCACGCCGACCAGCGCGAGTGCCCAGGCGATGCAGCCGACCAGCAGGGCGGTGGCGTCATCGCTCGGGTAGGGCGGCGGGCTCGGGCGACGCTCATCCGGTCTCAGCCACACCCGCATCCGGCTCACCCGCTCAGTCGGCCAGGCGCTCGACGACGTAGTCGATGCAGCCGAGGAGGGATCGGACGTCGTCGGGCTCGATCGCGACGAACGTCGCGACGCGGAGCTGGTTGCGGCCGAGCTTGCGATAGGGCTCCGTGTCGACGATGCCGTTCGCGCGCAGGATCGTCGCGACCAGTGCGGCGTCGACGGACGCGTCGAAGTCGACCGTCGCGACGACCTGCGAGCGGTGCTCGGGCACCTCGACGAACGCAGTCGCGATCGGAGACGACTCGGCCCAGTCGTAGATCGCCGAGGACGACTCCGCGGTGCGCGCCGACGCCCAGGAGAGGCCGCCGGAGGTGTTCATCCACTCGAGCTGCGACTCCATCAGGAGCAGGGTCGCGAGGGCGGGAGTGTTCAGCGTCTGGTCGAGCCGCGAGTTGTCGACCGCGTTCTTCAGGCTCAGGAACTCGGGGATGTAGCGGCCGCTCGCCGCGATCCGCTCGACCCGCTCGATCGCCGCGGGGGAGAAGAGGCCGAACCAGAGGCCGCCGTCGGAGGCGAAGTTCTTCTGCGGGGCGAAGTAGTAGACATCGGACTCGGCGGCGTCGAAGGCGATGCCTCCGGCTGCGCTGGTCGCATCGATGACGGTGAGAGCACCGTCGTCGCCGTGGACTCGGCGGACCGGCGCCATGACTCCGGTGGAGGTCTCGTTGTGCGGCCAGGCGTAGACGTCGACGCCCTCGACGATCTCGACCTCGCTGCGCGAGCCGGCCGGCGCGCTGATGACATGGGGAGGCTCGAGGAAGGGCGCGCCGGCGGCCTTGGCGAACTTCTGACCGAACTCGCCGAACGTGAGGTTCTCGGCGCGCCGCTCGATGAGCGAGTAGGCGGCGGAGTCCCAGAACGCGGTCGAGCCGCCGTTGCCCAGCAGCACCTCGTAGCCGTCCGGGACGTCGAAGAGCGTCGCGAGATGCCCGCGAACCCGGGCGACCAGGTTCTTCACGGGAGCCTGCCGGTGGGAGGTGCCGAGCAGGTGAGCCCCCTCCGTCGCGAGGTGTGCGAGCTGGTCGTGGCGCACCTTGGACGGACCGCAGCCGAAGCGTCCGTCGTGGGGGAGGAGCTCGCGAGGAATGGTGACGTCGGGCATGCGTTAATACTAGGGTTCCCGGCTCGCCCCGCCTTCGAGTGACGAAGGCCGGAGCGCCGTGCGTGCGCTGATTCAGCGCCACGGCGCCCACTAAGGTTGAGCGCGCCGAGACGGGAAGGCTGACATGACGGATCTGATCGACACGACCGAGATGTACCTGCGCACGATCCTCGAGCTCGAGGAGGAGAACATCATCCCCCTCCGCGCACGCATCTCGGAGCGGCTCAGCCACTCGGGTCCGACCGTCTCGCAGACCGTGGGGCGCATGGAGCGCGACGGTCTCGTCGTCGTCTCGGGCGATCGCCACCTCGAGCTCACCACGGACGGTCGCCGCAAGGCGATCCACGTCATGCGGAAGCACCGGCTGGCGGAGCGGCTCCTCCACGACGTCATCAAGCTGGACTGGGAGTTCGTCCACGAGGAGGCATGCCGCTGGGAGCATGTGATGAGCGAGCAGGTGGAGCGCCGCCTCCTCGAGATGCTCGACCACCCCACGGAGTCGCCGTACGGCAACCCGATCCCCGGGCTCGACGAACTCGGCGACTCGCCGGCCTCGCGCTTCGCCGACGGAGTCATCAGCCTTCCGCGCTTCGTCGCACGGTCGGCGGAGCCTCAGCGCGGCGTCGTCCGCCGCCTCGGCGAGCCGGCGCAGGTCGACCCGGAGCTGCTGCTGCAGCTCAAGCAGGCGGGAGTCGTCCCCGGAGCCGAGGGCGAGTTCTCCGCGCTCAGCGGGTACGTGCTCGCTCGGATCGACGGCGCCGAGGCGGGCATCGAGCTGCCGAACGAGGTCGCGGCGCACATCTTCGTCATCGTCTGACCCAGTCCGCCCGGCGTTCCGAGCGCTTTCGAAGCCGGTTCCACGGCGGACCGCAGGTCGCCGTTCGCCGAGAAGGTGACAAAACGGTAACGGTCGCTTACGCTCTGGGGAGCCCTCCGGCCGAACCTCGGTCGACGGGCACGGTCTCCGACGCCCCCTCGCCCGTCTCGGAGCCCGTGAACTTCGATGCTTCGCGCATAAGACGGGACAGCTGCCTGGGCTGATGGGACGTCGGAGGTTCACCCCCTTGCCCCAGAACGACACCCCCGGTTCCCCCGACCGGTTCCGCTCCACTCACCCGAGTCGCCGCTCCTCCTCCCTCGAGAACCAGCCCCCCGTCATCCGGGCGCGGATCCACGAGGAGGCGCCGGTCGCCCGTCGGGCCGTGCCCGTCGCGACCGCTCGTCACGCCGACGTGACCGACTTCGTGCCGTCCCCGATCGGCACTCCGCGCAAGCAGCGCGGACGCACGCTCGGCAAGATCGCGATCGTCGGCTTCGCGGGCGCTCTCGTCGCCACGATGGCGCTGCCCGCCTATGCCTTCACGCCCGGCAGCGAGGACGACGGACTCTTCGCCGCCTCGCAGGCCGACCTCCTCCGGCAGGGCGACGCGCAGAGCGTCGACGTCGCGGGGAGCGTCGTGCTGGCCGCGATCGCCCGCGACGGCTTCTCGGCCGAGGCGGCGCCTCCGCCGCCCGAGCCGGAGCCCGTGGTCGAGCCGGTCGTCGACACGACAGACGTCGAGGCCGCCCGCGCCGAGACCGCCGAGGAGTTCAACTCCTACGACGGCGCCTCGGCCAGCGAGCTCGCCGCCTCGGCGCCGACCACCGGCTACAGCCTCTCGGCCGTCTTCGGCACTGCGATGCAGTACCAGGGCGTGCCCTACGTCTTCGGGGGCGCGGATCCCAGCGGCTTCGACTGCTCCGGCCTGGTGATGTACGTCTTCGCGCAGTACGGCATCTCGATGCCGCACTCGGCCGCGGGACAGGCGGCCATGGGGACGCGGATCCCGGTCTCGGAGGCGCAGCCCGGCGACCTCGTGATCATGCCGGGACACGACGGCTTCTACGCGGGGAACGGCAACATCCTGCACGCGCCGTACCCGGGAGCGAGCGTCCGCGTGCAGCCGATCTGGACCCCCGACTACTACATCGTCCGCATCGCCGGCTGATCTTCCGCAGTCGAACGTCGAGCCCGTCCCCATCCGGGACGGGCTTGACGCGTCTGCGTCACCGCCTCCGGTGTGAACTGCCGGTAACGAATCCCGGCGAATCGCTGGTGTTCCGGGCCGGAAGGGTTAATGTGATCCCAGTCCGCTCGTGGCGAGCGGACCGGTTCGTCGAGGGACGGAGTGCCGGATGGCCGAGCGGAACGGGCACCACTGCGTGGGGCTCCGTTCGCGCGTGCGGCGGACCGACTCGATCCGAGCGGGGATCCTCTCCGCGTCGGTGCACTCCTCCGACACGCGGATACGACTCCACGACATCACGCGCCTGCGCGCCGAGGACTCGAAGGGCGCCGTCATCATGACGGCGCCCTTCTTCGCGTCCGCGGCCGAGTCTCGTGGCGGCGTGCGACAGCCCGGAGGTCAGTGATGCGCACTTTGGTTCTCAACGCCGGATACGAGCCGCTCGCGGTCGTGTCGTTCAAGCGGGCGCTCGTCCTGCTGATGACCGAGAAGGCGACCATCATCGCGGCCGACGACGAGAATCCGGTGCACGGGGCGACCGGAGACTACGTGCGGCCCTCGGTCATCCTGCTCACGCGCTACGTGCGCATCCCGAACTCGCGCACCGTGCCGGTGTCGCGGCGCGGCGTGCTCCGGCGGGACAACCACCGCTGCGGCTACTGCGGATCGCACGCGAACACGATCGACCACATCCAGCCCAAGTCGCGCGGCGGCCGGGACACCTGGGAGAACCTGGTCGCCTGCTGCCACCGCTGCAACAACATCAAGAGCGACCGCACGCCGCTCGAGATGGGCTGGCGCCTGCGCACCGTGCCGCGCGTGCCGCGCGCCGGCTCCTGGCTGGTCCGCGGGGCGGAGCGCACCCAGCCCGAGTGGGACGACTACCTCGTGGCTGCCTGACGCGCCGCGGGCGCTCCTCTCGCGGAGTTGTCGTCGGGCGCGATACCGCCGGTATCGCTTCCTCCTCCGCCTTGCGAGAGAAACGCCCGCGACGCGTCAGCCGTCGTGGTCACTCGTTGTCGCCGCCGGTGGCCTCGCTCGCGTTGCCGGAGCGCTCGCCGGCCCACGACCAGTTGGCGACCTCGGGGAGGTCCTCGCCGTGCTCGCGGGTGTAGGCGCGGGCGCGGATCCGGGAGTCCTGCATCTCCTGGCGGAGGCCCGCGGCCCGCGAGCCGAGGCCGGGGGTGCGGTCGATCACGTCGATGACGAGCGAGTAGCGGTCGAGGTCGTTGAGCATCACCATGTCGAACGGAGTGGTCGTCGTCCCGTTCTCCTTGTAGCCGCGCACGTGCAGGTTCTGGTGCCCGCTCCTCTTGTAGGTGAGGCGGTGGATCAGCCAGGGGTAGCCGTGATACGCGAACACGACCGGCCGGTCAGGGGTGAAGATCGCATCGAACTCGCGGTCGGAGAGGCCGTGCGGGTGCTCGGACTCGGACATCAGGCGCATCAGGTCGACGACGTTCACCGTCCGGATCGCGAGATCGGGCAGCTTCTCGCGGAGGATGCTCACCGCGGCGAGCGTCTCGAGGGTCGGCACGTCTCCCGCGCAGGCGAGCACGACATCCGGTGACTCGCCCTGCCGCTCGTTGCTGGCCCACTCGAGGATGCCGAGCCCGCGGGTGCAGTGGGCCACCGCCTCCGCCATGGTCAGCCACGCCGGGGCCGGCTGCTTGCCCGCGACGACGACGTTGACGTAGTCGACGCTGCGGAGGCAGTGGTCGTAGACCGACAGGAGCGTGTTCGCGTCGAACGGCAGGTAGACGCGCACCACCTCCGGCTTCTTGTTGACGACGTGGTCGATGAAGCCCGGGTCCTGGTGGCTGAAGCCGTTGTGGTCCTGTCGCCAGACGTGGCTCGAGAGCAGGTAGTTGAGGCTGGCGATCGGGCGGCGCCATTCGATGTCGCGAGTGCCGGTCAACCACTTCGCGTGCTGGTTGAACATCGAGTCGATGATGTGGATGAACGCCTCGTAGCAGGTGAAGAGTCCGTGGCGGCCGGTGAGGAGGTAGCCCTCGAGCCAGCCCTGGCACTGGTGCTCCGACAGCACCTCCATCACGCGGCCGGCGCGGGCGAGGTGGTCGTCGAGCGGGCTGAGCTCGGCGTCCCACTGCTTGTCGGTGGCGGCGTAGACGCTCTGCAGGCGGTTGCTCGCCACCTCGTCCGGCCCGAAGATGCGGAAGTTGGTGGGGTTCGCGCGGATGACATCGGCGAGCCACTCGCCGAGGACCTTGGTCGCCTCCGCGGTCGTGCCGCCGGGGGACTCGACGACGACCTCGTAGCGGCGGAAGTCGGGCAGGCGGAGCGCCTGGCGCAGCAGCCCGCCGTTGGCGTGCGGCGTGGCGCTCATCCGCAGGTCGCCGTCGGGTGCGAGCGAGCGCACGCGCTCCGCGATGCCCCCCTCCTTGGTGAAGAGCTCGTCGGGGCGGTAGGAGCGCAGCCAGTCCTCGAGGAGGCGGGTGTGCGCCTCCGTGTCGCGGGCGTTGGCGAGGGGGACCTGGTGGGCTCGGTACGTGCCCTCGACCTGGACACCGTCGATCTCGGTCGGGCAGGTCCAGCCCTTGGGGGTCTTCAGGATGATCATCGGCCACGCGGGACGGTTCAGGTCGCCCTCGGCGGCGCGCTTCTTGATCGCGGCGATGCGGTCGAGCACCGTGTCGAGGACCGCCGCGAAGCGCTCGTGGACCCGCATCGGGTCCTCGCCGTCGAACCCGCCCTCGACGAGGAACGGCTCGTGACCGTACCCGCGCATCAGGCTCTCGAGCTCCTCCTGTGGGATGCGGGCGAGGATGGTCGGGTTCGCGATCTTCCAGCCGTTGAGGTGCAGGATCGGCAGCACCACGCCGTCGGTGGCCGGGTTCACGAACTTGTTCGAGTGCCAGCTCGTGGCCAGGGGACCGGTCTCGGCCTCACCGTCGCCGACCACGGCCGCGACGAGCAGGTCGGGGTTGTCGAAGGCGGCTCCGTAGGCGTGGCTCAGGGCGTAGCCGAGCTCGCCGCCCTCGTGGATGCTGCCGGGGGTCTCGGGGGCGGCGTGGCTCGGGATGCCGCCGGGGAAGCTGAACTGGCGGAAGAGGCGGCGCAGGCCGTCCTCCGTCTCGTCGATGTGCGAGTAGATCTCGCTGTAGGTGCCGTCGAGGTAGGCGTTGGCGACCATGCCGGGGCCGCCGTGGCCCGGACCGGTGATGTAGAGCGTGGGCTGGCTGCGCTCGCGGATCGCGCGATTGAGGTGCGCGTAGATGAGGTTCAGTCCGGGAGTCGTCCCCCAGTGGCCGAGGAGACGCGGCTTGATGTCATCGCGGCTCAGGGGCGTGCGGAGGAGGGGGTTGGCCAGCAGGTAGATCTGGCCGACGGCGAGATAGTTCGCGGCGCGCCACCAGGCGTCGATCGTCTCGAGGGTGTCGGGGTCGAGCGGTGCGTCGTCGCGGGAGGCCCAGACGTGCTGGGCGGCAGAGGTGATCGAGGATGCGGCCATGGTGCAACGCTGGCACCCGGCCGTCCCCGGGGGAAGGGCCTTGTGACGTCCGGCCCGTGACCGGCCGGGGCCCCTCCTCGCGTCGGCGAGGGAGACAGGGCCCTGCGCCGGGTCAGCCCCGGGGAGTCGCCCGGCGGAGGATCAGGTAGCCGAGCACTGCGGCGACCACCGTGGGGATCAGCAGGAGGGCGAACGCTCCGCTGAAGCCGATCGCCTCGACGGAGAGCCAGACGGCGTCCCAGCTGCCGATGAGGGTGACGAGCGCGATCAAGCCGACGACGAGTGCGCCCAAGGAGAGGAAGAACACGGTCATCCCGGCCGCGCGCCAGCGGACGTAGACCGACGCCGTCGCGGAACCCGCGAAGAAGAAGAAGAGGAACAGGATGAACGTCGCGACCGCCTGCGCACCCCAGGAGACGTCGGTGAAGGCGGAGGTGCGGAACATGTACCCGCCGAGCCCCCATCCGTTCGTCGCCTGCTCGAGTGCGGACATCCCGGAGTAGACGACCGTCCACGCGGCCGAGAGGACCACGAAGGTCAGGGCGCTGCCGAGGTAGTAGTCGCGGCGGGTCGAGCCGTAGCCGAGCGCGAGCGCGAAGGTCACGTTGGTCGCCTGGATCGCGACGACCAGCATGTAGATGAAGATGAAGGTCGTGCCTCCCGTGATCTGCACACCGGACTCGCCTCCCGCGGCCTCGACGCCGGCCATCCGCAGGACCAGCAGCCAGATGATCAGGGTTCCGACGAAGATCGCGGCGAGGATCGCCAGCGGCGTGTAGAGGAGCGTCGCCGGGTTCGCGAAGTGCAGGCGGACGATGCGGAGGAGACGGTCGCGCGTGACGGACGGGCGCGGAGCGAGGGCGGTCATGATGCTGCCTTTCCGGTGGTCAGCTGGACGACGAGCTGCTGGAGGGAGACGGGCTCGAGCTCGAGGCCGAGCCGGCGCGCCTCGGCGCGATCGGTGGCGTCGAGTCGGGAGAGCGTCGCGGTCGCGAGGCCACCCACTCCGCTGCGGGAGAGGACCTCGCGGCCCGTGGTGAAGGAGTCGACGGCGGTGCGCGGGCCGGCGACCGTCGCGGCCGAGCCGCGCAGCTCCTCCGTGTCGCTGTCGATGAGGAGGCGGCCGTCGTCGATGACGAGGACGTGCTCGAGGAGATTGCTCACTTCGTCGATCAGATGGGTCGAGAGGATCACGGTGCGCGGGTGCTCGGCGAAGTCGGCGAGCAGGCGGTCGTAGAACAGTTGCCGGGCGACGGCGTCGAGACCGAGGTAGGGCTCGTCGAAGAAGGTCAGCGGGGCGCGCGAGGCGAGGCCGACGATCACACCGATCGCCGAGAGCTGGCCGCGGCTCACCTTCTTGACCTTGCGGTCGAGAGGGAGGCGGAACTCCTCGACGAGCTGCTGCGCGAACTCCTCGTCCCAGCCCTCGAAGAACCAGCGGGCGCTCTTGAGCACGTGCTTCACCCGGAAGTCGTCGGGGTACTTCTGGCTCTCCTTGATGAAGCAGGTGCGGGAGAGGACGGCGGCGTTCTCGACGGGGGAGGCACCGAAGACCCGGATCTCGCCGCTGGAGGCGAACTCCTGGCCGGTGAGCAGCGACATCAGCGTCGTCTTTCCGGCGCCGTTGCGGCCGAGGAGGCCGTGGATCCGGTTCTCGTCGAGCGCGAAGCCGACGTCGGTGACGGCGTTCATGGAGCCGTAGTGCTTGCTGAGGCCGGCGACCTCGATGACCGCGCTCATCGCGATCCCCCTTCGTTGATCATGGCGGCGAGCTGCTCGGTGGTGAGGCCGAGCTTGGCGGCCTCGGCGAGCAGCGGTGCGACGAACTGGTCGCGGAACTGCGTGCGGCGCTTCTCGACCAGCCGGTCGCGGGCGCCCTCGGCGACGAACATGCCGATCCCCCGTCTCTTGTAGAGGACCCCGTCGTCGACGAGCAGGTTCACGCCTTTACCGGCCGTGGCCGGGTTGATGCGGTGGAACGCGGCGAACTCGTTGGTGGAGGGGACCTGAGTCTCTTCGGGGAGCGCCCCGGCGATGATGTCGTTCTCGATCTGCTCCGCGATCTGCAGGAAGATCGGGCGGGAGTCGTCCATGAGGGCCTCCTTCCGTCAGCAGGTGTGTTGGTTAGTTGGTGCAGTAACTAACCAAGCAGGGTGGAGGGCCGCTGTCAAGAGACGCGTGCACGCGGTTCGCGACGGTGGGGCGGGCGGGCGTCGGTACACTGGGTCCGGCCAGCCTCTGTAGCTCAATGGAAGAGCGACTCCGTCCTAAGGAGCAGGTTGGGGGTTCGAGTCCCTCCAGGGGCACCACGGTGTCTTCATCAAGACCCTCGCCAAGGGAATTCCGCGCGTCAGCACCGATGTCAGCCTGCGGAAGGCCGGCGAGGGTCCGAGCACCACTCTTCCGAACGGTGTTTTTTCGTGCGCGAGAGTCTGAGCCCTCTGCGATGTGATCGCGGCGAACGTCTCGTTCGACTCGGCAGTGATCGTCTCGTCGGAGCGGGCTGAGGCTCACGGGGTACAGCGCCGGTGTGCAGCACGAGGATGCAGCTTGCGAGACAGAGAAGTGAACATCGTCCTCAGCGTCGACACACCGAGTCGGTCATCACGAACGTCTTGACGCCGCTCTTGTTCTCCGTCGGCGAGTGCTCATGGGCGGTGGGAGTGCCGGCGCTCGCTGCGGGTCGTTCGGGCAACGCCGAGCTCGCGCGCTCCAGCGGCCTTCGAGACGTTCACGAGAGCTCACCTGGATCGGGGCAGTCGGCCGTCCCGTATGGGGATCGTTCTCCGGGACGCGCATCGTGAGAAGGGCGTGTGTCCCTTGCACGAACTGAGCGGCCGCCGGCGAAGCGCCGGCGGCCGCTCAGGTGCGTCTCCTGGGTCAGGCGCAGCGGGCGAGGTACTGCTTGACGTCGGCGCTGGTCAGAGTCTTGACCGCGTCGACCCCGCCGTGGCTGCGGAGGTAGGCGCGGGCTGCGGCGGTCGCCTTCGCGAAGGTCAGCGTCGAACGGTCCACGCAGGGAGCGGAGGCGAGCGGGTTCGCCTTCGTGGTGCGGACATCGGCGTCGATGCCGGTCACGGCCTGATCGAGGCTCGTGATGATGATGGGCTCAGCGCCGTCCTGGGTCGGGCTGTTCCGCCACCACTGCGCCCAGTTCCCTTCGCTGTCTGTAGGACCGAAGGCGACGGTGAAGGTGGTTCCGAGGTCGGTGTCGATTCCGCGGATGGTGTAGTCGCCGTTCGCGTCCGTCGTCGCATCGATGGTGGGCAGGAATGCGTAGACGCCCTGGTACGCGGATACCGGAACGGAGGCGCCGTCATCGGTGGTCACGTGGCCGCTGATCGTCGCTCCGAGCGGGAGGACGTACTCGGGCAGGGTCAGGGTCTCACCGGCGCCGACCGAGAAGTCGGTGCCTCGCGCGTTCCTGGTCTGCGCGCCGAGATCACGGGGCACGTGGACGCCGTTCTCGACCTGAGCGGCGACCGCGTAGTCCAGGTCGGGCAGCACCGCGGCGGAGAAGGTGCCGTCGGCGGTCGTCGTCGTGATGACGGTGGGCGTTGCTTCGCTCACGCTCTCCGGGAAGAGGTACACCTCGGTGCCGGCGGCAGGGGGAGCGTCGGGCGTGCCTTCGAGGAGGACCCGGCCGGTGATCGTCCCGGTCGCCTCCGCGGTGTCGGCGAACGCGGGAGTGGCCAGTGCGGAGCCGGCGACCAGGACGGCGGCGGCGAATGCGAGCGTGCGCCGGGCGGCGGCGAGCGAGAGCAGTGACATGGAGATCCCCTCAGCGGGAGCAGCGTGCTCCCATCGATTCCGACACTAGAGGTAGCGGCGAGATCCCAGACGAAAGCCTGCCGCGTCGTCCCGGTGGAGGATCGCGCTGCGGACGCTGTCGCCGCGCTTACGTGCCGCACGGAGTGAGGGTCACGCGTTGATGGTGAGGTCGTACGGCTCTGCTCGCCAGCCGCAGCCTGGCCCGTTCGGTTCATCGATGAGCACCCAGTCGATCCGGTACTCCTGCTGACGTATCTGTCCGCCGACGGAGTCGAGGAGGGTCAGTTGCACGGTGTCGGGATGGTGGTCACCGAAGTCATAGACCCACAAGCCCGGAGTCGAGTGGGTGACCCAGTAGGAGCGTCCTACAGCGGGAGCGGCGTCCTGTGAGGGGTATGCGCGGATGTCACCCGCACACAGCCGAATATCGCTGATGGCCTCTGCCCCGGCGCCGACCGCGGTGATGCGCAGTTCATTCCGGAAGCCGATCTCAGTGCAACTGAAGCCGCAGGACGACAGCGCCAAGGACGCGCTGACGCCGAGCGCGACCGTTCCGACCCAGGCGAAAGCGCGCATCTGATGACGTGAGCTCGAGGTCATGCCGGTGACGCTACCCGCACAGGGCGCCCCGCAAGGGGATGGTCTCGCGGGCGCTACGCCGGGAGACGGTGTCGCGACGTGCCGCTCGACGATGCTTCGCGCTTGCGCCTCGTCGCCTTCAGCGCGGTACAGGTCTGCGATATCGAGCTCGCCGGCAGGCGTGACGGTACCCGGGTCTCGCTCGAACGCTGCAGTGATGCTCCGGGCTGTCGAGCGTGATCGTCAGGAATGCGACGATCCGGTCGTTCACGTTCGCTGATCGTCGCGATGCTCTGGCGAAGTCGCTGGTGAGGAGGTCGCGGAGCGGGCCCTCGGTGTTGTCCTCGACGACGAAACGACCGCACGTGCGCTCAGCCTACGGACGGGGCCGCCCGCGCCCTCCGATCCACTTGAGGATGCCGGTCGTGCCGACCGAGACCACGGCGACCAGGAGGAGGAATGGAAGGACACCCAGAAACAGGAACAGTATGAAGCTGTCTGCACCCGCGAACCCATCCATACGCCGATCCTAGGTTCTGCGCCTGGCCCCGGGAGGAGGTCCACCAGCCCTCACGAGGAGGAAGTCGGGCCAGCCACCTCGCTCCCGGGATGTCGAGGCTGCAGCACTGACCGCTGGGCCTCCGGCGCATCCTCGGGATCAGCGACGTGTGAGATGCGGGTCGACGAGATCGGCGGATCAGCTGTTCAGTTCGGGGACCGACCAGCGCGACGGCTGCTCCGGCGGCGGCGGTCTCTCCTGCCTGGACGCCCCGGGGAGCACGGCGGCGAAGCGGGTCAAGACGGTGCTCACGGTCTCGAGCGTCCGGTCGTCGTACTCGTCGAGTGCCGCCTCGAGCGAGATCTGCGAGGAGCGGAGGAACGGGGCTGCGCGCTCTCGTGCCGCCCCGGTCGCCCGCAGTGTCACGATGCGGCGGTCGCCGCTCTCGCGACTGCGGGCGACGAGGCCCTGCCGCTCGAGCCGGTTCACGAGCGCGTTGGTCGCACCGGAGGTGAGGCCGATGCGCGAGGACAGCCGGCCGGGCGAGAGCGGGCTGTCCTCGTCCTCGGCCCAGAGGATCTCGCCGAGCGCCGTCCCGTCAGTCGTCGGCAGGTCCAGCCAGCGCGCCAGCTGATGAGCGGAGTCCTGGTAGCTCACCGCGTACCACCGCAGAGCCTCGAGCATCTGCTTCCTCGGCGTCGTCATTCGGTCTCCTCGCACTCGGAGCGGATCCGGTCGAGTGCAGCGCTGCTCTGACGGATCTCGGATATCTTCATGGTGATAACACTTCACTGTGATTGTATGGCGCAGTGCGGTCGCGATCGACGTGTCCGCGCGTCCCTGCATTCAGCTCGAGAGGCGCACAGTGACCCGTCGTCCGTTCCGACCGCTCTTCTGGTCGCTGTCCCAGCTCGGTTCCCGCGTCCGGTTCACGCCCTCGGTCGCCGGTGGCCTCGCGACCATCGCGCTTCCCGCCGAGACAGGATTGGTCATCCCGACGAGGCACGGGCCCGTGAGAGCCGTCGTCGTCCGGCCGGCGTCGGGGCCCGCAGACTCCGACCCTCCTGTGGTCCTGCAGCTGCACGGCGGCGGGTTCCTCAACCGGTACCCGGAGCAGGACCGCCATATCGCTCGTTATCTCGCGTCGCGACTCGGAGCGGTGGTCGTGCTGCCGGACTACTCCACCGCACCAGGAGCGCAGTACCCCGACGCGGAGGAGGAGATGGACGACGTCGCACGCTGGGTAGGAGCCTCCGGGCGGACGCACGGATGGGACGGGTCGCGTCTGCTGCTCTCCGGGATCAGTGCGGGCTCGAAGCTCGCGATCAACATCTGCCAGCAGATCCACACGAGCGGAGGCGTTCGACCGCTCGCCGTCTTGCTGATCGTCCCCGTCACGGACATGAGCCGGACGGACCGCACCTCCCCGGCACGACGACCCGTGATCAGTCCCTTCGTCCAGCGGCTGGTGGCCTGGGCGTACGTCCCGGACGTGACGAGGCGTCGGGAGGCACTGGCATCACCGCGCTACGACCCCTCGGTGCCTCTCGCCATGCCGCCGACCCTCATCCAGACCGCTGAGTACGACACGCTCGCCACCGAGGGGCGCGAGCTGGCGCTCTCCCTGCGAGCCGCGGGAGTCCCCGTCGTCCACAAGACCTACGCCGAAGCGGACCACGGCTTCTACTCTCAGAAGCCAGTAGCCCGGGTCGACGAGATGCTGGGTGAGATCGTGGACTTCTTCGCGGAGCGTCTCACACACTCCCGGGTAGCAGGACCGCCTCCGGCGTAGCACTGGATCATGTAGTCGAGGAGTTGTCGCTGCCGAAGAAGTGACTTCGCATCAGAACGGAGTGCCAGGGCCCCGGCCGGCTGACCCGTATGGGGATGGTCAACTGCGACAGCTGTCAGGGCTGCGTCTCTGGAGGCTGATCGACGCGGCGGCCCGCAGCGCGCTTCTCGCGTCGGAGCTGCCAGCCGCCGCCTGCGATCAGAGCGAGAGCGAGGGCGAGGCTGCCGAGGCGCGCCAGCCAATGCATGTCCGGGAACATGATCATCGGCAGGGCGGCGACGAACGTCGCTCCCACGAAGTACCAGACCGCGACCGGCGCGGCGAGATTCTCATTCGAGGCCATACATTCACGGTAGCTGCGACGTATGGCTCGAGCCTCCCCCTCAAGACGCAGATCCACCGAGCGGAGGTGTCCCTGCACCCGTGCCGTAAGAAGATCCCCGAGCGGGCAGCTCAGGGGATGAGCTGCTGGGTGATCGAGGCGTTTTCTCCGTCCAGCACGACGTCGGCGAGTGCTCCGTTGACGAGAGGCATCTGCGGAGGCTGGTGTCCGGTGTCGAAGTCGAGGATCACGGGGACGTCGAGACTGCCGAGAGCGCGTCGTACCGCGTCGTCCTGGCTCAACCCGGGAATGGCGCTGCCGCCGGTCCGTCCGATCAGGACGCCGTTCGCGCGGTCGAACCAGCCGGCAAGGCGGAGTGAGGTGAGCATCCGAAGCGCGCTGGCCGCATTCGCTTCGGCTGTCTCGAGGTAGACGATCGTGCCTTCCGGTGCGTGGCGCCGGGCGAAGCCCGGGACGTCACCGTACGGCGTGCCGGCTAGAGCGGAGACGGTTTCGAGGCAGCCACCGATGAGCCGTCCCCGGATCGCGATGTCGGCGGTCCCGTCGAGGGGTCGCCAGCGGGTTGGTGCCTCGTAGGCCTGGTCGCGGTCGAGCGGCTCGTCCTCCCACGCTTTCCAGGGGCGGCTGCGGCGTCGCGGCGCGGCCTGCTGCGTGAAGGCGCTTCCGGTGGGGAGGGCGGCGACGTCTGTCCAGCGCTCGAACTCGACAGGCAGCTCCCACGGCTCGTCCATCAGGTTCGCGCCGTGCATCGTCGCGAGTCCGGTGAGGGTCGTCAGCGGTAGGAGCAGGGTTGAGATGTCGGACCAGCCGACGAACCAGGAGCGGGCGTCCGCCAGGGCGCGCCAGTCGATCATGTCGAGCAGCTCGATGGCCAGCTCCCCGCCCCAGGGCGGGAGGACCGTGTCACCGGTCCGGAAGGCGTCGTGGAGATCGGCGGTGCGCTCTGCGGCGGACGCCGGGACGAGGCCGCCGATCATCGCGTGCGCTCTGATGCGGACGTCGAAGCTGAGCGAAGCGAGCTGGCGGACGGCGCAGTGCAGTCGCTCGTGCAGGTGCTCAGGGACTCCCATCGACGGTGCGGGCACTTCGACGCGACCGCCAGCAGGAAGCGGGGTCGGGTAGGTGATGCTCGCCATCCCTTGACGCTAGCAACGTCATGAGCGGTGTCCCTCATGGGGCTCGTCCACCGCTCCACTTCGTCCAGCAGGACCTGTGTCGATCCTCGCGCTCGTCTGCACGGTTCTTCGCGTCAACGCGGCGCTCGTGCGGACGACCGTGGGTATTCAGATGTTCAAGGTCCCCTGCACACACGACCGGGGCGCCGCTTCGCCGTTCCGTATGGGGATCGGTGAGCGGAACGTTTCGAGCTACGCAGGCTCGCGGAGGCCGATCGTGACGAGTGTGGCCGCCGCGTCGCTCACCAGCTCGGCGGCGTCCGCGGCCTGTCCGTGCTGTGCGGTGACCGCGTGGGTCAGCGCTGTGGATCTCGGCGCTTCATGGCGGTGTTACCACGGGGCCTCGTGTCGCTTGCCGACCGGCTGACCGAGCAACCTGGGCATCCACCCTCGGCCCGTCGGCGTGGAGAGTTTCAGCGTCGAAGCGCCGGCGGCCTCCCAGCGGGCAGAGGTTCAGGTGATGGACATCAAGCAGAGCTCAGCGCTCGTCGGGCCGCGGCGGGGGCCAATCGAGTGCTGGGAAAGCAACTTGGAGCGCTGTTGGTGTCGCGGTCCAGTTCGCGACGTCGGGGAAGGGATCGTAGGTTGAGAAACCTGCGTCCACGATGTCGTGCTGAGACAGGCGTACCGCGTTGCCATCGAACGGGCCGGCGTAAAACACCAAGTCCTCGTTGCCCACGCGACGAAAAAGGGCGATGACTCGTTCGAACGTCACTGAGTACAACCGCTTGTGCCGGTCGCGGTCAGACACGACCCAGATCATCGACGGCCCGTCTGTGGACGTGGGATGGAAGTCGAGGATGAACGAGTGGATGAAGAGCGATACGAACTCTTTCACTGTGAGCTGGGTTTGCTGCCTCGACGTCATGTCGTAGTGCTCCCAGAAGGACCACCGATCGTAGATCCGCGGTATGCGCCCGCTGAGTGGATGTACGCCGAAGGAAACTCGCTCCTGAGGCAAGTTCGATGACGTCTTCGCGGACTCCATCAGACGCCTAATCGCGAACATGCCGTTGATCAAATCCCGCTCGACCAGGAAAGATGTCCGCTGGTTCCACCGGGTCGATCTCGATCTCTTCTCGAGCGCTGTCGCGGAGCGGCAAAGATGCTCGCGCCATGGGACGGAGTCCGAGATCATCCGACCAGTGTCCCAGGAACCGCCGGATCCACGCGTAAGACCGACGCGGTGTGCTTCAACGCTCCGAGTCCGCAGCTTGGAGGATGCGACGGATGGATGATCGACCGTCCCTTAAGGGAATCGATCAGCGGTGTCGAACCTCAGGCCCGCGGTCGTCGGTGACGCCTGTAATTGAGAACAAAGATCGCTACCAGTGATGCAACCGTGCCGGCCAGCCCGACGATCCACATCGTGTTGAGGAGGAGCAGCACCAGTTCGGAGCCGGAGAAGCTGTAGACGTTCGCGATCACGAGCGCCGCTGTCGCGCTGATCACCGCGAATACTAGTACGTAGGTCCAGATTCGAAACGTCATCAGGCTCACGATATTCGTGGTCAACGGTGGATCTCGTGCTCCGCGCTTGGTCGAAGCCCGGTGCTCGGGAACGTCACCCGGGCCGTCTCGCGATCGGACCTCAGCCAACGCGACGACGCGAGCTGAGGACCAGGGCGATGGCGGCCGTCGCGCTGACAACGCAGACTCCGAGACCGAGCAGCATGGTGTTCCACGCGGCGCCGAGCTCAGGCGTCCGGACCGTGTTCTCCGTGGGCAGCGAATCCACCAGGACGGCGGATTGGATGGCGCCCTGCGCCAGCACGACGAGGCCAGAGAGAATCGCGGCGCCCAAGATGACCAATGCGGTGATGAAGATTGTCTTCGAGCTCGAAAATGCACCGGTTCGCGGGCGACGACGAGAGGACATGCCTCGAGTGTGCTGCGCTCGTCACGGCAGGCGCATCAATCAGCTGGGGGAGTCGTCAGCGAGCAGCCTGTCCGTCTCGTATGGGGATCGGTGACCGTTCACCCCGAGTTGATCGTTTCCACGGCCTGTCTACGACGAAGCGGCCGCCGGCGTGGTGCCGGCGGCCGCTTCTCGGGTGAGTCGTGTTCAGGCGCAGCGGATGAGGTACTGCTTCACGTCGGCGCGGGTGAGGGTCTTCAGGGCGTCGAGGTCGTGGTGGCTGCGGAGGTAGGCGCGGGCGGCGGCGGTGGCCTTAGCGAGGGTGAGCTTCGAGCGGTCCAGGCAGGGGGCGGAGTCGAGCGGGTTGGTGCTCGGGGTGCGCAGGTCCGCGTCGATGCCGGTGATGGTCTGGCCGAGTCGCGTGATGGTGAGGGTCTGCGCGCCGTTCATGTCGGGGGAGTCGGGCCACCACTTCTTGTAGGTGGCGTCGGGGCCTCGATCGTCGAAGCCGACGATGTAGTCGGCGGTCTCGAGGCCGCCGATGGTGTAGTCGCCGTTCGCGTCGGTCGTCGTGGAGAAGTAGCCGCGGAAGGGGCCCTGGTAGGCGGACACGACGATCGGCGCCCCGTCGTCGGTGTCGACGTGGCCGCTGATGGAGCCGCCGATCGGGAGCACGTAGTCGGGAAGCGTCAGCGTCCCGCCTGCTGTGAGAGGGAAGGAGTCACCGGTGCCGTCGCGGATCGTGTCCGACCCCAGGTCGATCGGGACGTGGACGCCGTCTTCGTACTCCGTTCTGACGGAGTACGTGCCGGCGGCCAGTCCGTCGAAGGTGAAGGTGCCGTCGTCGGCGGTCGTCGCGTAGTAGCCGATCGGATCGAACGTGTTGTAGGTGACGACCTCGGTGCCGGCGGGGGGCGGGGTGCTCGGTGTGCCTTCCAGGAGCAGGTGGCCGGTGATGGTGCCGGTCCCTCTGTCCGGGTCGGCGACGGAGGGCGTGGCGAGTGCGGTGGCGGCGACCAGGACGGCGGCGGCGAGAGCGAGCGAGCGCCGAACGGCGCCGCGCGAGAGCGAAGACATGTGATCCCCTCAGCGGGGGCACTGCGCCCCCATCTCTGCCGACACTAGAGGTCGATCAAGAGGCGAAGCGAGCACCCGCGCATCAAGAGCGCCGAAGATCACCGACGTCCTTCCCGCTCGGCGTCCCGCTCAAGGACGGTTCAGTGGTCCGTGTAGTTCTGACGCCGATGGACGTCGATGAAGGAGACCAGGAAGACGAGGGCGCCCGCGACTGCAAGAGCGGTGGAGACCGGCGCGCACCATTCGGGCAGGCGGTCACCGAGCATGAGGACGCCGAGAAGAACAGTGATCGAGATCGCGAACAGAGAGCGGCTCAGCAGGACCATCGCCCCAGGCTATCGACGGGTCGGGAGCACCAGCCAGGGCGTCCGATAGCCGGTCCCTCATCGGGCGCCGCCACGCAGCAGCGCCTCGAAAGGCGCGTGGAACTCGTGCTGGTTGCGCAACGAGATGAGAGCATGGTCACTTCTCTGGCAAAAAGTTGCCGACATGTCGAAGGAGACCGATGCGGGTTCTGAAGTCCGACATCATCGGTGGCGTGCCAGCGTCGGTCGCGCGCGACATCGTGCGTCGCTATCGCTTCGTCGAGCGCACCGCCGCGTCCGCTGAGCCGCACCTCGAAGGCCTCAACATCGATGCTGAAACAGCCGTCCGCGGCCTCGCCGCTGCCGGATTTCTCGAGCAAATCACCATTCACAACGACGACCGCGTGTGCTGGACGACGACGCTCAAGGGAAACGCTCTGTGTATGGCGAGCTTCGGGAAACCCATCAAGCGCGCAACGGCCGAGCGACTGCTCAACGGAGTGATTGAACGCGCGAAAACGTACAACGCCGATCCGCAGCGGATTCGCTTCATCGAGCGGCTCCGCGTATTCGGCAGCTACCTAGACCCCGACGTTCAAGAACTCGGCGACGTCGACCTCGAGGTAGTAATTGGACGTCGGCCCGGTGACGTCACGGAGTCTTCCCTTGCCTACGCCCGCGCCAGCGGACGCAGCTTCAGCACCCATCTCGACAGACTGACATGGGCAGACCACGAACTCATCCAGTTCTTGCGGAACCGTTCTGCCGCAGTGAATATCACACAGGAGGACATCGACGTGATCACCGATCTGCACGGGATCGTCTATGCCATCACAGACGACCCTGCGGCGATCCAACCAGAATGAGCGCGCCGTACCTGGTGGCCTCAAGTGGCTCGCGCACCGCGACGCTGCGCGGCCGCGCAGGGTGGTCCAGCGGCACATCCACGGCCTCTCGGAAGTCATTAGCTTTCTGAGACAGTCTTTCGGGCGCCGTTTCGAGTTCGGCCTCGGTCGGAACGGTGGAGGCCTGGGTGTCTCAGTAATTTGTCTCGCCGCAGTTCGTCTCAGAAGCGGGCTCGGAGGGACTTTCCGAGTCAGAATGTGCTCGTGAGGCTTCTCGGATATACGCGTGTGAGTACGTCGGCTCAGGACGCGCAGTTGCAGGTCGACGCACTCGTTGCCGCCGGCGTGCAGAAGCGCGACGTGTTCGCGGATGTGACGTCCGGGAGCAAGACCGCCATCGAGCGACGTGGGATGAAGAGGCTCCTCGAGTACGCCGAGGATGGGGACACCGTCGTCGTGTGGCGAGTAGATCGGCTCGGGAGGTCGCTGATCGATGTCCTCAATACCGTGAACCTACTGCGTGAGCGCGGGGTGCACGTCCGGTCGATCTCCGACGGCATCGATCCCTCGACGTCGTCGGGCCGGCTGATGCTGAACATGCTTGCCACGCTCGCGGAGTACGAGCGGGAGCTCATCGTCGAACGAGTGAACGCCGGCATTGCCGCCGCTCGTGCGAGCGGAACTCGCTTCGGCCGGCCCATGTCTGACCCGGTGGTAGTGGCGGAAAAGCTCACGATCGCCGCGGACCCGCGAGCACGCGGCCGCACGGCGGAGGATGCGGCCCGTCTCGTCGGGTGGAGCCGCGCGACGCTCTACCGTCACCAGCAGGCCCACGCGGCACGCGAGAGCGCAGGGATGTAGCGAGACATCGACGGCCTCGTGCGGTGGCGGACGCATCGCTGCGGCGCTCGTGAGCTTCATCGACGGGCCCGCGCCGGGCCACGGCCGTCGATCGAGACGTTGCATCACCTGACGGTCTCGGAGGCTGAGTGTCTCAAGAAGCATCGATCGCCGTCGATCGCGCGGTCGCTCACACCGCGCCTGGGACGGGTGGAGCTCGTACGGATGAGACAAAGCATCTAGCTGTCCGAGAGCCGCTGGACTACCGTCGCGAGCACGACGAAGAGGTTGGCAGTGGGTGACGTTCGTGAGCCGGTTCCGGATCGTGGTGTCCGAACCGCGAGTGATGACGATTGGGCGCGAGCGACTAAGGCGGCAGCGGTCATCGGACCGCTCGCTGGTCTTCCGAGAGTGGGTCGCTCTCGAATCAATGAAGCGGCCAAGGAGTTGGGCATCTCGCGGCGGCAGATGTACGCCCTTCTTGAACGGTGGCGCCGCGGAGGCGGGCTGGTGTCCGATCTGCTTCCCACCCGATCGAGTGGAGGCAGGGGACAGACCCATCTCCAGGAGGCGGTGGAAGCGATCGTCAGCGACGCGATCAGGAAGGGTTTTCTCACGCGTCAGCGGCGTACTGTCGCGGCCGTTTATCGCGACGTCGTGAGGGCGTGTCGGCGGCAGGGTTTGCCGGTGCCGTCGCGAACGACGCTCGAGCGGCGGATCGCACGCCTGGATGCTGTGGAGACGGCCACTCGCCGCGAGGGCGCCAACGCAAGCCGCCCGGCGCATTGCGTGCTCGACGTCCGCGACGTCCTGGGTGAGGCGTGCTTCATTGCGCTCCGCGATCGTGCGCTCCGAGCGGATGCTGTTCTGCTCTTTCTCGAGGGGGTCGAGGCGGGGCGCGTCCGTCTAGTGCGCGTGAAGAAGGTGAAACCGCTCGCGTTCGAGCCGCTCCGTGGCGGTGGTGTCACTTCTGACCGAGGAGAACTCGGCGCCGCGATCGAGCCCACTCGGCCAGCGAGCGGGCAGGGCTCCCGGTGATGCGCTCGACGTCGGTGGTGAAGGCACTCACTCCATCCAGGCCGTGGCGCGCGACCCTCCCGAACTGCTGCCGCAGACCTTCCGCTTGCCATGCCGGGAGGCCGCTGAGTCGGAGGAGCGCCCGGAAGGCGTGACTCGGCAGGTGCACGTATCGGATTCGGCGCCCGAGCCCGATCGTGAGGGCCGCCGCAGCACCGTGGCCATCGAGAAGGTCGGGACCGGTGAGGACGGGTTCGGCGCCCTCATGCACTCCGTCGGTGAGAACCTTCGTCGCGACCCGGGCGATGTCCTCGGTGTCGATCCACGCGATGCGACCTCGACCCATGGTCTGCGGGAAGACCCCACGCCGGAAGGCACCGGACGACGACTCCAGGTTCGTCATGAACCCCGAGGGGTGGAGGATCGTCCGATCGAGGCCACTCGCTCGGATGAGCACATCGATCTGCGCGATCGCACGTGCCCACGGCAGCGGTGAGTCCTCCACGGCGTCCCCGCCTGACAGATGCACGATGGCTCGCACTCCGGCGTCGTGAGCTGCACGGACACCGTTGGCGCCGTGCTGGGCCTGCTGTTGCGTTGCGGCAGTGATCAAGAACAGCTGGTCGACGCCCTCGAGGGCCCTCGCGAGCGTCGCTCTGTCTCCGAGATCCGCGACCCGGGCATCGATACCGCGGGCCGTCAGGGCGTCGGCCTGCTCCTGCCGGCGAACGATCCCGCGGACGGGAACACCTGCTGCGTGCAACTTCTCGAGCGTCTTACCGCCCACATCCCCGGTCACACCGGTGACCGCCACTACGTCGACCATGGATCCTCCAAGTATCAGGTACCTGATACTCAACCATACCTGGCTACCATGTGGTCATGCCCCCGCAGCTGTCCGTCTCGCGAGACGACATCGACTCCATCGCTGCGTGGACGGTCATCCGCGCCGCGCGGGAGCTCGCTCGAATGCTGGCCGGTGAGCTCGAGGCGATGGACCTGACCCCCGTCGAATTCGGCGTTCTCGCGCAGTTGGAGGCAGCAGACGGTCTCAGTCAGGCCGACCTGGCTCGCGCCGTCGGGGTCCGCCCGCAGAGCATGACATCCCTCACCTCGGGCCTCGAGAAGCGCCGCCTCATCAGCCGGGGCTCAGAAGGAGGTCGCGGACGGCACTCCCGGATCCGGTTGACGGCCGGCGGCCGGACGCTCCTCGCCGCTGCGTATCCGGTCGTTCTCGCGAGCAATCGCTGGTTCGGAGAGGACCCCCACCGGACCGACGAGGTCGTCGCCATGCTCCGACCTCTGCTCGGCGGCCCGGGGGCTCGTACTGACGGCGTGCCGTGAGCAGCTGCTGCCGGAGCTGCCTCGCGGCTCGGACCCCAGCGGGCCACGCGCCAGAACTGGGGTGGTCCCGTGAACCAGGCGGCCCCTACTCTCGTCCTCGTCAGAGCATCGAGGAGGAGGTCGGCATGGTCGACGAGAAGGTCCCGGTAGTCAGGACCGGGGAGGTCGTTCGGTCCCTCGTCGTCGCGGCCGGTCTCGCAGTGGACGTGGCGCAGGCGGAGCGTGCAGCGAGCGGTCTGGGAGAGCAGTCCGCGAGGGCTTCAGCGCAGAAGACAGAGGCCGGGATCGCACGCCGTCTCCGCGAGCTGGGCTGAGACCGGTGGTCCGCTTCACGCATCCGGGCACCCCGGAGGGCTCGTTCCCTGATCTCCTGTTCCGGATGATCGAGGAGTGCCCGCTCACGATCATGGTCTCCGGGCCGTACGAGCCGACCTACATGGTCCAGCAGTTGCGCGCGGCCGTCCCGTTCTTCGCGAACTCTGCGGCGCTGGAGAACGGCTTCGCCGCGCACCCGGGTTCGGAGTCGGTGTGGGGGATGCTCGACGGGGAGTTGGCGGCGGCCGTCCTGCTCTTCGTCAGTCCGAGCGACATCGAGATGATGGCCGGTGTGATCCAGCAGATCGCCACAGTCACGGCTTTCAACCGCAGCATCGTGAGGAGCGGGGAGTTCGATCCGATCATCGCTCACGATCTTCGGGGTGCGCACGCCTTTCCCGCGCACCTCGCGCTGACGACCTGACGGGTTTCCGCACTCGTGCGGTGAGCGCCGTGTCGGCGCGAGCGGACTCCGACGGTGCGGCCCCCTTCTTCGCAGGAGATGCGGAGGTCGTTCGGTCGAGCGGCTCGCGGGCTCGTTCCTCTTCCTGCCCGTGGGCATGACCTCGTCGAGTCCGGCACTCCTCCGGGAGTGAGGTCAGTGGTGGCGGGAGGGGTCAGGGTGTCGGAGAAGGGGCGGGCACGTCGGTGGGGAGCCCGGGCGCCGGGGCGAGGGGAGAAGCCGGCCCTCCCTGCGGTCCGAAGGCGAAGAGCAGCGGCTCGGCGGTCTCCTGCCTCCGGGTGCAGGAGACGTGGCGGGCGCCGGCCGTGGTGCTCGAGTTGTACGGCCCGAAGCAGGCCGAGGCCGCCCCGTCCAGGTACTGGTCGATCCCGTCGGGAAGGGGGAACGGGAGCGGGTTCCCCACGAACGCCGCGTTCACGAGGTATTCGTCCACCAGCACGCCGGAGTCGTAGAAGGCGAACGAGTAGTGGAGCCTCGAGAGATCGACGGCGCAGGACACGCTGCCGATCTTCTCCCAGCGGAGGGTGCCCGTGATCTGCCCGAACTCGTCGGCGACCCACTTCCGGCGGTCCTCCTTGTCCCGGGTCTCCACGACGCAGTTGTTGTAGTCGTCCCAGATCCGGCGGGTGACGAGCAGCGCTGTGTCCGGTGCGTCGGCGACGGAGAACCTGAATGCGGCGTTGAAGAAGTCCCCCACCAGCGGTGCCGTCGGGCCGGCGGTCGGCACGGTCGTCGGCACGGTCGTCGGAGGCGTGCTCGGAACGGCGGTGGGCGGCGTGCTCGGCACGGCGGGAGGAGTCGTGGCGACGGGCGGCTGCGGGGACGTGGGGGTGGTCGGCTGGACCGTCGGCTCCGTGGTGGGTGCGTCGGTCGACGGAGCCGTCGGCGCCCCGGTGGGTGCGGGAGACGCGGCAGGGACGGGCTCGGTCGGCAGTGTCGTGGTCGGGGTCGAGGTGGGGAGCACGACGCTCGGTGCGCGGTCGGGCGAGCAGCCGCCCGCGGCGTGGGCCGGAGCAGCTGCGCCGCCCAGGCCGCTGACGAGGCCCGCGGCGATCACGAGCGCGATCAGGGCTGCTGCCGTCGCGCTCCGCCGCCCGCGACGGCGCGCGAGGAGGAGGAGGGTGATGCCGAGCGCGAGGAGCACCGCACCGCCGAGGATCGGTGCGAGCGCGTCGCTTCCGGTGGACGCGAGACAGTCGATCAGCACGGGAGAGCCTCCAGGGGCGAGACGGGACGAGAGCAGGCGCCGGAGAGCGCGGGAGGACGGGGAACGGAGTGGGGAACGGCTTCTCGACGCAGCGAGAAGCCTTCTGCGACCCGCCCCTCACCTGCGGGACGACCGCACGCGAACCAGGAGTGCAGAGGACAGGGCCCGCGGTGACAGGGGAGGCCGATGGTGGTGCACGCTCCTCGCGGAGAGCGGCCGCTGGGGCTTGTCGCTGCCGTGCGCTCAGTCTGTCGGCTGCGAGTCGTCCAGGACGCGCGAGTGGGCTCGCCCGGCCTCATCGGGGGGTATCCGGAGGGAGTGGCGGGCAGGGTGCGTCGGCGGAGTCGCGCCTCCGGAATGGCGGGGGAGCGGTGCGCGTTGCTCCGAGAATGACGATCGAACCCGACGTGCTCGACACTGTGCTGGCCTCGCTGGACGTGACGCTCGGGTCGACCCGGCGCGCGACCCTCGCCTCCGGAGAGCGGACCGTGCTCGCGGCCGGGGCGGTCGTGCTCGTGTACGTCGTCGAGGGCGAGGTCACGGTGCTCGCTCCTGAGGGGTCCGCCTGCGCGCTGGAGGTGTGCGCGGGCGATGCGGTCGCCGCCTCCGTGCCCCGGACCCTGCTGGCGGGGGATGCGCTGCTGACCTTCGGGCGGCGGGCGGCGACGCTCGCATCGGTCTCCGGTGCGCGGCTCACGGTGGTCGACGTGCAGCTCGACGCCGCAGCGTGCCCCCGGCCGCTGCCCGGGCTCGTGTTCGCGAGCGGGTTCTCGCGGCTCGAGCCGGCGGCGGCGGCGCTCGCGGCGCAGCTCGGACCGGCCCACGGAGGGTCGGAGCGGTCGGGAGACCCGGTGATCTGCCGATTGATGGTGCGGACCGTGCTGCTCTCGGTGGTGCGGGCGTGGGCGTTCGGTGACGCGAGCACGGCGCCTCCGGTGACGGGTGACGTCTATCTCGACCGCGTGGCTGCGGCGGTGGCCGGCGAGCCGGGCCGCGAGTGGACGGTCGATCAGCTCGCGAGTGTCGGCGCGATGTCGCGCACGGTGCTGGCGGAGCGGTTCAGGGCGGCGTTCGGGCGGTCGCCCGCGGGCTACGTGACCGAGGTGCGCATGCGGCGGGCGAAGGAGCTGCTGGAGGCGGGACGGAGCGTGTCGGAGGCGTCGCGGTCGCTCGGCTACTCCTCGGACGACGGGCTCAGCCGGGCCTTCCGACGGCACGTCGGCGTCGTGCCCTCGCAGTGGCGGGCCGCACGACGCGCGGCGTGAGCGCTCAGACCGAGCGCCTGCGGTTCGACGAGCCGAAGAG
Source organism: Rathayibacter oskolensis (assembly GCF_900177245.1). GTDB lineage: Bacteria > Actinomycetota > Actinomycetes > Actinomycetales > Microbacteriaceae > Rathayibacter > Rathayibacter oskolensis. The sequence continues at coordinate 695,508 of NZ_FXBM01000001.1, forward strand.
GGCCGCCCCGACGAGGAGCAGGACCGCTCCGATCACGTAGTCGGCCTCGACTCCGACCGCGTCGACGAGGACGCCCCCGAGACCGGCCGCGATGACGATGGCGGCCTGGAAGCCGACGACCACCAGGCTCCCACCGGCCTCGAGGCGATCGGTCATGCGGTGGCCGACCCACGCGTTGACGATGATCAGCCAGGAGGCGAAGAAGAAGCCCCATACGAACACGGCCACCGCGATGGCGGCGACGGAACCCGGGAGCAGCAGGACGCCTCCGACGGCGATCGCGATCGCGACGGGTGCCACGACGCCGAAGAAGGCGAAGGAGCGGTCGATCACGGAGCCGATCACGATGTTGCCGACGAGGCCGCCCGCGCCGAAGAGCGCCAGCAGGGCGACGATGGTCGCGGCGTCGGTGCCCTCGGTGCGCTCGAGAGCGAGCCGGATGTAGGTGTAGGCGAGGAAGTGGCCGAGGACCACGAGGATGTGGCCCGCGAAGCCCTGGCGCACACCGCGCCGGCGGACGGTGTCGAGGAGGACGCCGAGACCGGCGGCCGGTGCGGCGGGGACGCTCGGCAGCAGGAGGCGCAGGGGGACGGCGAGCAGAGCGGTGAGGACGCCGATCAGGACGAAGGCGGCGCGCCAGTCGACGAGTTCACTGAGGATCACGCCGAGGGGGACCCCCGCGACGGTCGCGAGCGACAGACCGGCGCTCGTGAACATGGTGGCGCGGCCGACCCGATCGGGGCCGGCGACTCGAGCGGCGACGGTGATCGACATCGACCAAAAGGCGCTGATAGCGGCGCCGAGAAGGAGGCGCGAGAGCAGCACCAGAGGGAGGGTCGGCGCGAGGCCGGCCAGCACGCTCGAGGCACCGGCGGCGACGGCCGTCCCGATGAGGAGGGTGCGGCGGTCGAGCCGGGGGAACATCAGGCCGACCGTGGGGGCGACGACGAGGCCGACGAGCGCGGTCACGGTGACGGTCTGCCCCGCTTGACCGGGAGTGACGTCGAGGCCCGCCGCCATCTCGGTGAGGACTCCGTTCGGCAGGAACTCGGCGGTCACGAGCAGGAAGCTCAGGAGCATCAGGGCGACGAGCGGGACGTAGGGGAAGCGCCTCGTCGCCTGGTCGGGGCGGACGACGGGGACGGACGCGGTCGAGGGCATGGAGCAAGCCTGGCGGAGCGGCGCGGGTGACGCCCGACCGGACGGCCGCGGGATCCGACCGATCGGCCGGGGCGTGTCGGGCGGCGGTCCACGTGGTCGGGCACGCTACCGGTCGAGCCGCGAGATCCGGCGATCGAGGTGCCGCTGCTCGGCGGGGTTCACCGCCAGGGCGCGAGCTCGCGCGAAGGCGGATGCGGCAGCGTCCACCGCGCCTGACCGCAGCAGCAGCTCGGCCCGCGCTGCCCAGTACAGGTGGTACTCGTCGAGCCCCGACACGCGCTCGAGCGCGGCCAGCCCCGCCGGAGCGCCGTCGGCCATCGCGATCGCGACCGCACGGTTGAGCGCGACGATCGGCGAGGGAGTCATCGTCTCGAGCCGAGCGTAGGCCGACGCGATCGCCGGCCAGTCGGTGTCGCCGGCCGTGCGGGCGTTCGCGTGGTAGCGGGCGATGACGGCCTGCACCTGGAACGGTCCAGGGCGGCTCCGGCGCATCGCGCGGTCGAGGACGCCGTTGGCCTGCTCGATGAGTTCGAGGTCCCAGCGCGAGCGGTCCTGATCCTCGAGCAGGACGAGGTCGTCACCGTCGAAGCGCGCGTCGATACGGGCACGGGCGTAGAGCTCGAGCGCGAGGAGGCCCTCGACCTCGGGGTCGGCGGGCAGCAGGGCGACCGCCTGGATCGTGAGTCGGATCGCCTGCTCCACGAGATCGACGCGCGCACCTCCCGTCGTGCCCCGGGAGAGGTAGCCCTCGTTGAACACGAGATAGAGCACGCGCAGCAGGGCGTCGACGCGGCCGTCGAGGTCGGCGGGGATCGACAGCGGGATGCCCGCTTCGCGGATCTTCCGCTTGGCCCGGACGATGCGCTGGGCGAGCGTCGGCTCGGGGAGGAGGAACGCGGCGGCGATCTCGGCGGTCGTGAGGCCGCCGACGAGCTTGAGCGTGAGGGCGACCTGGGCGTCGAGCCCGAGCGCAGGGTGGCAGCAGAGGAGCACGAGGCGGAGGTGCTCGTCGCCGACATCGGCCTCGTCGACGATCATCTCGGGCTCCTCCTCTCCGGTCTCGCCGAGGGAGCGGGCGTGCTCGAGCACCGCCCGGTCGGTCGCCGCCCGGCGCTCCCGCCGCTCGGCAGCGGCTGCACGGCGGATTCGGTCGATCGCGCGGTTGCGCGCGACGGTGTACAGCCACGCCGCGGGATTCTCGGGTACCTCCGTCCAGCGGAGGGCCTCGATGAGCGCCTCCTGAACGGACTCGTCGGCGAGGTCGAGGTCGTGGAAGCGCGACGCGAGGAGAGCGAGCACGTGCCCGCTCTCCTCGCGTGCCAACCTTGTGACGGCGTCGGTGACCGCGGTCACCCGCCCGTCCGGAGGAGTGGGCGCACCTCGAACGAACCCGCGGGCAGCGGCAGCGCCGCAGCGTACGCGAGGGCCGCGTCGAGGTCGGCGACGTCGACGATGTAGAAGCCGCCGAACTGCTCCTTCGTCTCGGCGAACGGTCCGTCGACCACGGTGTCGCCACCTCCGTAGGCACGCCGGATCGTCGTGGCGGAGTCTGCGTCGACCAGTTGGCCCGACGTCACCAGCACGCCGTCGTCGACGAGCGTCTGGTAGTAGCCGAGCCACGGGGCCATGTACTCGTCGAAACCGGGGCCGCCGGGGGCGGGCGCCTCGAAGGGCTCGGTGTGGATCAGGATCATGTACTGCATCTGCGTCTCCCTAGGAATCGTTCGGCCGCGCTCGCACCGACCGAGGAGGCCGAGGACGAGCGCGATGACCACGACGACAGCGAGCTGGTGCCCCCTGTCGATCGCGAAGAGCGACAGGGGCCTGCTCTCGAGAAGGTACTCGACGGCGTTCCGCGCGACCGTGAAACCGGGCCGTCCTGCCACGGCGAGATACCGTCCGACGATCGTGTCGTGGACGATCCCGGCGCCGATGGTGGGCACGGTCGAGGTCACCGCCGTCGCGACGAGCGCGAGGAGGTCCTTCCCGAGAGCCGGACCTTCCGCTGCTCTCACCGGCATGACGCAGCACCGTGAACGGATCGACAGCCGAGGCCGGAAGTCGTCGGAGGAACTTCCGCCGCTTCCTCCTCCGAGCCGGTTCACGCGCGCATCAGCGCCAGTGAGAGGAGGCGCCACGACGTCTCCGGCGCCGTCCCCGCGAGATGTGGTCTGCTGGGCAGATGGCCTCCTTCACCATCCAGCAGACGTCGCAGCGGACCGGGCTCAGCGAGCCCACCCTGCGCTACTACGAGCAGGCCGGGCTCGTCGGGCCCATCGGCCGCGACAGAGCGAGCGGGCACCGCCGGTACAGCGAGGTCGACCTCGACTCGCTGCAGGCACTGGCGTGCCTCAGGGCGATGGGCGTGGGCATCCAGGACATGCGCACCTACCAGGCGAACCGCAGGCTCGGCCGTCTCGCGGCGGGCGATCAGCGCGACCTGCTGCTGCGGCACGCGGAGCGCGTCCGGAGCGAGATCGAGACGCTTCGCCTGCACCTCGACTACCTGGAGGCGAAGGCGTCGCTGTGGGACGCCCGCGCCGTCGGCGACGAGAACGTCGAGGACGAGGCGTTCCGGCGGCTCGAGGAGATGCTGCCGGAGCTCCGCACGATGTTCGGCCACGAGATCCGGGAGGGATCCGCGACCGACTCCGCTTGACCTCAAGCGCTTGAGGGCTGGTGTGCTCGCACCATGACCACATCGCACACCACCGCCGCCGCCACCACCACAGGCACCGTCCTCGTCACGGGCGCCTCCGGATACCTCGCCACCCGCCTCATCGCCGATCTCCTCCGCTCAGGCGTGCAGGTGCGCGCCACCGTGAGGTCGCTCGACAGCGGGCCCGCCGTCCGCGCGGCCGTCCGTCGCGGGGGAGGCGACGACGACGGGCTCACGCTGATCGCGGCGTCCCTCACCTCCGATACGGGCTGGGCCGATGCCGTCGCCGGCGTCGACGGGGTCTACCACCTGGCCTCGCCGATGATCTCGTCACCGGATCCGGAGGAGGTGGTCGTGCCGGCTCGCGACGGTGCTCTCCGCGTCCTGCGCGCCGCGCGCGACGCCTCCGTGCCGCGCGTCGTGCTGACGTCGTCGTTCGCCGCGGTCGGCTACTCGCCGAAGCCGGTCCGCGACTACGACGAGAACGACTGGACCTCGCCCGAGACCCCCGGGCTCGCCGTCTACCCGCTGTCGAAGGCAGTCGCCGAGCGTGCGGCCTGGGACTTCATCGAGGCCGAGGGCGGAGGGACCGAGCTGGTCGCCCTCAACCCGACCTGGATCGCGGGGCCGACCCTGACTCCCGACGCCCGCTCCTCGCTCCAGGTCTTCACGGCGATGCTGAGCGGAGCCATGCCGGTCACTCCGAGGCAGCGGTTCGGGATCGCCGACGTGCGCGACGTCGCCACCGCCCACATCGCCGCGATGACGACGCCGGGTGCCGCCGGCAAGCGCTACCTGCTGCTCGCCGACGGCCCGACGACCACGTTCCTCGAGGTGGCTCGGGTGCTGCGCGAGCAGCTGGGCGAGGTCGCCGCGAAGGCTCCGACCGAGGAGGCGCCGGGCGAGGAGGTGCCGCCGCTGGTCATCCGGAACGACCGGGCGAAGCGCGAGCTGGGCTTCGCGCCGCGACCGGTCGTCGAGACCATCCTCGACACGGTGGACAGCCTGCGGGAGCTCGGCGTCGTGGGCTGACGACGCGGTCCGTCCGACGGTGTTCTCGGCGTCCGGAGGGGGATCGGTCGGCTTCTGCTCAGGTGCTGCCGAGAGGATCGGACCTGATATTCGACGGAAGGTTCTCTGTGAGCATGTTCAAGCGCGTCCTCGGTATGGCGTCGAAGGCCCTCGATTCGACGACCGGCTCGACCTCGTCGTCGGGCACCGGCACGACGGACTGGCGCGGTCTCGTCCGCACCGCTGCCGACAAGGTGACGGGCGACTCTCGACCGGCGCAAGCGACGGCGCCCCAGCCGCGCGCCTCCGCTCGGCCCCAGGACGCCCGGCCGGGGCACTCGGCCGTCTCGCCCGAGGACCGGGCCGCCATCGCGCGGTACGACTACCTCCTCCGCACGGCCGACCCCGAGCAGCTCGAGCAGGTGCATCGCGACGCCTTCGCCCGGCTGACACCGGCGCAGCGCACCCAGGTCGAGGCGCGGCTCCGAGACGAGCTGCCGGCGCACGAGCAGCCGAGGTCGTCGGCGCCCGACGACCTCGCCCGTGCCGCGACGCGCGGAGAGGCGAACGAGCCCGGGTTCCTCAAGAAGATGTTCTCGAAGCCCGGCACGCGCGGGGCGCTCGCGGGCGCCGGGGTCGGAGCGGTGGCCGGAGTCGGGCTGGGCGCGGCAGGCGGGCTGCTCGCGGCGGTCGCCGGCGGCGCCGTGATCAGCAGCGTCGCGGGCCCCCTGCTCGAGGGTGCGGCGGGCCTCGGTGTCGACTTCGAGAACCTGACCGGCGGCTTCGGCGACCTCGGGGATTTCGGCGACATCACCGGCGGAGCGGGCGACCTCGTGTCGGGTGCGGGTGAGCACGTGTCGGGGCTCGGCGAGCAGGTCTCGGACTTCGGCTCGGACTTCCAGCTGCCGGGGCTCGGCGACATCGGGAACCTCTTCGACCGCTGATCGCCGGCGCGCTCAGCGGCTGTCAGCGGGTGCGGCGGCGGAGGAGCAACGCGAGGACCACCGCGACGAGCCCGGCGAGCAGCAGGGCGACTCCGGTGATCGCCACCGCCGTCGTCGACCAGTCGGGTCGATCGACGAGGATGCTGCCGTCGAGCGACGTCCACTCGCAGGCGGCGCCGAGAGGCCACCACGACCAGTAGCCCGAGACCAGCTCGCCCTCGCCCGGCGGCACTGCGCCGACGCTCGCCGAACAGGCGTAGTCGAAGCCGAGTCGAGTGAGATTCCAGTACTGCAGAGGGATGAGCGCGACGACCGCCGCGCCGGCGAGCGCGACGACGGTGCCCGCGATCAGCGCGAGGCGGCGCGCGGTCAGCGGGCGACGCCTCCCGGAGCGGACGCCGGGTGCGGGGGTGTCGGTCATCCCTCGATGGTGACACGGGGCGCTGGGAGGCGGCGGCCCGCCGGTCGCGCCCACGACCCGCGACTGCGGCGCAGGCGCCGAGCGCCGTACCCTCGAACGCATGGGGTTTCTGTTCTCGCTGCTGACCATCGTGCTGATGGTGCTGGCGCTCGTGGATGTCGTGCGTCAGCCGGACAACGTCGTCCGCAATCTGCCCAAGATCGTCTGGATCCTGCTGATCGTGTTCATCCCGCTGATCGGGGTCACGATCTGGTTCCTCCTCGGCCACGACTGGAAGAAGGGCGACGGCGCCTCCTTCGTCCCGGGTGCGCGGACCACGCCCCGGCTCCGACGCCCGAAGACGCCGCCGCCCACCATCGTCGTGCGGCCCGCGCCGAAGACGACGGAGGAGCAGCTCGCCGACCTGGAGCGCGAGGAGGCGCACTACGCGCGGCTCGCCGAGGAGCAGCGGCGCCGACGCGAAGGGGAGCGTCCTCAGGACGCGTGACCGCGCTCCCTCAGCCGGTCGCCACGAAGTTCGACGCGGCCCACTCGACGGAGGCGATCTTGGCCTGCCCCGCGATGCTCGGGTGGAAGTAGTCGACGGTGCCGATGAGCGACTTGGAGGCGGGGGTCGCGGTGAGCGCGCCTCCGTCGTAGTCGCAGAGCGGACCGGCCGAGGCGCAGGCGCTCTGCAGCGCGGTGTTGTACTGCGCGGTGCGCGTCTTCGCTGCGGCGGCGGAGGCTGCTGCCGCCGTCGTGCTCAGACGTCCGCCGGTCGCGCTCACTCCCCGGGTCGTGCGGCACAGGTTGCCCGTGGCCCAGACGACCGAGCCGATGCCGCCCTTGACCACGGCCCACTCCGATGCGACGTTCGGCATCGAGGAGAGCACGATCTTGGCGTTCGGCCAGGTCGTGCGGATCTTGGTGATCGCCGTCTTCGCTCCGGTGGTGAAAGTCGCGGCGGGCGTCATCGTGTAGCCGTCGGCGGCGACGGGGATCTTCGCGGAGCAGAGATCGTTGCCGCCGATCAGCAGGGTCACGACGTCGGGGCGCACGCCGGCGGCGACGGCGGCGTCGATCCGCGCCGGGACGCCGGCGACCGTGCTGCCCGTCTGCCCGAAGTTGGCGGTCGTCACGGTGGTGCCGGGGTTCGCCCTGCGCAGGCGCGAGGCGAAGGAGTCGACCGCCGCGTTCGTCCCCGTCGACCAGTTGTTGCGCGGGCAGTCGTCGAAGCGGCCGCAGGTGCCGTAGCCCTGGGTGATCGAGTCGCCGAGGCTGAGCAGCGACAGCGTCGGGGCGGCGGAGGCGGCGCCGGTGGGCACGAGCGCCGCGGCGAGGGCGAGGACGGCGCCGGTCGCGAGGGCGCGCACGCGGCGGCTCCCGGAGCGGCGCGGGCGGGAGGACAGCAGGCGGGAGGACAGGGGGAGTCGCATGGGGTACCGCTCTCGAGAAGGGGTGAGGCGGTGGGGGCCGCTGCTGCCGACGCTAGAGGAGAGCGCCCCGGAGGGAACCTGCCCGGTCACCCCCAGAACAGGCCCTGTCTCGCGGAGTCAGCCGACCTCGCCCGGACGGAGCACGCGAACGCGGCTCAGCGCCCAGACGAGGGCCCCCGAGAGGAGGAAGGCGATCGCGATGATCACGACGTAGACCGCGACGGTCCCGTATCCGGTCGCCGGATCGAGGAACGGGTAGGGCACCCATCCGTCGGTCGCGCCGCGGATCAGGACCACGACCAGCCAGAGGACGGGGTAGACGAGGACGATCCAGAGCCGGCGCCACGGCAGCGGCGGCCTGTCGGCGACGAGGAGCCAGTCGAGCAGGCCGTAGACCGGGAAGAGCAGGTGCATCACCGTGTTCGCCCAGGGGAGCGCGACTCCACCGGCGAGGCCGACCAGGAGGGTGTTGTAGACGAGGCCGACGACCACGATGTAGCTCGTCGTCGCGCCGCGCACGAGAGCCAGGACCGGGCCGGCTCGTCGGCCCGCGAGTGCCGTGATCAGCAGGGTCACGGCGAGCAGGATGTTGCCCTGGATGGTGAAGAAGCCGAAGAAGTTGACCGGCACGAGCGGCGTGCGCGACGCGGTGTCGACGGCGGTCGCGACGACGGCGGCGAGCACGGTCAGCGCGACGACGATCCGGACGGCGGTGATGCCCATCCGCATCGCGTGCGCCCCTGCGGCGGGGGAGGGCGACGTCATCGCTCGAGCGTACCGGCCGGGCTAGCCTTGCCGGATGCTCACCATCGGGGTCGACCTCGCAGCGGAGCCGGTGCGCACCGCGCTCGCGGCGGTCGAGTGGCGCGAGGGTCGAGCCGTGGTCGCCTCCCTCTCGCTCGGCGCGACCGACGAGGGCATCGTCGCGCTCTCGCGGGCGGCGACGGCGATCGGCATCGACTGCGCGTTCGGCTGGCCGCTCGAGTTCGTCGAGTTCGTCTCGGCGCACACCCGCCGCGAGATCGCGCCGAGAACGCTGGCCGGTCTCGAGTGGAGGCGTCGGCTCGCGTACCGCGAGACCGACCGCGCGGCCCATGACGTGACGGGGCGGTGGCCGCTCAGCGTGTCCACCGATCGCCTCGGCATGACGGCCATGCGCTGCGCCGAGCTGCTCGAGGCCTTCGCGGCGGCCGGCGAGGACGTCGACCGCTCGGGCGGCGGCCGGCTCGTCGAGGTCTACCCCGCTGCTGCGCTGCGGTGGTGGCACATCGAGACGACGGGCTACAAGACGAGACCGGAGGCGATGGCGCCCGCCGTCACCGCGCTCCGCACCGCAGCGCCGTGGCTCGACGCCCCGGCCGAGGTGCTCGCCCTGATGGCGCGCTCGAACGACGCGTTCGACGCGGTGATCGCAGCCCTGAACGCTCGTGCTCACGCGCTCGGGAGCACGCTCGCCGTCCCCGACGAGCTGCGGGCGGCGGCCCGGGCGGAGGGGTGGATCGCGATCCCCACCGGGCCGATCGACGGGCTCGCCAGACGCTGACGCTCAGGCCGAGATCCGACGCGTCAGGGTGGCGGCGGCGGCTTCAGCGGCGCGCTCGGCCTCTTCGACGGTGGCGAACAGGTCGCCGGGGACGAGGCGCGGGTCGGTGGCGAGGCAGGGGTCGATCTCGAGTCGGAACCGGGGCAGGTCTGCTCCGGGGACGACGACGATCCTGACTCCGTTCCGGCTCCATCGCGCGGGCTGGATGATGGGGATCTGTGACATGGTGCTCTTTCGCGTGCATCGTGCACGGGTGGCTGGCGCCTCGACCGTGCGGACTCACGCTACGACGGGCTCCTGTCCGGCCGAACGGGGTTGACCTCCCAGGTGCGCGGGAGTACTCCGCGGCGCGACGCGGTCGCGCGTCAGTCCAGATGGTCGAGGGTGTCGCTGATGGTGCGCAGGCACTCGATCAGGACCGACATCTGGCGGGTGTCGAGCCGGGCCAGCACCTCGCCCTCGGCCGCGACGAGATGACGCATCGCCTCGTCGACGCGCTTGGTGCCGCGCGGGGTCAGCGAGACGATCTTGCTCCGCGAGTCGGCGGCGTTCTGCTCGCGCACGACGAGACCGCGCGCGCCGAGGCGGTCGACCCGGCTGGCGAGGTTGCCGCTCGAGATGCCGAGGCGCAGGGAGAGCACGGAGGGGGTCATCCCGCCCGCGCCGGTCTGCCGCAGGATCGAGAGCAGCTCGAACTCCCACGGGGCGAGCTCGCTCGCGGCGAACGACTGGCGACGGATCTCCTGCACCCGCGGGCTGAGACGACGCAACCGCGAGACGACGTCGAGGGGGGCGAAGTCCAGGTCGGGCAGGGCCTCGGCCCACGCGTCGATCACCAGATCGACATCGTCGTCTTCTCGCATGCCTCCGATTATCCCCGCGCCGTCGACAGGCGGCGACGTCTTGCGGCGGGGGCGCACCGGACCCCGGGGACGGTGTATCGAGATCGGACACCGGGCCCAACGGCGCCGGGCCGAGGTGCTCACCACCCCGTCGTGAGCACCTCGTCGAGCTGGTCGGCGAAGAAGTCGGCGCTCTCGCGGGTGAAGCACAGCGGCGGCTTGATCTTGAGCACGCACTGGCGATCCGAGGTGGGCTGCACGATGACGCCGCGCTCCCGGAGGCGCTCGCAGATCGCGCGGGTCTCCTCCGTCGCCGGCTCGAGGGTCTCGCGGTCGCGGACCAGCTCGAGCCCCAGGTAGAGCCCGTTCCCGTGGACCGCGCCGATCAGGGGGTGCCGCGCGGCGAGCTCCTCGAGGCGCGCCCGCAGGTGCGCTCCGACGACCCGGGCGTTCTCCTGGAGGCCCTCGCTCTCGATCACGTCGAGGACCGTCGAGCCGACGACGGAGCTGACCGGGCTCCCTCCCGCGGAGGAGAAGAAGTAGCCCTCGGAGCGGTAGTGCTCGGCGACCGCGCGGGTGGTGACGACGGCGCCGAGCGGATGCCCGTTGCCCATCGCCTTGGCGACGGCCACCACATCCGGGACCACGCCCTGCTGCTCGAAGCCCCAGAACCAGTCGCCGAGCCGCCCGTAGCCCACCTGGACCTCATCGGCGATGCAGAGTCCTCCGTGGGCGCGGACGGCCGCGTAGACCGCCTCGAGATACCCGTCGGGGAGCGGGATGCCGCCCGCGTTGCCGTAGTAGGTCTCGGCGATGAAGCCGCCGGGGGGCGTGCCGGTGCGGGCCAATTGCTCGATGCGGGCGACCGCCTCCTCCGCGTACTTGTGCGACTCGGTGCCGCGGTGCACGCCGCGGTAGCTGTTCGGTGCGTCGAGGACGTGCACCCACGGCGGCCGGGTGCCGACCGCGTCGGGATTGTCGGCGACGGAGGTCGACACGGCGTCCGAGAGACCGGACCAGCCGTGGTACGCCTCCCGGACGGCGACGACGTCGTCGCGGCCGGACCACGCGCGGGCGATGCGCAGGGCGAGATCGGTCGCCTCCGTGCCGCTGTTCACGAGCAGCACGGAGTCGAGGCCGTCGGGCAGCAGCGCCGCCAGCCGCTCGCAGAACTCGCCGATCGCGGGGTACGAGAAGCGCGAGTTGGTGTTGAGCAGCCGCCACTGCCGCGCCACGCGGTCGGCCAGGAGGGGGTGGCCGTGCCCGATCGAGGAGACGTTGTTCAGCACGTCGAGGTGCACGCGGCCGGAGTCGTCGACGAGGTGCTCGCGCCAGCCGCGGAGCATCGTGGGCGGCTCGTCGAAGTAGTGCTCCTGGACGTCGGCGAGGTGGGCGCGGCGACGATCGAGCACGGTGGCGTCGGGCCGGGGTGCCGGGAGGGTCGTCCCGAGGAGCAGCGGGGTCGGATCGATCAGGACGTCGAGCCAGGCATCGGCCCAGGACGGGCGCGCGAACCAGGGCGGGTCGACCTCGAGGGCGCGCGGCGCGGCCTGAGCGCGGAGGACGGCCGGAGCGACTCCGATCACCGCCCCGGCGGCGACCGCGGTGCCGGGGTCCGGGGCGTCCTCGACGCCGTCCAGGCGCAGCCGCACGTCGGCGGTCGCGAGGGTGACGCCTCCGGGGGCGCCGGCGACGACCTCGGCGTCGAACGGGGCGAGGAGGGTCGTCGGGGCGGCGAGGTGGACCTCGACTCCGAGCGCCGTCGTCTCGGGCTCGTGAGCGGAGCGGGGTCGGGCGCGGGTCAGGCGGCGCTCGCCGTAGCGCAGGACCGCGGCCGGGGACCGGTCGGCGGACGCCTCGGCGGCCATCGCGTCGGCGACCAGACGGGACTCGTCGTCGAGCCAGCGCCCACCGTCGAGCACGGCGCTCTCGGGCGAGAGGTCGACGACGCAGTGGTCGAGACCGGCGAGGATCCGGGCGGTGCCGAGTGCCGCCGTCGGCGGTGTCGGCGCGCGCCCGAGGGTGCGGCGCACGAGGGCCTGCATCACCGGGAGCGGGGCGGCGGTCGCGCGCTCGAAGATCACGCGCTCGTGCTCGAGGTTCTCGCGGGCGTAGTCGTTGCCCGGGTCGTGCGCGAGCACGTCGTGGGCGCTGACCACGAGCACCGCTGCCCGCAGGACGACCAGCGGCCAGAGCGCCTCGACCTCGTCGCCCGAGAGCGGTCGCACGGAGTCGTAGGCCGCGGCGGCGCGGAGGACCGTCGGCGCCGAGGCGTCGGCGTGATGCAGGAGGGAGGAGATCGTGACCGCGAGCTCGCCGACCGCCCAGCCGGCGCCGAGATCGCCGAAGTCGATCACTCCGTCGGGGAGCGGCCCGTCGCCGACGACCACGTTGTCGTCGGTGAGATCGCCGTGGACGAGCTGAACGGGCAGCGCCTCCGCGAGTGCGTCGACGACCGCCCGCGCCTGGGCCGCCGCGGCGCGGATCGGCCGGGCGGCCCGGCGCGGGACCTGCTGGATCAGGGCGTCGACGACCTCGCCGGCGTTGCGCAGATCCCACTGGCCCGTGTCCTCGAGGCCCGTCAGCGGCTGCTCCGCGAGCGCCAGGTCGATCCGCGCCGCGAGCGAGCCCATCGCCCGGACGAGCGAGGGGGAGAGGTAGCCGCCGCCCGAGAGCGTCCTGCCGGGGACGAAGTCGAGCACCCGGGCGATCGCCGGGGTCCCGTCGAGATCGATGTCGCGCAGCAGCCGACCCTTCCGGTCGGGTCGGACGCGCGGGAGCCGCACGCCGTGGAGGTGCTCGGCGAGGCGGGCGACCGCCTCCGTCTGCGCCGCGAGGACGCCGGCAGGGATCGCAGGGTTCGCGACCTTGAGCAGGAACCGCTCGTCGCCCGACTCGAGCAGCAGGTTGCGATCCTGGTTGCTGCCGAGGTCGTGGAGCGTCCCCTTCAGTCCGTAGCGCTTGCGCAGGAAGGCGGCCGCGAGAGCGTGGTCGAGGGCGGGCGGAGGCGGCGGTGCGGCGAAGTCGGACGGCATGCGGGGTCCTGTCGTGCGGGGGCGGGGTGCCTCCATGATCGCGCGTGCCGCGGCACTCGGGACCCGGTCGCTCTCAGCGGTGGCTCGGCGAGGCGAGGGCTCGCAGCGCGACGACGACCGACTCCGCGAGCTCGTCGCCCACGACCCGACGCCACCTCTGGTACGCGGCTTCGAATCCGGCGGCTCCGACCGCGATCGCTTCGCGGCCCCGCTCCGAGACGACGAGGTGCTTCCGGCGCGCGTCGCCGACATCGGCGGTCCGCTCGACGTAGCCGGAGCGCTCCAGCGAGGCGATCGTCTTCGCGGCCGCCTGCCTGCTGACATCGAGCGCCCGGCCGAGGTCGGCGGCGCTGTCCGCTCCCGCGTCGATCGCCTGCAGAGCGAACTCGGCGGCGACGGTGAGATCTGGGTGGCCCGCTCTTGCGAGTTCCGATCGGGCGCTCTCGACCATCGCGTCGAACGACCTCGTCAGCAGCTGTGCGAGCTGTACTCCGGAGTCGCCCTGCATGCCCTCACCGTAGCGCCACTCCCTCGTTGACAACCAGGTTGCGCAGGGGCATAATTGACAACCTAGTTGTCATACAGAGGAGCTCGCATGTCCGTCACACCCCGCCCCGCCTCCCTCCCCGAGGTCGAGCACCACCGCGTCGAGGTCAACGGCACCGCGCTGCACTACGTCACTGCCGGGGACGAGTCGGCACCGCCCCTCCTGCTCGTGCACGGGTTCCCGGAGTCGTGGTGGGCCTTCCACCGCCTCATCCCGCTCCTCACCGCGGAACTCCGGGTCATCGCGGTCGATCTCCGCGGTTTCGGCGACTCCGCCACCGCCGAGGAGGACTTCACCAGCGCCGACGCCGCCGAGGATCTGCACGCCCTGATCACGACCCTGGCGGTCGGGCCCGTCCACCTCGCCGGACAGGACATCGCCGGCGGCGCGCTCTACCGGCTCGCCACCGACCATCCCCACGACGTGCGGAGCATCATCGCCACCGAGATGGGGCTCGCCGGGTTCGGCCTCGAGGGCTTCGCCGACATCACCCACGGGGGCTCGTGGCACATCGGCGCTCTCACCGCGCCGGGGATCGCACGACTGCTCTTCACCGGGCGCGAACGAGAGCTGCTCGGCGCCTGGGCGTTCCCCTCGATGACGGCCGTGCCCGGCGCGATCACCGACGCCGACATCGACGAGTTCGCCCGGGGGTTCTCCCGCGAGAACGGCTGGAACGGCGCCGTCGGGCTCTACCGGTCGATGCTCGGCGAAGGGGCGGACTTCCGGCTGCGCGCCGGGACTCCCCTCTCCGTCCCCGCCCTCGCCGTCGGAGGCTTCGGTGGAGCGTTCACGGCGCGGACCCTCGAGCAGGTCACCGAGGGGCCGATCACCGCCGTCGAGCTCGACGGCGTCGGTCACTACGTCGCGCTGGAGGACCCCGAACGGCTGGCCGCCGCGATCCTCGCCTTCGTCGCCGCCGCGGAGGGCAGCTGACCTCGATCCCGTCCCGGGATGCCGCACGGTCGTCCGGTAGGAGGCCCGGCGAGCGTCAAGGCGCGTACGCGGCCGGGTCGAAGCGCCCGAGCTCCTCGCGGAACGCGAACGCGAAGTCGGGCCACAGGAGCGTCAGGCGGTGGGTCGCTGCGTCGACGTACCAGCTCTCGCAGCCGCCGTTCGTCCAGACGGTGTCGGCACTCAGCGCATCCACTCGGGCGACGGAGGCGGCCTCGGCCTCCGCAGTCACCTCGAGCACCTCGATCCCGGAGCTGTCGCGGTGGTCGAGTGCCGCGAGGACGTAGTCGACCTGCGTCTCGATCATGTGGATCGCGGAGTTGTGGCCGAGGCTCGCGTTGGGACCGTTGATGACGAAGAGGTTCGGGAAGCCGTGGATCGCTGTCGAGTCGTAGGCAGCCATGCCGTCGGCCCAGCGGTCGGCCAGCAGCACCCCGCCGCGGCCGCGGATCCGCCTCGCGAACGGGGGACGGGTCGAGTGGAAGCCGGTCGCGAAGACGAGCACGTCGACCTCGTGCGCGGCGCCGTCGTCGCCGATCGCCGCGGAGCCCTCCACCCGGCGCAGCGGGCTCGGGACCACCCGCACGTGCTTTTGCGCGAGCGCCGGGTAGTAGTCGTCCGAGAGCAGGACGCGCTTGCAGCCGATCTCGTAGTCCGGGGTGAGAGCGGCGCGCAGTGCGGGGTCGGCGATCTGCGCGGCGAGGTGGCCGAGCGCCTCCTGCCGCAGCCGGTCGATCGCGGCCGGGAGGCCGACGCGACCGGCGAAGCCGAGCTCGGCGCGCCAGAACAGCTCCTCGCGGAGCCGCTCGAGCGCACCAGGCACTCGGGCGAGGGCTCGCCGCTCCTCGAGCGGGTACTCGCGGTTCCGGCGCGGGACGACGTAGGGAGCCGAGCGCTGGAAGAGCACCACCTCGGCGGCCCGCTCGGCGAGGTGCGGCACGATCTGCACGGCGGAGGCGCCGGAGCCGACGATGCCGACGCGGGCGCCGTCGAGGCGCACGTCGTCCTGCCAGCGCGCCGAGTGGAAGGCGGGGCCGGGGAACGCGTCGAGGCCGGGGATCGCGGGCAGGCGCGGCTCCGAGAGCCGCCCGGCGCAGACCACGAGCACCGCGGCGGAGTAGTCGCCGCGCGAGGTGCGCACGCTCCAGCGCCGCGCCTCGTCGTCGAACGCCATCTCGAGCACGTCGGTGCCGAGCCGGAGGTGAGGCGCGAGCCGCTCCCGCTCGACGACGCGCTCGAGGTAGGCCTGGATCTCGGCGCCGGGCGCGTAGAAGGCCGACCAGTCGGGCTCGGGCGCGAAGGAGTAGGAGTAGAGGTGCGAGGGGATGTCGCACGAGACGTTGGGGTAGTGGTTGTCGCGCCAGGTGCCGCCCACTCGCTCGGCCCGCTCGAGCACCGCGAAGGAGGCGCCGCCCCGGCGCGCGAGTCGCGCCGCCGCCCCGATCCCCGCGAATCCGGCGCCGACGATCAGGACATCGACGTCCGACGCTCCCTCGACGCCCATCAGACCCTCATCCGGGGCAGGACCGACCCCGCGGGGTCGCGGTGCGGGTCGGCGAGGAAGTGCTCGAGGAGCGCCAGCAGCTCGGCCGGGCGCTCGGCGAGCACCGCGTGCCCCGAGTCGACAACGGCGTAGCGGGCGTCCTCGATCGCGCCGACGAGAGCCTCCGCACCCTCGATCCCGACGACGGCGTCGGCGGCGCAGCCGACCACGAGGGTCGGCACGCGCACGCGGGCGGCTCCCGCGAGGGAGTCGGCACCCGCGGCCGCTGCGACGAGCGCCGAGTCGACGGCGAACGGCGACGGGCGGCCGGGCCCGAGCTCGGCGAGCGAGCGGACGGCGATCAGCCGCGCGAGGTCGGCGCGCGCCTCCGGACGGGCGGCGAGCGACTCCCAGAGCCGTGCGAAGGTCTCGAGGCGCTCGGTGGGGCGCAGCCAGCCGGCGACGAGTGCGAGCGCCCGGAGGCGCGGGTCGCCGGCGGCCGAGATCGCGACCGCGGCGCCGAGGGAGTGACCCACCACGACTGCGTCCTCGGCGCCCAGGGCGTCGAGCGCGGCGCCGACCGCACGGGCACCGTCGCGGCCGGGGTCCGCGAGGTCGGCGAGCTCGAGCGCGGCGACTCTCCGCCGCCGCGCGAGCATCGGCAGCAGCAGCGCGGAGTCGGCGCGCACGCCCCGGCCGGGGCCCGTCACGAGGAGGACGAGCGACGTGCTCGGCGCTCCGGCCGAGAGGAGGCGGACGGGAGCGCCGCCGACGTCGACCGTCGACTCCCGGACGAGGGCGGCCTGACGCTCGAGGAACTCGGCGCGCCGCGTCATGACACGCGGCGGACGCGCGACTCCCGCAGCGGCAGTCGCAGCCGCGACACCCCGGGTGCCGTCGGCGCGTCCGGCCGGAGGGCGCGGTCGGGCGCGACGATCCCGTAGTCGGTGGTGCGCTGGCGCCAGCCGCGCCCGATCTCGCCGGCGAGCCGTGCCACCGTGGCCATGTCGAGCGAGCGGTGCGCCTCCGGGCCGACCTCCGGCCGGGTCCCGTCGAGCAGCAGCCCGCCGAGGTCGTCGGCGCCGCCGCGCAGCAGCACCTGGGAGGCGTGCAGCCCGAGCTTCGTCCACGCCGTCTGCACGTGCGGGATCCGCCCGTGCAGGAGGAGGCGCGCCACCGCGTGGACCGCGCGCGTCTCGCGGAGGGTCGGTCCACCACGGGTGAGCCGGACGACGTCGGGCGCGGCCTCGGCCGGGACGAAGGGCATCGCGATGAACTCGGTGAACCCGCCGGTCTCGTCCTGGATCGCGGCGAGCGTTCGGAGGTGCGCGAGCTGCTGCTCCGGGGTCTCGAGATGCCCGTAGACCATGGTCGCGGTCGAGCGGAGGCCGACGCGGTGCGCCGCCGTCACCGACTGCCGCCACTCGGCGACGCTCGGGTCGGTGCCTGCGCTCAGCACGCGGCGGACGTCGTCGTCGAGGATTCGCGCGGCCGTCCCGGGCACGGAGTCGACACCGGCGTCGCGGAGCGCCTCGAGCATCTCGGTCGGCGTGCGACCCGTGCGCAGCGCGGCGTCGAGGATCTCGCCCAGACGGAAGGCGTGCAGGTGCAGCCCGGGCTGCCGCGCCTTCAGAGTGCGCGCGATGCGGAGGAGGTCGTCGCCCGAGTGCTCCGGCGGCAGCGCGCCCTGGAGGCAGAGCTCGGTCGCGCCGAGGGCGAAGGCCTCGTCGGCGAGCTCCTCCAGGAGCTCGACGGTGAGCCCGCCGGCGCCCCAGAGGGAGGTGTCGATGTTGCGGTTCGCGACCACGCTGACGGCATCGCCGACCGCCTCGCGACGCACGTCGTCCGCGAGCGCGGCGAGCGCCTCCAGATCGTCGCCGTCGGCCTCGAGCAGCGCGAGGTAGTCGGAGTCGCCGAGACCGGCGGGGTCGGCCGCCGCGCGCTCGAGCACCGGCGCGAGGCCGGGGGCCGGCGGCCGGGCGGGCGCGGCGAGGGTCTCGACGTAGGCGCGGGGCAGCACCGCGGCCGACTCGTCGGCGAGCCACGACTCCCGATCGGCGAGCGCGAGCACGTAGGGCTCGACCCGCGGATCGATCCAGGTCGGGGAGTCGCGGAGGTACTGCGGGTGGGCGGTGAGGCGCTCGCGCAGCACGTATCCGGCGTTCGCCGTCAGCCGGGCGAGGTCGTCGATGTTCGGCCACGGCCGCTCGGGGTTCACGTGGTCGGCGGTGAGCGGGCTCACCCCGCCCCAGTCGTCGATCCCCGCGCGGATGAGCAGGCCGAGCTCCTGCTCGTCGGTGAGGTTGGGCGGCGCCTGGATCGTCACGTCGGCTCCGAGCACGAGGCGCGCGACGGCCACGTTCGCGACGTACTCCTGCAGCTCGAGGTCGACCTCGTTCTGCATCGCCGTGCGGGGCTTCGCGCGGAAGTTCTGCACGATGCACTCCTGCACGTGACCCCAGCGCTCGTGCGACTCGCGGATCGCGAAGAGCGCGTCGGCGCGCTCCGCCTGATTCTCGCCGATCCCGAGCAGGACGCCGGTGGTGAACGGGATGCGGCTGCGTCCCGCATCCTCGAGGACCCGGAGGCGGAGGGCCGGGTCCTTGTCGGGGGAGCCGTAGTGCACTCCGCCCTTCTCGGACCAGAGCCGGTCGGCCGTGGTCTCGAGCATCATGCCCATCGAGGGCGCGACGGGCCGGAGGCGCTGCAGCTCGGCCCACGACATCACGCCGGGGTTGAGGTGGGTGACCATCCCGGTCTCGGTCATCACCAGCACCGCCATCGCGCGGACGTACTCGAGCGTCGAGGCGTAGCCGTGCTCGGCCAACCAGGCGCGGGCCACCGGCCAGCGGTCCTCCGGGCGGTCGCCGAGGGTGAACAGCGCCTCCTTGCAGCCGAGCGCCGCGCCGGCCCTCGCGACCTCGAGGATCTCCTCCGGCTCCATGAAGGTCGACTCGCGCTTGGCCGCGAGACCGCCGGGGGTCTCGACGAAGACGCAGTAGTGGCACCGGTCGCGGCAGAGCTTCGTCAGCGGGACGAACACCTTGCGGGAGTAGGTGATCACGGCCGGGCGGCCGCGCAGCGCGAGACCCTCGTCGCGGAGCCGGCCCGCCGCCTCCAGGAGCAGCTCGAGGTCGGCGCCGCGCGCCGAGAGGAGGGTCTCGGCGCTCGTGCGCGTGATCGGCTCGCCGTCGGCGAGGCGGGCGAGGAGGTCGGCCGTGGCAGCGGTCATGCGGGTGCGGCTCTTCCGGAGGGGTCGGCCGACGCGGAGTCGGCGGGCGGGTCTGCGGCGTGCGGGGTCTGCGGCGTGCGGGTCGGGGTCGTCCGTCGCGACGGCCGTGATCGGCGTCGCGGCTCGGGTCAGAGCGCGCGCAGTCGCGGCGCGAGGTCGCGCTCGAAGGCGTCGAAGAAGCGCTGCTGGTCGTCCCCGGGGGCGTGGAAGACGAGGTGCGTGAATCCGGCGTCGACGTAGGGCTTGATCTGCGCGACGGTCTCGTCGGGGTCGGAGCCGACGATCCAGCGCTTCGCGACCTGCTCGATGGGCAGCTCGTCGGCCGCGCGCTCCATGTCGACCGGGTCGGTCAGCGAGTGCTTCTGCTCGGGGGTCAGCGACAGCGGCGCCCAGAATCGCGTGTTCTCGAGGGCGAGCGCGGGGTCGGTGTCGTAGGAGAGCTTGATCTCGATCATGCGGTCGATGCTCGCGGAGTCGCGTTCGCCGGCCGCGGCACCCTCCTCCACCGCGGGGAGCAGCTTCTCGGTGTAGAGCTCCATGCCCTTGCCCGAGGTGCAGATGAAGCCGTCGCCCGCGCGTCCGGCGTACTTGGCGACCACCGGGCCGCCCGCAGCGATGTAGATCGGGACGCCGTTCTCGGGCTTGTCGTAGATGGACGCCTCGTGGGTCGAGTAGTACTCGCCGTCGAAGCTGACGCGGTCGCCGGCCCAGAGGGCGCGCATCAGGCGGACGGCTTCGCGCAGGCGCGCGAAGCGCTCCTTGAAGTCGGGCCAGCTCTGCTCGCCCGCGCCCTGATAGCCGGTCGCGACCTCGTTGAGGGCCTCGCCCGTGCCGACGCCGAGCATGATCCGGTCGGGGTAGAGGACGCCGAGCGTGCCGAACGCCTGGGCGATGACGGCCGGGTTGTAGCGGTAGTGCGGAGTCATGACCGAGGTGCCGAGGCGGATGGTCGACGTCCGCTCGCCGGCCGCGGCCAGCCACGCGAGCGAGAAGGGGGCGTGGCCGCCGGTGTGGCGCCAGGGCTGGAAGTGGTCGGAGACGACGGCGCTCTCGAAGCCGTGGCGTTCGGCCGCGACCGCGAGCTCGACGAGCTCACGCGCCCCGAACTGCTCCGCTGATGCCTTGTACCCGAGCGTGATCGTCATCTGCAGCCTTCGTTCGCGGGAGGAACCGCTCCGGTCGATCGCGACCGGGAGGAGCGGTCCCTCCATTCTGCGCCCGCGCAGAGGCCGATCGGGACGCGTCAGGCCGTGCCGGCGGAGACGTTCACCATCCAGCCGACGCCGTAGCGGTCGACCAGCATGCCGAAGCGATCGCCCCAGGGGGAGTCGGAGAGCGGCATCGTGACCGTGCCGCCGTCCGACAGCGCGGCGAAGTACTCGTTCGCCTCGTCGACGTCGTCGCCGAAGAGCGCGATGGTCACCCGGGCGCCGTCGTCGTAGTCCATGGTCGACGGGGTGTCCGATCCCATCAGGATCATGCCCTTCGGAGTGGTGAGCTGCGAGTGCATGATCAGGTCGTCGTCGGCCGAGTCGCCTCCCATCGGGAAGTCGGCGAAGGTGCTCGCTTGGAGCTCGCCTCCGAAGACCGATCGGTAGTACTCCATCGCTTCGCGGGCGTTGTTCCGGAAGCTGATGTACGGGCTGAGGCTCGTCGACATGAGAGTGCCTTTCCAGTGCTGGGACGTCGCTGACGGCCCCAGTATCGACCTGCCGCGCGCTCTGGGCAACGGCCCCGCAGCGCGCGTCAGAGCTCGGCGCGCATCGGCGGGTTCGCGCCCGAGCGGGAGGTCGTGACTCCCGCGACCTTCGCCGCCCAGTGGCCGATCGCGCGGAGCGCCGGCTCGTCGAGCAGCATCCCGTTCGGCGCCCCGAGGCCCTGCCGGAACGCCTCGTCGAGGATCGCGCCCATCGCCGAGTCGCCCGCGCCGATCGTATCGGCGACGACGATCCGCGCGGCCGGGACGTTCGCCCGCGCGACGGAGGAGGCGAGCAGCAGCCCGTCGCCCCCGCGGGTCACGACGGCCAGTTGCGCCCCGAGCGAGAGCAGGCGGGTGAGCACCTCGTCCAGCTGCATCGTCGGGTAGAGCCACTCGGCGTCCTCGTCGCTCAGCTTCACGATCTCGCACGCCGCGGCGACGCGCTCGAAGCGGGCGAGCGCCTCCCGATGCCCGCCGACGAGGGCGGGGCGGATGTTCGCGTCGACGCTCGCGGTGACACCGGCCGGTAGCGCCTCCAGCAGCTCGAGCACGGCGGCGCCGCCGGGCTCGAGGTAGATCGCGATCGACCCCGTGTGCACGTGGTCTGCCGAGGCCGGGTCGGCGGCCGGCGGGTTCCACGACAGGTCGAAGTCGTACTCGGCGGAGCCGTCCTCCTGCAGCACGGCCCGTGCGGTGGAGGTGCGCTCGGCGTCGCCGTGCAGCACTACGACTCCGGACGCGCCGAGGTGCTCGACGATCTGCCGCCCCCTGCCGTCGTCGGCGAGGTCGGTGACGAGCGTCGCCGTGCGGCCGAGCCGGGCGAGGGTGAGCGCGACGTTGGCGGGGGAGCCCCCCACGTGCTCCGTGCTCGCGCCGTCGCGCTCGACGATGTCGATCAGCGCTTCGCCGATGACGAGGACCCGGGGAGCCGCGCTGTCGCGGTCGTTCGCGGAGGACATGCCGCCATCATGCCGCGTCGCGGCGCTCCGACGCTCGGTTCTGCACCGGAGGTCAGCCGTGCATCGACGCGAGCACCTCGTCGACCGTCGTGAGCGCGATCAGCGGCGCGTACAGCGCCATCGCGTCGAGCGCCCGCCGGTGATCGGCCTCGGAGGCGCCCGCGCACGCGTCCTCGACGACCCGCACGTGCACTCCCGCGTCCGCTGCCGCCAGGGCGGTCGACAAGACGCAGCAGTCGGTCGAGACTCCGGTGAGCACCATCTCGCGAGACTCGTCGAGCTCGGCCTCGAGGTCGGCACCCCACTTGCCGAAGGTCGTCGCCGTCACCGTCCGGTGCCCCTCGAAGCCCTCGACCAGCTCGTACAGCCGGTCCTCCGCCGGCACCAGCGCGAACGGCCAATCGCGGTAGTAGGGGATCCACGCGCCGCTCGGCTGCGACGGCGCCACGAAGCGGGTGGTCACCACCCGCTCGCCGAACGCGGGGAGCAGCCGGCGCGTCCCGGAGGCGGCCCGGGCGAACTCCGAGGAGCCCCACGGCGACTCCGGGTCGGCGAACACGTGCTGCAGGTCGATCGCGACGAGCAGCGTCACGCGCGCGACTCCTGTCGGCGCACCGCCGAGCGCGAGGCGGCCAGCGTCCCGGCGAAGCCGATGACGAGCGCCACCAGCACGCCCAGGTTCGCGTAGGCCCACTCGCCCTCGCGGCCGCCGATCGGCCCCAGCAGGTACCCCTCCCACTCGAAGCCGGGCGAGGAGTTCACCACGAGCCCCCAGCCGACGATCGCTCCGATCACCACGAGCGCGACCGGCGCGACCGAGACGCGGCCGTAGCGACCGCGCGGATCGTAGAGCGCCTCCTGGTCGTAGTCGCGTCGGCGGAGGAGCAGATCGGCGAGGAACACGCCGAGCCATGCCGCGATGGGCACGCCGAGCGTGATCAGGAACCCCTGGAACGGCCCGAGGAAGTCGCCCGCGATGAAGACGACGTAGATCGCCCCGAGCACCATCAGCACCCCGTCGATGCCGGCGGCGACGGGCCGCGAGACCTTCAGCCCGGTGCTGAGCAGGGCGAGGCCGGAGGAGTAGATGTCCATCACGGCGCCTCCGATCAGCCCGAGCAGCGCCACCACGATGAAGGGGAGGAGGAACCAGACCGGCAGGATGCTCGCGAGCGCCCCGATCGGATCCGTCGCGATCGCGCCGGAGAGGTCGGCCGACGACGCGGCGAGCAGGAGGCCCACGATCACCAGGACGACGGGTGCCACGGCGCCCCCGATCGTGGTCCAGGCGATGACTCCGGCGGTTCCCGCCGTGCGGGGGAGGTAGCGGGAGTAGTCGGCCGCGGCGTTCACCCAGCCGAGTCCGAAGCCGGTCATCATGAACACCAGTCCGCCGATCACGGCGGCGGCGGAGCCCGGGGGCAGGCTCGCGACCGCCGCGAGGTCGATGCGGTCGAGCACCAGGACGACGTAGATCACGGTGAGGACCGCGGTCGCGATCGTGATCGCGAGCTGGAGCCGCATGATCAGGCGGAACCCGGCGACACCGGCGACGACGATGAGCGCAGCGACGACGATCAGCGCCACGACCTTGGTGAGCACGCCGCCGTCCCAGCCGAACTCCTCGAACACGGTCGCCGTCGCGAGGACCGCGAGCGAGGCGAGCACCGTCTCCCAGCCGACCGTGAGCAGCCACGAGATCACCGCGATGAGCCGGTTGCCGTCGACTCCGAACGCCGCCCGGCTCAGCACCATCGTCGGAGCGGAGCCGCGCTTGCCGGCCACGGCCACGAACCCGCAGAAGAGGAACGACACGACGATGCCGATGACTCCGACGGCCGTCGCCTGCCAGAACGAGAGCCCGAAGCCCAGCAGGAACGAGCCGTAGCTCAGGCCGAGGACCGACACGTTGGAGGCGAACCACGGCCAGAACAGGTCGCGCGGGCGGCCGTGCCGCTCCGACTCCTGGATCGTGTCGAGGCCGTTGAGCTCGATGCCCCCTCTGGTGCGGGCTGTCGTCGAATCGGGAGAGGTCATCGAATCCCTCGTTCTCGCGCTGGCGCGCCGGCCCTGTGCCGGAGCTCTGTCGAATCTAGCCCTGCGCGGGAGCCCTGCCGCCCTCGAGCAGCAGGCGGAGGGTCTCGAGGTCGGCCGCCACGCGGGCGCAGTCGTCGTCCCAGTCGTCCAGGCTCATGCCGGGGCGGCGGCGCACGGTGAACGCGACCTCGGCTCCGTCGCCGTTGACGAGGATCCGCAGCGGATTGTCGACGGAGCTCCCGTCGGGAAGGGTCACCACGTGATCGGCCACGCCGAACGGATTGCGGGGCGCGAACCGCACCTCGACCCGCCCCATCGGCGAGTCGGCGAACCAGCGTCCGTCCACCTCCTCGACGGAGGCAGAGGCGAGGCCCTCGGCCCAGAGCGGCAGGTTCGCGGGATCGATCACGAAGTCGTAGACCTCGGAGGCGGGCACGTCGATCACCACGCCGACCGGGCGGGACTCGAACAGGGTCATCCGGGGCTCCTCGTCGTCTCGTCGCTCACGTCAGTCTCCCTCCGCAGCGAAGCTCGCCACCAGAAGGGAGGCGAGCGTGATCCGCTCGAGGATCCCCTCGATGCTCACGGACTCGCCGCGCGCGTGGGCGCCCTGGCCGGGGGCGCCGAGCCCGTCGAGCACCGGGATCCCGAGCGCCGCGATCAGGTTGCCGTCGCTCGCGCCGCCGACCGAGGTCTCGGTGAGGGGCAGGTCGATGGTCCTCGCCACGCGTTCGGCGCGGCGGAAGAGCGCGGCGACCGCCGCAGTGCGCTCGAAGACGGGACGCTGCCACGACCCGCGCACCTCGATGCGGATGCGCGGATCGGAGGCCTCGAGCGCGTTCATCTCGGCCTCGACCCGAGCCGCCTCCGCCGAGCCGCGGATGCGAGCCTCGAGCTCGAGCCGGACGCGCCCCGTGGTCACGTTCACGCGGTGGCCCCCGCCGATCAGGCCGATGTTGACGGTCGTGCCCGCCTCGGGGCGCGCGATGCCGAGCACGCGCGGGATCAGGACGCCGAGCTCGTGGATGGCACTCGCGCCCTTCTCCGGCTCGACTCCCGCGTGCGCCTCGACGCCGACGACGTCGACGACGAAGTTGCCGATGCCCTTGCGGGCCGTCTTCACCGCGTCGCCGATCGCCCCCTCGAAGACGAGCGCCGCCTCCGCGCCCCTGCTCTGGTGCTCGAGGAAGCCGCGGGAGGTGAGGCTGCCCACCTCCTCGTCGCCGTTCACGACGAGCCGGACCGCCGGGTGGGCGAGCCGCGCGTGCCGCAGGGCGGCCACGAGCCACACCATCTGCACGAGACCGACCTTCATGTCGTAGGTGCCGGGGCCGCTCAGGCGGTCGCCGTCGACGGCGAAGGGCCAGGAGCGGGTCGTGCCGAGCGGCCAGACGGTGTCGTAGTGACCGAGGAGCGCGATGAAGGGGCGGGAGCCGCGCGCCCCGCGGCCGGGCGCCGAACCGGGGTAGGTCCAGCTGGTGGCGCGGGGTGCGTCCTGCTCGCGCAGGTGCTCGATCTCGGCGGCGTGCCCGAGGCGCTCGCCGACCCAGTGCACGAGGTAGGCGTGCAGCTCCTCGAGCGCGTCGAGGGAGTCGCTGGGGCTCTCGATCATGACGAGGTGGCGGATGTCGTCGAGGATGCGCGCGCGGTTGTCTCGGAGGAAGGTGCGCACGCGGGCGGCGTCGGCGGCATCGGGGAAGGTCACCGTACCCGGAGTACCAGAGTGCGGGCGCTGACGCGAACCGGCGGGGCTGCGGGGCCGGGTGTGCGGGTGGCCCGCGCGGCCGGGTGTGCGATTCGCAAGCGATCCGGGCGCGATGCCGTGTTCTGCCGCGGCAACGGCCGGGGGAGGGGCGATCGCCTGCGCATCGCACCGGGTCCTGCAGATCGCACCGGCCCCTCCCGCGGGGCGCAGACGCGGCGCGGTGAACCGAACGGTGCGCGGCTACGTTGAAGGAGGGGAGGTGGAGATGTCCGACGAACAGGCCGAGATGCTGCGTGCGCTGCACGACGAGCACTCCCCGGCGCTCTGGCGCTTCGTCCTCCGGCTGACGGGCGACCGGCAGATGGCCGAGGACGTGGTGCAGGAGGCGCTCCTGCGCGCCTGGAAGCATCCCGAGATCCTCGCGCAGGGCGAGGCCGCGGCCCGCTCCTGGCTCTACACCGTCGCCCGCAACCTCGTCATCGACGACCGCCGGAGCGCCAGGCACGCCCGCGAGTTCGGCACGGACCAGGTGCCGGAGCGCGCGCACAGCGACCGCACCGACCAGGTGCTCGACGCCTGGCTCCTCTCGGACGCCCTGAGCGGCATGAGCTACGACCATCGCGCCGTGATCGTGCACGCCTACTACGGCGGCCGGAGCGTCAGCGAGATCGCCGAGCTGCTCGGGATCGCTCCCGGGACGGTGAAGTCCCGGATGCACTACGGGATGCGCGCGCTCAAGCTCGCGCTGCAGGAGAGGGGGGTGACCGAGCTGTGAGCACCGACCCGCGAACCGACGAGCTCCCCGACGACGACGCGTTCCGCGACTGGGACGCCGCGTACCTCCTCGGTGCCCTGTCGACCGCCGACCGCCGCGCCTACGAGCTGCACCTGCGCTCCTGCCCCGCCTGCCGCGAGGGGCTCTCGGAGTTCGTCCCGCTGCCCGGTCTGCTCGCGCACCTGCCCCACGACGAGGCCCTGGCGCTGCTCGAGCTCCCCGAGGGCCGCCCGGCCGAGGCGGCTCCGCCCGCGCTCCTGCCGCGCTTGGCCGCAGCCGCCGCCTCCGTCCGCCGACGGACGCGCGTCAGGATCGCGGCGCTCGTGCTGGTCGCGGCCGGAGTGTCGGCCGCCGCCGCGATCGCCCTCCCGCTCGTGGTCGGCTCGGCCCTGCCCCTCGAGACCGCCGGCGCCACCGTGTCGCTCGCGAGCGCCCCGGGCGTGCCCGTCGAGGCGACCGTGCGATTCGTCTCGGAGGAGTGGGGCACGCGGATCGACATGGACTGCAGCTGGGCCGATCAGGGCGGAGGCGAGCAGGACGGCGCCGAGCCCTACCGCGAGACCGGCGGGGTGGGCTACGTCATGTACGTGACCGACACCTCCGGGTCGACGGAGCCGGTCGGATCGTGGACGAGCACGCCCGGGACGAGGATGCACCCGACCCTCGCGACCGGGCTCCCGCTCGCCGAGATCGCCGCGGTCGAGGTGCGGGTGCAGGGCTCCGACGCGGTGATCCTCACCGGCGCTCCGTGACCGCGCGGCCGGATTCCCAGGTGGGAGGCCGACTCGCTGAGTAGCTTCTCAGTCATGACGATCGCGACTCTCGCCCTCGCCCCGGCGTCCCTGGCCACCTCCTCTTCCTCCTCCGACAGCATCGACGAGCTCTCCGGACTCGTCGGCGTCGCCGCACGGGTGATCGCCGTGCTCGGCGAGGTGGGCGTCGGCCTGATGACGCTGATCGAGACGGTGTTCCCGCCGATCCCGAGCGAGCTGGTGCTGCCGCTCGCCGGGTTCCTCGCTCAGCAGGGGCGGATGAACCTGGTCCTCGTCGTCATCACGGCGACCCTCGGCGCCTACCTCGGTGGTCTGGTCCTGTACTGGCTCGGCCACCGGATCGGCACCGAGCGCTCGATCCGCCTGCTGTCCAAGCTGCCGCTGGTCGACCGCGAGGACTTCGAGAAGGCGGTCGGCTGGTTCCGTCGTCACGGCACGTGGGCGGTGCTGTTCGGGCGGCTGATCCCCGGCGTCCGCAGTCTGATCTCGCTGCCGGCGGGTGCCGAGCGGATGAACCTCCTCCTGTTCTCGGGACTCACCCTCCTCGGCTCCGGGGTATGGAACGGCCTGCTGATCGGGTTCGGCGCCGCGCTCGGGACGCAGTACGAGCTCGTCGACCAGTACGCCGGAGTGCTCGACGCGATCATCTACAGCGCGATCGGAGTGGTGATCCTCCTGCTGGTGGTCCGGAGCGTGAGGCGCCGTCGCGCGGCGAGCACCGGTCGACGGCACTGACGAGTCGGCTCACGGACGCCCCGGCGCCCGCGGTCCGGGAATAGTCGCGGACCCTCCTCGTTGATACCCCCAGGGGGTATCGAGAGGAGAGAGTCGATGGAACACGAGACGACGACGCACGGAGCGATCGCGCACGGGAGCACGACGCACCATCACGCCGCGGACGGCCACGATCCTGCCGGCCGCTCGCACGAGCACGGCGGAGGCGACCACGCCGGCCATCACGCCTCGCACGTCGCGATGTTCCGCCGGCTCTTCTGGGCGATGCTCGTCCTCGCGATCCCGACCGTTCTCGCGAGCCCGATGTTCGCGGCGCTCCTGGGCTACCCGCTCCCCGATCACGGCTGGCTCGTCTGGGTGTCCCCGGTGCTCGGCACCGTGATCTTCGCCGTGGGCGGTCGGCCGTTCCTGACCGGTGCGGTGAGCGAGATCCGGTCGCGAGCACCCGGGATGATGCTGCTCATCGCCCTGGCGATCACCGTCGCGTTCCTCTCGTCGCTCGGTGCCAGTGCGGGTCTGCTCCCGCACGACCTCGACTTCTGGTGGGAGCTGGCGCTCCTGGTCGTGATCATGCTCCTCGGCCACTGGATCGAGATGCGCTCGCTCGCCCAGGCGTCGAGCGCACTCGACTCGCTGGCCGAGCTGATCCCCGACGAGGCCGAGCGCCTCGTCGACGACGGGACCGAGCGGGTGTCACCCGACGAGCTCCGCGTCGGCGACGTGGTGCTCGTCCGGCCGGGAGGGCGAGTCCCGGCCGACGGCGAGATCGTCGAGGGGGCGGCCGAGATCGACGAGTCCATCCTCACGGGGGAGTCGCGGGCCCTCCCGCGGACCGTGGGCGACCGTCTCGTCGCGGGCAGCGTCGCGACCGATGCGCGCCTCCGCCTCCGGGTGACCGCGACCGGTGACGACACGGCGCTCGCGGGCATCCGCCGACTCGTCGCACAGGCGCAGGCGTCGACCTCGCGGGCGCAGATCCTCGCCGATCGCTTCGCGGCGCTGCTCTTCTGGTTCGCTCTCGCTGCGGCGATCATCACGGCCGCGGTCTGGCTCGCGCTCGGGATGCCCGACACCGCCCTCGTGCGCACGGTCAGCGTCCTCGTCATCGCCTGCCCGCACGCGCTCGGTCTCGCGATCCCGCTGGTCGTGTCGATCGCGACCGAGAAGGCCGCTCGCGCCGGCATCCTGGTCACCGATCGCGCGGCGCTGGAGGCGATGCGCACCGTCGACACCGTCCTCTTCGACAAGACCGGCACCCTCACCCTCGGCCGGCCGGAGGTCGTCGAGGTCTTCGGCGATCCGCAGGCGCTCGCTCTGGCAGCGGCGGTCGAGGCCGAGAGCGAGCACCCGCTCGCCGCGGCGATCGTGCGCGCGGGCGGCGAGGGCGCGCCGCGGTCCGACGCGTTCACCTCACCAGGGGGAGTCGGGGTCGAGGGCGTCGTCGGAGGCGACCGGATCGCGGTCGGCGGCCCCGCGCTGCTCGCCGAGCGGGGTCTCGAGCCCCTCCCCGCGACGGCGGAGGCGTCGGAGCGCGGCGCGACCGTTCTGCACGTGCTCCGAGGCGACGATGTCATCGGCGCCCTCGCCCTCGAGGACGCGGTGCGTCCGGAGTCGGCGGCCGCCGTCGCGGGGCTGCGCGACGCCGGCGTCCGGGTGGCGCTCGTCACCGGTGACGCCGAGCCGGTCGCCCGCCGGGTCGCCCGCGAGCTCGGCATCGACGACGTCGTCGCGGGTGTCCTGCCCGGCGGCAAGAGCGAAGTCGTCGCGCGGCTGAGGGCCGAGGGGCGGCGCGTGGCGATGGTGGGCGACGGAGTCAACGACGCTCCGGCGCTCGCCGGGGCCGATGTCGGTATCGCCATCGGAGCGGGGACAGACGTGGCGATCGCCTCGGCCGGGCTCGTCCTCGCCTCCGACGACCCGCGCGGAGTCCTGCGCATCCTGACCCTCTCGCGGGCGACCGCGGCCAAGATGCGGCAGAACCTCGCCTGGGGCGCCGGCTACAACCTGGCCGCGGTGCCTCTCGCCGCGGGAGTGCTCGCTCCGATCGGTGTCGTCCTCCCGATGGAGGTCGGGGCGCTGCTGATGAGCGCCAGCACCGTCGTCGTGGCGCTGAACGCCCAGCTCCTGCGGCGGGTGCGCCTCTGACGGCCGCGCCGCGCAAGGCGGTGCCCGCGGGCGTCACCGTGCCCTAACGTTCCCAGTGTCCGACACGACCCACGACGCGAAGGATCCGCATGTCCGAGACCACTCCCGCGCCCACCATGTCCCGCACCGCCGTCGAGCGCGGCTGGATCATCGGCGTCTCGCTGATCGCCATCGTCCTGGGCGTGATCGCGGTTCTGATCCCGGGCCCGACCCTGCTCACGGTCGCGATCGTCTTCGGCATCCACCTGATCGCGGCGGGAGTGTTCCGCCTCCTGCTCGCCTTCACCGCGTCGCGGCTGGAGGCCCGGGTGCGCTGGGTCGCCGGGCTGCTCGGCGCGCTCATCCTCGTCGCCGGGATCCTCTGCCTCTCGAACCCGTTCGAGTCGCTCAGCGTGCTCGGCCTCGTGATCGGCGCGGGCTGGATCCTCGACGGCGTCTCGAGCATCACCAGCGGTCGCTCCGTCGCCGGACCCGCCTGGCTTCCCATCGCGGCGGGGATCGCCTCCGTGATCGCGGGCGTGCTGACGATCATCATGCCGGTGCTGGCACTCGCCTCCTTCGTGACCGTCGTCGCGATCCTGCTGATCGTCGTCGGAGTCTCGGGTCTGCTGCTCCTGCCGGGCCGCACCAAGAAGGACTGACCGCTCAGAGGACCCAGGATCCCGCGAGCACCCAGCCCGGGATCGCGAACGCGAACCACGACACGGGGGCGAGGATCCAGTTCGCGAGGATCCACCCGCGCCCGGGCGCGTGCGTGCGCACGGCGCCGACCTCGGCCAGCGCCACCCGCGGCGAGTAGAGGAGCCGTGCGTTCGCCGCGATCGAGAGGACGGCCCCCGCTGCGAGCGGCCCGCCGACGACGACGACCGACGACCCGAGATCACCCGCCCACACGGCCGCGACGGCGATCCAGAGCACGATCAGCCAGGACGCCGTGGCGAAGGTGATGCGCTGCGCCGAGCTCCGCCCCGTCGAGCAGACGTCCTCGACCTGCTCGTCGATCGGGCGACGCCAGGCCCGGAGGCGCAGCGTCGTGGCGACGACGAGAGCGACGATCGCGTAAGGCAGTCCTCCGATGAGGAGCACCCTGACGGGGACGAACTGCAGCTGAACGATCACGAGCACGCCGATGCCGCCGGCGACGGCCATCACGATCGGGACGACGAGCAGCGCCGACAGCGGGAACGCGCCGGGCCCCTGCCGCGCGGGCAGGTCGTCGGAACGCGATTCGTCGGAGGCGTCCACCCGAGCGACCCTAGCGGGACCCTCGCGGAGACGGCGCCCGCCTCCGGAGCCGGCGCGGCGAGGACGGCCCCGTGCGACGATGGCGCGATGAGCACCGACGAGCCCGATCTGGTCCCCGAGCTCCTCGTCGGCGACATCGGCCGGAGCCTCGAGTTCTGGTGCGGACCGTGCGGGTTCCGCGTCCGCTACGCCCGGCCCGAGGAGGGCTTCGCCTCCGTCGTCTCGGGGACCGCGCACGTGATGCTCGATCAGCGCGGAGTCGGCCGCGACTGGCTCACCGGACCGCTCGAGGCTCCCTTCGGGCGCGGGCTCAACCTCCAGATCCGCGTCGACGACGCTGACGCGATCGCCGACGCGCTGGCGGCCGCGGGCATCGCGCTCTTCGCGCCGCCCGAGACCCGCTGGTACCGCGTCGACGAGGAGGAGACGGGGGTCCGCCAGGTCCTCGTCACCGACCCCGACGGCTACCTCCTGCGCTTCCAGAGCTCGCTGGGCCGGCGACCGTCGGGCCGGTGAGTCGCCGTTCCCGGCCCGTCCGGCGCATCGGATCCGCGCCCCTCCGCGTCGCTACGGCCTTTCGGATGTACCCGGTTTAGGGTTGCCGTGTGCAACGCGTCGACGATTTCCCAGGAGCCGGACCGGCGGCGACCTCAGCCGAATCCGGTGATCCGCGGGAGGCGTCCGCCCTCCGGCTGCCCCCGAACGCCACGTCGCCCGTCCAGGTGACGAGCGGTGAAGCGGGCTACCAGAGCGGCAACGTCGCCGATCCCGTGTGGCAGTCGTGGCGCGAGGAGCTCGCCAGGGTCGGCGGTCCGTCGCCGCTCCTGCACTTCGTCGACTCGCCGCGTACGCGGATCGAGCTCTCGACCACGCACCCCGGTGGCCTGCCGCCCTTCATCTCGGGCAAGACGACCCTCCTCTCGTCGCTGATCCGCGACGAGCTGGCGCTGCGGACCGCGAAGAACGCCGCGGCGGCCATCACCGACAAGGGGATCGAGCTGCGCTCGGTGCGCGGCATCGAGGGCGTCCACCTGGCGATCGGCCTCGCGCAGTGGCGCGCCGGAGAGACCGAGTTCACCGCTCCCGTCCTGCTGCGGCCTCTCGCGATCCGCCGCTACGGCCGCGACTTCGAGCTCAAGCTCAAGGGCCAGCCCTACTTCAACCCGCAGCTCGCCCGCGCCCTCAAGCAGCAGTTCGGGATCACGATCGATCCGGAGCAGTTCGTCGAGCTCGCGGTCCAGAACGGCGTCTTCAAGCCCCAGCCGGTCATCGACCAGCTCCGCGGGCTGACCTCGCACCTGCCCTGGTTCGCGGTGCACCCGCGCCTCGTGGTGTCGAGCTTCGCCGATGTCGCCGGCGACATGCTCCGCGACGCGAAGATGCTCGAGCACCCCGTGCTCGACGCCGTCGCCGGCAACCCCGCCGCCAAGCGCGCCCTGCAGCAGTCGCAGAAGGTGGCGTCGATCATCCCGCAGGACGAGCGTCCGCCCGCGACCGACAACCTCCTCCTCGACGCCGATGCCGAGCAGGAGCAGGTCATCGCGAACATCGCGGCCGGCAACTCGCTCGTCGTGAAGACGCTCCCGGGCACCGGAGGCACGCAGACGATCGTCAACGCGATCGGCGCCCTGGCCGCCCAGCACAAGCGCGTCCTCGTCGTCAGCGCCCGCCGCTCGAGCCTCGACAGCATCCACCAGCGCCTGCTCTCGGCCGGCCTCGGCGGCATCGCCGTCGGTCCGCGCACCCTCCGTCGCGATCTGATCCAGTCGATCGGGCGCAACGAGAAGGCCTCGCGCCCCTCGGTGAGCGAGATCGACGACGCGCTGCTGCGTCTGCGGAAGGTCCTGCTCGACTACCGCGGGGCCCTCTCCCGCCGCGACGGCAGCTTCTCGGTGTCGGCGCTGCAGGCTCTCGAGGAGCTGGCGCGCCTCTCGCAGCTGCGCACGCCTCCGTCGACCACGGCCCGCCTCGACCGCCGCGCGGTCACCGCGCTCGCTCACAGCCGTCCGGAGGCGACGCGCATGCTGATCGAGTCGGCGCGGCTCGGCGAGTTCCGCTACGGACCGGGCGATTCGCCCTGGTACGGCGCCCAGTTCGAGTCCACCACCGACGCCGAGGCGGCGCACGACCTCGCCAAGCGCCTGCACCTGCGCGACCTCCCGCGCCTGCTCGACCGCGCGCAGGACGTGATCGGCCAGACCCGGATGCGGCCCTTCGAGTCGGTCGCCGAGCTCGGCATCTACCTGCGCCTGCTGCAGGACGTGCGCGACACCCTCGACAAGTTCCAGCCGGCCGTCTTCGACCGCTCGATCCAGGACCTCATCGTGGCGACCTCGCCCCGGCGCGACGCGGCGGAGATGTCGTCGACGAACCGCCGCCGCCTGAAGAAGCTCGCCCGCGAGTACATGCGGCCGGGCGCCCACGTCACCGACCTCAACGCCGCACTCCGCCGGGTCGCGCAGCAGCGGACGCTGTGGCAGCGCTACGCGGTCGCCGGCACGGTTCCGGAGGTGCCCGTGGGCGTCGCCGACGTGCAGGTCGCCTACCAGCAGGTCTCGGATCAGCTCGGACGGCTCGACGAGCCGCTCGGTCGCCGCGGCGGGAACGACCAGCTCGCCTCCCTCCCGCTCGCCGAGCTGCTCTCGATGGTCTCGGGGCTCGCCGAGGACAGCGAGGTGCTCGCGAACCTGCAGGAGCGGACCACGCTGCTCTCGACGCTGCGCGAGTGGGGCCTCGACCCCCTCCTGACCGACCTCTCACGGCGCCACGTGCCCGCCGAGCTCGTCGCCATCGAGCTCGACCTCGCCTGGTGGCGCTCGGCTCTCGAGATCATGCTCACCGACGAGCGCGCGCTGCTCGGCGGGAACACCGGCGTGCTCGACCGCCTCGAGGCCGACTTCAAGCTCGTCGACGAGGCGCACGCCGCCTCGAGCTCCGAGCTGCTCGCCTGGAAGCTGTCCGAGACCTGGAAGATCGGCCTGGTCGACTGGCCCCAGGAGCGCGACGCGTTGCGTGCGCTCCTGCGCACCGAGTCGGCGACGACTCCGCAGGAGCTGCAGAAGGCCGCACCGCACCTCTCCCGCGTCCTCGCCCCGGCCTGGCTCGCGTCGCCCTACGAGGTGCACCGGATCGGCACCGAGACGACCTTCGACGCCGTGTTCCTCGTCGACGCCGGGGCCACGACGCTCGCCGAGAACGTCGGAGCGATCCGCCGGGCCAAGCAGGTCGTCGCGTTCGGCGACCCGGTGACCCAGACGCCGACCCCGTTCGGCCTCCGGGTCGACGAGGCGGTCGAGTTCGGCACCGCAGCCTCGCGCACTGACGTCGAGGCGCTGCACGCGCAGTCGGCGCTCGCGCGCCTGGGCGAGCTGCTGAACACCGTCACCCTCACCCGCAGCTACCGCGCGGGCGGCGAGGACCTCGCCGAGCTCGTGAACCGCCGCTTCTACGGCGGGCGCATCGACTCCCTGCCGTGGGCGGGGTCGTTCCTCGGTCACGACTCCCTCCGCTTCCACTACATCGCAAGCGGGCACGGCATGCCCGAGAACGACTCCGGAGCGGTCGAGTCGGTCGACGCCGAGGTCGCGAAGGTGGTCGAGCTGGTGCTCGAGCACGCGGTCATCCGGCCTCGGGAGTCGCTGATGGTCATCACCGCGAGCCCCCGGCACGCCGTGCGGGTGCAGCAGGCGGTCCTCACCGCCTTCGCCAAGCGCGCCGACCTCAACGACTTCATCCTCGGCGACCGGCCCGAGCCGTTCGCCGTCGTGACGCTGGAGCAGTCGGTCGCGCAGAGCCGCGACCGGGTCATCTTCTCGATCGGCTACGGTCGCACGCCGCACGGGCGCCTGCTCTCGAACTTCGGCGCCCTCGCCGAGCCGGGCGGCGAGCGTCTGCTCGCGGTCGGCATGACCAGGGCGCGTCGCTCGATGGACATCGTGTCGTGCTTCCGCCCCGGAGACATCGACGAGTCGCGCATGCGCTACGGCATGGTCGCGCTCGCGCAGGTGCTGCAGGAGGCGGAGGACCGCGTCCAGCCGAGCGATCGCGACGACTACTCCGAGCCGATGCTCGTCGACCTCGCCGCGCGCCTGGAACGCAGGGGCCTCCGCGTCAACATCGGGCACAAGGGCAAGCTCGCCCTCGTCGCCGCGCACGGGACCCGTGCGGTGGTCGTCGAGACCGACCGCGACGTCAGCACGCAGAGCCTCCGGGTCTCGCTGCGGCTGCGGCCCGAGCTCCTGCGACGACTCGGCTGGCACTACCTCCGGGTGCACAACTTCGAGCTGTTCGCCGACCCCGAGGCCGTCGCCGCGCGGGTCGCCGGGCTCATCGGGGCGCCGACCGACCAGGCGGTGACCGGTCCGATCGAGGTTCCGGCCGGAGCGGGAGCCTCCCCGGCGCAGAACGAGACGCAGCCGATCGCACCGCTGCCGCGCGACTGACGTGAGCGACGGCTCCGCGCCCGCCGGCGCCGACCGCCCGCTCCGGCGGTCGCGCGGCGGCCGGAGGGCGACCCTGCCCCCGAAGCCGGGGACGGACCCGTCGCCCCACGACGCTCCCGTCGCCGACCCGGAGGCGCCGACCGTCCGCGCGGACAGCGGCCCGAACGACGCGCGCCTGCGTCAGGACGTGCCGCCGCACTACTGACGGTCCGCCGAGGCTGCAGGCGGCCGACCGGCGCCGGCCGCCTCGCTCGTCTTCGTCGTGCAGGCGACTCAGCCCCGGAGCATCCGAATCGACCGGACGCCGTCCTCGACCCGGGTGCTGCCGTCCGCGACGAACCCGTGCCGGCGGTAGAAGGCCTGCGCGCGAGGGACGGGATCGCCGACCCAGAGCGCTGCCGGATCCGCGGCTTCGAGCACAGCGTCGAGCAGCGCGGCGCCGGCGCCGGTCCCGTGGTGCTCCGCGAGCAGGTAGAGCACGTGCAGGTGCGTCCGTTCGTCGCCGTCCACCGGTCCGGACATGGCGATCCCGACCAGGGCGCCATCGTGCTCCGCGACCGCGATCCTGTTCGCCGCCCAGCGGGAGTCGGTCAGAGCGGCCCTCCAGAACGCGACCCGTCGGGGGAGGAGCTCGGGATCGTCGAGGACGTCGTCCGTCACGAGCGAGCCGCGATAGGTCTCCCGCCACGAGCCGACGTGGACGCGCGCGATCTCCTCCGCGTCGTCGTGTCGTGCCTCCCGCACCCGCCACCCCGCCATGCGCCGACCCTAGCGGCCGCCCGCCACGAGGGACGTCACCGGCAGGTGGGTCTCGAGACCCGTCTCCCTTCGAGAGGCGACCGGAAGCGTCGGAGGGCGACCTCCCGAAGGAGCAGGCGCCGTCCGAAACGCGTGCCAGCGTTTCGGACGCACCGTCCGCACCCCGCTCTGCAGAACCCGACCATCCCCGAGAGCCGACCGCGGTTCTTCCTCGCCGCAGGCGAGGAAGAACAGAACGATTCAGTCCACGTGCTTGCCGGAGTTGGCGGTGGTGGCCGTGCCGCCGTTCGCGAGGAGGTCGCGGATGTCGGCGAGGAGCTCGAGCTCGGTCGGGGCCTTGTCCTCGGCGGCCGGCGCGTCGTCCATCTTCTTCTTGAAAGCCGCGTTCTTGAGGTGGTTGATCGGCACGACGAAGGCGAAGTAGAGCACGAAGGCGACGATCACGAACTGGATGAGAGCCGAGATCACGGCGCCGTACGCGATGACGGTCGCGTCCTCTGCGCCCGTGCCCTCGCGGACGACCCAGCTCAGAGCCGAGAGGGACGACGCGTCGAACAGCAGCCCGATGATCGGGTTGAAGATCCCGGTGACGATGGCGTTGACGATCGTGGTGAAGGCGGCGCCGATGACCACGGCGACGGCCAGGTCGATGACGTTGCCGCGAAGGATGAACTCTTTGAAGCCGTTGATCATGATCGGTTCCGTTTCTGCCGGCGGGCGGAGGTGGTGCGCGGAGTCGGTCAGCTCCCGGAGGAGGAGGACCCGGAGGAGGAGGACCCGGAGGACGACGACCCGGACGACGACGACCCGGAGGCGGACGACGACCCGGAGGATCCCGAGGACGATCCGGACCCGCCGCTCCCCGCGCCGGTCGCGGCCGGCTTCGCCGCGCCTCCCGCGGAGTCGCCCGACTTCGCTCCGTCGCCCGAACCCGCTCCGGCACCCGACGACTCCTTCGAGGAGCGCGAGTCGGTGCGGTAGAAGCCCGAGCCGTTGAACGTGACACCCACGGCGCTGAAGACCTTGCGGAGCGCCCCCTGGCAGCTCGGGCACTCGGTCAGGGTGTCGTCGGTGAACTTCTGCTGGATGTCGAAGGCGTTCCCGCACTGGGTGCAGCGGTAGGAGTAGGTGGGCACAGGGGGCTCCTCGGGAGGACGGTCGTGGTGAGGTGAGAGGGTGGGTCAGCGGCGGAGGTCGACGACGCCGGAGGGAGTCACGACTCCGTCGACGGCCTGGTCGTGCACTTCGCTCGGCACCCGGTCGACGAACTCGCTGTCGAAGACGACGGCGTACACCGGCGGGCACTTCTCCATCGAGCCCAGCGTCTTGTCGAAGTAGCCGCGGCCCCAGCCCATCCGCATGCCGCGGCGGTCGACGGTTGCGGCGGGGACGATGATGAGGTCGACGTCGTTGATCGCGATCGGACCGAGCAGCTTGCCCACCGGCTCGGGCATGCCGAAGAGGCCCTGCGTCTCGGTGTGCCCGTCGCCGACGGCCCAGTCGAGCAGGCCGTCCTGGCGCGAGATGGGGAAGAGCACGCGGATCCCGTGGCTCTCGGCCCAGCCCAGGAACGGCCGGGTGTTCGGCTCGTCGGGCGCCGAGAGGTAGCACGCGATCGAGCGGGCACCGGAGGCGGTGGCCAGGTCGATGAGGTGGTCGGTGATGCGGGCGGCGGCCTGCTCGCGCGCCGTCGTGGTCTGGTTGCGTCGGCGTTCGCGCAGCTCCGCGCGGAGCGCGCGCTTCTCGTGCGGGATGTCGGCGGGCATGCGCTCAGTCTAGATCGGGGCCGGGCGGCGCCTCCGCGGGCCTTGCGGGACGCCGCGGTGACCCGCGACGCGACCCGCAGAGAGACGGGGTGCCCTCCAGCGCGCTCCCGAGGGGACGGGGGAAACATCCGCGACCACCGGCTCCGCTACGATGACGCCCCATGGGCACTCGAATCCGCAAAGCCGTCATCCCCGCCGCCGGTCTCGGCACCCGGTTCCTGCCGGCGACCAAGGCCATCCCGAAGGAGATGCTCCCCGTCGTCGACAAGCCCGCGATCCAGTACGTGGTCGAGGAGGCGGCGGACGCCGGTCTCCAGGACGTCCTCGTCATCATCGGGCGCAACAAGAACGCTCTCGCCAACCACTTCGACTCGGTCCCCGAGCTCGAGCACAATCTGGCCAAGAAGCTGGACGACGCCAAGCTCGCCCACGTCAAGTACGCGAGCGACCTCGCCGACGTGCACTTCGTGCGTCAGGGCGAGCCGAAGGGCCTCGGCCACGCCGTCTCGCGCGCTCAGCGCCACGTCGGCGACGAGCCGTTCGCCGTCCTCCTCGGTGACGACCTCATCGATGCGCGCGACCCGCTGCTGACCCGCATGATCGACGTCGCCGAGCAGCGCGACACCACGGTCGTCGCCCTGCTCGAGGTCGACCCCGACCAGATCCACCTCTACGGCTGCGCCGCGGTCGAGGCGACCGACGAGGACGACGTGGTGCGCATCACCGGTCTCGTCGAGAAGCCCTCGAAGGAGGACGCCCCGTCGAATCTCGCCATCATCGGCCGCTACGTCCTGAAGCCCGACGTCTTCGGCGTCCTCGAGGAGACCGCTCCCGGCAAGGGCGGGGAGATCCAGCTGACGGACGCGCTCGAGCGCATGGCGCAGGATCCGGCCGAGTTCGGCGGCGTCTACGGCGTCGTCTTCCGCGGACGTCGCTACGACACGGGCGACAAGCTCGACTACATCAAGGCGATCGTGCAGCTCGCCTCCGACCGCGACGACCTCGGGGTCGACCTCAAGCCCTGGCTCAAGGACTTCGCCGCGACCCTCTGAGCTCCGCGCCTCACGAGAACGGACGGGATCCCTGCCAGGGCGGGGATCCCGTCCGTTCTCGCGTGCTCCGACGAACCGCTTCCGGCGCCGGAGTCCAGTCCTCTTGACAGGATCGCTCGCGCAGTAGGGTCGGGGCATGCCGTTGCCGATACCGACGCTCTCCGAGGGTCGTGTCACCATCCGCCCGATCCGGGTGAGGGACGCCCGTCCGCTCGAGCGCGAACTCATCGCCAACCGCGCGTGGCTGCGGCAGTGGGAGGCGTCCGACCCCCGCGGTGGAGCGGCGTTCGACGTGCGGGCGAGCATCCGCGCCCTGCAGCAGAACGCGCGGGCCGGCGGCGGCGCGCCCTTCCTCGTGGAGTGGGACGGCGAGCTCGCCGGGCAGCTGAACGTGTCGAACATCGGGTACGGCTCGCTCTCCTCCGGTTCGATCGGCTACTGGGTCTCCGAGCGCTATGCCGGCCGTGGCATCACTCCGATCGCGGTGGCCCTCGCGACCGACCACGCCTTCTTCGACCTGGGGCTGCACCGGATCGAGATCTGCATCCGACCCGAGAACCGTCCGAGCCTGCGCGTCGTCGAGAAGCTGGGCTTCCGCTACGAGGGGCTGCGGCGCCGGTTCATCCACATCAACGGCGACTGGCGCGACCACTTCTGCTTCGCCCTCGTGGCGGAGGAGGTGCCCCGCGGCGTCCTCCGCCGCTACCTCGACGGCCAGGTGCCGAGCGAGGTCGGCGTGCCCACCGACGCCGACCTGCGCGCCTCCCGGCGCTCTGGCCTGTCCGGGCCGCCCGACGGCGCGGGTATCCCCTCGACGGGGGCCCGGCTGATCCGCGATCCGTACGGACACACCTACCCGTAATGACGGACGGGGGAGCCGCCTGCTCCTAGCGTTGGTCGCATGAGCAGCGACTGGTTGGGCGGGGGCGTCGTCTGGGCGCTCGCGGCCGTTCTCTGGGTCGCCTACCTCATCCCCACGTGGGTGCGCCGCCGGTCGTACAACGCGACCGAGCGCAACGCGGTGAGGCTGCAGCAGACGCTGCGCATCCTCGCCGAGACCGCTGAGGTGCCCGAGCACGTGCGTGCGGAGGCGACGGCCCGGGAGGTCGCGCTGCAGCAGCGTCGACTCCGGGTGACCGAGACACGACAACGAGCCGAAGAGAAGGCACAGGCGATGGAGCTGGCACAGGCGGAGAAGGCGGCGCGCGAAGCGCTGCGGCAGGCGACAGCGAGCACGCGGCGGAGCATGCAGACCGGCCGGAGCGCCCTGCGCTGGCGGCAGGGAGCGGCCCTCACGGTGCTGATCGGACTCGTCGCCGCGGTCGTCGGGCTCGTGATGCTGCCCTTCGGCGGCACCGGCGCGGTCCCGCTGGTGGGGGCGCTCGTCCTCGC
This sequence comes from Rathayibacter oskolensis, assembly GCF_900177245.1. Classification (GTDB taxonomy): domain Bacteria; phylum Actinomycetota; class Actinomycetes; order Actinomycetales; family Microbacteriaceae; genus Rathayibacter; species Rathayibacter oskolensis. Next base: position 736,239 of record NZ_FXBM01000001.1, read on the forward strand.
GGCCGGCCTCGGGACGCTCATCGTCCTCGCACCCGGTCGTCGGCGTCAGGCCGCTCCGGCTGCGGTCGCGACCGACACGGCCGAGGTGGCGCGTCGCCGCGCCGAGGTCTTCGAGGCCGAGCTGGCCGAGGAGGCCGTCGCCGACGACGAGGTGCCCGCCGCCGAGTCGCCCAGCTGGACCCCGCAGCCGCTGCCGAAGCCCCTCTACCTGTCGCGCGGCACCGTCGCCGCCAGCGCCATGGCCTCGATCGACGCGGTCGAGCGCCTGCGCGCGGCGGCAGCGGAGGCGGAGCTCGCCCAGCGCGCGGCCGCGGCCGCTCCCGAGGTCGCCCCGATCCGCACCCCCAAGGCCACCGCCCCGGCGCCCGAGGCGCCCCGTCCGTCGTCGCGCTTCGCGTCGATGGGCGTCGTCGAGGGCGTCGACGCGATCGACCTCGACCAGGCGCTGCAGCGCCGCCGCGGGGCCTGACCGCCAGTCGGGTGCGCGTCTCGTCGCGTGCTAGTGTTGACGAGTTGTTCGGGCCGGTGACGGCTCGGAAGGCACGGGTCCGTGGCGCAGTTGGTAGCGCGCTTCGTTCGCAATGAAGAGGTCAGGGGTTCGAATCCCCTCGGATCCACCACGTTCTCACAACACAGAAGGCCCGCTCGAGAGAGCGGGCCTTCTGTGTTGTTCGGGTGTCTGTGTTCTTCGGGTGTCTGTGTTCTTCGGGTGTCTGTGTTCCTCGAGTGCTTGTGTTCCTCGGTTCCCGAGTGCGTGCCGCACCGGCCTCCGCCCCGCCCCCCGCTCAGCGTGACCGGCCGTCGATGCCGAGTGCCCGCCCTCCGGAGTGGAGGACGGGCACCCGGCCACTCGGGGCGCCGACGTCACCGCCGACGCGCCGCGGTCACCTCCTCGAGACGATCACGTCGAACGTCGACGTGCGCGTGTTGCCCGCCGCATCGGTCGCCGTGCACTCGACCGTGGTCGTGCCGATCGGGAACAGGCGCCTGTTCGCCGGGTCGCACTGCACGGGGACCGGCCCGTCGAGGGTGTCGATCGCCGAGGGCGTCGGATAGCTCACCGTCGTCCCGTTCTTCTTGTTCGAGGAGACCCTGACGTCGGACTGGTCCGCGATCCGCGGTGCCAGCACATCGGCGGGCCGGGTCGGCAGCTGCGCCGGGTCGACGATGCCCCAGTACGCCGGGGCGGCCTGGAGGTCGTCGTCGAAGGGCAGCGGCTGCTCCCAGGGGCGCGCGATGGGCCACGTCCGCAGCCAGGTGCGCGCATTGCTGATGCCCCAGAAGGTGACGGAGTCGATCGAGTCGCTCCGCTCGGTCAGCATGTCGAAGAGGTCGCGGTAGTAGTAGCCGACCTCGGCCGCCGCGTCCTCGTCGTTCGCGAAGGCCGGCGAGTAGGGAACGACCGGCGCACCGCTGACGTCCGCGCCCGCGTTCTCGGTCGAGGCGTTGACGTCGAGCTCGGTGATCGCCTGGAGGAGGTCGGGGTCGATCGCGTCGACCGCTCGGATCGACTCCTCGAGCCACTCGACCGGGCGTGCGACATCGACGTGCGCCTGGTGGCCCACTCCGTCGATCGGCACGTTCCGCTTCTTCAGTGCCGAGACGAGCTCGACGTAGTCGGCGCGCTTCTCGGGCATCTCGGTGTTGTAGTCGTTGATGAAGAGCTCTGCCTCCGGGAAGTAGTAGTCGGCCAGGCGGAAGGCCGCGTCGACGTACTTCTCGCCCAGCACCTGGAACCAGCGGCTGTCGCGCATGTCGTGCGGGTTCGCGGTGTCGCCGTCGGCGATCGTCTCGTTCACGACGTCCCAGGCCCACACGGGGCTGTCCCCGTCGGGGTAGCGCTCGTCGAGGTGATCGGCGATGCCCTTGATGTGCGCGTTCATGCGCTTGAGGAGGAGCACCTGGTCGGCACGGCTGTTCGTGAGCGGTCGCGTCCCGTCCATGAAGAACCACTCCGGGGTCTGCGAGTGCCACGCGAGGACGTGCCCGTAGACCTCGAGGTCGTTGGCGTCGGCGAAGTCGAGCAGCTGGTCGAACTGGGTGAACGTGAACTGTCCCTCCACGGGCTGGACGCTCTCGGGCTTGCCCGCGTTCTCGGGGGTGACGGCGTTGTAGTGCTTGGTGAGCAGCTCCGCGGCGGTGCCGACGGTCTCGCGGGCATCGATGGCGACGCCCACGTGCTCGATGCCGTCGGCGCCCAGGACGTCCTTCAGTGCCGGCAGCTCGCTCTGGATCGGCACCTCGGCGACGGGAGCCAGGGCGAAGTCGTCGAGCGCGAAGTCGACGCCCGCCGGGCCCTCGACATAGACCTGCACGCGGTCGGCGGCGGCGCCGAGCGTGTAGGTGCCGGTGAGCTCGGTCCAGCCGTCCGCCGTGACCTCCGCGGCGGCGCCGGCTACGCCCTCGTAGGCGCTGCCTCCGCCGTTGTCGCGCTGCACCGAGACCTTCAGTGAGGAGGGGGAGGGGCCGGTCGTCAGCTTCGCCCAGACCGAGACCTGCACGGCGACGCCGACCGCCAGCTGCGGGGTGACGTCGAGCGCCGCGCCGTGCCAGGGCTGGGTGCGGCCGGTGACGGAGAGGCTCCCTCCGCCGGTGCGGGCGTCGGCGCTCGGGGCGATCGCGACACCGTCGCCGCGAGGGGTCCAGCCCTCGGTGCCGGTCTCGAAGCCGATCGAGACGGTCGGTGCGGAGGCGGTGGTCGAGCCGCCCTCCTCGAGGGCGGACGAGGCGGCGGGCCGTGACGGCTCCGCTTCTGCGCCCTGCGCGATCGGGGCGAGCAGTGTGCCCGCGAGGGTCATCACTCCGATCGCCGTGACGGTCGTGCGGATCAGTCTGTTCATGGTGCTCCCTGTACATCGTCGTACCGGCGTCGGCGGGAGCCCGAAAGGGATCGAGCTCTCCGCTGAGCTGTCGTGTCCTGTTCCGCAACCCTGCGAGCGCGCCAGCAGGCTGTCAAAAGGTTTCGATGAGGAGTTTCGAAGGTTCCGTGCCTCTCCGCGCGACGGAGGCCCTGGATCGTGGGATCCGGGGCCTCCGTCGCGGTGCACCTCGTCGAGCGCCGGGTCAGCCGGGACTGTCGGACCGACCGCTCGGCTCGAGCTCGGCGCGAGCGTGCGCGACCATCTCCGCGAGGGCCGGGCCCGAGGCGCCCAGCGGACCCACCCGCCCCTCGACCGGACCGCAGACCGCGCAGTCGGCGGACCGCTCGACGGCGATCCACACGCTCTGCGGGGCGAGCTGGTGGCCGGCGTCGCCGAAGAGCTCGGGGAAGAAATCCCATCGAGGCGTGGTCGCGATCATCGCGAGAGTCTGACGGCGGACGACCGCGTCCGCGACGAGGTCGCCCACCTTCGTCCCAGGGCCGGTCAGGACCCCGAGTGCGACGAGACCCGCCATGGAGGCGACGACCTGGATCGACGCGCCCAGCCCCGGCTCCGCGGTGAGCCGACCGCCGAGCCCGTAGTCGGCCGGGGGTCTGAGGGTGGCGAGGGAGGCGCCGTCGCCGAGCGAGCAGGCGAGGCAGGCGGTCCCCGCCGCAGGCACAGCGACGACGATCTCTCCCGCCTCCGCCCCTCGGTAGAGAGCACACGACACCATCGGAACGCCCGCGCGGTACGCGAAGTGCGCGAGCCGGAGCTGCTCCTTCATGTCGTCGGTCGCACCGACGACGAGGTCGGCGTCGACGATCGACCCGGCGATGTCGAGGGCGCCGAGAGTCTCGCTCCACGTCTCGATGTGCACTGCCGGGTCGATGAGCCGCAGCCGGTCGGCGAGCGCCTCCGTCTTGAGCCGCCCGAGATCGTCGCTGGAGTAGACCGTTCGTGCCAGATTGGGCGCCTCGATCGTCTCGGGATCGATGAGTCGCAACCGCCCGACGCCCGCTCGCACGAGGTCCTCGGCCATCCGGCTGCCGACCGAGCCCAGGCCGGCGACGACCGCCGTGCGGTCGGAGAGGTCGCCGACCAGGGGTCCGACCCGCTCCCTGCTCCCGGAGGCGGACTGCCCCAGGGCGGAGCGCAGCTGAGCGGTCAGTTGCTGCTCCGGCCGCCGGGACGGATCCCAGCGGGACGGATGCACGATCTCCGAGTCCGCCGCCCACTCGACGATCACCGGACCGGCGGTCGGATAGCCGCTCGGAATCAGGACGGCGATCGCATCGACGACGGGGATCGCGAGGCAGGTCTGTCCGCGCCACTCGACGCTGACCGGCAGAGCGCCGAGAACAGCCTCCTGGTCGCGCAACCACTCGCGGGTGGACACAGCGCTGACGACGGCCAGGCCCACCTCCGCGAAGGCGGTCTCGAGAGGGACCACCTCGCCGGCGAGGGGACGCACGACGGTCTCGCCGTCGACGACACCGACCACGTGCAGCGACATGCGGTGCGTGTCCCCGATCGGGAGGTGCTCGACCTGGGTCGGCGACCCCTCGGTGACGATCGCGACGATCATCGAGGAGATGTGCGGATTCAGATCCAGCATGGTCCTCGTCGAGCGGATGTCGGTCGCCGAAGGGTTGACGACCCCGCGGGGGTGGCTGTGCACCGTCCCCATCCAGGTCGCTGCGCCCGCGCTCTCGAGGCCCGGTACGACCTGGCCCAGTTCACTGCTGATGTCCCAGTGCGATCCCGAGTAGGAACCGGCGTCATCGAGCAGAGCCAGCGACACGATTCCTCCGAAACCGAGCAGCGCGGCTCCCTGCTCCGGCGGCACCTGGGCGAGATGCGTGTGGATGGCGGTGAGCACCCCATCCGTCATCCGGATGCGGGGCGCGCTCACAGGGAGAACCCCGGATCGCGCCCGGCGAGCCGCGCCGACGTGTACGCGGTCCACTTCGCCGCGACTCCCCGGACCGCGGTCAACGACTCGGCGGGTTCGCCTCCCGGTCCGCAGATGATCGTCACGGTCTCGGAACCGAACTTCTGCGGGATGAGATGGACCGAGTGCCCGAACGAGTCGTCCAGATTCGGGAAGATCGGAATCAGATCCCACTTGTTCCGGCGGGAGGGGTTCTTGAACGTGAGGAATGTGAAGTGGCCGGTCTGCCAGGGCGCCTTGAGCGCGAACTTCCAGGCGATGCTCCCGCTGGGACCCGGCACATCGGCCCACTCCTCGACGTTGTCCGGATCGAGGCGGCTGACCTCGTACGCCTCGTCGAGCAGCGAACCCGCCATCCGCACCTCCGGAACCCTGCTGAGGTTCCGCGCCTCCGCCTCGCCCTTCCCGATCAGTGCGAGTCCGCCGCCGGGGGCGACGACGACCGTGTCGGAACCGACGCCTCCGCCCTCCTCGTTCTCGCGGATCCGGTGGATGATGCTTCCCCAATCCGAGCCGGCCGCCATCCGCTCCTCCGGGACGACGGACACCGGCCGATCGACGCCGGATGCGGCGACGATCCGCAGGCTCCCGCCCGGGTCGACGACGACGAGCTCTCCTCGCGGCGAGTCTCCCGCGGACCCGGCGGCTGCCCCTGTCGCTGACCGCGGTGCGACGCGGGCTCTCGACACGTCGTCGTCCGACGCGGACGAGGGGTGCGTGCTCGTCCTCGTCGGCTTCTCGAGGGGCGGGGAAGCCGATGTCCCTGCCACCGCGTCACTGCCCGGCCGCTCGGTCGGGTCACTCGTCGTCGTCTCGTCCTCGACGGCGCGGTAGACGCCGTCGACTTCCTCGAACACGATCTCGGGTTGATTGTTCGTCATGTCCTGCTCCTCAGGGGAAGGGTCGTCCGGCGGCAGCGTCGACTGCGTCGGTGGAGGGGATGGCGGTCTCGGGTGCCCATCAGAGATCCCATCGGGCGATCTCGAAGACCGCCTCCTGGTCGCCGTGGGGTCCCGGCACGAGGATCGCGCCGATCAGGATCGGGTCGGACGCCAGTGCCTCGATGAGGGAGCCTCCGACGGCGGCGGCGCCCTCCGCCGTTCTCCGGAGACCGGCGACGACCTTCGCCGCGACACGGTCGATCCCGGTGACCGCTCTCTCGGGCCGTGCCCTGACGGTCCTGCTGATGAGCTCCTTCTCCCAGCCGGGGTTCTTCGTGAACCCCACGGGCAGCTGGTCGAACTTCGGGACTTCGTGGGCGATCAGCAAGCGGTCGAACTCGATCCCCGCGTCGCTCACCGCAGCGATCCGACGGCGCGCGTGGGCCGGGATGGCGAGGGTCCTCGCGCGGAAGGCGGGGTCGTCCTCGAGAGGGACGACCACCCAGTCCCAGATCTCGCGAGCCGGACGCCGCACGAGCACCGGCTCCACGGTGTAGGGGACGAGGCCGAGCGGCTGAACGAGCCCGGCAGCTCTGTGCTCGATCGACAGGACGCGATCGACGACCCGCGTCGTCGACGGTGGGCCGGACTCCGCCGTGCCGAGGTCCCCTCGCGTCGACATCCGCTTACCCGCCGCTGGACCAGCGGTGTCGGGGAGCCGACGCGCCGCGGGGCTCGCAGGGCGCGCAGGCGTCGTCGCGCGCTCGCGCGGCTCAGGCAGTGCCCGGGGGCGGATGAGCGCGTCCGGTGTCCGAGGAGTCCGTTCGTCTCGCATTCTCAGTCCTCTCGTCGCCCGCGCCCGCGCATCGCGGTCTCGGTTCGTGGTGCGGTCTCGGTGTGCGGCCAGGTGTCGATGTCCGGCCGGGTCCGGGTGTGCGGTGCGGGTCTCGGAGGCGACCGAGGGTGCGCGGTCGCCGATGCGCAGACGGTGCGGGCCGGCCGCCGGGGAGGTGCTCCTCATCCGGTGAGTGCGCCGAGGAGGACGGCGAAGACGAGAACGACGAACAGCGCTCCCAGCAGAACGAGGACCGCGCAGCAGGCGAGGACGATGACCAGAGGGATCGTCAGCACCCCAGCCCCGACCATGACGACGTACGAGGCCGTGACTTCGCGCTCCGTGAGGCGGTGCATCCAGCCGCTGCGCAGCGCCACTGCGAGTGCCAGGAGGGCGAGCACTGCGGCGAGCACCATCTGCAGGAAGGGCACCGGGAAGTCCATCAGAGCGAGGGCGAAGGCCGCCGGGTCGGAGCCCGCGGTGGCGTCGAGCAGGAACGCGTGGGCCAGGGGATACCCGACCGCGTCCAGCAGCGTCACCGCGCTGGCCGTGCGCAGGACCGTCCTCGTGGTGCGCGACACCTCGACACGCACCCGACCGCCGGCATCGAGCACCTGGCGCAGCGTGGGTCCGCTGGGAGGAGCATGCCCCGCCCGAGGCCCAGTGGTCGCCTTCGCCGCGGCGGGCGCGGCTGCTGGACCGACGTTCCCTCCGACGGTGCTTCCGCCCTTGCGGAGGGGGCCGAGGAAGCTCATGCGCGTTCCGCCTCGACGAAGAAGGGGCGGCTGGACAGCTCGCGCGAGTGGACCATCGCCGGCCTCACGCCGAACGGCGGGTGCATGATCTCGCGCATTCCCAGAACAGGAGCGGTCGTCGTCGAGCGCGTGAAAGTCGTGCCGCCTCGGCTGCCCGGCGCTCGCGTCGACGAGGTGGCGAGGACGGGGTGCTCGCCCAGTCGCGCGGACACGACCCGCGCGGACGCATCGGACACGGAGCCGACGGTCACGAGCGTTCCGCAATTGCTGAGGATCGCCGTCCGCTCGTTCTCGTCCGCGAACTGGCCGACGTCCTGCATGGCCAGGATCACGGTGACGCCGGCAGCTCGCGCGAGGCTCAGCACGGTCGCGATGTCGATGCGCTCCGCGAGTTGCGGAGCCTCGTCCAGCACGAGCAGCAGCGGCACACCCGGTGCGGTCGAACCGAACCGCTCGTACGCGTGGTAGAGCAGGCGGCTGAAGAACAACGCGGAGAGCATCTGAGCCATCTGCCCGTCCCTGACGGGCGCGACGACCGTGAACAGCTGCGGTTCGGAAAGGACCTCGTCGACGAAGAACTCCGGTCGAGTGCTCACCCGCGCCAGAGTCGGCCGGGCCAGGACGTCCAGCCGGCCGATGACACCCGAGACCCGGCGGTCGAGATCGTCCGGACTAAGGCTGAGCATCGGACGCAGCCGCTCCGCCCCCGCCGAGCCGGGATAGCGCTGGATCGTCGAGGCGAAGACCTCCCTGTCTCGGAGCATCGCCAGGAGCGACTGGGTCGTGATCCGGCCCCGACGGGGGGAGTCGCGCGCGAGCTCGAGGACTCCACGAAGCAACATCATGTCTTGATTGAAGAAGTAGGGGTCGGTGTTCGGAGGCGCCGAACGGCCCAGGATGCTGCCGACGGCGTTGTCGACATCGCCGTCATCGCTCAGCTCGGCGACCCAGTTCCAGCTCACCGATCGACTCGGATCCCCGTAGTCGAGGGAGCGTGCTCTCACCCCGACCGCACGGCCTTCGCGGTCGACCTGCTCCCTGATCTCGCGGTGCAGGTCTCCGCGCACATCCACGGTAGCGACCGAGTACCCGGCGCGCAGTCCCGCGACGATCCACGGCACGAGGAAGCTCTGGGTCTTGCCACTCCCGGGCGGGCCGATGACGGCCGCATTGCGCTCCATAGCAGCCGCAGGCAGTGCTGTCCGGCCGAGGTACCCCCTGGTCGGGTGCAGGAAACGTCCGAGGGGGAACTCACCGTCCCGCAGGCCGGGCGGGACGGATCCGATGCCGAGCACGCCGCGGTAGTCGTAGTAGCCGTCCGTGCCGCCGTCCATGGGCGGGGCGTCGCCCGGCCCGAGGACGCCGCGACGAGCGGCTCGTGACGAGAGCCCGGCGGCGATGCTCGTCGCGGCGTTCTCGGAGGCTCGGACCATCCCGGTCGCGACAGCGTGCGACGCGCGCCACACGGGTCCGATCCACGGCATCAGCCGCCCCCTCTCGCCCTGGAGCCTGTCGCTGCACCCTCCAGTGGGATGTTTGACAGCGCCTCGTGCCGGCGTGCTATAAATGCAGCCTCTGATAAAGACGCAATGTCTCGATAGAGTCTCGCCGAGCAGTATGGCACACCGGCCGAGCGGGCACCACGAACTCTTCCAGCACCGACTCGCGGACACTCCGACCGGGTCGGAGAACCTTCCAGCATCGACTCGAACGGGGACCAGCCCATGGGCGAACTCAGCGACAAGTACTTCGTGATGCCCTTCTACATCGTCGTGGACGTGTCGTACTCGATGGAGGAGAACGGCGGGATACGCGCGATGCCCCAGCTGGTGCCCGCGATCAGGACGGCGCTCGCGGAGAAGCCGCTCGTGCACGACATCCTGAGGATCTCGATCCTCGAGTTCGCCGGCACGGCGAACGTGCTCGTGCCGATGAGCCGGCCCAACGAGCTCGGCTCCCCGGACTTCGCGGTCCGGGGCGACGGCACGAACTACGCCGCAGCGCTGGCGCTCCTGAAGGAGCGCATCATCGCCGACGTCGCGACCCTGAAGAGCCAGAATCTCGACGTCTACCGCCCCGCGGTCTTCTTCCTGACCGACGGCGAGCCCAACGTCGGTCCAGCCTGGGAGAAGGCCTTCGCCGAGCTCACCTACTTCGACCCCGCGACCGGCGCGGGATTCAAGGCCTATCCGCTCTTCGTCCCGCTCGGAGTGGGTGCCGCGTCTCGGACCGTCCTCGGGCAGATGGCGTTCCCTCCTGACGTCTCCCGGCTCTACATGGCCGTCGATCCCGCCGCGGTTCAGGCGGCGATCATCGAAATGGCGAACGTGATGGCGCACACCACCGTCTCGAGCGGGAACACGGCCGTCGGCGCCCTGGGCTCCGGGGGGAGCGAGGAGCCTCAGCACGTCCTCCCGGACGAGCGCGACCTCGGTCCCGGCGTCACGGTCTCCGCCTCGCAGTACCAGGGTGGAAGCTTCATCTGATGCCGCGCACGGACGGGCTGGCGCCCCTCGCCCGCTACACCATCGGCGAGCCCGGGCTCGCCTTCGACGGGGTCAGGGCCTCGCTGACGAGCGGAGTGCGAGCCCCCCACGACACGGTCGTCGACGCCCTCGATCACCCGCGCCTCTCCCTCCGTGCCGCGAGCGTCCGGGGTCTCGTCCACCGCGACGCAGGCACCCCGCGCCAGGACGCGTTCCGTGTGGCCGAGGGCGACCAGACGATCGTCATCGCCGTCGCCGACGGAGTGGGCTCGCTCCCGCTCTCGCACGTCGCCGCCCAGTGCGCCGTCGACGCGGCCGTGGAGCTCGTCATCGCGGGCGGTGCGCACCTCCAGCGGGCCGATCCGGTCGCGTGGGGTGCACTGTTCGACCGGATCTCCGAGATCGTCAGGCACGAGGCGTCGACCGTCCACGCGGGAGAGGCGCGCGAGGCGATGGCGACGACGCTCTGCTGCGCGGTGGTCGACCTCGAGGCCCAGGTGGTCGTCACGGCCGGCGTCGGCGACTCCTCCTGCTTCCTCCTCCGGGACGGCGCATGGGAGAGCCTCTCGGGCGGGAAGGAGCGCGCCTCCGCCTCCGGCGTCGTCTCGAACCGCACCGAGGTCCTCCCGGCGCGGGTGAGGACTCGAGTGGTCGTCCGCGAGACCGAGGTGCGGCCGGGCGACGCCCTCGTCGTCGCCTCGGACGGGATCGGCGACGCGATCGGGGACGGCGGCAGCACGAGCGCGGCGACCCTCGCCGAGTGGTGGCGCACGGCCCCAGCACCGCTCGACTTCGCCGCTCAGGTCGGCTTCGGCCGGCTCTCGTTCACCGACGACCGCACCGCCGTCGTCGGCTGGCTGCTCGGCCCCGACCGCGCATGACAGCACCCCGCGTGGACGAGCGACAGCTCGGACGGACGACGAGGCTCGGCAGGGGCGGCGCAGCGACGGTGTTCGCGGTGCCGGACTACACGGTGCGCGACTTCCCTGGCGCACTCGCGTTCAAGCGGTTCACCGCCCTTCCCGAGCCGTCGCTGGTCGATCATCTCGACACCGTCGCCTCCTTCCGGATGGGGCTGGGCCCCGACGAGAGACGGCGACTCGATGCACTCACGTCCTGGCCACTGCGTCTGGTGACGGACGGGACGGACCGGGTCTGCGGGATCCTGCTCCCGCAGGCGCAGCGGCAGTTCTTCTACACGGTCGCGGACCGGACGCTGAACTCTTTCGGCGACAGCCGTCCGAGCGAACTCCAGCACCTGTTCGGACCCTGGGAGGACGCGCGCGAGCAGGGTGTCTCCTGCCCGCCGAAGGACGACACGACCACCCGGCTCGCCCTCGTCCTGTCGGTCTGCGCGACTTTCGCCGTCCTCGAGCGGCACGGGATCGTCTTCGGCGACGTGTCCTCGGGCAACATCCTCTACTCGCTCGACCCGGTTCCGCGCACCCTCCTCATCGACTGCGACGCCGTCGCCATCACGGGGACGAGGACGTCGGCCATCCAGGGGGTCACCCCGGGCTTCACGCCGCCCGAGGGGTCCGGGACAGCGGACGTCTACACCGATCGCTACAAGCTCGGCCTGCTCATCCTGCGCTCGCTCGCCCCGGCACTCGTCCAGGGTCACTTCGTCCGAGCGCCGAGCAACGTCCGCCCGCTCCTGAGCGACCGACTGGACGAACCGGGGCTGAGGATGCTCGAGGACGCCCTCTCCGAGGACCGCGAGGCACGTCCGTCGGCCGGCGAGTGGTTCACCCACCTGCATGCTCTGCTGAGTGAGCGCACGAGTCCGCCGGTGATCGACTCCGTCGAGCTCGATCACCCGATCGTGGTCGAAGGGGCCGAGCTCGTCCTTCAGGTGAGGAGCCGGGGCGCGCTGACGCTCCGGATCGACTGCCCTGGAGGCGAGGTGATCGAGTCGGCGGCGTCCGGCGGCGACACCGTCCGGTTCACCGCCATGCAGAGCGGTGCCGTTCGCGTGCTCGCCGCGAACCACTTCGGGCAGGCGAGCGACGACACGCGCTCCGTGCGGGTGCTGCCCGTTCCGACGCCGACCTACGTTCCACTCCCGACGCCGGTGCTGCCCGGCCTCGACCGCGAGGACCTCTACATCCTCGAGCGCGGACTCGACGCGGCAGGGGCCACTCGGGACCGGGACGAGCCGTTCCGGCTCGCCGCGGCTGCGTCCTCGTCGGCCTCGGCCGGCCGGATCGGGGTGGACCAGCTCCTGGACCTCGCCGCCGGCGCCCAGCGTCTCGCGCGCGAACTCGAGTTCCCGGTCTTCACGCCCCTGACCACGACGGAGCAGATCGAGGCCGCCGCCCGTGGCCGTCTCGCCGGGCGCGGGCGCCGGGAGATCGCCCGCCGCGAGCGGGCCAGAGATTTCGCCCTCGGCGCCGCCGCCGTCCGCGCCGAGGGTCGAACGCTGAGCACCAGGGCGGCGTCCGGGATGCGGAACCTCTACACACGACTGACGAGAACGGCGGGCTCATGAGCGCACTGGGAAGCGGACTGGTCTGGCTCGGCGGCGCTCGACAGGACGTGATCGTCGACGCTCCGGGCGAGCGCCCGCGCTTCCGCGCGATGGGGCTCGTGATCCTGAGCACGGCAGCACTGTCCGGCGTCTCGGCGGCCTACGCCGTCGTGATGGCCCTCAGCCTGCCCGCACCGATCGCGATCCTGATCGGCGCGTTCTGGGGACTCGTCATCCTCAACCTGGACCGTCTGCTGGTCGTCGGGATGCAGAAGCAGAAGAGCGTGCTGCACAACATCGGGCTCGCCCTGCCGCGCGTCCTCCTCGCCCTCATCGTCGGAACCGTCATCTCGACGCCCCTGACCCTGCAGGTCTTCGACAAGGAGATCCAGACCGAGATCGTGAGGATGTCGGAGGAGAGGGAGGCCGCCTACAAGAACGAGCTCGCCACGGATCCCGAACTGGCGAAGATCCCCGCGCTCGAAGCGGAGATCGCGGCGAACCAGCAGATCGTCAACGCCGGCGGCGGCCTCGTCGATCTGAGCAAGGACCAGAACTACGTCGCCGCGCAGAAGGCGACGGCCGACGCGCAGGCCGCCTACGACCAGGCGAACGCCACGTGGCTCGGAGAGCTGGACGGATCGAACGGCACGGGGATCGTCGGCGATGGGCCGATCACGCGGTCGAAGAAGCTCGACCGAGATCTCAAGCTCGACGCGTTGAGCGCGGCCAAGGAGGCGGAGGCCACCGCGAAAACTGCCGCGCAGCAGAACCTCGCCGCATCAGCCAGCACGGCTCTCGCGGACGCCGACGCCCAGCTGGTCGCCGACCGCGCGGAGCTCGCCGCCCTGGTGCAGCAGCGGGATGAGAAGACGGCGGGCTACCAGTCGCTCGCGGCGAACAGCGGCGGGATCCTCGCGCGCCTCGAGGCGCTGTTCCGCCTCGGGGAGGCGAACCCGCTGTTGAATCTCGCGCACCTGATGCTGGCGGCGTTGTTCGTCGCGATCGAGCTGCTCCCGGTCGTCTTCAAGACGCTCGCGAACCTCGGGTCGCCGACCGCGTACGACCGCGTCGCCGAGATCAAGGATCGCGCGGTGGTCGAAGGGGGAGAGATCTGGGCCCAGCGCCACGCAGAGGCCATCGAGCAGCTCGCGGCGGTCCAGGTCCACACAGCGCACGACATGGCCAATCGTCAGATCGATTCGGGGATCGCTGTGAACGAGAAGGTGATCGGGCAGCAGGAGATCGTCGTGACGCGGGCGCTCGATGTCTGGGGCGAGTACGCAGCAGAACGAGCGGAGTCGAAGATCCGAGAGTGGGAGGAGACGCTGGCGCGCCAGGCGGACGCCACGGGTCAGACGCACGCCTCCGGCGCGACTCCGCCGCCCCGATCGCAGCCGCCGGGATTCGTGAGCGGGCTCGGGCTCCCGGCACCCGAGAGCATCTGAGGGTCCCATCGTGCAGGGAACTGCTGGATCCGGATGGAGGCGTGTGCTCCGCGGCGCCGGACGGGTGAAGGACATCGCCGAGGCGGCGATGCTCGTGGTGAATCCCCTCATCACGCCACCCCCCGTCGCGCCGGAGCCGGTCCGGAGCGATCGACCTGCGCTCGTCCGCGCCGCCGAGAAGCCACCGGTGCGACCCACCACGCGCGAGCAGTTCGAGGCACTCGACGAATCGCAGCGGCGGCTCGAACGGCAGCGCCGTGCGGAGGCCATGCAGGCAGGTCGCGAAGGCCGCGACGCTCGGATCGAGCAGCACCCCGAGCCGATTCGTCGTCGGGACGACGAGACACGCCGAGCCCGGTCTCGCCGACGCGCACGCTGATCTCCCCGAGACGTGTCGGCGCCTACTCCGCGTTCCCGTCCAGCAGGTCCGACACCGAGCGGTGGAGCTCGACGCGCTCCTTGCGGACCGACTCCGAGACCGAGCGCATCGCCGTGATGCGGTCCACGATCACGTGGACCCGCTCCACCGGGACGACGCGCGTCGTGACGACCGGCTGCTCCGCGTGGAGGACGAACGTCAGGGGAGCAGGCGCAGCCTCCCCGCCCGACACGGTCCCCTCGAGGGGCTCGCGCTCGATCACGAGCTCCTCGCGGCGGACCTGGAGGGTGACGGTCCGCTCCTCCGTGACGATCACCCTGCGGATCCGCACGCGCTCGGTCGCGGTGCGGACCGTCGTCACGTCGAGGCGCTCCTCCGAGCGGATCACCGACACCTGCTCGTCGGGCGTGCTCATTTCTCGGGCCGCCCGGCGGTCTCGCGCAGCTCGCGGCCGTCCGCGACGTCCTCCGCGTGCTTCTTCGCCTTCTTCTCGCTCAGGCGGGTGTCGCGCGGCGGGAGCTGGAGGTCCTCCTCCGCCTCGATGCCGGCCTGCAGCTGGCGGCCGCGCTCGAGCTCGGCGTCGAACTCCGCACCGAACAGCAGCGCGAGGTTGGTGATCCAGAGCCAGAGGAGGAAGACGATCACGCCACCGAGTGCGCCGTAGGTCTTGTTGTAGTTGCTGAAGTTCGCCACGTAGAACGCGAAGCCGGCGGAGGCGAGCGCCCAGATGACGAGGGCGACGATGGATCCGAGGCTGGTCCAGCGGAACTTCGGCTGCCGCACGTTGGGCGACCAGTGGTAGAGCACGGCGATGATGACGATCATCAGCACGATCAGGACCGGCCACTTCGCGATGCCCCAGACCGTGAGGGCGACCTCGCCGAGTCCGATGGCGTCTCCGATCGCCTCCGCGACGGGGCCGCTGAGTACGAGGATCAGGCCCGCGACCACGAGCAGTGCCACCGTGACGATCGTGATCGCCAGCATGGTCGGGCGGAGCTTCCAGATCGGGCGGCCCTCGTCGATGCCGTAGATGCGGTTCATCGCGCGTCCGAACGCCCCGACGTACCCGGAGGCGGACCAGAGTGCGCCGAGCAGACCCGTGACGAAGGCGACGCCCGCGGCGGAGGACGAGGTCAGCTCCTGCAGCGGACCGCGGACGGTGTCGAGGACGTCGGGCGAGACGAAGCCGCCCGCGATCTCGAGGACGGTGCTCGTCGTCGTCTCGGCCTGCCCGAAGAGCCCGAGGATCGACACGATCGCCAGGAGGCCAGGGAACAGGGCGAGCACCGCGTAGTAGGTGAGAGCGGCGGCGAGGTCTGTGCACTGGTCGGCGCCGAACTCGCGCAGCGTCTTCTTGAGGACGTAGCCCCACGAGCGCGCGGTGACCTCGGTGGGTGCATCGGGCTTCCGGGAATCGTCGGGATCGACGGCGGTTCGATCGCGGTCGGCGCTGGTCTGGGACACGGTTCTCCTCGGTCTTCTCCCCGCGATCGCCCGGTGGCGTCGTGGAGTCGTGGACGCCCGCAGCGGCGGAGGCGTTCGACGCCCCCGCCGCTGCGGTTCGTGATGGTGGCTGCGGTCAGCGACCGTCGACGGAGCGGCCGGTGGTCGCGTCGTCGATCTCGATCTCCTCGTGGCTGACGTCCTCGGTCACCTGCTGGTTCTCGGTGACGGTCTCGGTGCCGAGCGAGACGCGCTCGACCGGGACGGTCTCCTTCGCGGCGACGACGCGCTCCTCGGTGAGCACGACCTCGTGCTCCTCCTCGCTCAGGTCCGGGCCGGACGTGGCCGAGTCGACGGTGGCGTCGGTGATCGGCTCGCGGACGACACGCACCTCGTCGTGGCTGACGGGGACGGTGACCGTCTCCTGCTCGGTGACCACGTGCTTGCGGAGTCGGGCGCGCCCGGCCTCCACGCGCTCGGTGCCGACGTGCAGCTGCTCCTCGGAGCGGGTCATCGCGTCGTCGGTGGTCGGGCCGGAGGTGTCGTGACCGACGTTCGTGTCGATGCCGGTCGTCCCGGTCGTGCCGGTCGTGTCCGGCGTGCTCGAGTCGAGGTCGGTCGTGCCGCCGAAGCCGGCAGCGCTGTCGACGTTCTCGGTCTCGGAGGCGGACGCCGCGCCCGAGAGGTTGTAGTAGCGGTACAGGTCCGCCTCCTCGTCGGCGTTGAGCGCGCCGTCGGCGTCGATGCGGGGGGCGTCCTTCACGTACGACTTGTCGTAGGCGACGCTGAGGCTGCCGTCGGCGAACGAGGCGCCCTCGAGCGGGACGAACGACTCCGAGGTGCCGAAGAGGCCGGTGCGGACGGTCGCCCAGACCGGCGTGCCGCTGTCGTCGGCGACGTAGACCTGCTCGACAGTGCCGATCTTGTCTCCGTCGGAGCCGTGGACGGGGGAACCGATGATGCTGTCGATCGCGGTGGTGTCGATCATGTGACTTCCTTCTCTCGTGAGCGGGATGAGGCGTCGCCGCACGACGGGCGGTGGGTGTCCGTCCGTGGCAGAAGGGGTGTGCTCCGAACCGTGCTGCGTCGTCGTCCCCGACCGTAGACGGCCGATTCCGAGCGGTCACGGAGCTTGACAGCGCACCGGTCCACGCGAGATCCTGCGCCGTGTTTGGGGGACACGGGTCCGCCCCGCCCGCGGGTCAGCGCAGAGTCGCGTTCGGCTCGTCCCAGTTCTCGATCGTCTGCAGCACCCAGAACACTGCGAACAGCGCGAGGGCTCCGGCCTCACCGAGCAGGAGCCACTGCTCGCCGAGCAGCTGCGCGCCCCGTCCGCTGACGACCAGGCCCAGGAGCAGCAGCTCGACCAGCGCGATCAGCACGGCGAGGACCGCGTAGCAGCCCGAGTAGAGGCGGGGCGAGCCGGGGCCGGTCACCCCCTCCGCGCGCACCGCGACCGCGTGCACCGCCGCGACGACCGCGATGAGGAGGAAGAACACTCCCGCGGCGGTGTAGTGCGCGGCGAGCCCGAACGACGGCAGGGTCGACCAGACGCCGACGGCCGCGAGCAGGGCGGCGCCGATGCCGGCGCGGGTCAGCGCCCACGCGTCGAGGGAGCGATCGAGCGCGAGGAACAGCACGGAGGCGGCGAGCACGGCCGCGGCGACGGCCAGGTAGGCGAGCATCCCGGCCGTGATCTCGTCGCCCGCGCTCGCCGAGAGGCAGCGACCGGCGTCCCCCGGGCAGCCCGCGCCGGTCAGTCTCGCGAGCTCGGCCGAGGAGAGCGGGGCCGGAACCAGCGCGATGACCGGCGCGGTCATCCCGGCGAGCAGGAGGAGGAAGCGCCGGAGGCTGCGCCCCGCGAGGACGACGAGGGCGACGCTCACGGCGAGGAGCGATCCGACGAAGACGGAGCGCACCGGCGTGTAGTACGCGGCGCTGATCGATCGGAGCGGACCGAGGGCGACGAGGTGCCAGCCGACGCCCACCGCGAGCAGGAGAACGGCCGCGATGAGCGAGACGCGGACGTAGCGGTAGGTCCGGAGGGACGAGACGGTCCCGGCGCCGCCGAGGGCGTCCGCGCGCGCCACGCCCGCTACTCCGCGCGCAGACCCGACGAGCCGAGGGCGAAGTCGACGTCGATGCGGATCGCCACGCGCAGGGGGTTCGGGCGGGGGGCGCGGTAGCGCGCCGAGTAGAGATCGACGGCGTGCTGCACCGCCTCCGGCTCCTCCTCGATCGACGCGGGACCGCCGAGGCTGAGCCAGCGGATCCCGTCGACCTGCCCGACCGTCGCGGTGCCGGAGCGACGGACGTTGAGCACCTTCTGGCTCTCGCGCGAGGTGATGATGCGGACGACGCCGTCCTCCCAGGTGAAGCCGACGGCGACGACGTGCAGGCGCCCGTTCTGCCAGGGGGTCGACAGGGTGGCGAGGTGGCGGTCGGTCACGAAGGCGACGCCGTCGGCACTGAGGATGCTCATCGCTCGAGCGTATCCGCCGGTCCGGCGCTCACGCGCCGAGGAGGAGCGCCTCGCCCTGGCCGCCGCCTCCGCAGAGCGCGGCGACGCCGAGCCCGCCACCGCGGCGACGGAGCGCGAGCGCGAGGTGCAGCGCGAGGCGGGCCCCGGAGGCGCCGACGGGGTGTCCGAGCGCGATGGCGCCTCCGTCGAGGTTGACCGACTCGGGAGGGATGCCGAGGTCGTCGGCCGACTGCAGCACCACGGAGGCGAACGCCTCGTTGATCTCGATCAGATCGAGATCCGCGACAGCGGCTCCCCGGCGCGACAGTGCCCGGAGGATCGCGGCGGACGGCTGCGAGTGCAGCGAGTTGTCGGGCCCTGCGACCTGGCCGTGCTCGAGGATCTCGGCCAGCCACGGCAGCCCGCGACGCAGGGCCCACCCCTTCGAGACCACGACGAGCGCCGCGGCCCCGTCGGTCAGCGGCGAGGAGCTGCCCGCCGTGATCGTCCCGTCGGGCGAGAAGGCGGGCCGCAGCCCCGCCAGGATCTCGATCGTCGTCTCGGGGCGGATCCCGTCGTCGTCCGCGAGGACGAGGTCGTCGCCGCGCCTCTGCGGGACGGTGACCGGTGCGATCTCCTCGGCCAGCACGCCCGCCGCCCGCGCGTCGGCGGCCCGCTGATGCGAGAGCGCCGCGTAGGCGTCCTGCCGTTCGCGGCGGATGCCGCGCTCGGCGTTCCCGTCATCGGTGACGCGCCCCATGATCCGCCGATCGAAGGGATCGAGCAGTCCGTCGTGCAGCAGCGCGTCCTCGAGCGGGCGGGCACCGACTCCCACGCCCGCCCGCGCGTCGAGCAGCAGGTGCGGCGCGCCGGTCATCGACTCCTGCCCGCCCGCGACGACGACCGAGGCCTCACCGGCGCGGACCAGTCGCGCCGCGTCGATCACGGCGGTCAGCCCCGAGAGGCACAGCTTGTTGATCGTGACGGTCGGCACCTCCCAGCCGAGACCGGCACGGATCGCCGTCTGGCGTGCGGGTCCCTGGCCGGCACCGGCCTGGATCACCTGGCCGAGGACCACCGCGTCGACGTCGTCGGGTGCGGCCGCCGACCGATCGAGCGCCGCGCGGACGGCGACGGCCCCGAGCTCGACGGCCGTCAGGGTGGCGAAGGCGCCGCCGAAGCGGGCGAACGGGGTCCGCGCGCCGCCGAGGATCACGGGGGTGGTGTCGTCAACCGACATGGGGGCTCCTTCTCGACGGTGAGACCGGCCGCTGCGGCGGGGTCACGGGACCAGGACGATCTTCCCGCGGACGTGCCCGTCCTCGCTCAGGCGGTGCGCCTCCGCGACCTCGTCGAGGGGGAGACGCGGACCGATCTCGACCGAGAATCGCCCCTCCACGACGAGCCGGACGGCGAGCGGGACCGCCTCGCGGCGCAGGCGCTGCTCCTGCTCGGTCAGCGGGACGGGGCTGCCTCCCGACCAGGCTCGGATGCCCAACTCCGCCGCCCGAGCGCCCGCCACCACGGTGCCGACGTGCTGCCGGTCGGCGACGAGTGCCAGGGAGGCGGCGAGCGCCTCGTCGGTGCCCGCCGCGTCGAGCACTCGGTCGACGCCGTCGGGCGCGGCCGCGCGCAGGCGCTCCAGGAGTCCCGGTCCGTAGGCGACCGGCACGGCCCCGAGCTCGCGCAGGCGGTCGTGGTTGCGCGGGCTCGCCGTGGCGATGACGGTCGCGCCGCGTTCGCGCGCGAACTGGACGGCGGCCTGCCCGACCGCTCCGGCGCCGGCGTGGACGACGAAGGTCGACCCCTCCTCGACGCCGAGCGACACGACGGCCTGATAGGCGGTGCCGACCGGGATGCCCAGCGCCGCCGCCTCCTCGAACCCGAGCCCCGCGGGCTTCGCGTCGAGGCACTCGGGCGCGACGACCACGGAGGCGGCGTAGGTGCCGACCGCGCCCGTCACGACGACCTCGTCGCCGACCGACCAGCCCGGCACGCGAGCGCCGACGGCGGTGATCACACCGGAGCCGTCGGCCCCCACTCGCCGCGGCGACGTGATCGGCGGGCTGGGCCGCACTCCCGAGCGGATCTTCCACTCGATCGGGTTGACCCCGGCCGCCCTCACGGCGACGACGACGGCGTCGTCGGGCGCCTCGGGCTCGGGGGCGTCGACCACCTCGAGCACCTCCGGTCCGCCGATCTCGCGGTACTGCACGATCCTCGCCATGTCGTCCTCCTCCGACTCGTCGGGGGTCAGTCCATCAGCTTCTGGCGGACCTCGCGCCGGAGCACCTTGCCGATCAGCGAGGTCGGCAGCTCGGTCACCACGTCGATCCGCTTGGGCACCTTGTAGGGAGTCAGGTGGACGCGGCAGAAGTCGCGCAGCGCCTCGGTGTCGACCGCGGTGCCGGGGCGGAGGACGACGGCGGCGGCGACGCTCTCGCCTCCGTCGGCGCGGGGGAGCCCGACGACGGCGGCGCGGACGACGTCGGGGTAGGACTCGAGGACACCCTCGACCTCGGACGGCGAGACGTTGAACCCGCCGGTGATGATGAGCTCCTTCGCCCGGTCGACGATGGTGACGAAGCCGTCGGCCGAGACGGTCGCGATGTCGCCGGTGCGGAGCCAGCCTCCTGCCAGCAGCGTCTCTGCCGTGTCGTCCGGGCGCTTCCAGTAGCCCTGGAACACCTGCGGCCCGCGCAGGAGCAGCTCGCCCGACTCGCCGGCCCCGCGATCGACCGACGGATCGGCGGGGTCGACCAGCCGGATCTCTGTGCTCGGGAACGGCACGCCGACGGTGCCCGGGCGGCGGGTGGGCCCGACCGGGTTGCCGAGGGCGACCGGGGAGGACTCCGTCATCCCGTAGCCCTCGACGAGCAGGCCGCGGCTCGCCCGCTCCCAGCGGTCGACGGTCGCGACGGGGAGGCCCATGGCTCCCGAGATCGCGAAGCGGATGCCGCGCAGATCGATCTCGTGCCGCTCCGATGCTCGCGCGAGCGCCTCGTAGACCGGGGGCACGGCCGGCAGGAACGTCGGCGGGGAGGACTTGGCCGCCGCCTTGACCAGTCCGACGTCGAAGGTGGGGAACAGCACGACCCTGGCGCCGATGCTGATCGCGAACGTGAGGCAGAGGGTGAGCCCGTAGGCGTGGAACAGCGGCAGGACCGCGTAGAAGGTCTCGTCGCCCTCGCGCAGACCCGGGACCCAGGCCCGCCCCTGCATCGCGTTCGCGCGGAGGTTGGCGTGCGAGAGGATCGCGCCCTTCGGCGTGCCCGTCGTGCCGCTGGTGTACTGCAGCAGGGCCGTGTCGCCGAGGGAGGGGCGCGGGTGCGACCGTGCGAGACGCCGGCCGCCCAGGAGGCGGTCGAACGGGACGAGCGTCCGGGTGCGCGTGCGCGCGGTCAGCTTGGCGCGGGCGGCTCGGGCCCTGGGCAGGGGCAGCCGCAGCGCGAGGCGCTTGGCGAGCGGGAACGACTCCGTCAGATCGACCGACACGACCCGCTCGATGCCGAGGTCGGCGGGCATCGTCGCGACGACGTCGGCGACCTTGTTCCAGACCACTGCGAAGCGGGCGCCGTGGTCCTCGAACTGCCGGCGCAGCTCCCGGGGCGTGTAGAGCGGGTTGTGCTCGACGACGATCGCGCCCAGCCGCAGCGCCGCATAGAAGGCGACCACGTGCTCGGGGCAGTTCGGGAGGACGAGCGCGACCCGGTCGCCGGGGCGGACGCCGAGCCTGCGGAGGCCCTCCGCCGCCCGCGACACGCGATCGCCGAGCTCGGCGTAGCTCGTCTCGGCGCCGAAGAACTCGAGGGCCGTGCCGCGCCGGTAGCGCGCCACCGAGTCCTCGAGCAGATCGACGAGCGTCTGGGTGGGCGGATCGATCTCGGTCGGGACGCCCTCCGCGTAGGAGGTCAGCCACGGCTTCGTCGCCAGGTCAGGGGTTCCGGGGGTCACCCGAGCGAGTATCCGGCACTCGCCTCGGCGGATCCTCCGAGCGCGCCGCAAGGGGTGCACGGGTGCGCGGACCCGAGCAGACTGGCGGTATGAGTGCAGCCATCGACCTCCTCCGAGACGGCTTCGGCCGCGTGCACGAGACCGTGCACGCCGTCCTCGACGACGTCACCCCCGAGCAGCTCGCCTACCGGCCCGACCCCGAGGCGAACTCGATCGCCTGGCTCGTCTGGCACCTCACCCGGGTGCAGGACGACCACCTCGCGCCGCTCGCCGACCGCGAGCAGGTCTGGACGGCGGACGGCTTCCACGAGCGCTCGGGTCTGCCGTTCTCGCCCGAGGCGAGCGGCTACGGGCAGTCGCCCGCCGAGGTCGGGGCGCTCGCCGCGCTCCCGGCCGAGCTGCTCACCGCCTACGTCGACGCCGTGCACGAGCGGACCCTCGCCTACCTCGGCACCCTCGACGACGACGAGCTGCCGCGCGTCGTGGACACCCGCTGGGACCCGCCGGTCACCCTCGCAGTGCGCCTGGTCTCGGTCCTCGACGACGACATCCAGCACGCCGGCCAGGCCGCGTTCGTGAAGGGCCTCGCCGAGCGCGCAGGCCGCTGACCGCACGCGCCGCCGTCTACGGTGGCGGGGTGCGGAGTGTGCGAGCGATCCCGGCTGCGGCCGTCTTCGCGCTCGCGACCGTGCTGACCCTCCTGGGCTCGTGGATCCCGTCGTACTGGAACGACGAGGCCGCCACTCTCCGCCTCGCCCGCCTCCCGCTCGACGAGCTGCTCGCGTTCGTGCAGCAGAAGGACGCCGTGCACGCGGTGTACGCGCTGCTGATGCACGGCTGGATCGCGGTCGCCGGAGAGTCGGAGCTCGCCGTGCGCGCACCCTCCGCCGTCGCGACCGGTGCGGCGGCCGTCGGCGTGCTCGTCCTCCTGCGCGAGGCCGGGCCGCCACGGGCGGCGGTGCTCGCCGCGATCGTGTTCGTGCTCCTGCCGCGCTCCTCCTTCAACGGGACGGAGGCGCGATCGTACGCGCTGACGACGGCGCTGGTCGTGTGGGCCGCGGTGCTCGTGCTCCGGGCCGCCCGTGACGGAGGCGCCGTGCGCTGGGTGGCCGTCGTCGTGGTCGCAGGAGCGGCGAACGCCGTGTTCCTCTACTCGGTGCTGGTGCTGCCCACGTTCGTGGTGCTCGCGGCGGCGGTCGCTGAGCGCAGGCGCCGAGCCGTCGTGGTCGGCTCGATCGCCGCGCTGCTCTCGGCGCTCGCCGCGATCCCGATCCTCGTGCTGGCGGCCGGTCAGAGCTCTCAGATCGGCTGGCTGCGATCGCAGCCGGTGAACGCGTGGACCGTCGTGGTCGAGCCGTTCTTCGGCTCCTCCTGGTGGCTGGCCGCGCTCGTCGTCGCCGTGCTCGCGGTGGCGGCGGCGCGGACGAGGCGGACGACGCTCCCGATCCTGCCCGCCCTCGTGCTCTGGCTGCTGGCACCCGCCGTGATCCTGCTCGTGGCGAGCGCCGTCGTCGGTCCGTCGTACACGCCCCGCTACCTGAGCATGAGCTCGCCCGCCCTCGCGATGCTGCTCGGGCTGGCTCTGGCCACCTGGCGCCCCGTCGTCTCGGCGGCCCTCGTCGGCGTCCTCGCGGCCGCCTCGCTGCCCGCCCTCCTCGGCATGCGCACCGAGACGGGCAAGCCGGCGGGGCAGGATCTGCGGGCCCTCGCCCGCACGATCGAGGAGGGCGCGCTCCCCGGCGACGCCTTCCTCCTCGACGACACCGGGACCGTGTCGCTGCGGCCCCGGGTCGCTCTCGCCGCCTACCCCGACGCCTTCGCCGGTCTCGACGACGTCGCACTCCTGGCTCCCTACCCGACCACCGGCAGCTACTCCGACGCGCTGCTCGACGACGCCGAGCTGCGCGCGGCGCTCGAGGGCGAGAGCCGGGTCTGGGTCGCCGTCCCCGACTCCGACCCCGACGCCTTCGCGTGGCTCCGCGAGGAGGGCTTCGAGCCGGGGGAGCAGGTGCGCGTGCCGACCGTCGTGGTGACCCTGTGGCAGCGGGAGGCGAGCGGCTGAGCTCGCCGGAGAGGCCTCACTGGAGGCGTCGACCGAGCCGCTAGCCTGGATCCGGCACTGCCGCTGAGCGACGATGCCCGCGGAGCGAGGACCGCGCCATCGAGAGGACCCATCACGTGACGTTGCCCACCCCCGCCCCCACCGCACTGAAGCGCAAGGGGCGCGATGTCGCCCCCGAGATCGCGCGCTCGTGGCTGCTGGTCAACGCGACCCGGACCGAGACCTTCGACGCCGCCCACGCGTCGCGCGCCGATCAGGTCGTGCTCGACATCGAGGACGCCGTCGACCCGAAGGCCAAGCCCGGAGCGCGATCCGATGTCGTCGAGTGGCTGAAAGGCGACAAGCGCGCCTGGGTGCGCATCAACGACCACTCCACCGCGTTCTGGTCGGACGACGTCGACGCGCTGAAGGGCCTCCCCGGGCTCGCCGGCGTCATGCTCGCCAAGACCGAGGCAGCGGAGCACGTCACCGAGACCTTCGACCGGCTCGGCGGGTCCACCCCCGTGCTGGCGCTGGTGGAGTCGGCGCTCGGCATCGAGGAGGCCGTCTCGATCGCGCGCGCCCGTGGCACCTTCCGCCTCGCGTTCGGCAGCGGCGACTACCGCCGCGACACCGGCACCAGCGCCGACGACCTGGCGATGGCCTACCCGCGCTCGCGCCTCGTCGTCGCCTCGCGGATCGGCGACCTCCCCGGCCCCATCGACGGGCCGACCGTGTCGAACAGCCACCCCGTCCTCCGCGAGCAGTCGGCCCTGACCGTCTCCCTCGGTCTCACCGGCAAGCTCTGCCTCGACACCGAGCAGCTCGCGGTGATCAACGAGGTCATCAGCCCCACTCCGTCCGACGTGGCCTGGGCGCGCGACTTCCTCGACGACTTCGAGGCGCGCGGGCGCGTCATCCGCGACGGCAGCGACCTGCCGCGGCTGGGCCGGGCGAAGAAGATCGACAAGCTGGCGACGGCCTTCGGTGTGAACCCGCTCTGATCCGTTCGCCCGGGGGCGCTCGCGACACGCGCGTCTCCGGGTCACACTGGGGAACGACGACACCGGGCACGACGACACCGGGCACGACGAAGGAGCCTCGCATGGGCGCAGTCAGCACGTTCCTCTGGTTCGACGACGGGGCGGGGGAGGCGGCCGACCTCTACACGAGCCTGATCCCGAACTCGCGGATCCTCGACAAGCAGGTCCTGCCCGAGGGCTCGCCCTCGCCCGGCACCGTGCTGACGGTGAGCTTCGAGCTCGACGGCCAGAGCTTCCAGGCGATGAACGCCGGGCCGAGGTTCCCGTTCACCGAGGCGATCTCGATCGTCATCGCGGTCGACGATCAGGCCGAGCTCGACCGGCTGTGGGATGCGCTCCTCGCCGACGGCGGGCAGGAGAGCCGGTGCGGCTGGCTCAAGGACCGCTGGGGGCTCTGGTGGCAGATCGTGCCGCGCGTCCTGGCGTCGCTCCTGAGCGGCTCCGACCCCGAGGGCGCCTCTCGCGCCACGCAGGCGATGCTGGCCATGGGCCGACTCGACATCCGCGCTCTCGAAGAGGCCTATGCCGGCGCGTGAGTCCGGGCGCCCGCGCCGCTCGACCTCGATGCGTCGCGCCTACCTCCGCGACTACCGCTACGCCTACGGATCGCGCTTCGCGCACCTGCGCGACGGCTGGGACGTGTCGCACTACTCCTCCGGAGACGCAGCGCCGGTGCTGCTCATCCCGGGCGTCTACGAGACGTGGCAGTTCCTGCAGCCGGTCGCCGACCGCCTGCACGGGGCCGGCCACCCGATCCACGTGCTGCCGGCGCTGGGATACAACACCCGACCGATCGTCGCCTCCGCGGCGCTCGGCCAGCAGTATCTGCGCGAGAACGATCTGAGCGGAGTCGTGGTCGTCGCGCACAGCAAGGGCGGACTGATCGGCAAGCACATGATGGTCGTCGACGACCTCGACGAGAAGCGGATCGTCCGGATGATCGCGGTCTCGACGCCGTTCAACGGGTCGCCGCTCGCGAGGATCGCCCCGGCGCGGGCGCTGCGGGAGTTCGCGCCGCACCGGCCGGTGATCCGCACTCTGCTCGCCGAGCGCGACGCCGACTCGCGCATCACGTCGATCTACGGGATGCGCGATCAGTACATCCCGGGCGGGAGCCGCCTCGTGGGGGCACGCGAGAACATCGCCGTGTCGGTGGTCGGTCACTTCGCGCTGCTGTCGCACCCGCGGGTGCTCGACCTCATCGCCTCGCGCGTGGACCGGGAGTGAGCTCCGCGCCCGGGGTCAGGACCAGGGCGTGAGCAGCACGAGCGGGATCTCGCGCTCCGTCTTCGTCTGGTACACCGCGTAGTCGGGCCAGGCGGCGACCGACCGCTCCCACCAGACCACGCGCTCCTCGCCCTCGAGCACGCGCGCGGTGTAGTCCTTCTTGACCGGACCGTCCTGCAGCTCGACGTGCGGCTCCTTGAGCATGTTGCCGTACCAGACCGGGTGCTCGGGCGCCCCGCCCTTCGAGGCGACGACGACGTACTCGCCGTCGTGCTCGACGCGCATGAGGGCGGTCTTGCGCAGCCTGCCGCTGCGGGAGCCGACCGTCGTCAGCACGATGATCGGCTTGCCGCGGAGGAGGTTCCCCTCCGCACCATCGGTCGCTTCGTACAGCTCCGCCTGCTCGCGGGCCCAGGCGGACGTGCTCGGTTCGTATTCTCCGGTGAGGGGCATTCCCCGATCGTACGTCGGCTCGCGCGCGGGGTGGGGACGGCGGATCGACGCCGTGGCTGCCCGGCTCCGACCCTCCGGTGCACGAGGATGGTCCGGTGCAGCCGGCAGACCAGCTCGACCCCGCGCTCGTGGCGCTCCTCCGCGAGGATCTCGCCCGCGCCCGCTACCGGGTCGACGCGGTCAGGGAGCTGTGGGGCGAGGCCGCGGGCGAGGCGCTGCACCGCGGCGACCGCGTGCCCGCGAGGCGCGCCCTCGAGCGGGCGGGCGACTCGGGGCCGCTGGTGTCGCTGGCGCGACTGTTCCTCCTCGCTGATCCGATCTCCGCGGAGTCGGCGGGCCGGGCGTTCTCGACCCTCGGCCTCGACGGCGCGATCGAGCTCGGTCTCGTCGTGGCGGAGGCGGGAGCCGTCGTGACCGCCGCGATCGATCTGCGTCCCTACGATCTGGTCGACCTGCGCGGAGCGGCGTCGTGGTGGATCGCCTCCGACCTCGGCGAGCTGGCCCTCGGGCGCGCCCTCGATGAGGACCACGTCCTGGGAGTGGGCGGCGCGAGCCTCACGCTGACGGGGCTGATGATCCAGCGGGCGGTCGGCAGCGTGCTCGATCTGGGCACGGGCTGCGGGATCCAGGCGCTGCACGCCTCCCGTCACGCGCAGCGGGTGGTCGCCACGGACATCTCGGAGCGCGCTATCTCCTTCGCCGCGTTCAACGCTGCGCTCAACGGCATCGACACCATCGAGTTCCGGCTCGGCAGCCTCTACGAGCCGGTCGCTGGCGAGCGCTTCGACCACATCGTGACCAACCCGCCCTTCGTGATCACTCCGCGGGCGGCGGGCGTCCCCTCCTACGAGTACCGCGACGGCGGCCTCGAGGGCGACGAGATCGTGCACCGGGTCGTCGTCGGCGCGGCCGAGCACCTCGTCCCCGGCGGCATCGCGCAGCTGCTGGGCAACTGGGAGTACCGCGAGTCGGGCGACGCGTTCGACCGCGTGCGCGGCTGGCTGGACGACGCGCGCAGCCCCCTCTCACGAGCGCTCGAGCCGGAGCCCGCGGGACTCGACGCCTGGATGGACGGCACCGCGTCACCGCTGGACGTGTGGATCGTGGAGCGCGAGCGCCAGGACCCGGCGGTCTACGCCGAGACCTGGATCCGCGACGGCGGGACGACCCGCGGGGCCGACTTCGACCTGCTCGTCGACGCCTGGGTCGGCGACTTCGAGCGGCGGGGTGTGACCGGGGTCGGCTTCGGCTACGTCACTCTGCGCCTCCCCGCGACCGCTCGCCCGCCTCTCCGGCGCTTCGAGAGAATCGACGCCGCCTTCGCGACGGCGGGCCTCGGCGGGCATCTCGCGGACTGCCTCGACGCCGCGGAGGCGCTGTCCGGTATTGACGACGCGGCCCTCGCCGGACTCGCCCTGTCGGTCGCCGGCGACGTCACCGAGGAGCGGCACTACTGGCCGGGCAACGACGACCCGACGGTGCTCCGGCTCCGGCAGGGGGGCGGCTTCGCCCGCGTCGAGGACGTCGACACGGCGCTCGCCGCGGTCGTCGGCGCCTCGGACGGCGAGCTGTCGCTGGGCGCGATCGTCTCGGCCGTGGCCTCGCTCCTGCAGGTGGACGAGGCGGCGGTGCGGGAGTCGGTGCTGCCGCAGGTGCGCGAGCTCGTCGCCACGGGGATGCTGCACCTGCCCTGACCGCCGCTCGTCTCCTTCGCGAGGGAACCCGTTCTCGCCGAGGTGCCGCGTTCTCGACGGTGTCTCGGCGAGAACGGGTTCCCTCGCGGCAGGGACGGGCGCCCGAGGGTCAGAAGAGCGTCGCCTCCGGCTCGGGAGTCGCGGTCACCGGAGCGGGCGCGCTGGGCCAGCCGGGCCCCGCGTCGACCGGCTGACGGCGCTGGTAGGCGGTCGCCGCGGCGCGGGCCCGGACGTCGGCGGCCTCGTTCATCCGGTGGTTCGCGTGCCCCTTCACCCACTCGAAGGTGACGGCGCGGCCCTGCAGCTCCTCGTCGAGCGCCTTGATGATCTCGACGTTCATCACCGGCTTGCCGTCGGCCTTGCGCCAGCCCTTCCTCTTCCAGCCCGGCAGCCACTCGGTGCACGCCTTGATGGCGTACTGGCTGTCGCAGAGGATGTGGACGGGCTCGGACTCGTTCCGGGTCGCGCGCAGGAGCTCGAGCACCGCGGTGAGCTCGCCGATGTTGTTGGTGCCGTGCGACCAGCCGCCGGCCGCCCAGCGGTCGTCGTCGACGTACCAGGCCCAGCCGGCGGGGCCGGGGTTGCCCAGTGCCGAGCCGTCTGCGGCGGCGATGATGCTCACGTGGTGCTCCTCGGTGCTCCGGTGCGCCCGCTCGGACGCCCTTCGAGGGTAGTCGGCCGCACCGACGGCGAGCGCGAAGGGACGGCGCGCGGGCGTCGGGCGACGAGCGCAACCCGGTGCGGGAGGTCGCGCGCCGATGCCAGGGTGGAGGCATGACCAGCATTCCCACGCTCACGCTCAACGACGGCACCGCGATCCCTCAGCTCGGCTTCGGCGTCTTCCAGGTCGATCCCGCCGAGACGGAGCGCATCGTCTCCGAAGCCCTCGAGATCGGCTACCGCCACATCGACACCGCGGCGATCTACGGCAACGAGGAGGGCGTCGGCCGCGCCCTCGCCGCCTCCGGCATCGCCCGCGACGAGCTCTACGTCACCACCAAGCTCTGGAACGCCGACCAGGGCCGCGCCAGCGCGCCCGGCGCCCTCGACGCCAGCCTCGAGAAGCTCGGTCTCGATTCCGTCGACCTCTACCTCATCCACTGGCCCAAGCCCGCCCAGGACCGTTACATCGAGAGCTGGGAGGCGATGCAGGAGCTGCGCGAATCGGGCCGCACCCGCTCGATCGGCGTCTCCAACTTCCTCGTCCCGCACCTCGAGCGCCTGCTCGCCGAGACCGAGGTCGTCCCAGCCGTCAACCAGATCGAGCTGCACCCCTACCACCAGCAGCCGACGGTGACCGCGTTCGGCGCTCAGCACGGCATCGCGACGGAGGCGTGGGGCCCGCTCGGCCAGAACAAGTACCCGCTGCTCGAGCTGCCCGTCATCACCGGTCCCGCTGAGGCGCACGGCGTCTCTCCGGCGCAGGTCGTGCTCCGCTGGCACCTCGACCGCGGCCACATCGTCTTCCCGAAGTCGGCGACGACGGCGCGCATCGCCGAGAACTTCGACGTGTTCGGCTTCGAGCTCACCGACGACGAGCGCGACGCGATCACCGCCCTCGAGCGCGCCGGCCGCGTCGGCGGCGACCCCGACGAGGTCTGACCGGCGCCTCCCGGCACCCTCGGCTGGTCGAGCAGAGCCGTCTCGAGACCCGTCGATTCCAGGACGGGAGGCGACGCACCTCACCCCGCGCGCCGGGCGATCGTCACCCGCGTGGCGTACGGCATCGCCACGCGCCCCTCTGCGCCGAACTCCTCCTCGAGCACCCGCTCCACCGCCGCGAGCGTCGCCGCGAGCTCGTCCTCCGGCATCGCGATCACGTAGCTCCGGGAGGCGAACATGTCGAGCACGCCCGCCCGGTCGAGCTCGAACACCCAGTCGAACTCGGCGTACGCCACCCGCTCGAGCGCCGCTCCGAGCGGAGGCCGCACCGTCTCGAACCGCTCGGCGGGGGAGGAGCCCGCGACCTCGCCGAGCCGCCGCACCCAGGGGACGCTTTCGTCGCGGATGTTCCAGACCAGCGCCAGCACGCCTCCCGGCACGAGCACCCGGGCCACCTCGGCGCTCGCCCGCTCGGCGTCGACCCAGTGCCACGACTGCGCCGCCGTCACGAGCTCCGTCGAGGCGTCCGCGAGCGGAAGCGCCTCCGCCGTCCCCTCCACCGCCGCGACCGACGGGAGGTTCTCGCTGAGTCGACCGAGCATCGCGGCATCGGGCTCGACGGCCGTCACCTCGAGGCCCCGCGACACGAGCGAGGCCGTGAACTTGCCCGTCCCTGCCCCGAGATCCGCCACGCGCACCCGATCGGAGGCGTCGGCGCCCGCCGCGCGCGCCCGCTCGGGCACGGAGGCGCCCGCCACCCGCGACGGTGCGTGAGCGACCGCCCAGTCCACCGCGTCGTCCGGGTACCCGGGCCGTCCGCGGTCGTAGGCGTCGACGGCCGTGCCGAAGGAGCGGGAGGGATCGGAGTCGGTCATGCCCCCGACGCTACGCCTGGCGGGTCGCGGCCTCCAGGTGCCGGGCGAGCACGTCCACGGCGTAGCCGTAGCCGGCGATCCCGGCGCCGACGATCACGGCGACCGCGATGTCCGAGAGATAGGAGTGGCGCCGGAACTCCTCGCGCCGATGCACGTTGCTGACGTGCACCTCGACCATCGGCAGCTCCGTCGCGAGCACCGCGTCCCTGAGGGCGATCGAGGTGTGCGTGTAGGCGCCGGCGTTCAGCACGATCGCGGAGGCGGTGCCCCGCGCTGCGTGCAGGCGGTCGACGATCGCCCCCTCCGCATTGCTCTGGAAGAACTCGACCTCGAGACCGAGGCCGTGCGCGCGCTCGGTGGCGAGCGCATCGGCGTCGGCGAGCGTGTCGGCGCCGTACACCGCCGGTTCGCGCGTGCCGAGCAGGTTCAGGTTCGGGCCGTTGACGACCAGGATCGGGAGGGTCACGCTCCGACCCTATCGTCGGGCCCGCTCACTCCAGCGGCAGCGCGGCGAGGCCGATCGGGAGCGGAGGCAGGGCCGCGCGCAGCCGGATGAGCTCGCGCGCGTGCGCGTCGAGCCGCCGGTCCTCGTCGGTCAGCGGGTCGAGTGCGGGCACCGTCTCGGCCGTTCCGCCGTCGCCTCGGACGACGAACACGCTCATGCACTGCGTCATCAGCTCGAGCACCCCGGTGCGGGGATCGCCCGAGCGCACGTGGATCGCGAGGTGCATGCTGCGCGGCCCGGTGTGGATGAGCCGCGCCTCCACCTCGACGAGGTGCCCGATGCGCACCGGCCGGTAGAAGTGGATGCCGCCGGAGTAGACGGCGACGGCGTCCTTCCCCGTCCAGCCCTGCGCGACCGCGTTCGCGGCCTCGTCGATCCAGCGCATCACGATGCCGCCGTGCGCGTTGCCGCCCCAGTTCACGTCGCCGGGCGCGGCGAGGAAGCGGAAGACGATCCGGGGGCCGGTTCCCGCCTCCGTGTACTCCTGCTCGCGCATCACCCCGTGCAGCGCGCGGCGGCCGTCGATGCGGGCAGCGGCACCCTCGGCCAGCGCGAGGTCCTCAAGCGAGCGGGGGCGCCACTCAGGCACCGGCCGGGGCGTCTTGTCCTCGTCCACCGCGACGAAGATCAGGAGGCAGTGGGTCGCCTCCTCGTAGCGCCCCGTCCGCGGATCCGCCTGCGCGACCTCGACGAGCACGTGCATGCTCGTGCGGCCGGTGTGGATGACCCGGGCGCTCGCCTCGATCAGGTTGCCGACCGCGATCGGCCGGGTGAAGTGCACGTTGCCGACGTACGCCGTGACGCAGTAGCCGCCGCTCCAGCCCACGGCGCAGGCGTAGCCGGCCTTGTCGATCCACTCCAGCACGCGCCCGGCTTGGGCGCTGCGGCCGTCGGCCGTCGCGTCCTGGGGGGCGGCGAGGAAGCGGAGGGTGATGCGGTCGGTCATGGTGGGTCCGTCGTTCGGTGTCGATCACACAGGGTGTCGATCGCACAGGGTGTCGATCGCACAGGGAGGAGGGGGAGTGGACCCGCGGAGGGTTGCGAGAAGGGGGATGCCCCCCCGCGGGCCACAGGGGATGCCGACGAGTCGGCACGTTCGGGGTCAGGCCGCGAGCGGCAGCCTCTCGGCGAGCAGCCGCAGCCGCAGGGCGGTGAGCTCGGCCGTCAGCTCCGGAGGGAGCCGGTCGCCGAACCGCGCGAAGAACTGCTCGGTCAGGGTGCACTCGTCGAGCCAGGCCTCCACGGGCACCGAGAAGAGCTCGGCCTCCGCCTCGGCCGAGAGACGGAGTCCGTGGGTGTCGATCGACACGGGGAGATCTCCCAGAGGGCTGCGGCGAGCCTCGGCGAGCCCCTCCATCCGGCGCACCAGCCACTGGATCACCCGGACGTTCTCGCCGAAGCCGGGCCACAGGAAGGAGCCGTCGGCGTCCTTCCGGAACCAGTTGACCTGGAAGATCGCGGGAGCCTTCGCGCCGAGGTCCGCGCCGATCGAGAGCCAGTGCGCGAAGTAGTCGGCCATGTTGTACCCGCAGAAGGGCAGCATCGCGAAGGGATCGCGGCGCAGCTCCCCGACGGTCCCCTCCGCCGCTGCCGTCTTCTCGGAGGCGATCGTCGCGCCCAGGAAGACCCCGTGCTGCCACGAGGTGGCCTGCGTGACCAGCGGCACGTTGCTCGCCCGGCGACCGCCGAAGACGATCGCGTCCAGCGGCACGCCCTCGAAGGCGTCCCAGTCGTCCGAGAGCGACGGGCACTGCAGAGCCGGCGCGGTGAAGCGCGCGTTGGGGTGCGCAGCGGGTGTCCCGGAGGAGGGGGTCCACGGCTCTCCGCGCCAGTCGGTCAGGCGCTCGGGGACCTCGTCGGTGAGGCCCTCCCACCAGACGTCGCCGTCCTCGCGGAGGGCGACGTTCGTGAAGATCGTGTTGCCCCAGAGGGTGTGCACGGCGTTCGGGTTCGACGACTGGCCGGTTCCGGGGGCGACTCCGAAGAAGCCGGTCTCGGGGTTCATCGCCCAGAGGCGCCCGTCCTCGCCCTTCTTCATCCAGGTGATGTCGTCGCCGAGCGTCTCGACGCTCCAGCCGGGGAGCGCAGGACGCATCATGGCGAGGTTCGTCTTCCCGCACGCGCTCGGGAACGCGGCGGCGACGTGGTAGCGCCGCCCCTCCGGCGAGACGATGCGGATCAGCAGCATGTGCTCGGCGAGCCAGCCCTCCTCGCGGCCCATCGCCGAGGCGATGCGCAGCGCGAAGCACTTCTTCGCCAGGAGCGCGTTGCCCCCGTAGCCGGAGCCGAACGACCAGATCTCGCGCGTCTCGGGGAACTGGGTGATGTACTTCGTCTCGTTGCAGGGCCAGGCGACGTCCTCCCGTGTCGTGCCGTCCGCGTCCCGGAGCGGGAGGCCCACCGAGTGCACGCCCCGCACGAACGCGGTCTCCTCGGTGAAGGCGGCGAGCGGAGCGGCTCCGACGCGCGCCATGATCCGCATGTTCAGAACGGCGTAGGCGGAGTCGGTCAGCTGCACTCCCAGCTGCGAGAGCGGACCGCCGACCGGGCCCATCGAGAAGGGGACGACGTACATCGTGCGGCCGCGCATCGATCCGGCGAAGTAGGGGGCGATCTCCTCCTTCATCGCGGCCGCCTCGCGCCAGTTGTTCGTGGGCCCGGCGTCGGCCTCGTCGGTGGTGCAGATGAAGGTGCGGTCCTCGACGCGGGCGACGTCGTCGGGGTCGGTCCGGGCGAGGAACGAGCCGGGGCGCCACTCCGGATTCAGGGGGAGGAGCTTGCCCTCCTCGACCATGCGCCCGGTGAGGCGGTACCACTCGGCGGGGGAGCCGTCGCACCACTCGATCGCGTCGGGCTCGAGGATCGCCGCCGTCTCGCGGACCCAGCGGCGCAGCGCCAGGGGAGCGGCCGGGACCGTCGGTGCCTCGACGGCGGTCGGCGCGGTCATGGTGCTCGGCTCGAGCCGGACGGTGTTGGTGAAGATGCTCATGGTGGCTCCGCTTTCTGGTCTGTCGTCGTCGACGGGTGGGGAGTCGGTCTCGAGCCGGTTCGTGCGGTCGAGCGGCGGCCTGTGGCGCCTGAAGCCAGAATGGAGGAGGATCAGCGGGTATTCCCGGGCCTCGCACCGTCAAGAACCCCAGTTTTTTCGCCTCCGTCACAACCGACCGCAGGAGCTCGCCGTGACCGATCCCTCCAGTCCGTCCTCCAGGACCGACGCCGCCCTCCTCGGGCAGCGCATTCGGCACTTCCGCACCCGGCGAGGTCTCACCCTCGGCCAGCTGGCCGAGCGCGTGGGCGTCTCGGGGAGTCAGCTCTCGCTCATCGAGACCGGGCGCCGCGAGCCGCGGCTCTCGCTGATGCAGGGTCTCGCCTCGGCGCTCGGAGTCGAGCTCGCCGCGCTGCTGTCGGACGAGCCGCCGAGCGAGCGCGCGGCGCTCGAGATCGAGCTCGCGCGCGTGCAGAAGGGGTCGCTCTACCGCTCCCTCGGCCTGCCGGAGTTCAAGGTGAACAAGGCGCTGACCACGCCGGTCCTGGAGGCGTTCCTCGGGGTGTACCGCGAGCTCGCCCGCCGCAAGAGCGAGGCGAGCGCGACACCGGAGGAGGCGCGGCGGGCCAACACCGCGCAGCGCCTCCAGCTGCGCGAGCGCAACGCCTACCTGCCCGAGATCGAGAGCGTCGCCGGCGAGATGCTGCGGACGGTCGGGCACCGGGGCGGGGCGCTCACCCACAGCTCGGTGTCGAGGATGGCGCGGCATCTCGGCTTCGAGATCATCCACGTCGGCGACCTCCCGCACTCGGCGCGATCCGTGATCGACCTCGCGAACGGGCGGATCTACCTCCCGCCGGCCTCGATCCCGGGCGGGCACGGGCTCCGCGCACTCGCGCTGCAGGCGATGGCGCACCGGATCCTCGGGCACGAGCGCCCGGTGACCTACGCCGACTTCCTCCGCCAGCGCCTCGAGATCAACTACTTCGCGGCGGCCTGCCTGATGCCGCTCGAGCCGGCGGTGGCGTTCCTGCAGGAGGCGAAGCGCGAGCGCGACATCTCGGTCGAGGACTTCCGCGACGGCTTCGGCGTCACCCACGAGGCCGCCGCGCTGCGCTTCACGAACCTCCTGACCTCGCACCTCGACATCCGGATGCACTTCCTCCGCGTGCTCGGCGACGGCTCGATCCAGAAGGCCTACGAGAACGACTCGCTGCCGCTGCCGACCGACGTCACCGGCGCCGTCGAGGGGCAGGTGGTCTGCCGCTACTGGTCGGCGCGCTCGGCGTTCAGCCGCACCAACCGCACGACGGAGTACTACCAGTACGTCGACACTCCCGCCGGGACCTTCTGGTCGGCCTCGCAGACCGGGACGACGGCGACCGAGGAGTTCTCGATCACCGTCGGCGTCCCGTTCGCCGAGGCGCGGTTCTTCCGAGGCCGCGACACCGACCGCCGCGAGCTCTCGCGCTGCCCCGACGAGTCGTGCTGCCGCCGGGCTCCCGACGAGCTCGCGCAGCGGTGGGACGGCAACGCCTGGCCCAGCGCGCGCCTGCACGCCCACGTGCTCGCGCCGCTCCCCTCGGGTACCTTCCCCGGGATCGACGACGCCGAGGTCTACGAGTTCCTCGACGCCCACGCCCGCGAGTCCTGACCCGGAGACGCCCCGCGAGCGGCTCAGCCCGAGATCAGGGCCCGCGCCGTGCCCTCGTCGAGGATCAGGTCGGTGATCAGGCCCGCGGCCAGCGCGCCGCGCAGCCCCGGCAGCTTCGAGGCCCCCGACACGACGCAGATCCGCCGCGAGGCGCGCGCGACCGTCGAGAGGTCCGGGCCGCTTGCACGTTCGTTCATCGGGATGTCGTCCCAGGTCCCGTCGGAGCGGTAGAAGACCGTCGCGACATCGCCGACGACTCCCGACCCGCTCAGCGAGGTGAAGTCGCTCGCCTCCAGATAGCCGCCGATGTAGACCTTCGACGGCACCGCCGCGAAGGGCGAGCCGAGGCCGAAGAGCGCGACGTCCATCCGCTGCTGCAGCTCGAGCACGCGCTTGGTCGAGCGCTCGCGCCAGACCGCCTTCTTCGTCATCGGGTCGTCGAAGAACGCCGGCACCGGGAACTGCTGCACCTTGGCCGCGTAGGCGTCGCCGAAGCGGCGGAGGATCTCGCTCGAGTAGTTGATGCCGGTCGTCTCGGTGTTGCCTGCGCCGTTCAGCTGCACGATCTGGGTGTTGTGCGTCTCCTTGGCGATCAGGTGGCGGCTGATCGCGCTCATCGTCGACCCCCACGCGATCCCGACGATCATGTTGGAGTCGATGAACTGCCCGAGGATCCGCGCGGCCGAGAGCGCCACCCGCTCGAGCCGGTCGATCTCGCTGGTGTGATCGGGCACCGGCACGATGTGCGCGGTGATGTCGAAGTGGGCGCGCACCTCGGCCGACAGGGCGCTCGCCCGGTCGAGCGGGGAGCGGATCTGGATGTCGACGAGGCCCGTCGCCCTCGCGTGCGAGAGCAGGCGCGAGACCGACGAGCGCGACGTGTGCAGCTCGTGCGCGATGGCGTCCATCGTCAGGTCCTGCATGTAGTAGAGCTGTGCGGCGCGGAGCGCATCCCGTGTCTTGTCCGGATGGGTCGCGTGCGTCGTCTCGTCGAGTTCGACGACCGGTCGGACAGGGGTCATTGCCGCTCCTTGCACGTATTTCCACCCGTATTGACCGGATGTGTTGTCGGGTCAAGGATGGCTGTATTCCTCCGCGAAATCAATCGTCCACCTCACAGGCGGACAGTACGTGAAGGCACCGACGAAGCACCTACGACACGAAGGCGAGTACGAAGTGGCACAGTCTGCCGGAACTCCCGGAAACACCGCTCTCCGCGAGAGCGTCTCCGCCCTGCGCGAGAACCCCCGCGCCGCCGTCCTCGTGATCGGTGGTGGCATCAACGGCATCGGCACGTTCCGCGAGCTCGCGCTCAACGGCGTCGACGTCGCGCTCGTCGAGCGGGGCGACTACGTCTCGGGTGCGTCCAGCGCGTCGAGCCACATGATCCACGGAGGCATCCGCTACCTCGAGAACGGCGAGTTCCGTCTCGTCAACGAGGGGGTGCACGAGCGCAACGGACTGCTGAAGATCGCTCCTCATTACGTGAAGCCCCTGCAGACCACGATCCCGATCTACTCGACGTTCTCGGGCATCCTCGCGGCTCCGCTGCGCTTCCTGACCCACAAGTCGGGCAAGCCGCAGGAGCGCGGAGCGCTGCTGATCAAGGTCGGCCTGACGCTCTACGACTTCTTCTCCCGCGACGGAGGCAGCGTCCCGCGCCACCAGTTCCACGGCCGCAAGCGCTCCCTCAGCGAGCTGCCGAAGCTCGATCCGAGGATCAAGTACACCGCCACCTACTTCGACGCCTCCGTGCACGAGCCCGAGCGGCTCGCCCTCGACGTCCTCCGCGACGCGCTCGTGGGCGGCAAGAAGGCCCGCGCCGCGAACTACGTCGAGGCCGTCGGCGCCGACGAGAAGGGCGTCGTCCTCCGCGACCGCGAGAGCGGCGAGGAGTTCACCTTCGAGGCGGACGTCGTGGTGAACGTCTCCGGTCCCTGGACCGACTTCACCAACACGGCGCTCGGCACGACCACGAAGTTCATGGGCGGCACCAAGGGCTCGCACATCGTGCTCGACAACCCCGAGCTGGTCGAGGCCTGCGAGGGCCGCGAGATGTTCTTCGAGCACAGCGACGGCCGCATCGTGCTGATCTACCCGCTCAAGGGACGCGTCATGGTCGGCACCACCGACATCGATGCCGACCCGAACGAGCCGGCCGTCTGCACCGAGGAGGAGATCGACTACTTCTTCGAGCTGGTGAACCACGTCTTCCCCTCCATCCCTGTCGACCGCTCGCAGATCGTCTTCAAGTTCTCCGGCATCCGCCCGCTGCCCCGTCACGACGACGAGACCCCCGGCTTCGTCTCCCGCGACTACCGCATCGAGCCCTCCACGCTCCCCGGAGCAGGAGGAGCCACAGTGCTGAGCCTGGTCGGCGGCAAGTGGACGACGTTCCGCGCCCTGTCCGAGCACCTCTCGAACGAGGTCTTCAAGCGGATCGGCGTGACGCGCCGGGTCTCGACCGTGAAGACGGCGATCGGAGGCGGCAAGGGCTTCCCGCGCACCGACGCGTCCCGCGCGCAGTGGATCAGCCAGCACCGCTCCGGGCTGTCCTCCGCCCGCACCGGCCAGCTGCTCGAGCGCTACGGCACGCGTGCCGAGGAGGTCATCGAGGCCCTCGCCGACGGTCACGACGAGGCGCTCGACTTCGACAAGGACTTCACGACCGGTGAGATCCGCTACCTTGCGCAGCACGAGAGCGTCGTGCACCTGATCGACCTGGTCATGCGCCGCACCAACCACGCCTTCACGGGCGGACTGAGCCGCGAACTGCTCGAGGAGCTCGCCGAGCACACCGGAGGGGTCCTCGGCTGGGACGACGCCGAGCGCGCCGCCGAGGTCGACGCGACCATCGCGCACCTCAAGGAGTACAACGGAGTCGATGTCGGAGGCTCCTCCGTCCAGGCTCCGACCGCCGTCCCCGCAAGCTAGACAGGGCGGACGGCGCGAAACGACGGGAGTCCCGGGCGAGTCGAGA
This sequence comes from Rathayibacter oskolensis, assembly GCF_900177245.1. GTDB lineage: Bacteria > Actinomycetota > Actinomycetes > Actinomycetales > Microbacteriaceae > Rathayibacter > Rathayibacter oskolensis. The sequence continues at coordinate 775,229 of NZ_FXBM01000001.1, forward strand.
ACTCGGGCCGGGACTTCCGTCGTGACAACGCACAAACGTGCACGCGTCGCTCCTTGTCGGGGCGTCGGGGCGCGGATAACTTCACACTCGTCGGGCATCGATGCCCGCTGCGGACGCCCGGTTGCGTCCGTTCTCAAGAGGAGGAAATGGTCAACGTGGACAATCTCGGAGTGGTGTTCCTGAGCGAAGTCGTGGGGACGGCGATGCTCGTCCTTCTCGGCTGCGGTGTCGTCGCCAACGTCGCGCTCGTCAAGAACAAGGGTTTCAACGGCGGGTTCCTGATGGTGAACATCGGCTGGGGCTTCGCAGTCTTCGCCGGTGTGATCGTCTCCTACAACTCGGGCGCGCACCTCAACCCGGCGGTGACGCTCGGTCTGGCCGCCAGTGGGGCGGAGGAGTTCGGATCGGGCGTGCCGGTCAACATCGTCTCGATCCTGATGTACATCCTCGCCCAGATGATCGGAGCCATCCTCGGCGCCGTCTTCTGCTGGCTGGCCTACAAGCAGCACTTCGACGAGGAGCCCGACGCGGCCAACAAGCTCGGCGTCTTCTCGACGGGTCCCGCGATCCGCTCGTACGGCTGGAACTTCCTCACCGAGGTCATCGGCACCTTCGTCCTCGTCTTCGTGGTCATCGGCTTCGGCGGCGGACGCCAGGGCGACGGCGGACTCGCCGCACTCGGCGCGCTGCCCGTCGCCATCCTCGTGATCGCGATCGGCGCCTCCCTCGGTGGCCCGACCGGCTACGCGATCAACCCTGCCCGCGACCTCGGCCCCCGCATCGCGCACGCTCTGCTGCCGATCAAGGGCAAGGGCTCGAGCGACTGGAGCTACGCGTGGGTGCCGGTCGCCGGACCGATCGTCGGTGGTGTGCTGGCCGGTCTCGCGTCGACCGCGCTGCTCCCCATCCTCTGAGCCGTCGCACCGCAGTTCACCCCATTACGAAGGAGTAATCACTCATGGCTGACTACGTCATCGCTATCGACCAGGGGACCACGTCGTCCCGCGCCATCATCTTCGACAAGAAGGGGTCGATCGTCTCCACCGGCCAGAAGGAGCACGAGCAGATCTTCCCGCGGGCCGGATGGGTCGAGCACGACCCGATCGAGATCTGGAACAACGTCCGCGAGGTCATCGGCCAGGCGCTGTCCCGCGCCGACCTGACGCGTCACGACATCGCCTCCGTCGGCATCACCAACCAGCGCGAGACGGCTGTCGTCTGGGACAAGACCACCGGCAAGCCGGTCTACAACGCCATCGTCTGGCAGGACACGCGGACGCAGTCGATCGTCGACCGCCTGGCGGGCGACGAGGGCACCGACCGGTTCAAGTCCATCGTCGGTCTGCCGCTCGCCACCTACTTCTCGGGCACGAAGATCGTCTGGATCCTCGAGAACGTCGAGGGTGCCCGCGAGAAGGCGGAGGCGGGCGACCTCCTCTTCGGCACCACCGACACCTGGGTCCTCTGGAACCTCACCGGAGGCACCGACGGCGGCGTGCACAAGACCGACGTCACGAACGCCTCCCGCACGCTCTTCCTCGACCTCGAGACCCTGGAGTGGCGCGACGACATCCTCGAGGCCTTCGGGGTGCCGAAGTCGATGCTCCCCGAGGTCTGCTCCTCGTCCGAGGTCTACGGCCAGGTGGAGGCGTCGTCGCTGCTGCGCGAGGTGCCGATCGCCGGCATCCTGGGCGACCAGCAGGCGGCGACCTTCGGTCAGGCGGCGTTCGACCCGGGCGAGGCGAAGAACACCTACGGCACCGGCAACTTCCTGATCTTCAACACCGGCACCGAGATCGTGCACTCCAAGAACGGGCTGCTCACCACCATCGGCTACAAGCTCGGCGACGGCGAGGTGCACTACGCACTCGAGGGCTCGATCGCGGTCTCGGGCTCGCTCATCCAGTGGCTGCGCGACAACCTGGGCCTCATCGGATCGGCGCCCGAGGTCGAGACGCTGGCCGCCACGGTCGAGGACAACGGAGGCGCGTACTTCGTCCCCGCGTTCTCGGGACTCTTCGCGCCCTACTGGCGCTCGGACGCCCGCGGTGCGCTCGTCGGCCTCACCCGTTACGTCAACAAGGGCCACATCGCCCGCGCCGCGCTCGAGGCGACCGCGTTCCAGACCCGCGAGGTCCTCGACGCCGTCAACGCCGACTCCGGTGTGCCGCTGCAGGAGCTCAAGGTCGACGGCGGCATGATCGCCAACAACCTGCTCATGCAGTTCCAGGCCGACATCCTCGGCGTCCCCGTCGTCCGCCCGGTGGTCGCCGAGACCACCGCCCTCGGAGCGGCCTACGCCGCGGGCCTCGCGGTCGGCTTCTGGGCCAACCTCGACGACCTGCGTCAGAACTGGCAGGAGGACTCGCGCTGGACCCCGCAGATGGACCAGGACGAGGCCGCCCGCCAGTACCGCCTCTGGAAGAAGGCCGTCACGAAGACCTTCGACTGGGTGGACGAGGACGTGCAGTAGTCCATTCCACGGCGGTCCCTGCCCGCCGTGGCGCGGTCGGCTTAGTGAGGTGGTCGCGTCCCACGGGGCGTCCTGCGTCCGGCTAGGAGGAATCGCTGACACGCGATTCCTCCGTTCGCCTCGGCCTTCGGGAGTGGGACCTCGGTCTTCGACCGGCGGAGCGCCTCGGTTCGACCCTCGGGTCGGGTCGGGGCGCTTCGGCGTTCCGGTGGGGGCAGCTCGCGTGTCTGCTGGTCGAGTAGCGGCCGCAGGCGGCGTGTCGAGACCCACCTCCCTGCGGAGGTCCCACCCTCAGCTCAGCCGCCACCCGTCGACGAGGGCTGCGAGCTCGTCGAGTGAGCCGATGCGGCGCACGCCCAGGGCGAGAGCCTCCGGAGGCAGGGCGCGGCCGTGCTCCGGGCCGCCGACGCGGTCGAGCCACACTCCGCGGAGGCCGGCACGGGCGGCCCCGAGGGCGTCGGTGGTGAGGCGGTCCCCGACGTAGAGGGCCTCCTCCGGAGCGACGCCGAACCGCTCGCAGGCGATCTCGAAGATGCGCGGGTCGGGCTTGGTCACGCCGACCTCTCCGGAGGCGATCACGTGCTCGACGCGATCGCGCAGCCCGATCCCGTCGATCTTGCCGGCCTGGAAGACCGGGTCGCCGTTCGTGATGATCCCGATCCGCACACCGGAGGCGTCCAGGCGATCGAGTGCGCGGAGCGCATCGTCGTGCAGCGTCCAGTGGGCGGTGTAGTGCGCGAGGTAGGCGCCGAACCACTCACTCGCCTCCTCCGGCGAGAGCACCACGCCGACCGCGGCGGCGAAGGCTGCGGCCCTCGCCTGCCGCTGGCCCTCGTAGTCGAGCTCGCCGGCGAGGTAGCGGTGGTAGTGCTCCTCCTCGAGCTCGTACCAGAGCCGCTGCGTCTCGGCGGCGTCTGCGGGGTACGGCGCCCCGAGCGCGGCGGAGTAGGAGGCGATCCCCTCGCGCACGGCGCGGGCGTGCGCGAAGAGGGTGTCGTCGAGGTCGAAGAGCGCGAGCGTCAGCACCGCGGGCCCCGGCTCAGCGGGTGCGGCGGAGGAAGCCGACGCGCTCGTAGGCGAGGGCGAGGGTGCGCTCCGCGGTCTCGGAGGCGCGGTCGGCCGCCCGGGACAGCATCCGATCGAGCTCGGCGGGATCGGCGAGGAGCTCGGCGGTGCGAGCGCGGATCGGGTCGAAGGTCGCCGCGACGACCTCGACGAGCCCCTTCTTCAGGTCTCCGTAGCCGCGGCCCGCGTACTCCTGCTCGACGGACTCGACGGTGCGACCGGCGAGGACGGAGTAGACGGAGAGCAGGTTCGAGACGCCCGGCTTGGCCTCGCGGTCGAACCGCACCTCGGCCTCGGTGTCGGTCACGGCGCGCATGATCTTCTTCGCCGTCGCCTTCGGATCGTCGAGCACGCTCAGCAGGCCCGCGTCGGACTCGGCCGACTTCGACATCTTGGCGGTCGGGTTCTGCAGGTCGTAGATCTTCGCCGTCTCGCGGACGATGTGCGGCTCGGGGATCGTGAACGTCTCGCCGAAGCGGGTGTTGAAGCGGCCGGCGAGATCGCGGGTGAGCTCGAGGTGCTGGCGCTGGTCCTCGCCCACGGGGACCGCGTCGGTCTGGTAGAGCAGGATGTCGGCGGCCATCAGGATCGGGTACGTGAAGAGGCCGACCGAGGCCGCCTCCGTGCCCTGCTTGGCCGACTTGTCCTTGAACTGGGTCATGCGGCTCGCCTCGCCGAACCCCGTCAGCGTGTTGAGGACCCAGGCGAGCTCGGCGTGCGCCGGCACGTGCGACTGGATGAAGAGGGTCGACCGCTCGGGGTCGATGCCCGCGGCGATGTACTGCGCGGCGGTCGCGCGGGTCCGCTCGCGCAGCTGCTCCGGATCCTGGGGAACCGTGATGGCGTGCAGGTCGACCACGCAGAAGTAGGCGTCGAACGTCTCCTGCATCGCGACCCACTGCGTGAGGGCGCCGATGTAGTTGCCGAGGTGCAGAGACCCGGAGGAGGGCTGCATGCCGGAGAGGATGACGGGCTTGGCGCCCGCGGAGGAGGTGGTGGTCATGGGGGTGCCTCGGTCGGTCTTCGTGGAGGGGTTCAGAGGTCGTAGTCGACGACGACGGGAGCGTGGTCGGACCAGCGCGTGTCCCAGCTGGCCGCCCTGTCGATCTCGTAGGAGCGGGCGAGCGCCGCGAGCTCGGGCGTGGCGAGCTGGTAGTCGATCCGCCAGCCGGTGTCGGTGTCGAACGCCTGCCCGCGCTGCGACCACCAGGTGTAGGGGCCGGGAACCTCGCCGGCGAAGCGGCGCCCGAGGTCGACCCAGCCCAGGCCCGCGCCGGCGTTGTAGTCCTCGTCGCCCTCGGCTCCGACGAAGCCGTCGAAGTAGGCGCGCTCCTCGGGGAGGAAGCCCGCCTTCTTCGTGTTGCCCTTCCAGTTCTTGATGTCGAGCGTGCGGTGGCCGACGTTCAGGTCGCCCATGACGACGGCGAGCGGGTTGTGCGCCTGCAGCTCGGGCAGGCGCTCCTTCATCGCGTCGAGGAACTTGTACTTCTCGACCTGCTTCTCGGTGCCGACTCCGCCGGAGTGGACGTAGGTCGACACCACGGTGACCGTGCGGTCGCCGACCTCGTAGTCGGCCTCGAGCCAGCGGCCGGCGGAGTCGAAGTCGTCGGCGCCGAGCGAGACGCGGTGGATCGCGGCGCGGTTGCGCGAGGCGAGTGCGACACCGGCCCGGCCCTTCGCCGTCGCCTCGTCGTGCAGCACGTCCCACTCGTCACCCAGGAGGCCGGTGAGGTCGTCGGTCGACGCGCGGACCTCCTGCAGGGCGAGGATGTCGACGTCGCGTGCGGCGAGCCACTCGCCCATGCCCTTGCGGAAGGCGGCGCGCACGCCGTTGACGTTGACGGAGGCGATGCGGAGCGGCTGTGTCACCCAGACAGTCTATTTGGAGCAGCTGACGCTGCTCCTCCGCGGCGGGCGGGGACCGCCGCGGACAACGAACACAGCCGGCGGCCCGCTCCTGCGTCACCTTCCCTCGGAGAAGAAGAAGGCGACGCAGGCGCGGACCGCCGGCAGGACCGCTCAGGACGGTCGTTCGGGGGGACCCGGTCAGACGGCGACGGCGCGGGCCGTGGCAGGCTCCGGCACCTCGGCGACGACCGGGGCGCGCTTGACGCTCTTGAGGATGATCACGGCGATGGCCGTCACGACCATGCCGACGAGGATCGCGACCAGGTAGAGCAGCGGCTGGCCGACGAGCCCGGTCACCCAGATGCCGCCGTGAGGAGCGCGGAGGGTCGAGCCGAAGAGCGCGACGAGCGCACCGGTGGTGGCCGAGCCGATCATCGCCGAGGGGATCACCCGGAGCGGGTCGACCGCCGCGAACGGGATGGCCCCCTCCGAGATGAACGACGCGCCGAGCAGGTAGGCGGCCTTGCCGTTCTGGCGCTCGGCATCGGTGAACAGGCGCTTGCGCAGCGAGGTGGCGAGGGCGAGACCCAGGGGAGGCGTCATGCCCGCGGCCATCACGATGGCCATGACCTTGAACTGCACCGAGTTCGGGTCGCCGTCGGCCGGCACGGAGGCGAGACCGGTCGTCGCGAAGGCGTAGGCCACCTTGTTGACGGGTCCGCCCATGTCGAACGCCATCATCAGGCCGAGGATGATCCCCAGGATGATCAGGTTGCCGCCGGAGAGGCCGGACAGCCAGGCCGACAGGCCCTCGCTGAGCGCGCGGAGGGGAGCGCCGAGCACCACGAACATCAGGAACCCGGTGATGAACGTCGCGATCAGCGGGATGATCACGACGGGCATCAGCGACTTGAAGGCCGCCGGCAGCTTGATCCGCGAGATGTAGAGCGCCGCGTAGCCGGCGATGAAGCCGGAGGCGAGACCGCCGAGGAACCCGGCGCCGACGGTGACCGCCACCGCACCGCCGAGGAAGCCCGGGGCGATGCCGGGGCGGTCGGCGATGCCGAAGGCGATGAAGCCCGACAGCACCGGGACGAGGAACGCGAACGTCGCGCCTCCGATCAGGAACATCACGCCGGCCCAGTCGGTGATGTTGAAGGCGTCGAAGCCGTTGTCGATGATCTGCTGCGGCGTGTAGCTGACGATCTGGTAGCCGCCGAAGAGGAACGACAGCGCGATCAGCAGTCCGCCCGCCGCGACGAACGGGATCATGTAGGAGACGCCGGTCATCAGGTTCTGCCGGATGCGCGTGCCGACGCCGACCTTCTTGGGTGCGGCGGCGGGCGCGGGGGCAGCGCTGCGGGCCGGAGCGCCGCCGGCCGGCGTCGTGGAGCGCAGCGCGAGGGCGCGGTCGAGGACCTCGTCGGGCTTGGCCAGCGCCTCGGCGACCCCGACCTGGAGGATCGGCTTGCCGGCGAAGCGGTCCTTGCCGCGGATCTCGAGGTCGGCGGCGAGGATGACGACGTCGGCGGCGGCGATGTCGCCTGCGGTCATCTCCTCGGAGCCCGCTGCCCCCTGGGTCTCGACGTGGATCGGGTAGCCGCGCTTCTTCGCGGCCTGCTCGAGAGCCTCGGCCGCCATGTAGGTGTGAGCGATGCCGGCGATGCAGCTGGTCACCGCGACGAAGCGGGGGGCGTCGGAGGAGGCGGTCGCCGCGGCGGGCGCGTCCTGCACCTTCGCGACGGCCCGGTCGATGACGTCCGCGGCCTTGGCGAGCGCCTCCGAGGTGCCGACCTCGAGGGTCGGCTTGCCGGCGAAGCGGTCCTTGCCGCGGACCTCGAGGTCGGCGGCGAGGATCACGACGTCGGCGTCGGCGATCGTCCGGTCGGACATGGGGTCGGAGCCGGCCGCGCCCTGGGTCTCGACCTGGATCTCGTAGCCCTTCTTCTTCGCGGCCTGCTCGAGAGCCTCCGCCGCCATGTAGGTGTGGGCGATGCCGGCGATGCAGCTGGTGACGGCGACGATCCTCATGACACGACGACCTCTCTGGCGATGATGTCCGCGACCTCCTGGCCGCTGGTCGCGGCGCGGAGGGACCCGGTGAAGGACTCGTGGATCAGCTTCCGGGCGAGCTGGGCGAGGATCTTGAGGTGGGCCTGGTCGGCGCCGTCGGGCGCGGCGATCAGGAAGATCAGGTCGGCGGGGCCGTCGGGGGCGCCGAAGTCGACGCCCTGCTTCGCGATGCCGACGGCGACGCTCGGCGAGACGACGTGCGCCGAACGGGCGTGGGGGATGCCGATGCCGCCGGGCATGCCGGTGGCCATCTGCGACTCGCGGTCGCGGACGTCGGCCAGGAAGCCGTCGAGGTCGGTGACGCGGCCGGCGTCTGCGAGCGTCTTCGCGAGCTGCGCGGTGGCCTCGTCCTTCGTCGCGGCGGTGAGGTCGACGATGACCGTCGACGCCTCGGTGAGAGCAGTCATGCGCTCAGTTCTCCAATCGGGAGGTGTGAATCGGGGTTCTCGACGACAGTGACGTCGTCGAGGCGGAGGGAATCGGGTCCCGGGGCTTCACTGCCCGGGAGCTGGACGGCTGCGGTACCCCACGCGACGGCGGTCGCGAGGCGCTCCGCCTCCGTGGCGTCGGTCGCCGACAGGTAGCCCGCGAGGGTGCTGTCGCCGGCGCCGACGGTCGAGAGGGGCACGACGGCGGGTGCGCCCGCCCACCACGACGACTCCGTCGTGACGAGCAGGGCGCCGTGCTCTCCGAGACTCACGAGCGCTCGCGCGTCCGGGAGTCGGAGGAGGGCGCGGGCCCCGGCGACGACGTCTCCGACCGTCGGCAGGGAGCGGCCGAGGAGCTCCTCGAGCTCCTCGAGATTGGGCTTCACCAGGGTGGCGGTGCCGGCCGCGATGATCGTGGTCAGCGGTGCCCCCGAGGTGTCCACGGCGAGAGGGACGCCGAAGTGCAGGGCGAGACGGCCGAGGGCCGGGTAGAAGTCGTCGCCCAGGCCGGGAGGGACGCTGCCGCAGGCGACGAGCCAGCGCGGCGCCGCGACGACGTGGTCGCAGATGAGCTCCGAGAACGCCTTCGCCTCGTCGGGCGTGACGGCCGGGCCCGGCTCGTTGATCTTGGTCGTGCGGCCGGTGCGGTCGTCGACCACGGTGATGTTCGTCCGGATCGGCTGCGCGATCGGCGCACTCGCCGAGCGGACTCCCGCCGCCTCGAGCATGGCCGAGAGATCGAGGCCCGTGGAGGCGTCCGCCGGGTAGACCGCGGTCGCGTCGACCCCGTTGCGGGCGAGGGCGCGGGCGACGTTGACGCCCTTGCCGGCCGGATCGCGGCGCACGTCGTGGGCCCGGTTGACCTCGCCGACGGCGAATCCGCTCGTCGAGAGGGTGACGTCGATGCTCGGGTTGGCGGTGACGGTGACGATCATGCGCGGACGACCTCCGGGCCGGCCGACTCGATGTCGTCGGCGAGCTCGTCGTCGACGTCGGTGTCGGTGATGACGGTGTCGATCGCCGACAGCGGCGCGACGTGGCCGAAGTCCTGGCGGCCGAACTTCGAGTGGTCCGCGAGCACGACGACGCGGCGGGCGGAGTGGATGATCGCGGTCTTCACGACCGCCTCGTCGAGATCCGGGGTCGTGAGTCCCCGCTCCCGGCTGATGCCGTTCGTGCCGATGAAGGCGACATCGACCGAGACGCTCGAGATCACCTGGGTGACCCAGGGACCCACTGCGGCCTGGGTCACTCCGCGCAGGTGACCGCCGATGAGGTGGAGGTCGATGTTGGGCCGGCTGACGAGCGCCATCGCGACGGGGAGGGAGTGGGTGACGACCGTCAGCCGGCGGTTCAGGGGGAGGAGTTCGGCGAGGCGGACCGTCGTGGTCCCGGCGTCGATCGCGATCGATCCGCCGTCGGGGACCTCGGCCAGCGCCGCCGTCGCGATGCGGTCCTTCTCGGCGGCGAGGTGACCCTCGCGGGCGGCGACCTCGGGCTCGATGCCGAGCCGCTCGACCGGGATCGCTCCACCGTGGGCGCGGCGGAGGAGTCCGCGCTTCTCGAGGCTCGTGAGGTCGCGTCGGATTGTCTCGGGCGTGACCGCGAGGGACTGCGCGAGGTCGCGGACCTCGACCCGCCCGTTCGTGCGAGCGCGGTCCAGGATCGCCTGGTGCCGCTCCGGTGCGTACATGTGGACTCCGTCGTCTCGCTCTGATGATGCTCGCGATCCGCGGTGTCGTCTCCGACCTCGGATCTGCGTTTACATCTTTTTAGACCCGTTCGTGTGGCTTGTCAACAGAAACGGACATGTCCGACAGGCGTGGAACAGCGCAGCCGGTCGAGGCCGGGACGTCACGCCGCGATGTCGTCCAGCTCGTCGTCGAGCTTGGCGAGCTGGCGCTCGAGACGACGCCGCTTGAAGACCGACGCGTCGTCGAGCGCGCGGCGGATCCGGTCCCGCTCGGCCTCGGCGAGCGTCCGGCGGGCCGCGCGGAGCTGCTCCTCCTGCTCGCGCTCGCGTTCCTCCGGCGTGAGTCGTCGCGCCGAGATGCCCGCGTCGCTCATGCCGATCGAGATCCAGGAGGCGGCGATCAGGATCACCTGGCAGACGAGGTTGAACCAGATCAGCAGACCGATCAGCACGGCGAAGGAGGCGAGCAGGGGGTTCCGCGACGCACCGCCCAGAAGCTGGGATCCGAGGATCTTCAGCGCTCCGAGCGCGATGCCCCCCATCAGCGAGCCGACCCAGAGGTTCTTCCACGGGATCGGGATCCCCGAGAGGATGCGGAAGGCACCCGCGAGCGTCGCGGTGTCGAGGACGAGCATGAGCAGGAGCCCGACGACGGTTCCCACGATCTGGCCGACGGCGGAGTCGCTGCTGATCCCCAGCACGTCGAAGGCCACGTCGACGAACGAGGTCGAGACGACCGAGAGGACGGCCGAGACGAGCAGGACGGCGCCGAAGACGAGTGCGAGGCCCGCGTCCTTCAGCTTGAGCAGGAGGAAGAACGTGGTGGGGCCGGGCAGGGTGAAGAGGATCCGGACGGCCTGGCGCAGGCTCCCGAGGAAGTTCAGACCCGTCAGGATCACGCCCGCGGCCGCGATCGCTCCCGTCCAGCCGAGGATGGACGAGTCGAGGAGCAGGTCGACGGACACCGGCGAGGAATCGCCGTCGCCGATCAGCCCCGGGACGGAGCGGTTCACGAGCTCGATCAGCGAGTCGCGGAGGACCCCGTCGTCGCGCACCCAGAACCCGAACACCGCGAAGAAGACGAAGAGGGCGGCGAACACCGCGAACAGTGCCTGGAAGGCGAGCCCCGAGGCGAACAGCGGCCCGCCGGTCTCGGAGTAGTGCAGGAACACGCGCACCGGCCGAGTGCGCATGAGCCTCTCGAACAGCGCCGGTATCCCGCGCGGGCCGTCGGATGCCGCCTCCGTCATGCCTCCAGCGTAGGACGCTCGTGCACGCTCGATGTCGCCCTGCACGCCCGATCGGCGGAACGGGCGTGCACGGCGGCATCCGACGTGCGAGCTCAGCGGGTGCGGCCGCGGGCGAGAGTCGCGAGGATCGTCGCCGACGTCCGGCTCCAGTCGTGGACGACAGCCGCGTACCCGAATCGGAGAACGGTGTACCCGCGAAGGACGGCCGCAGCGTCGCGCCGCCGATCGCGGGTGAACGCGTCGGCGGTCCCCTGCCACCGGCGGCCGTCGAGCTCGATCACCAGCCAGTCGTCGATCAGCAGGTCGACGCGCCCCACGCCGCGACCCCGTCGGGCGGCTGCCGGGCGTCTCCGTGCACATCGGAGGCCGATCACCGCCTGTGGAGGAGAGGCCGTGCACGGCAGAAGCCGCCGTGCACGCCGGATCCGAGGATCGAGCGTGCACGACGGCTCCGGTCGTGCAGGGTGATCAGGCGCGGCCGCGGATGACGGCCTGCTTCACCTCGGCGATCGCCTGCGTGATCTGGATGCCGCGCGGGCACGCCTCCGTGCAGTTGAAGGTCGTGCGGCAGCGCCACACGCCCTCCTTGTCGTTGAGGATGTCCAGGCGCGCTCCACCCGCGTCGTCGCGGGAGTCGAAGATGAAGCGGTGCGCGTTCACGATCGCGGCCGGGCCGAAGTACTGCCCGTCCGTCCAGAACACCGGGCACGACGAGGTGCACGCGGCGCAGAGGATGCACTTGGTGGTGTCGTCGAAGCGGGCGCGGTCGGCGACCGACTGCACGCGCTCCTTGCCCTTGGGGGCCGCGGTGTTCGCGATCAGGAACGGCTGCACCTCGCGGTACGACGCGAAGAACGGCTCCATGTCGACGACGAGGTCCTTCTCGAGGGGCAGCCCCTTGATCGCCTCGATGTAGATCGGCTGCGAGATGTCGAGATCCTTGATCAGCGTCTTGCAGGCGAGGCGGTTGCGGCCGTTGATGCGCATCGCGTCGGAGCCGCAGATGCCGTGGGCGCACGAGCGGCGGAACGTCAGCGAACCGTCCTGGTCCCACTTGATGCGGTGCAGGGCGTCGAGGACGCGGTCGGTCGAGAACATCTCGACGTCGAAGTCCTGCCAGCGCGGCTCAGCGTCCACCTCGGGGTCGAAGCGGCGGATGATGAAGGTGACGGTGAACGCCTCCGGAGCCGCGGGGGCGGCGGGGAGCTGCTCGAGGGTAGCTGTCGACATGGCTAGTACTTCCTCTCCATCGGCTGGTACCGGGTGATCACGACGGGCTTCCAGTCGAGGCGGATGTGGTCGCCCGCGTCGGAGGAGTGGGCGTCACCGGAGAGGTACGCCATCGTGTGCTGCATGTAGTTGTCGTCGTCGCGCTTGGGGAAGTCGTCGCGCATGTGACCGCCCCGGCTCTCCTTGCGGTTACGAGCGGAGTAGACGACGACCTCGGCGAGATCGAGCAGGAATCCCAGCTCGACGGCCTCGAGGAGGTCGGTGTTGAAGCGCTTGCCCTTGTCCTGCACCGAGATGTTGCGGAACCGGTCGCGGAGTCGCTGGATCGTGTCGGTGACCGACTCGAGCGACTCGTCGGTGCGGAACACCTGAGCGTTCTTGTCCATCTCGTCCTGCAGCTCCTTGCGGATCGAGGCGATCCGCTCGGTGCCGGTGGCGCCGCGGAGGGAGGCGAGCATGTCGCGGATCGCTCCGGCCGGGTCGGCGGGCAGAGGGGTGAAGTCGACCGTCTGGGAGTAGTCGGCGGCGTTGTTGCCGCTGCGCTTCCCGAACACGTTGATGTCGAGGAGGGAGTTGGTCCCGAGGCGGTTCGAGCCGTGGACCGAGACGCAGGCGCACTCGCCCGCGGCGTAGAGCCCGGGGACGACGGTGCTGTTGTCCGAGAGGACCTCGGCCTTCACGTTGGTCGGGATGCCGCCCATCGCGTAGTGCGCGGTCGGCATGACCGGCACAGGCTCGACGACCGGGTCGACGCCCAGGTAGGTGCGGGCGAACTCGGTGATGTCGGGGAGCTTCGTCTCGAGCACCTCGGCGCCGAGGTGCGTGCAGTCCAGCAGCACGTAGTCCTTGTGCGGGCCGGCGCCGCGTCCCTCCGCCACCTCCTGGACCATGCAGCGGGCGACGATGTCGCGCGGCGCGAGGTCCTTGATGGTGGGGGCGTAGCGCTCCATGAAGCGCTCGCCGGAGGCGTTGCGGAGGATCGCACCCTCTCCTCGCGCTCCCTCGGTGAGCAGGATGCCCAGGCCCGCGAGCCCGGTCGGGTGGAACTGGAAGAACTCCATGTCCTCGAGCGGCAGACCCTTGCGCCAGATGATGCCGACGCCGTCGCCCGTGAGGGTGTGCGCGTTGGAGGTCGTCTTGTAGATCTTGCCGAAGCCGCCGGTGGCGAAGATGATCGCCTTCGCCTGGAACACGTGGAGCTCGCCGGTCGCGAGCTCGTAGGCCACGACACCCGAGGGCTTCTGCACGCCGTCGATCTCGGTCATCACGAGGTCGAGCACGTAGAACTCGTTGTAGAAGTTGATGCCGAGACGGACGCAGTTCTGGAACAGCGTCTGAAGGATCATGTGCCCGGTGCGGTCGGCGGCGTAGCAGGCCCGGCGGACGGGCGCCTTGCCGTGGTCGCGGGTGTGCCCGCCGAAGCGGCGCTGGTCGATCTTGCCGTCTTCCGTGCGGTTGAAGGGCAGGCCCATGTTCTCGAGGTCGATGACCGCGTCGATGGCCTCCTTCGCGAGGATCTCGGCCGCGTCCTGGTCGACGAGGTAGTCGCCGCCCTTGACGGTGTCGAAGGTGTGCCACTCCCAGCTGTCCTCCTCGACGTTCGCGAGGGCGGCGGCCATGCCGCCCTGCGCGGCTCCCGTGTGGGAGCGCGTCGGGTAGAGCTTCGAGATCACGGCGGTCTTCGCCTTCGGGCCGGCCTCGATCGCCGCCCGCATCCCGGCGCCGCCGGCGCCGACGATCACCACGTCGAACTGGTGGTAGTGGACGCCGTCGGGGCCGACGGTCTGCGTGAAGGCGCTCTGGTCGGCGCCGCCGTGGGTGTGGCCTGCTGTGCTCACTGGGGAGATGCTCCGATGTGCGGGAAGGGAGGGAGGTGGACGGGAGTGGCGCGGCTCGGCGGGATCAGGCCGAGCAGAACGACGCCAGCAGTGCGGGGTCGGCGCCGGGCGGGCACGGGTCGAACGCGAAGACGACCCAGGTGCCGAGGGCGATCAGCGAGACGACGGCGACGAGGATGCCGCCCTTGAAGGCCCGCGCCAGCAGCGGCGAGGTCGCGTAGTCGTTGACCAGGGTCCGCATGCCGTTGCCGCCGTGGATCAGGGCGAGCCAGAGCATCAGGACGTCCCACCACTGCCAGAACGGGTTGGCCAGCTTGCCGCCGACGAAGCCGAAGTCGATGGCCTTGATGCCGTCGCCGAGGAGGAGGTTGTAGATCAGGTGCCCGAAGATCAGGACGATCAGCACGACGCCGGAGGCGCGCATGTAGATCCACCCCCACTTCTCCCAGTTCGTGCCGGAGGAGCGGACGGGGGTGTGCGGGGTTCGCGGTGCTGCGACGGTGCTCACAGTGACCTCACTCGCTGAAGACGTTGATCAGGTGGCGGGGTGCGAAGCCGAGCATCAGCACGACCCACAGGCCGATGACGACCCAGAAGAGCACGCGCTGGTTGCGCGTCGCCCAGCTCCAGAAGTCGACCAGGATGATGCGCAGGCCGTTCAGGGCGTGGAACGCGATCGCGCCCACCAGACCCGTCTCGCCGAGGCCCATGATCGGGTTCTTGTACGTTCCGATGACCGCGTTGTACGCCTCCGGGCTCACAGCGATGAGAGCCGAGTCGAGGACGTGCACGAGGAGGAAGAAGAAGATGGCGACACCGGTGATCCGGTGCAGCACCCACGACCACATGCCTTCGCGACCCCGGTACAGGGTGCCGGCCGGACGCCGGATCTTCCTCTGCTTCCGGGGTGCGAGGGTTTGAGCAGCTTGAACTGACACGAACAACCCTCCCTGGTTGTGTGCTCCGACGGCCTGACCGGACCCGCGTCTCGAGGACGGGGGCGGGGCGGGGGAGCGACGAGAAACTCGCCCTCCGATTCTAAGCGGGGCCGCCCGGATCCGCGGCTAAGGCGAGCCTTAGCTACGGCCCGCCAGTGCGGCTCCCGCGCCGGCCGTCGCGTAGTGGACCAGCAGCTCGTCGGTCAGAGCGCTCCAGGTCCGGTGCAGCACGCGCCGGCGGCCGGCCTCGCCGAGTCGGGCGCGGAGCCCGGGGTCGCGCACCAGGCGCTCCACCTGCCTCCGCAGATCGGAGTCGCTCTCGGGCGCGTAGAGCAGGCCGTCGACTCCGTGCTCGATGAGGTCGGTCGGTCCGCCAGCGTGCGGTGCGACGACCGCGGTGCCCGAGGCCTGCGCCTCCTGCACCGTCTGGCCGAAGGTCTCCTCCGTGCCGGTGTGCACGAACACGTCGAGGGCCGCGAAGACCGCGGGCAGCCGCTCGCCGTCGAGGCGGCCGAGCATCCGGGCCCGCGGGCCGAGACGGGAGGCGACGCGGGCGGAGGAGGGGCCGTAGCCGCCGACGACGATCTCGGCTCCCGGGAGAGAGGTGAGGGACGAGAGCCGCTCGACCCGCTTCTCGGGCGAGATCCGGCCGATGTACCCCACCAGTGCGTCGCCCTCGCCGAGAGTCGCGCGGACGTCGAGGGCGTAGGGCGAGGAGCGCATCCGCGGGTGGAAGCGGTCGCTCTGCACGCCGCGCCCCCAGAGCGCGGTCCTCTCGATGCCGGCCGCCGCGAGATCGTCGAGGGCGCTGCTCGAGGGAGCGAGCGTCAGGTCGGCGCCCGCGTGGATCTGGCGGATGACCTTCCAGGCGAGGGCTCTGGCGCCCCGGATGCCGTAGCGGGCGGCGAATCGCGCGACGTCGGTCTGGTAGATGGCGACGCTGGGCACGCCGAGGCGGCCCGCGGAGGCGATGGCCCGTGCCCCCAGTAAGAAGGGCGAGGCGACGTGCACGACGTCGGGCTCGAAGTCGGCCAGCTCGCGGGTGAGGGCGAGCGTGGGGATGCCGACCGGGAAGTCCCGGTAGGCGATGGCGGGGTGCTCGACGACGCGGTGACCGGCGTAGCGTGCGGGCGCACCCGCGGCGGGGCACACGACGAGGGCCTCGATGCCGCGCGCCGTGAACTCGTCGAGCACCCGCAGGACGCTCGTGGTCACTCCGTTCAACGACGGAAGGAAGCTCTCGGTGACGACCGCGACTCTCACACCCCGGACGCTACGGGCCGCGTGTGAACGACGGCGCGCGGCCGGGTGAACGGACGGTCGCGGTCGGGCGCCCTTGTATCCTGCGGTCATGACATCACCTGAGACCGATGGCCGCGCCCCGCTCGACCGCTTCTACAGCGTGATCCCCGCCGGCGGGATCGGCTCGAGGCTCTGGCCGCTCTCGAGGGCCGACGCCCCGAAGTTCCTGCACGACCTGACGGGCTCGGGTCAGACGCTCCTGCGCGACACCTGGGACAGGCTCGCGCCGATCTCGGGCGCCGACCGCATCATGGTCGTCACCGGTCGCGCGCACCGCGCCGCGGTGGAGCAGCAGCTCGAGCACCTCGAGGACCGCAACGTCGTCCTCGAGAGCGAGCCGCGCGACTCCTCGGCCGCGATCGGCCTCGCCGCCGCGATCCTCGAGCGCCGCGAGCCCGGAGTCATCATCGGCTCGTTCGCCGCCGACCACGTGATCAGCGGCCAGCCCCTCTTCCACGACGCGGTCGCGGAGGCGGTCGTCGCCGCCGACGCCGGCTTCATCGCCACGATCGGCATCACGCCGACCGAGCCCGCCGTCGGCTTCGGCTACATCAAGACGGGCGAGCACCTCGGCATCGACGGCGCCGCCCACACGCTGGCCGTCGACTCCTTCGTCGAGAAGCCCGACGCCGACACCGCGCGCACCTATGTCGCGAGCGGTCAGTACCTCTGGAACGCGGGGATGTTCATCGCGCGCGCCGACCGCCTGCTCGAGGAGCTCGGCCGGTCGAAGCCGAAGCTGCTCGCCGGCCTTCTCGAGCTCGCGGAGGTGTGGGACACCCCCGAGCGCGGTGCCGCCGTCGACCGCATCTGGCCCGGACTGGAGAAGATCGCGATCGACTACTCCGTCGCCGAGCCGGCCGCGGCCGCCGGCAAGCTCGCGGTCGTGCCCGGTCACTTCTCGTGGGACGACGTGGGCGACTTCGCCTCCATCGCGAAGCTGCACGCGAGCGGTCTGCGCTCCGATCTGGCGATCCTCGGCGAGGACGCCCGCGTGCTGGTCGACTCCGCCACCGGCATCGTCGTGAGCGGCGGCAACCGCACCATCGCGCTGATCGGAGTGAAGGACATCGTCGTCGTCGACACCCCCGACGCCCTCCTGGTCACCACCACCGAGAACGCCCAGAAGGTCAAGGGCGTCGTCGACGCCCTCCGCCTCTCCGGCCGCACCGACGTCCTCTAGCCCCGCCCGCCCGCGCCCCGAGCCCCTCGTCAGCACCGCGGAGCCCTCCGCCTGCCCACCGTCCGATCGCGCGCAGCGCGGAGCTCTCGGCCTGGCCGGTGTTCGATCGCGCGCAGCGCGGAGCTCTCGGACTGCCCGGTGTTCGATCGCGCGCAGCGCGGAGCTCTCGGCCTGCCCTGCGTCCGATCGCGCGCAGCGCGGAGCCCACGAGCCCGACCTGGCCCGAGGCTCACCGCGACAAGCGAGCGCACAGACTCGAGTGACACAGGAGGGAGGGCCGCGAGCGGGAATCGCGTGCGAGCGATTCCCGCCAGCCCGACGCGCCCCGCTCTGCGATACGCACCATGTCGCCGAGCCGACCGCGGGGGAGGAGGCGTGGCGCCTCCTCCCCAGATCAACACTGTGTAACGCTTCCCGCAGGAGGCCTGCCCGGCGGCTGAGCGAACCGTCACATTGGGTAACGTGAGCGGATCGACGCCCCGCTGCGCTGGTCGCGCGGGGCCGCATCCTGGAGGACGAATCTTGACCATCACCACGCGTAAGGCCGCGTTCGGCGGCTTGGCCGCCCTCGGCGTCACCGCGCTTCTCGCCGGTTGCGCCTCCGCCCCCGAGGAGAGCGACTCGAGCGCTGCCGCCGGCGGCGACTTCCTGCCCTGCATGGTCTCGGACTCGGGCGGGTTCGACGACAAGTCGTTCAACGAGCTGGGCTACAACGGCCTGACCTCCGCGGCCGAGGAGCTGGGTGTCGAGCCCATCACCGTGACCTCGGAGTCCGAGACCGACTACGACCCCAACATCACGAGCCTCATCGACCAGGGCTGCAACCTGATCATCACCGTCGGCTTCGCCCTGGCGGACGCGACCGCGGCCGCTGCCGAGGCGAACACCGACATCGACTTCGCCATCATCGACGACGCGTCGATCGACCTGCCGAACGTCAAGCCGATTACGTTCGACACGTCGCAGTCCGCGTTCCTCGCGGGCTACGCCGCGGCGTCCTACTCGAAGACCGGCGTCGTCGGCACCTTCGGCGGCCAGCAGTTCCCGACCGTCACCATCTTCATGGACGGCTTCGCCGACGGCGTGAACTACCACAACGAGCAGAAGGGGACCGACGTCCAGGTCGTCGGCTGGGACGTCGACGCGCAGACCGGCTCCTTCACCGGAGGCTTCGCGGCCGGTGTCGAGGCCAAGTCGGCCGCGCAGTCGCTGATCGACCAGAACGCGGACGTCATCCTCCCCGTCGGCGGTCCGATCTTCCAGTCGGCCATCGAGGCGATCCGCGACTCCGGCAAGGAGATCGCCATGGTCGGTGTCGACGCCGACCTGTACGAGACCTACCCGGACGGCTCCGACCTCTACCTGACCTCCATCCTCAAGGGGATCGAGGCGGGCACGAACGATGTGACCAGCACCGCTGGCGCCGACGAGTTCGACGCCACGCCCTACGTGGGCACGCTCGAGAACGACGGAGTCGGCATCGCGCCGTTCCACGACTTCGAGTCGAAGGTGTCGGCCGACCTGCAGGGCGAGCTCGACACCATCAAGGAGGGCATCATCGACGGTTCGATCACCGTCGAGTCGCCGTCCGCTCCCGCCGCCTCCTAGGCGCGGCAGTCAGAGGCCGGTCGGCCCGAGTCCTCTCGGAGCCGACCGGCCTCTCCCGTTCCCGGGGCCGACTCCCGAGCCCGACGTCGCGACTCGGACGCCGTGCGCCGCGCCGGGGCGCCCGGCTCGCGGCGAGTCGGCGAGCACCGCCGAAGTTAGATTGGTGACATGAAGCTCGAACTGCGGGGCATCACGAAGCGCTTCGGCGCCCTGGTGGCCAACGATCACATCGACCTCACGGTCGAACCCGGCGAGATCCACTGCCTCCTCGGCGAGAACGGTGCGGGCAAGTCGACTCTCATGAACGTGCTCTACGGCCTGTACCAGGCCGAGGAGGGCGAGATCCTGCTCGACGACGCCGTCCAGCACTTCTCGGGCCCCGGTGACGCCATGAAGGCGGGCATCGGGATGGTGCACCAGCACTTCATGCTCGTCCCCGTCTTCTCCGTGGCCGAGAACGTCATGCTCGGGCACGAGCAGACGAAGTCGGGCGGTCGCCTCGATCTCGCCGCCGCGCGCGCCCGCGTCCGCGAGATCTCGGAGCGGTTCGGCTTCGACGTCGACCCGGACGCCATCGTCGAGGATCTCCCGGTCGGCGTCCAGCAGCGCGTCGAGATCATCAAGGCGCTGTCGCGCGACGCCAGAGTCCTCGTCTTCGACGAGCCGACGGCCGTGCTGACCCCGCAGGAGACCGACGAGCTGATCGCGATCATGCGACAGCTGCGCGCCTCCGGAACAGCGATCGTCTTCATCACGCACAAGCTGCGCGAGGTGCGGGAGGTGGGCGACCGCATCACGGTCATCCGCCTCGGCAAGGTCGTCGGCGAGGCGTCGCCGACGGCGAGCAACGCCGAGCTGGCGTCGCTCATGGTCGGCCGTGCGGTCGAGCTGACCGTGCAGAAGGAGCCGGCACGGGCCGGCGACGAGGCGCTGGTCGTCGGCAATCTCACCGTCAGGGACGCGAACGGCCAGGCCGTCGTCGACGACGTCTCGTTCGAGGTGCGACGCGGCGAGATCCTCGCGATCGCCGGCGTCCAGGGCAACGGTCAGACCGAGCTCGCCGAGGCGATCATGGGACTGCAGGAGCGGGTCGAGGGCTCGGTGACGCTCGACGGCAAGCGGCTCGACGGTCTGACGGTCCGCCGCGTGCTCGACTCCGGAGTGGGTTTCGTGCCCGAGGACCGCACCGAGGACGGCCTGGTGGCCGAGTTCACGATCGCCGAGAACCTCATGCTCGACCGCAGCGACGGCGAGCCCTTCGTCAAGGGCCTGAGCCTGCAGCTGAAGGACCTCGACCGCTTCGCCGAGGAGCGCGTGCGCGAGTTCGACGTGCGCGCGCAGGGGATCGGGACCCACGTGGGCCGGCTCTCCGGCGGCAACCAGCAGAAGGTCGTGCTCGCGCGGGAGCTGAGCCGCGACCTGCGGCTGTTCATCGCGGCGCAGCCCACCCGCGGCATCGACGTCGGATCGATCGAGTTCGTTCACAAGCGCATCGTCGAGACGCGGGACACCGGCGTCCCCGTCATCGTCGTCTCGACCGAGCTCGACGAGGTCGCAGCGCTCGCCGACCGCATCGCGGTCATGTACAAGGGCGGCATCATCGGCATCGTCCCCGCCGACACCCCCCGCGAAGTCCTGGGGCTCATGATGGCCGGGCAGTCGCCCGCCGAGAAGGGAGCGGCGGCGTGAGCGATGCGCAACTGCCCGCGGTCGATCCCGACGCGGAGAGCGAGAAGGCGTCCGGACTCGAGCCGGGTCAGAAGCCGGGTCAGGAGGTTCGACCGGGCCCCGTCGAGAGCGGCGCGTCGCGCGTCCTCCGCGAGATCCTCTCCGGGACCGCGCTGATGTCGGTGCTCGCCGTGCTGCTCTCGCTGATCGCGGGCGGGGTGCTCATCGCCGCGACCGACACCGATGTCCAGGCCGCCGCCGGGTACTTCTTCGCTCGCCCGCTCGACACCCTCCAGGCGATCTGGCAGTCGGTCGCCGGGGCGTACTCCTCGCTCTTCCAGGGCTCGATCTACAACTTCCGCCGAGACGGGTTCGCGAACGGCATCAAGCCGCTGACCGACACCCTCGCCTTCGCGACGCCGCTGATCGCGGGCGGTCTCGGAGTGGCGCTCGCGTTCCGTGTCGGACTGTTCAACATCGGCGGCCGCGGCCAGATGCTGATCGCCGCCGCCTGCGCGGGCTGGGTCGGCTTCTCCTTCGACCTCCCCTGGGGAGTGCACCTCGTCGTCACCCTGGCCGCGGGAATCCTCGGCGGTGCCCTCTGGGGAGGACTGGTCGGCCTCCTGAAGGCGCGGACCGGCGCGCACGAGGTGATCCTGACGATCATGCTCAACTACGTCGCCTTCTACCTCATCTCCTACCTCCTGCGCACACCGGGAGCCCTCCAGGCGCCGGGCTCGAACAACCCGAAGGCGCCGGGGATGAAGGAGACCGCGATCTTCCCTGACCTGCTGGGGCCCGCCTACTCGCTGAACCTCGGCTTCCTGTTCGCGATCCTCGCGACGGTGTTCGTCTGGTGGCTGCTCACCCGCTCCAGCACGGGCTTCAAGTTCCGGGCGGTCGGCGAGAACCCGCACGCCGCCCGCGTGGCCGGCATCGACGTCAAGAGCAGCTACATCTGGGCGATGCTGCTCTCGGGCGGCCTGCTCGGCCTGGCGGGCAGCGCGCAGGTGATGGGCACCGTGACCACGGGCTTCACCTCCGGGATCGACGCGGGCATCGGCTTCGACGCGATCACGGTCGCCCTCCTCGGCCGCTCGCGTCCGTGGGGCGTGTTCTTCGCCGGCATCCTCTTCGGTGCCTTCAAGGCGGGTGGCTACTCCATGCAGGCCGCCGAGGGCGTGCCGATCGACGTCGTCCTGGTCGTCCAGTCGCTCATCGTGCTCTTCATCGCCGCGCCGCCCCTCGTGCGCGCCGTCTTCCGCCTCCCGACGCCCGGGGCCGCCCCGAAGCGTCGCTCGCGCCGCACCTCGGAGGTGTCCGCATGACCACCGCAGTCGCTCCGGCGCCCTCGTCCTCCCGCGTCGCGATCCGCAGTTGGAAGGCTCCGATCGCCTTCGGCGTCTTCGCCCTGCTCGCCGTCGTCCTGTTCGTCGTCTTCGGGCGCGACGGCACGAGCGCGTTCCGGCTCGCGGCGGGCGACGACTTCTTCGCCCTGCCCGAC
This sequence comes from Rathayibacter oskolensis, assembly GCF_900177245.1. GTDB lineage: Bacteria > Actinomycetota > Actinomycetes > Actinomycetales > Microbacteriaceae > Rathayibacter > Rathayibacter oskolensis. Next base: position 797,330 of record NZ_FXBM01000001.1, read on the forward strand.
ATCCCGTTCCCGACCCGTGCGACGGGTGCCGTGGTGGCGCTGCTGACCGTGGGCCTCGCCGTGGTCGCGTTCGTGCTCACCAGGGCGGCGCGGCGCATCCCGCTCTGGCTGTCGACGGTCTTCGCTCTGGTCTTCCTGATCGGCTTCCTCGTGTGGGCGTCCGCCGGTGCGACGCTCCCGGTCTCGGGACTCCTGCTGGGCACCGTCGGGCTCGCGACCCCGCTGATCTTCGGCTCCCTCGGCGGAGTGATCTCGGAGCGGGTCGGAGTCGTCAACGTGGCGATCGAGGGCCAGCTGCTGGCGGGCGCGTTCACGGCGGCGATGGTCGCCTCCATCACCCGCCAGCCCGTCCTCGGGCTCGTCGCGGCGATGCTCGCGAGCGTGCTCGTCTCGTTCGTGCTCGCGGCCTTCGCCATCAAGTACGTGGTCGACCAGGTGATCGTCGGAGTCGTCCTGAACGTCCTCGTCACGGGTCTGACGAGCTTCCTCTACTCGCAGGTGCTGACGGCCGACTCGGCGACCTTCAACTCGCCGGTCCAGTTCGAGCGCCTGCCGATCCCGGTGCTGAGCCAGATCCCGATCGTCGGCGCGGTGCTCTTCAACCAGACGGTGATCGTCTACCTGATGTACCTCGCGATCTTCGCGGTGTGGTGGGGGCTGTACAAGACCAAGGGGGGGCTGCGCCTCCGCGCGGTCGGTGAGCACCCGCAGGCGGCCGACACGGTCGGGATCGACGTGGCGCGCACGCGGTTCTGGAACGTCTCGCTCGCCGGCGCGATCGCCGGGATCGGCGGCGCCTACTACACGCTCGACGCGGTCGGGGCGTTCGGCAAGGAGATGACGGCGGGCGCGGGCTTCATCGCGCTGGCCGCCGTGATCTTCGGGCGCTGGGACCCGATCCGCGCGACGCTCGCCTCCCTGCTGTTCGGCTTCGCGACCAACCTGCAGAACGTGCTCGGAGTCATCGGCTCGCCGGTCCCGAGCGAGTTCATGCTGATGCTGCCCTACGTCGTGACGATCTTCGCCGTCGCGGGCCTGGTCGGGCAGTCGCGCGGCCCGGCGGCCGCGGGCAAGCCCTACCTGAAGTCCTGAGAGGAGTCGACATGACGGACATCGACTGGGCGGCGCTGCGCAGCACCGCCCTCGAGGCCATGGGGCGCGCCTACGCGCCCTACTCGAAGTTCCCGGTGGGGGTCGCGGCGCTGGTCGACGACGGACGCGTCATCTCGGGCTGCAACGTCGAGAACGCGTCCTACGGACTGACCCTCTGCGCCGAGTGCGCGCTGGTCTCGTCCCTGCACATGACCGGCGGCGGGCGCCTCGTCGCCTTCACCTGCGTCGATGGCAACGGGGCGACCCTGATGCCGTGCGGCCGGTGCCGCCAGCTGCTCTTCGAGCACTCGGCCGAGGGGATGCTCCTCGAGACCGTCTCCGGCGTCCGCACGATCGAGGAGGTCATCCCCGACGCGTTCGGCCCGCGCACCCTCGAGGCGTTCGCGGGGGAGTAGCCCTCCTCTCGTCGCCCCCCGCCACCTTGATCAGAGGACCCGCATGACCGGCACCACCGCCCCCGTCGAATCGTTCGACGCCGTCGACATCATCCGCACCAAGCGCGATCGGGGGACGCTCTCGACCGCCGAGATCGACTGGCTCGTCGACGCCTACACGCGCGGCTACGTCGCCGACGAGCAGATGGCCGCCTTCGCGATGGCCGTGCTGCTCAACGGGATGGACCGCGACGAGATCCGCGATCTGACCCTGGCGATGATCGCCAGCGGCGAGCGGATGCACTTCGACGGGCTGGGCAAGCGCACCGTCGACAAGCACTCCACGGGCGGGGTGGGCGACAAGATCACGCTGCCGCTGATGCCGCTGGTCGCCTCCTTCGGCGTCGCCGTGCCGCAGCTCTCGGGCCGAGGCCTCGGCCACACCGGCGGCACGCTCGACAAGCTCGAGGCGATCCCGGGATGGCGCGCCGAGCTCAGCAACGACGAGATGTTCGAGCAGCTGCGCACGGTCGGAGGCGTCGTCTGCGCCGCCGGGTCGGGGCTCGCTCCGGCCGACAAGAAGCTCTACGCCCTGCGCGACATCACCGGCACGGTCGAGGCGATCCCGCTGATCGCCTCCTCGATCATGTCGAAGAAGATCGCGGAGGGGACCGATGCGCTGGTCCTCGACGTCAAGTTCGGCTCGGGGGCCTTCATGGTCGACATCGAGCGCTCGCGCGAGCTCGCACGGGCGATGGTCGATCTCGGCAACGACGCGGGCGTGCGGACCACGGCGCTGCTCACCAACATGAACGTCCCCCTCGGCCTCGCGATCGGCAACGCGAACGAGGTCCGGGAGTCGGTCGAGGTGCTCGCGGGAGGCGGGCCGGCCGACGTCCGCGAGCTGACCCTCGCCCTCGCCCGCGAGATGCTCGCGCTCGCCGGGCTGCCCGACGCCGACGTCGAGGGTGCTCTCGACGGCGGCGCGGCGATGGACACGTGGCGCGCCGTGATCAGGGCCCAGGGAGGCGATCCCGACGCGGCGCTGCCCGTCGCGCGCGAGACGCACGTCGTCGTCGCGGAGCGGGACGGCGTGCTCGTCGATCAGCGGGCGCTGCCGTTCGGCATCGCCGCCTGGCGGCTCGGCGCGGGGCGCGCGCGGCAGCAGGACGCGGTCCAGCACGCAGCGGGCATCGACCTGCACGCGAAGCCGGGTGACCGCGTGCGGGCGGGCGACCCCCTGTTCACGCTCTCGGCGGACGAGCCCGCGCGGTTCGAGCGCGCGCTGGGTGCGCTCGAGGGCGCCTACCGGATCGGGGACGAGGGCGAGCCCGTTCTCGACGGCGGCCCACTGGTGGCCGAGCGCATCGCCTGACGCGCGCGGCTCGCTCCGGGTCCGCTCGAAGCTGACGCGGCGTCGGTGCGGCGCCACCGGAGGCGCCGGCTGCGAGGCGACCCTCTAAGGTGGTCCGCGAACCGTCGCCCGACCCCGAGGAGCACCGTGACCGAGATCACCGAGGAGTACCTCCTTCCGGGGGAGGGCATCCTCATCGACGACCTGCCGAAGGTGTCGCTGCACGACCATCTCGACGGCGGTCTGCGCGCCGAGACGATCATCGAGCTGTCGGAGGCCGCAGGCCTCCCTCTGCCCGCGACCGACCCGGGCGCGCTCCGCGACTGGTTCACCACGACGGCCGACTCGGGCTCGCTGGTCGACTACATCGCCACCTTCGAGACCACCGTCGCGGTCATGCAGACCGCTCCCGCCCTCGAGCGCGTGGCGCGGGAGTTCGTGCTCGACCTCGCGGCCGACGGCGTGATCCACGGCGAGGTCCGCTGGGCGCCCGAGCAGCACCAGCGCCAGGGCCTCACTCTCGACGCCGCCGTCGAAGCCGTTCAGGCGGGGATCGAGCAGGGCGTCCAGGAGGCGGCCGCGCACGGCTCCCGCCTCCGTGTCGGCCAGCTGATCACCGCGATGCGGCACACCGACCGGTCGCTCGAGGTCGCCGAGCTGGCGCTCCGGCACCGCGAACGCGGGGCCGTCGGCTTCGACATCGCCGGCGCGGAGGCGGGCTTCCCGGCGTCACTGCACCGTCCCGCGTTCGAGCTCCTCGCGGCCGCGCACTTCCCGACGACCGTCCACGCGGGCGAGGCCGACGGACTCGACAGCATCCGCTCGGCGCTCCTCGACGGCCGCGCGCTGCGGCTCGGACACGGTGTGCGCCTCGCCGAGGACGTCCGCATCGAGCGGCAGGACGACGACGCGAGCTACGTCACCCTCGGCGAGCTCGCCGAGTGGGTCAAGGACCGCGAGATCGCCCTCGAGCTGAGCCCGTCCTCCAACCTGCAGACCGGCGCGATCGCCGCCTGGGGGACCGAGCTCGCCGACCACCCCTTCGACCTGCTGTACCAGCTGGGATTCCGCGTGACCGTCAACACCGACAACCGCCTCATGAGCGCAACGACGCTCAGCCGCGAGCTCGCGCTGCTGTCGGACGCGTTCGGCTACGACCTCGACGACTTCGAGGCCTTCCAGGTCAACGCCGCCCACGCCGCCTTCCTGCCGCTCGACGAGCGGCGCGAGCTCGTCGAGGCCATCACCTCCGGCTTCGAGGCGGCCTGACCGTGCCGCTCGACCCGCTCACCGACGACGCGATCGCACTGCGGCACGAGGCCTCGAGCTGGCGGGAGGCGGTCCTCGAGGCCGGCCGTGCGCTGGAGCGGAGCGGAGCGGTCGACCCCCCCTACTCGCGCCGCATGGTCGAGCAGGTCGACGTCCTCGGTCCCTACATCGTGATCGCCCCCGGACTCGCGCTCGCCCACGCCCGACCGGGCAACGACGTGCACGCCGACGGCCTCTCGGTGGTCACGCTCGCCGAGCCGGTCGCGTTCGGGCACAGCACCAACGACCCCGTCTCGGTGGTCATCGGCATCGCCGCCACCCAGGCGCACGGCCACGTCGGCTTCATCTCGGGCCTGGCCGACGTCCTCAGCAGACCCGACGCGATCGGCGCCCTGGCTGCCGCACGCACGGTCGGCAGCATCAACGCCGTCCTCACGGACGACACCCCGCACCACGGAAGAAGCTCATGAAGATCGTCACCCTCTGCGGAGCCGGCATCGGCACCTCGGCCATCCTGAAGCTCGGCGCGGAGCGCGCCCTCGAAGCCCTCGACCTCGAAGCGGAGGTGATCGCCTCGGACGTCGCGTCGATCGGTGCTCTCGCCGCCGACGCGCAGGTGATCCTCACCTCGAGCGAGCTCGTCGACCGGATCGGCCAGACCTTCGCCGAAGTGGTCGTCATCGACAACTACCTCGACCAGACGGAGATCACGGAGAAGATCGAGCGCGCGTTGGGCTGAGCCGTCGGCTCAGCCCACCGCGGCACCATTTTCTGAGCCGCTCCCCGCGCGGCTCAGCGCGGTCGGCTCCGCGAGGTGGTGCGTTCCACAGAGCGGGTCGCGTCGCGCTGCCTCCAATCGCTCTCACGCGATTCTCGGTCGCGCGCTCTACCTTGCGCGAGGTCGCGGCGGACACCTGCTGGTCGAGTAGCCGCGCAGCGGCGTATCGAGACTTCGCGCGAGCGGGCCCACGCAGCACGAGCCGCTCGACTCAGCGGAGGAGGTCGGCGGCGCCCTCGCGCAGGGCGGCGAGGCGCGACTCCACGGCGGTCCGGCGCGCGGCGGCGTCGGGTTCGGACGACCAGGCGTCGAGGTAGAGCTTCACCTTGGGCTCGGTGCCGCTCGGCCGGGCGATCAGACGGGCGCCGTCGAGGCTGAAGCGCAGCGCATCCGTCGCCCCGAGCGCGCCGCCGGCGGCGAGCAGATCCTCGGACCGCTCCACGGCGAGTCCGCCGATCGAGCGGGGAGGCTCGGCCCGCAGGCGCGCCATGATCCGGCCGATCTCGGACAGGTCGGTGACCCGCAGCGAGATCTGCGCCGAGCCGAACAGGCCGAAGCGCTCGGCGAAGGCGTCGAGCTCGTCGGCGATCGTCCGGCCGTCCTCGGCGAGCGAGCTCGCGAGCGAGAGGAACGCCACCGCTGCTGAGATGCCGTCCTTGTCGCGCACGATCCGCGGATCCACGAGGTAGCCGAGCGCCTCCTCGTAGCCGAAGACGAGATCGGGCACCCGCGAGATCCACTTGAAGCCGGTCAGCGTCTCGACGAAGGAGAGTCCGTAGTCGGCCGCGACGGCAGCGAGCGCGGGGGAGGAGACGATCGAGCACGCCAGCGCGCCTCCGGAGCGGCCGCCGGCCCTTGCCTGCTCCGCCGCACGCCAGCCGAGCAGTGAACCCACCTCGTTGCCGGTCAGCCGGCGGAATCCCTCCGGCGCGGACGGGTCGGGGATCGCCGCGGCGAAGCGGTCGGCGTCGGGATCGTTCGCGACGATCAGCTCGGCGCGCCCGGAGCGGGCGGTGGCGTAGGCGAGATCGAGCGCACCGTCCTCCTCCGGGTTGGGGAAGGCGACGGTCGGGAACGCGGCGTCGGGATCGATCTGCTCGACGACCACGGCCGGCTCGTCGAAGCCGGCGGCCGAGAGCACCCGGTGCGTCGTCTCCCAGCCGACCCCGTGCATCGCCGTGTAGACGACGCGCAGCGGCGCCGCTTGCGCGCCCACCGTGGCCGTCGCCTCGATGTAACCCGAGACGACGGACTCGTCGGCGATCCGGTACTCGCCCCGGGGCAGCTCGGGGACCCGTCGCTCGCGGGCGACGGCGAGGATCCGGTCGGCGATCTCGGAGTCGACGGGCGGCACGATCTGCGAGCCCTCGTCGGCACCGCCGAGGTACACCTTGTAGCCGTTGTCCTGGGGCGGGTTGTGGCTCGCCGTCACCATCACACCGGCGTCGGCGTCGAGGTGCCGGACCGCGAACGCGAGCACCGGTGTCGGCAGCAGCCGCGGGAGGAGGACGGCGTCCACGCCGGCCCCCGCCATCAGCGCCGCCGAGTCCTCGGCGAACACGCGGGAGTTCTTGCGCCCGTCGTACCCGATGACGACGACGGGCCGATCGCCGCCGCGCGCGAGCAGGTGCTCGGCGATCCCGACGGCGGCCTGCGACACGAGGACGCGGTTCATCCGGTTCGAGCCCGCCGCGATCGCGCCCCGGAGGCCGGCGGTGCCGAAGGCGAGCCGCTCCCCGAAGCGGTCCGCGAGCTCGGTGGCGGCCGACGCGTCTCCCGCGGCGTCCGCCTGGAGCAGCGCGACGAGCTCCTGACGGGTCTCGGGATCGGGGTCCTGGGCGAGCCAGTCCTCCGCCAGTGCTCGGATCGCGGCCGTCACAGCGCGGCCGTGATGCCGGCGAGCAGGCGCGCGAGGTCGTCCTCGGCGTTGCGTCCCGCCTCCAGCACCTCCTCATGGCTGAGCGGCGTCTTCTGGATGCCCGCCGCCAGGTTCGTGATCAGCGACATGCCGAGCACCTCCATGCCCGCCTCCCGCGCGGCGATCGCCTCGAGCGCCGTCGACATGCCGACGATGTGCCCGCCCATGATGCGGGCCATCTGCACCTCCGCCGGGGTCTCGTAGTGCGGGCCGCGGAACTGCACGTAGACGCCGTCGTCGAGGTCCGCGCGGGTCTCGCGCGCGAGCGCGCGCAGGCGTGCCGAGTAGAGATCGGTGAGATCGACGAAGGTGGCGCCCTCGAGCGGGGAGTCGGCGGTGAGGTTGATGTGGTCGCTGATCAGCACCGGCGTGCCCGGAGTCCAGTGCTCCTTGATGCCGCCCGCTCCGTTGGTCAGGATCATGACCGTGGCGCCGGTCGCCGCGGCCGTGCGCACGCTGTGGGCGACGCGGCGGACACCGTAGCCCTCGTAGTAGTGGGTGCGCGCCCCGATGATGAGCGCGCGCCTGCCGGACGGCAGCAGCACCGAGCGCAGGCTCCCGCCGTGCCCGTGCACCGCCGGCTTCGAGAAGCCGAGGATCTCGGTGGCCGGCACCGTGGCCGTGGTCTCGCCGATCAGGTCGGCGGCCTTGCCCCAGCCGCTGCCGAGGGTGAGGGCGATGTCGTGTCTCTCGACGCCCGTCGCCTCGGCGATCCGGGCGGCGGCGTCGGCCGCGATCGCGAAGGGATCGGCGTCGGGGGAGTCGAGCGGATTCGGGGTCTGATCGGACATCCCACCACCCTAGCCAGGGCGCGCGGGAGTGCAGAGTCGCTGCGGTCCCGCCCCGCGATTGGGCGAACTCTCAGCGGGAGGGGATGATGGAGGCATGGCTTACGAGTTCGAGCGCACGCAGAGGATCGCCGTTCTCGGAGGGGGACCCGGCGGCTACGAAGCAGCCATCGCGGGAGCCCAGCTCGGCGCGGAGGTGACGCTGGTCGAGCGGGTGGGTGTCGGCGGCTCCGCGGTCATCACCGACGTCGTCCCGTCGAAGTCGCTCATCGCGACTGCGGAGGCGACGAACGCCATCGGCGAGGCGGCCGACCTGGGCGTGCAGTTCTTCACGCGCTCGGAGCAGACCAACAAGCCGGTCCGGCCCGAGGTCGCCGTGAACCTCGCCACCGTCAACAAGCGCCTCCTCGGGCTCGCGCGGCAGCAGTCGGAGGACATGCGCGCGAACCTCGTGCACCACGGCGTCAAGATCATCCAGGGCGACGGGCGCCTGGACGGCACGAACGCGCTGATCGTGTCGACCGCCGCCGGCGGCGAGGGCATGGACTTCGACCGGATCGAGGCCGACACGATCGTCGTCTCGGTCGGCGCGAGCCCGCGCGTGCTGCCGACCGCCGCGCCCGACGGCGAGCGGATCATGAGCTGGACCCAGCTCTACAACCTCAAGTCGGTTCCCGAGCACCTGATCGTGGTCGGCTCCGGCGTGACCGGCGCGGAGTTCGCCTCCGCCTACCGCGCGCTCGGCGCGAGGGTGACCCTCATCTCCTCCCGCGACCAGGTCCTCCCCGGCGAGGACGCCGACGCCGCAGCGGTCATCGAGAACGTCTTCAAGCGCAACGGGATGGTCGTGCTCTCGAAGTCGCGGGCCGACCGTGTCGAGCGCACGGAGACGGGCGTGCGGGCGATCCTGTCCGACGGTCGCGTCGTCGAGGGGTCGCACTGCCTGATGGCGGTCGGCTCCGTGCCGAACACCGCCGGCATCGGCCTCGAGGACGCCGGCGTGCAGCTGACCGAGTCCGGTCACATCCGCGTCAACCGGGTGGCCCGGACGAGCGTGCCGTCGATCTACGCGGCGGGCGACTGCACGACGTTCCTGCCGCTCGCCTCCGTCGCCGCCATGCAGGGGCGCACCGGGGTCTTCCACGCGATGGGTGATGCCGTGAACCCGACCGAGGTGCGCAACGTCGCGGCCAACATCTTCACGCAGCCCGAGATCGCGACCGTCGGCTGGAGCCAGCGCGAGATCGAGGAGGGCATCGCGCAGGGTGAGATCTACAAGCTGCCGCTCGCCGCGAACCCCCGCGCGAAGATGATGGGGATCCGCGACGGCTTCGTGAAGCTGTTCGCGCGCACCGGCTCCGGCACCGTCATCGGAGGCGTCATCGTCGCCCCGAAGGCCAGCGAGCTGATCTTCCCCCTCGCGCTCGCCGTCGAGCACCGGCTCACCGTCGACCAGGTCGCCCGCGCCTTCACCGTCTACCCGAGCCTCACCGGCTCCATCTCGGACGCGGCGCGCGCCATGCACATCGTCAGCTGACGCTCCGGGCGCGATCGCCGCAGACGGCAGCAGCGCTGCGGCATCGAGGGAGGTCGATGGTCGCCAGGGTGCGCACCCGGTCAGTCGTCGTAGGCCCCCGCGAGCCGGGACTGGAGTGCTGTGAGGGCGACCCCGAGGGTGCAGCCGGTCTGCAGGACGCCGGCCGCCGCCATGGCCGCCCAGGTCTCCTCGGGCGCCCACAGCAGCGTCGACCACCCGAGGAATCCGAGCAGAGCCGACCCGCCGTACAGGAGGGCCGCGGTCCGCCGCGGGATCTCGATCGAACCGGCTCCGGCGCGGAGCGCGCCGGGGGCGAGGAGCAGCGCCAGGAGTGCTGCGGCGACGAGGAGGACCGTCGCCCGCGGGGCAGCGACTCCGACGAGGGCGGCGGTGCAGATCCACGACAGGCCGGCGATGAGCGCGAGGCCGAGGATCAGGCCGCTGCTGCTGCTCGGCAGCGTCGACAGCTCACCGCGCTCGTCGGGGTCCTCGTCGTCGAACCCCTCCGCGATCGGGAGAGCGGTCCACCGTCGTTCGGCGTTCACGACCGGCCCTCGTCCGCCGTCGCCGCGAGGGGCCCCTCCCGGGTGACGCTCGTCCGGAACCAGGCGGCGAGCGCGGGGGTGCGCCGGTAGCGGACGAAGTCGCGGTCGAGGTCGGCTGTGCTTCGATAGCCGGCGCTGCGGGCGATGTCCTCGAGGGCGCCCGGGCGGTGAGGTGTGCGGGCCATGAGCGTTCCGGCGCGCTCGAGGCGCCGTGACGCGAGATGCTCCTCCAGCGGCAGGGAGTAGAAGCGCCGGAATCGCAGGCGCAGCATCACGGTCGACACGCGCAGCTCCCGGGCGAGACCGGCGATCGTGAATCGGCGGTCGAGGTAGCGCTCGTTCACCAGCGCCGCGGTCGCGATCGCGAGCAGGTCGTGCCGCCGCCTCGAACGCCTGGAGCGGAGTGGGGCTCGTCGCCTCACACGGGAGTCGACGAGCAGGATCTTCTTGCGAGTGACAGCCATGCTGGTGGGACGTCGCCCCGCCCCCCGTACTCACGCCCTTGCGCGAACTGACCCCCCGGCGGCGCACCCGCGCCCCTCCCACCGGATCGCACAACCCGCTCCATGGTGAGCACCCCGTCGAGATGGCGACTGCCCCGAGCCTCGCAGTGACCGGCTCGGACGGAAACTCGGTCGAGCGCGCGTTCGAGAATCGCGTGTCAGCGATTCGAGGCAGTGCGACGCGCCCCGCTCTGCGGAACGCATCACCTCGACAAGCCGACTGCGCCGAGCCGCGTAGGGAGCGGCTCGGTCGACAACACGGTCGAGCGCGCGTCCGAGAATCGCGTGTCAGCGATTCTCGGCAGTGCGACGCACCCCGCTCTGCGGAACGCACCCCGTCGAGAAGCGGACCGCGCCGAACCGCGTAGGGAGCGGCTCGGACGGGGACACGTTCGAGCGCGCGTCCGAGAATCGCGTGTCAGCGATTCGAGGCAGCGCGACGCACCCCGCTCTGCGGAACGCACCCCGTCGACAAGCCGACTGCGCCGAGCCGCGCAGGGAGCGGCTCGGACGGGAACACGGTCGAGCGCGCGTCCGAGAATCGCGTGTCAGCGATTCGAGGCAGCGCGACGCACCCCGCTCTGCGGAACGCACCGTCTTGAGAAGCCGACCGCGCTGAGCCGCGCACGGAGCGGCTCAGAAACAAACTCAGACGATGGAAAGCAGCACGTGCCCCGAGGACACGGTGGTTCCGGCTTCGGCGGCGAGGCCGCGGACCGTGCCGTCCTTGTGGGCGGTGAGAGGCTGCTCCATCTTCATGGCCTCGAGGACGACGACCAGGTCGCCGGCGACGACCGTGTCGCCCTCGGCGACCGCGACCTTCACGATGGTGGCCTGCATCGGCGCGGTGACCGAGTCGCCGGTGACGGTGCTCACTGAGCCGGACCCGCGGCGCTTGGGCGCCGTGGCCGCGGTGCCCCGGCTCTGCGCGGCACCGACGAGGGAAGCGGGCAGCGACACCTCGACGCGGCGTCCGTCGACCTCGACGACGACGTCCTGGCGGGCGGCCTGGTCGGGGATCGCGCCCGGCTCGCCGCTCCAGGCCTCGATGGTGTTCGCGAACTCGGTCTCGATCCAGCGCGTGTAGATGCTGAAGGGCTCGCCGCCCTCGGGCGCGAACGCCGGGTCCTCGACGATCGCGCGGTGGAAGGGGAGGACCGTCGGCAGTCCGGTGACCTCGAACTCGGCGAGGGCGCGCCGCGAGCGCTCGAGCGCCTCCTCGCGGGTGCGCCCGGTGACGATGAGCTTGGCGAGGAGGGAGTCGAACGAGCCCGAGATGACGTCGCCCGCGACGACTCCGGAGTCGACGCGGACGCCGGGACCGCCGGGGACCTTGAAGACGTGGATCGGGCCGGGCGCGGGCAGGAAGCCGCGGCCGGCGTCCTCGCCGTTGATCCGGAACTCGAACGAGTGTCCGCGCGGCTCGGGGTCCTCGTAGTCGAGGACGCCGCCCTCGGCGAGCCGGAACTGCTCGCGGACGAGGTCGATCCCGGTGACCTCCTCCGAGACGGGGTGCTCGACCTGGAGGCGGGTGTTGACCTCGAGGAACGAGACGGTGCCGTCCTTGCCGATCAGGAACTCGCAGGTGCCCGCGCCGACGTAGCCGACCTCGCGGAGGATCGCCTTGGACGCGCGGTACAGCTCCGTGTTCTGCGCCTCGGTGAGGAACGGCGCGGGCGCCTCCTCGACGAGCTTCTGGTGGCGGCGCTGCAGCGAGCAGTCGCGGGTCGAGACGACCACGACGTTCCCGTGGGAGTCGGCGAGGCACTGGGTCTCGACGTGGCGGGGCTGGTCGAGGTACTTCTCGACGAAGCACTCGCCGCGGCCGAACGCCGCGATCGCCTCGCGGGTGGCGGAGGCGAAGAGCTCCTCGACCTCGTCCCGCTCGCGGGCGACCTTGAGACCGCGCCCGCCGCCTCCGAACGCCGCCTTGATGGCGACGGGCAGGCCGTACTGGTCGACGAACTCGAGCACCTCGGCGGCGCCGGACACGGGGTTGAGCGTGCCGGGTGCGAGGGGCGCACCGACCTTCTCGGCGACGTGGCGGGCCGAGACCTTGTCGCCGAGGCGCTCGATCGCCTCCGGGCCCGGTCCGATCCAGACGAGGCCGGCATCGATCACGGCACGGGCGAACTCGGCGTTCTCGGCGAGGAACCCGTAGCCCGGGTGCACGGCGTCGGCGCCGGAGCGGCGGGCGACCGAGAGGATCTTCTCGACGACGAGGTAGGTCTCGGCACTCGTCGTGCCGCCGAGCGCGTAGGCCTCATCGGCGAGGCGGCTGTGCACGGCGTCACGGTCCTGGTCGGCGTAGACGGCGACGGAGGCGATCCCGCTGTCACGGGCGGCACGGATGACTCGGACGGCGATCTCGCCTCGGTTGGCGATGAGCACCTTCGTAATGCGTGACATGTTCCCCAACCCTAGGGGTCGGTCTCGCATTGCCTGTGGCGGCGCCCCACAAAGAAGCCGGAGGGCTTCGTCGGTTCCCCACAAGCCCGCGGTGGCGTGCTCAGAGGTTCCAGAGCGAGGTCCAGTCGACCCCGAGTCGGCGGGTCAGGGAGCGCAGAGCGGGCACCGACATCCCGATCACCGTCGAGGGGTCGCCGTCGATCCGGGTGATGAATCCGGCGGCGCGTCCGTCGATGGTGAAGGCGCCTGCGACCTCGAGGGGCTCGCCGGTGGCGATGTAGGCGTCGATCTCGGAGTCGTCGATGTCGGCCGCGAACTCGACGGTGGCCGAGGTCACCACCCCGGCCTCGGCGTTCAGTCGTCCGCCGCGGTGGTCGACGAGCCAGTGCCCGGAGTGGAGGCGCCCCGTGCGTCCGCGCTGCGCGAGCCAGCGCTCCCGGGCGCGCTCGGGTTCGTGCGGCTTCCCGTGAACCACCCCGTCGAGGACGAAGGCGGAGTCGCCTCCGAGCACGAGTCCGTCGACCTCGGGCCCCAGGACCGCGAGGGCCTTCGCGCGGGCGAGCAGCGAGACCGTGGCGTCCGCGTCGAGCGGCGACCCGGTCTCGGCCTCGGCCCGGGCGACGGCGGTCGGCTCGTCGACGTGCGACGGGACCACGACGGGTTCGATCCCCGAGGCCCGCAGCAGCGCGAGCCGTGCGGGTGAGGTGGAGGCGAGGTAGAGGCGCACGATGGGCTCCCTGCGGCCGGGCCCACGCTGTGGGATGCTCGACGGATGGCACAGACTCCGGCTCTCGCATCGCCTGGCCCGGAGGGGGCCGACGACGCACTCGGGACCGAGATCGAGCTCGACATTAGCAACGTCGCCCACGGCGGCGTGTTCGTCGCCCGGCACGAGGGCCGCGTCGTGTTCGTCCCCGACGTCCTCCCCGGCGAGCGGGTGCGGGTGCGGGTCAGCGAGGTCAGGCACGCGAGCTTCTGGCGCGGTGAGGCCCTCGAGGTGCTCGACGCCTCGCCCCACAGGGTCCCGCACGTCTGGCCGGAGGCGGCGCTCGACCGCGCTCCCGAGGAGCGCGTCGGGGGAGCGGAGTTCGGCCACGCCGACCCGGCTCACCAGCGGAGCCTCAAGCGTGCGGTCCTCGAGGACTCCTTCCTCCGCTTCGCCCGGCGCGAGGTGACCGTGGAGGTGGCGCCCGTCGCCGGCGACGTCGAGAACGGCGGGCTCGGCTGGCGCACCCGCAACCGCCTCCACGTCGACGACGACGGCCGGGTCGGCCCGTACGCGGCGCGGAGCCACCATGTCGTGACGGTCGACTCCCTCCCGCTCGCGACCGCCGCCTCCTCGGTCGCGGCGCCGCTCGGCCAGCGGCTCGCTCCGGGCTCGGTCGTCGACCTCGTCGACGCCGCCGGCTCCGAGGGGGCGGCCGTCCTCGTGCACGACCCGAGCGACAAGCGCGCGCGGAGGGACCGCACGGTGGTCGCCGAGTTCGTCGCCGACCGCACGTTCCGCGTCGATCGCGCCGGCTTCTGGCAGGTCCACCGCGGCGCGGCGGCGACTCTGTTCGAGGCCGTGCAGGAGGCGGTCGACGCACGTCTCGCGGACCCCCGCGCGGCCAACCACGACCTCTACGGAGGGGTGGGCCTGCTCGCAGCGGCGCTCGCCGACCGGCTCGGTGCGGGCGTGCGCATCACCAGCGTCGAGAGCGACGCCCGGGCGACCGAGCACGCGCTCGAGAACCTCGCCGACCAGGCGGGCGCGCGAGCGGTCACCGCGCGGGTCGACCGCTACCTCCGCGAGGCGATCGCCCAGGCCGATTCCCGCGAGCGCGAGCGCTGGCGGGCGGCGACGGTCGTGCTGGACCCACCCCGATCGGGTGCGGGCCGCGCCGTCACCGACGCGCTGATCGAGCTGGCGCCCGCGCAGCTCGTCTACGTGGCGTGCGACCCCGTCGCCCTCGCCCGCGACGTCGGATCGCTCGCGAGCGGCGGATACGAGCTCGAGCGCCTCGACGGCTTCGACCTCTTCCCGCACACCTCGCACGTGGAGGCCGTCGCTCGGCTCGTGCGCCGCTCGGCGTGAGCACCCTCCTCGCTTAAGATGGGCCCCGATGGAGTCGACGATGAACGCTGAGCCCGCCGCAGAGCCCCGCGTGCGCGTGGCCATCGTCGACGACCACGAGTCGGTGCGCCTGGGCGTGGCCGCCGCGATCGAGAGCGCCGGCATGCACGTCGTCGCCGCCGCAGAGACGGTCGGCGCCCTCGAGCAGGTCCTCGGCGGCACCGAGATCGAGGTCCTCGTGCTCGACCTCTCGCTCAACGACGGCTCGAGCATCACCGCGAACGTCAAGTGGGGGCAGGTGCGCGGCTCGGCGGTCCTGGTGCACAGCATCGCCGACCGGGTGGTCGCCGTGCGGGAGGCGCTCGCCGCGGGCGCGGCCGGAGTCATCCCGAAGTCGTCGCCGATGTCGACCGTTGTCGCGGCGATCAGGACGGTCGCCCGCGGCGAGGTCCTCAACAATCTCGAGTGGGCGTCCGCGATCGACGCCGACGACGACTTCGCCCGGGCCGTCCTCGGCCGCCGCGAGCGCGACGTGCTGCACCTCTACGCCTCCGGACTGCCGCTGAAGCTCGTCGCCGATCGGCTGCAGATCTCGGTCTCGACGGCGAAGGAGTACCTCGACCGCATCCGCGACAAGTACGTCGAGATCGGTCGCCCCGCCCCGACGAAGGTCGACCTCCTGCGCCGCGCGGTGGAGGACGGGATCCTCCCCGGCATCGATCCGGACGACGGCGATGCCGGGCGCTGAGTCGCAGCAGATCGTCCGCGCCCCGGCCAACCGGGAGCGCATCGACCGGATCATCGCCACCGTCGTCTCGTTCTTCGGCTTCGGCTTCGCCCTGCAGACGGTGCTGCCGATCCTCGCTCAGCTCCCCGACCTGCTCCCTGCGGTGGCGTGGCCCGTCCTGACCCTGGTCTTCGGGGCGCTCGCCGCCTCGGTCGTGACGGCGGTGCTGCGGCGTGGGATGCGGGTGACCGCGGTGCTCGTCGCCGGCAGCCTCCTCGTCGCCCTCCTCACCTGGCCGTTCTCGGTGCGCGCCGACGCGACCTCGACGGACGCGCCCTGGATCTTCTACCTGATGACCATCGGGACCGCGTTCTGCACCATCGTGGCGCCGCTCCGGGTGGCGATCGCCTACGCGCTCGTCACACCGGCGCTGTTCGGAGTGCTGCGGGTGCTGCCGTCGGGCGGAGCGGCCGAGCCCACTCGGGCCGTGCTGGACGCGGTCTACGTCGGCATCGTCGGCGTCGTGATGCTCGTGCTGATCACCGTGCTGAGGCAGTCGGCCGACGAGGTCGATCGGGCCCAGACCACCGCGATGAACCAGTACGAGGCCGCGATGCGGCAGCACGCGGGCGAGGTCGAGCGGGTCGAGGTCGACGCTCTCGTGCACGACAACGTCCTCGCGACGCTCCTCGCCGCCGCCACGGCCGAGTCGCCCGCCGAGCGCGCCCTGGTCTCGTCGATGGCGCGGCGAACGCTCGCGGTGCTCCTCCCCGAACGCGAGACCGAGGTCGCGGACGGTGACGTGCCCCTCGAGCTCGTCGAGCGGCAGCTCGCCCATGCCGGGTCGACCTTCGCCGCCGACTGCTCGATCGAGCTCGCCGACGGCGCCGACCCGCGGTCGAGCAGCGTGCCCCGCCCGGTCGCGGAGGCCGTCCTCGGAGCCGTCTGGCAGGCCCTCACGAACAGCGTCCAGCACGCGGGTCCCAGCGACCAGGTGCGCAGGAGCGTCCGCGGCGTCCTCGACGACCGGGCCGTGCGCGTCGTGGTCGAGGACGACGGCCGGGGGTTCCACGTCGCAGAGGTCCCGCGCGAGCGCCTCGGCATCCGACTGTCCATCCTCGAGCGGGTCCAGAACGTCGGAGGCGCGGCGCACGTCGAGTCCACCCCCGGCGAGGGCACGCGGGTCGTCATCGCCTGGCCGCCGACCGTCTCCCCCGGGGAGCGCTCGTCGTGATCACCTACCCCCGCCCGCTCCTCTACGCCCTCGGCGCCGTCTTCTCGCTCTACCACGTGGTGCTGGCCTTCTTCTCGTACCGCAGCTCGCCGCCGAACCCCGCCGACCTCGTCGCGGTCGCCCTCTACGTGGCCGCGACCGTGATCGCCCTGTGGCCGGGCCCGGCGCTCCGGATGAGCGCGCCCGTCGCCGTGGGGATGACGGCGGTGGCCATCGCCCTCCCGCTGCTGGTCGCGCCGTCGCTCGACCCCGGTGCCTCGAACGGCTACTCCACCTGGTACATCGCGGCGGTGGGCACGCTGATGACCATCGTCTGCGCCAGGAGGCGGTCCCTGGCCGCCTGGGCGGGAGTGGTGTTCCTCGTCGTCCACACCACGGTCTGGGCGGGCCCCGTCGCCCTCGCCACCCTGGGAGTCATCGGCGGAGTGGCGTGGGTCGGCATCTCGCAGCTGCTGATCATCGAGCTCGGCAGGGCGAGCTCCGAGGCGCGAGTCCTCGAGGCGGCGGAACGCGCGGCCGCCTCGTGGCGGGCGGCGGAGGAGGCGCACCTCAGCGAGCGGGAGGTGCGGCTCGAGCAGACCCGCGCCATCGCCTCCGACATGCTGCGACGGATCGCGGCGAGCGGCTCGGAGCTGAGCGACGAGGAGCGCCGCGAGTGCCGCCTCCTCGAGGCGTCCGTGCGCGACGAGATCCGCGGTCGGCGCCTCCTCGACGACGAGGTGCGCCGGCTCGTGCTCGACGCTCGGCGCCGCGGGGTGACGGTCTCGGTGCTCGACGACGGCGGGCTGGACCGCACCTCGGAGGAGGAGAGCGGCCGGGTGCTGCGCGAGCTCGCGCGGGCCCTCGGGGGGATCAGGGACGGAGTCGACCGCATCGTCGTCCGCACGGCATCGGCCGACTCGCCGTCGGCGGTCACCGTGGTCGGCCTGAGGACCGCGGGAGACGGCAGCGCCGGCGCCCTCGGCTCGGACGACGCGGCCGACGAGGTCGACGCCTGGGTCGAGATCCGGCGCGACGAGCGCACGCCCTCCGCCTGAGCGACCCGGCCGCCTGCCTGCTGATCGAGGAGCCCGCGGAGCGGGCGCACCGAGACCCGCCCTCGTCGGTCGTGAGGTGGCGATGACACGGTTGTTAACGGAGTGCGGCGGGCCGTCCACTCCTCCGAAGAGGGGGCCCGGCCCGCCGTCAAACCCCGAGTGAGGGTGATAACCCGAATATCACCCTCACTCGCCCCCAAAACACCCGCCCGCTTACCCTGGTCGGCGAGTGATTGGCAGTGCCCCCTCCGAGGAGTGAACACCTAACACGCATAATCATGCTCACCCGGGAACAGTCCAGGTAGTCGGCACTTTAGGGGACTAATCGGGGTACAAATCTCACGTTAGCTCGAGCATCGAGCGAAATCGGGGGACAGACACCGTCGAATCGGTCAGAGAGAGAACGAGCGCCAGGCACCGGGAGCGGGGTGGAGCGCTGCCCTGACGGCTCCGGATCGGGCGTTCCAGCCGCCCGTCACCTCCTGCGAGGGCTCCTGCCGCGCCGAGGTCCGCGACGCCAGCGCGGCCACGACGGCCGTCACGGCCGCGATCTGGCGGGCGTCGAGACCGGGGGTCGAGATGATGACGTCGGGGGCGGAATCCTGGGCGCTCATCCCGCGACGGTACCGCATGCCCCTCCCGGCCGGGAGTCGGCGGAGCGCCGTTATGCTGGCGCCGGACGTCGCGGGAGCGGCGCCTCCCATGGTTCTCGAACAGGAGCGCACCGGATGCCGTCGTGGTTCTCGAGGCGCGGCACGGCCGTCGTCCGCGCCCTGCGCCTCCTGCTGCGCCGCTCGCCCGCAGCCGTCTGGGTCACCGCCGTGCTCCTCGTCGCCAGCGCGACCGCGGGGACGCTCAGCGGGCCGGCGAGCGCCGAGACCAGCTCGACGTGGGCCGCCGGAGCGGGGACGACGCTCGGCGGTCGGCCGTGGACCGCGGTCACCTCGCTCCTGGTGTCCTCCGACCCGCTTCAGCTCGTGCTCGACGCCGCACTCGTGCTCGCACTGCTGGCGGCGGCGGAGAGGCGCCTCGGCCCCGCGCGGACGGTCGCGGTGTTCCTCGCGACCGGAGCGGTCGGGACGACGGTCGGCTCCCTCCTGCAGGCGGGCGGTGCCGCGGTCGGTGAGTGGTGGGCGAGCGACACCGTCGGCGACGCCACCTTCGACCCGCTGATCGGGGCGGTCGGCGCTCTGCTCGCGTCTACCGCGTTCATGGGGGCGCTCTGGCGACGCCGCATCCGCGTGACGACCTTCTCGATCGTCCTCATGTTCGTGCTCTACGCGGGTGACTCCGCCGACGCCTACCGGATGATCGCCGGCCTGGCCGGTCTGGGGCTCGGCGCGGTGCTGGCGGGAGGAGTCGCGGCGCTGCGGCCGAGGAGACCGGTCAGGAGCTCGCACCGGGAGTCGCGGGCGCTGATCGCGTCGGTCGTCGCCGTGACCGCCATCGGCCCGCTGGTCGCCGTCCTGTCCGACTCCGGTTACGGTCCGTTCTCGTTCCTCGGGCGCCTGCTGCAGAGCGCCTTCACCGGCACGGGTGATCTGGAGGATCCCTGCGGCGCTCTCGTGCGGCACTGCACCCATCACGTGCAGCTCAGCCTCGTGGCGCCCGGGCCGATCGTCCTCACCTTCGTGCCCCTCATCCTCCTGCTCGTCGCCGCCGCCGGCCTCCGCTCGGGCAGACGGCTCGGGCTGCTGCTCGCGATCGGCGTCAATACGGCGATCGCGGTGCTCGAGGTGTTCTCGTTGCAGCGGGCGACCCACCACTCCGAGTTCGAGTACTACGCCGAGTACCTCCTCTGGGTCGCGACCACGGTGCTCGTTCCGCTCGCGGTGGTCGTCATGCTCGCCCTCGGCCGACGGCACTTCCGCATCCGGGCCCCGCGTCGGGCGACGCGGCGGTGGTCGCGGATCGTCGGCACCGCCTTCGCAGTGGGTCTCGGCGGCTACCTCGCCCTCGCCGTCGCCGCCCGCACGAGCTTCGAGCCCGCGATCGGGATCGGGCGCCTCCTGCTCGACGGCCTGCTCCGCTTCGTGCCCGTCAGCTTCCTCGGCGGCCTGGGCCTGATGGCCGTGCCGCGCGAGCCGGTCGCACGGCTCGTGTTCGAGTGGGTCGGCCCCGTCTTCTGGCTACTGGTGATCGCGGCCGTGCTGTCCCTGCTGCGCGCGACCGACGTCCAGCGCGTGCGCGGCGACGAGGCGCGCTACCGCTCGCTGCTCGCCCGCTACGGCGCCGGCAGCCTCGGCCATCAGGGCACCTGGCAGGGGAACGAGCACTGGATCGCGCCCGACGGAGAGGGAGGCGTGGCTTATCGCGTCGTCGGCGGAGTCGCGATCACGCTGTCCGACCCGGCCTGCGCGCCCGAGAGACGCGCCGAGGTGGTCGCGGGCTTCGTCCGCTTCTGCGACGAGCGCAGCTGGACCCCTGTCTTCTACAGCATCCACGACGAGCTCCTGCCCGTCTTCGACTCCCTCGGCTGGCCGCGGATCTCGGTCGGCGAGGAGACGATCATCGAGCTCTCGGGGTTCGAGCTGACCGGCAAGCAGTGGCAGAAGGTGCGCTACCCGCTCAACCGCGGCATCAAGCTGGGGATCGAGGCAGTCTGGACGAGCTGGCCCGAGCTCTCGCTCGGCATGGCGAACCAGATCATCGACCTCTCCGAGCGCTGGGTCGCCGAGAAGGCGCTGCCCGAGATGGGCTTCACCCTCGGCGGCATCGACGAGGTCCGCGATCCGGATGTCGCCCTGCTGCTCGCCGTCGGTCCCGACGGGGTGCTGCAGGGCGTGACGAGCTGGCTGCCCGTGCACCGTGACGGCAACGTCATCGGCTGGACCCTCGACTTCATGCGGCGCTCGGACGACGCCATGCCCGGCATCATGGAGTTCCTGATCGCCTCCGCGGCGCTGCACGCCCAGCAGGAGGGCGCCGAGATCCTCTCGCTGTCCGGAGCGCCGCTCGCCACCGCACCGGTCGAGGAGGGGCAGGAGCCGCCGGAGCCGACGGTGCTGTCGCGCCTGCTCGAGTTCCTCGCCCGTACTCTTGAGCCGGCCTACGGATTCACGTCGCTGTTCCGCTTCAAGGCCAAGTTCCACCCGCGCTACGCCGGGCTCTGGATGGCTTACCCGGATTCGCTGCAGCTGCCGAGGATCGGTGCGGCCCTCGGACGGGCCTACCTGCCCGACGTCTCTGCGGCGGAGGCGCTGGCCTTCGCCCGCGCCCTCGGAGCACGGCCGGAGGAGCGGGCGCCCGCCGCCGAGAAGGCGCGGTGACCGCCGGAGCTCAGGGGTGGAGCTCGCCGCGGAGGACCCGGTCGGCCACGACCGTGAGCGCCGTCGACGTGGAGCGGGCGTACCGGCGCAGGACGTCGAACGCCTCCTCGGTGCTGATGTCGCGGGAGTAGGCGACGGCGCCCTTCGCCTGCTCGATCACCACGCGGCTGTCGAGTGCGCGCTGCAGCTGGCTGCGGACGGTGTCGCTCTCCTCGAGCGCGCGCTGGTGCAGGATGCCGATGGTCGCGACGTCGGCGAACGCCTGCACGACCGCGATGTCCTCGTCGGCGAGGAGCCCCGGAGCCGTGCGGAACAGATTGAGCGAGCCGATGCACTCGGTGCGGAGCCTCATCGGGACGCAGTGGACCGAGCGCAGTCCGAGCTCGAGCGCGCGGTCGCGGAAGCTCCACCACGCGGGAGCGACCTCCTCGACGTCGGCGACGACGACCGCCTCGCCTGACCGCAGGCACTCCATGCACGGGCCGGCGTCGTCCCGCAGTTGCAGGAGACCGATCAGCCGGGAGTCCTCGTCGGTGGACGCGAGGACCTCGGGGACCCCGCGGTGGTCTCGGAGGACGAGGCCGGCGGAGGCGGCCTCGAACAGCGACGCACTCCGGTCGACGAGGGTCTGGACGAGCTCGACGGTGTCGTAGTCGTCGACGAGGGTGTCGGAGAGCGTCACGAAGGTGTCGATGAGATCGTGCTCTCGGGAGCGGGCCGTCATGGTGTCGATCCTAGGTTTCGGGGGGTGAGGGTGGGAATCCGGTGCGGCGATCGGTGATCTCCTCGGCGACATCGGCGACGGTCCGGCCCAGGGCGAAGGCGTGCGCCCGCAGGAGCAGGAGCGCGTCGGCCGCCGTGGTGCCGTAGCGCGCGAGGATCATCCCCGTCGCCTGATGGATGACGCGCCGGGAGTGGGGGTTGCCGCGGCCCTCGGCGTCGTTGTCGGCCAGGACCTGCGCGACCAGCTGCAGGGCCGTGCCCGTCGTGCGCCGGCGGATGCGGTCGACGACCGTGGCGGCGAGCGGGCCGGGCCGCAGGTTGTACAGCTCCACGACTCCGACGTCGAGGCCGCCGACGCGCAGCGGGAAGGCGTAGACGGCGTCGACGGGGATCCTGCCCGCCTCGTCCGCGAACAGCGGCCAGCGGGGAGTTGCCTCCCGGACGTCGTCGACGAGGACCGGGCCTCGACTGCGCACGGCGTCCCAGCAGGGGCCCTCGCCGAGGTCGAGCTGGATCTCGTCGAGCCGCGCGGCCGCAGGATCGCTGGCGGCCAGCGTCTCGCCGGCGAAGGAGGACCCGATCGTCGAGATCGCGGCACCGCCCACCGGGAAGTCGTCGACGTAGGGCGTGCACAACCGGGTCAGTGCGTCGGCCGGCATCGATCCTCCGCTCCCTCGGACCGGTCGCTGCCGAGTCGCATCACGCTAGCAGCCGGCCGGGCGCGGGGTCGCCGCGCCCCCGGGTCAGAGCGGGATGTTGCCGTGCTTCTTCGCCGGGAGGTTCGCCCGCTTCGTCCGCAGCGCGCGCAGCGCCTTGACGACCGAGACCCGCGTCGCCGACGGCTCGATCACGCCGTCGAGCTCACCGCGCTCGGCCGCGAGGAACGGGCTCGCCACGTTGTAGGTGTACTCGTTCGCGAGCCGCGTGCGGACGGCGGCGACGTCCTCGCCCGCCTCCTCCGCCTTGCGGATCTCACCGCGGTAGAGGATGTTGACGGCGCCCTGACCGCCCATGACCGCGATCTCGGCGGTCGGCCAGGCGAGGTTGATGTCGGCGCCGAGCTGCTTGGACCCCATCACGATGTAGGCGCCGCCGTAGGCCTTGCGCAGGATCACGGTGACCAGCGGCACCGTCGCCTCGGCGTAGGCGTAGAGGAGCTTCGCGCCGCGGCGGATGACGCCCGTCCACTCCTGGTCGGTCCCGGGAAGGTAGCCGGGCACGTCGACCAGGGTGAGGATCGGGAGCGAGAACGCGTCGCAGAAGCGCACGAAGCGGGACGCCTTCTCTCCCGCCTCGATGTTGAGAGTGCCGGCCATCGCGCTCGGCTGGTTGGCGATGATGCCCACCGAGCGCCCCTCGACTCGGCCGAAGCCGATGACGATGTTCGGAGCGAACAGCGGCTGCACCTCGAGGAAGTCGCCCTCGTCGACGATGTGCTCGATCACCAGCCGCATGTCGTACGGCTGATTGGGGCTGTCCGGGATGATCGTGTCGAGGAACCGGTCGGCGTCGGTGGTCTCGAGGTCGACCTCGGTGTCGAAGACGGGGGCCTGCGAGAGGTTGTTGTCCGGGAGGAAGGAGAGCAGCGTCCGCGCGTAGTCGAGCGCGTCGTTCTCATCGCTCGCGAGGTAGTGCGAGACGCCCGAGATCTTGTTGTGGGTGAGCGCGCCGCCGAGCTCCTCCATGCCGACGTCCTCGCCGGTGACGGTCTTGATCACGTCGGGGCCGGTGACGAACATCTGGCTGGTCTTGTCGACCATGATCACGAAGTCGGTGAGCGCGGGGGAGTAGACGGCGCCGCCCGCCGCCGGTCCGCAGATGATCGAGATCTGAGGGATGACGCCGCTCGCGGCCGTGTTGCGGCGGAAGATCTCGCCGTACTTGCCCAGGGCGACGACGCCCTCCTGGATCCGCGCTCCGCCGGAGTCGAGGATGCCGATGATGGGGACGCCGGTCTTCAGCGCGAGGTCCATCACCTTGATGATCTTCTCGCCGGCGACCTCGCCGAGCGAGCCTCCGAAGATCGTGAAGTCCTGCGAGTACACGGCGACCTGGCGGCCGTGGATCGTGCCGGTGCCCGTGACGACCGCGTCGCCGTAGGGACGCTTCTTCTCCATCCCGAAGGCGTGGGTGCGGTGCCGGACGAACTCGTCGAGCTCGACGAACGATCCCGGGTCGAGGAGGGTGTCGATCCGCTCGCGCGCCGTCATCTTGCCCTTGGCGTGCTGCTTCTCGATGGCGGCCTCGCCGCTCGCGGTGACCGCCTCGTGGTAGCGGGCCTTCAGGTCCGCGATCTTCCCCGCGGTCGTGTAGAGATCGGGCGCGGGACGTTCGATGTTCGCGGTCACTCGCTCACCTTACCGGCGGGTGCGGGGGCACCCCCCTTGTCGGGACGGCACAGGGAGGGGGCGCCTGGGCAGGAGGATCGGCACAACGAGGTCGGCCGCTCGCCGCCTCCCGACGCTGGTCCGCACCGCGGGATCGGACCGCATCGACCGGCCCCGGGCTCCTCCCGGAGGCGGCCGGTAGCGTGGCCGCATGCAGCTCCCGCTCTCGCGATCCGTCTCTCCGCAGGTCCTCTGGCTCGAGAGCGCCGGCTCGACCAACGACGAGCTCCGCGTCCGGGCGACGGCGGACCCCTCGGACTGGCCGCACCTGTCGGTGGTCGCGACCGACGACCAGCGATCGGGTCGCGGGCGGCTCGGCCGGGTCTGGCAGGCGCCTGCGGGGCGGACCCTCGCCGCGTCCACCCTCGTCGACGGCTCGCACCTCGCGCCCGGAGCCGTCGGCTGGCTGCCCCTGATCGCCGGTGCGGCACTCGCCCGCGCGCTCGCCCCCTCCGTCGACGTGCCGGTGGCCGTCAAGTGGCCCAACGACGTGCTGCTGGCGGGCCGGAAGACGGCGGGCATCCTGGCCGAGCGACTCCCCGACGGACGGGTGATCGTGGGCACCGGCGTCAACCTCCTCCTGACCGAGGAGGAGCTGCCGGTGCCGACGGCGACGTCGCTCGCCCTCGCCGGAGCGGCGGCGAGCGACCCCGACACGGTCCTGTCGGCCTTCCTCACGGAGTTCTCCGCACTGCTCGCTTCCTTCCTCTCTCTGGGTGATGCGGAGGCGTCCGGCACGGCCGACGCGGTGCGCGCCCACTGCGGAACGCTCGGTCGCCCGGTGCGGGTGGAGCTCCCCGACGGGAGCACTGAAGAGGGGACCGCCGTGGCTCTCGACTCCGACGGCCGGCTGGTGCTCGAGCAGGGCGGGCGGCGCACCGCCTTCTCGGCGGGCGACGTCACGCACCTCCGGCAGTGAGTGCCGGCCGATGACCGATCCAGGCGCTCCCGAGCGCGAGCTGGCACGGCTCACGCCGCGGGCCCGCTCGGCGTTCGCTCCCGTCGTCGGCTTCCTCCTGCTGACCTGGACGGGCTTCTACTTCGCCGCCCAGTTCGAGCTCGACCTCCAGCGCTGGATCATCGCGCTCGGCACCGCGGTCCTCGTGCTGCTCCTCTGCGCTCCCGGCGTCGCCCGCTGGGCGAGCATCCGGTACCGCATCACCGACCGCGGGCTCCGGGCGCGCAGGGGCGTGCTGAGCGCGCGCCGGGCCGAGCTGGTCTTCGATCCGCGCATGGTCGTCACCGTGACGCGCAGCCTCGCCCAGCGGATCGCCCGCTGCGGGGACGTCGCGATCGAGCAGGGCGGAGAGCCGCTCTTCGTGCTGCGCGACCTGCCGGACCCGGATCTCGCCGCCGCCGTGCTGCGCGAGGCGATCGCCGCCGCGCCCGCGCACGAGTGGCCTGACGGGCCCGCCCCGGTCTGACACCGACCCCGGCGCCCGACGCTTCGTCGCTACCATGGATGCGCCCCGCGACGGCGGGCGGAGACGGAGGAGCGTCATGCGCGTCGGCGTGATCGGAGGCGGCCAGCTCGCCCGGATGATGATCCCCGCGGCGGTCGAGCTCGGCATCGAGATCGCGGTGCTCGCGGAGGCCGACGGGGCGTCGGCCGCACTCGCCGCGACCGTCGTCGGCGACTACCGGGACGAGGAGACCGTGCTCGCCTTCGCCGAGACGGTCGACGTGGTGACCTTCGACCACGAGCACGTCCCGCAGCCGATCCTGCGCGAGCTGGTCGCGCGCGGTGTCGCCGTGCACCCCGGCCCCGATGCCCTGCTGTACGCGCAGGACAAGCTGCTGATGCGCCGGCGGCTGAGCGACCTCGGCGTCCCGGTGCCCGACTGGGCCGCCGTGAGCACCGCGGACGAGCTCGCCGCGTTCCTCGAGGACCACGGCGGCCGCGCGGTCGTCAAGACCGCCAGGGGCGGCTACGACGGCAAGGGCGTGCGCGTGGTGCGCGGCGCCCGCGAGGCCGACGACTGGTTCCAGGCCCTGGCCGAGGACGGCCGGGGCGGCGCGCTGCTGGTCGAGGAGCTCGTCGACTTCCGGCGCGAGCTCGCCCAGCTCGTCGCCCGACGGCCGTCGGGGGAGACCCTGCTGTGGCCGGTCGTCGAGTCGGTCCAGCGCGATGGAGTCTGCGCCGAGGTCTTCGCGCCGGCGCCGGCCTCTGCGGGACGGGTGGCCGCGGTCGCCGCCGAGATCGCCGAGACGATCGCCGAGCGCCTCGACGTCACCGGAGTGCTCGCCGTCGAGCTCTTCGAGACGACGGACGACCGCATCCTGGTGAACGAGCTGGCGATGCGCCCGCACAACAGCGGGCACTGGACGATGGACGGCTCGACCACCTCCCAGTTCGAGCAGCACCTCCGGGCGGTGCTCGATCTCCCGCTGGGAGCGACAGGCTGCCGCGATCCGTGGACCGTGATGGTGAACGTGCTGGGCGGCCCGGTGGGGGAGTCGTTGACCGACCGCTACCCCCGCGTCCTCGCCGAGCATCCGGCCGTGAAGGTGCACAACTACGGCAAGCAGCCCCGCCCCGGGCGCAAGGTCGGGCACGTGAACGCGACCGGCGACGAGCTCGATCTGGTCGTCTACGAGGCGCGTGCCGCGGCGGCCATTCTCACGGACTGACCCGTACCATGGCTCCGTGACGAGCCAGAAGACCGCCCCCGCCCGCGCCGTCGGAGATCCCTCGTGAGCGCGGGCGCGCTCGTGAACGGCTCGTTCCCCCTCGTCGGCGTGGTGATGGGCTCCGACTCCGACTGGTCCGTCATGCAGGCCGCGTCGACGACGCTCTCCGAGTTCGGCGTCGCCCACGAGGTCCGCGTCGTGTCGGCGCACCGCACCCCGGAGGCGATGATCGACTACGGCCGCGGGGCGCGTTCGCGTGGACTGAAGGTGGTCATCGCGGGCGCCGGCGGTGCCGCGCACCTCCCGGGCATGCTCGCCGCCGTGACCAGCCTCCCCGTCGTCGGCGTCCCGGTGCCGCTCGCGCGCCTCGACGGTCTCGACTCCCTGCTCTCGATCGTGCAGATGCCGGCGGGGGTGCCCGTCGCCACCGTCTCGATCGGCGGTGCCCGGAACGCGGGCCTGCTCGCGGTGAAGATCCTCGCCACGGCCGACGAGTCGCTCTCGGAGCGGCTGGACGCCTTCGCGGCCGACCTCGAGGTGCAGGTCGCCGCCAAGAACGACGCGCTGGTGGCGAGCCTGTGACGGCGATGACGCTGCCGCTGCGTCATCCCGATGTGCGCTCGAGCGCCGTCATGACGCGACGCGCCTGGTGGCTCCTCGTCGGCAACTTCCTGGTGCCCGGTTCCGCCCAGGTCCTCGCCGGCAACCGGCGCCTCGGGAGGCTCGGCCTCGGCTTCACGCTCGGACTGTGGGTCGCGCTTCTGGTGGCGGTCGTCCTCTACTTCGTCTTCCCGACCGGCCTCTACACGCTGGCCACCTTCGACCTGTCCATGCTCGTGCTGCAGGCGGCGCTCGTCGCCTACGGCGTCGTGTGGCTCGTCCTCACCCTCGACACCCTCCGGCTCATCCGCGTCGTGCGGGTCCGGCCCCGGATGCGCGCGGTGCTCGCCTTCGCGACGATCGCGCTGCTGGCCGTCTCGGTCGGCTCCACCGCCTACGGCACGTACCTGGTCGGGGTCACCCGCGGCACGCTGTCGTCGATCTTCGGCGGCGGTGCGATGGAGGCGCCCATCGACGGGCGGTACAACATCATGCTGCTCGGCGGAGACGCCGGAGAGGACCGCGAGGGGCTGCGCCCCGACAGCATCTCAGTGGTCAGCATCGACGCCTCCACGGGCGCGGCGACGATCATCGGCGTCACGCGCGAGTTCAGGGACTTCACCTTCGCCGAGGACAGTCCGATGCACGAGCTCTACCCGGACGGCTACAACTACGACCACTGCAACGTCAGCGTGTGCAAGCTGAACTCGGTCTACACGGAGGTCGAGCTCAAGAGTCCCGAGCTCTATCCCGATGCGGTCGCCGAGGGGAGCGAGCCGGGGATCGAGGGGATGCGCGACGCCGTCGAATCGATCCTGGGCCTGCCGATCCAGTACTTCGCGCTGATCGACATGGAGGGCTTCGCCCAGCTGATCGACGCGCTCGGCGGGGTGGACATCAGCTACGACGGCACCGAGCCGCTGCCGCTGGGCGGCCTCCTCGACTCGGACGGGGTTCCCTACGGCGTGAACCAGTGGATCGAGCCCGGCGACTGGCATTTCAACGGTGAGCAGGCGCTCGCCTACGCGCGGTCCCGCATCACCTCCGACGACTACGCCCGGATGCAGCGGCAGCGTCAGGTGCAGGAGGCGCTGGTGCGCCAGTTCGAGCCGGCGAACGTCCTCTCGAAGTTCCAGGACGTCGCCGAGGCGGGTTCGCAGGTGATCAAGACGGACGTGCCCCAGGGGATGCTCGGCTACTTCGTCCAGCTCGGACTGAAGACGAAGTCCCAGCCGATCGCGAGCCTCGAACTGACTCCGCCTGCGATCGACCCGGAGGAGCCCGACTACGACCTCGTGCACTCGATGGTGCAGGAAGCGCTGTTCCCGGACGACTCCGGCCAGTAGCAGCCGGTGCTCTCAGCAGGAGCGGCGGTGCTCAGAGGTCGGCGTGCAGCGCCCAGACGCGCTCGGCGGAGTCGCGCCAGCTGAACGCCCGGGACCGGTCGCGGCCGGCGACGGAGAGCCGCTCGCGCAGGCCCCGGTCGCCGAGCACGCTGCTCATGGCGAGTGCGAGTCGCTCCGGGTAGTCCTTCGCGTCACCGCGCTCGACCGCGACTCCGGCATCGGCGGCCACCTCGAGCAGCGCGGGGTCGTCGGAGTGGACCACCGGGACCCCGAAGTGCATCGCCTCGAGCACGGGCAGGCCGAACCCCTCGGCGATGCTCGGGTAGACGAAGAGGGTGGCCCGGTCCAGGACGACGGCCAGATCGGCGTCGCTGAGCACGCCGAGGGCGCGCACGCGGTGCTCGTCGAGACCCTGCTCGTCGGCGACGGAGGCGATGTCGAGCTCGCCCCAGCCGGCGGGTCCGACGATCAGCAGCGGGATGTCGGGCGCCGAGGAGCCGCCGAAGGCGGTGATCAGCGAGACCAGGCCCTTGCGCGGTTCGAGCGTCCCGACGCTGAGGACGTACTCGCCCGGGAGGCGCAGCGCCTCGGCCCGCGCGTCGGCGTCATCGGGGAGGACGAGGCCCGAGCCCACCGCGCCGCCGATGACCCGCAGCCGGTCGCCGAAGTCGAGCACCTGCGAGAGCTGCTGGGCGACCGCGTGGGTGGGCACGACGACGGCGTCGGCGTACTTGCGCGCGCGCTTGGCCATCGCCCGGTGCCACTTCGCGCCGTGCGGCGTCAGGGTCTCCGGATGCGTCCACGGCACCGTGTCGTGGATGGTCACGGCGATCTGCTCGCCCTCGCGGCCCTCGTGGCTGCGGAGGGGGGCGAAGAGGCTCGGGGCGTGCATCATGCCGCCGCCGACCGGGATGCCGATGCCGAACTGCCAGGCGCGGGAGAGCTCGCGGCGGCCGAGGTGCAGGCGGTGGATGCGGGCGAGACCGGGCAGCCGGAGGCGGAGCTCCTCCTCCTTCTCGGGCGGGTAGGCCGACACGACGGCCTCGACCTCGCAGCCGCGGGGGGCCGTGCTGATGAGCTCCCGCGTGAGCTCCTCGGTGTAGCGCCCGATCCCTCCCGGGACCCGGGCGAGCATCTGGTCGACGACGACCCTGAGCGTCGTGGTCACGGGGTGACGGCCTCGAGCGGGGCGGCGGCCAGCGCGTCCTGCCAGGAGCGCAGCGGCGCGAGGCCGGCGCGGCTCCAGCCGTCGTGTCCGAGCACGGAGTAGGCGGGGCGGGGAGCGGGACGCACGAAGCTGCCGCTGTCGGTCGGACGGATGCGCTCGGGATCCAGGCCCGCCTTCTCGAACACGGCGCGGGCGAAGCCGAACCAGGTCGTCTCTCCGGCGTTCGTGCCGTGGTACACCCCGGCGGGCGCTCCGGAGTCGACCAGCTCGACCAGTCGCGCCGCGAGGTCGCCGGTCCAGGTGGGCTGCCCGCGCTGGTCGTCCACGACGGTGAGGGTGTCGTGGGAGCCGGCGAGACGCACCATCGTCTTCGCGAAGTTGCCGCCGTGGGCGCCGTAGAGCCAGGCCGTGCGCACGACGTAGCCGCGCTCCGGGTTCGCCTCGAGGACGAGCTCCTCGCCCTCGGCCTTCGTCCGGCCGTAGGCGGAGATCGGCTCGCGCGGGTGCGACTCGGAGTACGGGCTGGTCGCCGAGCCGTCGAAGACGTAGTCGGTGGAGACCTGGACGATCGCGGCGCCGATCTCGGCGGCGGCGACGGCGAGATGGCGGGCGCCGACGGCGTTGACCCGCCGCGCCTCCTCCTCGTCGCTCTCGGCGTCGTCGACCCGCGTGTAGGCGGCGCAGTTGAGGACCGCGTCGTGGCCGGCGACGGCCGAGCGCACGGCGTCGAGGTCGGTCACGTCGAGATCGCTGCGGCCGAGAGCCGTGAAGGAGCGGTCGCCGAGGACGGCGCGGAGGTCGGTGCCGAGCATGCCCGAGGCGCCCGTGATGAGGAAGGTCACCCGTTCATCATGCCGGAGGCGGCACCCGCGGCGGCGGAGGCTCCGCTGCCGTGGCAGTGACATCCGGGCGCAACACGCTCTCGTTACACTGGCGTCCGTGCAGATCAGAGAGCTCGACATCCCCGACGTGTACGAAGTCACTCCGCGCCAGTTCCCCGACGACCGGGGGGTGTTCTACGAGTTCTACCGCTTCGACCACCTCGCCGAGAAGGTCGGCCACCCGCTCTCGCTCCGCCAGGGCAACACCTCGGTCTCGCGCCGCGGAACGGTCCGCGGGATCCACTTCGCCCAGATCCCCCCGTCGCAGGCCAAGTACGTCTCGTGCTTCTCGGGGGCCGTCCTCGACTACGTGATCGACGTGCGGGTCGGCTCGCCCACCTTCGGGAAGTGGGAGTCGATCCTGCTGGACGACGTCGATCGCCGCTCGGTCTACATCGCCGAGGGCATCGCGCACGCGTTCGTCGCGCTGACCGAGGGCGCCGTCGTCTCCTACCTCGTGAACGCCACCTTCGACCCGGTGCGCGAGAAGGGCATCGATCCGCTCGACGAGCAGATCGGCCTGCGGTTCCCGGAGGAGGCGGGCGAGCTCCTGCTCTCGCCGAAGGACACCGAGGCGCCCACGCTCGCCGAGGCCGAGGCGCAGGGGATCCTGCCGACCTGGGACGAGGCGCGGGCGTTCTACACCGAGCTGGACGGAGCGCAGTCGTGAAGGGGATCATCCTGGCGGGTGGGTCGGGGTCGCGGTTGTGGCCGATCACGAAGGGCATCTCGAAGCAGTTGATGCCGATCTACGACAAGCCGATGGTGTACTACCCGCTGTCGACGCTGATGATGGCGGGCATCGACGAGGTGCTGGTGATCACGACTCCGGAGTACAACGATCAGTTCCGTGCTCTGCTGGGCGACGGGTCGGCGCTGGGCATGTCGATCTCGTACGCGGTGCAGGCGTCTCCCGACGGGCTCGCGCAGGCGTTCCTGATCGGGGAGGAGTTCATCGGTGACGACTCCGTCGCGCTGGTGCTGGGCGACAACATCTTCCACGGCACCGCGCTGGGGACCGCGTTGGCGGCGAACACGGACATCTCGGGAGCGGTGATCTTCGCCTACCAGGTCGCGGATCCTCGCGCGTACGGGGTGGTGGAGTTCGACGACGCGTTCCGTGCGCTGTCGATCGAGGAGAAGCCCCAGAAGCCCAAGAGCAACTACGCGGTCCCGGGTCTGTACTTCTACGACAACGACGTCGTGGGAATCGCGAAGACGATCGAGCCGTCGGCGCGGGGCGAGTTGGAGATCTCGACCGTGAACGAGCGGTATCTCGAGGCGGGGACGTTGAACGTGCAGGTCCTGGACCGGGGCACGGCGTGGCTGGACACGGGGACGTTCGACTCGATGATCGAGGCGACGGAGTTCGTGCGGGTGATCGAGCAGCGTCAGGGGTTCAAGATCGGCTGCATCGAGGAGATCGCCTGGCGCAACGGCTGGATCGACGACGACCAGCTCGCCGCCCTCGCCGCCCCCCTCGTCAAGAGCGGCTACGGCGCCTACCTCAACCGCCTCCTCGAGCTCGGACGCTAGAGCGCCTCGGCCTCAGCGGGTCGGGCGCAGGCGCATCAGCGCGACCCGGGCGCCGAGGCCGAGGCGCACCGCGGCCCGGATCGGCGCCTGGTACCAGGCGTCGTACTTCTGCGCGAGATAGAGGTAGGCGCTGCGGTGGTGCACCGCGAGCATCCTGGCCGAGGCGAGGCGCGTGGAGTGGCCGCCGAGGTGGGAGACGACCGCGTCGGCGAGGTACACGTTCGACCAGCCGCGGCGGCCGAGGGAGTCGCCGAGCTGGACGTCCTCGAAGTACATGAAGTACCGCTCGTCGAAGCCGCCGATCTGCTCGAACGCGCTCCGGCGGACCATCACGCACGCGCCGGAGAGCCAGCCGGCCGTCATGCTGCCGTGCTCGAGGGTCTCGACCGCGCGCGAGCGCCGGTACCTCCTCGACCACGGGTTGCCCGGCCAGACGTGCGCGAGGAGCGCGTGGCCGATCCCGGTGCCGAGCGACGGAAGGGCCCGCGCGGAGGGGTAGATGCTGCCGTCGGAGTCGAGGATCCGCGGTCCGATCGACCCGATGCCCTCGTCGGCGATCGCCGCCTCGTAGAGGGCGTCGATCGAGCCCGGGAGGAACACCGTGTCGGGGTTCGTCACCAGGATCCACTCGATCTCGGGCCCGAGGCGGTCGACGGCGTAGTTGACCGCCTTGCCGTAGCCGAGGTTCTGCCCCGTCTCGTGGAACAGCACGTGGGGGAGCCGCTCGACGACGCGGCGGACGGAGTCGTCGGTGGTGGCGTTGTCGACGACCACGATGCGGACGTCGTGCTCGGTCGCCTCCGGGATGGACTCGAGGCAGGCGCGGAGGACCTCACCCGAGAAGTGGGTGACGACGACGACCGCGATGGGCAACGTCGAGCGGGCGATGAGAGCCTCCGGGAGTGCGGCGTCGACGGGCGGGGGCACCGTCGGAAGAACTCACCGAGGCTAGCAGGCCGGGACCGCGGCGACCCGCGAGGCACTCGGCGGAGTGAGCGCCGCGGGCGGCGTCTCGCGCGGTGCGGGCCTCAGCGGGCGGCGGGCTCGATCTCGTCGACGATCCCGCCCAGGTCGGGAGCGATGTCGCTCGTCCCGGCCGGCTGCCTGAACACCACGAACTTGTAGAGGCAGAAGTTCCAGACCAGGCCGACCAGGACCGCGACGAGCTTCGCCGCGTTGATCGCGAGGAACGCCTTCTCGCCCGCGCTCGGCAGGAAGAGCAGCGAGGTGCCGAATCGGGTGTCGAAGAAGCGCTCGAAGCCGTAGATGATCAGGGACTGCAGCACGAGCGAGCTGAAGCCGGTGACCAGGAAGAACGTCGCGAAGGTGCGCAGCGTCGGGCGCTCGGGGTGCCGGAACACGAAGAAGTGGTTGAGGAGATAGGAGACCGAGATGCCGACGGTCACCGAGATCAGGTTGGCGACCAGGGTCGGCAGGCCGACCAGCAGGGACAGCGCGTTGAGGATGAGGAAGTCGAGCGCCGTGTTGAGCGATCCGGCGACGATGAACCGCACCTTCTGCGATTCCCACCACGTTCCCGACCGACGCGACACGGGTCCTCCTCCTGCCAGCCCCCGCCCGATCGAGCGCGGCCCGGCCGAGAGTACGCGTCGGATCTGAACTGCAGCCCCTCCCCGTGCGAACTGAACCTGAGAACAGGGGCGCGGCGCACCGCTCCCTCTCATCCGGAGGGGATGGTGCACGCTGGTAATGTTCGACCGCCTCCGCCCCGCCGGACCGCCCACGCCTCGCCCGAATCGGATTCTGATGCTCTCGCTCACCATCGTCACCCCCACCTACAACGAAGCGGACAACATCGGCGAGCTGCTCCGGCGCATCGCCGCCGCGGCGGCCAGGGAGCCCGGGGTGCGCATCCGCTCCGTCATCGTCGACGACTCCTCTCCGGACGGGACCGCCGAGAAGGCCCGGGCCCTCGCCGCGGAGCTCAGCAGCGAGACGTTCTCGGTCGAGGTGCTCGTGCGCACCGAGAAGGAGGGACTCGGGGCCGCCTACCTCTGGGCGTTCGGGGTGGTCCTGGACGGCGCGGACGCCCCCGACTACGTGCTGCAGATGGACGCCGACCTCTCGCACGACCCGAAGTACATCGCCGACTTCCTGCGCGAGGTGCGCGCGGGCGCGGACTTCGTCGTCGCCTCCCGCTACATCCCCGGAGGAGGCACGCCCGACTGGACGCTCGACCGCAAGATCCTGAGCCGGGGCGGCAACATCTACACGCGGGCCCTGCTGGGGTCGCGGCTGACCGACTGGACGGGCGGCTTCAACCTCTTCAGCCACGAGCTGCTCGAGCGCGTCCACTTCGAGACGGTCGACGCCGCGGGCTACGGCTTCCAGATCGCGCTGAAGCACCGCGCTCTCGCCTCGGCGAAACGCGTCCGCGAGATCCCCATCGTCTTCCTCGACCGCACGGAGGGGACCTCGAAGATCCCCGGCAACACGCTGCTCAAGAGCCTCCTGCTCGTCCTGCGCATCCGCCTCGGGCGAGACGGGTCGTGATCGCGGGAGCCGCCGGGCGGCGGAGCCGGTGGACCGTGCTCGGTCTCGAGGCCGCGGGTCTGCTGCTCGTCCTCTCGGCGACTCTGCTCGTCCTGGGCCGCCTCTCGAGCACTCCGTGGTGGAGCTACCTGCTCTCCGACGGCGACTCCCTCGCCCTGCCGCTGCTCGTGCAGTCGGTCGAGCGGGGCGAGCCCTTCCAGTGGGTCATGACGAGCCAGCTCCTGGTATTCCCCGAGCTGCCGCTGTATCTGCTGAGCCTCGTGCTCGCCGGCGGCGGCGCGGTGGGCGCCCTGGTGGTCAACGCGTTCGTCAACGTCGCCGTGCTGCACCTCTCGGTGCGCTGGCTCGCGGCCCGGGTGCTCGCCGGGCGCCCGCAGCTCTGGCGGGTGGGAGCCGCGACCGTCGCCACGGGCATCGTCGTGCTGCTCTCGGCCACCGAGGGACGCGGTCTGATCAACGCGGGCGCGTTCGCGAGCGGGATCCTGCTCACGACCTACTACTCCGGCGTCGCGCTCGCGGCCGTCCTCGCGCTCGCGCTGATGGCCGAGGCGAGCGGCGGCTTCGACCCGGCTCGCCCGCCCCGGCCCCTGCGGACCGCCCTGGCCCTGCTCGGCCTCGCGATCGTCTCGGCAGCGACGACGCTCTCGAATCCGCTCTTCGCGCTCCAGTTCACCGCCCCCGCCGTCGTCTCGCTGCTGGCGGTGCTGATCCTGAGGCGGATGTCGTGGCGGCGCGTGCTGCTGATCTCGGCCGTCCTCGTGGCGAGCGCGGGGATCGGCTACGTCGCGCGCGGGGCGCTGGCCCGGTTCGTCGCGGTCGACGCCGCCACGTACCTTCACATCGAGCGCGCGGGCACCGCCGTCGACGGCTTCATCCTCCAGATGCGCGACGTCGGCTCGACCCGCCTCGGGAAGCTCGAGATCCTGATCGTCGTGCTGCTGCTGCTCGCGGCCTGCCTCACCCTGGTGCTCGCCGTCGCGACGCAGGTGCGGCCGGAGTCGCCGTGGTCGGTCGCCGACTCGAGCGTCGTGATCGCGACGTTCGTGCTCGTCGCCTCCGCCTCCCTGCTCGTCGGGCAGGTGATCACCGGCAGCCTCGTCAGCCGCTATCTGCTCCCGCTCGCCGTGTTCCCGGCACTGATGGTGCTCCCGGCCGCTCAGGAGTGGATCCCGCCCCGCATCGCCGCACGGTTCCGAATGCTCCGGCCCTGGCGGATCGGGTCGGCCGCGCGAGGGGGACTGGCGGTCGCGGTCGCCCTGGTCGTCGTCGGTGCGGTGGTCGTCGCCGGTCCCGCCGTGCGCACGGCGGCCGCCGAGGCGGGCAGCACTCCCGAGCGGGCCTGCCTCGAGAGCTGGATCGGGGACCGCGAGGTCTCGGGAGTCGGCTCGTTCTGGAGCACCCGCCCCCTCGAGCTCTACGGGGGCGACCGCGTCGACGTGCAGCAGGTCAACTTCGACTTCACCGCTCAGCTCTGGATGAACAACGCGGCCTCCTACCAGGGCACGACCTTCAGCTACGTGCTCGCCGACCGGGAGCCGGACTGGGCGGCGCTCGCGCTCGGCCACCTCGGCGAGCCCGCGTCGATCACCGCGTGCCCCACCTTCGACGTCTACGACTACGCGGGCACCCCCGGAGAGGCGGAGTTGAACAGGATCATCGACGGCAGCATCGAGAAGGCGAGGGACGAGCGTGGCTTCTGAGCAGAACGGGCCGGCCCCCGTCCGTCGCCGCGCGCGGAGGTGGGTGCGCGAGGCCGTCTGGGCCCTCGCGGCGGCGCTCGTCTCCGTCCTCGCGGCGATGATCGCGCTGGGCGCCTCGCCCGGCACGCTCTCC
Source organism: Rathayibacter oskolensis (assembly GCF_900177245.1). Classification (GTDB taxonomy): domain Bacteria; phylum Actinomycetota; class Actinomycetes; order Actinomycetales; family Microbacteriaceae; genus Rathayibacter; species Rathayibacter oskolensis. The sequence continues at coordinate 833,860 of NZ_FXBM01000001.1, forward strand.
GAGCGGTGGCGGGTCGGCGGCGACGACCAGATCCTGCACTACATGCTGTTCCGCAGCGCGACGCAGTCGTTCCCGTTCGCCGAGAACGGCGCCCTCGGCTTCCCCGACGGCTTCAACGCCTTCTTCACGGCGCAGTTCGACCTGGCGTCGGCCCTGGTCGCCGGCGTGCTCGCCCTCGTGATCCGAGACGGCTTCCTGCTCCTGAACGTCTTCTACCTCCTCACCTTCGCCTTCGTCGCCGTGACGGGCTACGCGTTCTTCCGCTGTCTGCGCGTGCCGCCGTGGACCGCCGCCCTGGTCGCGACGGTCTTCAGCCTCGCTCCCTACCACTTCCTCCGGATCAGCGCGGGCCACGCGTTCCTCGCCAACTACTGGGCGATCCCGCTCCTCGGGATCCTCGTGCTCGTGGTCGCGGGGGAGCGGACCGACCCGTTCCGAGCCTGGCGCTCGCGGGGAGCCACTCCTCGAGCCCGCCTGCTCCGCGGCGCCGTCCCCGTCGTGCTGCTGCCGGCGATGATCGCGACGACAGGCGGCTACTACTACGTGTTCACCGTGATCGTGCTCGGGGGCGTGTGGCTCCTCGGTGCGCTCGCCGGACTCGCCAGCAGGGTGCCGGTGCGCGCGATCCTGGCGCGGGTCCTCCCGCTCGGTGTCCTCGGCGTGCTCGTCGCGGCCGAGCTCGTGCTGCTCGGGGGCGACTGGGGCGAGCGCTACGCCCCCTACTTCGAGAGCAGGGGAGTGGGCGAGTCGGAGGACTTCGCGGGCAAGATCCTGTCGCTGTTCCTGCCCTGGCAGGGCACGGAGGTGCCGAAGATCGGCGCGCTGCCGAACATCTACGAGAACGCGACGGCGGTCGCCGTGAACACCGAACCGCCGGGGATGTCCCTGATCGCCATCGTGGGCCTCTGCCTCCTCCTCGCCTCGCTGCCGATGCTGGGGCTGGTCGGCGGGCGGGCCCTGCGGACCACGGCCTTCGGCCGCTTCGTCTCGGACGAGCACGTGCGGGTCCTCGCCGTCGCCCTGCTGTGGACGCTCCTCTTCTACGTGGTGACCGGCTTCGGCATGGCGGTGGCCCTGATCGCGGGGACGACCATCAGAGCGTGGTCGCGCCTGTCGATCGTCATCGCGCTCCTCGCCCTCGGCGCGGTCGCCATCGGTCTCGCCCGCATCGGACGGCGCTGGGTCCGTTTCGCCGTCATCGCTCTGCTCGTGGTGGTCGGCGTGCTCGACCAGCTCGCGGGCGTGGCGCGCATGGTGCCGATCGCGCCGACCGAGGACGAGGAGATGACCTCGTTCGTCGCCGAGGCCGATGCCGCGCTCCCGGACGGCTGCGGAGTCGTGCAGCTGCCGATCAAGAGCTTCCCGGACAGCGGCGCGATCGGCGAGATGGCCGACTACGACGAGGCGCTGCCCTACCTCTACACCGAGGGCGACCATCTGTCGTGGAGCTACGGCTCGATCCGCGGGACGACCGGCTACGACGTCTTCGGCGGGGTCGGCACTCCGGAGGAGTTCGCCGCGGCCGTGGAGGAGAGCGGTGCGTGCGCGGTCTTCGTCGACACCGCGGCCTACGTCGACAGCGAGGGCGCCTGGTACGACGACGTCGTCGCGGTGAGCGGGTCGCTCACTCCGGTGGCGCAGTCCTCGTCGGGTCGGTGGCTCGTCTTCTCCGTGGTCCCGTGAGAACGACTCCCGGTCAGAACAGTCCCCAGGGCTGAGCGTAGACGTCGAACGGCTCCTCGTAGAAGTAGACGGTGTAGCCGCCGAGCTCGACGCGCTCGTGCGCGGGCAGCACCGTCGAGGTCCTCAGCTCCTCGTCGTTGTACTGCCCGGTGTTCACGACGATCACGGGCGCGCCCGCCTCGGCGGCGAGGGTCTCGTAGCCCGGGTAGCGGCGGGTGACCAGCGCCGCGACGGTGACCTCCTCGTTGGTCGAGGCCGTGAGAGCGTAGCTCAGCCAGTAGTTGCCGTAGACGTGGTCGGCACCGCGGCTCTCGAGCAGCTCGGCGACGGGGACGAAGCCGCCGTCGAAGCGGTTCGCCGTGTCGACCCGGAAGTGGTCGCTCCGGTCCCACACGCCCGAGGTGGTCACCGCCGCGGCGATGAGCACCGCGACGACGGCGACCGGCGTCCAGCGCGAGACGAGCCAGGCGCCCGCGAGCGCGAACGCGGGCAGGAGGAACACGCCGTAGCGCACGGAATCGGGTCCGAGGTCGAGACCGGCGCCGATCACCAGGACCGCGACGACGAGGATCGTCCCCGCGCCCACGAGGAGGAAGGCCACGCGGCGCACCGCGACGCCGAGAACCAGGAGCCCGACGATCAGGACCACGGCGGTCCAGCCGATGACGGAGCTCGAGAAGTCACCCGGCTCGGTGCGGAAGGCGACAGGGAGCATGTCGTGGAAGAGGGCCGTGACGCTGTCGACGGTCGGATGCCAGTCGCCGGTGCCGAGGGGCTGCGTGGCCTTCTCGCTGCGCAGCGCCTCGACGATCCAGGGTGAGGCGGTGACGGCCGCGGCGGCGATCCCGAGCAGCCAGTGCAGAGGTCGGCGGATGTCGCGGACGACGAGGGCCAGCACCGCCGGTGCCGCCAGTGCGACGCTCATCGGCGAGGACCAGAGGGCGAGCCCGCTCAGCGCGCCCGCGAGGAGCCATGAGAGCAGCGGACGGCGCAGCGGCGCGGAGGCCACCGCGACCACGCCGAGCGCGACGGCGATGCTCGGTCCGTAGAAGCCGGGGTCGCGGGTGCTCACCTGCAGCAGGACCACGCCGGGGAACCAGAAGAGCAGCCCCGCGGCGAGCCCGGCGGCGGGGCCGGCGGCGCGCGCGGCGATGCTCCTGAGCAGCACCGCGCAGAGGAGGAACCAGAGACTCGAGACGATGGCGAGCACCTCGATGTGCGCGCCGAACACCGTCATCACGAGGCCCGCGGTGGTCTGCAGCAGCGTGCCTCCGTAGGACTGGCCCCAGAAGAAGGCGGGGAACTCGCCGTCGGCGACGTGCTTCGCCATCAGGTAGACCACGGCGTGGTCGGCATCGAGGACGTGCCCCGGGCTGACGATGAAGAGGATGCGCAGGACGAGGCCGACGGCGGCGAGGCTCCAGAAGACCAGGCCGTACGCGTGCGCGCGGGCGAAGCCGACCGCGGACCGGCGTGTCGCGCGGTCGGCGGAGCCTTCGAGGGTGCGATCCTCGCGAGTGGCCCGCTCCTGGGTCGACATGGTCCGCTCCGTCTGCTCGTGGGCCGCCCGGTCGCAGCCGCAGAAAACCTAGCCCATGGTCGCGCACGCGAGGTGGCGGCACCGGCGCGCGGCGACCGCTCCACTTCTGTGCGTCATGATAATCTCCTCGAATTGCCCGCTTAGGCGGCCCTGACACCCCCTTTGACCGAAAGGCAGCCGTGCCCTCCATGCGCCGTCGCTTCCTCGTCGCGGGCGGAGCGGGATTCCTCGGTTCCAACCTCTGCGCGGAGATCCTCCGCCGAGGTGACGAGGTCGTCGTCCTCGACAACCTGATCACCGGATCGACCCGGAACCTCGCTCCACTCCTCGCGCACCCCTCCCTCACGTTCGTCGAGGCCGATGCGGCGTCCGCGATGGATCTCCCGGGTCCCTTCGACGTCGTGCTGCACTTCGCCTCGCCCGCGTCGCCTCCGCGCTATCTCGCGCACCCGATCGAGACCCTCCACGCGGGATCGACGGTCACCGAGGCTCTGCTCGAGGTCGCCAAGCGCGACGGCGCCCGCTTCGTCGTCTCCTCCACGTCGGAGGTGTACGGGGACCCGCACGTGCACCCCCAGCACGAGGAGTACTGGGGCAACGTGAACCCCAACGGGCCGCGCAGCGTCTACGACGAGGCCAAGCGCTACGCCGAGGCCATCACGTTCGCGTACCGCCGCTACTTCGAGGTGAACACCGGAGTGATCCGGATCTTCAACACCTACGGCCCGAACATGGACATCGACGACGGTCGCGCCGTGCCGGCGTTCGTCAAGGCCGCACTGACCGGTGCGTCGATCCCGATGCACGGGGACGGCACCCAGACCCGGTCGCTGCTCTTCGTGGACGACCTCGTCGACGGGATCCTCCGGATGGCCGACTCGCAGGACTCGGGGCCGATCAACCTCGGCTCGGTCGACGAGCTCGAGCTGGGCGAGATCGCCCGCCGGATCGTCGCGATCATCGGCAGCGACTCGCAGATCCACTACGAGCCGCGCCCGGTCGACGACCCCGAGCGCCGCAAGCCCGACATCACGAAGGCCCGCGAGATCCTCGGCTGGGAGCCGACCGTCTCCGTCGAGGACGGACTGACCCGCACCATCGCCTGGTTCGAGTCGACCGTCGTCGCCGCCGCGAAGTAGAGAGAGAACCGACGACCCGTGAAGCTTTCCATCCTCATGCCCGTGTACAACGAGCAGGCGACGCTCCAGAAGGCCGTCGACCGCGTTCTCGCGATCCGGTTCCAGGAGGGGGTCGAGATCGAGTTCGTGATCGTCAACGACGGCAGCAGGGACCGCACCCGCCAGATCCTCGATGCGCTCGAGGATCCGCGCATCCGCGTGTTCCACCAGAGCGTGAACCAGGGCAAGGGCGCGGCGATCAGCCGAGCCGTCAAGGAGGCGACGGGCGACTACGTCATCATCTGCGACGCCGACGAGGAGTACCGCCCGAGCGAGATCCCCTCCCTCCTGCAGCCCGTTCTCGACGGCGACGCCCAGCTGGTCTACGGAAGCCGCACGTTCGGCAGCCACACGTCGTTCTCGTACTGGTACGTGATCGGGAACAAGGGCGTCAACCTCGTCACGAACATCCTGTTCAACGCCTACGTCTCGGATGTCGAGACCTGCTTCAAGCTCATGCCCCTCGCGCTCTACCGCTCCCTCGACATCAAGGAGAAGGGCTTCGGCATGGAGGCGGAGGTCACCGCGAAGCTCCTCGCCCGCGGCTACCGCCCGTACGAGGTCGGCATCAGCTACAAGGCCCGCACCCGCGAGGAGGGCAAGAAGATCACCGTGAAGGACGGCTTCGAGGCCCTCTGGATCCTCCTCAAGATCCGCGTGCGCGAGGGTTCCCGGACCCGCCCGCCGCAGGTCCCCGCGGCCTGACGTGGGAGACGTGAACGGGGGCGCCGCCGCCGCTCGGCCGGGCCTCCTGGGGCGCCTCAAGGCGATCTACCGCGGCCTGATCACCTACGCGCTGAAGTTCGGAGTCGTGGGGATCCTCGGTCTCGTCGTCGACGTGACCGTCTTCAACCTGCTGCGCGTCGGCGGGATCGGCGGCGAGCACCTGCTCTCGGGGCCGATCGGCGCGAAGGTGGTCGCCGTCGCGGCAGCGACCGTCGTGACCTGGTTCGGCAACCGCTACTGGACCTTCCGCGAGCACCGGCGCAAGAACTACCTGCTCGAGCTGGTCGAGTTCAGCGTGGTGGCGACGGCCGGCATGGCCGTGAACCTGCTCCCGCTCTACATCTCGCACTACGTGCTCGGGTTCGACAACCTCGTGGCCGACAACATCTCGGCGAACGTCATCGGGCTCGCGCTGGCCACCGGCTTCCGCTTCGTCCTCTACCGGTACTGGGTCTTCGGGCACCACCGCTCCGGTGGAGTCGTCGAGGCCAGAGAGGCCGAGATCGCCGCGGCCGCGCTCTTCGAGAGCGACGAGGCCGCCGTCAACGACACGGCGTCCCTCCGGCGCCTGCTCTGACCCGAGGTCGCGAGCGGCCGGCGGGAGTCGCTGCCCTGCTCGGCCGCGCGCCCCGCCTAAGATGGCTGGGTGCCTGAAGAGACGACTGCAATCACCTCCCCCGGCGAAGGCCCGGACGCTCGAGAGGAGACCGTCGAGCAGCTCCGCGCCCGGCTCGACGAGCTGCTGAACGATCCGCTCGACGAGTGGGCCGCCAACATGCACTTCGGGGGAGCGCACTTCGTCGCCGACTTCGAGAGCACGCTCTCGTGGAAGGTCACCCGCCCCCTGCGCGCCGCACGCACCTTCCAGATCAGGGTCGGGCAGCTCGGCCTCCCGGGAGCGGTGCGCCACTCCATCCGCTACGCGCAGCGCCGTTTCGGCGGTCGGGGCCGGTGAGCGACGTCGATCTCGCGGGCCGCGACGCCCGCCGCGCCTTCGTGGTGCAGCGACTCGAGCAGATCGCTCCGTTCGTCCTCGACGATCCGGAGGAGTCGGCCGGCCTCGCCCGCCGCGGTCCCGGCCCGTTCCTCGACGAGATTGCGCGCGCGGTGCAGCGCCGCGACGCCGACGACCTGACCTGGCTCTCGCTCACGGCGTTCCTCGGCGTCTACCCGGTTCCGCACCTCTTCAGCTGGTTCAAGCGCTCGCTCCAGCTCGCGAAGCCCCACGAGGCGATGCGCGTCTTCATGGTCGCGGGCACGCGCGCCTCCACCGGCTACCACGACCTGTCGACGACGCTGTCGGTCGTCACCGGCGCCGTGGTCGTCGACGTCGACTTCTGCGCGCGGAACTCGCACGCGACCGGCATCCAGCGCGTGGTGCGGCAGACCATGAAGCGCTGGCACCGCGACTACGACCCCATCCTCACCGCGTGGGAGCACGGCTCGATGTCGCTGCGCCGGCTCGGCGCGGGCGAGCTCGAGCGGGTCGTCGACTTCGAGACGAGCTCCGCCCGCGACTGGGATCCGGGTCGCCCCGAGCGGGTCGACTTCATCGTCCCGTTCCGCTCGACGCTCGTGCTGCCCGAGGTTCCCGCGATGGGGATCTGCGCACCCCTGGCGGCCCTCGCCGAGTTCTCGGGCAACACCGTCAGCCTCATCGGCTACGACGCGATCCCCGTGGTGAGCGCCGACACGGTCCCGCCGCAGGAGAGCCTGCGGTTCGTCAACTACCTCACGGTCGTGAAGCACTCCGACCGCGTCGCCGGCATCAGCGCGGCGGCGACGGAGGAGTTCGCCGGCTTCAACGCCGCCCTGCCCGCCCAGGGACTCGAGGGTCCCGCGCTCTCGACCGTGTCGCTCCCGGTGGAGGCGCCGCCGCTGCAGGAGGCGAGCGTCGAGGAGGCCGACGACCTCCCGCTCGTGCTCTCGGTCGGCAGTCACGAGCCGCGCAAGAACCACCTCGCCATCCTCTTCGCGGCGGAGATCCTCTGGCGGGAGGGCAAGCGGTTCCGCGTGCGCTTCATCGGCGGCGGCAACCCGTGGGCGACGCAGGTGTTCGACGTGCGCATCCGCGAGGCCCAGCGCCGCGGCCGCACCGTCGAGGTCATCCGCGGAGCCGGGGACGCCGTGCTGCTGTCGTCGTACCGCCGCGCGCGGTTCTTCGTCTTCCCCTCCACCCACGAGGGCTACGGCCTGCCCGTCGCCGAGGCGCTCGCGCTCGGCATCCCCGCGATCACCTCCGACCGGGGCTCGCTCGCCGAGATCGCGGCCGACGGCGGCTGCCTGACCGTCGATCCCTACGACGACGACCAGCTGGTGGCCGCGATGCGCGAGCTGCTCGACTCCGACGAGCGCGTCGCCGAGCTCACCGCCGAGGCGCTCGCCCGCCCGGCGCGCACCTGGAACGACTACTCCGCCGAGCTCTGGGACGCCCTGGTGCCCTCCACCGGCGAGCACCACGAGGAGGAGCACGATGCGTGAGCCCACCGCTCTCGAGCGCCTGACCCTGCTGCTCGAGACCCTCGAGCCGACCACCGCGCCGGCGCGCGACCTGCCGACCCTGATCGGTCAGCTCGACGCGGCCCTCGGCGAGCCCAGCTTCGAGCAGACCTGGCTGCTCCTCGCGGTCGTGACCGCGGAGCTCCCCGACCGCGAGCAGGTCGTCGAGTCGCGCCGCTCCGCACGGCTCGACGGCGTCGCCGCGCTGCTCGAGGCGCTGATCAAGCCGACTCCGGCCTCGCGCGTGCTCGACGCCGTGCGCGCGCCCAGTGCCGTCGTGATCGCCCGCCACGCGGTACTGGTCGACGTCCACCACACCGCGCGGACGGGCCTCGCGACCGGGATCCAGCGCGTCGTGCGCAACACGATCGTCGAGTGGAACAGCCGGCACGACATCACCCTGATCGTCTGGGACGACGCGATGACGGGCTTCCGCGAGGTCGGGAACGAGCTGCGGACCAACGCCCTCTACGGCTCGGCGCCCGAGGCGAAGCTCGACCCCCACGCTCCCGTGGTCGTGCCGTGGGAGTCGCTGTACGTGCTCCCCGAGCTCGCGATCGAGGACGCCCGCAGTGCGCGCCTCGCGGCCTTCACCGAGTTCAGCGGCAATGCGACGACCATGATCGGTCACGACTGCGTCCCGCTCACGACGGCGGAGACGGCCCACGGCGGCATCAGCGGGCAGTTCCCGCGGACGCTCGTCGCGGTCTCGCACATGGACCGCGTCGCGACCGTCTCGTTCGCCTCGCAGACCGAGTTCCGCGGCTGGCGCGGGATGCTCGAGGGGGAGCGCGGCCCCGACGTCGACGCGATCCCGCTGCCCGCCTCCGCGGGGGGCGACGTCGACTTCGACGATGCGGCGACCCGCGAGGCGCTCGGTGCCGGGGAGGGACTCCCTCTGGTGGTCTGCATCGGCAGTCACGAGCCCCGCAAGAACCACCTCGCCGTCCTGCACGCGGCCGAGCTCGTCTGGCGTTCGGGCGTCGACTTCACCCTCGCGTTCATCGGCGGCAACGCGTGGAGCAGCGAGGAGTTCCAGGGTCGGATGCGGGCCCTCCAGGACGAGGGCCGCTCCGTCGACTCCTTCTCGGCCATCACCGACGAGCTGCTCTGGAACGCCTACCGCAGCGCGAGGTGCACGGTCTTCCCGTCGCTCAACGAGGGCTTCGGCCTGCCCGTCGCGGAGTCGCTCGCGGTCGGCACACCCGTGATCACCTCGGGCTTCGGCAGCATGAAGGACATCGCCGCCCAGGGCGGCGCCCTGCTCGTCGACCCGCGCGACGACCACTCGATCCGCGACGCGCTCGCGACGCTGCTCACCGACGACGAGGTGCACGCCCGGCTGAGCGCCGAGGCGGACGCCCGGGTGAACCGCACCTGGGGCGAGTACGCGGACGAGCTGTGGAGCTACGTGACGCAGGTCGCTCCGGCGGGCGTCTCGGTCGTCTGACCGGCGGGTCGGGCGCTCGCGGACGCTCGGGCTCGCGGCCGATCAGGCGCGCGCGAGCCCCACGGCCGCGTCGGCGAGCGCATCGGCAGCCTCCGTCCAGGGTCGGATGACGCCGGGATCGACGCGCCGAGGCGTCGCCAGCGCTGTCCGGATCGCGTCCCGCAGCGCCTCCTCGTCGCCGACAGGGACGAAGCGCGCCGCCTCCTCGTGACCGCGCAGCGCGTCCCGGATTCCCGGGATGTCGGAGACGATGACGGGGGTGCCCGTGGCCACCGCCTCGAGTGCGGGGAGCCCGAAGCCCTCGTGCAACGAGACCAGCGCCAGGGCGTCCGCCCCGGTCATCAGAGCCGGCATCTCGTGGTCCTCGACGAACACCGGCGAGAGCCTGACGTCGGCGCCCCCGGCCGTCGCCTCGTCGACCGCGGCGCGGACGTCGTCGTCGTCCCAGGAGGCGGCGCCCACGATGAGGAGGGTGCGGCCGGCCGGCCGATCGGCCGCCGCGAAGGCGCGCACGAGCGCGGCGACGTTCTTGCGCGGCTCGATCGCTCCGACGAACAGGAGGTAGCGGTCGACGCCGACCCTCCGGGTCACGGAGGCGACCTCCTCCGCCGACCGCGGGTGGAACGCCGTCGCGTCGACTGTGGTGGGGAGCACCCGGAGCCGGCTCTCGGGGACGCCGAGGTGCTCGGCGATCTCGGCCGCCGCCGACGGGGTCCCCGTCGCGACCAGGTCCGACCTGGCCAGCCACCCGGGCATCCGCGTGGTCAGCAGCGCACGTCGCGCCGCCGGGACCAGCTCGGGCGCGACGGCGAAGCAGGCGTCGTGGACGAAGGTGATCGAGCTCGAGCGCCGGCTCACGGCCCAGTTGCGGTAGTTGGGGAAGAAGTACACACCGCGACCGACGAGCAGGTCGAGGGGGAGGGCCGTGCGGGTCAGGAGCCCGACGACGCGGCGGGGGAGGGGGACGCCCCGGACCGCGAACGGGAGCCCCCGGCGCCGCACGGCCGCCGTCTCGGAGGACGGCGCGAAGAGGACCACCTCGAGCCGGTCTCGGAAGCGGTCGTCTCCGAGTGCGCGCAGCGTCTCGAGAAGAACGTGCCCGACTCCGGTCAGCCGGTCGGCGGCGAGCGGAGTGGCGTCGACGAGCAGCCGGACGCGCCGGACGGTCACGCCCGGGTGACGCCGCCGACGGTCGCCGACGCGCTGACGTCGACCAGGCCGACCCGCTTGGTGGTGCGCTCGACGGTGAAGCGGGCGCCCACGGGGACGCGGGTGAACTCGCCGTTCTCGAGCGTCGACGCCGACGCGTGGACCGCGTAGGTCCCGCCGCCGAAGTGGGTGTCGGGGAGGTGGAAGATGACGGTGGTCTCCTCCGTGAGCGGCGGGTGCTCGAAGCCCAGACGCATCGTGTTGGTGCCGAACACGACCTGGCCGAGCGGGGTGTCGACGCCGATCCCGACGAACCACCTCTCGAGGGGCGTGGAGCTGAGCGGCCGGAGGGTCACCCGGATCTCGAGGTCGTCGCCCGGCCGGAGGGTGCGGTTGCCCTCCTCGAGCGTGCCGCCCTCGAGCTCGATGCCGACGATCTCGGCGGGCTGGACCTGCTCCGGCTCCTCGCCCGACTCCTCCGCCTCGATGACCGCCTCGGCGGTCTCGCGCTCGACGCGCTCCTGACGGGACGACTCGAAGCCGTTGCGGAGCACCTCGAGCCCGCGCGCGGTCTCGCCGTCGTAGATGACGGCGCCGTGCTCGAGCACCACGGTGCGGTCGCAGAGCTCCCCGACCTGCTCGAGCGAGTGAGTCACGAGGACGATCGTCTTGCCCGCACGCTGGAAGGCGCGGATGCGATCCATGCACTTGCGCTGGAACGGCTCGTCGCCGACGGCGAGGACCTCGTCGACGAGGAGGAGATCGGGGTCGGTGTGGATGGCGATCGCGAAGGCGAGCCGCACGTACATGCCCGAGGAGTAGAACTTAACCTGCGTGTCGATGAAGTCGGCGATCTCGGAGAAGTCGACGATCGAGTCGAACTTCTCCTCGAGCTCGCGGCGCGACAGGCCGAGGATCGCCCCGTTGAGGAAGACGTTCTCGCGGCCGGTGAGATCGGGGTGGAATCCCGCTCCGAGCTCGAGCAGCGCGGCGAGGCGCCCGCGGCGCTCGACGGTGCCGGTCGTCGGCTGGATGATGCCGCCGATGAGCTTGAGCAGCGTGCTCTTGCCCGACCCGTTGGCGCCGATCAGGCCGACCGTGGATCCCAGGGGGATCTCGAGGTCGATGTCGCGCAGCGCCCAGAAGTCGTCTCGGTGCTGCTTGCCGCGGCCGAAGTTGACGACGCGCTCCTTGAGGCTCTTGTCCTTGCGGATGACGAAGCGCTTGGAGGCGTTCTGCACGCGGATGATGGTCGGCATCTGCGCCGCATCCGGGAGGGCGATCTCGGTCTCGAGGGTCATGCGATCAGATCTCCTGGGCGAAGTTGCCCTCGAGGCGGCGGAAGATGCGGTGCGCGACCCACACCAGCACGACGCCCACGAGGAAGACGATGAAGAGGTGCAGAGCCATGTCCGCCGGCCAGGGCTGCCCGGCGATGGTGCGGATGCTCCCGTCGCTCTGCTCGATCTGCGTCTCGCGCGAGCCCGGCCCCCAGATGGCGCGCTGGAAGGCGAGCATCGCGTTGGTCATCGGGTTCAGGAGGTAGATCTGCTCGAGCCACGCCGGGACCGTCTCGACGACGAACGACCACGCGTAGGTGATCGGCGAGAGCCAGAAGAAGATGAGCAGCCCGACCTCGACGAGGAACTGGATGTCGCGGAGGTAGACGTTGAGCGCCGACAGCGCCAGGGCGAGCGCGAGCCCGTAGACCAGCGTCACCGCGAGTGCGGGGAAGATGAAGAGCAGCTGCCAGCTGAACTCGAACGCTCCGAGCGCTATCGCCCCGACGATCAGCACCAGGAACTGCACTGCGAAGTTGAACAGCGCGGCGCCGATGGTCGCCACCGGGAAGATCTCGCGCGGGAGGTACACCTTCTTGATGAGGCCGGCGTTCGCCAGGATCGAGGTGGTGCCGGTCGCGACGATCTCGCTGAAGAGGTTCCACAGCGTCAGGCCGCAGAAGACGAAGATCGCGAAGACGGGGATCCCGCGGGCCGCGCCGAGGAACTGCCCGATCGCGACGTAGTAGATCATCAGCATGACGAGCGGGCGGATGAGGGTCCAGACGAAGCCGAGGCTCGAGTCCTTGTAGCGCGCCTTCAGCTCGCGGTTGACGAGGAGCTTGAGCAGCTCGCGGTGCCGGAAGATGTCGACCAGGGCCGAGACGAATCCGCTGGAGCGGCCCTCGCCGGGCTGCGTACCGCTCTGGTGGAACGGTTCCCGGGAGATCGCGTCGACGCGGTCGACCGCGCGCGTGATCGTCGATTTCCTGCTGCTCATCGGTCTCCCAGCCATAGCACTGCCGTGACGGCAGCCAGATCATTGTACGTACCCGCCCGAGCGCCGAGCGGAGGCGGCGCGGGGCGGTGGCGGCGCGTCAGCCCGCTCGCCGTGCGAGATCGAGGTCGTTCTCGACCATCCTCGCGACGATCTCCTCGAAACCCACGGTCGGCGCCCAGCCCAGTTCCCTCCGGGCCTTCGAAGCGTCCCCGCGCATCTCCGGGGCGTCGACGGGCCGGGCGAAGCGCGGATCGATGACGACCCGGCCCTCCCAGTCGTCGATCCCGGCGGCGGCGAACGCCGCACCGACGAACTCGCGCACCGAGTGCGAGACTCCCGTCGCGACGACGTAGTCGTCGGCCGAGTCGGCGCGGGAGGCGCGCAGGAGCGCATCGACGTAGTCGGGCGCCCACCCCCAGTCGCGCCGGGCGTCGAGGTTGCCGAGCGAGAGCTCCTCCGCCGTGCCGGCGGCGATGGCGGCGACGCCCGCCGTGATCTTGCGGGTGACGAAGCTCTCGGGCCGGCGCGGCGACTCGTGGTTGTAGAGGATCGCGGAGGAGGCGTGCAGCCCCCGCCCGCGGTACACGCCGACCAGCAGGTGCGCGAACGCCTTCGCGGCTCCGTAGGGGGAGACCGGGCGGATCGGAGTCGACTCCGTCTGCGGGTTCTCGGTGGCCGCTCCGAAGATCTCGGAGGAGGAGGCCTGCACGAACCGGACCTCGCGACCCGAGGACTCCTGCAGAGTCAGCGCCGCCTCGAGGAGTGCGGCGACCGCCGTGCCGGTGACCTCGGCGGTCAGCACCGGCTCCTGCCACGACTGCGCGACGGAGGAGATGCCGGCGAGGTGGAAGACCGCGTCGGGGGCCGCCTCCGCGACCGCCCGGCCGAGACCCTCGGGACCGCGGAGGTCGCCCTCGAGGGGACGGACGGCCGCGGGCAGCGCGGCGTCGTCGCCCCCGCGCACCAGGGCGGAGACGTCCCAGCCGTCGGCGAGCAGGCGCTCGACGAGGTAGCCCCCGTCCTGCCCGCTCGCCCCGGTGACGAAGGCGATCGGCACGACCGCTACCTGATCAGGGCGGACTGCTCGGCGAGGTCGTTCTCGACCATCATCGAGACGAGCTCGGGGAACGAGACCTTCGGCTCCCAGCCGAGGACGTCGCGGGCCTTCGCCGGGTCGCCGATGAGCAGGTCGACCTCGGCCGGACGCATGAACGCGGGGTTCTGCGTGACGTAGGGGGTCCAGTCCTCGATGCCGACGTGGTTGAAGGCGATGTCGAGGTACTCGCGGATCTCGTGGGTCTCGCCCGTCGCGACGACGTAGTCGTCCCCCTCGGGCTGCTGCAGCATCCGCCACATCGCGTCGACGTAGTCGCCGGCGAAGCCCCAGTCGCGCTTGGCGTCGAGGTTGCCCAGCTCGAGCGACTCCTGCAGGCCGAGCTTGATCCGCGCGACCGCGAGGCTGATCTTGCGGGTGACGAACTCGGGGCCGCGTCGGGGCGACTCGTGGTTGAAGAGGATGCCGGAGGAGGCGTGCATCCCGTAGGACTCGCGGTAGTTGATGGTCATGTAGTGACCGAAGACCTTCGCGACGCCGTAGGGCGAACGCGGCCAGAGCAGGGTCTCCTCGCTCTGGGGGACCTGCTGGACCTTGCCGAACATCTCGGAGGAGGAGGCCTGGTAGAACTTGACCCGCGACATGTCGTCGCCGGCGTAGAGGCGCGTCGCCTCGAGGATGTTCAGGACGCCCTTGCCCGTGACATCGGTGGTGAGGGACGCGTTCTCCCACGAGTAGGCGACGAACGAGATCGCGCCGAGGTTGTAGACCTCCTCGGGCTGGGCCACCGCGAGCACGCGCACGAGGCTCGAGACGTCGGTGAGGTCTCCGGTGAGCAGCTTCACCTCGGGGACGGTGCGGCGCACGAGCTCGTACTTGGGGTTGTTCTGCCCGCGGACCAGGCCGAAGACCTCGTAGCCCTTCGAGAGCAGCAGCTCGGCGAGGTAGAGGCCGTCCTGGCCGGTGATTCCGGTGATCAAAGCGCGGGGCACGTGGTGGTCCGTTTCGTCGGGGTCGATGACAGCGGGCTACATACTACCCACCGGCCTCCCCGGCGCCGGGGAGCAGGAGCGCGCAGGGGGCCGCGGTGCAGGCGTGCGCCGGTATCCTGACCCGGCTCGGACACGTGCACCCGCCGTCACGATTGGACGCCATGCCGGACAAGCTCGCCGTCACGCTCGCCGTGCTCACCGTCGATCCCGGCGGCATGGGCGGAGGCGAGACCTACGCGCGGGCGCTCACCCGGCTGCTCGTCCCGCGACCCGGCGAGGAGGGGCTGCGCGTGCGTGCTCTGGTGCCCGAGAACGCCCGCGGCTTCTCGGAGGGAGTTCCCGAGATCGTCGCCGACGGGGTCGTCAGCGGCGCCGGTCACCGCCGGCGGGCGATCGGCATGCTCCAGGCTCTGGTGCGGACCGTCCGGCTGCGCCGGACGCTGGGCGCGGGGGAGATCCTCTACTTCCCGTTCACCGTCCCCCTGCCCTACCCCTCGCGCAGGCAGGGGCACGTGCAGATGCTCTTCGACCTGCAGCACCGCGATCTGCCGCAGCTCTTCCCGCTCGTCGAGCGCGTCTTCCGACGCGTCGCCTACGAGGCCACGGCGCGGCGCGCCGACGCCGTGATCACGATCAGCGCCTTCACGAAAAGCCGCATCGTCGAGCTGCTCGGCATCCCGGAGGAGCGGATCCACGTCTCGCACCTCGGAGTCGACACCTCGCGGTTCCGGCCGAATCTCGCCGAGCGCGAGGACTTCGTCTTCTATCCGGCGCGCGCGTGGCCGCACAAGAACCACGAGCGGCTGTTCGAGGCCCTCCGGCTCCTGCGGGCCGAGGGCCACCCGCTCCGTCTCGTGCTCACGGGAGGCGACCTCGACCGGCTCGCGCCGCTGCCCGACTTCGTCGACTGGCGCGGCCACGTCTCTCCGGAGGAGCTCGCCGATCTCTACCGCCGGGCCGCGGTCCTCGCGTTCCCGAGCCTCTACGAGGGCTTCGGCCTGCCTCCGATCGAGGCGATGGCGTCGGGCTGCCCGGTGGCGGCGGCCGATTCGGGGTCGCTCCCCGAGATCTGCGGCGACGCGGCCGTCTACGTCGACCCGCTCGAACCGCGCTCGATCGCCGACGGGATCCTCGAGGCGATCGACCGGCGTGCCGAGCTCGCCCCCCTCGGAGTCGAGCGAGCCGCCCGCTTCAGCTGGGAGCGCTGCCGCGAGGAGCACCTCGCGGTGTTCCGCGCCGTCGCCGAGCGTCGCGGTGTCAGTCGCGCGCGTGCAGGAGGCGGCGCCAGCTGAGCCCCTGCGCGGCCCGCATCGCGCAGATCACCAGCAGCAGCCAGCCCGCGTCGAGCAGGATCGAGCTCTCGGCGAGGGCGGTGACGATCAGCACGGTCAGCACGAGCACCGGCCAGACGTGCACGACGGCCTTGCGCTCGGAGGCGATCAGCCAGGAGCGCCACAGCGCGAGGCCGACGAGCACCAGGAAGAGGACGACTCCGACCACCCCGACCTGGAGGGCGAGGTCGAAGACCGCGTTCAGGCTCGACGAGTGCGGCCGGCGGGAGAGGTAGTCGATCGCGGTGAACGGGTACAGATCGGTGCGCCAGTAGCCGACCCACCCCCAGCCGATGATCGGGGCGAGGTCGGTGAAGCGCCAGACCTGCTGCCAGAGGGTGAGCCGGAACTCGAACTCGCTGCCGGCGTTGAGCCGGTCGATGACCTGCGAGCGGAAGATCCAGGCCGTCAGCGCGGCCGCCGCCGCGACCCCGAGCGTCACGTACTGCCGGGTGCGCCGGCCGGCCCCGTCGCCGCGGCGGACCCAGCGCAGGGCGAGGGCCACCACCGCGGCGACGACGAGCACGCCCGCACTGACGGCGGAGCGGGTGAACAGGAGCGTCAGGGCGGCGAGCACGATCGAGGCGACGGCCGGACCGCGGGCGACGGACCGCGTCATCAGCTCGACCGAGAACGTCACGATCGCGATCAGGCAGACCAGGCCGAGCTGGTTGCGGGTGCCGACCAGTCCCTGGATCGGACCGCCGGACGCCAGCAGTCCCTCGACGCCGAGGAAGCGCAGCGGCCGGTCGATGAGGACGCCCGCGAGCACCTCGACGGCGATCGAGCCGATGAGCACCACGCGCATCACATCGCCGACCGCGCGGATGATCTGGATGATGTCGCGGGTCAGCCCGATCGCGATCGCCAGGAAGGCCAGCGCGAACTGGTAGGCGACGCTCGAGACCGTCGCCCACTGGTAGCCGCTCCAGAGGACGCTGAGCCCGATCCACCCGAGGAACACCAGGATGCTCGTGGGCAGCAGCCCCTCCCAGTCGAGCGTGCCGCAGCGCAGGACCAGCATCCCTCCCGCGAGGATCGTGAGCGCGGTGATCGCGGCGATGTACCCGGGCCAGCCGATGACGCCGCGGACGGCGGGAGCGCAGAGAACGGCGAAGAGGGCGGTCTGCGCGAGCGCCGCCGCGAACTGCGGCGAGGCCATCGCATCCGCGAGGGACGCCGGGAGCGCGGACGGCGTCCGGCCGCTCATCGACCGGGGCGCTCGACGGCGAGGGGGATCGGCTCGGCGGTGAGCACGTCCTCGGACTCGTTCGCGGGCTGCTTGGTGAGGACCGCGAGGGCGACGAGGAGCAGCCAGCCCCCCTCGATCAGGATCCGGCTCTCGGCGAGGGACTGGGCGAGCAGCGCGACGACCAGCAGCAGGGGCGCGAGCGAGAGCGCCGAGTAGGGGAGGGTCGTCGTGGCACTGCGCCGGGGCCGATCGACGGCGCGGAACCAGGAGCGCCACAGGGTCGACGCGGTGAGAGCGACGAAGAGGACGAGGCCGACGAGCCCGAGCTGGAACCAGACGTCGAGCCACGCATCGTGCGCCTGCAGGTAGAGGACGCCCTTGCGCTCGGCGAGCGTGTCGAACGGAGCGGCCCACGGTGCCCAGTAGCTCACCCAGCCCCAGCCGAGGAGCGGGCGCTCCGAGGCGAGTCCCCAGACCGCCCTCCAGATGTCGAGCCTCCCGGTCGCGTCCTCGCTCTTGCCGAGGACGCCCAGCAGCGCGCTCCAGCCGACGGCCGTCCCGACGACCACGGCGAGGGCGACTCCCGCGGCGGTCGCGTACACCGGGCGCCGCCCCGCTTCTCCGCGTCGCCTCGCCCAGAGCGCGAAGACCACGGCCAGGGCGACGGCGAGGACGCACAGGATCACCGTGGAGGAGCGGGTCAGCAGGAGGGTGGCGACGAAGAGCGCGATCCAGAGGACGCCCCAGCGCCGCCCGATGCTCCTGGCCGCCAGCTCGATCACGACCACGATCAGCCCGAGGAGCGCGGCGAAGCCCAGCAGGTTGCGGTTGCCCACGAGACCCTGGATCGGTTCTCCCGTGAAGAGAGCGGAGAGCGACCAGTAGAACGCGTCCGGGATCCGGCCCTCCGGCAGGTCGATCACGAGCGGGAGGACGGGCGCGCGCACGAACACGGCGACGACCAGCTCGAACAGGAGGGAGAGGCCGACCGTGATCCGCAGGGCGCGCCCGAGGGCGGTGACGAAGGCTCCCGCGCTCAGCGTCAGGGCGAGGACGACGCCGCCGAAGCTCGTCGCGAGCTGCGCGGCGACGCCGATCGCGCTCGCCCCGGGGTAGGCCGACCACAGCAGCGAGAGCACGACCAGCGCGAGGAACGCGACGAGCGCCTTCGGTGTGCGGCTCCAGCGCAGCCGTGGGCGCTCGCGCAGGACGACGACCACGAGGGCGATCAGGAGAGTCACGACGACGGCGCCCCAGCCCCACCAGCCGGCCAGGTTCCGCAGCGCCTGACCGCCGACCATGACCGTGAGCACGGCGACCGCGAGCGCTCGGGGAGCGGCGGGCGCGGCGCGTCGGATCATGGCGAACAGTCTAGGGAGCGGGCGGGCGGCCGCGGCTCAGACGAAGGCCGCGCTGCCGGTGATGGCGCGTCCGACGATCAGGGTGTTCATCTCGCGCGTGCCCTCGTAGGAGTAGAGCGCCTCGGCGTCCGCGAAGAACCGCGCGACGCCGTAGTCGAGGACGATGCCGTTGCCGCCCATCACCTCGCGGCACCAGGCGACGGTCTCGCGCATCCGCGTCGTCGTGTAGGCCTTGGCGAGCGCGGAGTGCTCGTCGCGCTGCTCGTCGTCGTCGAGCATCTCGGAGACGCGCGTGGCCAGCGCGATGCTCGCCGTGATGTTGCCGATGCTCTTCACCAGCAGGTCCTGCACGAGCTGGTGCTCGACGAGCGGCTTGCCGAACTGGACCCGTTCGCGGGCGTAGCGCAGGGCCGCGTCGTAGGCGCCGATCGCGACTCCGATCGCCTGCCAGGCGACCTCGGCGCGGGTCAGCCGGAGGACCTTCGCGGTGTCGCGGAAGGAGTTCGCGCCCTGGAGGCGGAGCGACTCGGGGACCACGACGCCCTCGAGCACGATGTCGGCGTTCTGCACGGTGCGCAGGCTCTGCTTGCGCGCGATCGCGGTCGCACGGTAGCCGGGCGTCGAGGTGGGGACGAGGAAGCCCTTCACCTGCGAGTCCGCGACGTCCTTGGCCCAGATGACGGTGATGTCGCTGAAGGTCGCGTTGCCGATCCAGCGCTTGGCGCCGTCGAGCACCCAGCTGTCGCCCTCCCGGCGCGCGGTCGTGCGCAGGCCCTGCGCCGAGTCCGACCCCGACTGGGGCTCGGTGAGTCCGAACGCGCCGATCACCTCGCCCGAGGCGAGCTTCGGGAGCCACTCGGCCCGCTGCTCCTCGGAGCCGGCGACGCCGACGGTGCCCATGACCAGACCGTTCTGGACCCCGACGTAGGTCGCGATGCCGGCGTCGACGCGACCGAGCTCGAGCGCGACCCAGCCGCGGAACACGGCCGAGTTCTCGATCGCCCGCGTCTCGGGCCACGAGAGGCCGATCACGCCGGTCGCGTGGATCCCGGGGATCAGGTGGCGCGGGAACTCCGCCCGCTCCCAGAAGTCGTCGGCGACGGGTCGGACCTGCTCCTCGAGGAAGGCGCGGACGCCGACGAGGAGCTGCTTCTCGTCGGGCGAGAGCCGCCCGGCGAAGCCGTAGAAGTCGGCCGCCAGGATCTCGAAGGTCGTGCTGTCCATGTCCATCGCTCCCTTGCTCGGTGACGCATCGCCGGGGCCGCGACAGCGGCGACGATGCGGCTCGTGCCAGCGTACGAAGGACTCGGGGCGGCCGTCGCACCCGCTGGCGGAGTGCGCCAAGGCGCTCGCCGTCTTCGGCGGTCGCCCTTGTAGATCCTGCTAGCGTCGGGGCGGAGCGGCCCGGGCCAGGGTCCGGACGTGCGGCTCCGACCCACTCCAGGACGGAAGGCGGCCGCCCCGTGTTCATCCCGATCGGCAACACTCCCCGCGACTACGCCTGGGGCTCGCTCACCGGCATCTCGGAAGCGCTCGGCACCACGGCGTCCGGCGCTCCGGAGGCGGAGCTGTGGCTGGGGGCGCACCCCGGCTCGCCGGCGCGGATCCTCGACCCCGGCACCGTCGGAGCGTCGACCCTCGCGGAGTGGATCGCCCGGGATCCCGAGACGGCGCTCGCTGGGGTGGACGGCTCGGTCGACCCCGTCTCCGGCGAGCCGCGGCTCCCGTTCCTCCTCAAGATCCTCGCGGCGGGCGGCCCGCTCTCGCTGCAGGCGCACCCCTCGTCGGAGCGGGCGCAGCGCCGCTTCGTCGAGGAGGACGCCGCGGGGATCGCCCGCGACGCCGCCGAGCGCAACTACAAGGACCCGTTCCACAAGCCCGAGCTGATCTACGCGCTGAGCGAGAGCTTCGACGCGCTCTGCGGGTTCCGCGAGCCGGAGGCCACGCGCGAGCTGCTCGCGGAGCTCGCCGATCGCGCGCCGGCGGAGGACTCCGCGGCGATCGTGCGGTTCGCCTCCCTGCTCGAGGGCGAGCCCGAGGCGTCGCTCCGCACCGCCGTCACCTGGCTCCTCGCCGACGGCGACCGGGCCGAGGTCACCCGCCTGGTCGACGCCGTGATCCGCGCCTCGGAGGGCGATGACCGGCTCGAGGCGGCGACGGTCCGCGACCTCGCCGCCGCCTATCCCGGCGACCCGGGGATCGCGCTCTCGCTGCTGCTCAACCGGGTGCGGCTCGCCCGCGGCGAGGTGCTCTACCTTCCGGCGGGGAACATCCACGCCTACCTGCTGGGCACGGGGGTCGAGCTGATGGCCGCCTCCGACAACGTGCTGCGCGGCGGTCTCACCCCCAAGCACATCGACGTGCCCGAACTGGTCGTCGTGCTCGACTTCTCGCCGTTGCCCGTGCCCTACCTGCGGCCTGAGGAGCCGGCCGCCGGCCTGCGCGTCTACCGCCCCGACGTTCCCGACTTCGAACTGGCGGTCGTCGAGCCGGTCTCGGACGAGCCCGTGCCCGTCGCCCTGACCGGTCCCGCGATCGCGATCGCGACCGCCGGCGCGTTCTCGCTGCGCGGGGCGGAGGGCGAGACGCGCGTCGAGCGGGGCGGGAGCGTCTACATCACCCCGTCGGAGCAGGCGCTCGAGGTCACCGGGCGCGGGACGCTGTTCGTCGCGACCGTCTGACCGCGGCCGGGAAGTGGCGTCTCTCGACAGCCCCGTTGCTCGACGGGATCGCGCGGGACGTCAGGACGCCTCCGCGCACGCGAAGGTGCGGCGGTAGGCGGCCGGCGTCGTCTGGAGGACCCGCACGAAGTGGTGCCGCATGACCGCCGCCGTGCCGAAGCCGACGCGTCCGGCGATCGTCTCGAGCGGCAGGTCGCTCTCCTCCAGGAGCTGCTGGGCGCGCAGCAGCCGCTGCCGGTTGAGCCACGCCAGGGGAGTGGTGCCGAGGTCGGCGCGGAAGCGACGCGCGAACGTGCGCGGCGACATGAGCGCGCGCCGGGCGAGGGTCTCGATCGTCAGGTCCTGGTCGAGGTTGTCGAGCATCCACTCCGTGACGTCCGCGAACGAATCGGCCCGCACCTCGGCGATCGGGGTGCGGATGTACTGCGCCTGGCCGCCGTGGCGCTGCGGCGGCACGACCATCCGCCGAGCGACGACGTTCGCTACCGCGGCGCCCAGCTCCTCCCGCACGATGTGCAGCGAGGCGTCGATCCCGGCTGCGGTGCCGGCGCTGGTGACGATGCGCCCCTCCTGCACGAACAGCACGTCGGGATCGACGCTCACGGCCGGGTGCCGGCGCGCGAGCTCCTCGGCGTGCATCCAGTGCGTGGTCGCGCGCCGCCCGTCGAGCAGGCCGGCCTGCGCGAGCGTGAAGGCGCCGCTGCAGACGCTGAGGATCCAGGCGCCCCGCGCGTGGGCGCGGCGGAGGAGCGCGAGGACGCGCTCGTCGACGTCGCCTCGGGAGTGCGCGGGAACGGCGATGAGATCGGCGCCCTCCGCCGCCTCCAGGCCGTCGGTGATGATCATGTCGAAGCCGAGGCTCGTGCGGACCGGACCGGGGTCGGCGGTGACGATCGTGAAGTCGAACGCCGGGCCGCCCTGCTCGCTCCGGTCGATGCCGAAGACCTCGCAGACGACTCCGAACTCGAACGGGGCCAGGTCAGGGAGGGCGACGAGCGCGACCGAGTGCAGCATGTCGGCAGGATATCGCCAGGCGACGCATTCCTGCCGGATCGGAGCGTTCTCCGGTCGCCGATAGGGTGGCTCCGGCGCGCGGCGCGGGCGCCGGTAACGAGGAGGATTCGCATGGCATGGCTGGTCACCGGAGGAGCCGGGTACATCGGGGCGCACGTCGTGCGGGCCTTCGCCGAGCAGGGGATCGACCCCGTCGTCGTCGACGACCTGTCCTCGGGGCACGACTCGTTCGTGCCGGAGGGGATTCCCTTCCACCGCGGGTCGATCCTCGACGAGCAGCTGCTCGACTCCGTGTTCGCCGAGCATTCGATCGAGGGCGTCGTGCACGTGGCGGGCTTCAAGTACGCCGGAGTGTCGGTCCAGCGCCCCCTGCACACCTACGAGCAGAACGTCACGGGGACGATGCGCGTGCTCGGTGCGATGCAGCGCGCGGGGGTGTCGTCGATCGTCTTCTCCTCGAGTGCGGCCGTCTACGGCGCGGTCGACGTCGACCTCGTCACGGAGAGCACGCCCAAGAGCCCGGAGTCGCCCTACGGCGAGTCGAAGCTGATCGGCGAGTGGCTGCTCGCCGACGCGGGACGTGCCCACGGCGTGCGCCATGCCTCCCTCCGCTACTTCAACGTCGTCGGCTCCGGCTACCCCGACGTCTACGACACCAGCCCGCACAACCTCTTCCCGCTCGTCTTCGAGGCGCTCCTCGCCGGTCGCACCCCCCGGATCAACGGCGACGACTACCCCACTCCCGACGGCACCTGCGTGCGCGACTACATCCACGTCGCCGATCTCGCCCTCGCGCACGTCGCTGCAGCGCGACGACTCGCCGCGGGGGAGCCGATCGAGCCCGTGTACAACCTGGGCAGCGGCACCGGTGCGTCCGTCGGCGAGATCATGCGCGCCATCGCGGCCAGCACCGGGATCGACTTCACCCCCGAGGTGGCCGCCCGTCGCCCCGGCGATCCGCCGCGCATCGTCGCGTCGGGTGAGACCGCCGCGCGCGACCTCGGCTGGGAGATGCGGCACTCGATCGCCGAGATGGTCGAGAGCGCCTGGCAGGCGAGGAGCGCGTCGACGGCGTGACGTCTCCCGCGAGGATCGACACAGTCGCGACACGCCGGTGTGTCGTGAACCCTCCAGGGCGGGTTGAGGGTTTATGGTCCGCGACTTGACCTGGGCGAATGACACCGGTGTAATTACCTTGGCGAGCTACTCCGGTGAGGAGCGGCTCGCGGTTCATCGGTCGCAGGCGGGGTAGGAGACGACATGGCACTTCCCGACTCTCGCTCCGGAGTCCCCGACGACTGGTTCGTCGATCCCGTCCGACTGGGTGTCCCCGGCGTCCGTCCCGGCATCGACACCGAGACGGAGGCTCCCGGCGGAGCCCTCTCCTGGCAGGTCGACTCGCTGTGCGCGCAGACCGACCCCGAGGCGTTCTTCCCCGAGAAGGGCGGATCCACCCGCGACGCGAAGAAGATCTGCACCTCGTGCGAGGTCCGCTCGCAGTGCCTCGAGTACGCGCTCGAGAACGACGAGCGCTTCGGCATCTGGGGCGGGCTCTCCGAGCGCGAGCGCCGCAAGCTCCGACGCCGCGCGTAGCGATCCACCGGAGCGTTCGCCCGGACCCGGGCCCGATCGCCGCGGCTCCGAGAGGGCGGCGAGCCGCAGGCGGGCACCGAGTCGCCATCACCTAGGGTGGTCCGCGATGTATCCACGAGTCACCGCCGTCCTCGTCGCGCGCAACGGCGCGGCGTACCTGGAGCGAACCCTCGCGGCGCTCCGGGCGCAGACCCGTCAACCCGATGCCACGGTCTTCGTCGACGGCGGCTCGAGGGACGCGACCGGAGAGCTCCTCTCGGGATGGGGCCCCACGCAGCTTGTGCAGGTCGCCGAGAACCTGCCCTTCGGCCAGGCCGTCGCCCGCGCGGTGCGCGTGATGCAGCCGCCGGCGGGGGAGGACGAGTGGCTCTGGCTCCTCGCGCAGGACTCGGCACCCGAGCCCGGTGCCCTCGCCGCGCTCCTCGGTGCCGTCGAGGTCGCTCCGTCGGTCGCCGTCGCCGGCCCGAAGGTCATGGACTGGACGCGCTCCGGCTACATCCGGAGCTACGGGGAGTCGATCACGCGCTACGGCACGACGGTCCACCTCGTCGAGGACGAGCTCGACCAGGGCCAGCACGACGCGACGCCCGACGTCCTCGCGGTCTCGGCGGGCGGCATGCTCGTCCGTCACAGCCTGTGGGAGGAGCTCGGCGGCTTCGATCCCGGGCTGCCCGTCGTCGACGACGCCCTCGACTTCTCGATCCGCACGCGGCTCGCCGGTCACCGGGTCAGCCGTGTGCCCGACGCCCGGGTGACCACCGCCCGCATCGGCCTGCAGCGCCCCGACGGCCGCCGCATCGACAGCGGGGAGCGCCGTCGCGCCCGTCAGCACCGCACCGCGCAGCTGCACCGGCGTCTCGCCTACGCTCCGGTCCCGCTCCTGATCCTGCACTGGCTCTCGCTCGTCCCGCTCGCGATCGGCCGAGCGGTCGTCCGGCTCCTCCGCAAGCAGCCGGGCCTGGTGGGAGGCGAGCTGATCGCCGCGTTCGTCGTCGCGTTCGGCGGCACCAAGGTGCTCCGGGCGCGCAGGGTGCTCCGCTCGTCGAAGAACGTCGGCTGGAAGGCGGTCGCCCCCCTGCGGATCCCGCTCGACGTCGTCCGGCAGCTCCGCTCGGTGCGGCACGACGCGGTCAGAGTCCAGGCCACCCGTGAGCGCCACCCGCTGCACTTCTTCCAGGGCGGCGGCGTCTGGATCGTGCTCGTCGCCGCCCTGACCGGGCTCATCCTCTACACGCCGCTCCTCGCCGCGTCCGCGATCAGCGGAGGCGGGCTGCTCACGCTCTCGCCGACGGTGGCCGAGCTCTGGCGGAACGCGGCCTACGGATGGCGCGATCTCGGCTCCGGATTCATCGGCGCCGCCGATCCGTTCGCGGCCGTGCTCGCGGTCCTCGGCTCGCTGACGTTCTGGTCGCCGAGCTTCTCGATGGTCCTCCTCTACCTCGTCGCGCTGCCGATCGCGGCGATGGGCGCCTGGCTGATGGTGGCGCGGATCACCCCGCGGCCCATCGCCCGCGCCTCCGGTGCACTCGTCTGGATCCTCGCCCCCGCGTTCT
The DNA here is from genome assembly GCF_900177245.1 of Rathayibacter oskolensis. Lineage (GTDB taxonomy): Bacteria > Actinomycetota > Actinomycetes > Actinomycetales > Microbacteriaceae > Rathayibacter > Rathayibacter oskolensis. Next base: position 859,136 of record NZ_FXBM01000001.1, read on the forward strand.
TCGCAGCGCAGTCCGACGGACGACCCGCGGCGATCCTGGTGCACGTCCTGCTGCCCTGGCTCTTCTTCGCCGGGTTCGGCGCCTACCGGTCGTGGTCCTCCTCCGCGACCGCGTCGATCCTCGCGGCCGCGGTCGTCGCGTGCGCCCCGATCCTCGCGCTGCCGCTCCTGGCCGTCTGGCTCGTGGTGCTCGCGACGGCGGGCCGGCGCATCGGCCGGTTCGCCGGGCTGCCGATCCCCGCGCTCGTCCTGCTCTTCCCGATCGTCGTCGCGCAGGGTGCCCGCGGAGACTGGTTCGCGGTCCTCGCCGACCCCGGCGTCCCGCTCGCCTCGACCCGGGCCGACCTGTTCTCGCTCCTCGCCGGCGTCCCGAGCGGTCTGTCGAGTGGGTGGCTGCAGTTCCTCGGCACGCTGAACATCTCGGCCTCGGCCGCTCCGCTCGCCACCGCGGTGCTCGTCCTCCCGCTGATCGTCGCCGCGCTCGCCTCGCTCCTGCTCCCGAACAACCTCTCGGCGCTCGGCGGGGTGGGCGTGGCGGCGCTCGGTCTCGTGACCGCCTCCCTCGCCCAGGGCCTCCAGCTCACGACCAGCGGCTCCGAGCCGGTCGCCGTCTGGAGCGGCACCGGGCTCAGCCTCTACTGGCTCGGCCTCGTGATCGGGTTCTCGCTGTCGGTGGCCGCGCTGCCGTCCTTCCGCCTGGTCCCGGCGATCGTCGTCACCGTCGCCGTCGCGATCGCGGTCGCTCCCCTCGCCGTCGCCTTCCCGGCGGGGAGCAGCTCGGTCACGACCGCCGCCGACCGCTCGCTGCCCGCCTACGTGGCCGCCGAGGCGCAGAACGACCCGCGGGTCGGCACCATCGTGCTCGTCCCGCAGTCCGACGGAGGCGTCCTCGCCCGCCTCGAGCGCGGAGCGGGTGCGACGCTCGACCAGCAGTCGACCCTCGCCGCCACCGGCGCCGAGAGCACCGACGAGATCGACGAGCTCGCGGGCAACCTCGTCTCGCGCACCGGCTTCGACGTCGGCTCCGCCCTCGAGGATCTCGGTGTCCGCTTCGTGGTGCTCACCGATCCCGGCGCCCAGGCCGGTGCCGCCGCCTCCGCCGTCCGCTCCCGCGCCGCCGTCTCCCTCGACGGCAACGCCGCCTTCTCGGCCGTCGGAGACACCCGCTACGGGCTGCTGTGGACGGCGGTCGACACCGACGGCGACCGCGTCGATGCCGCCCCGACCGGAGTCGTCGGCCCCTTCGGCATCGCCTACACGATCGCCGCCCTCATCGTGTTCCTCGTCGCCTTCCTCCTCGCCGTCCCCACCGGGCTCTCGCTCGAGCGCGCGCGCTCCGGCGCCCCGGTCGCGGGGATCGACGACGAGCCCGGCGAGGCGACCGGCCAGTTCGACGACGGGACCGACGATGTCTGATCCCGCCGACCAGGAGAAGAAAATGCCGACCGACACCGGATCCCCGGCTCGCGCGCCCCGCGGCGATCGGCGAGCCGAACGCCGCTCCCGCGCGGCATCGGCCGGCTCGACCGCGTCGACCCGCCGCCGGGAGGCGCCGTCGGCCGCTCGCCGGCGCCGGTCGGCCCTGCGCGCGATCGCCGGAGTGACGGGCCTCGTGATCGCAGCGGCCGCCGTCGTCCTGCCGCAGCTGATCCCGCTCCCCGCGGTGACCCGCACGGCGGAGGGGGTCGTCGTCGCTCCGGTCGCGGCCGACAGCACCCTCGTCTGCGGCGGAGACCTCATCGACGCGAGCGAGCCCCGGGAGCTGCGCTCGTTCCCGGGCTCCGGGACCGCCGTCTGGCCTCGGGACGCCACCTCGTCGTCCGCGCCGTTGGCAGAACCGGACGTCGCGACCGGCGGGACCGGCATCGACGCGCTCAGCGTGCCCGCCGAGTCCGACCCCACCCCCGGAGGCGCGACCACGCAGTCGATCGCGAACGAGTCGGTCTCGGGGCTCGCCGCGCAGGGCTGCGCCGAGCCGTCGGCCGACAGCTGGCTCGTCGCGGGATCGACCGACGTCGGACTCACCTCCGTCCTCGTCCTGGCCAACGCCAGCGAGGTCGCCGCGACCGTCGACCTCGCTCTCTACGGTGAGCAGGGGCCGATCACGGCGACCGGAGCGACGGGGATCGTCGTCCCGGCGGGATCCGTGCGCGTCCTCCCGCTCGCCGGGCTCGCGCCCGATGTCGTCCAGCCCGTGATCCGGATGACCGCCCGCGGCGGCGAGGTCGCCGCGACCCTCCAGAGCAGTGCGATCGCGGGACTCGCTCCGGAGGGAGTCGAGACGTCCTCTCCCTCGGCCGGCGCCGACACGATCACCGTCATCTCGGGCTTCACCGTCGCGACGCCGCCCGCCGACACCGCGAGCGACGACGGCAGCGGCGGCTCCGGCACCCCCGTGCTGAGGATCCTCGCCCCGGGCGGGGAGGACACCACGGTGTCGATCGAGGTCGCGAACGAGGACCCGAGCGGACTGGGCACGTCCACCCAGGTGGTCGCCGCGGCCGGGCGCGTCGGCGAGGTCCCGCTGACGGGTCTCGCGGACGGCTCGTACCGGATCACCCTCCGGTCGGATCAGCCGATCGTCGCCGCGGGACGCACGACCTCGACCGGACCGGCGGGAACCGACTTCGCCTGGTTCGCGAGCGGAACGGCGACGTCGGTGCCCTTCGGCGTCGGGAACACCGGCGAGGCGGGTTCCCGCCTGCACCTCGCGAACGCCAGCGACTCGTCGGCCTCCGTGGTGATCGAGTCGGACGCGGGATCGCGGACGCTCGAGATCGGCCCGTTCGCGGCGGCGTCGACGGAGCTCGGAGCCGACTCCGTCGTCGTGTCGAGCGACCAGCCCGTGCAGGCCTCGGTCTCGATCTCCAGCGACGGCAGGATCGCGTCGTACCCGATCGTCCCGCCCGGGCCGCTCTCGTCCCCGGTCACGGTCTACTCGCACTGAGTCGACCGGCACGGTTCGGGCGGCCCGGCCGCTCAGCGCGCGGCGGAGCGCGTCAGAGGTGGCGGAAGCGGTCCGGCGAGATGTCCCACGGGTCGCGGCCGAGCAGCTCGGCGACCGCACGGAAGACGTAGCTCTCGATCAGCATCCGCTGGTGCCAGTCGTCGCGGCGGTGCAGCTTCGCGAGGCGCTCGATCGGGACGCGGTACAGCGTGATGCGCCGCGCCGCGTGATCCACGCGCCAGCGGGCGATGCCCGTTCCCTGCAGCCGGGCCGGATCGACGTCGGGGGTCGCCGCGACGTCGACGTGGATGCCGGCGAGCTCCTCGGGCCAGGCGCCGCGGAGGTAGTCGATCGCGGAGCCGATGGTCATCTCGAAGAAATCGGTGCGCGTCTGCAGCGGAGGCAGGTGGGGGCCGGTGACCTGGCCGCGGATGCCGCGCCCGTGCCGGTCCCTCGACCCGCCGCGGACCGTGGTCGCCTGACGTGCGGTGGAACGACGAGCGCGGGGCATGCGTCAAGACTACGGCCGCGCGGAGCGGGTGCCGCGTGCCTTGCTACTGTGTGCCTGATGAACGGACGGCTGTGCTCGCGGACGGGCTGCGCCTCCGACGCCGTGGTCACCCTCACCTACGACTACCGCGACTCGCTGGTGGCCGTCGGACCGCTCAGTCCGGCTCCCGACCCGCACGGCTACGACCTCTGCGCCGAGCACGATCGGCGCCTGCTCGTGCCCAGGGGCTGGCAGACGGTGCGCTACAGCGAGCCGTCCCCGCCCGGCGCCGGCTGATCGCGGAGTGCCGGCGCGGGCCGCTCCCGCTGCGGGAACCCCCGCGGGGCGCTCGCGAGGACCGGACCGAGGCGGGCGAGCCGCTGATCGGCGAGACGCAGGGCCCTCTCCTCCCGGGCGCGACGGAGGGCTGCCACGGCGAGGAGGAAGTCCTCGGCCGGTGCGTTCGGGATCGGCGAGACGAACGCCGCTGCCTCGTCGGCGAGGGAGGCCGCCAGCTGCGACCGCGACGGCTCCGTCATCCCGCCGCGCTGCCGGAGGAACTGCGCGAGCCGGCGGGCGAGCGCGTCGGGCAGCCGGGCCGCGTCGGCGGTCGCCGCCCAGCCGAGCAGGGGCGCCGGGACCTCGACCTGCAGCGGCGCGACCCGCGGAACCCGCTCGAGCTGACTGTGCGTTCCGGCGAGGATGTCGCCGAGGCGGCGCGAGCGCTGCGAGAGGAGCCCGACGACGGCGGCGAGACCGCCGGCCGTCATCACGATCTCGAGCACCCCGGTGAGGCCGCGCACGAGCGCGTGCCGGAAGCCGATGGCGCCGCCGTCGTCGCGCACGATGCGCGCACCGACAGCCAGCTTGCCGAGGGAGCGCCCGCGCGTCGCCGTCTCGACCGCGACGGGCACGAGCACGAGCGAGACCACCAGAGCGGCGATGCCGACGGCCGCGAGCGCCGCATCGTCGAGTCCGCCCTCGCCCGCGAGCGCGGCGACCAGGTAGAGGAGGCCGAAGGCCAGCACGAACTCGGCGAGCAGGTCGATGATCGCGCCGGACGCGCGGAGGACGAACGAGGTCACGGGCACGTCGAGCGCGATCGCCTCGCCGGTGATCAGCCCGGAGTCGTCGCGCTCGTCGATCCGCTGCCCGCCCATGGTGCTCCTCCCGGCCGTTCCGGTGCCGGCCACCGCGACGAACGGCCGCGCCCGGGCGCGGAACGCCCCGGCTATCATCTCAACAGATGGACATCGACGCTCTCTCGGCCGCGCGCAGCGCGCAGTGGACGCGCCTCGACGAGCTCTCCCGCCGGCGCCGTCTGAGCGGTGACGAGGCCGACGAGCTGGTGGAGCGCTACCAGTCCGCCTCCGCCGATCTCGCCGCGATCACCTCGACCGCCGGCTCCACCGCCGCGGGCACCCGGCTCGCCGTCTCGCTGTCGCGGGCACGCGGGCGCCTGACGGGGACGAGGGAGGAGCCGCTCGCCGCCGTGTCGAGGTTCGTCGTCGTGTCCCTCCCCGCTGCCCTCTACCGCCTCCGCTGGCTGACCCTCGCCGTCGCCCTGGCCACGGCGCTCGTGGCGACGCTCTACGCGGTCTGGATCCTCGGCGACGCGCGGCTGCTCGCCTCCCTCGGCGACGACGAGGAGCTGCGGCGGTTCGCGCAGAACGACTTCATCGACTACTACTCCGAGAACCCCGCCGCGTCGTTCGCCGGCCAGGTGTGGACGAACAACGCCTGGATCGCGGCGCAGTGCGTCGCCTTCGGGATCGTCGGCGTCTACGTGCCCTACATCCTGCTGCAGAACGCGCAGAACCTCGGCACCTCGATCGCGGTCATGTTCCACGTCGGCGAGGGCGACACCTTCTTCCTCTACATCGCCCCGCACGGGCAGCTCGAGCTGACGGCGGTGTTCGTCGCGGCGGCGGCCGGCCTGCGCATCTTCTGGGCCTGGATCGCCCCGGGCGCACGGACCCGCGGCCAGGCTCTCGCCGAGGACGCGCGCAGCCTCTTCACCGTGGCGATCGGCCTGGTCTTCGTGCTCTTCGTCTCGGGGGTCATCGAGGGCTTCGTCACTCCCGCCCCCTGGCCGTGGTGGCTGAAGATCGGCATCGGCGCGCTCGCGTTGCTCGCGTTCCTCGCCTACATGATCGTGCTCGGCGGCCGCGCTGCGCGCGCGGGGGAGACGGGCGATCTCGACCGCTTCGCGGCCGGCTCGCGGAGCATCGCCGAGGGCTGAGCGACGGGCTCGGTTCAGAGCCGGCCGGCCGCCTTCAGCGCGATGTAGCGGTCGGCGAGCAGCGGAGGCAGCCGCTGCGGCTCCCCGAGCACGACGTCCCCGCCCAGCCGCCGCACCGCCGCGGCGAGGCGGTCGGAGTCGGTGAGCGAGCGCTCCGCGGCGGCGGCGGTGTAGACGGCGGCACGGTCACCGCGATCCGCCGCCATCTCGACGAGCTCCGGATCGAGCGCGCACGCGACGACCACGGTGTGCTGCCGCGTGAGCTGGGGGAGGACCGCCAGCATGCCCTCCGCGGCGCCCACGGAGTCGAGGGCGGTGAGCAGGACGACGAGGGAGCGCTGCGAGGCGAGCGCCCGCACCTGCGCCGGCACGGCCGACCAGTCGGTCTCGACGAGCTGGGGCTGGATCGGGGCGAGGGCGTCGACGACGCGCCCGAGCACCTCCGTGCCGGTCGCCCCGTGCACGCGCGCCCGGCGGGTGCGGTCGAAGGCGAGGACGTCGATCCGGTCGCCCGCCGAGGCCGCCAGGGCCGAGAGCAGCAGGGACGCCTCGATCGCGGTGTCCAGGCGCGGCTCGTCCTCGATGCGCGCTGCCGAGGTGCGGCCCGTGTCGAGCACGAGGATCACCCGGCGGTCGCGCTCGGGACGCCAGGTGCGCACGACCGGTTCGCGGCGTCGCGCCGTCGCCCGCCAGTCGAGAGAGCGGACGTCGTCGCCGCGGACGTACTCGCGCAGACTGTCGAACTCGGTGCCCTGACCGCGGATCATCACGCTCGTGCGCCCCTCGAGCTCGCGGAGGCGCGCGAGGCGGGAGGGCAGGTGGCGGCGGGAGCGGAAGGGCGGGAGGACGCGGATGGCGGCCGGAGCGGCGTGCGTCGCCTGCCGTCCGGCGAGGCCGAGCGGCCCCTCCGATCGGACGGTGACGTGCAGCGCCCGCCGCTCACCGCGCCTGACGGGCACGAGCACCGTGGTGACCGCGCGGCGCTCACCCGGAGGGAGACGCAGCGCCGACCGCGTCGCGACGGCGCCGGCCGACGGCTCCCAGGCGTCGCGGACGATTCCGGAGATCCTCCGACGGCCGGTGCTGGTCAGCAGGAGGGTGGCCTCGGCCCGCTCGCCGAGCCGCACCCGGTCGGGCACGCGGCGCTCGAGACCGACGGACCGGGGGGAGCCGGCGACGAGCAGGTCGACGCCGACGAGGGCCGCCCAGAGCAGCAGCCAGAGCCCGAGCACCCCGAAGGCGACCTCGGCGCGCCCTCCGAAGAGGACGACGGGGACGAGGCCGACGAGGAGGACGACGACGGAGCGGCCGGTGAGGTGCACGGGTCAGACCGGGACGCGGACCTGCTGGAGGATGCCGCCGAGGACCGCCTCCGTGCGCACGCCCTCGAGCTCCGCCTCCGGCTGGAGCTGGATGCGGTGGCGGAGGACGGGCAGCACCATCGCCTGCACGTGGTCGGGGGTGATCGAGCCGTAGCCGTTGAGCCACGCCCACGCTCGAGCGGCGGCCAGGAGCGCGGTCGATCCGCGGGGGCTCGCGCCGAGCTTCACGCTCGGGCTCTCCCGCGTCGCTCGGGCGACGTCGACGATGTAGCCGAGGACGTCGGGCCCTGCGCCCACGCGGCGCGCCGAGGCCTGAGCCGCGCGGAGCCGCGAGGCGTCGAGCACCGGGTGCACGCCCGCCGCGGCGAGGTCGCGCGGATCGAACCCGGCCGCGTGCCGCGCGAGCACCTCGACCTCGACCTCCCGCGGCGGGACGTCGAGCACCAGCTTGAGGAGGAAGCGGTCGAGCTGCGCCTCGGGCAGCGCGTAGGTGCCCTCGTACTCGACGGGGTTCTGCGTCGCCGCGACCAGGAACGGGTCGGGCAGAGGGAGGGTCCGCCCGTCGACGCTGACCTGGCGCTCCTCCATCGCCTCGAGCAGCGCCGCCTGGGTCTTGGGCGGGGTCCGGTTGATCTCGTCGGCGAGCAGCAGGTTGGTGAAGACCGGACCCTCGCGGAACGCGAACCCCGACGTGGAGGCGTCGTAGACCAGAGAGCCGGTGATGTCACCCGGCATCAGGTCGGGGGTGAACTGCACGCGACGGGTGTCGAGCCCGAGCGAGACCGACAGAGCGCGCACGAGCAGCGTCTTGGCCACTCCGGGGACACCCTCGAGGAGGACGTGCCCGCCGGCGAGGAGGGCGATCAGCAGACCTGATACGGCGCCGTCCTGGCCGACGACGGCGCGCCCGACCTCGGTGCGGACGCGGTCGAGCTCGAGGCGCAGCTCGTCGTCGCCGAGCGGCGGGAGGCCGGTGGGAGGGAGGGACGTGTCGCTCATCGGTGGGGGCCTTCCGGTCGTCGGGCGGGATGCGGAGTCGGAGCGAGAGCCGCGCGGACCGCGCTCTCGAAGCGGAGGAGCTCGTCGGAGGCGGCGACGAGCGCGCCGTCGTCGCCCGGCTCGTCGGAGACCAGCAGGCGGCGGACGGCGCCCGGATCGCGCCCGAGCAGGTCGGAGGACGCCGACACGATCTCGTCGACGCCGGCGGAGGGCGACAGGCCGAGCATCGCCGCGACCCGGTGCAGCGTCCCGATGCGGAGGGCGTCGAGCGCGCGCACCCTGGTCGCGCCGCGCGCGTAGAGACGGGCGCGGCCGCGGGCGGTCTCGCTCGCGTGCACGACGACCGGCAGCGGCTCCACGGCCAGCGGGCCGAAGCGGCGCCCGCGCCACACCGCGGAGGCGAGGAAGACGCAGACGAGGAGGAGGAGCGCCGGAGTCACCCAGCCGGGCGCGAGGTCGGCGGGATCCGGGTCGACAGCGCCGGTCAGGTCGTCGACGCCCGCGCGGTACCAGACGAGGGTGTCCTCGCCGCCGAGCAGTCCGAGGGCGAGCGCGGCGCGTCCCGCCTCGTCGACGGTCCCGTTGCGGAGGAGGTCGGCGTCGCCGATCGCGGTCACGGTCCCTCCGTCGGGGGAGGGGCCCGATACGAGCGCGAAGGCGTCGTCGCCCGTGGGGAAGCAGCCGGTGCTGTCGCCCTCGACGACGCGGTAGGTGCTCCCGCCCGACGGCAGGGAGCCCGCGCGCTCGGCGGCGGGGAGCGCGCAGTCGGCGACGAGCGCGCCCTCCTCCAGCGGAGCGCCGGCGAAGGCGACTCCCGGCAGCAGCGCGTCGAGGGCGGCCCCCGTCGGCTGCACCAGCACGACGGCGTCCGCGGCGAGGCGAGCGTACTGGGACTCGTCGAGCACGCCGCTCGGATCGTCGACGAGGATCGTCGTTCCGCCGTCGACGCTCTCCACGGCCTCGTCCAGGGTGTCCGCGCGCAGCACGTCGACTCCCTGCTGCCGCAGCACCTGGGCGACCGCCCGTGCTCCGTCGGGCGCGGCGCTGTCGACGTCGAGATCGGGAGCGAGCGAGGTCGATCCGGTCGCGACGGTCAGGAGGAGGGTGCCCACCGCCACGAGGGAGAGCAGGACGACCCAGACCCGGCCCCGCCGCAGCAGCGCGCCCAGGGTCGGGGTGGTCACGGAGTCGGTGGCGGCGGTCATCGTCGGGCGCCGGGCGTCGAGAACGGATCGGCGAGGGCGCCGAGCTCGGGGGTCGCGTCGGCGAGGACGCGATCGAGGTCTCGGATCCGCTCGTAGTCGGCCGCGGTGCAGGCGAGGCCGAGGTAGCGGACCCGGTCGAAGTCATCAGCGGTCCGGCGGAGGCCGTCCGCCGACCCGGGGAAGGCGGCCGAGGCGCGGCGGGCGAAGCCGTGCGCCGTCGTCCCGGGGGAGAGGCTCACGACGGTCCTCTCCCCGAGGGAGCGCACGAGGGCGCGGAAGCGCTCGACCAGCGCCTCGTCCCAGGCGCCCCGAGCGGCCGCCGCCTCGGCGAGGGCCCTGATCTCGTCGGCCGAGCGCCCGTCGTCCTCGGCGAGCACCGCTCCGGTGACGGTGCTCCGGCGGCGGAGCCGGGGACGCCCGGCCAGGACGAGGGCCACGACGACCAGGGCGAGCAGGACGACGACCCCGATGATCGCGGCGACCGGCACGGTCGCTCCGTCGGTCGGCAGCGAGAGGGAGGCGAACCAGTCGCGGACCGCCTGCACCACCCGGTCGAACCAGTTCGGCTCCGCGGCCCGGTACCGGGGATCCGCCAGCTCCTCGAGGAAGAGGCGACGCGCCTCCTCGGCGTCGGGGACCAGGGGCGCACCGGAGGACGACGCGAGGATCACCGGGGCGCCCGCTCCGGAGCGGGGAAGGGGTCGGGCGTGTCGCGGCCGGCCGCGCGGTCCTCGACATGGCGCAGCAGCACCAGGTCGAAGCCCTCGCGGCGCATGCGGCGGTCGAGGTAGACGAGACCCGTCACCGCCGACTGGAGGACGGTGCCGACGGCGCCGATCACCAGGCCGAGAGCGACGGAGAGCAGAGCGACCACCGCGGAGGCGACGATCTGCGCGTTCGGGTCGGTCGGGGCGATCAGGGCCCCCGCGATCGGGACCAGCAGGCTGAAGGGCGTGGCGATGACCTGGCCCGCGAGCTGGACGATGACGAGCATGAGAGCGAGCGACCCGAAGGTGCGCCAGAAGCCGCCGGTGACCAGGCGCCACGAGCGCGCGATCGCGCGGCCGATGGGCTGCCGCTCGATGACGAGGATGCTCGGGACGAGCGCGAGCTTCGTGCCGATCCAGACGCCGAGCGCACTCGCAGCGAGACCGGCGAACACGAGGACGAGGACACCGCCCACGATCACTCCCGCGCCGCCGTCCTGCGCGCCGAGGAGGAAGAGCGGCACCGACAGCGCCACCGCGACCACGACGAGCAGCACCAGTCCGACGCCCTGGAGCACCGTCCAGCCGACGAGCGCCCAGAACCTCCCGCGGAGGCGGCCCAGCAGTCGGCGGAGCGTGGGCCGCTCGCCGAGGACACCGCGCGACACCTCGAGGACGACGACGCCCTGCACCAGAGCGCCGGTCGCGAGGGAGACCGCGAGCGGGATCAGGGCGGCGAGGATCACGACCGCGAGGGAGCCGGCTCCGACAGCGTCGCGGTCGGCCTCCTCCGCCTGCGCGATCCGCCCGACGGCCAGCACGGCGACGACGCCGTAGACGATCAGTGCCAGCACCGAGCCGAGCCCCTGGACGAGCAGGGCGACTCCGAGGGTCGTGCGGGGGCTGCGCCGCAGCACCTGGAACGGGGCGCCGAGAAGGGTGCCGAAGCCGAGCGGGCGCAGCGGCACGAGTCCGGGCTTGGGCGGAGGGGTCCAGCCGGGGGCAGGGCCGGCCGTCGGCGCTCCGGACTGCCAGGGACCCGTCGACGACCACGCGACCGGAGCGACCGGAGGGGCCGGCGACACGGGCGGCACTTGTCGAGCCGCGCCCGGGAGCACCCCGTCGTCCCGGCGAGGGGCCTCGTCGTCACGGCCGGTGGGCCCTGCGGGCGGCGGCCACTGAGCTGCGTCGGTCATCCCTCCCATGCTGTCACAGGCCCGCCCGGCACTCCCCCTGCGCGCCGGGCGCCCTCCCTGCCTCGTCGGTTAGCCTGAGGCCGTGACCGCGGGCGCCCGGAGGGCGAGCGCGACCGAGACGAGGAAGACGGGTTCATGAGCGCGCGCATTCTGGTGGTCGACGACGACGCGGCCCTCGCCGAGATGATCGGCATCGTGCTGCGGGCCGAGGAGTACGACGTGTCGTTCTGCGCCGACGGGTCCGGCGCCCTCGACGCGTTCCGCCGGTCGCGCCCGGATCTGGTGCTGCTCGACCTCATGCTCCCCGGACGGGACGGGATCGAGGTGTGCCGCGACATCCGTGCCGAGTCCGGCGTCCCGATCATCATGCTGACCGCCAAGTCCGACACCTCCGACGTCGTGCAGGGCCTCGAGTCCGGCGCCGACGACTACATGGTCAAGCCGTTCGATCCGAAGGAGCTCGTCGCGCGGATCAAGACCCGTCTGCGGCCGGCCCAGGTCGCGGCCAACGCCGTCCTGCAGGTGGGCGACCTCAGCCTCGACGTCGCCGGCCACGAGGTGCGCCGCGGCGAGGTGCGCATCGGCCTGACCCCGCTCGAGTTCGACCTGCTTCTGGCCCTGGCCACCAAGCCGCAGCAGGTGTTCACCCGCGAGATGCTCCTCGAGCAGGTGTGGGGCTACCACTACAAGGCCGACACGCGGCTCGTGAACGTGCACGTCCAGCGGCTCCGCGCGAAGGTCGAGAAGGACCCGGACGACCCGAGGATCGTGATGACCGTCCGCGGTGTCGGCTACCGCGCCGGCGCCGTCGTCCCGAGCTGACCGTGCCCCCCGCGCGCCGGTTCGGCGCCCCGGCGATCCGCCGGTGGCCGCGGAGGGTGATCCGGGCGTGGCGCAGCTCACTGCAGTTCCGGGCGGTCGCCATCACCGTGCTGCTCAGCGGCATCGCGATCGGCTCCACGGGGATCTACCTCTCCTACAGCATCAGCGACAACCTCTTCCAGTCGCGCCTCGACCAGGTCACCGGAGACACCTCCCGCGCCACCCGCGCGGCCCAGGGGTACCTCGACGCCGCCACGGTCTCGACCCGGCAGGACATGGAGGAGGTGATGAGCTCGGTCCGCACGGCGGTGCGCGACAACTCCTCCTCCGCCCTGATCGCCATCGTGCGCTCGCCCGACCAGGAGCCCTCCTCCCTCGCGCCCCAGGACATCTACAACCGTGAGCTGCAGGACGGCGTCATCAGCGACGAGCTGCGCGGGCGCGTGCAGGCGGGGCCGGAGGGTCAGTACTGGCAGTCGGTCACGCTCGACGCCTCCGGAGAGGAGCAGCCGGGGATCCTGGTCGGCTCGACGCTCGAGCTCCCGAGCTCGGCGGGCCGCTACGAGCTCTACATCGGCTACTCCCTCGCCGACGCGGAGCGCACACTCCAGTTCGTGCAGCAGGTGCTCAACGTCGCCGGGATCCTGCTCATCCTCCTGATCGGCGCGGTCAGCTGGGTCGTGGTCAGGATCGTCGTCGCCCCCGTGCGGGTCGCGGCCGAGACGAGTCAGCGCCTCGCCGCGGGAGACTTCGACGTCCGCATCCCCGAGAAGGGCCAGGACGTCATCGCGACGCTGGCCCGCTCGTTCAACGGCATGGCCGACAGCCTGCAGGACCAGATCAGCGAGCTCGCGACCCTGAGCCGGGTGCAGCAGCGCTTCGTCTCCGACGTCTCGCACGAGCTCCGGACTCCGCTGACGACGATGAAGCTCGCCGGAGACGTCCTCTTCGACCAGCGCGACGCGTTCCCTCCGGTCGCGGAGCGCACCGTCGAGCTGCTGCACGGGCAGATCGGCCGGTTCGAGAGCCTGCTCGCCGACCTCCTCGAGATCTCGCGGCACGACGCGGGCTCGGCCGAGCTGGAGCTCGAGCCGGTCAACCTGGTGCGCCTCGCGGGCGAGGAGATCGAGGGGATGAGCGGGATCGCCGAGGCGAACGGCTCCGTCCTGACGCTCTCGGCGCCGGGCGGCTACTTCGACGCCGACATGGACGCGCGGAGGATCCGGCGGATCGTGCGCAACCTCCTCGGCAACGCCATCGAGCACGGCGACGGCCGCGAGATCGTGGTCACCGTCGACAGCAACGCGACGGCCGTCGCCCTGGCCGTCCGCGACTACGGTCACGGCATGAGCTCGGAGGAGGTCGTGCGCGTGTTCGACAGGTTCTGGCGGGCCGACCCCTCCCGCAGGCGCACCCTGGGCGGAACCGGCCTCGGACTCTCGATCGCCCAGGAGGACACGATGCTGCACCACGGCTGGCTGCAGGTCTGGTCGATGCCCGACCGCGGCGCGTGCTTCCGGCTGACCATCCCGCGCCGACGGGGCGAGCGCATCGACTCCTCGCCGCTGCCGCTCCCGCCGATCGACGCGGGCGAGCAGGCGTTCACCGGGCCGATCGTGATGCCGCCGCTGCCGACTCCGGACACCGCCGATCGGGGGGCGCTCTCGTGAGCGGCGGGCGGACGCTCCGCTCCCTCGCCGGAGCGCTGCTGCTCGTGCTGGCGCTCGTGGGCTGCGCGGGGATCCCGCGCGGGGGCGACGTCGGCGTGGGCCGACCGGATACGGCTCCGCAGGACCTGGAGTACGACTTCCTGCCCTCGGGACCGACGGCCGGCGCCTCCCAGCTCGACATCCTCAGCGGCTTCATCGACGCCGCCTCCAGCCCGCAGAACAACTACAAGATCGCTCGCGAGTTCCTGTCCTCGGGCGCCGACTGGACGCCGAGCGAGCACGTGACCGTCGACGAGGGGCAGCGCTCCCAGACCCAGCAGTCGGCCTCGAGCCTCTCCCTGACGATCACGCCGATCGCCGAGGTCGACGCGAGCGGCGTGTACACCGAGGTGACGGCGACGGCGACGCTGAGTCTCGACTACGGCTTCGTGCAGGAGAACGGGGAGTGGCGGATCAGCGCCCCTCCGAGCGGCGTCGTGATCGACCGGACGACCTTCGAGCAGGTGTTCTCGACCCACGCGCTCTACTTCTACGACCCGAGCTACAGCTTCCTCGTGCCCGACCTCCGCTGGTTCGCGTCGCGCGCCGACAGCTCGACCAGCACGACCATCGTGACCGAGTTGCTGCGCGGGCCCACCGCGTGGCTGCGCGACTCCGGAGCCGTCGTCTCGGCCTTCCCGACGGGGACGGCGCTCGCCGCCGAGACCGTGCCGGTCGAGTCGCAGCGCGCCGTCGTCGATCTGAACTCCGCGGCGCTCGAGGCCGACGAGCGGCAGTGGCGGCTGATGTCGCTGCAGCTCAGCCGGAGTCTCGGGAACGTCTCGAACGTCACCGGCGTCACCCTCTCGGTCGAGCAGAACCCGATCGAGGTGCCGGCCGAGACCAGCGGGCTCCCCACCTCCCCGCGGGTCGACACCCGGCCCCTCGTGCTGACCGACGGCGACTTCGGCTTCCTCGGCTCCTCCGGTCTCACCGCGACCAGCGTCTCGGACCGGGTGGCTGCCCTCTCGCCGACCGCGGTCGTGCTGGGCGAGCAGAGGGGGGCCGACGCCGACGCGGCAGCGGCCGTGCTTTCGGCGGCCGGCGTGAGCCTCGTGGCGCCGGGCCAGGACGACGTGCTCCTCGACGCGCGCTCCGGGCTGACGGCGCCGAGCATCGACCCCCTCGGCTATGTCTGGTCCGTCCCGTCGGCGGCGCCGACCGAGCTGGTCGCCTACTCCTCCGACGGGGCGACCTCGTTCCAGGTCGCGACGGCCTGGTCCGAGATCGACTCGATCGCCTCCCTCGCGGTGTCGCGCGACGGCACCCGGGTGCTCGCCCTCGCCCAGGACGGGCAGCAGGCGACGGTCCTCCTCGCCGGGATCACCCGGTCGGCGGCGGGGGAGCCGCTCGCCGTCGGCGAGCCCGTGGTGCTCCGCTCGACCCTGGGCACGGCCGTCGCGGCGAGCTGGTCGGACGAGCTGGACGTCGTCTCGGTCGTCCGCTCGTCGACGGGGGAGGACATCGTGACGATGAACCAGATCGGAGGCGGCGCGACCGCGCTGGGGACCACCACCGGCACCCGGCAGATCGCGGCGGGCAACGCCTCGACCCAGATCCGCATCCTCGCCGAGGGCGGGGAGCTGCGTCAGCAGCGCGGATCGGCGTGGCAGACGATCGCGACCGACATCGGCGTCCTCGCGGTGCAGACCGGCATGGGGTCCTGAGGCGGGCCGACCGTCGGAGCAGCATCGCGGTGCGGGCTCGCTCCTCCACAGGTCGTCCCGCGTCGGAGCAGGGCGCGTGGCGCGTTCCGCGTGCTGCGCATCCCGCAGACTCAGCGCATGATCCGGGACCACCTCCTCGATGCCCTCGCCGTCCTCCTCCCCGTCGACTGCCCCGCCTGCGGCGACCCGGCGCGCTCGGGGCCGTGCGACCTCTGCCGCGAGGAGCTCGCGACGGCGGCGCGCCCGGGCCTGCGCACTCTCGGTCCCGAGGAGCATCCGCTGGAGGTCGTCACCGCCGCGGCCTACGCGGGGGTGGCGCGTCGCCTGATCCTCGCGCTCAAGGAGGAGGGGCGGGTCGGCGCGGCCCGGCCGCTCGGCGAGCTGCTGGGGCCGGCGCTGCGGCTCGCCGCGACCGACGAGCCGGTGGACCTCATCGGTCCGCCCGGCTCCCCAGGTCGCCGTCTCCGCCGCGGATATGACCCTGTCGACCTGATCGTGCGGGCCGCCGGCGGGCGCACCGCGAGGCCGCTCCGCCGCGCGAGGCGCTCACTCGACCAGGTGGGTCTGAGCAGGGTCGAGCGCCGCGGCAACCTCGAGGGCGCGTTCCGCGCGCGCCGCCCGCTCGAGGGCTCGTCGCCGATCCTCCTCGTCGACGACGTCGTCACCTCGGGCGCCACCCTGCTCGAGATGCGACGCGCCGTGGAGGCGGCCGGCGGCAGAGTACGCGGTGCCGTCGCTCTCGCGGGGGCGGCACTGCGCACCGAGACGGGATCCCCACGCGACTCTGCGGAGGCGCCGAGGGTCCTCCGCATGAACACTCGGTGACACTCCGGTGGCCGAGGTCTACGCTCGGGGGCACGGCGTGAACGGTCCGCCCCAGAGAAAGGCGGCACGCCGTACTCGACTGGGAGGTTGTCATGGACATCGACATCACAGGACGCAACTTGGGCATCACCGATCGCTTCCGCGCGTACGCGACGGAGAAGGCGGAGAAGGTGGAGCACCTCGCCGAGCGCGCACTCGCGCTCGAGATCAAGGCGAGCCGCCACAGCGAGGGCAAGGGAGCCCCCGGAGGCGACCGCGTCGAGCTGACGCTGATCGGCAAGGGCCCGGTGGTCCGCGCAGAGGCGAGCGGGGCGGACAAGTACGCGGCCTTCGATGTCGCCCTCGGGCGCCTCCTCGAACGGGTGAGACGGGCGAAGGACCGCAAGAAGGTGCATCGGGGCCAGCATCGGCCCACCTCGCTCCGCGACGCGGCGGCCGACGACTTCAGCGTCGTCGCCATCCAGCCCGCCGACGCCGCGATCCTCGAGCAGGTGAGCACGGGAGTCGTTCCCGTCCAGGCCGAGGCGGCACCCGCGGAGGACGAGGTGGAGGAGGAGCCGTACTGCCCCGTCGTCATCCGCAAGAAGGTCTTCGCCTCCGTCTCGATGACCGTCGACGACGCCGTCGACTACATGGAGCTGGTCGGACACGACTTCTACCTGTTCATCGACGCCGACACCGACCGTCCGAGCGTGGTCTACCGCCGCAAGGGCTGGGACTACGGCGTCATCGGTCTCGGCGACGAGGCCGACGAGCTCGCTGAGCAGGCGGCGGGCTGACCCCCGTCCGACATCCCCCGGGCCCCGGCGTCGCGCACGCCGGGGCCCGTTCGCGTCCGCCGACGGCGGACAGCACCTCAGACCGTGCACAGCCCGCCCCGGCTAGGCTGGTCGCGGTCCGCGCTCCGGTGCGGAGCCTCTGCCTTCTACCTTTTGGAGTACCCCGTGGCCTCAGTTCTCGAAAAGGTCCTTCGCGTCGGGGAGGGGCGGGTCATCCGCCGCCTCGAGAACTACGCGAAGGCCGTCAACACCCTCGAAGAGGACTTCACGCACCTCAGCGACGAGGAGCTGAAGAACGAGACCGTCGAGCTGCGCGAGCGCTACTCGAACGGCGAGTCGCTCGACGACCTGCTGCCCGAGGCGTTCGCCGCGGTCCGCGAGGCGTCCAGGCGCACCCTCGGCCTCCGCCACTTCGACGTGCAGCTCATGGGAGGCGCCGCCCTGCACCTGGGCAACATCGCCGAGATGAAGACCGGAGAGGGAAAGACGCTCGTCGCGACCCTCCCCGCGTACCTCAACGCCATCGCGAGCCGCGGCGTGCACATCGTCACGGTGAACGACTTCCTCGCCTCCTACCAGTCCGAGCTGATGGGCCGCGTCTTCCGCGCCCTCGGCATGACGACGGGCGTGATCCTCTCGGGCCAGACCCCCGAGCAGCGCCGCGAGCAGTACGCGGCCGACATCACCTACGGCACCAACAACGAGTTCGGCTTCGACTACCTCCGCGACAACATGGCCTGGCAGGCCCAGGACATGGTGCAGCGCGGGCACTTCTACGCGATCGTCGACGAGGTCGACTCCATCCTGATCGACGAGGCGCGGACGCCGCTGATCATCTCCGGCCCGGCCTCCGGCGAGGCGAACCGCTGGTTCTCGGAGTTCGCGAACCTGTCCAAGCGCCTGATCGAGGGCGAGGACTTCGAGGTCGACGAGAAGAAGCGCACCATCGGCGTCCTCGAGCCCGGCATCGAGAAGGTCGAGGACTACCTCGGCATCGAGAACCTCTACGAGTCGGCGAACACGCCGCTCATCTCGTTCCTCAACAACGCCATCAAGGCCAGGGCGCTGTTCAAGAAGGACAAGGACTACGTCGTGCTGAACGGCGAGGTCCTCATCGTCGACGAGCACACCGGCCGCATCCTCGCCGGCCGCCGCTACAACGAGGGCATCCACCAGGCGATCGAGGCGAAGGAGGGCGTGCAGGTCAAGGCCGAGAACCAGACCCTCGCCACCGTCACGCTGCAGAACTACTTCCGCCTCTACTCCAAGCTCTCCGGCATGACGGGAACGGCCGAGACCGAGGCTGCGGAGTTCATGGCGACCTACAAGCTGGGGGTCGTCGCGATCCCGACGAACCGCAAGATGCAGCGCCTCGACAACCCCGACCTCGTCTACAAGAACGAGCAGGTCAAGTTCGAGCAGGTCGTCGAGGACATCGTCGAGCGTCACGCCTCGGGCCAGCCCGTCCTCGTGGGCACCACGAGCGTCGAGAAGAGCGAGTACCTCTCGCGCCTGCTCGCGAAGAAGGGCGTGCGGCACGAGGTGCTGAACGCCAAGAACCACGCTCGGGAGGCGGCGATCGTCGCGCAGGCGGGTCGCCTCGGCGCCGTCACTGTCGCCACCAACATGGCCGGCCGAGGCACCGACATCATGCTGGGCGGCAACGCCGAGTTCCTCGCCGTGACCGAGATGGCCGGCAAGGGGCTCAGCCCGTCCGAGACTCCGGAGGAGTACGAGGCCGCCTGGGACGACGTGTTCGCCGAGGTCAAGGCGAAGGTTGGCGAGGAGGCCGAGAAGGTGCAGGCCGCCGGCGGCCTCTACGTGCTCGGCACCGAGCGCCACGAGTCGCGCCGCATCGACAACCAGCTGCGCGGCCGCTCCGGCCGTCAGGGCGACCCCGGCGAGAGCCGCTTCTACCTCTCGCTCACCGACGACCTGATGCGCCTGTTCAACTCCGGCGCGGCCGAGGCCCTGATGGGGCGCGGCAACGTCCCCGACGACATCGCGATCGAGTCGAAGGTCGTCTCGCGGGCGATCCGGAGCGCCCAGTCGCAGGTCGAGGCGCGCAACGCCGAGATCCGCAAGAACGTCCTCAAGTACGACGACGTGCTGAACCGTCAGCGCGAGGCGATCTACTCCGACCGCCGGCACATCCTCGAGGGCGACGACCTGCACGAGCGCACCCAGAAGTTCCTCGTCGATGTGATCGACGAGATCCTCGACGTGCACACGGGCGACGGCAATGGTGACGACTGGGACTTCGACGCCCTGTGGACCGAGCTGAAGACGCTCTACCCGATCAGCCTGACGATCGACGAGGTCGTGCAGGAGGCGGGCAGCCGCGGCCGCATCAACAAGGAGTTCATGCGCCGCGAGATCCTCTCGGACGCGAAGATCGCCTACGAGCGCCGCGAGGAGCAGCTCGGTGCGCCCGCGATGCGCGAGCTCGAGCGCCGGGTCGTGCTCTCGGTGATCGACCGCCGCTGGCGCGACCACCTCTACGAGATGGACTACCTCAAGGACGGCATCGGCCTGCGCGCGATGGCGCAGCGCGATCCGCTGGTCGAGTACCAGCGCGAGGGCTTCGCCCTGTTCCAGCAGATGATGGGGCAGATCCGCGAAGAGACCGTGGGCTTCCTCTTCAACCTCGAGGTCGAGGTGACGCAGAAGCAGGGCGAGGTCGCCGCGGTCGCCGCCAAGGGCCTCGCGGCTCCCGTCGCCCCGGTCGAGAAGCTGAGCTACTCGGCTCCGAGCGACTCGGGCGGAGTCGAGGTGCGCAACCAGCGCGGCCAGGTGCAGCAGGCGGCGACCGCCAAGGCCAGTGCGGCCGCAGCGCGGGAGGTCCGCCCGCAGGACGAGCCGGAGGCGCCCACGACGAAGGGGGCGTTCGGGCAGAAGTCGCCCGCGGTCACCGACGAGGCTCCGACCAACCGCCAGGAGCGCCGCGCGCAGTCCAAGCGCCGCTGACCCACCGAGCTGCCGACGCAGCGACACGACGGCCCCGACTCCCCCGCAGCAGCGGAGGAGCGGGGCCGTCGTCGTCGGAGGTGCCCGGACGCGGATCGCGAGCCCGCGGACGGGGACCGTTCAGAGCACGTTGATCGCCGTCGCCCGCCAGCGGGCATCGAGCCCCTCGAGGCGGATGGCGACCGCGCGCGTGCGGACCCGGTTGTGCACGAGCACCACGGCCTCGACCACTCCGTCACGCGGCTCCGACAGGACCACCCTGCCCACGGTGAACGGGATGCGATGCGCCGGGCGGCCCTGCAGGGCCCGTGCCCGCGCCGCGAGCACGACGCGCTTCTGGAGGTGCCGGTAGACGTCGTCCGTCAGCCATCGCGCGATCTGATCGATCTCGCGCGACCCGGCGAGGATCTCGATCACGAGGAGTGTCAGACGCGCGAGAACGGGCTCGGGGTCGGGCAGCTCGGCGCGTGTCGCGGGCTGCGCCGCGAAGAACGCCGCGGTCGGCGATCGTGGCGTCGTCGCCGCGGCCTCGAGCGGCAGCGTCCGGTAGTCGAAGGCGTTCGAAGGGCGGCTCATACAGGATGCTCCAGTGGCATGACGAGCGACTCATGTGTCGGGTCACCTCTCGGCTCGAACGGTGTGGTGCGCTCAGGGTGGGGCGCGAAGGGACGACCTCATCGAAGCAGTCGAGGGATGCTCACGTACTCGGGAACGCGACACTGTGGATAACACGGCGCGCAGTGCGCCCGGTGCGGTGCGTGCCGCAGACGCTGCTTCCGCTGCCGCGAAGGGCCCGGCGGCGAGCGCTTAGGCTGGTCGCGTGTCGACCCTCAGTGATCTCGTCCTCGCCCACGGCCGCTCCACGGACGCTGACGTCGAATGGCTGCACCTCCTGGTCGGCGACGCCCAGCTGCTGGCCGATCTCGCCTTCGCCGACATCGTGCTCTGGGTGCCGACCGCCGACGAGAGCTTCGTCGCCGTCGCCCACGCCCGGCCCTCCAGTGCAGCGACGCTGTTCTACCGCGACTTCGTCGGGCAGCGCATCAAGTCGGAGTGGCGCGCCCAGGTCGTCGAGGCGTTCGAGACCGCGCGCATCGTCGACACCTCGGCTCCGGACTGGTTCGAGGAGACTCCCACGCGGGTGCGAGCGGTACCGGTCATCCGCCGGCTCAGCGCCTCCGACTCGCAGACCGCCGATCGGCCGATCGCCGTCGTCACCCGCCACACGAACCTCAGCGAGACGCGCACCCCGAGCCGCCAGGAGCTGACCTTCAACGACTGCGCGAACGACCTCTTCTCGATGATCGCGTCGGGCGACTTCCCCGACCTCGGGGCTCCCACCGGTCCGCGGCGCGGCGCCCCGCGCGCCTCCGACGGTCTGATCAGGCTCGACGTCGACGGCATCACCACCTTCGCGAGCCCCAATGCGCTCTCGGCCTTCAACCGGATCGGCTTCGCCGACGAGCTCGAGGGGGAGTCGCTCGCCGAGGTCACGACGAAGCTGCTCACCGGAAAGCTCGTCATCGACGAGTCCCTCCCGCTGGTCGTGACGGGCCGCGCGCCCTGGCGCACCGACATCGAGGCACGCGGAGTGACGGTGTCGCTCCGGGCGATCCCGATCCGCGATCGCGGGGAGCGTGTCGGAGCCGTCGTCCTCTGCCGCGACGTCACCGAGCTGCGCCATCAGGAGCGCGAGCTCATCACCAAGGACGCGACGATCCGCGAGATCCACCACCGGGTGAAGAACAACCTGCAGACCGTGGCCTCGCTCCTGCGGATCCAGGCGCGGCGCACCCACTCCGACCTCGCCCGTGAGGCCCTCACCCAGGCCATGCGGCGCGTGGCGGCGATCGCGGTCGTCCACGACACCCTCTCGGAGGGGCTCAACCAGAACGTCGACTTCGATGCCGTGTTCGACCGGGTCCTGCTGCTCATCGCCGAGGTGGCGTCGACCCACAACACCACGGTGCATCCCAAGCTCAGCGGAAGCTTCGGCAACCTGCCGAGCGAGTACGCGACTCCGCTCGCCCTCGCGCTGACCGAGCTGGTCACCAACGCCGTCGAGCACGGGCTGGCCGGACGCGAGGGCGACGTCGAGATCGTGGCCACCCGCACCGAGGACGTCCTCACGGTGAAGGTGCTCGACACCGGAGTCGGACTGCCGGAGGGCAAGGTCGGCTCGGGACTCGGCACGCAGATCGTGCGCACGCTCATCCAGGGCGAGCTGGGCGGCACCATCGACTGGCACACGCTCGTCGGGCGCGGCACCGAGGTCACCATCGAGATGCCGCTGCGCTGGCTCGCGCGACCGAAGGCCTGAGCAGCCGAGGAGCGGGGTTCCTGCTCCGGAGACGACGAGACCCCCGCCGCCGTGAGGCGAGCGGGGGTCGGTCGTGCGGTGCGGAGCGCTAGGAGGCGCGACGGGCGCGGGCCGCGCGGCGCTTCAGGGCGCGGCGCTCGTCCTCGCTGAGGCCGCCCCACACGCCCGAGTCCTGGCCGGTCTCGAGGGCGTACTGCAGGCACACCTCCGTCACCGTGCAGCGTCCGCAGACGGTCTTGGCCTTCTCGATCTGGTCGACGGCGGGTCCGGTGTTGCCGACCGGGAAGAAAAGCTCGGGGTCAGCGGTGAGGCAAGCGGCCTTGTCGCGCCAGTCCATGCAGGTGCTCCTTGTGTGCAGGCGTGCGTGGAGGAACCACGCAGTGTTCGAATGAGATGATCGGATCACGCCGACGATCGACCTCGACGGCGGAAGCACCTCGCGCACTCACCGGCGCACGCCACGAAGCCCCGCGCAGCTGCGCAAGGCGGTTCGAGGGGGTGGACGGGGTGTCGCTCAGTTCTTCCGGACGAGCTCGCCCGGCTCCGTGCCGTGCCTCTCGGCGCGTCACGCCTTGCGGCACGTCGGGCCTCGCGGCTCGACAGGATCGGGTTGTTCACATCGGCGGAAACCCACGACCCTGTGAGCGGTGAAACGAACCCCAGTAGCCTCTCACGGTGGTGAGACCGAATCAAGAGTCCAGGATGGGATGTGGCTGTGATGATCGAGGAGAACTGGCCTCCGACCGGCCCTGAATCGGCCTCGCGACCCCCCGGCCTGCTGGTGCTGATCGCGGTCCTCGCGCTCGAGACGCTCGCCGTCGCAGCCCTCACCGCCTGGCTCGTGGTCGAGCTGGTGACCACGCGGGCCGACACGATCGGCGGAGGCGTCGCGATCGTCGTGCTCGCCGTCATCGCGCTCTGCTGGGCGGCCGCGACGACTCTCGGGGCGGTGCGCCGGCGCAGCTGGATGCGCGGTTCCGCCCTGACGATGCAGCTCGTGCAGATGGCCGTCGCGCTCGGCGCCTTCCAGGGTCAGTACGCCGTCCCCGACGTCGGCTGGGCGCTGCTCGCCCCGGCGCTCGTCGCCGTGGTCATGATCTTCCTCCCGAGCGTCGTCGCCGCGACCCGCCGCGATCCTCCCGTCGGGTAGCGCGGGCCTGCTCCCGGTGGGAGGCTGAGGGGCCCCTCTCCCCGCGACGAAAGCGACGCTCCTCCATGGACTACTCCCGACTCGGCGCCAGCGGCCTCCAGGTCTCCTCGGTCATCCTCGGCTGCATGAGCTACGGCGCTCCCGACCGCGGCGCGCATGCGTGGAGCATGGGGGAGGAGGAGTCGCGGCCCTTCCTCCGCCGGGCGCTCGAGCTCGGCATCACCACATTCGACACCGCCGACGTCTACTCGGACGGCACGAGCGAGGAGTTCGTCGGCCGCGCGCTCGCCGACTTCGCCGTCCGCGAGGAGGTCGTGATCGCGACCAAGGTACACGGGACGATGCGCCCCGGACCCAACGGCGGCGGTCTCTCTCGCCGGCACATCCTGAGTGCCATCGACGACAGCCTGCGCCGCCTCGGCACCGACTACGTGGATCTCTACCAGATCCACCGCTGGGACCCCGAGACGCCGATCGAGGAGACGATGGAGACCCTGCACGATGTCGTGCGCTCGGGCAAGGCGCGCTACATCGGCGCCTCGAGCATGTGGGCGTGGCAGTTCGCGAAGGCTCAGTACACCGCCGACCTCGGCGGCTGGACCCGCTTCGTCTCGATGCAGGACCAGTACAGCCTCATCCAGCGCGAGGACGAGCGCGAGCTGCACCCGTTCTGCCTCGATCAGGGCGTCGGCGTCATCCCGTGGTCGCCGCTCGCCCGAGGCCGCCTGACGCGCGACTGGGACGAGACGACCGCGCGCACGGAGACCGACCTCTACGGCAAGACGCTCTACCACCAGCAGGAGGAGGGGGACCGCCGGACCGCGGCGACCGTCGCCCGCATCGCCGAGGAGCGCGGCATCCCGCGCGCGCAGGTCGCGCTCGCGTGGGTGCGGCAGCAGCCCGTGGTGAGCGCGCCGATCGTGGGGGCGACGAAGATGCAGCACCTCGAGGACGCCGTGGCGTCGGTCGACCTCGAGCTGACCGACGACGAGCTGACGGCGCTCGGCGCCGACTACGCCCCGCGCTTCAACGAGGGTTTCTGACGACGCCGGGGAACCCGTTACCGCCGAGACACCGCGCTGAACGGGCTCCCTGGGCGAGAACGGGTTCCCCCGGCGCTGCGCGAGTGCCTCAGACGAGCTTGAGCTTCTTGCGCAGAGCCTGCACGTGCCCGGTGGCCCGGACGCCGTACTGCGCGAACTCGAGCACGCCCTCGGGGCCGACCACGAAGGTCGAGCGGAGGACGCCGATGACGGTCTTCCCGTACATGCTCTTCTCGCCCCAGACGCCCCACGCCAGGTGCACGGCGCGGTCGGGGTCGCTGAGGAGGGGGTAGTCGATGCCCTGCGCGTCCGCCCAGCGGCGCAGCGCGTCCGGGGTGTCGCGAGAGACGCCGAGCACCTCGTAGCCGGAGGAGCGCAGCGAGGAGGCGTTGTCGCGGAAGTCGCACGCCTCCTTCGTGCAGGCGGGCGTGTCCGCCTCGGGATAGAAGAAGACGATGACGCGTCGCCCGCGGTAGTCGGCCAGGGACACCGGCCGACCGTCCTGGTCCGCGAGCGTGAACTCCGGGGCGACGTCTCCGGCCGCGAGGCGCTGGTCGACGGGGATCGGGGGGAGGGCGGTGTTCGTCATCGTCTGCTTCCGTCGGAGGGCGCGAAGGTGGTCAGGAGTCGCTGGAGAGAGTCGAGCCGCTCCGGTCCGGTCGGGCCGAGGCGCCCCTCCTCGACCGCCTCGATGATCGCGCAGTCGGGGGAGTCGGGGAGGTGGGTGCAGCCGCGCGGGCAGTCCTCGGCGAGCGCGGCCAGCGCCGTGAACGCGCCGAGGATGTTGTCGACGTTCACGTGCCCGAGTCCGAAGGAGCGCACGCCGGGGGTGTCGATCACCCAGCCGTGCCGGTCGCCGCGCTCGACGCGCAGCGAGACGGTGGAGGAGGAGGTGTGCCTGCCGCGTCCGGTCACGGTGTTCACCCGGCCGATCGCCCGGTGCGCGTCGGGGACGAGCCTGTTCACGAGTGTCGACTTGCCGACTCCGGAGTGGCCCACGACGACCGTCTCGTGCCCGAGGAGGGCCTCGGCGATCTCGTCCACCGGAGGCTCCTCCTGGCTCGAGAGGAACACGCGCAGGTCCAGGCCCTCGAAGTTGCGGAGGAACGGGCCGGGGTCGGCGAGGTCGGTCTTGGTGATGCAGAGCATCGGAGTGATCCCCGCGTCGAAGGCCGCGACGAGGTAGCGGTCGACGAGTCGGGTGCGCGGCTCGGGGTCGGCGGCCGCGACCACGCAGAGCATCTGGTCGGCGTTGGCCACGATGACCCGCTCGATCGCGTCGGTGTCGTCCGCGCTCCGGCGCAGCAGCGTCGTCCGCTCGCGGATGCGGACGATGCGGGCGAGGGTGCCCTCGTCGCCGGTGGAGTCGCCGACCACGTCGACACGGTCTCCGGCGACGATCGCCTGGCGCCGCAGCTCACGGGCGCGCGCCGCGGTGAACTCGTGCTCCTCGGGCGTGCCGTCGCCGATCATCACGGTGTAGCGGCCGCGGTCGACGCCGAGGACCATCGCGATCTCGGCGTCCTCGTAGGCGGGACGCTGCTTCGTGCGCGGCTTGGTGCCCTTCGGGTTCGGCCGGACCTTCGCGTCCGACTCGTCGTAGCCGTCGAAGTCGTCGAGCGCTCCGTCGGCGTCGAGGCCGCTGTCCGTCCACCACGACACGGCTCAGACCGACCCTGCCAGCGCGACCCACAGCTCGGGGAACTGCGGGAGCGTCTTCGACGTGGTCGCGATGTCCTCGACCTCGACACCCGGGACGACGAGCCCCAGCAGCGCGCCGGCGTGCGCCATGCGGTGATCCGAGTAGGTCTTCCAGCGACCGCCGTGGAGGACCGCCGGCTCGATCCGCAGGCCGTCCTCGAGCTCGGTCACCGCTCCGCCGAGTCCGTTGATCTCGGCGGCGAGAGCGGCGAGCCTGTCGGTCTCGTGGTGCCGGATGTGGCCGATGCCGGTGAGGGTGCTCGGGCCGGTGGCGAGCGCCGCCAGGGCCGCCAGCGCGGGTGCCAGCTCGCCGCCCTCCGAGAGGTCGAGATCGACTCCGAGGATCTCGTCGCCGCCCGTCACCACGAGGTCGCCGCCGTCGCGCTCGACGCTCGCGCCGAAGAGGGGGAGGAGGTGCTCGAGGTGCGCGCCGACCTGCGTCGTCTCGGCGGGCCAGTTGCGCAGCCGCACCCGGCCCCCGGTCGCGAGGGCCGCCGCGAGGAACGGCGCGGCGTTGGAGAGGTCGGGCTCGATCAGGGTGTCGGCGGCGGCGATCGGCTGGGGCTCGACGCTCCACTGCCCGGGGGCGGGCACGCCGACCTCGACCCCGCGCGCCGCGAGCGCGGCGATGGTCATCTCGATGTGCGGCTGGCTCGGCAGGTGCGCACCCTCGTGGCGGAGCCGGAGGCCCTCGTCGAAGCGAGGAGCGGCGAGCAGCAGAGCCGAGACGAACTGGCTCGAACGGGACGCGTCGATGACGATGTCGCCTCCGCGGACGGATCCCGAGCCGTGCACCGTGAAGGGCAGCGAGCCGCGGCCGTCGTCGGCGACGTCGACCCCGAGCGAGCGGAGCGACGCGATGGTCGCGCCCATCGGCCGTTGGTAGGAGTAGGCGTCGCCGTCGAACGTCGTCGGGCCGAGCGCCAGACCGGCGAGCGGGGGGACGAAGCGCATGACGGTACCGGCGAGGCCGCAGTCGATCGTGGTCGAGCCGAGCAGCTCGTCGGCGGGCTCGACTACGAGGTCGGCGCCGAAGGAGCCGGTCGCTCCGGAGTCGCGGATGGTCGTGCCGAGCGAGCGGAGCGCCTCGATCATCAGGGCACTGTCGCGCGAGTGCAGGGGAGCGCGCAGCGTCGAGGGGCCGTCGGCGAGGGCGGCGAGGACGAGCTCGCGGTTCGTCAGCGACTTGGAGCCCGGGAGCTCGATCACCGCGTCGAGAGCGCCCGCGGCGGTGGGCGCGGTCCAGACGTCCTCTCCGGGGAGCGCGCGGGCGTCGCCGTACGGATCGAACTCGGGAGCGGAATAACGCGAGAAGACCATCGGTTATCAGAGTAGTCGGCGAGCGAGGGACGGAGGCGGAGCATGGCGTCAGCACTGGCGGAAGCGGTCCGCACGAACGACCCCGCAGTCGTCCTGGTACGGCCCCGTGCCGTTGCAACCCCGATCCGTCGGGCGGGCCGCGGCCTAGAATCGCTCGTGATGACACGCGACGACAGCACACGCCCCCGCACCGATCAGGAGGCGCCGGCCTCCGCAGAGGCCGAGGAGACCGTCGAGGAGTCCCTCGGCGACGTCGCACCCGACGCTCCGGTCGATCTGCGCGCGCTGTTCGAGCAGCAGGCGCTGCCCTTCATCGACCAGCTCTACGCCGCGGGCCTGCGGATGACCAAGAACCCCTCCGACGCCCAGGACCTCGTCCAGGAGACCTTCGCCAAGGCGTTCGGTGCGTTCAAGCAGTTCGAGCAGGGCACGAACCTCAAGGCGTGGCTCTACCGCATCCTCACGAACACCTTCATCAACTCGTACCGCAAGAAGCAGCGCGAGCCCTACCAGAGCGCGATCGACGAGCTCGAGGACTGGCAGCTCGGCGGCGCGGAGTCGACGACCGCGACCTCGAGCCGCTCGGCCGAGGCCGAGGCGATCGACCACCTCCCCGACACCGCCGTCAAGGAGGCCCTGCAGGCGATCCCGGAGGACTTCCGTCTCGCCGTCTATTTCGCCGATGTCGAGGGATTCTCCTACCAGGAGATCGCGGACATCATGAAGACGCCCGTCGGGACCGTCATGAGCCGGCTGCACCGCGGCCGGCGCATGCTGCGCGAACGACTCACCGACTACGCACGCGAGCGCGGGATCCGCGCCGCATTCACCACCGGGAGCACGAAATGACCGACTGCGGCTGCACGAAGGCGAAGGCCGAGCTCGAGGAGT
This sequence comes from Rathayibacter oskolensis, assembly GCF_900177245.1. Classification (GTDB taxonomy): domain Bacteria; phylum Actinomycetota; class Actinomycetes; order Actinomycetales; family Microbacteriaceae; genus Rathayibacter; species Rathayibacter oskolensis. The sequence goes on from NZ_FXBM01000001.1 coordinate 887,437, forward strand.
ACCTGCACAACGAACTGTGCAAGGAGGACGCCGCCGACATCCGCGAGCACATGGCGAACTGCCCGGACTGCTCAGGTGAGGCGAAGGTCGGCGTCGTGCTGACCGTCGCCGTCCAGCGCGCGTGCAAGGAGACGGCGCCGGAGGACCTCCGAGCGCAGGTCCTCGGGATGCTCCGCGACTCCCAGGCGGCCCACGCCTCGGCGCCGGCGCGCGTCTAGCGCCCACCACTCCAGACGGACGAACCCCGGTCCGTCGAGGCGGCCTGCAGAAGCAGGCTCCCTCGATGGACCGGGGTTCCGTCGTCTCCGGAGGTCAGCGGGTGAGCGCCCGCGACAGCAGGTCGGCCTGCTCGGAGGCGTGGCGCTTGGCCGAGCCCGCCGCGGGCGAGGCGGCTGCGGGCCGCGACACCACCCGGATCGGGCGGCCCAGCTGCGGCGCGACCTCGAGTGCGATGAACGGCCACGCGCCCTGGTTCTCGGGCTCGTCCTGCACCCAGACGAACTCCGCATCGGGGTAGCGCTCCGCGATGCCGCGCAGCTCGTCGAGCGGAGCCGGGTAGTACTGCTCCATCCGCACGAGGGCGATCGCCTCGTCGGGCTTCTTCTCGAGCTCGGCCTTCAGGTCGTAGTGCACCTTGCCGGCGTGCAGCAGCACGCGCTTCACCGCCGAGGCGTCCTGGATGCGGGCGTCGTCGATCACGGGCTGGAAGCGGCCCGACGTGAAGTCCTCGACCGGACTCGAGGCCCCGCGCAGACGCAGCATCGCCTTCGGGGTGAAGACGACGAGCGGGCGGCGCGGCCGCGAGTACGCCTGTCGGCGCAGCAGGTGGAAGTACGACGCCGGAGTCGAGGGGCGCGCGACGGTCATGTTCCGCTCCGCGCACATCTGCAGGTAGCGCTCGATGCGGGCCGACGAGTGGTCGGGTCCCTGACCCTCGTAGCCGTGCGGGAGCAGGAGCACGAGCGAGGAGCGCTGGCCCCACTTTTGCTCGGCCGACGAGATGAACTCGTCGATGACGATCTGGGCGCCGTTCGCGAAGTCGCCGAACTGCGCCTCCCAGAGCACCAGGGAGTCGGGCCGCTCGACCGAGTAGCCGTACTCGAACGCCAGGGCGGCGTACTCCGAGAGCAGCGAGTCGTAGATCCACAGCCTCGCCTGCTGCTCGGACAGGTTCATCAGCGGCAGCCACTCCTGGCCGTTGTCGCGGTCGTGCAGCACGGCGTGGCGCTGCACGAACGTGCCGCGGCGGGTGTCCTGGCCGACGAGGCGCACCGGGGTGTCCTCGAGCAGGAGCGACCCGAGCGCGAGGAGCTCGCCGAAGGCCCAGTCGATCGAGCCGGAGCGGCTCATCTCCTGCCGCTTCGTGAGCAGCTGCTGGAGCTTGGGGTGGACGGTGAAGCCCTCGGGCGGCGAGTTGAACGCGTCGCCGATGCGGGTGACGACCTCGGTCTTCACCCCGGTCACCTCCGGCTCGCCGGGGTAGTCCTCGCCCTGCTGGGCGTCGGGCAGCTCGAGGTCGGCCACGGAGTCGCCGTCGGCGGTGATCACGGGGATCGCGCCGGTCTGCGCCGCGTGCGTCTCGGCGAACGCGCGCTCGAGGCGGTCCTGGAAGTCCTGGTGGGCGCGGTCGTACTCCTCCTCGGTGATGTCGCCGCGACCGACGAGCGCCTCGGTGTAGAGCTTGCGCACCGAGCGCTTGGCCTCGATCAGGCTGTACATCAGCGGCTGGGTCATCGAGGGGTCGTCGCCCTCGTTGTGCCCGCGTCGGCGGTAGCAGATCAGGTCGATGACCACGTCGCGCTGGAACCGCTGGCGGTACTCGAAGGCGAGCTGGCCGACGTGCACGACGGCCTCGGGGTCGTCGCCGTTCACGTGGAAGATCGGCGCCTGGATCGTCTTCGCGCCGTCGGTCGAGTAGATCGAGGTGCGCGCCTCGTGCGGCGGGGTCGTGAAGCCGACCTGGTTGTTGATGTTGATGTGGATGGTGCCGCCGGTGCGGTAGGCGCGCAGCTGCGACATCTGCAGGGTCTCGACGACCACGCCCTGGCCGGCCATCGCGGCGTCGCCGTGCACGAGGACCGGGAGGGTGGTGAACGTGCCGATGGGCTTGCGGTCCTGCTTCGCCCGGACGATGCCCTCGAGCACGCCGTTCACGGCCTCGAGGTGCGAGGGGTTCGCCGCGAGGTAGACGGGGATCTCCTCGCCGCCGGCACCGCGGAAAGTGCCCTCGGTGCCGAGGTGGTACTTCACGTCTCCGGAGCCCTGGACCGTCTTGGGGTCCTGAGTGCCCTCGAACTCGCGGAAGATCTGCCCGTAGGTCTTCCCCGCGATGTTGGTGAGGACGTTGAGACGGCCGCGGTGCGCCATGCCGATGGCGACCTCGTCGAGGCCGTCGTCGGCCGCTCCCTGGAGGACGGCGTCGAGGAGCGCGATCAGCGACTCCCCGCCCTCGAGCGAGAAGCGCTTCTGACCGACGTACTTGGTCTGCAGGAAGGTCTCGAACGCCTCCGCCTCGTTGAGCCGGCCGAGGATGCGCAGCTGCTCGTCGTGGCCGGGCTTCTCGTAGCCCCGCTCGAGCTTCTGCTGCATCCAGGCCCGCTGCTCCGGGTCCTGGATGTGCATGTACTCGACGCCGACGGTGCGGCAGTAGGAGTCGCGGAGGATGCCGAGGATGTCGCGCAGCTTCAGCTGGCGCGCGCCGCCGAAGCCGTCGGTGACGAACTCGCGGTCGAGGTCCCAGAAGGTGAGGCCGTGGTTCTCGATCTCGAGGTCGGGGTGCGAGCGCTGCACGTACTCGAGCGGGTCGACGTCGGCCATGAGGTGGCCGCGGACGCGGAAGGAGTTGATGAGCTCCTGGACGCGGGAGGTCTTCGACACGCGCTCGGCGAGGTCGACGGCGATGTCGGTCGACCAGTGGATCGGGTCGTAGGGGATCCGCAGCGCCGCGAAGATGTCCTCGTAGAACCCGCGCTTGCCGATGAGCAGCTCGTGCACGATCTTGAGGAACTCGCCCGAACCGGCGCCCTGGATGACGCGGTGGTCGTAGGTCGAGGTCAGCGTGATGGTCTTGCCGATGCCCAGCTCGACGAGGGTCTTCTCGGATGAGCCCTGGAACTCGGCGGGGTACTCGAGGGCGCCGGCGCCGATGATGCAGCCCTGGCCCTTCATCAGGCGCGGCACGGAGTGGACGGTGCCGATGCCTCCGGGGTTCGTCAGCGACAGGGTGGTGCCGGCGAAGTCGCCCGCGACCAGCTTGTTGGCGCGGGCGCGCTTGACCAGATCCTCGTAGGCCGAGAGGTAGGCGGTGAAGCTGAGCGTGTCGGCGCGCTTGATGCTCGGGACGAGCAGGGCACGGCTGCCGTCGGGCTTGGGCATGTCGATGGCGATGCCGAGTCCGACGTGCGCGGGCGCCACGACCGAGGGCTTGCCGTCGGGCTCGTCGTAGAAGACGTTCTGGCTCGGGAAGTCCTTGAGCGCGCGGATCAGCGCCCAGCCGATCAGGTGCGTGAACGACACCTTGCCGCCGCGGGTGCGGCGCAGGTGGTTGTTGATGACGATGCGGTTGTCGATCATCAGCTTCGCCGGGATCGTGCGGACGCTCGTCGCGGTCGGGACGGTGAGGCTCGCGTCCATGTTGGTGGCGAGGCTCTTGGCCATGCCGCGGAGCGGCGTGACCACGTCCTCCTCGGCCGGAGCCGTGTCGGCCTCGGCGGGCTTGCTCACCGGTGCGTCGGCCGGGATCGGCGCGGGCTTGGGCTGCTTCGACGTCGTCTTCGACGCGGGAGCCCCGGCCGCGGGGGCGGTGACGGGATGGGTCACCGTCGCCCCTGCGCTGCTCGAGGTGCGCTCCGCCGTGGGCTTCTGCTCGGCGGCGGGCTTCTCGACCTTCTCGGCCTTCTCGGCCGCCGGGGGAGTCGCGGCGCCCTTGCCCGCCAGCTGCTGTCCGTAGCGCTCCAGGATCGGCCACCAGGACTCGTCCACGGAGGCCTTGTCGGCGCTGTACTGCTCGTACAGCTCCTCCACGAGCCACTCGTTGGCTCCGAAGTCCTCCGAGCCCTGGTCCGTACCCACACCGGTCAATTGGCTCGACACAGCCGATCGCCCACTCTCTCCGTTGATTCGCTCTGCGTTCATGTGCTCAGCGCCGATCAGTGTTCTGCGCTGATTCGGACGGGCCCGCCGCATCCCTCGACGCCTGGATCCCGGCGGAGAGGAGGTCGTCCTCGTCCACCTGGACCGGCCTCGTCGCCTGGTCCCGTCCCGGTCGTCAAGCCTAGCCCCGATCCCGGTCGCGACGCCCCCCGCGCGCGGGTCGGGGTAGCGTCTCAGGCATGCGCTTCTACGGCGGATCGCCCTCGGGCGACCTCACCTACTCCGACGTCTTCCTGGTCCCCGGCAGGTCCTCGGTGACCAGCAGGCTCGACGTGTCGCTGGCCCCCGGAGACGGGACCGGCGCGACGATCCCGATCGTCTCGTCGAACATGAACTCGGTGACCGGCCAGCGCCTGGCCGCGACACTCGCCCGGCGCGGCGGCCTCGGCGTCCTCCCGCAGGACATGCCGCTGCAGGCGCTCGACGCGGCGATCCGCTGGGTGAAGGACCAGCCGGTCGCCTTCTCGGGTGCGCTGACGGCGCCTCCGGAGACGACGGTCGAGCAGGCCCTCGCGATCCTGCCCGCGGTCGCGGGCCACGGCTTCGTGATCCAGCAGGCCGACGGCTCGATCCTCGGCTGCGTGCCGGCGTCGCGTCTCGCGACCGCCCTCCCGGATGCGCAGCTCGGCGACCTGGTGCACGGTGCGGCGCCGGCGATCGACGCCGACGACGTGCCGACCGCGCGCGCGGCCTTCGACCTGATGGTCGCGGCCGACCTCGACTTCGCCCCCGTGCTCCACCACGGCGCCCTGGTCGGCACCCTCTCGCGCACCGGCGCGCTCCGCTCCACCCTCTACGACCCCGCGCTCGACGCCGGCGGGCGCCTCAGGGTCGCCGCCGCCGTGGGCATCAACGGCGACGTCGCGGCCAAGGCCCGGGCGCTCGTCGGCGCGGGAGTCGACGTCCTCGTCCTCGACACGGCTCACGGCCACCAGGAGGGGATGCTGCGGGCGCTGCGCACCGTCTCGGCACTGAAGCTCGGCGTGCCGATCGCCGCGGGCAACGTGGTGACGGCCGAGGCCGTCGGCGACCTCGTCGACGCGGGTGCCGACATCCTGAAGGTCGGAGTGGGACCGGGCGCGATGTGCACGACCCGGATGATGACGGCCGTCGGGCGGCCGCAGTTCTCGGCGGTCCTCGAGACGGCCGATCGCGCCCGCGAGCTCGGCGCGCACGTCTGGGCCGACGGCGGGGTGCGCTACCCGCGCGACGTGGCGCTGGCGCTCGCCGCGGGCGCATCCTCCGTCATGATCGGCTCCTGGTTCGCCGGGACCATCGAGGCTCCCGGCGAGCTGCGCAGCGACGCGGCCGGCCGGGTCTACAAGGAGAGCTGGGGGATGGCCTCCGCGAAGGCGGTGCAGGAGCGGTTCGACCGGCTCGACGCCTACGAGCTCGCCCGCAAGCGCCTCTTCGCCGAGGGGATCTCGTCGTCGACCATCTACCTCGACCCGCTGCGTCCCTCGCTCGAGGACCTGCTCGACATGATCACCTCGGGTGTCCGCTCGTCGTTCACCTACGCCGGTGCCCGCAGCGTCGCCGACTTCCACGAGCGGGCCCTCGTCGGTCTGCAGTCGGCGGCGGGCTACGAGGAGGGGAAGGCGCTGCCGGTCAGCTGGTGACCCGGTCCCGCCCGCCGAGCCCCCGGTCCGCCCACCACCGCCCCGTCTGCTAGAACCGAGCGCATGACCATCGTCGACAACGCCGTGTACGTCGGCGGCCACCGCATCCGCAACCCCGCTTCGCTCGAGGACACCTTCGAGCTGATGCGCGAGGAGCACGGGATGGCGTGGATCGGGCTCTACCGCCCGAGCCGCGAGGAGGTGCAGGCGGTCGCCGAGGAGTTCGGGCTGCATCCGCTCGCGGTCGAGGACGCGCTCAGCGGCCACCAGCGGGCGAAGCTCGAGCGCTACGACGACGGGATCTTCGTCGTCCTCCGCCCGGCGCGCTACGTCGACTCCGCCGAGACGGTCGTGTTCGGCGAGCTGCACGTCTTCGTCGGTCCCGACTTCGTGGTCACGATCCGGCACGCGGACTCGCCCGACCTGGCTCGGGTCAGGCGGCGCCTGGAGGAGGATCCGGCGCTGCTGGCGCGCGGACCGGAGGCGGTCCTCTACGCCATCCTCGACCAGGTCGTCGACGAGTACGCGCCGGTCGTCCAGGGAGTGCAGGGCGACGTGGACGAGATCGAGGACCAGCTCTTCGGCACCGATTCCGACGACGGGCTCTCGGAGCGCATCTACCGCCTCTCTCGCGAGGTCATCCACTTCCAGCGCTCGGTGCAGCCCCTGACGGCCCTGCTGCACCTGCTGGCCGACGACTCGACCACGCCGACAGGGGCGAGGGCGACTCCCGAGCACGTCGAGCTGCACCGCTCGCTGCGCGACGTCCTCGACCACACCATCCGCGTGACGGAGGCGGTCGACGCGCTGCGGGCGATCCTCGACAAGGCCCTCACTGTGCACTCGACGCTGGTCTCGCGGCGCCAGACCGAGACCGGGCTCGCTCAGAACGACGTCGTCCGCAAGATCTCGTCGTGGGCCGCCATCCTCTTCGCGCCGACCCTCGTGGCCGGGATCTACGGCATGAACTTCGACGAGATGCCCGAGCTGCACTGGCGGCTCGGCTACCCGTGGGCGATCGGCTTGATGCTCGTGTTCGGCTTCGCGCTCTACGCCGTGTTCAAGCGCAAGAAATGGCTCTGATCGGGCGCCGACCGACGGCTGTGGTGCAGGTCGCGGCCGGGTAGACTCGACGCCACAATGGACGACCCCCCTTCTGCCCATCCGCGCTCGGACCGGCTCGTCCGGCACTCCTCGAACTCCCGCACCGTGACCGGGGGTGACCTCCGTGGGCACTGAGTGGCTCCTCCTCGGTGTCGGCCTGCTGCTGACGCTCGGCACCGGCGTGTTCGTCGCCAGCGAGTTCGCCCTGGTCAACCTCGACCGCGCCGACCTCGAAGCCCGTCGCGACCGCGGCGAGACGCGCCTGGGCATGACCATCGCGGCCCTCAAGGTGACCTCGACGCACCTCTCGAGCGCGCAGCTCGGGATCACCCTCACCACGCTGCTGACCGGCTACACGATGGAGCCGGCGCTGTCGACGCTCCTCGAGCAGCCGTTCAGCGGACTCGGGCTCCCCGAGGACGTGCTCTCGGGGGTCATGACGGTCGTCGCGATCATCATCGCGACCCTCCTGTCGATGATCCTCGGCGAGCTCGTGCCCAAGAACTTCGCGCTGGCGCTGCCGCGGGCGACGGCGAAGCTCGTCGTGCCGCTGCAGACCGCGTTCACCACCGTGTTCCGGCCGGCCGTCGCCCTCCTCAACGGCAGCGCCAACGCGCTCCTGCGCCTGGTCGGCATCGAGCCGAAGGAGGAGCTCTCGGGCGCCCGCAGCGCCGAGGAGCTCTCGAGCCTCGTCCGCCACTCCGCGAGCGCCGGCCTGCTCGAAGAGGACACCGCCGATCTGCTCGGGCGCACCCTCCGCTTCTCCGCGCTGTCCGCCGGAGACGTGATGACTCCGCGACTGCGCGTCTCGACCCTGGAGCGCGCGAGCACCGCGCAGGACGTCCTCGATCTCGCGCGCACCACCGGGCTCTCGCGGTTCCCGATCACGGACGACGACATCGACGACATCGTCGGAGTCGTGCACGTCAAGCAGGCCGTCGCCGTCCCGCGCGGCAAGCGCTCGGAGGTTCCCGTCACCGCTCTGCGCTCGGAGCCCCTCCGGGTCCCCGAGACGATGAAGCTCGACGTGCTCCTCACCGAGCTCCGCGGCCGGGGCTTCCAGCTGGCCGTCGTCGTCGACGAGTACGGCGGCACGGCCGGTGTCGCCACGCTCGAGGACCTCGTGGAGGAGCTCGTGGGCGAGGTGGCCGACGAGCACGACCGCTCCCGCGCCGACGTCGTGAAGCTGCCGGGGTCGACGACCTTCCCCGGGATGCTCCGACCCGACGAGGTCCGCGACCGCGCGGGCGTGCACATCCCCGAGGAGGGCCCCTATGAGACGGTCGCCGGCTTCGTGATGAGCGAGCTCGGCCGCCTGCCGGCGGTCGGCGACGAGGTCGTCGTGGACGGCGGCTCCCTCCGGGTCGAACGCCTCGACGGGAGGCGGATCGACCGGATCCGCTACACGCCCGACCCCGAGGCCGGCCCCGACGAGATACCCGACCCCCTGGCCGACGTCGGCCGCCCGCACCGAGCACGCAAGGAGGCCGGCGATGAGTGACTGGGCCGGAATCGCCTGGCTCGTGGTGCTGCTCGCCGCGAACGCCTTCTTCGTCGGCGCCGAGTTCGCGGTCATCTCCGCGCGCCGCTCCCAGATCGAGCCCCTCGCCGAGAGCGGTCGCCGCAGCGCGATCACCGCGCTCGCCGCCATGGAGCACGCGACCCTGATGCTGGCCACGACCCAGCTCGGCATCACCGTCTGCTCGCTGCTGATCCTCAACGTGAGCGAGCCGGCGATCCACCACCTGCTCGAGGTGCCGCTGCACGCCGTCGGGATCCCGGACGAGCTCTCGGGCACCGTCGCCTTCGTCATCACGCTGCTGATCGTCTCGTTCCTGCACGTGGTGCTGGGCGAGATGGTCCCCAAGAACATCTCGTTCTCGATGCCGGACCGCGCCGTGCTCCTGCTCGCGCCGCCGCTCGTCGCGATCGCCCGCGTGCTGCGGCCGATCATCGTGGCGCTCAACGCGATCTCGAACGCGGTGCTCCGCCTGTTCCGCGTCGAGCCGAAGGACGAGGCGAACAGCACCTTCACCCTCGAGGAGGTGCAGACGATCGTCGACCAGTCCACCCGCGAGGGCACCCTCCGCGACTCGACGGGCACCCTCCTCGCGGCGTTCGAGTTCACCGAGAAGAAGGTGCACGACGTGGCGCTGCCGCTCGACGGCATCGTCAGCCTCCCGGCCGGAGCGACGCCCGCCGACGTCGAACGCGCCGTCGCGAAGCACGGCTTCTCGCGCTACGTCGTCCTCGGCGACGACGGGCAGCCCGACGGGTACATCCACCTCAAGGACGTCCTCGACCTCGACGGCGACACCGAGGGTGCGAAGTTCCGCCTGCCGATCCCGACCAAGCGGATCCGTCAGCTCGCCTCGATCTTCGAGGCGACCGACCTCGAGGACGCGCTCGCGATCATGCGCCGCACCGGCGCCCACCTCGCCCGCGCCTTCGACGAGAAGGGGGAGGCCACCGGAGTGCTGTTCCTGGAGGACATCATCGAGGAGCTCGTAGGCGAAGTCGACGACGCCACCCGCCGCTGAGCGGCGCGGGCCGCGGAGGGGCCGTCTGCGGCGTTGTCCTCGGTCGCGATACCGCCGGTATCGCTCCCTCGTCCGCCTTGCAGCCGACCCCTCCGCGGCCCGCGCCTCGCTCTGGTTGGGAGCTGCGGAGCGGCCATCGCGACCTGCGTCCTCCGGAGTCGTGGATCTCGATCCGCCACTGCGCGGGCTGCTCGAGCAGCGGGCCCCGCTACACCCGCGGCGTGCGGACGACCCGGACGCCGCCTCCGGGGACGATGAGGGAGGAGGTGACGGCCGAGGCCGTCAGCAGTTCGTCGCCGGCGATGTCGACAGTGGCGTCGGCGGGGCCGTGATTGAGGAGGAAGACGAAGCGCTCGTCGTCGTTCTCGCGGATCCCGATCTCGAGGTCGCTGCCGTCGTGGCGGGGAAGGCCGGAGGGAGCGGTGACGAGCTCGGCCACCAGCGCCTCGATGGAGGAGTCGTCCAGGCCGGCCGACACGTAGACCGCTCGGCCGCCTCCCTCGAGGGTGCGGAGTGTCACGGCCGGCACTCCGTCGAGCGCACCACCGCGGTAGTGAGCGAGCGCCCGGGCCGACTCGAGGTGGACGTGCTCCGTCCACTCGGTTCCGGCCCAGCCGTTGTCGAGGACGAAGCCCTGCCCGTTCTGCAGGGGGTGGAACTCCTCCGACCAGGCTCCGAGCAGCTCGCGGAACGCACCGGGATAGCCGCCGAGGCGGACGTGATCGTTCTCGTCGACGATCCCCGAGAACGCCGTCACGATGACTGTCCCGCCCTCTCGGGCGAAGGCCGCGACCCGAGCCGCCGTGTCGTCCGAGACGAGGAAGAGCTGCGGGACGACGAGCGTCTCGTAGCCCGAGAAGTCCTTCCAGGGCGGCAGGACGTCGATGGCGTCGCCCCTGCGCCAGAACGCGGCGTGCCAGGCGCGCACCGCGGCGCCGTAGGACAGGAAGTTGTTCGGCTTCACTCCCTCGCGGATCGCCCAGCCCGCTTCGTTGTCGAAGAGGATGCCGACGCTCGCCTGCCGCACCCGCGAACCCTTGACCGCTGCCAGGCTGCGCAGGTGCGCGCCGAGCGCCTCGACCTCGCGGAACACCTTCGTGTCGACGCCCGCGTGCGGCACCATCGCCGAGTGGAACTGCTCGGCACCGGCTCGGGAGGCCCGCCACTGGAAGAACAGCACGCCGTCCGCCCCGTGCGCGACGTGGCTGAGGGAGTCGCGGATCAGCTCGCCCGGGTTCTTCGCCCGGTTGCGGGGCTGCCAGTTGACCGCGCTCGTCGAGTGCTCCATCAGCAGCCAGGGCCGCCGTTCGGTGGTCAGGGCGTGCATCCGGTCGCCCGAGAACGCGACGTCCTGCTGCGGCAGCGGGTCGGAGGACCGCGTGTAGTGGTCGTTCGCGACGATGTCCATCAGCGGCGCCCAGCGTGCGTAGTCGACGGCGTCCGACTCCGCACCGACCATGAAGTTGGTCGTGACCGGGAGGTCGGGCGTGATCTCGAGCAGCAGCGTCCGCTCGGCGAGGTAGTGGTCGAACAGCTGCTCGGACGAGAAGCGGTCGAAGTCGAGCATCAGCGAGGGATTCTTGGCGTCGTTCCCGCGCGGGGGGAGCACCTCGTCGAAAGAGGTGAAGCGGTGGCCCCAGAAGGCGGTTCCCCACGCCGCGTTGAGGTCGTCGATCGTGCCGTACCTCTCTCCGAGCCAGCGGCGGAACGCGGCCGCGGAGACGTCGCAGTAGCAGTGGCCGTTGCCGCCTCCGAGCTCGTTGCTGACGTGCCACATCACCACGTGCTCCCGCGAGCCGTAGCGCTCGGCCACGGCGCGGACGATCCTGAGCGCGTGCGCGCGGAAGTCGGGGTTGCTCGGGCACCAGCCCAGACGGGCGCCCGCCCAGTGCCGCGTCATATCGCGGTCCACGGGCGGGAACTCGGGGTGCGCGGCGAGAAGCCAGCTCGGGGGAGCGGCGGTCGGCGTCGCGAGGTCGATCGCGATCCCGTTCTCTCCCAGCAGATCGACGATCTCGTCGAACCACTCCCAGTCGTAGACGCCCTCCGCGGTCTCGAGCAGGCCCCAGGAGAAGATGCCCAGCGACACCATCGAGACGCCGGCCCGCTTCATCAGCTCGACGTCCTCGCGCCAGACGGCGCGGTCCCACTGCTCGGGGTTGTAGTCGCCCCCGAAGCTGATGCCTGCTGTGGGCCAGTCGAGATCGGTGTGCGATCGGGTCATCCTTTGACTCCTCCGGAGATCAGGTCGAGTCGCCAGAAGCGCTGAAGGAACAGCACGAGGGCGATGAGCGGGACGATCGCGACGGCGGCGCCGATGATGGAGAGCGAGTAGAGGGCCGGCGAGCCCGAGCCCTGCGAGAGCAGCGAGCTGAGGCCGACGGTGAGCGGGAAGGTGGTCGAGTCGGCGAGCATGATGTACGGCAGCAGGAAGTTGTTCCAGATGCCGACGAACTGCAGCAGGAAGACGGTCACCATGCCGGGCACCATCAGCGGCAGCACGATCTCCGAGAAGATGCGCCACTCGTTCGCGCCGTCGATGCGAGCGGCCTCGAGCGCCTCCTGGGCGATGGCGCCCTCGGCGAACACCTTGCAGAGGTAGATGCCGAACGGGCTGATGATGCTCGGGAGCAGAACCGACCAGCGGGTGCCGGCGAGGCCCAGCTCGGACAGCAGCATGTACTGCGGGACGGCGAGGGTGATCCCGGGGATGAGGAGCCCGGCCAGCAGTGCGCCGAAGAAGATCCGCCCGCCGGGGAAGTCGAACTTGGCGAGCGCGTAGCCCGCCGCAGCTGAGACCAGTGTCGAGAGCACTCCGCCGACGCCGGCGTAGAGCAGCGAGTTCATCGCCCACAGCCCGTAGACGCCGTCGTTGTAGGCGAAGAGATCGGTGAGGTTGCCGAGCAGCCCGGAGCCGGGCGCGAACGTGAACGAGTTGAAGAGCTCGCCCGGTGCCTTCGAGGAGGCGACGAAGACCCACGCCACGGGGATCAGGCAGTACACGCCGCCGATCAGCAGCAGGATCGTCGGGAGGATCCTCGCCCGCTCCGACGTCAGCCGGGACCTCGAGGGGCGCCCGGGTGCTGCGGAGCTCGTCGGACGGGTGGTCATGGCGGTCATGCCATCCCCCTTCGGCTGAGTCGACGCACCACGGCGAGGACCGCGAGCGAGACCGCTGCGGTGCCGATCGCGAGGATCATCGACGACGCGGACGCGGACGACAGGTTGTCGAGGACGAAGGCGTCGCGGTAAATCGACATGAGCGGCGCCCAGGTCGTCGAGATGGTGTTGGTCAGCGGCATCAGCATGGCCGGCTCGCCGTACAGCTGGAGGGCTCCGAGGAGGGCGAAGATCGCGGTCAGGATGAGCGCGGGCCCGACGAGCGGCACCTTCACGCGCAGGGCGATCTGCGTCTCGCTCGCCCCGTCGATCCGGGCCGCCTCGACGAGCTCGTTCGGGATGCTCCGCAGAGCGGTGTAGATGACGAGCATGTTGAAGCCGATGCCGCCCCAGATCGTGATGTTCGCGATCGAGCCGTAGAGCCCCTCCTGCTCGAGGAACGGGATGCTCCCGAGACCGAGGGAGCGGGTCACGTACGAGAACGGGCTGGTGCTCGGCAGGTACATGAAGCCCCACATCAGCGCTGCGACCACGCCCGGGACGGCGTAGGGGATGAAGATGGCGGTCCGGCCGAAGCGCGTGAACCGCGTGCCCTGGGCGTCGAGGAGGAGGGCGAACAGGAGGGCGAGCCCGAGCGTGAGGGGGACGGCGATGAGGCCGTAGATCGCCAGCCTGCCGAGCCCCGCGACGAGGCTCGCGTCGGTGAAGACCTTGGCGTAGTTCTCGAACCAGACGAACACCGACTCCTTCGTCCCCAGGATCCCGCCGCCGGTGAGGCGTTGGGCGAAGAAGCTCGTCCCGAGGGCGTAGAAGAGCGGGACGACCGTGAATGCGAGGTAGAGGATCATCGCGGGGGCGCTGAAGAAGTAGGGGGCGGTCCTCGAGCGCAGCGACGAGCGGCGGGGCCTGGGGCGGTGCCGGTCGAGCTTCGCCGGCACCGCCGGGGTCCCGACCTCGTCGGTCGTGACGAGCGTGACGTCTGTCATGGTCGGATCTCCGCGGGGGTGCGCGGGATCAGCTCCCCTCCTCGACGGTGAACCCCTGCTCCTCCATGTCGGCGACCACCGCGTCCTGTGTGGCGGTGAGCGCATCGGCCCAGGAGGTGCCGTTCTGCACCGCGGCGTTCATCGCGTCGGTGAAGGCGGCGGCGGCGACGTCGGTGTTCGGGCCCCACGTGACGGGCTTGGTGTTCTGGGAGATTTCGGCGACGACGTCGTAGTAGTCGGTCTGCTGCGGCATGAGGGCCGGGGGCTCCTGCTCGGTCGCGATCTCCTGGCCGTAGAGCGCCGCCGGATAGCCGTTCTGCACGTTGAGGATCATCTCGGCCCCCTCCTCGCTCGCGTTCAGCCACTTCGCGAACTCCGCCGCCTCCTCCGGGTGCTCGCTGGTCGAGGTGACGACCACCGAGGAGCCGCCCTGGAACGAGACGGTGGGGTCGTCGGCGTCCCAGCGCGGCAGCGGCGAGAGCGCCCACTTGCCGGCGGTCGTCGGCGCGACGCCCTCGATGACTCCGGGTGCCCACACGGCGGAGGGCCAGGAGAGCATGGTGCCGTCGTTGAGCTGCTGGTTGTAGGTCGGGGTCAGGATCGGGTCGGCCGTGATCAGGCCGTCGTCGTACATGCCCTGGAAGAAGTCCATGACCTGGCGCGACTTCTCGCCGTCGATGTTCACGGTCCAGGTCTCGCCGTCCTGCGACCACCAGTCCTCGCCCGCCTGAGCGGCGACGGGGGCGTACCAGCCCCAACCGTCGGTGCTGAGCGAGGCCATGGTGAGGCTCGGGTCCTGCGCCTTGATGGTGGCGGCGGCCTCGCGGTAGTCCTCCCAGGTGACCGGGGCTTCGATCCCGTACTTCTCGAAGACGTCGACGCGGTACACCAGCGCCATGGGCCCGATGTCCTGGGGCACGCCGAAGGTGCGGCCGTCGAAGGTGGTCTGCGCCCAGGTGCCCTCGGCGAAGGCGTCCTGGATGTCGGTGACGTAGTCGGTGATGTCGAGCGGCACCCCGGCGACGATCATGCGCGGGAGCGAGGTGTTCTCGACGAGAGCGATGTCGGGAGCGTTCCCGGCGCGGAGCGCGGTGACGAGCTTGGCCGAGGACGTCTCTCCGCCTCCGGCATCGGTGAGCTTCACCTGGATGTCGGGGTGCGACTCGTTGAAGGCGTCGACCTCCTCCTGCGACCCGGGCGCCCAGGCCCAGTAGTCGAGGGTGACGGGCCCGCCGTCCGAGCCTCCGGAGTCGCCGGAGGAGGCCGTGCATCCGGCGAGGGCGAGGGTCGAGAGGCCGAGGGCGAGGGCCGCGGCGGTGATGCGTGAGGTGCGCAAGACGTCTCCTTTGACTGCTGCGAAGGACCGCGTCCGTGCGGCCGCCCTCAGCATCCCCGACGGTCGCGGAGTTTGTCAAGTGACGAAACAAATAGTCGGGAGAGCGCGTTCAGAAGGGTTCGGGGGCGAGGCAGCGGTAGAGCCCCAGGGCCGCGGCGGCCCGCGCCCACTCGACGAAATCGAACTCCTGGAGGTCGATCTCGATCTCTCCTCCGCCCAGTCGCGTGATGGCGAGGGCCGAGTCGAACGCCGACTGACGATTGCGCAGCACGGTGTGGCTCTCGCCGGTGAGGACGAGCTTGTGCGGGTCGAGGAGGTTCACGAGATGGCCCGCGGCCGTTCCGAGGCCCGTCGCCGCGCGCTCGAGCACGGCGGCGCAGAGCGGGTCGCCGGAGTCGGCCCGTTCCGCGATCTCCGAGAGACTGCCGGCGCCCGGGACGGCGTGGAGGACGGCGGTCGTCGAGCACACGCTCCAGAGGCAGCCCCGGTGTCCGAGCGGGCACTCCGGTCCGTCGGCGACGACGGGGATGTGATCGAAGCGTCCCGCCGCGCGCCGGGCTCCGCGCATGATCGCCAGGTGCGTGACGAGGCCGAAGCCGATCTCCTCGCCCACCGAGATCAGCACCATGCTGTCCTGTCCCTCGCCGAGCCGCGGCCACTGCTCGAACGCGGTGAGCGCGATGACGTCGTCGTCGACCCACAGGGGGAGACCCCACTCCACCTCGAAGCGGTCGCGGAGGGAGTCGTCGATCGCGCGGATCCGAGCCGCCGCGGAATCGAGACCCACCCGCGCGAGCGGTCCGCAGATCGTGACAGCGGCGACCCGGAACGCCTCGGACACCTCTCGCAGCATCCGGCCGGCCAGCTCGACGAGCTCCTCGGGCGAGTCGGTCCCGAGCGCGGCGTCGTCCTCCCAGACGACGCGGCCGTCGAGGTCGACGAGTGCCGCCGTCACGGACGCGCCGTGGAGGTGCAGCCCGAGGAACTGGTACGCCGTCGTGACCGCGTGCAGCATCTCGGCGGGGCGGCCAGTGGTCGACCGCTGCTCGCGGCCGCCCTCGACGAGGAAGCCCGCCTCCTCGAGGTCGCGCGTGATGGCGGTGAGGCGTGTGCGCGAGAGGCCGAGCTTGCGGGCGATCTCGGTCCGCGGGAGGCCGCCGCTCCAGAGGACCCTGTTGAACGCGGCCTGGGTCGTCGGATGCATCTCGGGCCAGCGCGCGATGCCGTTCGGCCTCGCGGCGGCCCCGCCCTGGTTCATCGCGGCAACGATAGCAGGGCGTCCGCGGGCGCCCGGCCCCGCCGGGCGCCGCGGCATCAGGCGGATCCGGAGGCGGGGGTGGAGGCTCCGATCGTCGCCACCGAGGACACGGCGGGCAGGCCCCTGGTCTCGTCCAGACCGATGACGAGGCGGTCGGTGGCGACGGCGCGGTCGAAGCGGAGGATGCGGCGGTAGCCGACGGAGTGGGCACGAGCGACGTCGCGCAGCTCGCCGTCGACGACGGCGCGCACGGTCACGGCCTCGAGGCGCTGACCGAGGCGGATGTCCTCGCTGAGCACCACGGCCTCGACGGCGCGGACCGACGGGAGCTGCACGGTGATCGTGGGCGCCGGGTCGTCGTCGGCCGGTCGCCAGGTCGTCTCGGCGACCGGTCCGAACCCGGCGGCGGGGGCGGCGGCTCCCTCCTCCGAGCGCGACGACGGCTCGAGGCGGGCGGGCAGTGCCCGCCCGCGGAAGTCGGCGATCAGGGCGCCCAGCCGCTCCAGCTCGCGCACGTCGGGGTCGGCCACGAGTCCGTGCGCGTTCGGCGGCACGTTCAGGAGGAAGGTCGCGTTGCCGCCGACGGAGCTGCACCAGATCTCGAACAGCTCCTCCGCCGAACGGACGGCGCCGTCCTCCGAGGGGTGGTGGAACCAGCCGGGCCGGATCGAGGTGTTGACCTCCGCCGGATACCAGACGAGGTCGTCGAGCCGGCCCTCGAGCGCGCGTCGGCTGCCGAGGTCCTCCTCGTCGCTGCGCACGAGCCTCGAGAACTCTCCGTCGTCGATCTGCTGAGACTGCTCGGCGATGCGCTCGGCGTCGCGGAGGGAGCCGGGCACCACACTCCACTCGTCGGCGCGGGTGTGGCCGGCCTCGTTGCCGCACCAGCGGACATCCGGCCCGCAGACGCTGATGACCGCTCCCGGCCGCAGCCGGCGGACGACCTCGTAGTAGCGGTCCCAGTCGTAGGTCTGGACGCGCCCGTCCGGCCCCTCGCCGTTCGCGCCGTCGAACCACACCGAGAAGACGTCGCCGTACTGCGTCAGGAGCTCGGTGAGCTGAGCGACGAAGAAGTCGTCGTAGGCGGATCCGGATCCGTAGCTCGCCTCTGTGCGGTCCCAGGGGGACAGGTAGACGCCGAGCCGGAGCCCGTGCCGACGCGCGGAGTCAGCGACCTCCGCCACGAGGTCTCCCTCGCCTCCGCGCCAGGGCGACGCCGCGACCGTGTGCCCGGTCATCGCACTCGGCCAGAGGCAGAAGCCGTCGTGGTGCTTCGCGGTGAGGATGATCCCGGTCATGCCGGCGCTCGCGATCGCGCGCATCCACTGATCGACGTCGAGGGCATCGGGGTCGAAGAGAGCCGGATCCTCGTGTCCGAGGCCCCACTCCCTGTCGGTCATGGTGGTCATCCCGAAGTGCAGGAAGGCGTAGAACTCCAGCCTCTGCCACGCGAGCTGGCGGGGCTCTGGCCGCACCGCCGTCAGTCGCTCGATCTCGTCGGCCCGGATGTCGTCGACTGCTGGCACGTCCACTCCCTCGTGTTTGTTCTGTCAGGTGACAAACGCCGAGAGCCTATCGGACCCGATCGCGCCGTGCCAAGGAGGCGATCGCCCTAGGGTGGAGCGCATGACCGACGGGTTCGTGCGATTCGGGCCGGTGGAGGCGACGCGGGTCCTGCGTGCCCCGCGGGCCGACGACGACAAGTACAGCCGGGGCGTGCTCGGAGTCGCGACCGGCTCCGACCGCTATCCCGGGGCCGCGGTCCTGGGCGTGGAGGCCGCGGTGCGGACCGGGATCGGGATGGTCCGCTACCTCGGACCGGAGCGGCCGTCGGCCCTCGTGCTCGCGCGGCGGCCGGAGGTGGTGACGTCGCTCGGACGCGTGCAGGCCTGGCTGGTCGGCTCAGGCACCGACGCGGGCGACCGCTCGGAGGCGGAACGGAGCACACTCCTCGAGCAGCTGCACTCCGGTGTCCCCGTGGTGCTCGACGCGGGCGCGCTCGACCTGGTCGGCGAGGTCGCCGGTCCGGTCGTCGTGACCCCGCACGCGAGAGAGCTCGCCGGGATGCTCGCTCGCGCCGGAGTCGACGTCGAGAGCCGCGACGTCGCCGCGGACGCGAGCGGATGGGCTCGGCGGGCGTCCGAGAGGTTCGGCGTGTGCGTCCTGCTCAAGGGCGGCACGACGCACGTGGTCGCGGGCGCCTCGGCGTACGCGGTGAGCGGATCCACCCCCTGGCTGGCGACGGCGGGCAGCGGCGACGTGCTCGGGGGAGTGCTCGGCGCCCTCCTCGCCGGGCGCGCCGCCGATGCCGAGAGCGACGGGCGCTCGCTGACCGACGACGACATCGCCACGACCGCCTCGGCGGCGGCCGTTCTGCACGCGGAGGCGGGCAGTGCCGCCTCCGGAGGCGGGCCGATCGCGGCCCTGGACATCGCCGAGCATCTGCCCGGCGTGGTCGCGCAGCTGCTGCGCTGATCCGATGGCCGGCCGCATCGCTCCGGCCTTCCGACGAGGCGCCCGAGCGGCGCTGAACCATTCCCGGCGTCCCGCCGTTATCAGGGGGAGAGGCGGCTCCCGCCGGCATCGCCCATCGGAGCCGCACTGCACGCTCATCGGAACCTCGAAGCACCCGACCGTAGTGTCGGGATCGACAGCCGCGTCCGCACCCCCCTCAGGAGATCAGACATGACCGCGAAGACCACGACTCCCGTCCGCTACGCCCTCACCCTCCTGGCCGGAGCCGGCACCCTCGCAGCCCTCGCAGCGTGCTCCAGCACCGCGACCGCCGGCACCGACTCCGCCGACGAGACGAGCGGCACGACCGCCACCTCCGAGGCGACGACCGAGTCGACCGCGGCCGCGACCGACGACTCCGCCGCGGCCGCCTCCAGCGACAGCGCCTACGCCGACGGCACCTACGACGCCCAGGGGTCCTACACGTCGCCCGGCGGCAGCGAGACGGTCGGCGTCTCGCTGACCCTCGAGGGCGGAGTCGTCACGGCCGTGACGGTCACCCCCGAGTCCGAGAACCCGACGGGCGAGCAGTACCAGGAGCGCTTCGCGGGCGGCATCGCGGGCGAGGTCGTCGGCAAGAGCATCGACGAGATCGACGTGTCCAAGGTCTCCGGCTCCTCGCTGACCTCGACCGGCTTCAACGACGCGGTCGAGACGATCAAGGCCGATGCCGCGGCCTGACGCCTCCGGGGTGCTCGAGCACGTCTGGCGCTTCGAGGCGATCGGCACGGAGTGGCTGATCGACACCGACGAGCCTCTCGACGGGCGCACGCGCGAGCAGATCGAGACGCGCGTCGAGGACTACGACCGCACCTGGTCCCGCTTCCGAGACGACTCGGCCGCCTCTGCACTCCGCACCGGGCCGGGGGAGCACCTCTTCCCGCCCGAGGCCGAGGCGCTGTTCGACCTCTACGACCGGCTGTTCTCGCTGACCGGAGGCGCCGTCACCCCCTTCGTCGGCGACGCGCTCGAGCAGCTCGGCTACGACGCCGCCTACTCGCTCGTCCCCCGCGGCCCGGTCGCACCCGCTCCCTCGTGGCGCGACGCGAGGGCCCCGGGCGGTGCGGGCCTGTCGACCTCGACCGGGGTCGTGCTCGACGTCGGAGCGGCGGGCAAGGGTCAGCTCGTCGACCTCGTGCTCGCCGAGCTCGGGGCGTCCGGAGTCGGCGCGGCCGTCGTCGACGCGAGCGGCGACCTCCGTGCCCGGGGAGCGGGCGGCTTCCGCGTCGCACTCGAGCACCCGTACGACGACCGCCGGGCGATCGGAGTCGCCGTTCCGGGCGAGCGAGCGCTCTGCGCCTCCGCCAGCAACCGGCGCGCCTGGGGTGACGGACTGCACCACGTGCTCGACGGCCGCACGGGCCGCCCGGTCGACACGGTCGTCGCGACCTGGGTGATCGCCGACACCGCCCTCGTCGCCGACGGCCTGGCCACCGCCCTCTTCGTCTGCTCGCCCGAGAGGCTCGCCGAGCAGTTCGACTTCGAGTTCGTCCGCGTGTTCACCGACGGCACCCTCCACTACTCGCCCCGCTTCCCCGGAGAGGTCTTCCGATGATCGGCACCCTCGATCGCGCCCTAGGGCGCATCACCATGTACCGCCTGGTGTGGATGACGCTCGCCGCGCTCCTGCTCGTCGCCGTCGCCTACTCCGCTGCCGGGCTGGTGTTCTTCACGCCGCTCGAGATCGTGGCCACGGCGGTCGTCGCCGTCGCCTCGACCACCGCGGTGACCTGGCTGCTCGCGAAGGCGGTGCGCTCGCCAGCGCACCTCGAGTCCTCGCTCGTCACGGGGCTCCTGATCGCGTTCCTGCTCTTCCCGACGGCCGAGCCCCGGGCTCTGCTCGTGGTCGCTCTGGTCGGGGCGATCGCCGCGGCCTCGAAGTACGTCCTCGCCTGGCGCGGACGGCACATCTTCAACCCGGCCGCCGTCGCCGTCCTGCTGATCGCCCTCGCCCAGGGGCTGCTCGAGGGCACAGCGGCCGAGGGATCGCTGACCGCGGCCGCGTGGGTGCTGCCGACCGGCGCGATCTGGCCCTGGGTGCTCGTCGCCGCGCTGCTGATCGTGGCGAGAGTGCGGCGCTGGTCGATCTTCGCCGTCTTCGTCCTCGTCGCCGCCGCCGTCTCGGTCACGCGATCCGTGCTCAGCGGGCAGGACGCGGGTGCGGCGCTCGCCTCGGTCGTGACGGCGTACCCGTTCGTCTTCGCCGGCGCCTTCATGCTGACCGAACCGCTGACGCTCGCGCCCCGCCGCTCGCAGCAGCTGGTCGTCGCCGTGGTCGCAGCGCTCCTGACGAGCGTCCCGTTCGACCTCGGCCCGTTCTACGCGAGTCCCGAGCTCGGTCTCGTGGTCGGCAACGCCATCGCCTTCGGGTTCGCCTACCGGCAGCGGCGTCGGCTCTCGCTCGAGCTCCGATCCTCGGACGTCATCGCCCCGGGCGTCACGGAGTACCGCTTCCGCCCGCGCGTCCCCGTCCCCTTCGAGGCCGGCCAGTGGCTCGAACTCGAGATCCCGCACCGTGCCGACGGGCGCGGGAGCCGCCGGACGTTCTCGATCGCCTCCGCGCCGGCGGACGGCGAGATCGCCATCGCGACCCGCACGCCCGAGAGGGCGAGCAGCTTCAAGCGCGCTCTCGCCGAGCTCGAGCCGGGATCCGCCGTCCGGGCGACGAGCGTCGGAGGCGACTTCGTCCTCCCCGCCGATCCGGCCACTCCGCTCCTGCTCGTCGCCGGCGGCATCGGCATCACCCCGTTCGCGAGCCAGCTGCGGGCGATCGCCGACGGGCCGCCGCGGGACGTCGTCGTCGTCTACGCCGCCCCGAGGATCGAGGACGTCGCCTACCGCGAGCTCCTCCGCGACTCGGGGGCCCGGGTGGTGCTCGCCTCGCGCGAGACGCCCTCGTCGCTCCCCGAGCGCTGGACGCACCTCTCGGGGCGGATCACCTCCGAGACGCTGGCGGACGCGGTGCCGGATGCTCCCCGCCGGATAGGGCTCGTCTCGGGTTCCCCCTCCTTCGTCGACTCCGTCCGCGGGGCGCTCCGAGCCGCGGGCGCGAAGCGGATCCGCACCGACTCGTTCGCCGGGTACTGACCCTCGAAGGGAGCGCGGATCGCTGCCAGGGACAGCACCGCACAGCCCCTCTACACTGACGCCGTGTCGACCCCAGCAACCCGAGCGCCCCACCGCCCCGTCGCGTGGCTCCGCGACAACCGCGATGCCCCCTCCGTGCTCTGGGGCGCCTTCGCGCTCATCCACCTGCTGCTCTCGCTCCTCGCGCTCTACGCGCCGGGACTGCCGATGGGCGACGTCAGCATCATCTACAAGAACTGGATGCAGACGGCGGTCGACGGCGGCGGAGTCGTCGGGCTCGACGTCGACTGGGTCTACCCGATCCTCGCGCTCGTCCCGATCGGGTCGGCCTGGCTGTTCGGCGCGGCCGGCTACGACCTGACCTGGCTGATCGGGGTCGTCGCGGTCGATGCCGCGGCGTTCGCGCTCCTCCTGCACGGGCGCCGGGCGGTGCGCCTCGCCGCCGCCCGCTGGTGGCTGCTCTTCCTCGTGCTCCTCGGCCCGATCGCGGTGGGCAGGATCGACGCGTTCACGGTCCCGCTCGCGATCGCCGGCCTCCTGTGGGCGTCGAGCCGGCCCGCGGTCGCGGCGCTCGCCCTCACGATCGCGACCTGGATCAAGGTCTGGCCGGCGGCGCTGCTGGCCGCGGCCGTCCTGCTCCTGCGCGGGCGCCTCCGGATGGTGGTCGTCGCGGCCGGTGTCTCGGCGGCGATCGTGCTGGGGGTCGTCGCGCTCGGCGGCGGTGCCCACGTCTTCAGCTTCGTGTCCGACCAGACGACGCGCGGCCTGCAGATCGAGGCGCCGGTGAGCACCGTCTGGATGTGGCTGTCGATCGACACCACCTCGACCAGCTACGTCTACTACGCGGCCGACATCAACACGTTCGAGATGCACGGGCCGGGCACCGAGGTCGCCGCCGCGCTGATGAATCCCGCGCTCGCTCTCGCCGTCCTCGGGACGCTCCTGCTCGGAGTGCGCGCGCTCCTCGCGAAGACGCCGCCGACCCGGCTCCTGCCGCTGCTGAGCCTCGCGCTCGTGCTCGTCCTGATCGACACGAACAAGGTGCTCTCGCCCCAGTACATCGTCTGGCTCGCGCCTCCGGTGATCGCGGGGCTCGTCGTCGGGGCCCGCGACTTCGCGACTCCGGCGAAGCTGACCCTCCTGATCGCGGCTCTCACCCAGCTCGTCTACCCCTACCTCTACCTGTTCCTGCTCTACTCGAACGCGGTCATGGTCGTCGTGCTGACGGTCAGGAACGCGCTGCTGCTCGTGCTGCTCGGCTGGGTGCTGCGCGAGCTGTGGCGTCTCGGGCGCCGCGCCTCGGAGCCCTCGGGCGCCGTGGTCGCGGAGGCGGGCGCGACCGGATCCGTCGGCGCCCGCTGACCGGTCCCGGCCTAGGCTGATCGGGGGCTCGGCGGTCGGGCCCGCTGGGAGGTCATCATGCTCGTCGCGTTCTCGGTCGCTCCGTCCGGCGGCGAAGGCCCCGACGCCTCCGTGCACGACGCGGTGGCGGCGGCGGTGCGCATCGTCCGCGACTCCGGACTGCCGCACCGCACCACCTCGATGTTCACCGAGATCGAGGGGGAGTGGGACGAGGTCTTCGACGTGGTCAAGCGGGCCACGGAGGCGGTCGGCGCCTTCGGTTCGCGCGTCTCGCTGGTGCTCAAGGCCGACATCCGCCCCGGGTACTCGGGCGAGATCGACGCGAAGGTCGAGCGCCTCGAGCGCGCGCTCGACGAGTAGCGGAGTCCGTCGAGTCCGTTCCTCGAATCGTTTCGATCAGGCTCGGATCCTCTGTACCCTTGCCTGGTGACACTCTCGCCGGCCCGCACCCGACTCGCCCTGCTCGCACTCGCGATGGGAGGCTTCGGGATCGGCTCGACCGAGTTCGTCGCGATGGGCCTCCTCCCGCAGCTCGCCGCCGATCTGCTGCCCGGCGTCTACGCGGCCAGCTCCGAGCAGGCGAACTCGCAGGCCGGGCTCCTGATCTCGGCCTACGCGCTCGGAGTCGTCGTGGGCGCCCCGACCATCGCCGCCGCTGCGGCCCGCTGGCCGCGCAAGCGCCTCCTCCTCGCCCTCCTGGTGGCCTTCACGGTGGGGACGATCGCCTCGGCGCTGCTGCCGACGTTCCCGCTCGTGCTCGCGGCGCGCTTCGTGTCGGCGCTGCCGCACGGTGCGTACTTCGGCATCGCGTCGCTCGTCGCCGCCGACCTGATGGGGCCGGGCAAGCGCGGCAAGGGAGTGGCCTTCGTGCTCTCGGGCCTCACGATCGCGAACGTCATCGGCGTCCCCGCGATCACCTGGGTCGGCCAGAACGCGGGCTGGCGCAGCGCCTACCTCGTCGTCGCGGCGATCTTCGCGGCGACCGTCGTGGCGGTGTGGCTGCTCGTGCCGTTCCAGCAGGGGAACCCCGGTGCGACGATGCGCAACGAGCTGAAGGCCTTCGGCCGGCTCCAGGTGTGGATGACCCTCGCGATCGGGGCGATCGGCTTCGGCGGGCTCTTCGCGATGTACAGCTACATCACCCCGCTCTCGACCGAGGTCACGCGGCTGCCGCTCGGCGCCGTCCCGTGGGTCCTCGTCGTGATCGGTCTGGGGATGACGCTCGGCAACCTCGTCGGCGGGTGGGCGGCCGACAAGAACGTGAAGCGGGCGCTGCTCGTCCTGTTCGCCGGCGTCGGAGTGTCGCTGATCGGGCTCGCGCTGACCGCCACGACGCTCGCCGGCCTCCTGGTCTTCACCTTCCTCGCCGCCGGCTTCTCGGCGGGTGCCTCCCCGGCGATCCAGACGCGCCTCATGGATGTGGCGCGCGACAGCCAGACGATCGCTGCGGCACTGAACCACTCCGCGCTCAACATCGGCAACTCGGTCGGCGCTGCCCTCGGAGGCGTGACGATCGCGTCAGGGCTCGGCTACGTCTCGCCCATCTGGGTCGGAGTCGTCCTGACGCTCGCCGGCATCCTCCTGGCCGTCGCGAGCCTCGCGATCGACCGCGCGCGGGGCACGGTCTACCCCGCTCAGCGCGAGCCCGCCGCGCCCGTCACGGGCGGCGTCCCCGTCACCGCGCGCTGACCGCGCCCGACCCTCCAGAAGTCGTCGTACTCGACCATCGACTGCGACAACTCCTGGTGTCTCGGCGCTCTCCGCTCCCCGCAGGCGTCGCAGGACGCTCTGCGGAGCGCGGCCATCTGCGTGAGCCGACTGCGGCACGGCGGGCGAGGACCGCCGTGCGCAACGGGATCGCCGCGGACGGGAATCCGCGTGCCAGCGGATTCCCGCAGGCGCCGTGGGACGCTCTGCGGAACGCGGCCATCTGATCGAGCCGGCTGCGGCACGGCGCGCGGGGACCGCCGTGCGCAACGGGATCGCCGTAGACGGGAATCCGCGTGCCAGCGGATTCCCGCAGGCGCCGTGGGACGCTCTGCGGAGCGCGGCCATCTGCGTGAGCCGACTGCGGCACGGCGGGCGAGGACCGCCGTGCGCAACGGGATCGCCGCGGACGGGAATCCGCGTGCCAGCGGATTCCCGCAGGCGTCGCAAGAGGCTCTGCGCTACGCGGCCATCTGCGTGAGCCGACCGCGGCACGGCGGGCGAGGACCGCCGTGCACGACAGGCTCAGTCCGTCTCGATCAGAATCCCGTCGTGGATGGCGCGCTTGCGGAGCGCGACCTTCGTGCCGACGTCGATGCCCACGACACGGTACTTCTCGCGGATGCGCTTGAGGTACGACTTCGCCGTCTCCTCCGAGATGCCGAGTTCGAACGCCACCGACTTCACCGGCTCGCCGCCTCCGTAGAGCGCCATCACCCGGCGCTCCTGCGCGCTCAGCTTCGGCGCCCCGTCGGAGTCGCCGGTCGAGAGGGCCATGTCGAGCTCGTGCGAGATGTAGGAGTGCCCGTCCTTCGCGGCGCGGATCGCCTCGACGATCATGTCGGCGTCCTCGGTCTTCACGAGGTAGCCGAGCGCTCCGGAGGCGAGCGCCTCGCGGACGACGGCCGGCTCGGAGTAGGTGCTCATCAGCACCGTCTTCACGCCGGTCGTCTTGAGCGTCGAGAGCTTCACGGAGATCGGGATGTTGTCCTTCAGGTCGAGGTCGAGCAGCACGACGTCGACGGGGAACTCGGGGTGGGTGAGCAGCTCGGGCCACGAGGCGACCGCCGCGACGAGCTGGATGTCGGAGGCCGCGCCGCGGATCCACTCGGTGAGGGCGCCGAGGAGCATCTTGTGATCGTCGACCACGGCGAGGGTGATCTTCGTATCGGCGGTGTTGGTCATCGGGGTCCTTCGGCTCTGCGTGTCGTCGAATGGGATCTGCTGCTGTTCAACGGTCGGCGGGGTTCTCGACCAGACAGTCGATCTCGATCAGGAGCTCTCCGTCGCGGGAGGGCTCCCGGAAGGTGCCGACCTGTGCGATAGCTTCCCATGTCGCGGGGTCGACTCCGCGCAGTGGCACGCCCTCCGAGCGGAGGGCGAGGGGCACGAGCAGCGTCCGCGGCCGGGCGCCAGGCCCCGGATCGCGGGGTGCGCCCGCTTCGACGTGCAGGGCGGCGGAGGGGCCGACGGCTCCGTCGAGGATGAGCCAGATCGCCGAGAGCAGACCGTCGCGCTGCTCGTGGTCGAGGAGTCCGGCGGCCCCGTCGGGGTCGTCGAGGTCGACCAGCGGCGCGAGCAGGTCGGACTCGAGGATCGCGTGGTGGAGCCAGGTCTCGCGGCGTCCCTCGATGAGGTGCAGCCGCAGCTGGGTGGCGAGGGAGGCGGCGTGAGCGGCCCGCTGATCGTCCAGGGGGAGCGCGACGCTGCCGTCGCCGACCTCGGCGAGGAGGCGCTCGGCCGCGAGGTCGAGGCGCGCCAGCTCCTCCGAGGCCAGCATCCCGACGGCGTAGCGCGGCCCGAGGGTGGTGCTCTGCACGAGCGCGCGGTCGATCTCGTGCTGCACCATCCGCCGGAAGCCGCGCATCATGACGACGACCACGACGGCCGGGGCGACCGTCACCACGAGTGCGCTGACCCGCACCGAGAAGGAGGTGGCGTCCCCGGCGCCCATCGCTCCGAACGCCACGAGTTCGACGACCCCGACGACGAGAGCCACCCCGATGATCTCCGCGCTCCTGCGGTGGACGATCATCGCGGCGTGCGCCACGGCAGCGGCGACCGCCGCGGTCGGCGCGACCGATCCGGGCCCGGGCTCGACGACGGCGAGCGTGTCGAGCACGACGGCGACGGCGATGCCGATCAGGAAGACGAGGTAGGCCGCGCTCGGCAGGCGCCGTCCCGCGACCTGGATCGCGATCACGACGGTGGCGAACGAGGCGATGAGGACGAGCCAGGCGGTCGCGGCGAGGCCGGGCCGTGCGTACGACTCCATCGAGGAGAGGAAGATGAGGAACTCGTAGCCCAGGAGGGCGGCCGCGATCCCGTTGAGTCCGCTGCCCAGGTAGCTGGTCCCGAGTCCGTCCTGCTGGCCCTTCGCCGACTTCGCCGCCCGCGAGGACCGTCCGCTCAGCAGCGGTGCCACCCGTTCGGGGCCGTCGCTCACTTCGGCACCTCGAGGACGACGGTGGTGCCCGAGCCCGGCGCGCTGAACAGCCGCGTCCGGCCGCCGACGTCGGCGAGCCGCGCGACGACCGACTCCTTGTAGCCGAGCTTGGTGTCGGGGACGGTCGCGATGTCGAAGCCGACGCCGGCGTCGGTCACCATCGCCCTCACGGTCGCTTCGTCCTCGGTGATGGTCACGTCGGCGGAGACGACTCCCGAGTGCCTCCGCACGTTCTCGAGGCATTCCGACAGCGCCATCAGGAACGAGTCGAGTGCGGCCCCCGTCAGCACCAGTTGACCCGACCCGTGCAGGACCACCTCGAGCCCCATGCGCCCGAAGCGGCTCTTCACGTTCTCGAGGGAGTTCGCGGCAGGGGCGCTGGTGACGCTGGTGAGCCGGTACGACCCCGACACGCTCGGACTGGGCGCCCCGCCCAGTCGCAGCTGGCGCAGGAGCTGAGCGTCCTCAGCGGCTTGCTGCCGGAGCGCCGCGACCGAGACGCCGCGGCCCGAGTGGGCGAGCAGAGTGAGGGTGGCGAGCACCGTGTCGTGCAGGAGGCGCGCGCCCTGCCGGCGCTGCGCCTCCGTCTCGCTCGCCAGGCGCTCGACCCGGTGGGCGTTGCCGATGCTGTCGATGCGGCGGACCACCCGGGGTACCGCGGTGCTGATCCACAGCGCGAATCCGCTGAGCACCCCCCACGGGAGCACGCTCTGCACGATGACGTTCAGCAGCATCGCGTCGCCGGCGACGAGCACCGAGGGCACGATGCTCGGCACCATCACGGGCAGGAGGAGCACCAGGCGTCGCGCGGACGTCGTCACCGCGACGGCGATGCTCGCGGTGATGGCGTTCGCGGTGCTCACCACGACGAAGCCGGCGAATCCGCTGCCGGGGGTGAGATCGAGCGCGAGTCCCGCGCTGAGCGCGAGCCCGCCGAGGGCGATCGCGACGACCCAGCGTCGGCCGCCCGTGCGCCCGAGCTCGACGTGCGCCGCGGCGAGGCCGAGCAGGAGCACGACCGCGAACGGCACCGTCTTCGCGTGCAGGGTTCCCGGCACGACGACCATCGCGAGCGCAGCGGCGTCGACGAGGAGGCCGATCCCGCACGCCGACTGCCGCAGGAGCCGGTCCCTCTCGCGCGCACTGCGGATCATCGGCACGGGCGTCGTCCCTCCGATCGGCTGAGCGGGGCTGACCCCCGACACACGATAGCCACTGGTTCGCCCCGCACCCGCGCGGGGCCCGGGATCGGCTCAGATCGCCAGGAGTCTCGCGAGGTGCGCTCCGACCGCGTCGTCCTCGATGAGGAAGCCGTCGTGGCCGAAGGTGGAGCTGATCACGGCCACGTCGTCGCCGTCAATGTTGCCCGGGGCGTGCGCGGCGATGATCCGCTGCCCGTCGACGGGGAAGAGCCGGTCGCTGTCGATGCCGAGCACGAGCGTCGGGCTGGTGATCCGCGACAGCGCCTCTGCCTCTCCGCCCCGGCCGCGGCCGACGTCGTGGGAGTTCATCGCCTCCACGAGGGTGATGTAGCTGTTCGCGTCGAAGCGCCGGGTGAACTTGTTGCCGTGGAAGTCGAGGTACGACTCGACCGCGAAGCGCCCGCCGCCGCCGAGCGGGCTGAGGCCCGACTGCCAGCTCCGCTCGAACCGGTCGTTGAGCTCGGAGGGGCTGCGGTAGTTGAGCAGCGCCATCCGCCGGGCGAGCGCGAGGCCGTGGTAGGGGCCCTGACCGTCGCCGGCGTCGTAGTAGGAGCCGCCCGCGAAGCCCGCATCGTTGCGGATCGCCTCGAGCTGCACGAAGTTCAGCGCGATCTGGTCGGCGGTGGCTCGGGGCGGGGCCGCGAGCACGGCGAGGCGGGCGACCCGGTCCGGATGCTCGATGCCCCACTCGAGGGCCTGCATCCCGCCCATCGAGCCGCCGATGACGGTGTGCCAGCGGTGGATGCCGAGCCGATCGGCGAAGAGGGCCTGCGCGCGGACCTGGTCGCGGATCGTGGTGTACGGGAACCTCGCGCCCCACTCGTGGCCGTCGGGGGCGAGGGAGGCAGGCCCCGTCGTCCCCTGGCAGCCGCCGAGCATGTTCGGAGCGACGACGAAGTAGCGGTCGGTGTCGATCACCTTGCCCGGACCGACCAGCCCCGACCACCAGCCGTCGGTCGCGTGGCCGGGCTCTCCGCGTCCGAGCAGGTGGGAGTCGCCGGTCAGGGCGTGCAGGACGAGGACGGCGTTGTCGCCGGTGGGCGAGAGCTCGCCCCAGGTCTCGTAGGCGGTTCGCAGGTGGGGGAGGTGGCCGCCGGCCTCGAACGAGAACGGACCGAGGTCGACGAAGCGCCGCCCGCCCGGGTGGTCCCCGTCGCGCCAGGCGCCGGTCGCGGGCGGTTTCCCGATTACCGAGCGGAGCTGGCGCTCGGTGATGAACGCCGACGGGACGGTGTCCTCGAGTGTCTGCTGCCAGTCCATAGCGGGATCCATGGTGTAACGGAGGCGGCACGCGCCGCCTCCGTGTTACGCCCCGAGAGCTCCTGTTCCCGCGGGAGGGACGAGACCGGGCGCCGCGGCGCGGGCCCCGTCCCTCCGAGGAGCTCCCGGGAGCGGACTCAGGCGTTCGCGCGCGACGCCTCGACGACCGCTCGCGCGGCCTGGAGCGCCTGTGAGAGGTCGGCGCGGAGGTCGTCGATGCTCTCGAGGCCCACCGAGAGGCGCACGAGGCCGGGCGTCACTCCGGCGGTGAGCTGCTGCTCCGGGCTCAGCTGCGAGTGGGTGGTCGACGCCGGGTGGATGACCAGCGAGCGGACGTCGCCGATGTTCGCGAGGTGCGAGAAGAGCGTGAGCGAGTCGACGAAGGCCCGCCCCGCGTCGACGCCGCCCTTGAGCTCGAACGACAGCACCGCTCCGACGCCCTTGGGCGCGTAGTGGTTCGCCGCCGCGTACCACGGCGAGGTCGGCAGGCCGGAGTAGTTCACCGAGGCGATGTCGGAGTGGTTCTCGAGGTACTCCGCGATCTCCTGTGCGTTCTGCACGTGGCGCTCGATGCGCAGCGACAGGGTCTCGATGCCCTGGATGAGCTGCCACGCGCTCGCGGGCGCGATCGACGCTCCGAGGTCGCGCAGCAGCTGCACGCGCGCCTTGATGATGTAGGCGAGGGAGTCGCCGACCGCCGCGGTGTAGACGGCCCCGTGGTACGACTCGTCCGGCGTGGTGAGCCCCGGGAAGCGGTCCGAGTTCTCGCTCCAGGAGAAGCGGCCGCCGTCGACGATCGCGCCGCCGATCACGGTGCCGTGCCCGCCGAGGAACTTGGTCGCGGAGTGCACGATGATGTCGGCGCCGTGCTCGAAGGGCCGGATGAGGTACGGCGTCGCGATCGTGTTGTCCACGATGAGCGGCACGCCCGCCGCGTGCGCGACGTCGGCGACCGAGCGGATGTCGAGGATGTTGATCTTGGGATTGCCGATCGTCTCGGCGAAGAAGAGCTTGGTGTTCGGCCGCACCGCGCGGCGCCACTCCTCCTGGTCGTCCTGGTTCTCGACGAAGGTCGTCTCGATGCCGAGCTTCGCGAGCGTGTACTTGAACAGGTTGTAGGTGCCCCCGTAGATCGAGGAGGAGGAGACGATGTGGTCGCCCGCCTGCGCGATGTTCAGCACGGCCGCGGTCTCGGCCGCCTGACCGGAGGCGAGCAGCAGCGCTCCCGAGCCGCCCTCGAGAGCGGTCAGGCGCTCCTCGACCACCGCCTGGGTCGGGTTCTGGATGCGCGTGTAGATGTTGCCGAACTCGGCGAGCGCGAACAGGTTCTTCGCGTGCTCGGCGTTGTCGAAGACGTAGGAGGTGGTCTGGTAGATCGGAGTCGCGCGGGCCTTCGTGACCGGGTCCGGAGCGGCTCCCGAGTGGATCTGCTTGGTCTCGAACTGCCACTGCGTGGGGTCGGTCATGGTGCGTCCAATCGGGGTCGAAGTCGGTGGACGGAGGCCGTTCTCCGTCGCCGATGAGCCTAGGCGCGGGTCGGGGCGGGAGCGAGGGCGCCCGACACACGGGGTAACCGCCGCGAGTCAGCGCGGCGAGCCGTGCTGCTCGGCCGGTCGGCGATCGCGCTTGGACCCGGTCGGATCGGTGCGGTGCGCTCGCTCCGGCCGCTCCTCCGGGACCGGGGCGAACAGCCACGCGGCGCGCGGCTCCACGAGCTTGTGGAAGACGGTGCGCGCCCAGCCCAGGGAGAGCGCGACTGAGACGGCGATGCAGAGCACGATCATCAGCACGAGCGCGAGGGTGCTGTCGGCGGCCGAGAGGATCCCCGATTCGCGGAGCGGGTAGAGCACGAAGCTGTGCAGCAGGTAGACGTACATCGTCGACTGGCCCCAGGTGGTCAGCACGCTCCGGGAGCGGGGGATGAGGCAGAACAGGGCGAGCGAGAGCACGACGGCGGTCAGCATCAGGGCGAGCCGGACAAGCCCCGCCCACCACTGCGTCTCGCCGAGGGCGTCATAGGGCCGATCGTAGAAGAACCAGTAGCGCAGGTCGGCGGCCCGGAACGCGTCGACGTTCACCGTCATCACCACGACGGTCACGGCGAACACGGCGGCCGCTCCGATGCGCCAGCCCAGCAGCTGCGCCGGTCGCAGGTCGAGCCACCGGTCGACGAGAGTCCTGGCGCCGACCCTCCAGCCGCGCAGGCGCCAGCCGAACACGAAGAAGGGGAGGATCCCGATCGCGCGGGCGAGCGAGAAGGTCGAGTCGATGTTGTCGTAGTAGCTGACGCCCACCGCGAGCACGACGCTGATCAGCAGCGGCCAGCGCAGCAGCGCGAGGTAGGGGAGCACGAGGCGGAAGATGCCCAGCGCGAGCAGGAACCACAGGGTCCAGCTCGGCTTCGTCGGGTTGAACTCCTGCTTGCCCTCGACGGCGAACTGCACGAGCGTCCAGACCGTCTCCAT
This sequence comes from Rathayibacter oskolensis, assembly GCF_900177245.1. Taxonomy (GTDB): domain Bacteria; phylum Actinomycetota; class Actinomycetes; order Actinomycetales; family Microbacteriaceae; genus Rathayibacter; species Rathayibacter oskolensis. The sequence continues at coordinate 919,595 of NZ_FXBM01000001.1, forward strand.
GATCAGGTAGGGCAGGAGGATGTCGGTCATCACCCGGCGCATCGCGCGGGCGTTCGGCGGCCCGCCCTTCGAGAAGTAGCCCGAGATGATCGCGAACGCGGGCATGTGGAACGCGTAGATCGTGAGGTAGACGATCAGCGAGGTGTCCGAGTTGGCGGTGAGCCTCTGGATCCCGTGGCCGATGACGACGAGGGTGACGCAGACGAAGCGCGCGTTGTCCCAGAGGGGGACGCGCCGCTTGGGGGGAGCCGTCACCGCTCCCGTGGCGGGAGACGGGTCGGCGGGGTGCATGGGGCCAGGCTAGCGTTGGGCCCGACGACGGAGTCTCTGGTGTCCGATGCTTGACGGAAGGGGACGATCGTGGTTCGACGCGTCGTCGTGACAGGAGCGAGTTCAGGGATCGGTGCGGCGACGGTCCGCCTCTTCCGCGACCACGGCTGGGAGGTCGTCGCGGTCGCCCGTCGTCGCGAGCGGCTCGAGGCGCTCGCCGCCGAGACCGGCGCGGAGTTCTTCGTCGCCGATCTCACCGACGCGGCTCAGGTCGACGCGCTGCGCGACCACCTCGCGGGCAGCGGTGCGGTGCACGCTCTCGTGAACAACGCGGGTGGCGCGCTCGGTCTCGACTCGGTCGAGGCGTCCGACCCCGCCGACTGGCTCCGCATGTTCGAGATCAACGTGCTCTCGGTGAAGCTGGTGACCAGCGCAATCCTTCCGCTGCTGCGGGCCGGCATCGCCGACTCCGGATCGGAGGGCTCGGCCGACATCGTCACCGTCACCTCGATCGCCGGTCACGTCGCCTACGAGGGCGGAGGCGGCTACAACGCGGCGAAGTTCGCGGCCCACGCTCTCGTCGCGGTCCTCCGCCTCGAGCTCTCGGGCGAGCCGATCAGGGTCATCGAGATCGCTCCCGGAATGGTGCACACCGAGGAGTTCTCGCTCGTGCGCTTCGGCGGGGACCGCGATCGCGCCGACGCCGTCTACGCCGAGGTGCCGGCGCCCCTGGTCGCCGAGGACGTCGCCGCGTCCATCGTCTCCTCCGTCGAGCTGCCGGCACACGTGAACCTGGATCTCGTGACGATCAAGCCGGTCGCGCAGGCGGCACCGCACAAGGTCGCCAGGGGGCCCCTCTCCCCGAGGGGCTGATCCTCTGCGAGCACTTGATCCGCCGCCCTGTCGGGGGGCGACGGGCGGCGCTCGCGCGAGCGTCGCGATGTGACGCGGAGGGGCGCGACGCCCTAGCCTGTCCCTCATGGTTTCCGACGCCGACGACTCCGCCGCCCTTCTCGCCGCAACGGAGAAAGAGGTGCTCGGCTGGCTCGAATTCGGTGACGCGGCACGCCATCTCGCCGACGACGTGGTCGCCTCCGGCTACCGCCCCGAGCTCGTCGTCGCGATCGCCCGCGGCGGGCTGCTGCTCGCCGGCGCCGTCGCGTACGCACTCGGCATCAAGAGCTGCGGGGCTCTCAACGTCGAGTTCTACACCGGAGTCGAGGCGCGTCTCGCCGCCCCCGTCGTCCTCCCTCCCCTCCTCGACGAGGCGTCCGTGCGCGGCAAGCGCGTCCTTCTCGTCGACGACGTGTCCGACTCCGGTCACACCCTCGCCCTCTCGGTCGGGCTCATCCAGGCGATGGGTGCCGAGGTGCGCACCGTGACGCTCTACACCAAGCCGCGGACGGTCCTCGAGCCCGACTTCTTCTGGCGGCGCACTCCGCGCTGGATCGTGTTCCCGTGGTCGGCCCTTCCTCCGGTCGACGGCGCCCTCGCCGAGGACGACGAGTGAGCGTCCACCTGATCGGCGGTGGCGGCGGGGCCGAGCACGACGCCCAGCTCTACGGCGCGTTCCTGGCCGAGGCGCGGACCCGCGCCGTCGACGCGGGGCGGATCGAGGGCCCGCGGATCGCGATCGTCATCGTGCACGACGGTCTCGGTCCCGAGGCGTACGCGCACTACTCGGCGCTCCTCGCGGCCGTCGCCCCGCTCGAGCCCGTGGCGGTGCTGAAGCCCGAGGGCGGCCGCATCGACCCGGGCGTCTTCGACGGCGTCGACGGGATCCTCGTCGGCGGCGGACTCACCCCCGCCTACCGCGACGCGCTCGAGCCCTCGTTCGCGAAGCTGCGCGACCTCGTCTCGTCGGGGCTCCCGTACGCGGGCTTCTCGGCGGGCGCCGCCATCGCGGCCGACCGCGCGATCGTCGGCGGCTTCCGCGTCGGCGGGGTCGCCGTGGCCCCCGAGGCCGCGGCCGAGGAGCTCGACGAGGTCACGGTGCTCGAGGGCATCGGCCTGGTCGACGTCTCGATCGACGTGCACGCGGCGCAATGGGGCACTCTCGGCCGGCTGGTCGCCGCCGTGGAGTCGGGCCTGGTCGACGGAGGCGTCGCGATCGACGAGTCGACGGTGCTCATCGTCGGCACGGGCGCCCTGCGGGTCGGCGGGGCCGGTTCGGTCTGGCGCGCCAGCGGGAGCGACTCCGGAGTCGTCGTCGCGACCCTCGCGGCGAGCTGACCGGTGGACCTCCAGCAGCTGGCCGGAGCGGGACTGATCGATCCGGGCTGGGCGGAGGCGCTCGAGCCGGTCGGCCCGGGCATCGCGGCCATGGGCGACTTCCTCCGCGCAGAGGTCGCCGCGGGCCGCCCCTACCTTCCGGCCGGCAAGGACGTGCTGCGCGCCTTCGCGGCGCCGCTGGCCGACGTCCGCGTGCTGATCGTCGGGCAGGATCCCTACCCCACACCCGGGCATCCCATCGGCCTCTCCTTCGCGGTCGAGCGGCACGTCCGCCCGGTTCCGCGGAGCCTCCAGAACATCTACCGCGAGCTCCGCGACGATCTCGGCGTCGAGCCGCCGTCGCACGGCGATCTCACCGCCTGGACCGGCAACGGGGTGATGCTCCTGAACCGGGTCCTCACCGTGGCTCCCGGCGCGCCGGCGTCGCACCGGGGCAGGGGCTGGGAGGCGGTGACCGAGCACGCCATCCGCACCCTCGCGGCCCGCGATCGGCCGCTCGTCGCGATCCTGTGGGGTCGGGACGCGGCGAACCTCCGGCCGCTGCTGGGCGACGCGGGCGTGATCGAGAGCGCCCACCCCAGCCCGCTGTCGGCCTCGCGCGGCTTCTTCGGCTCGAAGCCGTTCAGCCGTGCGAACACCCTGCTGATCGAGCGGGGCGCCGAGCCGGTCGACTGGAGCCTCGCCGACTGAGCGGGGTGTCGGCGCGGCGGGGGAGTCCGCCGCTACGCTGGCTCGGGTCCGGGACCGGGTCGTCGACGCGCCGGTCCCCGAGTGTTCCGTGAAAGGGAGCCCAGATGCTTGAGGAAGAGTACGAGCAGCGCCGCGTCCTGCCGCCGCACCTGCGCCGGGTCCCGGCTCCGGAGCCCGACTTCTCCTACGAGATCCGCGAGGCCCGGGAGGCCGACCTCCCCGACATCCGCGAGATCTACAACCACTACGTGCGCAACACGGTCGTCACCTTCGACGAGGACGACTCGACGATCAAGGAGTGGCGGACGAAGTTCGCGCGCAATCAGAAGGCCGGGCTCCCGTTCATCGTGGCGGTGTCCCCGTCGGGTCAGATCCTCGGCTACGCGATGGTCTCGCCCTGGTCGTCCAAGCGCGCCTACCGGTTCACGGTCGAGAACTCGATCTACCTCCGCGCCGCCTCGACCGGGAAGGGTCTCGGCAAGGCGCTGATGTCGGAGCTCCTCGAGCGCTCCAAGGCTGTCGGCATCCGTCAGATCATGGCGGTCATCGCCGACAAGGGCGCGGAGGCGTCGCTGGGCATGCACGCGCAGTACGGCTTCGTCGAGGTCGGCCGGATGGGCCGGGTGGGCTTCAAGTTCGGGCGCTGGCTCAGCACCGTGCTGATGCAGAAGACCCTGAAGTAGCGGTCGCGCCTCGATCCGACCGGCAGCACCCTGCCGGTCGAGTGACCGCCGCAGGCGGAGTCTCGAGACGACCTCCCTCCGGGAGTCGGCACCCCCGCCCGACACTGCGAATGCGCCGAACCGGCGAGGGCGCGCGAGGGCGCACTCCTACACTTGTCGGCATGGAATGGCTCGTCCCGCTCATCATCGTCGTGGCCCTCGTCGTCGTCCTCGGGATCTACCTGTGGGCGACGTACAACTCCCTGGTCACCCTCAACGTCCGGGTCGACGAGGCCTGGAGCGACATCACCGTCCAGCTCAAGCGGCGGGCCGATCTCATCCCGAACGTCATCGACTCCGTGAAGGGCTACGCCTCGCACGAGCGCCAGGTCTTCGAGTCGGTGACCCGCGCCCGTGCCGAGACGCTCTCGGCGGAGGGGCCGGCAGAGGCCTCCGTCGCCGAGGACCACATGCAGAAGGCGCTCAAGTCGATCTTCGCCGTCGCGGAGGCCTACCCGCAGCTCCAGGCGAGCCAGAACTTCCTGCAGCTGCAGGGCGAGCTCGTCGACACCGAGGACAAGATCCAGGCGGCGCGCCGCTTCTACAACGGCGGCGTCCGCGAGATGAACACCAAGGTGAAGGTGTTCCCCAACACGCTCTTCTCGCGTCGACTCGGCTTCTCGGAGCGCGAGTTCTTCGAGGTCGGCGATCTCGCCGCGATCTCGGAGCCGCCGCGCGTCCAGTTCTAGGAGCTCCGTTGTACAGCGCGATCGCCCGCAACAAGCGGAACACTGTGCTGATCCTCGTGCTGTTCCTGGCGATCATCGGCGGGCTCGGAGCCCTCGCCTCCGCGATCTACCGCTCGACGACGATCGTGATCGTGGTCCTCGTGGTGGCCGCGGCGTACGCCGTCTTCCAGTACTTCTTCGCCGCGAGTCAGGCGGTGGCGCTGAGCGGGGGCGTCGCGATCGAGAAGAGCGACGAGCCGCGGCTCTACCGGGTCGTCGAGAACCTGTCGATCGCGACCGGCACCCCCATGCCGAAGGTCTACCTGATCGACGACCCGGCGCCCAACGCGTTCGCCACGGGGCGCGACCCCGAGCACGCCGTCGTCGCCGCGACGACCGGCCTGCTCGCGATCATGGACGATGCGGAGCTCGAGGGCGTGATGGCCCACGAGATCGGGCACGTTCGCAACTACGACATCCGCGTCTCGATGATCGTCTTCGGCCTCGTCGTCGCGGTCGGCTTCCTGTCGGACGTCTTCCTCCGCTTCGCCTTCTTCGGCGGGCGGGGCAACCAGAACGGCGCGGGGGCGGCAATCCGATCCTGATGATCGTGGGCCTGGTCTCGCTCGTCCTCGCTCCGATCGTCGCGACGATCGTGCAGCTCTCGATCTCGCGGCAGCGCGAGTACCTCGCCGACGCGACCAGCGCGCTGACCACCCGGCATCCGGATGCGCTCGCGAGCGCTCTGCTCAAGCTGGAGTCGGCGGGCCGCCCGATGCGGCGGCAGAACTCCTCGATGGCGCACCTGTGGATCGCGGACCCCGCGAAGCCGGGGGCGATCGCACGCCTGTTCGCGACCCATCCGCCGATCGCCGACCGGGTCGCACGGCTCACCGAGATGGGATCGCGCTTCTAGGGCGCAGCTCAGATGTCGTACTCCTCAGCAGGAACGGGGGAGTTCACGGCGGGCGTGGTCGCCGCCAGCGGGCCTCCGTCGAGCGTGGTGAGGTACTCCTCGAAGACCGGGGCCGGGTCGGTTCCCGTCGCGACCGCGTCGACGAGCGCCCGGCGCACGAGCGCCAGCACCACCGTGGCGAGGACGGCGGCCCGGGGGAACGACGCGGGGCCGAGGCCCATCCGCTCGGCGATGCTCGGTGTCAGCGCGGCCTCGCCGTCGTGGAGCGACTGGGCCCAGACCGCGCGCATCGCGGGCGTCTCGGTGAGCAGCGGGATGAGGCGGAGGGTGCGCTCGAGCTGCGGGCCCGAGGCGGCGGCGGCGAACGCCGCACCGAGCGCGGTGTTGAGCGGCTCGGAGGCGGGACGCGCGGTGAGAGCGCGACCCATCGCCGCGATCGCCGCGTAGAGGACGGGGCGGACGCAGTCCTCCTTGCTGCCGAGGTAGCGGTGGAAGGTGCGCACCGAGATCCCCGCGGCGTGCGCGAGGTCGATCGAGCTCACTCCCTTGGTCGTGCCCCGCTCGAGGAGGAGGCTCACGCACTTCTCGGAGAGCGCGAGCGCGATGGTCCCCTGCCGCTGCACGGTCGCGGCGCTCATGCGACGACCCCTGCGGTGGGACGCGCGAGCGCGGAGGCGAGGGCCGGCGCGAGGGTTCCCCGGCCGACGACCTCGATCGACTCCAGCCCCTGCCAGCTCGCGGCGTCGACGAGCAGAGCGGCGAGGCGCTCGGCGGTGTCGGGCGGCGCACCGGGTTCGAGCCAGGCCGCCTGCACGAGGAGCACCCCCCGCTGCCGGTCGCTCTTGAGGTCGACGCGCGCCGCGATGACGTCGTCGAGCAGCACGGGCAGCACGTAGTAGCCGTGCACGCGCTGCGCCGCCGGAGTGTAGATCTCGATCCGGTAGTGGAAGTCGAAGAAGAGCTCGGCCCTCGGGCGGTGCCAGACGACGGGGTCGAACGGCGAGAGGAGGGCGTCGGCGCGGAGCGACCGCGGTCGACGGGCGCCGGTGTGCAGCCACAGGGGCATCGGTCGCCCGGAGCGGTTCCAGCCGCGCACCTCGACGGGCTCGAGCTCGCCTGCGTCGACGAGGTCGTGGACGGCCGCGAGGGTCGGCGCCTGCAGGAGCCGGTGGTAGTCGGCCAGGTCGCCGAGGGTGCCGATGCCGTGGGCGAGGGCCGCGCGGCGCACGAGCTCGCGGGTCGCCTCCTCGGTCGAGACCTCGGCATCGAGCACCTCGCGGGGCAGCATCTGCTCGGCCAGGGCGTAGGACCGCTCGAAGCGCGTGCGCCCCGCCGTCACCACCTCGCCCCATCGGAACAGGACCTCGAGCCCGCGCTTCATGTCGGACCAGCCCCACCACGGGCCGGTGCGGGTGTTCGCCTCGTGCTCGATCTCGGAGGCGCGGAGGGGGCCGTCGGCGAGCGCCGCGCGCAACCACTCGAGCGTGGCGCGGTTCTCGGCCGCCCACCCCTCGTGCTCGGGGAGCCGCACCCGGCGGTAGTACTCCATCCGCCAGCGGTAGAGCGGCACGTCGGCGCGGCGGATGAGGGCGGCCTCGTGCGCCCAGTACTCGAGGTAGTGGCCCTTCGGGGTGAACGCGACCGCGTCGAGCAGACCCCGGTCGTAGGCGCCGAGGCGCGCGAAGACCGGCAGATAGTGGCTGCGCTCGAAGACGTTAACCGAATCGAGCTGCAGCGGGCGGATCCGATCGATCACTCCGAGGATCTGCCGCGTGCCGACCCGTGCCGGACGCGCGGTGCCGAAGCCCTGGGCGGCCAGGGCGATGCGTCGCGCGAGCGCGGGGGAGAGCTGCTCGGTCATGATGCGCTCCACGCTAGCGAACGGCTCCGACATCGGCGCCCCGCCTCGTCGCCGCTCCGCCGCCCGGTGTTGGCCGCCGGTTCATCCCCGCGTCTCCGCCGCGTCGCGGGCCGCTCCTACGGTGCGACGCGGCGGCCCGTCGGGCCCGCCCACCCGACTCCTGGAGGACCCTTGAAGATCCAGCGCATCTCGCGCCTCGGTGCGATCGCCGCGGCGACCACCGCCCTCGCCCTCACGCTCTCCGCCTGCTCCGGCGACGCCGACGCCGGCGGCACCTCCGACGGCTCGTCGGACGTCGACGCCGCCACCGCGACCTCCGCCGAGGACTTCGGCGGCTTCGACGCCCTGGTCGAGGCCGCGAAGGCCGAGGGCGAGCTCAACGTCATCGCGCTGCCCGACAACTGGGCGAACTACGGCGAGCTCATCGCCGGCTTCGAGGACGAGTACGGCATCACCGTCAACTCGGCCGACCCCGACGTCTCCTCGGCCGAGGAGATCAGCACGGCGCAGAACCTCGCCGGGCAGGACACCGCCCCCGACGTCTTCGATCTCGGCGCGGCCGTCGCCCTCGCCAACACCGACCTGTTCGCGCCCTACCAGGTCGAGACCTGGGCCGACATCCCGGACGAGAACAAGGAGGAGACCGGCCTCTGGGTCAACGACTACACCGGCCTGATGTCGATCGGCTACGACGCCGACGCCGTGCCCGAGCCGGCCTCGCTCGACGACCTGCTCGGAGCCGACTACCGCGGCTCCGTCGCGATCAACGGCGACCCCACCCAGGCCGGTGCCGCTGCTGCCGCCGTGCAGCTTGCCGCCGTGCAGTCGGGCGGTTCGGCCGACGACATCCAGCCCGGCATCGACTTCTTCGCCGAGCTCAACGACGCCGGCAACTTCCTCCCGCTCGACCCGACCGACGCGACGATCGCCTCCGGCGAGACTCCCGTCGTCTTCGACTGGAGCTACAACAACCTCGCCGCCGCGAAGGCGAACGAGGGCACGCGCGAGTGGACGACCACGGTCCTCTCGGGGACCGCGATCGGCAGCTACTACAACCAGGCCGTGAACGCCGACGCGCCGCACCCCGCGGCCGCGCGCCTCTGGCAGGAGTACCTCTACTCCGACGCCGCTCAGAACCTCTACCTCGCCGCGGGGGCGTACCCCGTGCGCCTGGCGGCGATGGTCGAGGCCGGCACGGTCGACCAGGAGGCGCTCGACGCCGTCGGCGAGGCGCCGGCCGACCTCGTCCAGTTCACCTCCGAGCAGACCGAGGCGGCCTCGGCCCTGCTCGCCGAGAAGTGGGCAGCGGCGATCCAGTGACGTCCGCCTCCGTCCGCGCCGTCCCCGGGGCCTCTGCGCCCCGGGGTCGGCGCGGCCTCCCCGAGAGTCTCGGAGTCGTCCCGTTCGCGGTCTACGTGCTGCTGTTCCTGGCGGTGCCGACCGCTCTCGCCGTCGGCACCGGCTTCGTGGACGGCGACGGCGCACCGACCCTCGCGAACGTCGCCGCGCTCGGCGACCCGGTGGTCCTCTCGGCGTTCGGCGCCTCGCTCGGCCTCTCGGCGTTCACGGCCGTCGTCGGCGCGATCCTCGGAGCCGTGGTCTGCCTCGCCCTCCTCGGCGCCGACCCGCGCGGTCCGCTCCGCACGGTCGTCGATGCGGCAGCGAGCGTCCTCGCGCAGTTCGGAGGCGTCATGCTCGCCTTCGCCTTCATCGCCACGATCGGCGTCCAGGGTCTGGTCACGAGCCTCCTCGCCGGCGCCGGAGTCGACCTCTACGCCGACGGCGTCTGGCTCTACCAGGTGCCCGGCCTCGTCCTGCCCTACCTCTACTTCCAGGTGCCGCTGATGGTGCTGACCTTCCTGCCCGCTCTCGAGGGTCTGCGACCCGAGTGGGCCGAGGCGAACGCCGTGCTCGGAGGCGGTGCACCGAGCTACTGGTGGCGCGTCGCCGTCCCCGTTCTCGCGCCGTCCTTCCTCGGCTCCGTGCTGCTGCTGTTCGCGAACGCCTTCTCGTCGTTCGCGACCGCGGCGGCGCTGATCAGCCAGGGCGCCCAGATCGTGCCCCTGCAGATCCGCGGTGCTCTGGTCAGCGAGACCGTGCTGGGTCGCGAGAACATGGCCGGCGCGCTCGCGCTGGGGATGCTGGTCGTCATGATCGTCCTGATGTCCGGATACGCGCTGCTCCAGCGGCGGGCGAGGCGGTGGCAGCGATGAGCCGGCGGCTCCTGTCCCGCGTGGTCCTGATCGTCACCGGGATCGTCTTCGCGATCCCGCTGATCGCGATGGCCGAGTTCACCCTCCGCGGTGCGGGCGGCTACGACCTCTCGCACTGGACCGCGATCCTCGACCCCGAGAACGAGCGCGGCTACCGCTCCCTCTTCCAGGGCATCGGCAACTCCCTGATCCTCGCGGTGGTCACTGCGCTGATCGTGCTCGTCCTGCTGGTGCCGACGATGCTCCTGGTCGAGATCCGCCTGCCGCGGCTGCGCCGTCCGCTCGAGCTGATCTGCCTGCTGCCGCTGACGGTCCCCGCCATCGTGCTGGTCGTGGGGCTGGCCCCGGTCTACTCCGTGGTCACCCGCCTCGTCGGCTCCGCGCCCTGGACGCTCGCCCTCGCCTACGGCGTGCTCGTGCTGCCCTACGCCTACCGCGCGATCGCCGCCGACCTCGCGGGGCTCGACGCCGTCACGCTGTCGGAGGCGGCCCGCTCGCTCGGCGCCGGCTGGTTCGGCGTGCTGACGCGCGTCCTGCTCCCGAACCTGCGGAGGGGGCTCGTCGCGGCCGCGCTGATCACGGTCGCGGTGGTGCTCGGCGAGTACACCATCGCCTCCCTGCTCAGCCGCACCACGCTGCAGACCGGCCTCGTCCAGGTGTCGAAGTCCGACGCCTACGTCGCCGTGATCTTCTCGCTGCTCTCCCTCCTCTTCGCGTTCGCCCTGCTGCTCGGGATCGGCCGCCTCGCGCGGATCGGCCTGCCGCTGGGCGACCGCGCCACCTCGAAAGGCTCCTCGTGACCGCGCTGCCCTCTCCCTCGACGCCGGGAGCGCGCGTGCGCTTCGTCGACGTCGCCCGGCACTACGGCTCCGCCCGCGCCCTCGACGGCGTCTCGTTCGACGTCGCGCCGGGCGAGTTCGTCGCGCTCCTCGGCCCGTCCGGATGCGGCAAGACCACCGCGCTTCGGGCGCTCAGCGGACTCGAGCGGATCGACTCCGGCCGCATCCTCGTCGACGAGGACGACGTCGCCGACGTCCCCGTGGCCCGCCGCGACATGGGGATGGTCTTCCAGTCGTACTCGCTGTTCCCGCACCTGCGCGCCCGCGAGAACGTCGAGTTCGGCCTCCGCACGCGCGGGATCGCCGCCCGAGAGCGTCGCGTCCTCGCCCAGGAGTCGCTCGACCTGGTCGGGCTCGGCGCCCTCGGCGACCGCTACGCCCACCAGCTCTCCGGAGGCCAGCAGCAGCGGGTCGCCCTCGCCCGCGCCCTGGTCACCCGGCCGCGGGTCCTGCTCCTCGACGAGCCGCTGTCGGCGCTCGACGCCAAGGTGCGCGTGCAGCTGCGCGACGAGATCCGCCGCATCCAGACCGAGATCGGCATCACGACGTTCTTCGTGACCCACGACCAGGAGGAGGCGCTCGCCGTCGCCGACCGCGTCGCCGTCATGAACGCCGGCCGCATCGAGCAGCTCGGGGCGCCGGAGGACCTGTACGCGCGGCCCTCGACCCCGTTCGTCGCGCACTTCGTCGGGCTCTCGAACGCCGTGGCCGGTGTCGTCTCGGGAGGCGAGGTCGCCGTCCTCGGGTCACGGCTGCCGCTGGTGGATCCCTCCGTCGCCGAGGGTGCCGTCTCGGCGTTCCTCCGGCCGGAGGACATCGACATCGTGACCGAGAGCACCGCCGGCGCCCTCCCGGCCGTCGTGCTCTCCTCCAGCTTCCTCGGGCCGGTCCGCCGTTCGACGGTGCGCACCGACCAGGGCGAGGAGCTCGTCGTCCAGCACACGGCGGGTCAGCGCCTCGAGGCGGGCGAGCGCGTCGGACTCTCGCTGGCGCTGCGCCCGGTCGCGGTCCGGTCCGCGTCGTGAGCGCACCGATTCCTCCCGCGGAATGCACCGGGGATTAGTCTGAGCAGATGAGACTGGGCAGGTTTCGCCGCACCTCCGGCTCGCGCGCCGTCGACCGCCCCACGCCGGCGATCACGACCCCCACCGCCCCGACTCCGCCCCCCTCGACTCCCGACTCCGCGCTCGTCAGCGACGGGATGCGCATCGCCGGGGCGTGGGCCTGGCGAGTGCTCGTCGTGGCCGCCGCGCTCGCCGTCCTGGGCCTGCTGGTGATCGAGCTGCGGCTGATCGTCATCCCGCTGCTGCTCGCGATCGTCATCGCGGCGCTCCTCGTGCCGTTCTCGAACTTCCTGCAGCGGCACCGCTGGCCGAAGTGGGCGGCGATCGTGCTGTCGGAGCTCGGCATCGTCGTCGTCATCGGCGGGCTGCTCTTCCTGGTCGTCACACAGGTGTACGCGGGCTTCGACGACCTCAGCCGGCAGACCGTCGAGTCGTACGACGACCTCAAGGCGTGGCTGCTCGAGGGGCCGCTGCACCTGACAGAGGGCGACATCAACGAGTACGCCCAGCAGGCGCTGTCCGCCCTGCAGCAGGACTCCGGGATGCTGGTCAGCGGGGCGCTCAGCGTCGGCTCGACCGTCGGGCACGTGCTGACGGGGGTGCTGCTCACCCTGTTCTCGACGCTCTTCATCCTCATCGACGGGCCGAACATCTGGCGCTGGGTGGTCCGGCTGTTCCCGCGCCGCGCCCGCGCCGCGGTCGACGGCGCCGGGCGTGCGGGCTGGGTCACGCTGACCAACTTCGTCAAGGTGCAGATCCTGGTCGCCTTCGTCGACGCGGTGGGCATCGGGCTGGGGTCGTTCTTCCTCGGCGTGCCGCTCGCCATCCCGATCGGCGTGCTGGTGTTCCTGGGCTCGTTCGTGCCGGTCATCGGCGCGGTCGTCACGGGGGCGCTCGCCGTCTTCATCGCGCTCGTCTACAACGGACCGCTGATCGCGCTGATCCTCCTCATCGTCGTCCTCGCCGTGCAGCAGCTCGAGGGGCACATCCTCCAGCCGCTGATCATGGGCTCGGCCGTCAAGGTGCATCCGCTGGCCGTCGTCCTGGCCGTCGCCGGAGGCTCCATCGTCGCCGGCATCCCCGGAGCGTTCTTCGCGGTGCCGTTCGTCGCGACCCTCAACGTCATGGTCAACTACGTCGCGAGCGGTGCCTGGCGCTCGCCGACCCGAACCCCCGAGAAAGTTGCCGAAGAGCATGCAGACTAGCCGCGTCGTCGGTCCCACCCTCCGTGAGTTCGAGGCGGCCCGAACCGTCATCGCGCCGGTCATCGCCTCGACCCCGATGGAGACGAGCAACTTCCTCGCCGAGGTCCTCGGCTCGCCGGTGTTCCTCAAGTGCGAGAACCTGCAGCGGACGGGGTCGTACAAGATCCGCGGAGCCGTCTTCCGCCTCTCCCGGCTGTCGGAGGAGGAGCGCGCCCGCGGAGTCGTCGCCGCCTCCGCCGGCAACCACGCGCAGGGAGTCGCCTTCGCCGCCCGCGAGCTCGGCATCAGGGCGACCATCTTCATGCCGATCGGCGTCGCCCTGCCCAAGCTCTCGGCCACCCGCGACTACGGGGCCGAGGTCGTGCTGAGCGGCCACATCTTCAACGAGGCACTCGCGGCGGCGGCCGAGTTCGCCGAGCGCACCGGGGCGGTCTTCGTGCCGCCCTACGACCACCCCGACGTCATCACCGGCCAGGGCACGATCGGTCTCGAGATCCTCGAGGAGGCGGAGGGCGTCGAGACGATCGTCGTCCCGATCGGCGGCGGCGGCCTGATCGCAGGCGTCGCGTCGGCCGCGAAGCAGAAGGCGGCAGAGGAGGGGCGCACGCTCCGGGTCATCGGCGTGCAGGCCGCCAACGCGGCCCCCTACCCGCTGTCGCTCGCCAGTGGCGAGCCGACCGCGATCACGATCACTCCGACGATCGCCGACGGCATCGCCGTGGCCAAGCCCGGACTGCTGAACTTCGAGATCATCCGCGAGCTCGTCGACGAGGTCGTGACCGTCGAGGACGACGACATCGCCCGCGCCCTGCTGGTCCTGCTCGAGCGCGCGAAGCTCGTGGTCGAGCCGGCCGGAGCCGTCGGCATCGCCGCGATCCTGACCGGGAAGATCCGCGACGCGGGTCGCACCGCGGTGATCCTCTCCGGCGGCAACATCGACCCGTTGATGATGGAGCGGGTGATCAGCCGCGGCCTCGCCGCCTCCGAGCGCTACCTCAAGATGAGCATCGGCCTGCCCGACCGCCCCGGGCAGCTCGCCCGCATCGCCGAGCTGATCTCGGAGGCGAACGCGAACGTCGTCGAGGTGCTGCACACCCGCCACGGCCGCGGCCTGCAGATCAGCGAGGTCGAGCTCGAGATCAGCGTCGAGACGCGCGGACCCGAGCACGCGGAGCGCGTCCTGCAGGTCCTGACCGAGGCCGGCTACGACCCCCGCATCTCGAACGCCTGATCGCCCGCCGCCTCTGAGCGACCGACGTCCCTCCGGGCTCCTGCTGACGCCGCCGGTCCGAGGGACGGGGACGCGCGGAACCCTGCTGGTCGAGCAGCCGCCGGAGGCGGCGTCTCGAGACCGACCCCGCTACGGGCGTCGGCCCGCGATCAGTGGCCGTTCCAGGTCTCGACGTTGGTGACCTTGACGGTGATCTCGCGGCCCGTGGGAGCGGTGAAGCTCGTCGCGTCGCCGACGGCCAGGCCCATGATCGCCGAGCCCAGCGGGCTCTGCGGGCTGTAGACGTCGAGGTCGCTCTCGCCCGCCATCTCGCGGTTGCCGAGGAGGAAGCGCGACTCGTCGCCCGCGATCTCGGCGGTGATGATGGTGCCCGCCTCCACGACTCCGTGGCTCTCGGGCGGGGTGCCGATCTCGGCCTCGCGCAGCAGAGCGGTGAGCTGGCGGATGCGCGCCTCGATCTTGCCCTGCTCGTCCTTCGCGGCGTGGTAGCCGCCGTTCTCCTTGAGGTCTCCCTCTTCGCGGGCGACCTCGATGCGCTTCGCGATCTCCTCGCGTCCGGCGGTGGACAGCTCGGTGAGCTCCGCCTGGAGGCGGTCGTACGACTCCTGGGTCATCCAGGTGACCTGAGGCTGGTCTGCCACGGTGGGCTCCTCACATGACGGCCGCGTTCGCGTCGTCCGACGACGCCTGAGCGCATCCGCGCCCGGCGGCCGTGTCGGCCGAAGTCCGGCGGCGGTGGAAAAGACAAGGCCCCGACGAGTCCGTCAGGGCACCCGGCAACCCTACGGGAGCCAGCAGGAGGAGATCAAACCTGTGGTCGCGAGCTCCGTGGTCCGCACGGTCTCGGTGGAGGAGCGGAAGCGCTCGGTCGACGCCGGGTACTCCACCACGAGCCAGCCCACGACGGCCGACTGCTCGTTGAGCGCCTGGACGGCGCAGGCGACCTCGGTGCCGGTCGGCGCGGTCAGATCGAACGACACCTCGACGGTGCGGTCGTCGACGACGACGTGCGCCGTGTCCTGCACATCGACACCGTCGCGTGCGCCGTCGAGCCCGGCCCAGACCACCCACGCGGCGAACACGGCGACGAAGGCGACCGCCACCCCGCCGAAGAGCCAGCGGTTGGCCTGCCGGGTGCGTCGCGTGCGTCCGTAGCGGGAGGCGAGCGGGCCGGCGGCGCGGACCTCGTCCGGGTCGAGAATCGCGGAGTCGCTCGACTCGGCGCTCTCGGACGTGCGGGCGGCCACGGAACTCCCCGGGTGGTGCGTCTACTCTGGATGGACGACGCCGGGCTCTCATCGAGCCGCCGTCGATCCCATTAAACCCCGAGGAATCGAGCGATCGTGTCCCAGGCCGCCGAGGTCTCCGTCGATTCGGAGGTGCGGGACGCCCCGCGCCTCCTCGCCGTGCACGCCCATCCCGACGACGAGTCCAGCAAGGGCGCGGCCACGCTGGCCGCCTACGCCGATCGCGGCGCCGAGGTCATGGTCGTCTCGTGCACCGGAGGCGAGGCCGGCTCGGTCCTGAACGAGGGGCTCGCGGCCCGCGCCCACGCCGAGCGCGACATCGGGGGGCTCCGCCGCCTCGAGATGGCCGCGG
The DNA here is from genome assembly GCF_900177245.1 of Rathayibacter oskolensis. Taxonomy (GTDB): domain Bacteria; phylum Actinomycetota; class Actinomycetes; order Actinomycetales; family Microbacteriaceae; genus Rathayibacter; species Rathayibacter oskolensis. The sequence continues at coordinate 935,105 of NZ_FXBM01000001.1, forward strand.
CCCAGGAGGTGCTCGGCATCGAGCACACCTGGCTCGGCTTCGTCGACTCGGGGATGCCCGAGGAGGGGCCCGTCCCGTCCGCGTCCTTCGCCGGGCTGCCGCTGCGCATCGCGGCCGCGCCGCTCGTGCGCCTCGTGCGCCGGTTCCGACCGCACGTCATCATCAGCTACGACGAGAACGGCGGGTACCCGCACCCGGATCACATCCGGGCGCATCAGGTCGCGGTCGAGGCGTTCCGCGCGGCGGGGGAGGCCGACGAGTACCCGGATCTCGGCGCGCCGTGGAGCGTCTCGAAGCTCTACTACGACCGCGTCTTCAGCGGCCAGAAGCTCCGCGCGATCGCCGAGCACCTGCGCTCGCTCGACCCCGAGGACCCGCGACTGGCGACCTTCGAGGAGATGAAGCGCTGGGGCGAGGAGACGCCGTTCCTCGCGACGACGCAGATCGTGATCTCGGGCTACCACGACCGCCGCGATGCCGCCCTGCGTGCCCACGCGAGCCAGGTGGCGCCCGACAACGCCTTCTTCTTCCTCCCGCACGAGGCGATCGACGCGGCCTGGCCGACCGACGACTTCCAGCTCGTCGAGAGCCGGGTCGATGCCCCGACCCCCGAGACCGACCTCTTCGCCGGAGTCGACCTCGGCTCCCACAGGAACGAGACGACCGCATGATCGCCGCAGCCCTCTCCTCCGGAGTCGACGCCGCCACGCTCGCGTTCGTGCGCGCCGCGTCGGCGACCCCGGTCCCGACCAGCGGACCCGAGTTCAACGAGGACACGGTGACGCCCGGCATCTTCGGCTTCGTCACGATGCTCGTCATCGCCCTCGCGGCCGTCCTCCTGGCGGTCGACATGGTGCGGCGCGTCCGCCGGAACACCTACCGCGCGCAGGTGGCGGAGCGGCTCGACGCCGAGGAGCAGGAGCGCGCGAGCGACTCCGCCGAGCGCTGACCGCTCCGACCCGCTCGGTTCTCAGTCGGCGTTGTAGGCCGGGTCGATGCACACGAGCAGCGCCGCCGTCCAGTGGCAGAGGAACGCCACCGCGGTGAGCGCGTGGAAGATCTCGTGGAAGCCGAAGACCCCGGGGACGGGATTGGGCCGCTTGAAGCCGTAGACCACGGCGCCGACCGTGTAGCAGAGGCCGCCGACCAGGACGAGGATCATCATCGCCGCGCTCGCCTCGAACAGCGGGCCCAGGTACATCACCGCCGCCCAGCCGAGGAGCAGGTAGAGCGGCACGTAGAGCCAGCGCGGCGCCGAGATCCAGAACACGCGGAAGCCGATGCCCAGCAGCGCGCCCGCCCAGACCAGCGCGAGCAGCAGCCAGCCCTGCGACGGCGGCAGGGCGAGCGCGGCGAGCGGCGTGTAGGTGCCCGCGATGAGCAGGAAGATGTTGGCGTGGTCGAACCGCTTCAGGATCACCTTCGTCCGCGGCGACCAGTCGACGCGGTGGTAGAGCGCGGAGACGCCGAAAAGCAGCAGGGACGTCGTCGTGAAGACCGCGGCCGCCCACTTCGCCGTCGTGCCGTCGGCGACGCCGATCAGCACGACTCCGGCCACGGCGGCCAGCGGGAAGAGCCCGGCGTGGATCCAGCCGCGCCAGCTGGGCTTGCCCTCGACCGAGGAGGCGTGATCGATCTCGTCGTCGACGAGCGGCAGATTCGGCAGCTCGGGGCCGGCCGCGTCGTCCTCCGCCACCGCGAGATCGGCGTCGCGCGACGTCGACCCCTCTGCCGGATCGGGGGAGGGGGGCGTCGAGCTCATACGGCACAGGATACGACCTGAGCCTCTCGGGGAACCGGGCCGCGGGTGCGCGCCCGCCCCGTAGCCGCGGCCCTGTTCCCCGTGGCCCTGTTACCGTTGACACCGTGCCGAAGTCGAGACTGCCTGTGGGGAGGGACCTCCTCTACGGCGTCTACAAGAAGCGCCTGCGGTCGAGCTTCGCTCCCGGGACCCTGCCGAACCACGTCGCGATGATCATCGACGGCAACCGGCGCTGGGCGCGTCAGCGCGCTCTCGAGACCGCGGCCCACGGCCACCGTGCGGGTGCTGCGAAGGTGCACGAGTTCCTGCAGTGGTGCGACGAGCTCGGCATCCGGCACGTCACCCTCTACCTCCTCTCGCAGGACAATCTCGTGGGGCGCGAGACCTCCGAGCTCACCGAGCTGATCGCGATCATCGCCGACCTCGCCGAGGAGGTCTCGCAGCAGCCGAACTGGCGGGTTCAGCACGTCGGCTCCGACGACGGTCTGCCCGCCTCCCTCATCGCCGCCCTCGACAGCGCGGAGGAGCGCACGGCCGCGCACACCGGGCTGCACGTGAACCTGGCCGTCGGCTACGGCGGCAGGCACGAGATCGCCCAGGCGGTCAGGAGCATCCTCGACGAGCACGGCAAGCGCGGCTCGTCGATCGAGGACGTCGCCGAGCTGCTGACGCCCGAGCTCATCGGCGAGCACCTCTACACGAGCGGACAGCCCGATCCGGATCTGGTGATCCGCACCTCCGGCGAGCAGCGCCTGTCGGACTTCATGCTCTGGCAGAGCGCGCACAGCGAGTTCTACTTCATGGAGGCGCTCGGACCCGACATCCGCGAGGTCGACTTCCTCCGGGCCCTGCGCGACTACGCCGGGCGTCACCGCCGCTTCGGCAGCTGAACCCGCGGCCCCGCCGCACCGACCGGAAGGGCCGGCATGAGCTCGAACGACCTCGATCTGGACGCGTTCCTCGCGACGTTCGACGAGGAGGCGGGATACCTCGACTTCGCGCGGGTGGGTCCGATCTCGGCGACCGCCCTGGCCGAGCAGGACGCCGCCTCCGAGCTGCTCTCGCGGGTGCGCAGCGGCACTCTCGACGAGCTGTTCCGCCAGGACGCGCGGGTGCGCGCCGCCGTCGCGGCCCTCACGCGGTTCCCTGCCGATCAGGTCGTGTTCCAGCCGAACACGTCGTCGGGCCTGATGCAGGCCCTGTTCGGGCTCTCGGGCGCGGTCCTGCTCTCACCGGGCGAGTTCCCGAGCCTCCCGTTCGCAGCAGTGCGCGCGGGCGAGGTGCGCGGGGAGACCACTCCGGTGTGGCTCCGCGGAGAACCCGGGCGCGTCACGCCCGGCGGCGTCCGTGCCCAGCTGGCGGACGACGTGACGGCCGTCGCGCTCAGCCTCGTCGACTCGCGGACCGGTCACGTCGCCGACGTCGAGGGGATCCGCGACGTGATCGGCGATCGCCTCCTGATCCTCGATGCGATCCAGGGCTTCGGAGTGGTGGACGCACCCTACGAGCTGGCCGACGTCGTCGTGTCGGGCGGCCAGAAGTGGGCGCGGGCCGGGTGGGGGACGGGGTTCCTCGCCCTGAGCGAGCGCGCACTGGCGCGGCTCACCCCCGCCCTCTCGGGGTGGACCGGCACCGGGACGCCCGAGCCCTGGGACCACGTGGCGGCGCCGGCCTCCGATGCCCGCGCGTTCAGCGTCACGAATCCCGATCCGATCGCCCAGGCGCGCTTCGCCGGCGCGCTCGAGGACGTCCTGGCGGTCGGCGTGCCGACGATCGCCGAGCGGATGGCGGACAGGGTCGACGCGATCATCGACCTCGCGGACGAGTTCGGCCTCGCCGTCGTGGGCTCGCGCGACGAGAAGGACCGGGCGGGCATCGTGGTCGTCGAGCCCGCTCCCGAGGAGCTCGGGCCGCTGTCAGCGGCACTCGAGGCGCACGCTGTCACCGCACGGATCCGGCCGAGCACCGTGCGCTTCAGTGCGCACGCGAGCACCGACGACGAGACCCTCGCGATGCTGCGCGCCGCGCTCACCTCCGCGGCGACCGTCGTCGAGTACTGAGCCCGGCGCCTCCGGAGGTTCTGCCGATCGCCGTTCACATACTGGTTACACGTTCGTAGCGCAAGAAAGCACACGGCTGTCATTCGCGGGGTTAGGTTCAAGACATCAGGTACAGCGCCTGGTCGAGACGGCCACACAAGTACGGCTCGATATCGCGCAGACCACCGAAGGGAACTGCGCGGTGCGGACACGCACCCAAGGGGCCGGCTCGCAGCGTGAGCCGGGGGCCTCGGCCCCCGGGATGTGGAGAGTCGACGTGACAGTTCCCCAGGGCATGGATCCGCACACCGCAGCGCAGAGCGGCGTCCACCGCCGCGCGCAGCACGGTGCGTCGGATCCGACCGATCAGCTCCAACGCACCTACGTCCTCGACACCTCGGTGCTGCTGTCGGATCCCTCCTCGATGTTCCGCTTCGCGGAGCACGCCGTCGTCCTGCCGGTCGTCGTGATCAGCGAGCTCGAGGGCAAGCGCAACGACCCCGAGATCGGGTACTTCGCGCGCCAGGCCCTCCGCAATCTCGACGAGCTGCGGGTGCAGCACGAGAGGCTCGACTTCCCGATCGCGGTGGGCCGCGGCGGGACGCTCCGAGTGGAGCTCAACCACTCCAACATGTCGGTGCTCCCGAGCGGCCTGCAGCTCGGCGACAACGACGCCCGGATCCTCGCCGTCGCGATGAACCTGCAGAGCGAGGGCGCTCTGGTGACCGTCGTGTCGAAGGACATGCCGATGCGCGTGAAGGCCGCCTCCATCGGTCTCGCCGCCGAGGAGTACCTCGCCGAGCTCGCACCGGAATCGGGCTGGACGGGGATGGACGACATCACCCTCGCCGGCGATGCGATGAGCGAGCTCTACGACCGCGAGCGGCTCTTCACCGACGAGGTCGCGAGCATCCCGATCAACACGGGGCTCGTCGTGCACTCCGACCGCGGCTCCGCCCTCGCGCGGGTGACGGGCAAGCGCCAGATCACGCTGGTCCGCGGCGACCGCGACGTGTTCGGGCTGCACGGCCGCTCGGCCGAGCAGCGCCTCGCCATCGATCTGCTGCTCGATCAGGAGGTGGGCATCGTCTCGCTCGGCGGCCGCGCCGGCACCGGCAAGTCGGCGCTCGCGCTCTGCGCGGGCCTGGAGGCGGTGCTCGAGAAGCGCCAGCACAAGAAGATCATGGTCTTCCGCCCGCTGTACGCGGTCGGCGGACAGGATCTGGGCTTCCTGCCCGGCGACGCCGCCGAGAAGATGAACCCCTGGGCGCAGGCGGTGTTCGACACCCTCGGCGCGCTCGTCTCGCAGAACGTGCTCGACGAGGTGATCGAGCGCGGGATGCTCGAGGTCCTGCCGCTCACCCACATCCGCGGCCGATCGCTGCACGACGCGTTCGTGATCGTCGACGAGGCGCAGTCGCTCGAGCGGAACGTGCTGCTGACCGTCCTCTCGCGGGTCGGGCAGAACTCACGGGTGGTGCTGACCCACGACGTCGCCCAGCGCGACAACCTGCGGGTCGGCCGGCACGACGGCGTCGCCTCCGTGATCGAGACGCTGAAGGGGCACCCGCTGTTCGCGCACGTCACCCTCACCCGCTCCGAGCGCTCGGCGATCGCCGCGCTCGTCACCGAGATGCTGGAGTCGAACGAGCTGGCCTAGCGCCCGCCCGAGCCGATCTCGGGCTCGCCGCAGCGCGTCCGGCTCGTGGAATCCGTGGATTCCTGCGAGCCGGACGCGTTTCTGCGTGCCGGAGTCCCTCGAGGACCGGGCGGCGTACCGTGGGACGGTGACCATCCTCGATGACGCGCTCCTCGAGCGCTTCCGACTCCGTGCGGCCGACTACGACGAGCGCAACGCCTTCTTCGCGGAGGACCTCGACGAGCTGCGCGCGATCGGCTACCTCGAGATGTTCGTCCCGGCGGATCTCGGAGGGCCCGGTCTGGGGCTCGAGCACGTCGCCGCGGAGCACACCCGGCTGGCGACCGCCGCCCCGGCGACGGCGCTGGCCGTCACCATGCACCTGGTCTGGACGGGGGTCGCGCGCGTCCTCCGGGAGCGGGGCGACGACTCGCTGACGCACGTGCTGCGCGACGCCGCCGCGGGTCACGTCTTCGCGTTCGGGAACAGCGAGGCGGGCAACGACCTCGTCCTCTCCGACTCCCTGACCCGCGCCGAGCCGCTCCCCGGGGGCGGCTACCGCTTCACCGGCACCAAGATCTTCACCTCGCTCTCACCCGCCTGGACGAGACTCGGCGTCTTCGGCCGCGACGACAGCGGCCCCGAGCCCCGCCTGGTGCACGGCTTCGTCGACCGCGAGTCACCGGAGTCGTCCGTGCCCGGTCTCACGGTGCGCGACGACTGGGACATGCTCGGGATGCGGGCGACGCAGAGCCGCACGACGGTGCTCGACGGTGTCGAGGTGCCCGCCGATCGGATGATCCGCTCGCTGCCCGTCGGCCCCTCCGCCGACCCTCTCGTCTTCGCGATCTTCGCGGACTTCGAGCTGCTGATCGCCTCGGTCTACCTCGGCATCGCGCAGCGGGCCCTCGCCCTCGCGGTCGAGGCCGCTCGTCGTCGCACGTCGCTCCGTGCGGGGGGACGACCGCTGTCCGAGGATCCGGACATCCGGTGGCGCATCGCCGACGCGGCGATCCTCCTCGACGGCCTCGAGGCGCCGCTGCGCACCGCCGCCGCCGATGTGGACGGGCTCGTCGACCGCGGAGCCCGCTGGTTCCCCTCTCTGGTCGGGGTGAAGATCCGCACCACGGAGGCGGCGCTGCGCATCGTGGAGAGCGCCGTGCGCGCCTCCGGCGGGTCGGCGTACTCCCGCCGATCGGAGCTGTCACGGCTGTACCGCGATGTCCTCGCGGGCCTCTTCCACCCCTCCGACGACGAGTCGGCGCACGCGACCTTCGCGAACGCCTGGCTGGGCCCGGTCCCGCCGCGGGAGTGAGGCCCGTCCGCGCCTGTGGACAACTCCCGCGGGGTCGGGCGCGGTCGGCCTAGGGTCGGCGGATGCGTCAGCCCCTGCCCGATGTCGTCGCGGTCGTGCTCGGAGGCGTCGCGTTCGTCGCCGTGGCGCTGCTGCGCGGCTCGGGGACCGCGGCGCTGGTCGTGGGCGCGGTGTCGGTGCCGCTCGTCCTCTCCGACGTGCGGCAGCGGCTGCTCCCGAACGCGCTGACCGTGCCGGTCGTGCTGGCGGGTGCCGCGGAGGCGATCACCTCGGGCGGGGGCGCGGTACCCGCGGTTCTGGCGACGGCGGTCGTGCTCGGTGCGCTGCACCTCGTCGGTGGCCTCGGGATGGGGGATGTGAAGCTCGGCATCGGTCTGGCGTTCCCCCTCGCCGACGCCGGTCCCCTCGAGGTGCTCGCGGCTCCCGCGCTGGCGTTCCTGCTCGGCGGGCTCTGGGCGCTTCCCCTCGTGCTGAGCGGCGACCGGGCGCGGATCCCGTTCGGCCCGTTCCAGCTGGCGGCGTTCTGGATCGTCCTCTCGGTGCCGTGAACCTGCGGCGCACCCGTTCCTCCGGCCGGGGTCGCGGGTGTAGACCGTGTGCGGAGGCGGGACACCGCCGGAGGGGAGGGCCGTCACGAGCGATCACACGACCTGCGTGGTCGTCGGGGGAGGACCGGCGGGCCTCGTGCTGGCCCTGCTGCTCGCCCGGGCCGGGGTGGAGGTGACGGTGCTCGAGAAGCACGCCGACTTCCTCCGCGACTTCCGCGGCGACACGGTGCATCCGACGACGCTCGGTCTGCTCGAGGACCTCGGCCTCCTCGACCGGTTCGACGCGCTCGCGCACTCCCGGATCGAGCGGGTGAGCGTGCCCGCCGGCGACGGGTCGGAGGTGGCCTTCGCCGACTTCTCGAGGCTGCCGGTCCGGCATCCCTACATCGCGATGGTGCCGCAGTGGGATCTGCTCGATCTCCTCGCCGACGCCGCTGCGGCGGAGAAGACCTTCACCCTCCTCCGCGAGCACGAGGTGACGGGGGTCGTCCGCGCGGGCGGTCGCGTCACGGGCGTGGACTTCACGTCGCCAGCGGGTCCCGGGCGACTCACCGCCGACCTGACGGTGGCGTGCGACGGCCGGTGGTCGACGGTGCGACGCGGAGTCGGGCTCGAGGCGCGGGAGTCCGCCGTCGGCTTCGACGTCTGGTGGTACCGGATCGCGACCCGGCGCGACGTGGGCGAGTCGCTGCTCCCGCGCCTCACGGCGGGGCGCGCGGTGATCGCGATCCCGCGCACCGGCTACCTGCAGGTCGCGCGGCTGGGTCTCAAGGGGACCGACGCTGCGCTGCGGGCCCGCGGCATCGACGCGTTCCGTGCGGAGGCTGCGGGCATGCTCCCCGAGGTCGCCGGCGACGTGCACGGGATCGCCTCGATGGACGAGGTGAAGCATCTCGACGTCCGCCTCGACCGGCTCCGCCGCTGGCACGCGCGCGGCGTCCTGTGCATCGGCGACGCCGCGCACGCGATGTCACCCGTCGGAGGCGTCGGCATCAACCTGGCGGTCCAGGACGCGGTCGCCACCGCGCGGCTGCTCGCGGGCCCGCTCCGACGCGGGGTGTTCACAGGGGGAGGCGGTGAGGACCTCCTCGAGCGCGTCCAGCGCAGGCGCGCCCTGCCCGCGGCGCTGATCCAGCTGCTGCAGCGGGTGCTGCACGCCCGCCTGATCATGCCCGCGCTGAGCGGGCGCCTCTCGGGCCCGCCCCGCGCGCTCGTCGCGGCGCTGCGGCTGGTGCCGGCCCTCGCGGTGCTCCCCGCCCTCCTGGTCGGCGTCGGCCCCCGCCCGGAGCGTGCTCCCGCCTGGTCGCGCCGCGACCCCGCGGCTCCCGACGACGCCGACTGAGCACCCGAGAGACGGGGCTCGACACGCCGCTGCGTGGCTACTCGACCAGCAGGCAGGCGGGAGGAAGACAGCCACCTCCGTAGACCCCCGGTCCCCGGACCGCCCGCCCCGCCGGAGGCGAACCGGCGAAACGCGTCCCAGCGTTTCGGCGTAGCCGAACGCACCCCGCTCTCCGGTCCGCAACCATCCACCCCGCCGACCGCGGTCGGGTCTGCGCCGGCGCAGACCCGACGAAACAGCACAGCACGGAACCGCTCAGCCCGGGTGCGTCATCCGCATGACGTCGAGGGCGACATCGAGCTGCTCCTCCGTCACCTCGCCGCGCTCGACGAAGCCGAGGTCGACGACCGACTCGCGCACCGTGATGCCCTTGGCGACCGAGTTCTTGGCGACCTTGGCGGCGGCTTCGTAGCCGATGACCTTGTTGAGCGGCGTGACGATCGACGGAGACGACTCCGCGAGGGCCCTGGCCCGCTCGATGTTCGCCTCGAGCCCGTCGATCGTCTTGTCGGCGAGAAGCGTCGACGAGGTCGACAGCAGCCGGATCGACTCGAGCAGCGCGGTGCCCATGACCGGGATCGCGACGTTCAGCTCGAACGCTCCGGAGGCTCCGGCCCAGGCGATGGTCGCGTCGTTGCCGATCACGCGGGCGCAGACCATCAGCACCGCCTCGGGGATCACCGGGTTGACCTTGCCGGGCATGATGGAGGACCCGGGCTGCAGGTCGGGGATGTGCAGCTCGCCGAGACCGGTGTTGGGGCCGGAGCCCATCCAGCGGAGGTCGTTGTTGATCTTGGTGAGGCTGACCGCGAGCACGCGCAGCGCTCCCGAGGCCTCGACGAGGGAGTCGCGGGCGCCCTGAGCCTCGAAGTGGTTGCGGGCCTCGGTCACCGGGAGCCCGGTCTCGTCGGCGAGGCGGGCGATCACCTTCTGCGGGAACCCGGCGGGGGTGTTGATGCCCGTGCCGACGGCGGTGCCGCCGAGGGGCACCTCGGCGACGCGCGGGAGGGCGGAGCGGACGCGCTCGATGCCGAGCCGGATCTGCGCGGCGTAGCCGCCGAACTCCTGGCCGAGGGTCACGGGCGTGGCGTCCATCAGGTGGGTGCGGCCCGACTTGACGACCTCCGACCACAGGTCGGCCTTGGTCTCGAGAGCCTCGGCGAGGTGCTCGAGCGAGGGGATCAGGCTCTCGATCAGGGCGCCGGTGACGGCGACGTGCACCGAGGTGGGGAACACGTCGTTCGAGGACTGGGAGGCGTTGACGTGGTCGTTCGGATGCACTGCACGGCCGAGCGCGGTGGTCGCGAGAGTGCTGAGCACCTCGTTCATGTTCATGTTCGACGAGGTGCCCGAGCCGGTCTGGTAGACGTCGATCGGGAAGTGCTCGTCGTAGCCGCCCGCGACGACGAGGTCGGCGGCGTCGGCGATGGAGCGGGCGATCTCGGCATCGAGGACCCCCAGCTCGGCGTTGACGAGCGCTGCCGCCTTCTTGATGCGGGCGAGTGCCGCGATCTGCGCCGGCTCGAGGCCGGCTCCCGAGATCGGGAAGTTCTCGACCGCTCGCTGCGTCTGCGCGGCGTAGAGCGCGTCGCGCGGGACGCGCACCTCGCCCATCGTGTCGTGCTCGATGCGGAAATCGGAATCGGTCGGGGAGTGATCCACCACGCTGTGTTCGTCCTTGTCTCTGTGTCGTCGTCTGTCGTGTCGTCGTGCGTCGTGCCGTCGTCTGTCGTGCCGGCGGCGGGGAGTGCTGTCTAGTGGAGGGGGGCGGGGCTCGGCGTCGACGACTCCTCGTCGGACGCGTCGGCCGATGCCACGCTCTGGAGCGGGCTGTGCGTGCGCTCGTGCTCGGAGCGGTAGGGGCTCAGCTGCGGAGGGTCGATGCCGAGGATCACGTCCGACATCACCGTGCCGTCCGACAGGCGGTAGTTCGCGCCGACGACGGCGAGCTCGCCCGTCGCGACGGCGTCCGCGATGAGAGGGGAGCGCTGGAGCAGTTCGGCGACGGTGTCGCGCAGGTGCTCGCGACCCACCGCGAGCGCATCGGTCGACGAGGGATCCACGAGGACCCGCCCGTCGGGCTGCTGCCCGACGATGCGCCGCACCGCGGGGATGATCGGCTCGATCAGGTGCTCGATGTGCGGCGGGAGCCGCTCGGCTCCCGGGGCCTGCGACTGGATGGCCGCCTTCACCGCGCCGCACTCGTCGTGCCCCAGCACGAGGATCAGCTTCACGCCGAGGACGGCGACCCCGTACTCGAGCGAGCCGATGATCGAGTCGGCGATCACCTGCCCGGCGTTGCGGACGACGAAGAGATCGCCGAGCCCGAGGTCGAAGATGATCTCGGCGGCGAGGCGGGAGTCGCTGCAGCCGAAGAGGGCGGCGAGGGGCTTCTGCTCGGCGGCGAGCTCGGCCCGGCGCTCGACGTCCTGACGGGGATGCCGCGGCTCGCCGGCGACGAAGCGCTGGTTGCCGCGGAGCATCTCCTTCCAGACCCAGGCCGGTGGGCGGGACTCGCGGGGAACGGGGATCGTCTGCGGCGCCTCCGGATCGGGGGTGCTCAGGTCGTGGCTCATCGGGACTCCTCCTGGCCGATCTGGGGGGCGATCGCGTCGACGACCTCGAGGATCTCCTCCACCGGGGCCGTGCCGTAGACGAGGTAGGTGCTGACCCCGTCCGTCGTCTCGAGAGCGTACGGGGTGTTCCCCGTGTCCGCACCGGAGTCGCGCCGGTCGTACACGGTCCACTCCCGGCCGTCGATCTGCTCGACTCCGGTCGCTCCGACGCGATCGAGCTGCGAGGCGACCCAGTCCTCGTCGGCGTCGAAGCCCTGGCTGAGGCCGATGTAGCCGTTCTTCGGCGTGAGCAGGCCGACGTACCAGAAGTCGACCCCGTCGTCGGTGCGTACCTCGGCGGCGTTCGCCGACCAGCCCTCGGGCAGATCGGGGACGGCGAGCGTCTGCTCCTCACCGGGCTGGAGCTGGGAGGCGACGGCCGCGACGTCGACGGGCGGACGCTCCGTGCCGTCGCCGCGGGGGACGATCAGCACGATCAGGGCGACCACGCCCACCGTCGCGAGCAGGGAGAAGACGAGGTTGTTGACGGTCTTGCGCTGGCGGTAGAGGCGCGAGTTCTCGGCCTTGCGGGCGGCCATCTCGGCCGGGGTCTCCGGTCGTCCGAGCTCGGCGACGACGCGGGGCGGCTTGCTGCGGCTCATCCGGCGCTCGATCCGCCGGAGCGGGCGGCGTCGAGGCGCGCGCGAGCACCGATGAGCCACTCCTCGCAGCGTGCGGCGAGCGCCTCGCCGCGCTCCCAGAGGGCGAGCGAGCGCTCGAGGGTGGAGCTGCCCTGCTCGAGCTCCGAGACGACGCGGACCAGCTCGTCCCTGGCCTGCTCGTAGCTCAGCTCGGACACGCTCGGGCCGGGGGCGGCGGAGTCGGTGCGCTCCGCGGAGGGGGAGTCGGTGCGGGCGTCGGCCATGGGGGAGATCCTATCGATCGGTGCTGAGGGGGAGCCCGGCTGCGCGGTCAGCCGCGTCCGGCCGGATCGGCCGCGGGACCCTCGGACCGGGCCGAGACGGCGCCCGCCGCGAGGGTCAGCACGAGCGCTTCTCCGGCGGTCGCGTCGTCGGGTGTCCGGACCACGTGACCGCTCGCGTTCTGCACGATGGCGTAGCCGCGGTCGAGGGTGTGCTGCGGGGAGAGGGCGCGCAGGTGGCCGTGCAGGCGCTCGACCTCGAGGTGGGCGCGCTCGATCCTCCGCTCGACGAGCTCGGCACCGCGAGCGACCCAGCGGGTGAGCTCCTCCGCGTGACGATCGACGAGGACGCGCGGCTGGGCCAGCACCGGCCGCGAGCGCAGCTGCGACAGGCGGTCGACCTCGTGCGAGACCAGCCCGCTGACACGGGTGGTCATCCGGAGCCTCGCCTGCTGCACGCGCAGGAGCTCGTCGGAGACGTCGGGGACGATGCGCTTCGCGGCGTCGGTCGGCGTGGACGCGCGGAGGTCGGCGACGTCGTCGAGCAGCGGCCGGTCGGCCTCGTGCCCGATCGCGCTGACCACGGGGGTCGAGCAGGCCGCCACCGCGCGGATCAGCCTCTCGTTGCTGAAGCCGAGGAGGTTCTGGAAGTCGCCGCCCCCGCGGGCGATCACGATCACGTCGATGCTCTCGTCGGACTCGAGCGCTCGCAGGGCGGCGAGCACCTCCGGGACGGTGCGCTCGCCCTGGACGGCGGCGTGGACGACTCGGAAGCGGACCGCCGGCCAGCGCAGCTGGGCGTTCCGCAGCACGTCCTTCTCGGCGTCGGAGTCCTTCGCGGTGATCAGACCGACGCCGTGGGGGAGGAAGGGGAGCGGCTTCTTGCGGCTCCGCTCGAAGAGTCCCTCCGACGCGAGCTGGCGCCGGAGCCGCTCCAGCTTCTCGAGCAGGTCGCCCAGACCCACGTGCCGCATCTCGAACACCTGCATCGAGAGCGTGCCGCCCTTGACCCAGTAGTTGGGCTTCACGAGCGCGATGACGCGATCGCCCTGAGCGAGATCGACCGGGAGCCGGGAGCGCACGGAGGACCACACCGTGAATCCGACGGTCGCCTCGCCCGAGAGGTCCTTCAGCTTGCCGTAGACGTTGCCGCCCGAGACGCCCCACTGCGTGATCTCGCCCTCGACCCAGGCCGTGCCCAGGCGCTCGATCCAGCCCTTGATCTTGCTCGCGAGCAGAGCGACCGGCCACGGAGCATCGGCGGTGGGAGGGGCGTCTGTCATCGGTGCCTTCGGTGCGGGCGGGCGGGGGGAGCGGGAGGGCGGTGCCGCGACGACCACGGTACGGGATGCCTCCGACACCGCGACGGCCCCCGCACAGGATGCAGCACGTAGAATCGTGAGGTGAGTGAAGCCCTGATCAGTCTGCCCATGCCGCGCATGCCCCGCGCTTCGGGGCGTCTGCGCGACGTTCCCGTCGACGGACCCAAGCGCGTCCTCCTCGCCGCTCCTCGCGGCTACTGCGCCGGCGTCGACCGCGCGGTGGTGGCCGTCGAGAAGGCCATCGAGCACTACGGCGCCCCGGTCTACGTCCGCAAGCAGATCGTGCACAACGTCCACGTCGTCTCGACGCTCGAGAGCCAGGGTGCGATCTTCGTCGACGAGGTCGACGAGGTCCCGGAGGGGTCGCACATCGTCTTCAGCGCGCACGGCGTCTCGCCCGCCGTGGTGCAGGGCGCGGCCGACCGCGGACTCCAGGCCATCGATGCGACCTGCCCCCTGGTCACGAAGGTGCACCGCGAGGCCGTCCGCTTCGCTCGCGACGACTTCGAGATCCTCCTCATCGGCCACGAGGGCCACGAAGAGGTCGAGGGCACCGCAGGCGAGGCGCCCGATCACGTCACCCTCGTCGGCAGCCCCGACGATGTGCCGAACATCCAGGTGAAGGACCCCGACAAGGTGGTCTGGCTCTCGCAGACCACTCTCTCGGTCGACGAGACGATGGAGACGGTGCGCCGCCTCCGCGAGCGCTTCCCGAACCTGCAGGACCCGCCGAGCGACGACATCTGCTATGCCACGCAGAACCGCCAGGTGGCGATCAAGAAGGTCGCCGCGGGCGCCGAGCTCGTGATCGTCGTCGGCTCCGCGAACTCGTCCAACTCGGTCCGCCTCGTCGAGGTCGCGCTCGAGTACGGCGCGAAGGCGGCCTACAGGATCGACTACGCGAGCGAGATCAAGCAGGAGTGGCTCGACGGCATCCGCACCGTCGGCGTCACCAGCGGCGCCTCCGTGCCCGAGGTGCTCGTGCGCGAGGTGCTCGACGATCTCGCCGCCGCCGGCTACGGCGACGTCGAAGAGGTCAAGACGGCCGAGGAGGACCTGATGTTCTCGCTCCCCAAGGAGCTCCGGAAGGACGTCGCAGGCAAGCGCGACGCGCGCGCCGTCGGCGGTCGCATCAGCGCCGCGAGCTGACACCGCCACTCGTACGAACGAGGCCGCCCTCCCTCCGGAGCGGCGGCCTCGTTCGTATCGGTGCTCGTTCCGAGCGGTGGCGGGTCAGACGCCCTGACCGGTCGCCCCCTGCGTCGACATCCGCGAGACGTACTCGGCGAAGGTCGGATCGCCGAGGATCGCGATCGCGGCGACGATCATCGAGAGCACGACGGTCGCGGCGATCCCCACGACCGGCACGAGCACGGCGCGCTTGCCGGCGCGCAGCCGGCGGATCGAGATCCACACGGCGAAGGCGACGGTCAGCGACTGCGCCAGCGCGATGACGACTCCGAGCGCGCGAGCGAGCTCGGGGGAGGCATACGTGCCGATGCCCTGACTCGTGTACAGCTGCTCGAGGGTGGTCGCGAAGCTCGAGGGGTCGAGCAGGGTCGGCACGGCGAAGAACACGCCGAGCGCGAGGAGCACGATGGTGAGCAGCCGATCGACGGGGTGGGCGACGCCCGGGGCGGCCGGCTGCGAGGCGGGCCGCGGGTCGGTGTCGGAGCCGCGCGGATCCGGGACCACGACGGCGTCCTCCGGAGGCTGCCACGACCAGCCGGGCGGCGCGTACTCGCCGTACTGCGGCTTCGGGCGCTCGGCGCGGCCCGGCTGGTCGTGTGCGTTCGTCACGGAGCGGTGTCCTACTTTCCGGAGTGCCCGGCGGACCCGAGCTGGCGGGTGGCCTCGGCCACGCGGGCGGCCATGGCGGTCTCGGCGATCTTGCCCCAGGCGCGCGGGTCGTAGACCTTCTTGTTGCCGACCTCGCCGTCGACCTTGAGGAAGCCGTCGTAGTTGGAGAGCACGTTGCCGGCGATGGCGCGGCTGAAGGCGTACTGGGTGTCGGTGTCGATGTTCATCTTGACGACGCCGTTGCGGACGGCCTCCGCGATCTCCTCGTCGGTCGAGCCCGATCCGCCGTGGAAGACGAGGTCGAGCGGGAGCGCGGCGGTGCCGTACTTCTGCTGCAGGCCGTCCTGGATCTCGCGGAGGAGCTCGGGGCGCAGGCGGACGTTGCCCGGCTTGTAGACGCCGTGGACGTTGCCGAAGGTGAGCGCCGCCATGTAGCGGCCCTGCTCGCCGAAGCCGAGCGCCTCGACGGTCGCGATCGCGTCGTCGAGGGTGGTGTAGAGGTGCTCGTTGATGTCGTGCGAGACACCGTCCTCCTCGCCGCCGACGACGCCGATCTCGACCTCGAGGATCGCGTTGATGTTCTTGACGCGGGGGAGGATCTCGCGGGCGATGGCGAGGTTCTCGTCCAGCGGCACCGCGGATCCGTCCCACATGTGCGACTGGAAGATCGGCTCGCGACCGGCCTTGACCTCCTCCTCGGAGGCGGCGATCAGCGGGTAGACGAAGCCGTCGAGCGCGTTCTTCGGGCAGTGGTCGGTGTGCAGCGCGACGGTGACCGGGTAGTTCTTGGCGACCTCGGTGGCGAACTTCGCGAAGGCGATCGCTCCCGCTGCCCGGTTCTTGACGGTGTGTCCGGCGAAGTAGTCGGCGCCTCCGGTGGTGACCTGGATGATCCCGTCGGAACCCGACTCGGTGAGGCCCTGCAGCACCGCGTTGACGGTCTGCGACGACGAGACGTTGAATGCGGGGTAGGCGTAGCCGCCGGCCTTCGCCTTGTCGAGCATCTCTGCGTACTGGTCGGGGGTAGCGACGGGCATGGCATCTCCTTTGACGGATGAACGGGAGTGGGTCGGGCGAGGCCCGCGTCGCCGACGAGTCTAGCGAGGCGGGGCTGAGCCGTCCCCCGGGGCGTGAGGGGCTCCTCCGCTAGGCTTCGACCGGGATGGGGATCCGCTCCAGCGGGTCCTGCGACGACGCCGTACGCACGAAATCGACCGCGAAGGACTCCGCGCTGTGACCGACAACGACTCTCTGTATCTCCACCCTGACCGCAACCTCGGCATGGAGCTGGTCCGTGCCACCGAGGCCGCGGCGATCCGCGCCGTGCCGTTCATCGGCAAGGGCGACAAGAACGCCGCCGACGGTGCCGCGGTCGACGCGATGCGCACCTTCCTCGGCACGGTGAACTTCGACGGCGTCGTCGTCATCGGCGAGGGCGAGAAGGACAACGCGCCCATGCTCTACAACGGCGAGCACGTCGGGAACGGCTCGGGGCCGGCCGCCGACATCGCCGTCGACCCGATCGACGGGACCTCGCTCACCGCGGCCGGTCGTCAGAACGCCCTCTCGATGATCGCCGTCGCCGACCGCGGGGCGATGTTCGACCCCTCCGCAGTCTTCTACATGGAGAAGATCGTCACTGGGCCCGAGGGCGTCGGGATCATCGACATCCAGCGCCCGATCGGCGAGAACATCCGCGCGCTCGCCCGCGCCAAGCGCAAGCCGGTCGACGAGATGCGCATCGCGGTGCTCGACCGCCCGCGGCACGCGCAGCTCATCGACGACATCCGCGCGGCGGGAGCGGGCACGCGACTCCTCCTCGACGGGGACGTGGCCGGAGGCATCAACGCCGCACGTCACGACTCCCGCCTCGACATGTGCGTCGGCACCGGAGGCACGCCGGAGGGGATCATCACGGCGTGCGCGATCCGCGCCCTCGGCGGCGTGATCCAGGGGATCCTCCGTCCGAAGGACGACGACGAGCGCCAGCGCGCCCTCGATGCGGGGCACGACCTCGACCGGGTGCTCCACGCGAACGACCTCGTCCGCAGCGACAACACCTACTTCGTGGCCACAGGCGTGACGAACGGCGGCCTGGTGAAGGGCGTGCGCAAGGAGGGGCACGTCATCACGACGGAGTCAATCGTCCTGCGCTCGCGCTCGGGCACCATCCGCCGAGTCACCGCGCAGCACCTCGCGGAGAAGTGGATCTAGGCCGTTCCTCGGGCGTCCGGGCACCGGATCACGCGCTCCGCTCGTCGTCGAGCGACGGGGGGTCGACGAGCTCGACGGCGGTGAGCCTCCTCGGCGACGTGGTGACGCCTCCGATCGGGGCGATCACCCGCGACTCGTCGAGGGAGTCGAACTGGCGCGCGGTCACGAGCACGCGGCTCTCGAGCGAGCCGGCGAAGGCGTTGTAGGAGTCGACCGTCTTCTCGAGCGAGCGGCGGAGCCCCTCGGCGTGGTCGGCGAGCGTTCCGAGACGGGCGTAGAGCGTCTTGCCGAGATCGAGGAGCCGCTTGGCGTCGTCGGTCAGGACGTCCTGCTGCCAGGTGTAGGCGACGGTCTTCAGCACCGACCACAGGGTGACCGGGGAGGCCAGTGCCACGCGCTTGCGGAACGCGTACTCGAGCAGACTCGGATCGGCGTCGAGTGCGCTCGCGAGCAGGGGCTCGCTCGGCACGAAGGCGATCACGAACTCGGGGCTCGCGGGGAGGCCGCTCCAGTACTCGCGGGCGGCCAGCTCGTCGATGTGGCCGCGGAGGGCCTTCACGTGCGCGCGCAGCAGCGTCGTGCGACGCGCCTCCTCGTCGGCTCCCGCGCCCGCCCGGATCGCGCTCGCCTCGAGGTAGGCGTCGAACGGGACCTTCGCATCGACGGCGATGGCCTTGCCTCCCGGCAGGCGGACGACCATGTCGGCGCGCCCGCGACCCGCCTCGCCCTCGAGCCCGAACTGCACGTCGAAGTCGACCCTCTGGGTGAGTCCGGCGGCCTCGACCACGTTGCGCAGCTGCGTCTCTCCCCAGGCGCCGCGGCTCGTGTTCGAGCGCAGCGCCGAGGCGAGCGTCTCGGTCGTCGACCGGAGCCGCTCGCCCGCCGCGCGCTGACCCTCGAGCTGCTCGGTGATCGCACCGAACTGCGCGGCGCGCTCGCGCTCGAGCCGGCGCACCGACTCCTGCATGCCGCGCAGGCTCTCGGCGACGGGGGAGAGGGTCTGCAGGATCCGGGCGTCGTGGCGCTCGCGCTCGGCGACGACGCGCAGCTGCTCCTGCAGCTCCCGGATCTGCTCGCGGGCCGAGCCGAGGTGCTCTCGGTGCTGCTCGACGACGGCGTCGTGCCGCTCCTCGAGACCCTCGGCCCGGGCGCGCGCGGTGGCGAGCTCGAGCGAGAGCGCCGCATCCGGAGTGCGGGATCGGGCGAGGAGCACGGCCACGACGGCGGCGAGGAGGGCGCCGAGCGCGAGGCCGATGACGAAGCTGGAGTCCATGGTCGAAGAAGATCACGGACCTCCGACATCGACCGTTGTACCCCTCGGAAGGGTGAGAGAGGCGGATGACGGTCGTGCCGGTCCCTGCCCCTAGGCTTCGAGATCATGGGGAATCACCGCCGTCCATCGCGCCTGCTCACCGCCGCGCTCGCCCTCGCCGTCGGTCTCGGGACCGCCCTCGTCCCGGTCGCCGCCGCGTCCGCCGCCGACGAGACGCTCCCGCCGGCGTCCGTCCTCGTCGATCCCGGAGCGGGAGAGGCCACGCTCTCGGTCGCCGACGGCAGCGACCTGCCCGACCAGAAGGTGCAGTACCCGGCGAGCAGCACCAAGAGCTTCCGCGCCGGCTACATCTTCAGCGACGCCAACTTCTTCGACAGCGACGCTCGCTCCGCCTCGCAGATGCAGGCCCTGCTCGACGACAAGGGCCGCAACTGCAGCGGCACGCCCAACGGCGTTCCGTGCCTCAAGGCCTTCAGCCAGGTGACGCCGACCAAGGCCGCCGACGCGATGTGCAAGCAGTACCGCGGCGGCGTCGTCGAGTCGGCTGCCTCGATCTTCGCCGGAGTCGGTGAGGCCTGCGGGATCAACCCGCTCGTGCTCGCCGTCCTGGTGCAGAAGGAGCGGAGCCTCGTCACCACCACCTCGCCGACCTCGGCCGACTACGCGAAGGCGACGGGGTACAACTGCCCCGACACCGCCGAGTGCGACCCCGGCTCGGCCGGCTTCTTCACCCAGGTCTACAGCGCGGCCCGCCAGTTCAAGCGCTACGCCAACCCGCCCGGATCCGGCGCGAACTTCACGGCCTACGCTCCCGGCACGACGGCGAGCATCCTCTACCACCCCGACACCGCCTGCGGCTCGTCCCCGGTGACCATCCGCAACCAGGCCACGGCGAACCTCTACTACTACACGCCCTACCAGCCCAACCAGTACGCCCTCACCAACACGGGCGACGCGAACTGCGCCACCTACGGCAACATCAACTTCTGGTACATCTTCAGCGACTGGAACGGCTCGCTCGCGAACGCCGGAGTCGCCCCCGCGGGCCGGGTCGACGCTCCCCGCATCTCCGGCGGCACGCTCACCGCGACCGGCTGGGCGGTCGACCCGACCACGCAGCAGGCCGGCCTCACGACCACGGTGACCATCACCGCCCCCGACGGCTCCAGGACCGTCCGCACGCAGACCGCGAACGGCGCCCGCGGGGACATCCCCGGCGAGTACCCCGCCGCGGGATCGAACCACGGCTTCACCGCCACCGCGCCCGCCTCGGCCGTCGGCACCTACACGGTGTGCGCCACCGCCGCCTCCGTCGACTGGAACCTCTGGACCGGCTCGGGCGACAGTAAGGCGCCGGGCTCGAAGGACCTCGGCTGCTCGAGTGTGAGCTCGCAGGGCGCGGTGAGCGTGACGCGCCTCGCAGGCAGCGATCGTCAGGGCACCGCCGTCGAGATCTCGAAGGCGACCTTCGGAGCGAACGTGCCCGTCGTCTACATCGCCACCGGAGGCGCGTTCCCGGACGCGCTCAGCGCGGCGCCGGCCGCCGCCAAGCAGGGTGGGCCGCTGCTCCTCGTCGACCGGAACTCGATGTCGCAGACCGTGCGCACCGAGCTGACCCGCCTGAAGCCGGCGAAGATCGTCGTGGTCGGCTCGTCGCTGAGCGTCAGCGACGCACTGCTCAACGACCTGAAGCAGTACGTGCGCACCGGTGCCACCCCGACCCGGCTCGGCGGGGTCGACCGCTACGACACGGCCAGGAAGGTCATCGAGTACGCCTTCTCCGGAGGCTCGAGCAGGGCGTGGCTGGCGACGGGCGAGAAGTTCCCGGACGCCCTCGGCGCCAGTGCCGCGGCCGGAGCGGTCGACGCTCCCGTCCTCCTCGTCAACGGCGGGCTCTCGACGGCCGACGCGACGACCAAGTCGCTGCTGTCGCGCCTCGGAGTGAGGTCGCTGACCATCGCGGGCAACTCGCTCTCGGTGAGCGACGGCATCCAGCGCTCGCTCCCCGTGGCCTCGATCACCCGCATCGCCGGGTCGGACCGCTACGACACCTCCGAGAAGCTGAACCGGGCCGCCTTCACGAGGGCGGGCACGGTGTTCCTGGCGACCGGCGAGAACTTCCCCGATGCGCTCGCGGGAGCCACCGCCGCCGGCTACACCAGCAGCCCGCTCTTCGCGGTCCCGCCGACGTGCGTCCCCCAGGCGGTCCTCGACGACATCACGCGCTTCGGCGCCAAGAAGGTCGTGCTGCTCGGTGGGACGGGAACGCTCTCGGACGCGGTCGCGCGACTCACTCCGTGCGGCTGATCGCGCGTCCGATCGGCCACCTCCGGGCAAGTAGCGTGGAGGGATGAGCTCGGCCGCCCCGTCCCCGACCGACGCCCGACGTCGGAGGGGAGGGGCGGCCGCTCTGCTGGCCCTGGTCCTCGTCCTGCTCCTCGCGGGGGCGACGGATCTCACCGCGCGGGCGGCGCCTCCGGGTGCGGCATCGAGCGTGCGGATGTGGACCGACCTCGCCGGCGGAGTCGACGGGTCGGGCTTCGAGCCGGGAGACATCGTCTCGGACGCCGTCTTCTTCGACGGCGGCGCTCTCGGACCACTCACGATCCAGGCGTTCCTCAACGCCCGTGTCCCCGAGTGCGCCGGTGTCGACGTGCCCTGCCTGCGCGACTACGCGGAGGACACGGGCGACGTCGCCGCGGACGAGCAGTGCGGCGACTACCGCGGCGGAGTCGGCCGCTCGGCCGCCGAGATCATCGGCTCGGTCGCCGTCGCGTGCGACGTGAGTCCGTCGGTCCTGCTCGTGCTGCTGCAGAAGGAGCAGTCGCTCGTCACCGACGACGCGCCGAGCGAGCGGCAGTTCCGCAGCGCCACCGGCTACGGCTGCCCCGACACGGCCGACTGCGACAGCGACTACTTCGGGTTCTTCGGTCAGGTCTACGGCGCGGCCTGGCAGTTCCAGCGCTACCGGAACCCCGACAGCAGCTTCGACTGGTACCCGGTGGGTGAGACGAGCGAGATCCAGTTCTCGCCCGACGCTACCTGCGGCACGGCGCCGGTCGTGATCGAGAACGCCGCGACGGCCGGTCTCTACTACTACACGCCGTACCAGCCGAACGAGGCGGCGCTCGAGAACCTCTACGGCGAGGGCGACGCGTGCTCGGCGTACGGCAACCGCAACTTCTGGCGCATCTTCAGCAACTGGTTCGGGGACCCGCGCGCCGGGGAGTGACGTCCGCCGTCAGGCGGCGACCGGCGTCTTCGGGCGGAGCCGCTTGACCGAGACGCCGGCGAGGTCGCCGAGCTCGGCCATGCTCGCAGCACCGTGCCGACGCGCGGCGTGGACGACGATCGCCGCGCACGCCTCGGCATCGGCCGAGGCGTCGTGGTGGCGGAAGTCCTCGAAGCCGGCGGCCATCGCCACGACCGGCAGGCGGTAGGACTCGAGCTCGTAGGTCTTGCGGGCGAGCTGGAGCGAGCAGAGGTAGTCGTACTCGGGGTGCTCGAGCGCGGTCGCGGCGCAGGCGGCGCGGATGACTCCCATGTCGAAGCCGGCGTTGTGGGCGACGAAGACGTCGTCACCCGCGAAGGCCACCAGGTCGGCGAACTGCTCGGCCCACGAGGCGGCGGCGTGCACGTCGTGCTTGCGGATGCCGTGGATCCGGGTGTTCCACTCGAGGAAGTCGTCGAAGCCGTAGGGAGGGCGGATGAGCCAGCCGGCCCGGTCGACGATGTGGCCGTCACGGACCTTCACGAGGCCCACCGAGCAGGCCGAGGCCCCGTGGGAGTTGGCGGTCTCGAAGTCGATGGCAGTGAAGTCGATGGGCACGACTGCACCCTCTCACGCACCACCGACGGCGCCGCTCGCGGCACGCGGGGCCCGCGTAGGATGGTCGCCCGTGGCTCTCACTATCGCAATCGTCGGACTCCCCAACGTCGGCAAGTCGACGCTCTTCAACGCCCTGACCAAGAACACGGTGCTCGCGGCGAACTACCCGTTCGCGACGATCGAGCCCAACGTCGGCGTGGTGAACCTGCCCGACTCCCGCCTCGAGGTCCTCGCCGGCATCTTCGGCTCCGAGCGCATCCTCCCGGCCCCCGTCTCGTTCGTCGACATCGCGGGCATCGTCCGCGGTGCGTCCGAGGGGGAGGGGCTCGGCAACAAGTTTCTCGCGAACATCCGCGAGGCCGACGCCATCGCGCAGGTCATACGAGGCTTCGAGGACTCGGACGTCGTCCACGTCGACGGCAAGGTCGACGCCGCGAGCGACATGGAGACGATCAACACCGAGCTGGTCCTCGCCGACCTGCAGACCCTCGAGAAGGCCGAGGCGCGCTACGAGAAGGAGCTCAAGGGCCGCAAGATCGAGCCGATCGTCCTCGAGACGGCGAAGAAGGCGCGCGAGTTCCTCGATCAGGGCAAGCCGCTGTCCGCCTCCTCGATCGACCTCGAGCCGATCCGCGAGCTGGGGCTGCTCACCGCGAAGCCCTTCATCTACGTGTTCAACGTCGACGAGGCCGTGCTGACGGACGACGCACGCAAGGCCGAGCTGGCCGCGCTCGTCGCGCCCGCGCACGCGATCTTCCTCGACGCGAAGCTGGAGTCGGAGCTCATCGACCTCGACGCGGCCGACGCCGCCGAGATGCTCGAGTCGACCGGCCAGACGGAGTCGGGCCTGAACCAGCTCGCGACGATCGGCTTCGACACGCTCGGCCTGCAGACCTATCTGACGGCGGGTCCGAAGGAGTCGCGCGCCTGGACGATCGGCAAGGGCTGGACCGCCCCGCAGGCGGCCGGTGTGATCCACTCCGACTTCCAGAAGGGCTTCATCAAGGCCGAGATCATCTCGTTCGACGACCTCGTCGAGACGGGCTCGATCGCCGAGGCCCGCGCGAAGGGCAAGGCCCGCATCGAGGGCAAGGACTACGTGATGCAGGACGGCGACGTGGTGGAGTTCCGCTTCAACGTGTAGAAGTGTCTGTGCTCGTAGAAAAAATCTCGCCGAAAAAATGGGGATTGAATGTCTATCGTGAAGAGCTATGGGGAGTTCTGGAATCCAGACGCGGTAAACTGGGGAGCGAAGGAACTGCTGGGCACGTGGCGCAATGCAGGGAGCAACAAACAGAATAACTTTTGGAGCGCAAAGGGCATCTACGTGCTCTACCAAGAGTTCAAGCCGCTGTATGTTGGCAAGGCGCTCGCTGACAGTTCAGGTGTTGGGAAGAGGCTCGCGGACCACTTATCGGATCGTCTCGTTGGTCGGTGGGATATGTTTTCGTGGTACTCGCTTTCGAAGCCGAGCAAGACAACTCTGGCCGTGAACATCGCGGGCTCTCGACACCTGAGCACCAAGCAGATGGTCGAGACGCTCGAAGCTATCGCTATTTTAATCACCGATCCGCCTCTCAATCGAAAGCGGGAGAGCCTGGACGGTGCAATCGAGGTCGAGCAAATAGGGGGCAGCGTTCGCACTATCCGTTCATACTTGCAGGAACTGGTTGACCGCCCCTAATAAAGGCAAGACGTAGTAGGTTTATCGGCACCTAGCGCACGCGAACCACAAGATGCAAATACTGTCCTATGGTATCCCACGCGAAACGAACATTGGCAACGCGGGGGCATGCGCCTAGCACTGGTCCCAGTGGTCAACGCAGAGTTGACAACATTATCATTTGTACAGCCTAGTATCTCAAAATCTGATTCACACCGAGACTATCCCTTTTGCCGCGACCAGCCGTATTCTGGGGTACACTCGCGACGGCGCCGACAACGAAGAACTTGGCTAGCGACCACAGAAGTTGCTCGTATCAACAGTTCGCGCTCCATACCGATCACGGGTCAGGTGAAGTGCGGTCAGCCGGGCTTTGCGCGCATGCGAGGGGACCTGTCAACCGGCGATGTCGTCGCAGTTCCGGAAATCAGTGGCGTTGGCCCTAACGCGTGTAAGCCGTCATCAATAGTACCAACTCATCCACTAGAGGCACTTACGTCCAAGCATGCGCCGATGGTGCGGCTTTGAATAGGATAGGCGAAGCGATGTGCTATCTCTTATGCAGATCGGAGTCCGCTTCGTCGAGCGCCGCGCGAAGGTCGGACTTGTAGGGGAAAGGCCAGGATGTTTTTGGGGGAAACCCGCGCTCTGGACGGCAAGTCGGCAGCGTTCCCGGTCGGCCTGAGCGACGAAGGTGTGAACACCTCCGGTATCGCCACGACACATGGCATCAGCGCCTCAACGGGCGCTGGCTACATCGCCACGCCCAGCGACGACGCAGCGCATCCGGGTTCTCAGGCCGTGTGGACCGCCCCGGTCTGCTCTGTGGTGTAGCCACGGAGCGCGACAGCCGATAGATTTCTAGAAATGGCGTCGTGGCGATGGGGGATGAAGTGCCGGAACGAGTGGTGATCGACTGGGACGACCTGGCTGACCTGGACCTTGATCCGGACAACCCCCGGCACGATCCTGGGATGCCGCGTCGCGACATCATCAAATACCTGGTAGAGAAAGAAAGCGTACTTGGCCTGGCGAGGGACATCGTCAAGGTAGGCCTCAGCCCCTTGGACATGTTCGGGGCGATTTCCGCTCCTGGAGGCGGTTACGTCATCCTTGAGGGCAATCGCAGACTCTGCGCCTTGATCCTCCTTCATGATCCGACGCTCGCCCCGTCATCCGAGCGGCGGGCGTTTGAGCGATTGACTCGTTCGTTCAGTTCCGAGCACATCACGATCGAGTTGACCGTGTTCAAGGATGAGGACGAAGCCGACGTTTGGATCGATAGAAAGCATGCGGGGTCTGGCTCAGGAAACGGTCCTCGGCCTTGGAACCCGGTGCAGTTGGCTAGGCGGTACGGAGATCGGACTGGCAACGCCCTCGCGCTAGCCCTTCTCGACTACGGTCAAAAGCACGGAATCCTGACGAAGGCCCAGTCCGCAGACATCCTCACCACGATTACTCGGTTCGTTTCGAACCCATTTGTTCGAAAGCACGGCCTCGGTATTGCGACGAGTGCGTCTGATCCTGAGTTCAAGTTTCTAGGTACCCAGACCCTGTTCGATCTTCGCCTGCGGCGTCTTCTGGAGGACATTGTCGCGCGCGAAAATGGCGCGACTTCGAGGACGTCCAGCGCGGACCGCACCAAGTACGCGCAAGACCACCTCGTGAACCTCACTGAGCCGTCAGTGGAGTCCTCGGGTGGGTCTGACTCTGACCTGCCGGAGGAGCCGGAGAACGCATCTTCGTCTGATTCTGATCAGCAACAGAACGATCCTTCCGCAGAGGACGAACCGCAAACCGACGGGGACAGTAAGCCGGGCGGGGGCGGCCTTCACCCCGATAAGCGACTCAAGCTTGTGCCGGACTCGTTCGCACCCAGCCTGCGGGACGAACGGCTGAAACGCATCCTCGCGGAACTCGAGTCGGTTCGGCGTTTCAGTCCGATAGCAGCGGCGCTCGTAGTGCGCGTGTTCATGGAGTCGGTCACGGTCGTGTACTTGGAGACTCGCGGCTCGCAGATCAATCACAACGACAAACTGCACCTCCTCGTACATAATGTCCTGGCACAGATCGAAAAGGAGAGGAAGAGTGGTGCGATTCACCTCACGAAGGCGGAGAATGGCGCACTTGGTCTCCTCAAAGGTCAGGTGACGGCGCCCGATTATGTCTATAGTGCATTTTATCTGGGCCTCATCGCCCACGGTTCTGCGTTCCCGCAGTGGGAGGTGTTGACGAAGAAGTGGGATGAAATCGAGCCGATTCTCGGCTACATCGCCTCGAACGCGGAACCTGCCATCGAACCCGCGTAGCAAACAGGCGCCCCTGCTGGCCAACGTGGACGCAACCCTGTAGCGTTCCCGGTGACCACGAGTCGGACTGGACGGACCTGGATGCCCTCAACGCCTTCACCCCTGCGATACCCGGGGGGTAAGACCGCCCTCTTCAAGCTTGCAGAACCGCTCTTGGAGTGGAACGGTCTGCGCAAGACGACATACGCCGAGCCCTTCGCGGGTGGTGGTGGGCTGGCGCTCTCCCTTCTCTTTGAGGGCATGGTGCGTCGTATCGTCCTTAACGACATCGATCCTGGTATCTACTCTCTTTGGGATGCGATGCTGAATCGAACCGACGCTTTGACGCAGCTGGTCACCAGGACGCCGATCACTATGGATGAGTGGTACCGGCAGCGAGAAATTTACCGCGCTATGAAGGATGTTCCGTCACTTGAGCTTGCGTTCGCAACCCTGTTTCTGAATCGCACCAACAGATCGGGAGTTATCAAGGGTGGCGTCATCGGCGGCCTTGAGCAAAAGGGCGAGTACAAGCTCGACTGCCGCTTTCAGAAGCCTATAATTGTCGAAAAGATCGAGCGCATTGCGCGATACAAGCGATCAATCTCTATTGCACGGAGTGATGGTCAGGACTTTCTGCGTGGCATGTCTCACCGAACCGACCGGGTCGTGTACTTCATTGACCCGCCCTACTTCGGTAAGGGTTCCGGCCTTTACACAAACTTTTACACCGACGAAGACCATGCAGCGCTATCGAATGTGGTGCGCGGTCTCGGGCAACCATGGGTGCTTACATATGATCTAGTACCACAGATCCAAGATCTGTATGCGGGCTTTCCTCAGTATGCGTTCGACCTGAATTACACCGCCGCCGTCAAGCGAGTAGGCACGGAACTGATGGTCACGAGCCAGGGCATTTCAGTTGCGGGCATCCCGCAGTTAAGGACGACTGCAGTGGCCTGAGTTGCTTTCAGCACGGCAACGCCCACGCCTCCATAGACCCCATTGACAACCTGCGCGCGGGCTCCCCGGATTGCCTCACCGCATGCCGTGCAACTTTCTGGCGTTCCTTATTGACGGCCGGCGTCGGCCGTTGCTGTCCTGGTGGCGTACTCAGCGTCGGTCCTGTCGGTCCGGAAAGCAGCTAACGCTTTCGCTTCCAGCTTTTGTGTCTCGGCATACTTCCCGGTTCCGGGCACGCAACAAATTGGCCGGACGGAACCAGTTCGTTACGGCCCATTGCCCATTTCCAAATATCTCGCGCAAACCGTTCGATTGAGGGCGGTGAGATGGTCCGGCTTGCTCTCCACTGGCATTTCACGCCCGACCGCTCTCCGCCGCTATCGCGGCTGGGGCGGATGTCGATGGTGCAGCACCAGATGATGTGAGGACATCGTTCGGTGGAGGTCCGTTTGACCATCGGTTCGTCGAATTGTGGCCGGTTTCTCGCATTTGACCTACTCTGCGAGCCGAACGTGTTTCTGCGAGCCGGAGGTGCCTCCGGAGTCAGTTGAGCAGGTCGCCGATGATCCAGCTCGAGAGACCGACGAGGGTCGCGATGCCGACCACGACCCAGGCGATGACGCGGCGGGTCGAGCGGGTGACCGCCTCCGAGGTGCGGGAGGAGCGCCGCAGCGGGCGGACATAGGCGGCGGGCACGTCGTACCGTGCGGCCGTCGGCACGAGCGCGGGCAGTGTCACCGCGGGCCCGTCCACCCAGTGCGCGGGCAGCTCGGACGCGCGCGCGGCCTGGAGCGTCAGCTCGGCTTTCAGAGGTGAGCTGCGCAGGGCGGCGTACGCGGTCGGCGTGAGGCCCATCCCTTTGAGGTGGCGGACCGTGGGTGCGAAGTTCGGAGACGTGCCTGCCGACAGCTCGCCGACCCGGTCGCCGTCCAGTCGCACCTCGATCAGGTCGCTCGGGAGGAGGTGCAGCGTCACCAGGACGAGCCCGCGGCCCTCGACGATGCCGGTCAGCTGCGCGAAGTGCTCGTCCTCGCGCAGCACCTGCAGCCCGCGACCCCAGGGCAGCACGGAGTACCGCGACGTCGGGAGTGAGTTGAGCGGCACCACGAGGTCGGGCGACGGCAGCGCGATGCGGAGTGAGGCGCGCAGCCCCTCCTCCCCGCGCTCGACCCGGAGGCGGGCGCGGGTCACGGGGACGGCTCTGCTCGCGACGATGCGGTCGATCGAGGGCCGGTAGGACGCCGCTTCGGGGAGGTAGCCGATGACCCGCCCACGCGCGCGGATCGAGACGGCGGGCGCGCCAGTGGGATGGTCGGGCTCGGGGATCAGCTCGACGTCGAGCCACTCCTCGACGACCTCGCCGGGACGCACCGGTCGGCCGAGGGCGTCGGCGATCTCCTCGATCCGCTCAGCCTCGTCGATCGCATCGATTGTCGGGGTGCCGTCGGCGTTCGGGAGGCGGAGGACAGTAGAAAGGGGCGAGAACGGTCGATCGACGGCGGGCATGCGGTCGTCGGCGGACATGCGGTCCTCGGTCCACCGGGTGCCGTCCCACCAGCGCATCGCGCCGCCCTCGGGGTACCAGCCCGCCGGGGCGCTCACGTTCTCGTCCACCGGCTCCCCGTTCTCTCGGCCGATCGAGTCTACGAGGGGAGCGCGGGCAGGCCCGATTCCTCGAAAGTTGCGGTGATCGCGCGCCACTACCGCAACTTCTGAGGAGTGGAGGGGCTCAGAGCGCCGGGTCCTCCGCCGCGTCGTCCGGGGCGATCGCCGCGCGCTGCTCCGTGGCACCCGAGCCGCTCCGCGGCCGCGCCTCGGCGAGGGAGGCGCCGGTGATCAGGCGCCGGACGTAGCGGGCGTGACCCCGGTTGATCGGTGCCGGATCCTCGAGGACCTCGTGGAGACGGCGGAGCGAGGCACGGGTCGCGAGGCTCGACATGCCGAACAGGCTAGGTGCGCCTGACCGAGGGCGGTAGAGGCGATCCGCGACAGACCCCCCGCCTAGGCTCGAGAGCATGACTCGACTCGATGGTGCCGTCGTCCTCGTCCTCGGAGCCTCCGGAGGCCTCGGCCGCCTGATCGCGGACGAGCTCGAGTCGAGAGGCGCGGCCGTCATCCGCTCGGGGCGTGACGCCGCAGCGCTGGGGGCGGAGCCGCTCGTCGCCGACCTGCGCGGCGAGGAGGCGCCTCAGCGGCTGATCGACGAGGTCGTGCGGCGGCACGGCCGTCTCGACGGCGTCGTCGCCGCCTCCGGGGTCGTCGCCTTCGGGCCGTCCGCCGAGCTCGATCCGGCCGTGCTGGAG
Organism: Rathayibacter oskolensis; assembly: GCF_900177245.1. Classification (GTDB taxonomy): domain Bacteria; phylum Actinomycetota; class Actinomycetes; order Actinomycetales; family Microbacteriaceae; genus Rathayibacter; species Rathayibacter oskolensis. The sequence goes on from NZ_FXBM01000001.1 coordinate 964,882, forward strand.
GAGCTGGTCGAGGTCAACGCGCTCGCCCCGATCCGCCTGTTGACGCTCGCCTTCCGCCTCCTCCAGCAGTCGGCGAGCGAGGGGCGCGAGCCCTTCGCGGTCACGATCAGCGGAGTCGTCGCCGAGGCTCCGACCGCCGGTCTCGCCGCGTACTCCGCCTCCAAGGCGGCGCTGCACTCGTTCGTCAGGGCCTCCCAGCGCGAGTACAAGCGCGCGGGCGTCCTCCTGCTCGACGCGCGGCCCGGTCACACCGAGACGGAGCTGTCGACGCACCCGCTCGCCGGCTCGGCCCCGAAGTTCGGCGCCGGACACAGCCCGGAGTCGGTCGCCGTCAGGATCGTGGACGCGATCGAGAGCGGCGAGACGGACCTGCCGCCCGCCGCGTTCTGACGCTCAGGCCGTCGCGAAGCGCTTGGCCGAGCGCTCGCGCGCCTTCGCCGCCTCGACCTCGCGGTCCTTCGGCGGGGCGACCGCCACGAGGTCCTCGAGGAGGTGACCCGTGACGTGGGCGATCTCGGCGACGGCGCGGTCGAACGCCTCCTGGTTCGCCTTCGAGGGCTTGGTCGTCCCGCTGATCTTGCGGACGTACTGGAGGGCGGCGGCGTGCACCTCCTCGTCGCTCGCGGAGGGCTCGAAGTTGTGGAGGGTGTGGATGTTCCGGCACATGCGACGAGGGTACGTCCGGGCGCCGACATCCGCGAGGGACACCCGCCGTTCACCGTGCCGTCGCACGAGGGCTCTAGCGTCGCCCCGTGCCTGCCTCCACCGACCCCGCTCAGCCCTCGACGACCGAGACCACCGAGCTCCCCGCGACCACCGAGCTGGTCCCGACTCCCGAGCTGCTCCGCACGCTGACGCCCGAGGACGCCCGCGATCTCGTCGTCCTCGACGAGGACGACGACGACCCGGTCCTGGTGCGGCGGGACGGCACGCAGATCGACACCTGGCGCGAGGGCTACCCCTACGACGAGCGGATGTCGCGCGAGGAGTACGAGGCGGGCAAGCGCCTCCTGCAGATCGAGCTGCTCAAGCTGCAGAACTGGATCAAGAAGAACGGCCGTCGCCTCGTGGTCGTGTTCGAGGGGCGCGACGCCGCGGGCAAGGGCGGCACGATCAAGCGCTTCACCGAGCACCTCAATCCCCGCGGAGCCCGCGTGGTCGCGCTGGAGAAGCCGACCGAGCGCGAGAGCGGCCAGTGGTACTTCCAGCGCTACGTCTCGCACCTGCCTGCCGCGGGCGAGATGGTGCTGTTCGACCGCTCCTGGTACAACCGCGCCGGTGTCGAACGCGTGATGGGCTTCTGCACCCCGGAGCAGTACGACGAGTTCATCCGGCAGGCCCCGCTTTTCGAGAGCATGCTCACGGGCGATGGGATCGACCTGGTCAAGCTCTGGTTCTCGGTCTCGGCGGAGGAGCAGCGCACCCGCTTCACGATCCGGATGATCGACCCCGTGCGCCAGTGGAAGCTCTCGCCGATGGACCTCGCCTCGCTCGACAAGTGGGACGACTACACCGCGGCGAAGGAGGCGATGATGGCCGCCACCGACACCTCCGACGCGCCGTGGACCATCGTCAAGAGCAACGACAAGAAGCGCGCCAGACTCGAGGCGATGCGCTACGTGCTGAGCCTGTACGACTACGACGGCCGCGACGACGAGGTCGTCTCGCTGCTCGGACCGGATCCGCTCATCGTGGGCTCGGCGGCCGATGTCTACGAGCGCGGCGAGCAGGCCGCTCCTGCTCGCTCGAGCTGAGGGCGGGCCGGGGGTCTGAGGGCATGGGGGACGCAGGATGAGAGCAGTCGACGACGATCTGCCGGGGGTGCATCTGCGCTGGCTGGCGCTGGATGAGCAGAGCCTGGACGCCGGGCTGCTGCTCCCGTTGCTGACACCGCTGGAGCGCGAGAGGTACGAGTCGACGCCCGCGGCGGGCACGGCCGAGCGTTTCGTGTTCGGGCGCGTGCTGCTGCGGATGCTGGCCGCCGAGCTGACCGGCGGGCACCCCTCCGAGATCGACGTGGTCGCGTGCTGCCCCCGCTGCGGCGGTCCGCACGGGCGCCCGCGCCTGGAGGGGAGCGACGCGTCGCTGCCGCGCCTCTCCGTGAGCATCGCGCACTGCGCCGGTGCTGTCGTGGTGGCCGTGAGCAGCGCCGGCACGGTCGGGGTCGACATCGAACCGGTCGAGGGAGCCGCCGATCGGGGAGCCAGGATCACGCAGATCGCGGGAGCGCCGTTCTCGATGGGCGCGATGCGGCCGCCGGACCCGATCCTGCACTGGACGCGGGTGGAGGCGGCGCTGAAGGCCGATGGGCGCGGGCTCGAGGTCGATCCGCGCCGGGTGCGCATCCACGAGTCGCGGCTGACGGCCGAGGCGAGGATCGACGAGGCGCGCTTCCGGCTCGCGGAGCCGCGCCTGGATCCGGCGTTCCGGGTCAGCGTCGCACTGGGGCCGCTGGACGGCCGCAGCGCCGGGCCGATCATCGGCTGGCGCCGCGAGGACGGCGAGGCGCTCGCCGACTCGCTCCTGTCAGCGACTCGGTAGCGGAGGCAGCGCCTCGCCCACCAGCCACGCGTCGAGCAGCGAGTCGACGCCGTCCGTCGACTCCGAGCACAGCAGACGGAAGTCGTCCTCGGTGACCGCCGTGTGCGCGTGCCGCGTCGTCCACGCGCGCAGAAGATCGAAGAAGGCGGTGTCGCCCACGTGCAGTCGCAGCGCGTGGAGGGTCAGCGCGCCGCGCTTGTAGACGCGGTCGTCGAAGAGCGCGACCGGGCCCGGGTCGCCCAGCACGAGGTCCTTCGGCTGGAAGCGGAGGAGGGCGTGGTGCCGCCGGGCGAGCGTGTCGGCGGAGGCGCCGCCCGACTCCTCCGACCACAGCCACTCCGCATAGCAGGCGAAGCCCTCGTTGAGCCAGATGTGCCGCCAGCGCGCGATGCCGACGCTGTTGCCGAACCACTGGTGCGCGAGCTCGTGCGCGATCAGCCGCTCCGAGCCGCCGCGGCCGTCGGCGTGGTTCGCCCCGAAGACGGCCATGCCCTGCGCCTCGAGGGGGATCTCGAGCACGTCCGCCGTGACGACCACGGTGTAGCCCGCGAACGGGTAGGGGCCGAAGACCCGCTCGAAGAAGGTGATCATCGCGCGGAGCGGGGCGAAGTCGCGGGCGACCCGGGCGGCGAGTGCCGCGGGGCGCGCGAGGGTTACGGCGACGCCTCCCAGCAGGCGGTCCTCGAGCACGTAGCGGCCGATCTGCACGGCGGCGAGGTAGGTGGCCGTCGGCTCGCGCTGCTCGTAGAGCCAGGTCCGCCGGCCCGAGCGCTCGCTGGTCTCGAGGAGCACACCGTTCGCCAGGGCGGAGTAGCCCTCCTCGGCCGTGATGCGGATCCGGTAGGGCGCCTTCTGGGCCACGTCGTCGTTGCAGGGGAACCAGGTGGAGGCGCCCGACGGCTGCGACGCGACGAGCACGCCGTCGGCGAGCTCCTCCCAGCCGAGCTCGCCCCAGTGGCTCGAACGGGGCCCGGGATGCCCGCCGTACTCGATCTCGAGGACGAACGACTCGCCCGCCTCGAGCGGCTCCGCCGGTGTGATCCGCAGCTTGTGCGCGGTCTGCTCGGTGCGCGCCTTGCGGCCGGCGACCCTGGCCCGGGTCACCCTCAGCCGGCTCAGGTCGAGGGAGAAGCGGCGCAGCGGCTGCAGGGCGACGACGCGCAGCACGGCGCGGGCGGCCAGCCGGTTCGTCGCGACGCGGTAGTCGAGGTCGAGGTCGTACGACTCGACGCGGTAGCCCGTGTTCCCGATGCCCGGGAGGTAGGGGTCACCGGCGGTCTCGAGGGCGGTCGGCGCCGGGCTCACGCGACGGGTGCGTGGTAGTCGCCGACACGGACCTCGCGCCACGGGCCGATGGGGTTGCCGCTCCAGCGGCTGCCGGCGGGCACGAGCTCGCCGCGCATCACCAGGGAGGCCGGCCCGACCGTGCCGTGCTCGGCGATGCGCGCCGCGGGCAGGATCACGCTGTGCGGGCCGAGGGTCGCACCGGGGTCGAGACTCACGAGATCCATGCTCATGATTCGATCATGGAACAAGTGCGTCTGCACGACGCAGCCCCGGTTGACCGCCGCTCCGTCGCCGAGTTCGACGAGATCCGCCTCGGGCAGCCAGTAGCTCTCGCACCAGACACCCCGGCCGATGCGCGCGCCGAGGCTGCGCAGCCACCAGACGAGAGCAGGGGTGCCCGCGGCGGCGTGGGCGAACCACGGCGCCGCGACCATCTCGGTGAAGGTGTCGGCGAGCTCGCTGCGCCACACGAACGACGACCAGAGCGGATGCTCGCTCGGCTGCACGCGCTGGATGAGGACCCACTTCGCCGCGGTCGACACCGCCGCCGCGACGGCGCCCGCCACGAGGAGGACGACTCCGCCGGCGAGGACGGTGACGAGGGCGCCGACGACCGGGACCAGCGCGAGAAGGCTCACGACGACTCCGAAGCCGATCGCGACCGAGACGACGACGGGGACGAAGCGCAGCAGCTCCCAGACGATGCGGGCGAACCGGAGGCTCGCCGCGGGTCGGAAGGTGCGCGCCGACTCCGCCTCGACGACCGTCCGCCGCAGCCGCACGGGCGGTGAGCCGAGCCACGACGAACCGGCCTTCGACTTGCGCGGTGCCGAGGAGAGGACCGCGACGAGCCCGCCCGCCGGGACGGTGTGCCCGGGCGCCGCCATCCCGGAGTTGCCGAGGAACGCGCGCTCGCCGATCTCGGCGCGCGCGAGCCGCATCCAGCCGCCGCCGAGGGCGTAGGAGGCGACCAGCGTGTCGTCGGCCAGGAACGCACCGTCGCGGATGGTCGTCATCGCGGGGAGCAGGAGCACCGTCGAGGCCTCGACGTCTCGGCCGACCTTCGCGCCGAGCAGTCGCAGCCAGACCGGGGTGAACAGCCCGGAGTAGAGCGGGAAGAGGAGCGTGCGCGCCTGATCGAGCAGGCGCTCGGTCGACCAGACCTGCCAGCCGATGCGTCCGCGGACGGGGTAGGTGCCCCGGTCGACCCCGCGGCCGAGGAGGCGGACGAAGGCGACCACGAGTGCGGCCAGGACGAGACCGGTGACGGCGACCGCGGGGACGAGCGCGACGAGCGCGCGGGGGAGCGCCTCCGCCAGATCGCTCGAGCCCTGCGTCGCGATCGCGACGACGCCGGTCCCGGCGCCGAAGGCGAGGACGGGGACGGCTGCCAGGCCGACCGCCGAGAGCCCGTAGGCCCAGACCCACGCGGTGCGGCGCGGCGGCCGCTCGGCGGGGAAGCCCGCGTTCGCCTTGCCGAGGCGCTGCGCGGGGGAGCCGCCCCAGCGCTGACCGGCCGGGACCCGCCCGAAGACGGCGGAGCCGGGCTCGATCTGCGCGTTCTTCCCGATCCGAGCGCCGGGGAGCAGCGTGCTGCGCGCGCCGACCGTGCTGCCGGCGCCGACCCGGACCGCGCCGATGCGCACGGTGTCGCCGTCGATCCAGTAGCCCGAGAGGTCGACCTCGGGCTCGATCGCGGCACCGCGGCCGAGCGTCAGCATCCCCGTCAGCGGCGGCAGCGAGTGCAGGTCGACGTCGTCGGCGATGCGGGCGCCGAGCGCGCGCGCGTAGTAGGCGACCCAGGGGGCTCCGGCGAGGCTCACCGCTCCGAGCTGGTGCGCGATCTGCTCCGCCAGCCAGAGCCGGAGGTGCACCCCGCCGCCGCGGGGATGGTCGCCGGCGCGGACCCCGCGCAGCAGCAGCCGTGCGGCGAGGACGGTGAGGCCCATCCGACCGAAGGGCGTGCAGAAGAGCACGAACGCCGGGACGAGCGCCCAGAGCCACACGGTCGGCAGCCAGTCGAAGCCGGGGAGGAGGTCGAGGATCGCGGTGACGGTGAGGATCGCCGTCAGCCAGCGCGCGCTGCCGAGGACGAGCAGCGGTGCGCCGAGCAGGGTCTGCAGCACCTGCATCCGTCTCGGCACCGGCGCGATGCGGTGCTCGGACACCTCGCCGACCCCGGTCGCCCGGCCTGCGATCTCGGCCGACATCGCGGCGAGGCGGGGGTGGGCGTAGACGTCGGCGACGGTGAACTCGGGATCGCGCTCGCGGATGCGCGCCACCAGCTGGGCGGCCGCCAGCGATCCGCCGCCGAGATCGAAGAAGTTGGCCGCCTCCGAGACGGGCACACCGAGGACCTCGCGCCAGTGCGCCGCCAGCCAGGCGGTCTCCGGATCGAGTGTGTGGTCCTCGCCGCCGTCGTCCTCGAGCGGCCAGGGGAGTGCGGCGCGGTCGACCTTGCCCGAGGTGCGAGTCGGCAGCTCGGCGACGACGGCGAGGAGGGGCACCAGGGCCGCGGGGAGCTCCGCGCGGAGCCGTGCGAGGGCCGCGTCGCGATCGAACCCGCGACCCTCCGGCACAGCGAGGTAGCCGACGAGCACCTGGTTGCCGGCGGTCGTGGTGCGGACGGCGGCCGCCGCTCCGGAGACGCCGGGCAGCGCCTGCAGCGCCGCCTCGACCTCGCCGAGCTCGATGCGCCGACCGCCCAGCTTGACCTGGTCGTCGGCGCGGCCCTGGAACACCAGGCCGGCGTTCTCGAAGCGCACGAGATCGCCCGAGCGGTAGGCGCGGTCCCAGCCGAGGAGCGGAGCGGGCGCGTACTTCTCGGCGTCCTTCGCCGGGTCGAGGTAGCGGGCGAGTCCGACTCCGCCGATGATCAGCTCGCCGACCTCGCCCTCGCCGACGCGCTCTCCCGCGGAGTCCACGACGGCGAGACGCCAGCCGTCGAGGGGGAGCCCGATCCGGACCGGTCCGGGGCCGCCGAGCGGCGCGGCGCAGGCGACGACGGTCGCCTCCGTGGGCCCGTAGGTGTTCCAGACCTCCCGGCCGTCGACCGCGAGGCGCTCGCCCAGCTCGGGCGGGCACGCCTCGCCGCCGAAGATGAGCAGGCGCACGTTCTCGAGCGACTCCGCGGGCCAGAGCGCCGCGAGAGTCGGCACGGTCGAGACGACGGTGATGCCGTGGGTCGTCAGCCACGGCCCGAGGTCCATGCCGCTGCGCACGAGAGAGCGCGGCGCCGGCACGAGGCAGGCTCCGTGGCGCCAGGCCAGCCACATCTCCTCGCAGGAGGCGTCGAACGCGACTGAGAGGCCGGCCAGCACGCGGTCGCCCGGTCCGAGCGGTTCGTGCTGCAGGAAGAGGCGCGCCTCGGCGTCGACGAAGGCGGCCGCCGAGCGGTGACTGACGGCGACGCCCTTCGGGGTGCCGGTCGAGCCCGAGGTGAAGATGATCCAGGCGTCGTCCTCGAGCGAGGGCGGCTGCAGGAGCGGGATCGACGCGGTGCTGGGGTGCGGCGCGCTCCCGACGAACAGTCGGGTCGAGGCGCCGTCGGACTCGCCGTCGCGGCGCTCGAACCGGCCGGACCCGGTGATCACCCCGCGCACCCGCGCCTCCGTGAAGACGAGCTGCGCGCGCTCCTCCGGGTCGTCCGCGTCGACGGGAACGTAGGCGGCACCCGCGGCCAGGACGGCGAGGATCGCGATGTAGAGCTCGCGCGAGCCGCTGGCCATCCGCACGCCGACGCGGTCGCCGCGCCGCACTCCGGCGGCCGTGAGCTCGCCGGCCGTGGCGACGACGCGGGCGAGCAGCTCCCGGTAGCTCAGTGCTCCGGCGGGATCCTCGAGGGCGGAGGCGTCGGGGTGCCGTTCCGCGCTCCCGCGGAGCACGTCGACGAGGGTCCTCGGCGACGGCGCGAGCTCTCCGGCGTCGAGGAGGTCCTGGTTCCCGATGCTCGTCTCGCCCACGTGTCGTCTCCGTTCCGGCCGCGCGATCGAACGCGCGGCAGCCGGGGCGTCACGGTAGGGCGGCCCGGTGACGCGGAGGTGAACGACCGGAGCCCCGCCGGCGAGGACGGTGCCGCGCGGGCGGCGTGCCGCCTCCGCGCTCGCCGCAGCCTAGTGGCCGATGGGGAGCGGGGCGTCCGACTCGGCCGGGCGTCGCACGAAGAAGGCCGCGACGATCGCCGCCGTCGCGATGGACGCACCCCAGACGAAGGCGGAGTGGATGCCGCCGGCCGAGGCCGCGACCTGGTCGACGCCGTCGCGGGTGAGAGCCGCCGACTGGATCGAGAGGACCGTGACGAACAGGGCGGTACCGGCCGCGCCTCCGAGCTGCTGGACCGTGCCGATGATCGCGCTGCCGTGGGAGTAGAACCGGGGCCGGACGGAGCCGAGACCCGCGGTGAACAGCGGGGTGAAGACGAAGGCCAGACCGAGGCTCAGCACCACGTGCAGGGCGAGGATGAACCACGAGGTCGAGTTCTCGTCGAGCGCCGTGAACCCCCAGAGGGCGGTGGCGACGACGACGGAGCCCGGGACCAGCAGCACCTTCGGACCGAACCGGTCGTAGGCGCGGCCGACGAACGGCGCGAGCAGCCCCATCAGCAGGCCGCCGGGGAGCAGCAGCAGACCGGTCTCGAGGGGCGTCAGCCCGAGCACGTTCTGCGTGTAGAGCGGCAGCAGGATGAGCGTGCCGAACAGCGCCGACATGCTGATCGCCATCATCACGATCACGATGGTGAAGTTGGCCGAGGTGAAGGTGCGCAGGTCGAGCAGGGCCCGATCGTTCTTCTGCAGGGAGAGCTGACGCAGGATGAATCCCGCGAGGCCGACCCCAGCGACGACGAAGGGGACCCACGGAGCCACGATCGCCTCGCCGCCCTCGCTGAGGCTGCTGAGGCCGTAGACCAGGCCGCCGAAGCCGAAGACCGAGAGGACGATCGAGAGGGCGTCGATGGGGATGGAGCGCGGCTCCGTCACGTTCTCGACCTTGCGGAGCCCGAGCAGCAGCGCTCCGATCGCGATGGGCAGCACGATCCAGAACATCCAGCGCCAGCTGAGGAAGTTGAGGATGACGCCCGAGATCGTGGGACCGACGGCGGGGGCGACGGAGATGACGATCGAGATGTTGCCCATCATCCGGCCGCGGATCGCCGGCGGGACGAGGGTCATCACGGTCGTCATGAGCAGGGGCATCATGATCGCCGTGCCACCCGCCTGGACGACGCGTGCGGCCAGGAGGACGGCGAACGTGGGCGCGAGGGCCGCGGTCAGCGTCCCGATGCTGAAGAGGGTCATCGCCGCGGCGAAGAGGGTGCGGGTGTTCAGCCGCTGGATCAGGTAGCCCGTGATCGGGATGACGACCGCCATGGTCAGCATGAACGCGGTCGAGAGCCACTGGCCCACGTGCGCCTCCACGCCGAAGTCGGCCATGAGGTCGGGCAGGGCCACGCTCATGATCGTCTCGTTGAGGATCACGACGAAGGCGGACACGAGCAGCAGGCTGATCACGAGCCTGCTCTTGGGGTCGAGGACCGCCGAGCGGTCGGGCGCGGTCGTGCGCGTGTCGGTCAGGGTGCGCTCGGTCACAGGTTCGTCTCCGGTCGTGAGGGGGATCGTGTGAGGGGCGCATCGTCGGAGCAGACGCCGATGCGACGGATGGTACGAGTCTCAGAACACTGCCAGGCACCCCCGACATTCCCGATCGCCCGACATCCGTCGCCGAGCGGCGTGTCGCCGGAGCCTCAGCCCGCGAGCACCGCCGCGAACGCCGCAGCGGCCGCCTCGGCCTCCTCGGTCGTCGAGGACCCGGAGAAGCTGAACCGCACGGCCGTCTGCGCGATCGCGGGCTCGATCCCGAGCGCCAGGAGCACCGCCGACGGCTCGTCGCGACCGGCGGCGCAGGCCGAGCCGCTCGAGACGACGACGCCGCGCTCCTCCAGCGCCAGCAGGATCGACTCGCCGCCGCGGCCCGGGACGACGTAGGAGGCGACCGACGGGAGCCGGTGCGCGGGCGATCCGGTCGGCACGGCGCTCGGCGCCAGCTCGGCGACGCGCGCGGCGAAGGCGTCGCGCACGGCGGCGGTGCGCTCGACTCGCGTCGGGTCGGCGAGCCCCACCGCCGCCCCGAGCGCGACGGCGAAGGCGACGTTCTCGGTGCCCGAGCGCCGGGCGCGCTCCTGCCCGCCGCCGTGCACGAGCGGCTCGAACGGGAGACGGCTGCGCAGCATCAGCGCCCCGACCCCCTTCGGTGCGCCGAGCTTGTGCCCCGAGATCGAGACGGCGTCGGCGCCGAGCGACGGGAGGTCGAGCCACCCCGCGGCCTGCACCGCGTCGACGTGCAGGGGGATGCGCTGCTCACGGCACAGCGCGGCGATCGCAGGCACGTCCTGCACCGTCCCGATCTCGTTGCTCGCCGCCACGATCGAGGCGAGCGCCGTGTCCGGCCGGAGCAGCGCGGCGAAGGCGTCGAGGTCGAGCCGCCCGTCGGCGTCGACCGGCGCGACCGACACCTCGAAGCCGTGCAGGCGACGGAGGTGATCGGCCGACTCGACGGTCGCCTCGTGCTCGATCGCCGAGATCACGAGGTGGCGGCCGCGCGGCGCCCCCAGCGCGATGCCCTTGACCGCGGTGTTGATCGACTCCGTGCCGCCCGAGGTGAACAGGGTCTCGGAGGCGCGCCCTCCGAGGAACGCCGCGACGCGCGCCCGCGCCTGCTCGAGAGCACGAGCGGCCGCATCGCCGAGAGAATGGCGGCTCGACGGATTCCCGTACTCGCCGGTCAGGAACGGCCACATCGCCTCGAGCACCTCGCGGCGCACGGGAGAGGTCGCGGCGTGGTCGAGGTAAATCACGCCGCGTCGACGGCGATGTCGAGACCCAGATCGAGCGACCGCACGCTGTGGGTCAGCGCACCGACCGAGATCACGTCGACTCCCGCCTCCGCGATGGCCCGCACCGTCTCGAGGTTCACCCCGCCGCTCGCCTCGACGACCGCGCGGCCGCCGATCAGAGCGACGCCCTGGCGGAGCTCGTCAGGTGAGAAGTTGTCGAGCATGATCGTGTCGGCACCGCCCGCGAGCGCCGGCTCGATCTGATCGAGGCGGTCGACCTCGACCTCGATGTGCGTCGTGTGCGACACGGCGGCGCGCGCGGCGAGGAGCGCAGCGGTGAGGTCGACTCCGCGCTGGGCGAGGATCGCGAGGTGGTTGTCCTTCGCGAGGATCGCGTCCGAGAGGGAGAAGCGGTGGTTGTGGCCGCCTCCGCTGCGCACGGCGTGGCGCTCGAGCGCCCGGAGGCCCGGCGTGGTCTTGCGGGTGTCGACGATGCGCGCCCTCGTGCCCTCCACCGCGGCGACGTAGTGCGCCGTCAGCGTGGCGATCCCGCTCATCCGCTGCACCAGGTTGAGGGCCACGCGCTCGCCGCGGAGCACCCCGCCGGCCGGCCCGTCGATCGTGGCGAGGACGGCTCCGGCGTCGAAGACGGTCCCGTCCTCGACGAGGACGCTCGTGCGGATCCGCGAGTCGGCCTGGAGCATCGTGCCGACCAGCACGGCCCCTCCGCTGAAGACGCCGGGCTCGCGCGCGACGAGTGCGGCCGACGCGGTCGCCTCGGCGGGGATCAGCGTGTCCGAGGTGAGATCGCCCCAGGGCGCGTCCTCCTCGAGGGCGAGGGTGACGAGGCGGTCGATGCTCTGACGGGTCAGCACGGCACGGCGACCTTTCTGCTTCCGGCGACGCGGTAGGCGGTCGCCGAGGTCCGGGGGTGGTCTGTCCTGTGGTGCGCGCCGCGCGACTCGGCCCTGGCGAGCGCCGCCTCGATCAGGGCGAGCCCGCAGGTGCGGAGGTTCGCGTTCTCGAGGGTCTCGACGCTGAGGGCCGCCGGAGAGCCTCCGGCGAGCTCGGCTCGCGCCGTCTCGAGGCCGGCCTCGCTGCGCGAGACGCCGGCTCCTGCCCACATCGCGGCCTGCAGCGCCTGCCGGTCGAGGTCGAGCGGGACGACGGTGCGGGCAGGGGCGGGCGTGGGGGAGGGCTCCGTCGGCTCGCTCCCGAGCGCCTCGGCGGCCCGTCGGGCGAACACGACGGCCTCGAGCAGGCTGTTCGACGCGAGCCGGTTCGCCCCGTGCACGCCCGTGCAGGCGACCTCGCCGACGGCGAAGAGCCCGGGGAGGCTCGTGCGCCCGTCGAGATCGGTCGCGATCCCGCCCATCCAGTAGTGAGCGGCGGGCGTCACGGGGATGAGATCGTCGGCGAGCGAGAGGCCGCCGGCGCGGCACGCGGCCGAGATCGTCGGGAACCGGCGCGCCAGCACCTCCGCCGGGACGGCCCTCGCGTCGAGGTGCACGGGCAGACCGCCCTGGAGGCGCATCCTCTCGGCGATCGCGCGCGCCACGACGTCCCGCGGCGCGAGCTCCGCGTCCGGATGCACGGCCGTGAGGAAGCGCTCGCCGGCGGCGTCGCGCAGCAGGGCGCCCTCGCCGCGCACGGCCTCCGAGACGAGGAAGCCGCTCGGGAGCGCCGTGGGGTGGAACTGGTAGAACTCGAGGTCGGCCGTCACGGCTCCCGCGCGGATCGCCGCCGCGAGCCCGTCGCCCGTCGCGACCGACGGGTTGGTGGTGTGGCTGAAGAGCCGGCCCGCACCCCCCGTCGCCAGGACCACCGCGTCGGCGTCGATCCGCTCGACGAGACCGTCGCGCAGCACATCGACGCCGGTGACAGCGTCGGCGGGGCGCACGAGGTCGACGAGCGCGGTCCGCTCGAGAGCGGTGACGGAGGCGGCGCGCACGGCGGTGACGAGCGCCGCCTCGATCGCGGCGCCGGTCGCGTCCCCTCCGGCGTGCAGGATGCGCGAGCGCGAGTGCGCCGCCTCGAGACCGCGGGCGAGGTCGCCTCCGTCGCGGTCGAAGCCGACACCCCACTCCTGCAGGGCCGCGACCGCCGCCGGGCCCTCTGAGCAGAGCACCTCGACGGCCGAGCGCGAGCAGAGCCCGGCGCCGGCGGCGAGGGTGTCCTCGACGTGCAGGGCGACGGAGTCGGCGGAGGAGGTGACCACCGCGATCCCGCCCTGGGCCCAGCGCGTGTTCGACTCCGCGATCTCGGCCTTGGTCACGAGGACGACCTCGTTCCGGCGCGAGGCCAGCAGAGCGGTGACGAGTCCGGCGATCCCGCTGCCGACGACGACGACGCGCGGCACGTCAGGCCGCCGTCGGGGCGACGGGTCCCGCGGGCGGAACGGCGGCGAGCATCCGCTCGAGGGCGACGCGAGCCTCGGCCTGCACGCTCTCGGCGACGGAGATGCGGTTGAGCACGCGGCCCTCGACCAGGCCCTCGAGGACCCAGGCGAGGTAGCCCGGGTGGATCCGGTACATCGTCGAGCACGGGCAGACCACGTCGTCGAGGCAGAAGATCGTGTGCTGCGGGTACTGAGCCGCGAGCCGCTGCACGAGGTTGATCTCGGTGCCGATCGCGAAGGTGCTGCCGGCGGGTGCCGCCTGGATCGCCTTCACGATGAAGTCGGTCGAGCCGTACTCGTCGGCGGCGTCGACGACCGCCATCGGGCACTCGGGATGCACGATCACGCGCACTCCGGGGTGCTCGAGGCGCGCCTTCTCGATCTGCGCGACGGTGAAGCGCTTGTGCACCGAGCAGAACCCGTGCCAGAGGATGACCTGCGCGTCGAGCAGGGTCGCGGTGTCGGAGCCGCCCTGCGGCTTCCGCGGGTTCCACATCGGCATCCGCTCGAGCGGCACGCCCATCGCTTTGGCGGTGTTGCGGCCGAGGTGCTGGTCGGGGAAGAAGAGGACCCGCTGCCCGCGCGCGAAGGCGTCCTCGAGCACGGTCGCGGCGTTCGAGGACGTGCAGACGACGCCTCCGTTGCGGCCGCAGAACGCCTTGAGCGCGGCGGAGGAGTTCATGTAGGTCACCGGGACGAGCGGCACGCGGCCGTCGGCGTCGGGCTCGGTGCCGTAGAGCTCGGTCAGCTCGGCCCACGCGTCCTCGACGGAGTCGATGTCGGCCATGTCGGCCATCGAGCAGCCGGCCGCGAGGTTCGGAAGGATCACGGCCTGCTCCGGACGCGAGAGGATGTCGGCCGTCTCGGCCATGAAGTGCACGCCGCAGAAGACGATCGCCTCCGCCTCCGGGCGGCCCTTCGCCGCCTTGGCGAGCTGGAACGAGTCGCCGACGAAGTCGGCGTACTGCACCACCTCGTCGCGCTGGTAGAAGTGCCCGAGCACCACGACGCGGTCGCCGAGGGTCTCCTTCGCCGCCAGGACGCGGCGGTGCAGCTCGTCGGCGCTCGCTGAGGTGTACTCGTCGGGCAGTCGGCCCTGCACCGGTGCCGCAGCCGGGATCGGGTCGGCCTGGGAGGCGCCGGGACCGTACGCGGGGAGGCCGAGGTCGAACGACCAGGGCGCGTCGGCGAGCTCGGGGGCGCAGGTCGCGCCGGGGGCTCCCCGCTCGATGAGCTGGATGGTGCTGTCGACCGATGTCACGGTGTCTCCTCGGATGGTGCGGACTGACGGGGCGCTCAGACGGGGAGCGGACCGTTGTCGACGAGTGCCACTGACCCGTCGTAGCGGTACAGCCGGGGCGGGCGGTGACGGGTGCCCGTCAGGCGCTCCTCGGTCGGGACCACGGTCTTGGAGGCCTCGATCGTGCGGCGGAAGTTCGCCGGATCGAGGGGTTTCTGGAGCACGGCCTCGTGCACCTCGCGCAGCTGGGCGAGGGTGAACGTCTCGCCGAGGAACGCGTGGGCGATGCGGGAGTACTCCATCTTGTTGCGCAGGCGCCACAGCGCGTACTCGACGATCACCCCGTGATCGAACGCGAGCTCGAGGGGCAGATCGGTGCAGAGCCAGGTGACGTTCTCATCGTCGAGCGCCTCGTCCGCCTCCGAGGTGCGCACGAGCGCCCAGTAGACGATCGAGACCACGCGGCGCTCGCCGGGGGAGCGGTCCGTGCCGCCGACGGCGTAGAGCTGCTCGAGGTAGCGGGGGGCGAGGCCGGTGGTGTCGCGCAGAGTGCGGCGCGCCGCCTCCGCGAGGTCCTCGTCGGGACGGAGCGGCCCGCCGGGGAGCGCCCAGAGACCCTCGAACGGCTCACGGATGCGTCGGACGACCGGGATCCACACCGTGCTCGCCCCCGTCTCGGGGTGCGGGCGCAGCGCGAAGATCACGGTCGACACCGCGAGCTGCGGCTGATCGTCTCGATCCACGGGATGTCCCTACTAAGAGTCGTCGTGACACTAAGTGCTGGAGCGAGCTTAGTGTCATCCCGACCCGAACACCAAACCATGCAGGTCGGACTCGCGAGACGCCACCGGTGAACGACACACGCCGGAGGAGGCGCTCCGAAGTGGCCTCTCGAGGAGGGGACAGTGCGTGCAGGCCCCCGCTAGGCTGACAGGACAACCGAATACCGGGCCGCATACGCGACGCGGGAGAGCCGACTCCGGTCGGCACCGAAGGAGCAAGCCTCCCCGCCAATCTCTCAGGTCTTGTACCGCGTCGAACTGGCCACTCTGGAAAGCGATCCGCCTACGGATCCGCCCATGGTGAAAGCGAACGTCCCTCCGAGGGCGCCGCGAATCTCTCAGGCACCACGACAGAGGGGGAGTTCCCACGGCACTGCTGTGCCACGCATCGCCGACCAGCGGACGCGGAGACGGCACTGCGACGAAACGGAGAACTCCCATGTCCGACACCCCCGCCGGCGAGACCACCGCAGCCGAGAACACCGCCGACGCCGGCGCCGTGTCTCCCGACGCCACCCCGGTGCCCGAGGCCGCAGAGCCCCGCTACTCGCCCCTCCACGAGGTGCACGTCGCCGCCGGCGCGTCCTTCACCGACTTCGCCGGCTGGCAGATGCCGGTCCGCTACTCCGGCGATCTCGCCGAGCACCACGCCGTCCGCACGGCGGCGGGCCTGTTCGACCTGTCGCACATGGGCGAGATCCTCGTCGTCGGTCCGGAGGCGGTCGACGCCCTCGACTACGCGCTGGCGAGCGATCTCACCGCCGTCGCCGTCGGACGCGCCAAGTACACGCTCCTCCTCGACCGCACCGGCGGCGTGATCGACGACCTCGTCGTCTACCGCACCGGCGAGGACCGCTTCATGGTCGTCGCCAACGCCTCGAACCGCCACGTCGTCGCCGAGCAGCTCCGCGACCGCACCGCGATGTTCGACTGCGAGCTCTTCGACGAGAGCGACGACGTCGCGCTCCTCGCCCTGCAGGGTCCGCGCTCGCTCGAGATCCTGCAGAACGTGCAGGGACTGGCCGTCGAGACCGAGCGCGGTGCGGAGTCGGTGCTCGACACCGACGACGCCGCCCGACTGCTCGCCGAGCTCCGCTACTACCGCGCCGTCCCCGCGACGTTCGAGGCGCATCCCATCCTCATCGCGCGCACTGGCTACACCGGCGAGGACGGCTTCGAGATCTACGTCGCACCCGACACCGCGCCGTCCCTCTGGCAGGCGCTCGCCGAGACCGGGGCCGGAGCCGGGCTCGTTCCCGCCGGTCTCGCCGCGCGCGACACCCTGCGGCTCGAGGCGGGCATGCCGCTCTACGGCCACGAGCTCTCCCGCGAGATCTTCCCGGCGCAGGCCGGTCTCGGGCGCGTCGTCGCGTTCGGCAAGCCGATCGACTTCGTCGGGCGCGCCGCCAGCGAGGAGGGCCCGGCGGGGGACGCCCCCGTCCTCGTCGGCCTCACCGGCGAGGGCCGCCGCGCCGCCCGTGCCAACTACAGCGTCTACGCCTCCGACGACGCGACCGACGCGATCGGAGTCGTGACCAGCGGCGTCCTCTCGCCCACGCTCGGCGTCCCGATCGCGATGGCCTACGTCGCCCCGAGCCACGCGCAGCCCGGCACGACGCTCTCCGTCGACATCCGCGGCAGCCGCCTCCCGATGACCGTCACCGAGCTCCCCTTCTACTCGAGAAAGAAGAACTGACATGGCTGTTCCGGCCGACCTGCAGTACACCTCCGATCACGAGTGGATCCTCGTCGACGGCGACACCGCGACCGTGGGCATCACCGCCTATGCGGCCGACAAGCTGGGCGACGTCGTGTTCGTCGAGCTGCCCGACGCCGGCTCCCGCGTCGAGGGCGGCAGCGTCGTCGGCGAGATCGAGTCGACGAAGTCGGTCGGCGAGCTGTTCGCGCCGGTCGACGGAGAGGTCCTCGAGACCAACACCGCCGTCGTCGACAGCCCCGAGCTGGTCAACTCCGACCCGTTCGGCGAGGGCTGGCTGATCAAGGTGCGCTTCGACACCCTGCCCGACGGCCTCCTCGACGCCGCCGCGTACGGCGAGCTGGTCGGAGAGTAGATGTCGTCCCCCCGCATCCCCGGCGACTTCGAGTCGCGCCACATCGGGACCGACGCCGACGCCCAGCGCACCATGCTGGCCGCGCTCGGCTACGACTCCGTCGACGCGCTGGTCGCCGCCGCCGTGCCCGACTCGATCCAGGTCCGCGATCTCGAGCCGGTCCTCCCCGCCCCCGCGACCGAGACGGAGGCGCTCGCCGAGCTGCGCGCGCTCGCCTCGCGCAACACGGTGCGCCGCCCGCTGATCGGTCTCGGCTACCACGGCACGCACGTGCCCGCCGTGATCAAGCGCAACGTCCTCGAGAACCCGAGCTGGTACACGGCATACACGCCGTACCAGCCCGAGATCTCGCAGGGCCGCCTCGAGGCGCTCATCAACTTCCAGACGATGGTCTCTGACCTCACCGGTCTCGACACCGCCGGCGCCTCGATGCTCGACGAGGGCACCGCCGTCGTCGAGGCGATGCTGCTGGCCCGCCGTGCCTCGAAGGCGCGCACCGACGTCTTCGTCGTCGACTCCGACGCGCTGCCGCAGACGCTCGCGCTGCTGCGCGGCCGCGCGGAGGCGGTGGGCATCCGCATCGTCGAGCTGCCGCTGTCCGAGACCCCGCCCGACGAGGTCCCGGAGGCGTTCGGCGCGCTCGTGCAGTACCCGGCCGCCTCCGGCCGCCTGTGGGACCCGTCGGCGGTCCTCGCCGCCGTCAAGGCGCACGGCGGCCTCGGCGTCGTCGCCGCCGACCTCCTCGCGCTCACCCTCGTCCGCTCGCCGGGCGAGCTCGGCGCGGACGTCGCGGTCGGCACCTCGCAGCGCTTCGGCGTCCCGATGGGCTTCGGCGGCCCGCACGCCGGTTACCTCGCGGTGCGCAAGGGGCTCGAGCGACAGCTCCCCGGCCGCCTCGTCGGCGTCAGCCAGGACGCGGTCGGCCATCCCGCCTACCGACTGTCGCTGCAGGCCCGCGAGCAGCACATCCGGCGCGAGAAGGCGACCTCGAACATCTGCACCGCCCAGGTGCTGCTCGCCGTCATGGCGGCGATGTACGCGGTCTACCACGGCCCCGACGGGCTCGCCCGGATCGCCGAGCGCGTGCACTCGCACGCCGCGCTCCTCGCCCGCCTGCTCACCGACGCCGGCCGCACCCTCCTGCACGACGACTTCTTCGACACCGTCGCCGTCGTCGTGCCGGGCGGCGCGGAGGCGGCGCTCGTGCGCGCCCGCGACGCCGGCTTCGACGTGCGGCTGATCGACGCCGACACGGTCGCCGTGTCGATCGACGAGACCGTCACCACCCAGGAGGTGATCGCCGTCGCCACCGCGATCGGCGAGCTGCCCACCTCCTCCGGCTTCATCGGTGGCGCCGCGCGCCGGATCCCCGCCGATCTCGAGCGCGCGACCCCGTTCCTCGTGCACCCGATCTTCAACACGCACCGCAGCGAGACGTCGATGATGCGCTACCTCAAGCGCCTCGCCGACGCCGACTACGCGCTGGACCGCGGCATGATCCCGCTCGGCTCCTGCACGATGAAGCTCAACGCCGCCACCGAGATGGAGGCGGTCAGCTGGCCCGAGTTCGCGAACCTGCACCCGTTCGCGCCCGAGTCCGACGTCGAGGGCTCCCTCGCGCTCATCGACCAGCTCGAGCGCTGGCTCGCGCACCTGACCGGCTACGACTCCGTCTCGCTGCAGCCCAACGCCGGCTCGCAGGGCGAGCTCGCCGGGCTCCTCGCGATCCGCGGCTACCACCGGTCGAACGGCGATCTCGACCGCACCGTCTGCCTGATCCCCTCGAGCGCGCACGGCACGAACGCGGCCAGCGCCGTGCTGGCGGGGATGCGCGTCGTCGTCGTCGCCTGCGACGAGCTCGGCAACGTCGACCTCGACGACCTGCGCGTGAAGATCGCCGAGCACGCGGCGTCCCTCGCGGCGCTGATGATCACCTACCCGTCGACGCACGGCGTCTACGAGCACGAGGTCGCCGAGATCTGCCGCCTCGTCCACGAGGCCGGCGGCCAGGTCTACGTCGACGGCGCGAACCTCAACGCGCTGCTCGGGTTCGCCCGCTTCGGCGACTTCGGCGGCGACGTCTCGCACCTCAACCTGCACAAGACGTTCTGCATCCCCCACGGCGGAGGCGGCCCCGGAGTCGGTCCCGTCGCAGCGAAGGCGCACCTCGCGCCGTTCCTGCCCGGGCACCCGCTCGCGCAGCGCCTCGAGCACGCCGTCGGCCAGGACGGCGCGACCGTCGTGCACGGCGGAGCACCCGTCTCGGCCGCGCCCTACGGCAGCCCGGGCATCCTGCCCATCTCGTGGGCCTACGCCCGGATGATGGGCGAGGAGGGGCTGCGGGCCGCGACGGGTGCGGCCGTCCTCTCGGCGAACTACGTGGCGACGCGACTCCGCGAGCACTTCCCCGTGCTCTACACCGGTGACAACGGACTCGTGGCTCACGAGTGCATCCTCGACATCCGACCGCTCACCGCGGCCACCGGAGTGAGCGTCGACGACGTCGCGAAGCGGCTCATCGACTACGGCTTCCACGCACCGACCATGAGCTTCCCGGTCGCGGGCACACTGATGGTCGAGCCGACCGAGAGCGAGGACCTCGCCGAGATCGACCGGTTCATCGACGCGATGATCGGCATCAAGGCCGAGGCCGACCGCGTGGGCGCGGGGGAGTGGCCGGTCGACGACAACCCGCTCCGGGGTGCGCCGCACACCGCCGAGTCCCTCGTCGCCGAGGAGTGGACGCACCCGTACTCGCGCGAGGAGGCGGTCTACCCCGTCCGCTCGCTCGTGCGCGGCAAGTACTGGCCGCCGGTCCGGCGCGTCGACCAGGCCTACGGCGACCGCAACCTCGTGTGCGCCTGCCCGCCGATCGAGGCCTTCGCCTGACGTCCGCTGCTGACCCGCACAACTGAGGCTGGATGCACGATTCCCGAGGATGCTCGGCGTTTCGGGCCATCCAGCCTGAGTTGTGAGGCGGTTGGGCGCTCCTCCCGAGGTTATGGCACCCGTCAGCTCTCCACTGTTGCCGGCCTGCGCCGCGCGCGCCCCCGCCCACGAGGCCATCCTCGCCGCATGGACCGCCTCCTCCTCGCCCTCGCCGCTCGCGGCGGGGTGGCGTCAGCCCGTCAGCTCGCCTCCGCCGGGTGCAGCCGGCACTTCCTCGAGTCGGCCGTGCGCGACGGGCTCGTGATCCGACTGCGACGGGGCTGGTTCGCTCTGCCGTCCGTCCCTGTCGACGAGCGACGAGCCGTCGCAGCAGGCGGAGTGCTCACCTGCGCGTCCGCGCTCGCCTCCCGGAAGGTCTGGGTCCTCGCAGAGCGGGAGCTGCATGTCGCCGTCGCACCGAACGCGGTGCGGTCGCCCGCGCGAGGTGTCCGCCTGCACTGGAGTCGGTGGCCGGGATGCGGTCAGGAGACGTCCTCGCGCGACGGGATCCGTGCCAGCGCCCTGCACGCGGTCGCCTGCCTCCCCGAAGAGGAGGCGGTCATGGCCCTCGACTCGGTGGTGGACAGGGGCCTCCTGCCCTACGACGACCTGATCGAACTGAGCTCTCTCGCGTCCGCTGGGCGACGACGGGTCTTCGACTTGGTCGTGAGGGGCTGCCAGTCGGGTCTCGAGACCAGGATCCGCCTGGCCGCAGTGCGCCTCCGGACACGCGTTCGCGCACAGGTTCCGGTGGAGGGGGTGGGCTCCGTCGACAACGTGATCGGCGACTGCCTCGCGGTCGAGACGGACGGTCGTGCCTTCCACACCGGCTCCGTTGCGCTCGAAGAGGACTATCGCCGCACGCTCGCGTTGCAGGCGCGCGGCTTCGTCGTCGTGCGGCTGTCCTCTCGTCAGGTGCTGCACGACTGGCCGGCCACTGAGGCGTCCCTCGCCGGTCTGGTGCGTCGTCGCGTGCACCTGTGGACGCCGTCTCAGCGACGACGCCTGCAGAACGAAGGCTGAAAGCGTCGAACCGTCGCGGAATTCCCGGAATCGGGTGTCCAGCCTTACTTGTGCGGCGCCGACGCTACCGACGTCGACGCCCGCTCAGCCGCTCGGAGTCGGAGTCGGAGTGCCGGGCGGCGTCGGCGCGCCGAACAGCTCCGGCCAGAGCGCGACCGCCAGCGGGTATCCGACGAACGACACGATGTCGATGATCGAGTGCGCGATCACGAGCGGGAGCGTGCGTCCGAAGCGCTGATAGAACAGCCCGAACACCACGCCCATGATCACGTTCCCGATGAACGGGCCGATGCCCTGGTAGAGGTGGTAGCTGCCCCGGAGGAGCGCGCTGGCGAACAGGATCCGCCAGCGTCCCCAGCCCAGATCCTCCAGACGCGCGAACAGGTAGCCGACGACGATCACCTCCTCCTGGATCCCCGCGCGGATCGCGGACAGCACGAGCACGGGGACCGTCCACCAGAGCCAGTCCTCTGGCGCGGCGCTCACCGCCACGGTGATGCCCAGCGCCCGGCCGACGACGTAGAGGCCGATGCCCGGGGCTCCGATCGCGACCGCGAGGACGGCGCCCGTCCCGAGGTCCCATCCCGGACGGCGCAGGTCGAGACCGAGGCGGCCGAGGGGGCGCCCCGAGCTCTGCCAGAGCAGGAAGGCGCAGAGGGCGACGGGCACCAGGTCGAAGAACAGCGCCAGGAGCTGGTAGATCAGGTCGAACACGGGCCGGTCGCTGAGGGATCCGTTGATGGTCGCCGTCTGGTCGCCGAGCGCGGTCGGCCCGGTCAGCTTGTTGGTGATCGAGACGATCGAGTAGACGGCCGACGCGCCGAGCGAGAGCCCCAGCACCAGGAGGATCTCGGCCCTGATCCGCCGCCTCGACGGGGTGCTTCCTGGAAGGTCGATGGACACCGGCCGGATCCTTTCGAAACTTCGATGATGTGCGTGATGGCGCCCCTGGACGCACGATTCATGCGGAACGACGCAAGGATTCCACCTCCCGGTTACCGCTGTGTAACGGTTCCCACATGCTTTTGCAGAGATAGCGAGTCAATACATAGTCTCGTGCAAGGCATTCGCGCGGTGGCCAACAGTCCTCGTGCGCCGACGCCGTCGCCACGCGCACGGCCCTCTCCGCGTCAGGGAAACCACTTCTCGCGCGCCCCCACATCACTGGAGGAATAGTGAAAATCAGACGATTCGGCCTCGGAGCTCTGGCGCTCGTCGCCGCGAGCACGCTGGTCCTGGCGGGCTGCACCAGCTCGGGCGACACCGGAGGCGGTGACGCGGCAGGCGACTCCGCCGCCATCATCACCACCAACGGCTCCGAGCCGCAGAACCCGCTGGTTCCGACGAACACCAACGAGGTGGGCGGCGGCAAGATCCTCGACGAGATCTTCGCCGGCCTCTACTACTACGACGCCGACGGTGCCGCCGTTGCGGACCTCGCGGAGTCGGTCGAGTCGGACGACGCTCAGAACTACACCATCACGATCCAGTCGGGCCGCACCTTCACCAACGGTGAGGAGATCACCGCGCAGTCGTTCGTCGACGCGTGGAACTACGGAGCCAAGTACTCGAACGAGCAGCTCCAGAGCTACTTCTTCGAGGACATCGAGGGCTTCAGCTACGAGGAGGACACCGAGCTCACGGGCCTGAAGGTCGTCGACGACACCACCTTCACCGTCGCCCTCACCTCGCCCAAGTCCGACTTCCCGCAGCGCCTGGGCTACTCGGCCTACTACCCGCTGCCCAGCGTCGCCTACGACGACATGGACGCCTTCGGTGAGAACCCGATCGGCAACGGCCCCTACATGCTCGACGGCGACGGCGCGTGGCAGCACGACGTGCAGATCGACCTCGTCGTGAACCCCGACTACGACGGACCCCGCGTCCCGGTCAACGGCGGCATCTCGATCGTGTTCTACGCGACCCAGGACGCCTCCTACGCCGACCTCCTCGCCGGCAACGTCGACGTGGTCGACCAGATCCCGGACTCGGCGTTCGGCACCTTCGAGAGCGACCTCGGCGACCGTGCGGTCAACCAGCCCGCGGCCGTGTTCCAGTCCTTCACCATCCCGGAGCGCCTCGAGCACTTCAGCGGTGAAGAGGGCCAGCTGCGCCGTCAGGCGATCTCGATGTCGATCAACCGCGAGGAGATCACCGACGTGATCTTCGAGGGCACCCGCACCCCCGCCTCCGACTTCACCTCCCCGGTGATCGACGGCTGGAGCGACTCCCTCGAGGGCGCCGACGTGCTCGCGTACAACCCCGACGAGGCCAAGGCGCTGTGGGCTCAGGCCGACGCGATCAGCCCGTGGAGCGGCACCTTCTCGATCGCCTACAACGCCGACGGCGGCCACCAGGGCTGGGTCGACGCGGTCATGAACTCGGTCAAGAACACCCTCGGGATCGACGCCTCCGGTGTCGCCTACCCGACCTTCGCCGAGGCCCGCACGCTCATCGTGGACCGCACGATCGAGACCGCGTTCCGCACCGGATGGCAGGCCGACTACCCCGGTCTGTACAACTTCCTCGGACCGCTGTACGCGACCAACGCCTCCTCGAACGACGGTGACTACTCCAGCCCCGAGTTCGACCAGCTCCTGCAGGACGGCTCGGCCGAGACCGACCTCGACACCGCGAACGAGGACTACCAGAAGGCTCAGGAGGTCCTGCTGAAGGACCTGCCCGCGGTCCCGCTCTGGTACTCCAACGTGACCGGTGGATACGGCGAGTCCGTGTCCAACGTAGAGTTCGGCTGGAACTCGGTTCCGCTGTTCTACCAGATCACCAAGAGCTGACATCAGACACGACGGGCGCTTCGCCCGTGGGACGGCATCGCCGTTCCCACGGGCGGAGCGCCTTGTCAGGTCACGATCGAATGAGGTCCTCCATGCGACACCGGAACAGGCAGGGCTGACGTGCTCGCCTACATCGTCCGACGCATCCTGCAAGCCGTTCCCGTCCTGATCGGAACAACGTTCCTGATCTACTTCATGGTCTTCGCCATGCCCGGGAACCCGCTCCTCTCGCTCTTCGGCGACAAGACGCCGAACGCGGCACTGCTCGCGCGCCTCGAGGAGCAGTACCACCTGAACGAGCCGTTCATCGTCCAGTACCTGTACTACCTCGGCGGCGTCGTCCGCGGCGACTTCGGCATCTCGTTCTCCGGTCAGCCGGTCAACGACATCCTCGCCCGCACCTTCCCCGTCACCCTCACCCTGGCGATGATGGCGATCATCATCGAGATCGTCGTCGCCCTGACCATCGGCCTGATCAGCGGTCTCCGGAAGGGCTCGTTCTTCGACGCGAGCGCGCTGGTCGTCAGCCTCCTCCTGGTCTCGGTCCCGATCTTCGTGCTCTGCTTCATCGCGCAGTCGTTCTTCGCCGTGCAGCTCGGATGGTTCCCGCCGACGGTGGGCGGTCAGGCCACCTTCGGGCGCCTGCTGCTGCCCGCGATCGTGCTCGCGCTGTTCGTGGTCGCCTCCGCGATCCGCCTGACGCGCGGCTCGGTCATCGAGACCGCGGGCTCCGACTTCGTGCGCACCGCCTACAGCAAGGGCCTCACGCGCCGCCGCGTCGTCCCCGTGCACATCCTGCGCAACTCGCTCATCCCCGTCACGACCCAGTTCGGCGCCGACTTCGGCCTCCTGATCGTCGGCGCGACCGTGACCGAGGGCATCTTCAACGTTCCCGGAGTCGGGAACACGCTCTACCAGGCGATCATCCGAGGGGAGCGACCGACCGTCGTCTCCTTCGTCACGGTCATGGTGCTGTTCTACCTCGTGGTGAACATCCTCGTCGACCTGCTCTACGCCGTACTCGACCCGAGGATCCGCTATGCCAAATGAGACTCCCGGCGGCGCCCGCTCGGCCCGCCGCATCGATCACTTCGTGGCTCCGCTCGAGGACACGCCGATCGCGTCGATCGACGCCGTCAACCTCGACGAGAAGCCCAGCAACCTCTGGACCGACGCGTGGCGCGATCTCCGCCACCGCCCGATGTTCTGGATCTCCGGCGCGCTGATCCTCCTGATCATCGCGGTGGCCCTGCTGCCCGGCCTGTTCACCTCGGTCGACCCGAGGCAGTGCGCCCTCTCGTTCAGCAACCAGGGCCCGTCGGCCGGTCACCCGCTCGGCTACACCAAGCAGGGGTGCGACGTGTACTCGCGGATCATCCACGGCACGTCGACCTCGCTGACCGTCGGTCTGATCGTGATCCTGATCACGACGATCACCGGTGTGATCGGAGGCGCCCTCGCCGGCTTCTTCGGCGGCTGGGTGGACACCGTGATCATGCGCGCGGGCGACATCTTCTTCTCGATCCCCTACATCCTCGCGGCGGTCGTGATCATGTCGGTCTTCTCGGCGTACCGGAACGTCTTCGTCATCGCGCTCGCGATCGGGGCGTTCGCCTGGCCCACCACGGCGCGCGTCCTGCGCTCGGAGGTCCTGCGCGTCAAGCAGTCCGACTTCGTCGGAGCGGCGACGGCCACCGGACTGTCCCGGATGGCGATCCTGTTCCGCCACGTGATGCCCAACTCCATCGCCCCCGTGATCGTCGTCACGACGATCTCGCTCGGCGCGGCGATCACCGCGGAGGCGACCCTGTCGTTCCTCGGCGTAGGCCTCCCCGGCGACGTGATGTCGTGGGGCAACGACATCAGCCAGGCCCAGCGCGATCTGCGGACCAACCCGCAGACGCTGATCTACCCCTCCATCGCGCTGACCGTGACCGTGCTGAGCTTCATCCTCCTGGGCGAGTCGCTCCGCGACGCGCTCGACCCGAAGGCGAGGGCCCTCCGATGACGACCACGACACCGAACAACCCGTCGGGCCCCCTGCTCCAGGTCACCGACCTCGAGGTCGGCTTCCAGACCGGCAGCGGCCTGGTCCCCGCCCTGCGGGGAGTCAGCCTCACGATCGAGCACGGCCAGACCGTGGCGATCGTGGGGGAGTCCGGCTCGGGCAAGTCGACGACCGCGGCCGCGATCATCGGCCTGCTCCCCGGCAGCGGCAAGGTCACCGGCGGCTCCGTGCTGTTCGACGGCAAGGACCTCGCCAAGGCGACGCGCACCGAGCTCGAGGACATCCGCGGTCGCCGCATCGGCTACGTGCCGCAGGACCCGATGTCCAACCTGAACCCGGTCTGGTCGATCGGCTTCCAGGTCGAGGAGACCATCAAGGCCAACGGCCTCGCGACCGGCCGCAAGGAGGTGCGCGCCAAGGCGATCGAGGTGCTGCAGAACGCCGGGTTGGCCGACGCCGAGAAGCGGCTGAAGCAGTTCCCGCACCAGTTCTCCGGAGGCATGCGGCAGCGCGTGCTCATCGGCATCGGCCTCGCAGCGTCTCCGCAGCTGCTCATCGCCGACGAGCCCACCTCGGCGCTCGATGTCACCGTGCAGCGGAGGATCCTCGACCACCTCGAGACCCTGACGAAGACCGATGGCACCGCCCTGCTCTTCATCACGCACGACCTGGGCCTCGCCGCCGAGCGCGCCGAGAAGCTCATCGTCATGTACAAGGGGCGCATCGTCGAGTCGGGCGCCTCGGTCGAGGTGCTGAAGAACCCGCAGCACCCCTACACGCAGCGGCTGATCGCGGCGGCGCCGAGCCTGGCCTCGCGTCGCATCCAGTCGACGGCGGGCGCGGCGACGGAGTCGCTCCCCGGCGAGTCCGCCGACGTTCGCGAGGTCGACCTCGTCGGGGCGGCCGGCGCGCACGTCCATGCGGCGCCGGTCATCGCCAAGCCGATGATCGAGGTCGAGGGCCTGACGAAGGTCTTCAAGATCCGCCGCGGAGGGTTGAGAGCCGAGGACTTCACCGCCGTCGACGACGTCTCGTTCTCGATCCCCAAGGGCACCACCACCGCCCTGGTCGGCGAGTCCGGCTCGGGGAAGTCGACGATCGCGCGACTCGTGCTCGGACTCGAGACGGCGACCTCGGGCGCCATCTCGATCGACGGACGCCGCACCGAGAAGCTCCGCGGCAAGGAGATGCTGGCGCTGCGCCGGTCGATGCAGCCGGTGTTCCAGGATCCCTACGGCTCCCTCGACCCGCTGCACAACATCGGCAACACCATCTCGGAGCCGCTGCGGGTGCACAAGGTCGGCGATCGCGCGTCCCAGCGCGAGCGGGTCCTCGAGCTGCTCGACCAGGTCTCCCTCCCGCGGGTGATCGCCGGTCGCTACCCGAACGAGCTCTCGGGCGGTCAGCGCCAGCGCGTGGCGATCGCCCGCGCGCTCGCGCTCAAGCCCGAGATCGTCGTCCTCGACGAGGCGGTCTCTGCGCTGGACGTCCTCGTCCAGGCGCAGATCCTCCGGCTCCTCGCCGATCTGCAGGCCGAGCTCGGCCTGACCTACCTGTTCATCACGCACGATCTGGCGGTGGTCCGCGTGATCGCCGACGACGTCTGCGTGATGCAGAAGGGGCGGATCGTCGAGCACGCGTCGACCGACGCGGTCTTCGAGGCGCCGCAGCAGGAGTACACCCGCGAGCTGCTCGCCGCCATCCCGGGCGCCGGGATCGAGTTCGCGGTCTGACCAGCGCCGACGAGGGGCCCCGATCCCCGCCGAGAGAGCCCGCCGCGCGGGCGCCTCCGGTGGAGAACGGGGCCCCTCGTCGTTCCGCGGTGCGCCTGCGGTACGATGGATGGTCCCCCTTACTGCACGAGAACACGAGACGAGTCCGTTCACATGGCAAGTGCCACCCGCTCCGACCTGCGCAACGTCGCGATCGTCGCCCACGTCGACCATGGCAAGACCACGCTGGTCGACGCCATGCTCAAGCAGACGAACTCCTTCGACGCGCACGCCCACGTGGACGAGCGCGCGATGGACTCGAACGAGCTCGAGCGCGAGAAGGGCATCACGATCCTCGCGAAGAACACAGCTGTCTCGTACAGCGGCAAGCACGCGATCGACGGCCCCATCACCATCAACGTGATCGACACCCCAGGCCACGCCGACTTCGGTGGCGAGGTCGAGCGCGGCCTCTCCATGGTCGACGGCGTCTGCCTCCTGGTCGACGCGTCGGAGGGCCCCCTCCCGCAGACCCGCTTCGTGCTCCGCAAGGCGCTCGAGGCGAAGCTCCCCGTCATCCTGCTGGTCAACAAGACCGACCGCCCCGACGCGCGCATCGACGAGGTCGTCGCCGAGAGCCAGGACCTCCTGCTCGGCCTCGCCTCCGACATGGCGGACGACGTCCCCGACCTCGACCTCGACGCGATCCTCGACGTCCCCGTCGTCTACGCCTCCGGCAAGGCGGGCCGCGCGTCCTCGAACAAGCCCGAGAACGGCACCCTGCCCGACGCCGAAGACCTCGAGCCGCTCTTCGAGGCGATCCTCAAGCACATCCCCGCGCCGACCTACGAGGACGACGCGCCCCTCCAGGCCCACGTCACGAACCTCGACGCGTCGCCGTTCCTCGGCCGCCTCGCCCTCCTCCGCGTCTTCAACGGCACGATCAAGAAGGGGCAGACCGTCGCCTGGGTTCACCACGACGGCACCCACACCAACGCCCGCATCACCGAGCTGCTGATCACCAAGGCGCTCGACCGCTACCCGGCCGAGTCGGCGGGCCCCGGCGACATCGTCGCGATCGCGGGCTTCCCCGAGATCACGATCGGCGAGACCATCGCCGACCCGGAGGACATCCGACCGCTGCCGGCCATCACGGTCGACGACCCGGCGATCTCGATGACGATCGGCACCAACACCTCGCCGCTCGTCGGCAAAGTCAAGGGCCACAAGCTCACCGCGCGCATGGTGAAGGACCGGCTCGACCGCGAGCTGATCGGAAACGTGTCGCTCAAGGTCCTCGACATCGGCCGCCCCGACTCGTGGGAGGTCCAGGGCCGCGGCGAGCTCGCGCTCGCGATCCTCGTCGAGCAGATGCGCCGCGAGGGCTTCGAGCTCACGGTCGGCAAGCCCCAGGTGGTCACCCGCCAGGTCGACGGCAAGGTGCACGAGCCCTTCGAGCACCTGACCATCGACGCTCCGGAGGAGTACCTCGGCGCGATCACGCAGCTCCTCGCCGCCCGCAAGGGCCGCATGGAGAACATGGCGAACCACGGCACCGGCTGGGTGCGCATGGAGTTCATCGTGCCCTCTCGGGGCCTGATCGGCTTCCGCACCGAGTTCCTCACCACCACTCGCGGCACCGGCATCGCCAACGCGATCCTGCACGGCTACGAGCCGTGGGCCGGCGCCATCGTCACCCGCAACAACGGCTCGATCGTCGCCGACCGCACCGGCGTCGTGACTCCGTTCGCCATCATCGCGCTCCAGGAGCGGATGACCTTCTTCGTGAACCCCACCGAGGAGGTCTACGAGGGCATGGTCATCGGCGAGAACTCGCGCAACGACGACATGGACGTGAACATCACCAAGGAGAAGAAGCTGACGAACATGCGTCAGTCGACCTCCGACACCTTCGAGTCGATGACGCCGTCGCGTCAGCTGACCCTGGAGGAGTGCCTCGAGTTCGCCCGTGAGGACGAGTGCGTCGAGGTCACCCCCGAGATCGTGCGCATCCGCAAGGTCGAGCTCGACGCCAACGCGCGCGCTCGCGCGACGAGCCGCCTGAAGAAGCAGAACTGATCCCCTCGGGCTCCTGGTGAGCCCGTGGCGTCGAGACCGGTCGGAGGTTCGCCTCCGGCCGGTCTCTCGTCGTCCGGGCGGTGGAGACGACCGCAGCCGTCGGGACCGGCCCCGCCTCACTCCGTCGGAGCAGGCGTGGCCGTCGAGGTCGACTCCTCGGCCTCCAGCGTCGAGGTGATGAACGAGACGAACGCATCGGCGTCGTCGGGGGCCCCGGTGTAGTACTCGCCGTTCACCACCACCGTCGGAGTCGACTCGAGCTTCTCGAGGGAGGAGTTCGCGAGCGGCTGCGTCGTGGCCCGCTCGGTCGCGGCCTCGACCCACGGTCTGAACTCGCCGCCGGTGATGCAGGCGAGCACGTTCTCGTCCGTCACCCCGGCGTCCGTGACGAGGGTCCGCAGCGCGTCGTCGTCGAGGCCGGTCGTCCCCTCCTGGGGCTGCTGCGCGAAGAGCGCCTTGTGCACGGCGAGGAAGCTGTCGGGATCCTCGTCCGCCACGCAGGCCGCTGCGTTCGCCGCCCTGCTCGAGTACTCCGACCCGGCGGAGGACGAGTCGAGGATCGCGATCGGGTGGATCTCGAGGGTGATCGCCCCCTGCGTCAGCCACGATTCGAGGTTCTCCATGTTGGTCGACTCGAACTGGCCGCAGTAGGGGCAGAGGTAGTCGACGTAGAGGTCGACGGTCACGACTCCGCTCGCGCGCGCCGCGGTCTCGTCGGTGGAGACGGGCTCGGCTCCGGGCTCGATCGCGGCCGTGGTGGTCGCTGAGACGGTCGAGCCGTCGCCGCTCAGGACGATGCCGTCGCTCAGCATGTTCGCGGGGCCGATGCTGGCCACGGCCTGCTGCGAGAGGATGTTCCAGGCCACCAGGGCGACCACCGCGAGAACGGCCACCGCAGCACCGCTCTGGCCGAGGATCCGGTTCCGCCGCCGGCGCTTCCTCTCCTCCTCGCGGCGCTCCCGCGCCTCCTCGCGAGCGAGCTCCTGACGCTCGCGCTTGGTCAGACCGCTCTTCGCACCGTTCGCAGACATCGTCGCGACGCTAGGCAGCCGCTCTCTGCGGAGCCCAAGAGCGAGCCTCGGAGCGGCTGGGACCGTGTACGCGTCTCCTCAGGACGCGTCGCCGCTACGCGAACAGCGCGGAGCCGACGAAGTCGCTCGCGTCGCGGGCGCCGGGAGGCACGGCGAAGACCGCGGAGCCGACGTGCTTGATGTACTCGTTGAGCGCGTCGTCGGCGAGGCTGCGCTGCACCGTCACGAACTGCTCGGGCGAGCGCTGGAACGACAGGAAGAACAGGCCCGCGTTGAGTCGCCCGAGCTCGTCGTTGCCGTCGACGAAGTTGTAGCCGCGGCGGAGCAGACGGGCACCGCCGTTCACGCTCGGGTGCGCGAGGTGCACATGCGACTGCCCGTCGATGAGCGGCGCGCCGGTGGCGCCGGCCGCAGCGAAGTCGGGTTCGGTGAACTCCCCGCCGCCCGACAGGGGAGCGCCCGAGCCCTTGCTGCGTCCGATCACCCGCTCCTGCTCGCCGAGCTGGCTGCGGTCCCAGGTCTCGATGATCATGCGGACCTTGCGGGCGACGAGGTAGCTGCCCCCCGCGAGCCAGGCCGGGCCGTCGTCGTCCTGCACCCACACGTGCTCCTGGACGGCGTCCGACTCCTCCGACTTGACGTTGGCGGTTCCGTCCTTGAACCCGAAGAGGTTGCGCGGGGTCGTCTGGGCGGTCGAGGTCGACGACGTCCGCCCGAAGCCGAGCTGCGACCAGCGCAGCGAGGCACGCCCGAAGGCGATGCGGCTGAGGTTGCGGATCGCGTGCACGGCGACCTGCGGGTCGTCCGCGCACGCCTGGATGCAGAGGTCGCCTCCGCTGCCCGCAGGCAGGAGGGCGTCGCCGCGGAAGCGCGGCAGCGTCTCGAGCTGCGCCGGTCTGCGGTCGGCGAGCCCGAAGCGATCGGCGCCGTCGGCGTCGGCGAACAGCGTCGGGCCGAAGCCGAAGGTGATCGTCAGCGAGGAGGCGTCCAGGCCGAGCGCCTCGCCGGTGTCGTCCGGAGGCGCGGTGTCGGGACCGCCGACCGCCCCCTCCTCGCTGACGTCGAGGCCCTGGGTGAGCCGGGACGCCGCCACCGTCCAGTCCTGGAGCAGCTCGATCAGATCCTCGCGCGTCGCCCCTGCGGCGACGTCGAACGCCGCGAAGTGCAGGCGGTCCTGGGCGGCCGTCGTGATGCCCGCCTGGTGGGCGCCGAAGAACGACACGGTGGTGCCCGATCCGGACCCGTCCGCGTTCGCCGCCGCGGTCATCGCGACGGTGCCGCCGACTCCGGCGGCGAGCCCCGCCGTGCCCGCGGAGACGAGGCCGAGCAGCCCGCGCCGCGAGAGGCGGCGGGGCTGCTCGGCCGGAGCCGTCGGCTCCTCCGCGGTCGTGACCGTGATGTCCTCGACCACTACTCCGCGGGCTCCTCGACGCCGAGGACCGTGTGGGTGAGCTGCGAGAGCGGCTCCGACAGGGCGTTCACCTGGTCAGAGAGCTCCTTCTTCTGCTCCGCGGTGAGCGTGGAGTAGGCGACGAAGCCCGAGTCGATCGATCCGTACTGCGAGAGCATCGTGTCGAGCTCGGTGAACTGCTCGCTGATCTCGGCGGTGAGCTCGGCTCCGTCGTCACCGGTCGCGGTCGCGATCGGCTCGACGTTGCCGAAGGCCACCTCGGCGCCCTGCACGTTGGCGGCGAAGTCCGTCAGGTCGGTGCTCGACCACCAGTCCTCCTCGCCCGTGATCTTGCCGGCGGCGACCTCGTCGAGCAGGCCGATCGCGCCGTTCGAGATGTCGCCGACCGAGACGGTGAAGTCGGAGGCGGTCACCAGGTCGTAGAGGCTCTGCACGTCGTCGACGAGCCCCTGGCCGAACTCGGCGCGCTGCTCGGTGGTCGACGGCGCCCAGTCGAGGTAGGCGCTGGTGCCGTCGGAGTTGAGGGCGTCCGGAGCCGGGACCCACAGGTCCTTCTCGATGCGGTGGAAGCCGGTCCAGTCCAGGCCCTCGGCGACCGCGTCGACCTCGCGGTAGTCGATCTTCGGGTCGAGGTCGCCGAACGCCTCCGCGGTCGGCTCGATGCGCTCGTAGAAGACCCGGGCCGAGGCGAAGAGGCTGCGTGCGGTCTCGTCGTCGCCCGCGACATAGGCGTCGGTGAACGCCGTCACCGCCGGGAGCAGCTCGCCGGCCTGCGACTTCACGTAGGCGATGTAGTTGGTGACCGCGGCCTCGGTGGCGGCCTCCTCGTCGGCCGACTGCTCGGTCGCCTCGCCCGTCACGGTGAACTCGGCCAGCCCGATCGGGGCGCCGACCTGCTGGTACTTGCAGGCCGTGTAGTAGGTGCCCGGCTCGAGCTGCGCCACGTACGACACGCTCTGCCCCGGGGTGACGTTCTCCTTCTCGCCGACGATGCGCAGCTTGTCGTCGGCGAGGATCTCGAACTCGTTGACGTCGGAGCCCGTGTTCTCGAGCGCGAAGGTCACGGCGCCGGCCTCGGCGGTCGTGGCCGACACCTCGCACGCGTCGTCGCTGATCGCGACGTCGAGGGCGGCGGAGGAGGACGCGGCCGTGGTGTTCGGCACGCAGCCCGTGAGGAGGAGCGCGAGGGCGCCGGCACCGGCGAGGCCGGTGGCGAGGCGGGGGAGCGGGAGGCTGCGGAAGCGAGCGCGCGAGGGCATGGTTCTCCTGGAGTGGGGGAGGGACTTCCCGGCGGTGCCGGGGAGCGGTCAGACGGAGCGGGCGGGGACCGGGGAGGCGGCAGGGGCCGCGCTGCCCCGACGCGGACCGCGGAGGCGGACCTGGCGGACGAAGAGGACGCCGACGACGACGAGGTAGAGCAGCCAGGCCGCGAACTGCAGGGCGGTCGGCTCGGGGGTGTAGTTGAAGAGCCCGCCGAGCACCGCGGTGACGGGGGAGGGGAGGATGCTTCCGAGCGAGAAGAGCGGCGCGCCTCCTCCGGGCAGCAGCGACGCCTCCTGGAGGTCGCCGACGCCGTACGAGAGCACTCCCGCTGCGACGAGGATCAGGAAGCCGCCGGTCCAGGTGAAGAAGCGGCCGAGGTCGATGCGGACGAAGCCGCGGAAGATCAGGTACGAGACCACCACCGCGCTCACGATCCCGAGGAACGCGCCGATCGTGCCGACCCACGCGTTCGATCCGGAGGAGGCGCTGCTCGAGGACACGCTCGCCCAGACGAACAGGGCGGTCTCGATGCCCTCGCGGCCGACGCTGATGAAGCCGAGGACGACGATGCCGACCGCCGATCCGGCGACGGCGCCGTCGAGCTTCGACTCGAGCTCGCCCTTCAGGCTGCGCGCGTTCGCGCCCATCCAGAAGATCATCCAGGTGACCAGTGCCACCGCGACGATCGAGAGACCGCCTCCGATCAGCTCCTGCGCCGTGAAGGACAGCCCGTAGGGACCCCAGGTGAGGATCGCGCCGACACCGAGCGACAGCACGATCGCCGCGGAGATCCCGGTCCACAGACGGGGGAGCACGTCGCGGCGCCCGAGCTTGGTCAGGTAGGCGACGAGGATGCCGACGACGAGTCCGGCTTCGAGGCCTTCACGGAGGCCGATGAGGTAATTTGGGAGCACGCGTGTTCTCTTGATCGAGGGCGGGGAGGGCCGGAACGGCGCCCGCCTCGGGCCGCTTCGTTTGGTAAGCCTTGCCTTACCGGAGTCGACTGTATCCCGCCACTCGCGCGCCTGTCCAGAAGCGGCGCGGGCCGGGGAACGCGCCGGACGGCAGGCCCGGAGGAGAGACGTCGGACGCGAGGTCCGGACGAGAGGCCCGGACACGAGGTCCGGGAGGAGAGGCGCATCGTGGACGCGAGCCGAGACGTGGCGGTGGAGCGGGTCGTGGCGGTCCACGCCCACCCGGACGACGAGAGCATCACCATGGGCGGCACCCTCGCCCGGCTCGTGGCGCGGGGAGCCGCCGTCGCCGTGGTCACGGCGACCCGGGGAGAACGCGGCGAGGTCATCCCCGACGATCTCGCGACGCTGGAGGGCTCCGACGAGCTCGCCTCCCACCGCACCACCGAGCTCGTCGTGGCGCTGACAGCGCTGGGTGTCGCCGACCACCGCTTCCTCGGCGATCCGGGAGCGCGTGCGCCGGGACGCCCTCCGCGGGTCTACCGCGACTCCGGGATGCAGTGGGGGCCGGGCCGAGTGCCGGTGCCGCTGGAGCCGGCCGATCCCGCCTCGTTCACGAGCGCCGACCCGGAGGAGGCGATCGCGGATCTCGTCGCGGTCCTCGGCCAGACGGACGCCGACGCTGTGCTCTCCTACGACGAGACCGGCGGATACGGGCACCCCGACCACATCCGGACGGCCCTCGTCGCCAGGGCGGCGGCGGCGCGCCTCGGACTCCGGTTCCTCGCGGTGCTCCCCGCCGACGCCGAGCCCCGCGCCGGCGACGTCGTCGTCGAGCTCGGCGCCGAGGACTACGCGCGCAAGCGCGCCGCGCTGCAGGCTCACGAGACCCAGCTCGTCGTCGACGGCGACGAGGCGAGGCTCTCCAGCGGGCCGCCCTTCCCCATCGGCCGCCTCGAGCGCTTCCGCCCTGCGGTCACGGAGATCGAGCCGGAGCCGATCGGCGACGAGCGCCCCGATCTGCGGTCGCGCATCACCTCGGGAGTCGTGGCGGTCGCCGTCGGCGCGGTCGTCGGGGCGATCACCACGATCGCTCACCAGAGCACCGTGACGGTCGCCGGAGTCGTCGTGCCGCTCGGGCTCCTCGCGTCGCTGGCAGCGGTGCTCCTGCTCCTGCTCGGGCTGCGCCTGGTCATGGTCGACCGTTTCGTCGCCTTCTGCACCGCGATGGGGCTCCTCGTCGCGATCGGGTTCCTGGCCCTGCGCAGTGCCGGAGGGTCGGTGCTCGTCCCCGCCAACGGGCTCGGCATCGCCTGGACGTTCCTCCCCGCCCTGATCGCTCTCGTGGTGATCGCCTGGCCGAGGGTGCGCGCTCCCCGCGAGCAGGCGCGCGGCGGGTCGCAGCAGAGCCCCGTACGATAGAGACCTCTGTTCGAAGGGACGTCCACGACCGTGACCTACGTGATCGCACTTCCGTGCGTCGATGTCAAAGACCGCGCCTGCATCGACGAATGCCCGGTCGACTGCATCTACGAAGGCGAGCGCTCGCTCTACATCCACCCCGATGAATGCGTCGACTGCGGCGCCTGCGAACCGGTGTGCCCCGTCGAGGCGATCTACTACGAGGACGATCTGCCCGAGGAGTGGTCGGACTACTACAAGGCGAACGTCGAGTTCTTCGACGAGATCGGCTCGCCCGGCGGTGCCGCGAAGGTCGGAGTGATCGCGAAGGACCACCCGGTCATCGCCGTCCTGCCTCCCCAGAGCCACTGAGCCGGGCCGTGGCACTCGGAGCGCTGCCCGACTACCCCTGGGACCTCATGGGTCCCGTCACCCGGACCGCGGCCGCCCACCCCGACGGGATCGTCGATCTGTCGATCGGATCGCCGGTGGATCCGACGCCCGCCCCCATCCGCGAGGCCCTGGCACGGGCCACCGACGCCCACTCCTACCCGACGACGGTGGGCACGCCGGCCCTGCGCGAGGCGATCGTCTCCTGGTTCGCCAGGCGCCGCGGAGTCGACGGCCTCGGTCTCGACGAGGTCCTGCCGACGATCGGCTCGAAGGAGCTGGTGGCGTGGCTCCCGCTCCTGCTCGGCCTCGGCGCCGGCGACGTCGTGGTCCATCCCCGGGCCGCCTACCCCACCTACGCCATGGGCGCCGCGATCGCGGGTGCCGAGGTGCTCGCCTCCGACGACCCCGACGAGTGGCCGGAGTCGACCCGCCTCGTCTGGCTGAACTCGCCCGGCAACCCCGACGGCGCGGTGCTCGACGTGCCCGCGCTGCGGCGTGCGGTCGAGCGCGCGCGCGAGCTCGGTGCCGTCATCGCGGGCGACGAGTGCTACGCGGAGCTCGGCTGGGACGGGCGCTGGGCGCACGAGCCGATCCCGAGCATCCTCGACCCGCGCGTCGTCGGCGAGGAGCGCAGCGGCGTCCTCGGCGTCTACTCGCTCAGCAAGCAGTCCAACCTCGCCGGCTACCGCGCCGCCTTCGTCGCCGGTGACCGTGCCCTGATCGAGCGGCTCGTCACCGTGCGCAAGCACGCGGGCATGATGGTGCCGGCGCCCCTCCAGGAGGCGATGATCGTCGCCCTCGGCGACGACGCGCACGTGGCCGAGCAGAAGGAGCGCTACCGGTCGCGCCGCGACGTGCTCCGTCCTGCTCTCGAGGCGGCCGGCTTCCGGATCGATCGGAGCGAGGCGGGGCTCTACCTCTGGGTGACCGAGGGGAGACCGGCGTGGGAGTCGATCGAGCGCCTCGCGCGGATCGGCGTGCTCGCGGGCCCCGGGGTCTTCTACGGTGAGCACTCGGCCGAGCACGTGAGGCTCTCGTTGACCGCCTCCGACGAGCGGATCGCCGCCGCGGCGGCCCGCCTCGCCGTCGGTCTCTGAGGCCCGCCGCGCGGCTCCGACGGCCGTGCCTGGCGGGTTCCCACAAGTACTCGCGGGGAGCACTGAGCGGTGTCACTGTTCCCCCGCTTTGCCCATAGGCTGTATGCGGTTCGGTCGACGTCGCCTCACACGGCCCCGGCTGCTCCACCATCCAGACCCGGCGCCGCCCGCCCCGCGCGAGCGTGTGCAGGAGTGCGACGAGACGACCTGGGAGGCGTTGTGACCGAATCCGGCACGCAGAGCGACGGAACCGCGACGGTGGAGACGCCCGAGCCCGCCACGGAGAGCGCGCAGGCGGCGGTCGAGCCCGGAACGACGGGGGAGCAGCCCCCGATCGAGAAGGTCACCCTGACGTTCGGCGATCGCACGGCCGAGTTCCCCGTGCTGCGCAGCGTCGACGGAGCCTCGAGCATCGACTTCTCGACGCTGTCGAAGCAGACCGGATTCATGTCGCTCGACTACGGCTTCGTGAACACCGCGGCCACCAAGTCCCGCATCACCTACATCGACGGCGACCAGGGCATCCTCCGCTACCGCGGCTACCCGATCGAAGAGGTCGCCAC
Source organism: Rathayibacter oskolensis (assembly GCF_900177245.1). Classification (GTDB taxonomy): domain Bacteria; phylum Actinomycetota; class Actinomycetes; order Actinomycetales; family Microbacteriaceae; genus Rathayibacter; species Rathayibacter oskolensis. Next base: position 1,002,649 of record NZ_FXBM01000001.1, read on the forward strand.
CAGCGCGACCTACCTCGAGGTCGCATGGCTCCTCATCTACGGCGAGCTTCCCACGCCCGACGAGCTCTCCGGCTTCGACGAGCGGATCCGGCGGCACACCCTCCTGCACGAGGATCTCAAGCGCTTCTTCGACGCCCTCCCGCACAGCGCCCACCCGATGTCCGTGCTCTCGGCCGGCGTCTCCGCACTGTCCACCTACTACGAGGACAGCTCGAACCCGAAGGACCCGGAGGCGGTCGAGCTCACCACGATCCGCCTGCTCGCGAAGCTGCCGGTGATGGCGGCCTACGCCCACAAGAAGAGCATCGGGCAGGCGTTCCTCTACCCCGACAACTCACTGAGCTTCGTCGACAACTTCCTCCGCCTGAACTTCGGCACCATGGCCGAGCCGTACGAGATCGACCCCGTCCTCTCGAAGGCGCTCGACCGCCTCCTGATCCTGCACGAGGACCACGAGCAGAACGCGTCGACGTCGACGGTCCGCCTCGTCGGCTCCACGGAGTCGAACCTCTACGCGTCGGTCTCGGCAGGCATCAACGCGCTGTTCGGCCCGCTGCACGGCGGAGCGAACGAGGCCGTGCTCACCATGCTCGGCCGCATCCGCGAGTCGGGCGAGAGCGTGCAGACCTTCGTCGAGCGGGTGAAGAACAAGGAGGAGGGCGTGCGCCTGATGGGCTTCGGCCACCGGGTCTACAAGAACTACGACCCGCGCGCGAAGCTGGTCAAGGAGAGCGCATCCGAGGTCCTGCAGGCGCTCGGCGTGAAGGACCCGCTCCTCGACATCGCGATGGAGCTCGAGGCCCTCGCTCTCGAGGACGACTACTTCAAGGAGCGTCGCCTCTATCCGAACGTCGACTTCTACACCGGCGTGATCTACAAGGCGATGGGCTTCCCGACGCGGATGTTCACCGTGCTGTTCGCCATCGGCCGCCTCCCGGGCTGGATCGCGCACTGGCGTGAGATGAACATCGACAAGCAGACGAAGATCGGCCGCCCCCAGCAGCTCTACATCGGCGCCCCCGAGCGCCACTGGCCGTCCGACCGCTGAGCCGGAGGCGGGTCTCGATACGCCCCTCCGGGGCCACCCGACGAGAAGGCGGGCGGGAGGCTTCCCCTTGCTGATCGAGTAGCCCGCGCCGCGGGCGCATCGGGATCCGCGCCGGCCGAGGGCGCGGACCCTGCTCGAGCGTCAGGCGTGCAGCGCCGTGTTCAGCTCGATCCCCGCGCCGGTGCGCGGCAGCACCTCGACCGCTCCGCTGAGCGAGTTGCGGCGGAACAGCAGGTTCGGCACCCCCGACAGCTCGACGGCCTTCACCGTCTGCGGCCGCCCGTCGGCGCGCGGGGCGCCGCCGACCACGACGACCTTGGTCCCGGCGGTGACGTAGAGCCCGGCCTCGACGACGGTGTCGTCGCCGATCGAGATTCCGATCCCCGAGTTCGCCCCGAGGAGCGCGCGTGCGCCGATCGAGATCCGCTGCACGCCTCCGCCCGAGAGGGTGCCCATGATCGAGGCGCCGCCGCCGATGTCGGAGCCGTCGCCGACGACCACTCCCTGCGAGATGCGCCCCTCGACCATCGAGCTGCCGAGCGTGCCGGCGTTGAAGTTCACGAACCCCTCGTGCATGACCGTGGTGCCGGGCGCGAGGTGAGCGCCGAGCCGCACGCGAGAGGTGTCGGCGATGCGCACCTTCGCGGGAGTCACGTAGTCGGTCAGCCTCGGGAACTTGTCGATGCCGGCGGCCTGGATCCCGTGGCGTCGGAGCGACGGGCGGAGCCGCGTGAACGACTCCGGCGACACCGGTCCCGCGTTGGTCCAGACCACGGTCGGCAGGTGCGCGAAGACGCCGTCGAGCGAGACGGTGTTGGGCTTCACGAGGAGGTGCGAGAGCAGGTGCAGCCGGAGGTAGGCGTCCGGAGTCGACGCGGGAGGCGCCTGGGTGTCGATCTGCAGGGTCACCACGTCGATGCGGACCTCGCGCCGCGGGTCCTCGCCCGCGAGCGCCTCGAACTCGGCCGGGACGATCCACGGGTCGCGACCGGCGGGGATCGCGCCGAGGCGCGGCTCCGGGAACCACGTGTCGAGGACGGTGCCGTCCGAGGCGATCGTGGCCAGCCCGTAGCCCCAGGCCGACGCGGGTGCGGAGGTGGGCACGGCGGAGTCTGCGGAGTGCTCGGGGGTCATGCGCTCAGGGTAGCGCGGCGGGCGCGGCGGGTAGCCTGGGACGCATGGCCGCTCCGACCTCCGCCGCTCCCGCCGTCGCGGCGCTGGATCTCCGCTCCGATCCGATCGCTCTGACGCGGGTGCTCTGCGACATCCCCTCGGTGTCCGGAGACGAGGCCGCTCTCGCGGACGCCGTCGAGCTCGCCGTCCGCGCCCTCGATCACCTCGAGGTCGTCCGCGACGGCGACACCGTCGTCGCGCGGACGCACCTCGGCCGCTCGCAGCGGGTCGTGATCGCCGGGCACCTCGACACCGTGCCCGTCAACGACAACCTGCCGGTCCGCTCCGAGACCCTCGACGGCGTCGAGCACCTCGTGGGCCGGGGCACCGTCGACATGAAGGCCGGAGTCGCGGTGCAGCTCGTGCTCGCCGCGGAGCTCGTCGACCCGGCCGTCGACATCACCTGGATGTGGTACGACAACGAGGAGGTCGCCTCCGACCTGAACGGCCTCGGCAGACTGGCCCGCCGGCGCCCCGACCTCTTCGCCGCCGACTTCGCGATCCTCGGAGAGCCGACGAGCGCCGAGGTCGAGGGAGGCTGCAACGGCACCGTCCGCGTCGACGTCGTCACGCGCGGGGTGCGCGCCCACTCCGCCCGCAGCTGGGTCGGCGAGAACGCGATCCACGCCGCCGCCCCGATCCTCGGCCGGCTGGCCGGCTACGTGCCGCGCGCGGTCGAGGTCGACGGCCTGGTCTACCGGGAGGGCGTGAACGCCGTCCGCATCTCGGGGGGAGTGGCCGGCAACGTCGTCCCCGATCTGTGCACGGTGCACGTCAACTACCGCTTCGCCCCCGATCGCAGCGGCGCGGAGGCGGTGGAGCACCTCCGCGAGCTCTTCGAGGGCTTCGAGGTCGAGGTCGTCGATCTCGCGGAGGGCGCGCGTCCCGGCCTCGACGCCCCGCTCGCGCAGCAGTTCCTCCTCGCGGTGGGCGCGGAGGCCAAGCCGAAGTACGGCTGGACGGACGTCGCCCGCTTCTCGGCGATGGGTGTCCCCGCGGTCAACTACGGTCCGGGCGACCCGCTGAGGGCTCACGCCGACGACGAGCGGGTGGCGGTCGACGAGATCACGGCCTGCGCCGCGGGCCTGCGCCGCTGGCTGAGCGGTCCGGCGTGAGCGCCGTGGCTGCGACGCCCTCGGTGCGACGGAGGGCGAGGCTGCGGCTGGTGCCGTGGTGGGTGCGCGTCCTCGCCGTCTACCTGCTGACCCGCGCGGTCACGACGGTGATCCTGCTCGGGTTCGCCGCGAACCAGGCGCAGAACTCCTGGACCGGGCCCTCGCCCTCCTACGTCGACTTCGCGACGATGTGGGACGGCCGCTGGTACGAGATCATCGCGACGGCCGGCTACCCCTCCGTGCTCCCCGTCACGGAGGCGGGCGAGATCGGCGAGAACGCCTGGGCCTTCATGCCGATGTACCCGGCCGTCGTGCGGCTGCTGATGGCCGTCACCGGTCTCGGCTGGGCGACCGCTGCCGTCGCGGTGTCGGTGCTCTGCGGAGCCGCGACCTGCCTCGTGCTCTACCGTCTCTTCCGGCACTCGCTCAGCGAGGGGCAGTCGCTGGTGGCGGTCCTGCTCTTCTGCGTCGCCCCCACCTCTCCGATGCTCCAGCTCGCGTACGCCGAGTCGATGGCGATGATGCTGACGGCGATCGTCCTCCTGCTCCTGGTGCGGCGCCGATTCGCCTGGGTGTTCCCGGTCGTGCTCCTGCTGGGCCTGACCCGGCCGAGCGGTCTCGCCTTCGCCGCGGCGATGGGTCTGTACGTCGTGTACCGGTTCGTGCGCCGTGCGCGCGAGCCGTTCCCGCGCTCCGACTGGCTGCCCGCCGTCGCGCTGACCGGATGGGGGCTCGTCGTCGGATTCTCGTGGCCGGCGGCGGCGTGGGCCGTCACCGGGTCGCCGACCGCCTACACCGACACGGAGCTCGCGTGGCGCGCGGCCTACATCGGCTACCAGGAGCTGTTCCCCTTCACGTCGTGGTTCCAGGGCGGCGCCTGGTGGGGGAGCTGGTGGTTCGGCGCGCCCCTGCTGGGGATCGCGCTCGTCATCGTGCTGGTCGCGGTCTTCGTCGCGATCCTCGCCGCTCCGTGGACGCGGCGCCTCGACCTGTTCAGCCGGGCCTGGGTCGCGGGATACGGCGTCTACCTCTTCGCGTTCTTCTTCCCGCAGTCGAGCACGTTCCGGCTCCTCGGACCGATGTTCCCGCTGGTCGGTGCGCTCGCCGTCCCCCGGTCGCCGCTCTTCCGCGTCACGCTCGTGGCACTCGGGATCCTGGGTCAGATCGGCTGGATCACGATCTGCTGGGCCGTCGACGGATACGACTGGACACCGCCGTGATCCTCGGCGTCCGTCCGCTCCGAGTCGCGTCCTGAGGGCGCACCGGAGCGCGTCCGTACAGGGGCGGATTTCGTGAGGGCCGCGGATGCACGATAATAGAGGGATACGTCACGAAAGGGGAACTCTATGGCGGCCATGAAGCCGAGGACCGGAGACGGACCGATGGAGGCTGTTAAGGAGGGGCGACTCATCGTCGTGCGCGTTCCGCTCGAAGGAGGCGGACGCCTCGTCGTCTCGGTCAACGATGCAGAGGCGAGAGAACTCCACGACGCACTCGCGTCAGTGGTGGCACCAGCCTGATCTGCTCCATCGAGAACGCCCGTCGCACCCCGTGCGGCGGGCGTTCCCTCGTTCCCGGGGTCCGTTCGCCCCGCGAGGGCGGCGTGCCGTTCAGGCGCGGCGCTTGTTCGCCTGAAGCAGGCCGTCGCCGATCGGGGACAGGACGCTGACCACGGCAGGCGACGCGCAGACCTCGGCGACCAGTGTTCTGAAGGCGGAGGCGATCTCGTCGCGCTGGGCGGGGTTGGAGACCCGACCGCGCCAGAGCGCGTGCGGGACGAGGACGGTGCCACCCGGCCGCACGAGACGCAGGGCGTGCTCGACGTTCTCGATGACCTGCAGCGGATCGCCGTCGACGAAGACGATGTCGTAGGAGTTCTCGTTCATCCGGGGGAGGACCTCGAGCGCACGACCGGGGATGAGCCGCAGCCGGTTCGGGGAGATGCCCGCCTCGTGGAACTGCGCCCGCGCGTGCTGCTGGTGCACCGCCTCCGAATCGATGGAGGTGAGCATCGCCTCGGGTGCCCCGTCGAGGAGCCAGAGCCCGCTGACCCCGGTGCCCGTGCCGATCTCGATGATGGAGGTCGCTCGAGCCGCCGCGGCGACGAGGGCGGACTGCGCGCCGATGGAGGGGGAGACCGCATCGATGCCCAGCTCGACCGAGAGCCGACGGGCCGAGGCGATCGCCTCCGGCTCGACGATGGCGTCCTCGGCGTACTTCCAGTTGGCATCCTTGTCGGACACGGATGGACTTCCTCTCGTCGGTGCGCCGGCGGATCGCGCCTGCGTTTTGCCAGGTTACGGTGGCGCGCAGGGTCGGTGACGCAGGCGCGGCGGGTTACTCTTGTCTCGTGTTCGGTTTGACGTTCGACAAGCTCCTCATCATCGGAGTGATCGCCGTCTTCGTGCTGGGCCCCGACCGCCTCCCGCACTACGCCGCGCAGCTCGGCCAGCTCGTGCGCAAGGTGCGCGGGTTCGCCACGCAGGCGCGCGAGCGGGTCAAGGACGAGATGGGCGAGGAGTTCGACGAGGTCGACTGGCGCAAGCTCGATCCCCGTCAGTACGACCCGCGCCGCATCATCCGCGACGCCCTCCTCGAGGACGACGAGCCCGCTCCGCGGGTGAAGCCGCCGACCGCCGTCGCCGCTTCGGTCAGTACCGCTTCGGTCGGTACCGCTTCGGTCGGTACCGCTTCGGCCGGTACCGCAGCAGCGGGCACCGCGGCCGCCGGCTCGAAGCAGGACAGCTACTACACGGCGATGAAGCGCTCAGCGGTAGCGGGGCAGCTCTCCACGGTCGCGCCTCCGCCGATCGACTCCGAGGCCACCTAGCCCTTCCGCCGTGACGGCGGGTTCGGTGCGGCGGTCGGCGCAGTGTCTGCCGGTGCACGAGTGGTCGATCCGTCGGCGCTCAGCCGAGCGACATCGGGAGTCGTCTCCCCGTCAGCCCCCGGGGCCGCGCAGCGAGCATCCGCGCCAGTTCCGTGATCGCCCGCGCGGCCGGGTCCTCGGGATGACCGACCACTACCGGTACGCCCTCGTCGCCGCCCGCCCGCAGAGCCACGCTGATCGGCAGGGAGGCCAGCACCGGCACCTCGTCGCCGGTCGCGGAGAGCCGTCGGGCCACGTCGGCCCCGCCTCCGCTGCCGAACAGGTCGAGGACTGTGCCGTCGGGCTGGGGGAGCCCGGCCAGGTTCTCGACCACTCCGACGATGCGCTGACCGGACTGCCGGGCGAGCGCCCCGCTCCGCTCCGCGACGTCGGCGGCCGCCGGCTGCGGAGTCGTCACGATCAGCACTTCGGCGTGCGGCAGCAGCTGTCCGATCGAGATCGCGACATCGCCCGTTCCCGGCGGCAGGTCGAGCAGCAGGACGTCGAGATCGCCGAAGTAGACGTCGGTCAGGAACTGCGAGATCGTCCGGTGCAGCATCGGTCCCCGCCACGAGACGGCCGCTCCGCGGGTGTCGCCCTCGAGGAACATGCCAATCGAGATCACCTTCACGCCGTGGGCGACGGGCGGCAGCATCAGCTCGCCCACGCGCGTCGGACCGGCGACGCGGCCCTCGTGCATCAGGCCGAGCAGGCCCGGGATCGAGAAGCCGTGCACGTCCGCGTCCACGAGGCCGACCGAGAGGCCCTGCTGCGCGAGGGCGACCGCGAGGTTCGCCGTCACCGTCGACTTGCCGACTCCGCCCTTGCCGCTCGTCACCGCGTAGATGCGCGTCAGGGAGTCGGGCCCGAACGGCATCGCTCGCCGCGCACCTCGGAGTCGCTCGGTCAGGGCCGTGCGCTGAGCCGGAGTCATGACTCCGACCTCGATGCGGGCCGTCGTCACGCCGGGAGTTCCGGCGACGGCCTCGCGCACGTCGCGCTCGATCGCGGAGGCGGCCGGGCAGCCGACGATCGTGAGCCTGATCTCGACGCTCACGGCCCCGTCGGCCGTGGCGGTGACCGACTCGACCATGTCGAGCTCGGTGATCGGCTTCCGGATCTCGGGGTCGACGACGTGCGCGAGCGACTCGCGGACGGCGCGCTCGAGGTCCTCGGGGTCAGGCATCGCCGCGCTCGGGCGCGCCCGACTCCGCCCTGTCCTTCTCGAGCTCCTCGAGCAGGCTCCTCAGCTCGGAGCGGATGAAGTCCTTGCTGGCCATGTCGCGGATGGCCAGCCGGAGGGCGACGACCTCGCGGGCGAGGTACTCGGTGTCGGCCAGGTTCCGCTCCGCGCGCTGACGGTCCTGCTCGATCTGGACGCGGTCGCGGTCGTCCTGGCGGTTCTGAGCGAGCAGGAGGAGCGGCGCGGCGTACGACGCCTGAAGCGAGAGGATCAGCGTCAGCACCGTGAAGCCGAGGGCCTGGGAGTCGAAGCGCGACTCCTCCGGGCCGTAGGTGTTGAAGAGCAGCCAGAACACGCAGAAGACCGTCATGCCCACGAGGAACCACGGGGTTCCCATGCCGCGCGCGAAGGTCTCGGTGAGGCGCCCGAACCGGTCGCTCCGGGTGCGGCCGCGCAGGGGGAGGACCCTCGTCCGCAGCCCCTTCGGGGCGTCGAGCCGCTTGTCCTGCTCAGTCCTCCGTGCCACGGGTGCCCCTCCGTCCTCGTCGTCGTCCGAACATCGTCTTCTGCTGCGTCGCGACGGGGATGCCCTGCGTCGCGGTCGTCACGGGTCTGCGCGGTTCGTCGTCGTCGCCGTGGCTCCTCCAGTCGTCGGGGAGCAGGTAGTCGAGCACGTCGTCGATCGTGACGACGCCCACGAGGCGGTGCGTCTCGTCGACCACGGGTACCGAGACGAGGTTGTAGCTCGCGAGGATCCTCGCGACCTCGGCGGCGGAGGTGTCGGGGGTGATCGGGTCGAGGCTCGGGTCGATGAGGGTGCCGAGCCGCTCATGCGGCGGGTAGCGCAGCATCCGCTGGAAGTGCACCATGCCGAGGAACCGCCCGGTCGGCGGCTCGTACGGAGGGAGGGTCACGCAGACGGCCGCCCCGAGCGCGGGAGCGAGCTCGTGCCGTCTGATCAGCGCGAGACCCTCGGCCACGGTCGCCTCGGAGGAGACGATGATCGGCTCGGTCGTCATCAGACCACCCGCCGACTCGGGAGCGTAGGTGAGGAGCATGCGGACGTCGTCCGCCTCCTCCGGCTCCATCAGGCCGAGGAGCGCCTCCCCGCGCTCCTCCGAGAGCTGCGCGATCAGGTCGGCGGCGTCGTCCGGCTGCATCTGGTCGAGCACGTCGGCGGCGCGGTCGTCCGAGAGCTCGCCGAGGATCTCGACCTGCTCGCTCTCGGGCATCTCCTCGAGGACATCGGCGAGCCGGTCGTCCGACAGCTCACCCGCGACCTCGAGCATCCGCTGGGTCGGCAGGTCGAGCAGGGTGCTGGCGAGGTCGGCGGGCTTGAGCTCGGAGAGGCTCGCCACGTATTGCTCCGCCGACTGAGCCTCCGTCGAGACGGCCTCGCGCACCTCGCGCCAGCCGGCGAACGTGGTCGCGCCCTTGGCGAAGGGGGAGGGGCTGGTCTTGGGCCGGCGGACGAAGAGCTGAGCGAGCTGCCACTCCCCGGGTCCGACCTCCTCGATCGCGACGTCCTCGACGATCGCGTCACCCGACCCGTCGACGAAGCTCATGCGCCGTCCGAGGAGCTCGGCGATGACGCGCACCTCGCCTCCGCGCTGCTCGAAGCGGCGGACGTTGATGAGGCCGGTGGTGATGATCTGGCCGCTGCCGATGCTGGTGACCCGACCGATCGAGACGAAGACGCGTCGGCGTCCGGGGATCTCGACGACCAGCCCGACGACCCTCGGGGGGTCGTTCTGCCGATAGACCAGCAGCACGTCGCGGACCTTGCCGACGCGATCGCCGGCGGGGTCGAAGACGGTGCATCCGGCCAATCGCGCGACGAAGACTCTGGCGGAACTCACGGCTACAAACCTAGTGCCGCGCGCCCGAGCGGGAGCCGAGCGTTCTCGGCTGCCCCTCGGGATGCTCTCGATCAGCGCTCAGAATCCTCCAAGTCGGCTGTGCCAGCCTGAGCGCGTGACTCAGCAGACGCCGTTCAACGGCCGCGGGCCGGCCTTCCCGACCATCCCTCGCGGCGAGATCCTCGCGACCTTCGACACCTACCAGGAGGCGCAGGCCGCGGTCGACGTGCTGGCCCGCGCCGACTTCCCCGTCCGCCAGCTGGCGATCATCGGCAACGAGCTCAAGAGCGTCGAGCGGGTGACCGGGAAGCTCACCTGGGGCCGGGTCGCTCTCGCGGGCGCCGCCTCCGGTGCCTGGTTCGGTATCTTCCTCGGCCTGCTGCTGATCATCTTCTCCCCGACGACCGACTTCTCGTTCCTGATCGCCGCCGTGCTCCTCGGAGCCGGCTTCGGGATGCTGTTCGGTCTCGCCTCCTATGCGGTGAACCGGCGTCGGCGCGACTTCACCTCGACGATGCAGGTCATCGCCACGAGCTACTCGGTGCTGGTCGACCCCGATGTCGTGAACCGGGCTCGCAACCTGCTCGACGGCAGCGCCGCCGCCGCCGAGGCGCCGCAGGCGGTCTGGGCCCCACCGCCCGCGACGGGTGAGCCCGCGCCCGTCCGCCCCGAGGACGACCCGCGCTGACCCCTGCCCGGTACGTCGAGCGGCCTTGCGCGCGCTCTGTCGCTCATGGGGCGGATGTCCGCCGCTGCCGGTCAAGTGACCCGCGCAGCGGGCGTACCGAGTCCCACCCCCGAGGACCGTCGCCTACTCAGCGCACCGCAACGCCCACCGGCGGCAGCACGATGTCGACCTCGAGCCCGCGCGGCTCACGGTTGGTCAGGCGCACGGAGCCCCCGGCCGAGAGCACCGTGGTGTGCACCAGGGCGAGTCCCAGCCCGCTGCCACCCGAGGCGAGCGTGCGGGAGTCGTCGGGGCGCGAGAACCGGTCGAACGCGACCGGGAGGAACGCGGAGGGCATCCCCGGCCCGTCGTCCTTCACCGTGAGGAGGAGGCGTCCCTCCCGCTGGCCGAGCGACGCGATGATCATCCCTCCACCGTCGATCGCCTGGATGGCGTTGCGCACGAGATTGTCGATGACACGGCCGAAGTCCTGGGCGGCCACTCCGTAGAGCCGGGACGGTTCCCGCTCGTCGATCTCGTAGTCGATCTCGACTCCGGACTCGGTCGCCAGCAGCCTCGTCCTGTCGACGGCCGCGACCAGCTCGTCGACGAGCTCGTCGAACGGCGACGTCGGTCGCGCCGAGCGGCTCTCGATCCGCGAGATGTCCAGCAGCGCCGAGGCGAGACGCACCAGACGGTCGACGCTCTTGCGCGCGTCGAGGATCACCCGGTCGACCGCCGCCGCGTCCTCGACGCGATGGTGGGCGATCTCGAGCTGCGCCGAGAGCGCGGCGAGCGGCGTGCGCAGCTCGTGGCTCGCATCCGACACCATCTGCTTCTCGCGAGCGAGGGAGGCGGTCTGCTTCGTCAGGAACGCGTTGAGCGTCTCGGCCAGCTCGTCGATCTCGTCCCTCGTGCCCACGACGGGCAGCTGATCGCCCTGGCCGGGATCGGCGGCGATCTGGTCGGCCCTGGCCCGCATCCGCCTGACCGGCGCGAGCGCTGCACCCGTCAGGATCCAGGAGGCGAGGCCGAAGGTCACGACCAGGAAGATCGCGGCGTAGACGAGCACGTGGGCGAAGTCGTCGAGCACGAGCTGAGACGCGGCCTGGTCGCGGGCGGTCGCGACCGACCAGGTCCCGTCGTCCGCGTCGACCGCGGCGATCCGCACGAGGTAGCGGGTCGAGCCGGTGCTGATCTCGGCGTAGCGCGGAGTGTCGTCGGCGGGGGAGGCCCGGAGGTCCTCGACCACCGCGTTCGTCAGCAGCGAGGGCATCGTGGTCCCGCTCGAGTCCCCCTCCGGACTGAGGGCGAGGTAGAGCTGCCCGGTCGAGGAGCCCTCGGCGCGGGGCACGTTCCCGGCGGAGATGTCGCGGCGGATCTCGTCCTCGATCGAGACGAGGATGGTCCGCTCGCTGCGCTCGACGATGCCCGAGACCACCTGGTAGAAGAGCAGGGCGGCGAGCGCGAAGAGCACGGTAGCGACCGCGACGCTGCCGATCGTGATGCGCGCGCGGATCGACAGCGCGTTCGATCGCCGGGTGGTCGGCGCCGTGCTCGGCTCGGACACGGCCCTACTCGACGGGGCGGAGGAAGTAGCCCTTGCCGCGGACGGTCACGATGGTGACTCCGGTGTCGTCGGTGGGGAGCTTCTTCCGGAGGTAGCTGACGTACTGGTCGACGATGTTGTTGTCGACGATCTCGCCGCCGCCCCAGATCTCCGACAGGATCCGCTGCCGCGTGACGACCGATCCGACCGGCGTGATGAGGAGCTTCAGCAGCTCGAGCTCCTTCGGGCTGACGTGGATGCGAGTGCCGTCGGCCGTGCGCCGGATGCTCGAGCCGTCGACGGTGATCCGCCCGACCTCGATCGACGTCGACATCAGCGACGGGCTGCGGCGCAGCAGGGCCCGGAGGCGGGCGTTCAGCTCGGTGAAGGCGAACGGCTTCGTCAGGTAGTCGTCCGCTCCCGCGTCGAGCCCGAAGACACGGTCCTCGATCGCGTCCCGCGCCGTGAGCAGCATGATCGGCGTCGACCGGCCGAGCTCGCGGATCCGGCGGCAGATCTCGAACCCGGACATCGCGGGAAGCATCACGTCGACGATGGCCGCCGAGAACTCGGCGTTGTTGAACGCGACCAGCGCGTCCACTCCGTTCGTGGTCAGCACGGCCTCGTAGCCGGCGTCTCCGAGGCCGCCCACGAGTGCTTCGCCCATGGCTGGATCGTCTTCGACGACAAGGATCTTCACGCGCCCACCCTACGACCCGGCTCTCAGGAACGCGCGGTTCCTGAGAGCGTTTCGAGGGAGGTCGGGGGCGCTACGCGACGAGACCCGTCCTCTCGATCGCGGTGACAGGGGGCGTCGGTCTTGTTCAGCGGATTGACGGTCTCTACCCCTTTCCGGACCTCATTCGGGGGTCGTAGGCTGCGCCACAGCGCGGCAACCCGAAATGTCGTGCGGAAGCGAAGCACCCATGCTCATGAAGATCCCGAAGAGACCGTCCGTGCTGTCACGGTTGGCCGGACACGTCGTCCGACGTCCCTGCGAGTACTGCGGGGCGACGACACCGAATGTGGAGCCCTACTGCTCGTCTGCATGTGCCCGACGTGCGCTCCGATTCGACCTCAACCCGTGATAGCGAGTTCGGGTCTGCGAGGGCGATTAGCGAGCATGATCGCGTGCATCTGTCCGTGCTGGGCTTCGGATGCTTCCCGAGAGTCCGCACGGCTGGGTGATGTTGAAGCCCGACGGAGCTCGTAGAGACGAGGCCGCACGGCGCGCGTCGTGTCTGAAGCGAACTCAGTCACTCGAGGGGTTCACGGCCGTGGGAGGAGACGTGCCCCCAGTAGGATTCGAACCTACGCCCCTGCCTCCGGAGGGCAGTGCTCTATCCCCTGAGCTATGGGGGCCAGGAGTGCCCCACAACATTAGCATCCGGGCGGGGGCCTCCCCGACGCCGGCGGCAGCGGCCGTCGTGCCACGATGGAGGCATGCTGCGCACCGTCTCCGCCTCGCTGGGCCTGCGTCTCTCCGGTCCGACGGACCTCATCTTCCTGGTCGCCGCGACGGCGACCGGCGACGTGTTCGAGGACTCGTTCACCGTGCTCCTCGACGGCGAGCCGGTGCCCGTCAGGGAGCTCGACGCCCGGCACGGCGCGCGCATCCACCGCGTGGAGGCGAACAGGGGCGAGATGTCGGTCGAGTACCGGGCGCGCGTCGAGGGGCGCGGCGCTCCCGACGAGCCCAGTGAGCTGGAGCTCGTCGAGTACCTCCGGCCGAGCCGGTACGCCGAGGCCGATGCGCTCGGCGGTATCGCCCGTCGCGAGTTCGGGCGGGCCCGCGGGTTCGAGGCGCTCGTCGCCGTGGAGGAGTGGGTGCACAGCCACCTCTCCTACGTCTACGGTTCGACGGTCGCGACCGGGGGAGCGGCGCAGGTGATCGAGAGCGGGCAGGGGGTCTGCCGCGACTTCGCGCACACGGTCGCGGGGCTCCTCCGGGCACTCGACATCCCCGCTCGGGTCACCGCCGTCTACGCGCCGGCGCTCCAGCCGAAGGACTTCCACGCGGTGACGGAGGCATGGGTCGGCGGCGCCTGGCACGTGGTCGACGCGACGCGGCTGGCTCCGCGCGGGTCGATGCTCCGGATCTCGTCGGGGCGCGACACCGCCGACACGGCGTTCCTCAGCAGCTACCTGACCGACCTCCGCCTCGAGACGATGAGCGTCGACGCGGAGTGCGACGAGCTGCCGGAGGACGATCACGTCTCTCCCGTGCGGCTGGGCTGAGGGTCAGCCGGTCAGGGCGCTGAGCGCTGCTCGCACGAGGGGCTCGGGGTCTCCCGGCTCGACGAACGACTCGCTCGAGGCCTCGAGCCAGTACTGCTCGGCGAGCACGTCGGCCACGCCGCGGCCCGAGGCGACCTCGTAGTACCCCTCGACGGCCGGCGGCTTGCCGTAGGTGGGAACGGCGTTGCTCGTCGTGTAGAACTCGTTCTTCAGCGCCTCGATGATGTCGGGGTCGAGCTGGGCGACGGCGAGCTGCAGCGTGGCACCGGAGCCGTCCGACCACCCGCAGACGAGACCGTCGTAGCCGGCGATCTCGGTCGAGACCGGGGTCGGCTCCACCTCGCTCGGCGAGAACTCCGACCAGAGACCGGTCAGCGCCGAGGGGGGCACCAGCTCGTCGCAGCTGAGGGCGAGAGGGGTCCCCGTGATCGCACTGCTCGGGCTGGGCTCGGTCTCCTGGGCCTCGGAGCACCCCGCGAGCGCGGCGACGGCGACGACGAGGAGGACGGCGGGTCGGCGCATGCGAGGCACCCTAGCAACTGCACCCGGCGGCCCTGCACCGCCGGGAGGCCGCAGGGGCACCGGCCGGTAGAATCGTGCCCCGTGACTCCCGAACAGCTCGCCGCCTCCCTGCACGCCCTCGTCCTCGACTCCGTGCAGCGACGAGGCAGCGACGCCGAGGTCGAGCTCGCGGACGTCGTGCTCGAGCGGCCCAAGAACCGCGACCACGGCGACTGGGCGTCCAACATCGCGATGAAGCTCGCCAAGAAGGCCGGCGCGAACCCGCGCGAGCTCGCCGCCGAGCTCGCCGAGGGCCTCCTGGCCGTCGACGGTGTCGCCTCGGTCGAGGTCGCCGGCCCGGGCTTCCTGAACGTGCGCCTGGATGCGGCGGCGGCCGGTGCGCTGGCCGGTGTCATCGTCGACGCGGGGGAGTCGTACGGCACCGGCTCCCTCTACTCCGGCGTGCGGATGAACCTCGAGTTCGTCTCGGCCAACCCCACCGGCCCGATCCACATCGGCGGAACCCGCTGGGCGGCCGTCGGCGACAGCCTGGCGCGGGTGCTCATCGCGCAGGGCGCGGAGGTCACCCGCGAGTACTACTTCAACGACCACGGTGCCCAGATCGACCGCTTCACCCGCAGCCTCGTCGCCGCGCACCACGGCGAGCCGACCCCCGAGGACGGCTACGGCGGGGCCTACATCGCCGACATCGCCGCTCGAGTCGTCGCCGCGTACCCGGGCGACCTCTCCACGCTGCCGGAGGCCGAGCTGCACGAGACCTTCCGGTCGATCGGGGTCGAGCTGATGTTCGGCGAGATCAAGCAGAGCCTGCACGAGTTCGGAGTCGACTTCGACGTCTACTTCCACGAGAACTCGCTGCACGAGTCGCGGGCCGTCGAGCGCGCGATCGCGCGCCTCCGCGAGCTCGGCCACATCTTCGAGGCCGACGGGGCGACCTGGCTGCGCACCACCGACTTCGGCGACGACCGCGACCGGGTCATCATCAAGAGCGACGGAGAGGCCGCCTACATCGCGGGCGATCTCGCCTACTACCTCGACAAGCGCGAGCGCGGCTTCGACCGGGCCATCATCATGCTCGGCGCCGATCACCACGGCTACATCGGCCGAATGATGGCGATGTGCGCGGCCTTCGGGGACGTCCCCGGCGTCAACCTCGAGATCCTCATCGGGCAGCTCGTGAACCTGATCCGCGACGGTCAGGCGATGCGGATGTCCAAGCGCGCGGGCACCGTGGTCACGATGGAGGATCTCGTGGAGGCGGTGGGGGTCGACGCCGCGCGGTACTCGCTGGTGCGCTCCTCCGCCGACTCGACGCTCGACATCGACCTCGACCTGCTGACCAAGCGCAGCAACGACAACCCCGTCTACTACGTCCAGTACGCGCACGCCCGCACCCGCCAGGTGTCCGCGAAGGCCCTGGGCTCCGGTGTTCCCCGCGAGCCCTTCTCGCCCGAGACGCTGGTGCACCCCACCGAGTCGGCGCTGCTCGGGGGCCTCCAGGAGTTCCCGCGGATCATCGCGCACGCCGCGGAGCTGCGCGAGCCGCACCGCATCGCCCGCTACCTCGAGGAGATCGCCGGGCTGTACCACCGCTGGTACGACAACTGCCGGGTGGTCCCGCAGGGGGACGATCCGATCGAGGCCGTGCACTCGACCCGCCTCCGCCTGAACGAGGCCACCGGTCAGGTGCTCCGCAACGGGCTCACGCTGCTCGGCGTCACCGCTCCGGACCGGATGTGAGCACCGCGGACGCGGGACGCCCCCGTCGCGGGCGCCGGATCGCGATCATCGCCGCGATCGTCCTGGTGCTGCTCGTGGTGGCGGCGGTCGTCGGCGACGCGGTGGCCCGGCGGGCCGTCGCCGATCAGGCCGCGGCGAGCATCCGGGAGGCGCTCTCGCTGCCCGAGGACCACCCGGTCTCGGTCGACGTGGCCGGCTGGGCGGTGCTGCCGCAGCTGCTGGCGGGCCGCCTCGACCGGCTCGACGTCCGGAGCGACGCGGTCGGCTTCGGCGATCTCACCGGAGACGTCGACGCGACCCTCGAGGGCGTGCCTGCCAGCGGCACCGGGCCGCTCGACTCCGGCACGGCGTCCGTCGCCCTGGACGCCGCCTCCGTCGGCGACCTGGTGGCTGCGCGCAGCGAAGTGCCGATCGACGGCGTGACGCTCGACCCTCCGCTCGTGCGCGTGAACACCTCGGTCGAGGTCCTCGGTCTGACCCTCGCTGCGGGAGTGGGGATCGAGCTCGGAGCGGCCGACGGCGCCATCGAGCTCACCCCGTCGGAGGTCACGGTCGCCGGCACGACTCTGACCGCGGCCGACGTCGAGGAGCGCTTCGGCGGTGTTGCCGACGGCCTGCTCTCTCCGCGCTCGGTCTGCATCGCCGACTCGATCCCGCGGGGGCTCTCGCTCACCGAGGCCACGGTCTCGGCGGAGTCGCTGGACACCGTGTTCGCGCTCTCGCCGACCTTCCTCAGCGATCCCGCGCAGCAGGAGACGGGCACCTGCCCCTGACCCGGCCCTCCGCACTCGACCGGTAGGATCGGAGACCTGTGCCGGCGGTCTGCGCTGGACGAACACTGACAGCACCCTCAACGAACTTGCTGGCTTCAGGGGTCAATCCGGACTCGCTCGCCACGCAGTGACGCTCCCACTCTCTCCTGTGAGGTCTCACCCGTGGAAAACGACGACGCGCCCGTCCGCGCCCCGCGTCATCCGCTCGCGCCCGACTGGCTCCTCACGCCCGACGATGCGAACGCGCTCGTCGACGGCGTCTGGTCGGGCGGGACGGTGCGCGACGACGAGGGTGCCCTGACGGTCGCGGGCATCGCGGCCTCCGATCTCGCCGAGCGGTTCGGCACTCCTCTCTACGTCCTCGACGAGGACGATGCTCGTCGCAGAGCGGCCGCGATGCGGGACGCGTTCGCCCGCGAGCTCGCCCGCATCGGAACGGGAGTGACCGTCTACTACGCGGGCAAGGCGTTCCTCTCGACCGAGGTCGCCCGCTGGATGCGCGACGAGGGTCTGAGCATCGACCTCTCGAGCGGAGGCGAGCTCGCCGTCGCGCTCGCCGCCGGTGTGGATCCGGCCAGGACGGGCCTGCACGGCAACAACAAGTCGCTCGCCGAGATCGAGCGCGCGGTCGAGGTGGGAGTGGGCACGATCGTCCTCGACAGCCCGATCGAGATCGAGCGGGTCGCCGCGGCCGCCGAACGCCTCGGACGCGTCCAGGCGGTGCGGCTGCGCGTGAACAGCGGAGTGCACGCGCACACTCACGAGTTCCTCGCGACCGCGCACGAGGACCAGAAGTTCGGCCTCGCGCTCGCCGACTGCCCGGACGCGGTCGCGCACATTCGCTCGCACGCGAGCCTGCGCTTCCTCGGCCTGCACTGCCACATCGGCTCGCAGATCTTCGGGTCCGCGGGGTTCGCGGAGTCGGCGTCGCGCCTCCTCGACGTGCACGCCGCGCTGCTGGCCGACGGCGACGTCCCCGAGCTGAACCTCGGCGGCGGCTTCGGCATCGCCTACACGAGCGTCGACGACCCCACCCCGATCGACGAGATCGCCGCTGCCATCGCCGACGCCGTCTCCGAGCAGTGCGCGCGCCGGGGGATCCCTGTGCCGCACATCGCGATCGAGCCGGGTCGCTCGCTGATCGGCCCGTCGGGACTGACGCTGTACGAGGTCGGCACGATCAAGGACGTCGTCGTCGGCGGAGCCGGAGCGACGGCCGTGCGCCGGTACGTCAGCGTCGACGGCGGGATGAGCGACAACGCCCGGCCCGCTCTCTACGGTGCCGACTACACCGCACGGATCGCGAACCGCTCCTCCGACGCCGAGCCCGCGCTCGTGCGCGTCGCCGGCAAGCACTGCGAGTCGGGCGACATCGTCGTGCACGACGACTTCCTCCCGGCCGACGTGCAGCCCGGCGACCTCCTCGCGGTGGCCGCGACCGGCGCCTACTGCTGGTCGCTCTCGAGCAACTACAACTACCTCGGTCGTCCTCCCGTCGTCGCCGTGCGCGACGGCGTCGCCCGCGTGATCGTGCGCGGCGAGACCGAGGAGGACCTCCTCCGCCGCGATGCCGGCATCGAACGAAAGGCCATCCTCCGATGATCGAGTACCGCAGCCTCCGAGTCGCCCTGCTGGGCGCCGGATCCGTCGGTGCCCAGGTCGCGCGCCTCCTGCTCGACCACGGCGACGAGCTCGCCCAGCGCGTGGGGGCGCCGCTGGAGCTCGCCGGTGTTGCCGTCAGGGACCTCGACGCACCGCGCACCGCCGACATCCCCCGCGAGTACCTCACGACCGACGCCGAGGCGCTGATCCTGGGTGCCGACATCGTGGTCGAGCTGATCGGCGGGCTCGAGCCGGCGCGCAGCTACATCCTGAAGGCGATCTCCTCCGGAGCGGACGTGATCACCGCCAACAAGGCGCTGCTCGCCGCGCACGGCAACGAGCTGTTCGAGGCGGCCGATCAGGTGGGCGCGCAGCTGAACTACGAGGCGGCCGTGGCCGGGGCGATCCCGATCATCCGCCCCTTGCGCGACAGCCTCGCCGGTGACCGGGTGCACCGAATCCTCGGCATCGTGAACGGCACGACCAACTACATCCTCGACCGGATGGACACCGAGCACTCCTCGCTCGAGGACGCCCTCGCTCGGGCGACCGAGCTCGGCTACGCCGAGGCCGATCCCACCGCCGACATCGAGGGGTACGACGCGGCCCAGAAGGCGGCCATCCTCGCCCGCCTCGCGTTCCACACCGACGTACCGGTGACCCTCGTGCACCGCGAGGGCATCACCGGGATCACCAAGCAGCAGATCGACCAGGCCCGCGACAGCGGCTACGTCGTCAAGCTCCTCGCGATCTGCGAGCGCCTGGTCGACGCGAAGACGGGGGAGGAGGGCGTCTCGGCCCGCGTCTACCCGGCGCTCGTGCACCGCTCCCACCCGCTCGCCGCCGTCCACGGCGCGAACAACGCGGTCTTCGTCGAGGCCGAGGCCGCCGGCAGCCTGATGTTCTACGGAGCGGGCGCCGGCGGGATCGAGACCGCCTCGGCCGTCCTCGGCGACGTCGTCTCGGCCGCGCGCCGCCACGTCGTCGGCGGTCCCGGTCTCGTGACCAGCGCGAGCTCCGGGCTCCCCGTCCTGCCGATCGGTCATGTGACGACCCGCTACCAGGTGACGCTCGAGGTCCTCGACCGCCCCGGTGTGCTCGCGCAGATCGCCGGCGTGTTCGCCGACCACCTCGTCTCGGTCGAGACGCTCGTGCAGACGCCGCCTTCCGTCGATCCGCTCGACGACGCCCCGGCCGGTCCGGAGCGTCGCGAGCCGACCGCTACCCTGGTGATCGGCACGCACGCCGCGGCGGAGTCCGATCTGGCGGCCACCGTCACCGCCCTCCACTCCCACGAGTTCGTCGGCGCCGTGACGTCTGTTCTACGAGTTGAAGGAGCCTGAGATGGCCAAGCAGTGGCGCGGAGTCCTGCACGAGTACGCGGACCGCCTCGACATCACCGAGGCGACGCCGGTCATCACGCTCGGCGAGGGCGGCACGCCGCTCATCCCGGCTCCGGCCCTCTCCGCCCGCACGGGCGCCACGGTCTGGGTCAAGTACGAGGGCATGAACCCGACCGGATCCTTCAAGGACCGCGGCATGACCATGGCGATCTCGAAGGCCGTCGAGCACGGCGCGAAGGCCGTCATCTGCGCGTCGACCGGCAACACGTCCGCCTCGGCCGCCGCCTACGCGACGCACGCCGGCATCACCGCCGCCGTGCTGGTGCCGGAGGGCAAGATCGCGCTCGGCAAGCTGAGCCAGGCGATCGCGCACAACGCGCAGCTCCTGCAGGTGCAGGGCAACTTCGACGACTGCCTCGACATCGCCCGCGACCTCGCGAAGAACTACCCGGTGCACCTGGTCAACTCGGTGAACCCCGACCGCATCGCGGGCCAGAAGACGGCCGCCTACGAGGTCGTCGAGGTTCTCGGAGACGCCCCCGACTTCCACATCGTCCCCGTCGGCAACGCGGGCAACTACACCGCCTACTTCCGCGGCTACTCCGAGGAGCTCGAGCGCGGCGCGACGACGCGCCTCCCGCGCATGTTCGGCTTCCAGGCCGAGGGGTCGGCCCCGATCGTCCACGGAGCCCCCGTCCGCCACCCCGAGACGATCGCGAGCGCCATCCGCATCGGAAACCCCGCCTCGTGGGAGCTCGCGCTGAACGCGCGCAGCGTGAGCGACGGGTACTTCGGCGCGATCAGCGACGAGAAGATCCTCGAGGCCTACCGCCTCCTCGCCGGAGAGGTCGGCATCTTCGTCGAGCCCGCCTCCGCCATCAGTGTGGCCGGCCTCCTCGAGCGCTCGGAGGCGGGCGCGATCCCGAAGGGCGCCACCGTCGTGCTGACGGTCACGGGCCACGGCCTGAAGGACCCCCAGTGGGCCCTCCGCACCGCCGACGGCGCCGACATCACGCCGACCGTCGTCCCCGTCGACACCACCGCGATCGCGGGCGTGCTGGGGCTGGCCGGCGCATGACCTCGGCGGTTCCCGTCGGCCGCACCGTCCACGTCAAGGTCCCCGCGACCTCGGCGAACCTCGGCCCCGGGTTCGACACGCTCGGGCTGGCGCTCTCGTCCTACGACGAGCTCGACGTGACCGCCGTCGCCGCCTCCGGTGCCCGGGTGACCGTGCACGGAGTGGGCGAGGGCGAGGTGCCGACCGATGAGACGAACCTGGTGGTCCAGGCCATCATCTACACCTTCAAGGATCAGCACCAGGAGATGCCCGGCATCGAGGTGATCGCGCGGAACATCATCCCGCACGGCCGCGGGATGGGATCCTCCGGAGCCGCGATCGTCTCGGGGATCATGGCTGCCAAGGGCCTGCTCGACGGGATCGTCTCGCTCGACGCCGACGACCTCCTCCGCATCGCCACCGAGATGGAGGGGCATCCCGACAACGTCGCGCCCGCGCTGTTCGGCGGACTCACCATCGCGTGGGTCGAACCGGATGCGGCGGGGACGGCCGAGACTCCGCTCCGCCCGCGATCGAAGCGGCTGATGGTGCACCGCGGAGTGTCGCCGGTCGTCTTCGTGCCCGAGCACACCATGTCCACCAAGCTCGCGCGGTCCCTGCAGCCGCAGAGCGTGCCGCACGAGGACGCGGTCTTCAACGTCTCGCGCTCGTCGCTGCTCATCGCCGCCCTGATCCAGAGCCCGGAGCTGCTGTTCGCGGCCACCGAGGACAAGCTGCACCAGAACTACCGAGCGGCGGCGATGCCGCAGACGTCGGAGCTCATCGCCCTGCTGCGCTCGCACGGCTACGCGGCCGTCGTCTCCGGGGCGGGACCGAGCGTCCTGGTGCTGTGCAGCGACCCCGCGCAGCGTCTCGCCGCCGCCGATCTCGTCGAGAAAGAGGCAGGCACACCGTGGCGCGCCCACATGCTGGCCGTCGACTTCAAGGGTGCTACAGTGGGGATCGCATCCTGAGGAACCGCGTAACGAGCGGAATCTGTCCGAAGGATCGTCCCGATAACCACGGCCATCGAATCGTGTGAAGGGCGCCCGTCCTGCTCCTCTTGCAGATCGGCGTCCGGTTGTCCGGCTTCTTCCGCGCTCTTCGCGGCCTGCGGCGGGAACAACCGAGAGCATCGCGTGGATCAGAACACGCGATGGAACCGCACGGTCGATGAGCTCTCCCGGTGAGCACTCGCTCCCGGAGGGAAGGAACCCTCTCCAGTGACAGATGTCAACACCCACGGCCCGGCCGTGGACTCCAGCGCCGATCTCTCGGCCCTCCGCGTCGCGGAGCTCCAGGCGCTCGCCACGAGCCTCGGCCTTGGCGGCGCCTCCAAGCTCCGCAAGGGCGAGCTCGTGCAGGCGATCTCCGCTCTCCGCGACGGTGTCGCGGCCGCCGAGGCAGTGCCCACTGAGGCCGTGCTCGCCGTCGACGCAGCCGGCAGCGAGGCCGAGCCGGCCGATGTGATCGAGCAGAGCACGCCGGTCCTCGACGCGCCCGTCGAGTCGCCGCAGTCGCCCACCGAGACGTCCGAGGCCGACACCGCCGACGTCCTCGAGCAGGCCGCCCCGACGGCCGAGGAGGCGCCGGCGCCCGACGCCGACGCCGCGCCTGTCGAGTCGGCGCAGGTCGACCCCGCACCCGCCGAGCCGGCGGCCGTCGAGTCGGCTCCCATCGAGTCGGCTCCCGAATCGGCTCCCGTCGAGTCGGCCCCGGCCGACATCGAGACGCCTGCTGCCGCCGAGCGCGCTCCGCGCCGTCGTGCGTCTCGTCGCGCCTCCAGCGGCACTGTCGCCGCGGGCGAGCACGTCAACATCGAGGGCGGGAGCGGCGTCGAGTCGCTCATCCCCGACCTCCCGGTCATCGAGCCGGCCGCCGAAGCCGACCAGGCTCCCAGGACGGTCATCGACATCGAGCTGCCCAACGGCCCCGAGACCGGCGACTCCTCCCGCGACGGCGGTCAGCGCGAGCGTCGCGGCCGCCGCCGCAGCCGTGGCGGCAGCGCCGAGCAGGCCGACACCGCAGAGGTTGCGTCCGACGACGCCGTCGAGGCCCCCGAGGCGGAGGCGCCTGCAGAGCAGCAGGACACCGCCGAGCAGGACTCGAACGACCAGCAGGGCCAGAGCGATCAGCAGGGCCAGAACGACCAGCAGGGCCAAAGCGACCAGCAGGGCCAGAACGACCAGCAGAGTTCCGGCCGAGGTCGCAACCGCCGCAACCGCAACCGCAGCCGCGGTGACGACCGCCAGGCGAACGACGGCGGCCAGCAGAACGGTCAGGGCAACCAGGGCCAGAACGGTCAGGGAGGCAGCCAGCCCGCGAACGGGCAGAACGCCGGCAACCAGAACACGTCGGGCCAGAACGGTCAGAACAACCAGAACGCCCAGAGCAACCAGCAGTCGAACGCGCAGGGCGGCAACGGCCAGCCCCAGAACGGCCAGCAGGCCGACGGCGAGGACGGCCGTCGCAGCCGGTACCGCGACCGCAAGCGCCGCGGCGGCGCGGTCGGTGACGACTTCGAGCCCGAGATCGGCGAGGACGACGTCCTCATCCCGGTCGCCGGCATCCTCGACGTCCTCGACAACTACGCGTTCGTCCGGACCACCGGCTACCTCCCCGGCGTCAGCGACGTCTACGTCTCGCTCGGCCAGGTCAAGAAGTACAACCTGCGCAAGGGCGACGCGGTCGTCGGCGCGATCCGTCAGCCCCGCGAGGGTGAGGGCGGCGGCCGCCAGAAGTACAACGCGATCGTCCGCGTCGACTCGATCAACGGCCAGACCGTCGAGGAGGCCGCCGCTCGAGTCGAGTTCCAGAAGCTCACCCCGCTCTACCCGACGGAGCGACTGCGCCTCGAGACGGAGCCGGGCAAGCTGACCCAGCGGATCATCGACCTCGTCGCTCCGATCGGCAAGGGCCAGCGCGGCCTCATCGTCGCTCCGCCCAAGGCGGGCAAGACGATCGTGCTGCAGCAGATCGCGAACGCGATCGTCCAGAACAACCCCGAGGTCCACCTCATGGTCGTGCTGGTCGACGAGCGGCCCGAAGAGGTCACCGACATGCAGCGCACGGTGCGCGGTGAGGTCGTCGCCTCGACCTTCGACCGGCCGGCGGAGGACCACACCACGGTCGCCGAGCTCGCCATCGAGCGCGCCAAGCGCCTCGTCGAGCTGGGCCACGACGTCGTCGTGCTGCTCGACTCGATCACCCGTCTCGGTCGCGCCTACAACGTGACCGCCCCGGCCTCCGGCCGTGTCCTCTCGGGCGGAGTGGACGCCTCCGCGCTGTACCCGCCCAAGAAGTTCTTCGGCGCCGCGCGCAACATCGAGAACGGCGGCTCGCTCACCATCCTCGCGACGGCGCTCATCGAGACCGGCTCGAAGATGGACGAGGTGATCTTCGAGGAGTTCAAGGGCACCGGCAACATGGAGCTCCGCCTCTCGCGCCACCTGGCCGACAAGCGGATCTTCCCGGCGGTCGACGTGAACGCGTCGGGCACCCGTCGCGAGGAGATGCTGCTCAGCCAGGACGAGGTCAAGATCACCTGGAAGCTGCGCCGTGCCCTCGCGGGCCTCGACCAGCAGCAGGCGCTCGAGATCATCCTGTCCCGCCTCAAGGAGACGTCCTCGAACGTCGAGTTCCTGATGCAGGTCTCGAAGTCGGCCGTCGGCCCGACCACCGCCGGTCACGGCAACGGCCACCACTAGCGCCCCGACGTCCGCGGTCGCCCCCACCCGGGGCGACCGCGGACGTTTTCGCGTTCCCGGTCCGCAGCCGACCTCCCTCGCCCGTTTCTGCGGGCCGAGACTCTGCTGGTCGAGCAGCCCCCGCAGCGGGCGCATCGAGACCCACCCCACGACGAACACCCGGAAGCCAGGCCCCTCATGTTCGAATCCGTCAGCGTCCTCTTCGCCGAGTACGAGGATCTCCAGACGCAGCTGTCAGACCCCGAGCTGCACGCGGACCCCGCGCGATCGAAGAAGGTCAACCGTCGCTACGCCGAGCTGAGCCAGATCAAGGCGGCGCACGCCGCGTGGGTCGAGGCGGGGGAGGACCTCGAGGCGGCCAGGGAGCTCGCGCGCGACGACGAGGCCTTCGCCGAGGAGGTGCCGCAGCTCGAGGAGTCGTTCCGCGTCGCGCAGGAGAAGCTGCGCCGCCTCCTCATCCCGCGCGACCCCGATGACGGCCGCGACGTGATCATGGAGATCAAGGGCGGCGAGGGCGGGGCCGAGAGCGCGCTGTTCGCCGCCGACCTCCTCCGCATGTACCTCCACTACGCCGAGGCGAAAGGCTGGAAGACCGAGATCCTCGATCGCGACGAGTCCGACCTCGGCGGCTACAAGAACGTGCAGGTCGCCATCAAGAGCACCGCGACCGACCCGTCGCAGGGCGTCTGGGCCCACCTGAAGTACGAGGGTGGCGTCCACCGCGTGCAGCGCGTTCCCGTGACGGAGTCGCAGGGCCGCATCCACACCTCGACGACCGGCGTCCTCGTGTTCCCCGAGGTGGATGCTCCGGAGGAGGTCGCGATCAACCAGAACGACCTCAAGATCGACGTCTACCGCTCGTCAGGGCCCGGCGGCCAGTCGGTCAACACCACCGACTCCGCCGTGCGGATCACCCACCTCCCGACAGGGATCGTGGTGTCGATGCAGAACGAGAAGAGCCAGCTGCAGAACCGCGAGGCCGGGATGCGCGTGCTGCGCGCCCGGATCCTCGCCCGTCAGCAGGAGGAGATCGCCGCGGCGGCCTCCGACGCGCGCAAGACGCAGATCCGCACCATGGACCGCTCCGAGCGCATCCGCACCTACAACTTCCCCGAGAACCGGATCGCCGATCACCGCACCGGCTACAAGGCCTACAACCTCGACGGCGTGATGAACGGAGCCCTCGACCCGGTCATCGAGAGCGCGATCCAGTTCGACGAAGAGGCCCGCCTCGCCGACATCGGCAACGAGGAGTCGTGAGCGTCGTGTCCACCGCCGTCGACGCGCGCGCGCTGCTCGCCGACGCCGTCATCCGTCTGGCGCGAGCCCACGTGCCGACCCCCGACGTCGATGCCGAGCTGCTGCTCGGGCATCTGCTCGGTCTCGGTCGCGGACAGCTGCAGGCGCGCATGATCACCGGTCTGCCGGTCGAGGAGTCCGCGCTGGACGCCTTCGACCGGATGATCGAACGGCGCGCCTCTCGCGAGCCCCTCCAGCACATCACCGGCGTCGCGCCCTTCCGCTCGCTCGAACTCGCCGTCGGCCCGGGCGTCTTCGTCCCGCGCCCCGAGACCGAGGGAGTCGCGCAGATCGCGATCGACGCGCTGCGCTCCGTGGCCGATCCGTCGCCACTCGCCGTCGATCTCGGCACCGGGAGCGGCGCCCTCGCCCTGTCGCTCGCGCACGAGGTGCCGCACGCCCGCGTGATCGGCGTCGAGAACGCCGTCGAGGCGTTCATCTGGGCGCGCGGCAACCGCGATCGACTGGGCCTCGACAATGCGCGGATCGTCTTCGACGACCTCTCTCAGGCACTGCCGGAGTTGGACGGCGCTGTCTCGGTCGTGGTGTCTAACCCGCCGTACATTCCCTCGAACGCGATTCCTCGCGATCCCGAGGTGCGCCTGTTCGACCCTCCGTCCGCGCTCTACGGCGGTGACGACGGACTCGACGTCGTGCGTCGACTGACGGCGACTGCGCGCCGCCTGCTGCGGCCCGGGGGAGTGCTCGTCATCGAGCACGGGGAGTCGCAGGGGGCAGAGATGCGCGCCTTGCTGACCGTGTCGGGGTGGCGGGGAGCGGCCACTCAGAGGGATTTGACGGGGCGTGACCGGGCGACGGTGGCGGTGCGCTGAGCGTCGTGAAAACCGGCGGAGGAGGGGCGCGGCTCAGAGCTCTGTAACGATGATCTCGGCGACGTTGATGGTGCCACCGGTGACAGAATTCAAGCCCATCTTGATCCTGAAGTGCGTGGCCCAGGGTGGGGCGATCCTGCTCCACGACGTCGCGCCGAACGTCTTCTTGAAGGACGCCACGCTCTTCACGTCGGTCATCGAGATGTTCGTGGTTCCTCGCGCGTTGGTCTTCAGCGTCACCGGCGTCGTCGTCCGGGTGAAGCCCTGATTCGCGACGAAGCACTCGATGTACGTGAACGTCCCGCCCGCCGTGCCGCCGGCAAAGGTGATCTCGCTCGCGTAGAACTTACCCGCGGTGCAGGGGACGTCGATCGCGATGGCAGCCCAGGGCTTCGCTGCGTTCCGGGTCAGCACGAGTCTCCCGCCCGAGGTCGTCAGTGCGAGACCGGGACTGTCGGTTCGACTCGTGGCGTCACTGGAGATTGAGAAGACGTCGACGGGCGTCGGTAGGTTGAAGGTTCCGTCGATGAGCTTGTTGGCTGACTTGTGCGTCAGAACCGCTCCCGCTCCGGATCCGGATCCGTTGCCGTCGACGAGCATCATGTTGTCGAACTTGACGTTTGCGGTTCCGCCGACCAGGTAGCCGGAGGTGGTCGTGGTGTTCATCATGGACAGGGAATTGACGCTGATTCCCCCACTCCAGCTGGTGCTCGCGGTCTCGAAGAGGTGTGCCGTCGTAGCCGGCGTCAGATAGATCAGATCCCCGCCCACGATCGTGATCTTCGCGTTCGGAGAGGCGCCGGAGTAGAACGGCGGTAGACCGGACTGGGCTGAGGCGGAACTCATCTCGAAGTGACACTGTGAGAGTGAGACCGATCCATCTTCGGCCTTGATCGTCTGCTTGCACCAGTCGAACGAAGTGGAGTGAAAATGCACTTCCGCATCGGAGTTCGTCACGAGCACGGCGGTGTCCGATGTGCCGATTCCGCCACCGATGAAACGGATGTCGTCGCCGGAATCGGCGAATCCACTGCGGAGAGCGACGCCAGTTGCGCAACCGTAGAGGTGGAAGGCGAAGAACGAGATGCCCGAACCACGGTTCTTGAACTCGAGTCCGGTGTGGTAGCCGTACACTTCGAGGCCGAAGAATCCGATGCCGGCGACATCACCGACACTGGAGTCGAATTGCAGTGCAGAACTACCGAGCGACGTCTTACCCGGCCCGATCAGTCGAAGACCCCGGTAGGTCGTCCGCGCCTGCGTTCCGCCTGCTGGGGCGCTGGAGAAGAATCGAAGCGCTGGGCCGTTCGGAACGGCGGATGAATTGATGTTCGCACCGGTCATCTCTATGGAGATGTACGCGATGTCGATCTCCACGGTCGCGTTGATGCGGAATCCGCGCGAGATGATCAGCGTCGCCTCGACCTTGTTGGAGACAAAATACTTGATCGCGAGCAGAAGGCGTTGCTCGTCCGTCAGGCCGGCATCCCCAAATTCGAGGATGTTGTGAATACTGTCGGTTCGATGCGTCACGTCGTCGGCTGACGCGGTGGGAGCTGCGGACGCTGACGCCGCTGCGACCCCGGCAATACCCGAGAGAGCGAAGACATTCCGGCGAGTCGGCTCCTTCGACGAGGAATATCTGCTCATGACAGAAGGCTAAACCGCATCGAGGAGAGACCCGTTTCCCGGTACCCCCCCAATGGCGGACGGCTCGATCGGACGGTTCCTCACTGTTTCAAGTCGAGGTCAGGGTAATACCGGAGTTGCGGCCGGTCTCGCCCGGAAGATCACACCTCAGTGACGATCACGTCCGAGATCTCCACTGTTCCGACGGATAGCCGCGAGATGTCGAGGGACAACCTGAAGTGCGTCGCCCAGGCCGGGGCGGCACGGGTCGAGGATGGTGCTGTGAAGCTGAGCGCAGCGGGCAGCCTGGTCTTCAGTTCGTCCATGGACACCTGGATGGATTCGCGGACGTCCGACTTCGCCGCGCTGGGGATTGAGGCTGTCGGCTGACCGATCACTGCTATGAACGTCTCGGAGTAGGTGAAGGTTCCGCTCGAGGTCCCTCCTGACACGGTCAGGGAGTTGGCGTACACCTTGCCGGCTACGCAGGGGACGTCGAAGGCGACGACCACGGGTGAGCTCGCGGACGTCCTCGTCACGATGAGCTTTCCCGCCGACGTCGTCAGCGTCGCCCCACCTGCAGCTGTCCTCGACGTCGAGGCCGGCGCGGTGAAGAAGGCATCGGCCACAACGGCGAGGTCGAAGGAACCGTCGATCAGCTTGTTGTTCTTGGGGGACGTGAGGAGGCTTCCGCTGTTGGAGGCGCTGCTCGGGCTGTCCTCCAGTACGACTTGATCAAGTCGAACGTTGCCAGTTCCTCCGATCAGGTATCCGGTAGTCGTGCGCGCAGTGCCGATCGCGAAGTTGACCACGACGATCCCGCATCCCCAGCTCGGGTTCTGGGTCTCGAAGAACGAAGCCGCTGTGCAGACCGATGACGCTGTCAGCCGCCCCCCGATCACCTGCACCTTCGCATCGGTCGACGTCCCCGTGAAGAAGGGAGGAAGCTTCGTAGAGGCCGCTCGATCGCCGAGTTCGACCTCGCATTCGGAAAGGAACACGCCGCCTTTCTCCACTCGAACCGCTTGACCGCAGTCCTCGAACCTGGTCGACGTTACGTGGATGTTGCCGTTCGAGTTGTTGTTGTGGATACCTCGACCGCAAGCAGATATCTCTCCACCGATGAACTTGATGTTCTCGCCGTAATTCGCGGCACCGGAGGGCATCGATGCTCCGGTGCCGCAATCGGTGATCGAGAAGGAGAAGAAGTTGAAGAGGTAGGCGTTGTTCAAGAACTCGACTCCGGTGCCGAAGTCGGAGATCTCGAGGCCGTAGAAACCCACGCCGCGAACGGGATAGGTCGGGGAGTCGAAACGGATTCCGACGCTCGCAGTCCCCTCGCCCGGTCCTGTGAGTCGAAGGCCTCGGTATGAATTTCGAGTGTACGGGTAGCCCGAGCTGCTGCTGTTGAGGAATCGGAGAGCAGGGCCGGTCGTGATGGTCGAGCAGTCGATAGCGCCACCTGTCATCTCCAGTGAGACCCAAGCAATATCGATGTCGACCGGTGACGTGAGGGTGAGCCCGCGCGAGATGATCAGCGTTCCCTGGACTTTGTTGTCCGGGAAGTACTTGAGACCGAGACGGAGGCGCTGCTCGTCGGTGAGTCCTTCATCGCCGAATTGAAGGACGTTGAAGAGGCTCTCGGTCCGCCGAGCAGGATTGTCTGCAACTGCTGGCGGGGCTGCGACCGTCACCGCCACCGCAGCGAGTCCGCTGACGGCCGACGTCTTGATTAGGAGCCGTCGGCTCGGCGAAAGGCCGCTGCTGGTATCAGTCATGGTGGCGACGGTATGCCAGGCACTCCTCCGCCGGTGAGGGGTCGTGAGCCCCGATCGGGGATGTCCGGACGAGAGGTAATCTCGGACTCGGGCCGAGAGGATGTCATCGTCGCCGGCTCGCGGCGGTACTGACGATTGCCCCTGATAGTAGACCGATCACGCGGAGGAAGATCAAGGTGAGCGGTCGGGCTGCGAGGACCCTGATAGTGACTTCAGGCGGCGGGCCGGGACGCCTCCCCACACCGAGTCGTCCTCGCAGTCCTCAGTCACGACCGCCCCCGCGGCGATGACGACGCCTCGTCCAATGGTGACGCCGGGGAGGATGATCGCCCTGGCGCCGATCCAGGAACCGTCCCCGACGACGATGGGCGCCGTCGTCGCTGCTCCCGCGCGGCGACGAAAGTCACCGGGTGCATGGGAGCTGGTGATGAACGAGGCGTCCATCGCGATGTCGCAGTTGCGCCCTATCCGGATGCCGCCGGCCGAGTTGAAGATGCATCGATAGTTGACGAACGAACCAGCCCCGATGCTGATGTCGCGGCTCCCTATCCAGATACCCGCGCAGAGGCGTGACTTCTCGACGTCGAGGCCGAGCAAACGCAGCACCCGCCACCGGAACGAGATCGGTATGAGCGACGATGCAGCGACTCTGTTCAGCACCACGTCGCGGGAGATGATCCAGAGTTCTTTCCGGACTTTCGAGGCGATGGACACTCCTGGACCTCCTGAGGTGATTGATCTCGACGTCGACCGGCGATCGCGCGCCCCCGGTCTCACGTCGGGCGATGTTGCGAAGCGGCGAGCGAACGCGGTCGGGAGTTGCGGACGGAGCTGCCGCGCGTCACGCGGTTCGAGCGCTCGGGCCGCGCCGACATGCTGGTCAGCGGTTCGGACGACGGGGTCCGCCCTTCGCCGGCACGGGCGGCGAGATAGGCGATGGCGATCCAGATCGTCATCACCGTCCACGAAGGTGTCGCGTTGAGCCCGACGAACAGGAAGACGGCCAGAGCGAAGTCGAGTCGGTTGATTCGCCGGACGCGCCACGCGAGCGCGACGAGCAGCAGAGTGAAGGCGAGGAAGGCGAAGAGTCCGTGCTCGGCGAAGATCTGCACGAAGGCTGACGGGGTGATCGGACGGATCCCGGAGCTGTAGCCGGCCGGGACGGTACTGAAGTCCGCGTACGACGGCTGGTAGACGCCGAACCGGCCTGCACCTACTCCGGCCCCTGCATGATCCCAGCCCATTCCGATCCCGGCGTCGGCGTTGAGAGTGCGAGTCCGGGACGAGTACGAGATGCTGTCGCCCGCCGCTGCAGCCGGCCCGAGCCCCAGCTTGCCGAGCTGGTGATCGGCGTACGCGGTGACGGAAGGGACGAAGGCGAACGCCAGACCCAGGATCGGGATGACCGAGCCCACGAGTGCTGTACCCGCCCTGACATCGGGCCGGAGAATGAGCATGACCCCGATGCCGACGATGAGACCGGCGAGAGCGGAGGTCGACTGCGAGTACAGCAACAGGGCGACGGCGAGGAAGCAGTCGACGGTGCGGCGTCTCACCGTCGCTCCTCGCAATGAGGTGAAGAACGCGAACGCGGCGAAGAAGCCGAGGTAGTTGCCCTCGAGGAAGGATCCGTTCCTCGGAAGATTCGTGCCGAACGCGCGACCGAACTGGATGTTGCCGTTCACGATCGCCAGTACACTGCTCGAGCCCGCCAGCCACAGGCCTATCTGCACCAGGGCGTACAGGGCGGCGAGTCGGACCGCCACTGACGTGGCGCGGACGATGACATCCGCTCCGATGCGCGTCGCCATCAGATAAGCAGTAGCGATCACGAGGATCGCGTACGCCGTGTACTGGAGGAGGTCGAGCGTGAAGCCCAGGCTGTAGCCGGGCGCCGAGGCCACCGGCAGAGGCGTGAGGGCGGCGATGAGGGTGGACGCGCCGATTATCACGGTGAAGACAGCGAGGAGGGGCCAGCCGGCGAAGGAGGATCGCGCTCGAGCTCCGCCGACCACGCAGAAGAAGCAACCGAGGCCGGCGAAGATCTCGCTGAGCTTGAGCGGGAAACCGACGGAGACGGTGAAGACCTGCTGGAACGGGACGAACGCCACGGTGAGGAAGAGGCAGAGTTCAGCAAGGGTCAGGGACTTCCGGCCCGAGTGCACCTGGAGCCCCCCCGAGCGCGCCTGAGGCTTCATTGAACGATCTCGTCTCGCGTCTGGGCCGGTCATCGCGGTCAGTGTAGCCCGTCGTCGGACTCGCCTCCCCGTGCCGCAACCAGGCGCGAAGTTGAC
The DNA here is from genome assembly GCF_900177245.1 of Rathayibacter oskolensis. Classification (GTDB taxonomy): domain Bacteria; phylum Actinomycetota; class Actinomycetes; order Actinomycetales; family Microbacteriaceae; genus Rathayibacter; species Rathayibacter oskolensis. The sequence continues at coordinate 1,034,927 of NZ_FXBM01000001.1, forward strand.
AGTGGCGCGCGCCACAGCGCCCCCTGTCGTGGGCCGTGCTCGCAACCCCTCAGAACCGGTAGCGTAATTGTCGCCCCGCTCCCGGTGTCGACGTCGAGGCCTGTTGCATCTTCCGCCAACGACCGAGAGGCCTTCTTGTCTGCCGTCACAGTGATCTACGTCGCCTATCACACGCCATTGGCGATGATCATGGACAGCATCGAATCGGTCGAGCGTGCCGCTGAGGTCGCCGGAGCCGACGTCGAGATCCTCGTCGCCGACAACGGTGGAGCGGCGCAGCATGCGGATGCGTTGTCCGGGCGGGCCGCAGTCGTCGGCGCCGGGCGCAACGTCGGCTTCGGCGACGCGGTGAACGACTGCGTGCAGATGTCGTCGGGCGAATGGGTGTTGATGATGAATCCGGATTCGCGGGCGCGCCCGGAGCTGCTCGAGTCGCTGTTGAGGCACGCTCGGCCTTCCACTCGTACGTTCTTCGGGTCGCTCCTGATCACGAACGGGCGGGCTCAGGTCCATGCGTTCAATCTCTGGTGGTCGTCCCTCGAACTGCTCGCCCGCAAAGCCTCCTTCTCTCGTCGTCTTGACGAGTGGATCGAGACCTCGATCCCGGTTCCGGTCCCTCGTCTCTGCGGCGCGGGCCTCTTCGGCCGGCGGGCGGACCTGCTCGAGGTCGGGCCGTTCGACGCGTCCTTCTTCCTGTACGGCGAAGACGTTGACTTTTCGCTCCGTGCCCGCGCCCGCGGGTACGACCTGATCCTCGTGCCCACTGCCGTCATCGACCACGACGCAGGGACCTCCTCGGAGGGAGCATCGGAACTCGTCCAAGCGGCGCGCACCGACGCGCATCTCCGCTTGCTCGCGCATCACCGACCACTGCCGTTCGCCCTGGTCGCCCGTCTCGAGTACACGATCTCCACGGCCGCCGGAGTGCTGACGAACCTGCTCAGAGGGCAGGTGTGGCGTGCTCGTGCGGCTCGATTCCCGGAGATCCGCCGCTGGGGCGTCCAGAGGGAGGCGCCCCGCTTTGACCCGGTCGAGTGGGCTTCGCGGTCCGCTCGGAAGCGGACTCCATGAGGGGGCCGCTTCGGCGCATCCATCGAGTCATGAACACCCCGGCGGGAATCAGCCTCTCCCGGGTCTTCACCGCCGCCCTTTCTCTTGTGACGGCGCCGATCATCGCTCATGCGATCGGCCCGGAGGGGCGCGGCTTGACCGCCGGGTCCCTGGCGGCGATACAGATCATTGGCATCGCGGCCGGTATGGGAGTCCCGCTCGCCGTTCGACGCAGATCGGTTCAGGAGTCGGATCGTGCAGATCTGATCCGGACCGCGCGGTTGTTCGGCTGGTTCACCGCAGTTCCCGCTGCGGCAGTGGGAGTCGCCTGCCTCCTTCTCTTCCTGGGCGGCCTGGGACCGGTGGACTCGGTCATCTTCCTCATCGCCATGGCGTCGGGCGCGCTGACCGTTCTGTGGACCATAGACGCGAATGTCTTCGTCGCTGAGAAGATGTACTTCCGCATCGTCAGCCTCAGTTCCATCCAGACGGTCGTGTACTTCGCAGTGATCGTCTGCCTTTGGGCGTTCGGGGCCCTGACTGTGGGTGGCGTCCTGCTCGCCTTTGTGGCCGGCACCGTCGCCGCTTTCGCCCTGGGACGGTTTTGGGTCCGCGCCGGTGCAGGAAAGGTCCGTGGTCTCGGCTCCCTGTGCCGCGAGGGTGCGACGATGTGGGGGAGTCAGGCCGCCGAGATCGCGAGCTATCGGCTGGACCAGCTGCTTGTGCTTCCAGTGATCGGGGCCTCTGCCACAGGCATTTACTCGATCGCAGTCACAATAGGAACTCTGCCCTTCAGCCTCGCTGTCGGTCTCGGAGCAGCCGTCTTCCAGGGCTTCGCTCGATCCGACTCGAAGGACCTCGTCGTCACCGCACTGCGCCACATCTTCGTCGTGACCTCCGCCGTGAGTATCGTGCTGGGGGTCGCTGCGGTCTGGGTCGTACCTCTGCTGTTTGGCGAGAGGTTCTCCGAGTCGGTCCCCGTAGCGTGGATCACGCTCATCGGCTGCCAGTTCATCGTCGGGAACTACATCGCAGTCACGGCGCTGGTCTCTCGCAAGCAGGGGATGAGCATGACTGCCATGCAGGTCATCGGTCTCGCCGTCGGGATCGCGGCCCTGTATCCGTTGGGCGCGGTATGGGGTCCGATGGGCGCTGCCACGGCCTCCTCCTTGGGTTATGCGGTGACGCTCGCCTTCGCGCTCTTCGCGCTTCGCATCTCCCCACTCGCCGTCGTTCCGCGGCCGCGAGACGTGCGGCCGGCCTTCAAGACCTTCCTCGAGCGCGGATGATGCGCGCGAACACAGTCCCGCTGATCCTCGCTCCCGCGATGCATCCCTCTCACCGCACGGGCGGTGGATCGTGACTCCGACACTCCTCCTCGCAGAGGCGGTGCCACTCGCTTCAGCGCTCGCAGCCGAGATCGCCCGAACCGAGGGGATTCGGCTCCTGTGCATCAAGGGCCCGAGCGCCGCGATCCTCGGGCTCCGAGAGCCTCGGGTGTCCAGCGATGTCGACGTCCTGGTCGACCCCGCGCAGTGGGACGCCTTCGTCGATCAGCTTGTTCGGCGCGGATGGAAGGCCCGGGTGGAATCGGATGCGCCGAGATTCTTCCCCCGCCATTCTCAGACCTACTCGCACCCTGCCTGGCCCTGCGACATCGATGTGCATCACCAGTATCCGGGCTTCTTCGCCGCTCCTGGCGAGGCCTTCGCCGTACTGTGGCCGCGACGGACGTCCGTCGCCCTCGCAGGCGTGGACGTCGAGGTGCCGGACCGCATCGCGAGCGGTCTGATCCTCGCGGTTCACGCGCTCCGCGACCCAGAGGCCCCGCGCTCGATCTCGGAGCTCGCGCTCCTCGAGACTCGCCTGGTAAACGACTCCGGTGACATGCAAGACGTCCTGCAGCTTGCGGAACGACTCCGCGCGCGATCGACGTTGCGCCCGTTTCTCCGAAGACTGCCGGGGATCGGCCCTCTTCCCGAGGACCTGACTTCTCATGAGCTCGAGGCCTGGCTGCTCCTCACTGCCAACGAGCGGACGACGGCCTTCCACTGGTGGGTCGCTCTGACGAAAGGGCCGTGGGCGAGGCGGCCCCGTATCCTTGTGAAAGCCTTCCGGCCTATTGTGACGGCTCTCGTCAGAGGAGAAGTGAGCTGGACCGAGACAGTGAGAAGCCTGCGGCTTCACGCCCGCGGGATCCGACGTAGCCGTGCCGCCTTCCGGCGTTCGCGCGCGCGTCGGTGGACCGAGGACGAGCAAGGCAGGAGGCGGAGCCGGTGAGCGGAGTCGATGAGCATGCGGCGGACCGACGAGATAAGGAGGATGACGTGCCTTCTGCGTCGTCACGATTACAAGATGACGCCCGGAGTTCCTCGGACCCGACCGTCATCCTCAGTGGGCGTAAAGCGGTGGTGCACATCGCCGAGAGCTTTGCTGGAGGAGTCTCTGTCGCGATCCAGGACTACATGAGGAACACGCCGGAGAGATCGCATCACCTCATCTTCGCGCAGCGCTCGGATGCCCCGATTTCGGGGTCCGAGCTTCAAGACTTCGCAACGGTGACGCCGCTGCCGCTCGGCTTCCTCGCACGAATCAGAACGATCCGGCGCGTGGTGTCCTCCCTGCCGGACGTCATCGTCCACGCACACTCCAGCTTCGGCGGGGCGTACACCAGGTTGGCGCTGCGGGCGAAATCGTCATGCCCGATCGTCTACACACCGCACTGCTACGCCTTCGAGCGCAGGGACATCTCCACGCTGTGGAGAGTCGCGTACCGCGCCGTGGAGTTCGCGCTCTCCTTCAACACCTCCGCTTATGCTGCCTGCTCGAGACGCGAGGAGACGCTCTCGAAGTGGCCGCTCGGACGGCGGAAAGCTGTCTTCGTTCCGAATGTGCCACCCCGCCACCTCGTGCCCCGCAGCGCCTTCGCCCCGGAGGACAGTGAGCGGTCACTCCGAGTCGTCGGGGCCGGCCGATTCGGCGCGCAGAAGGCGCCGGAGTTCTTCGCTGCCGCAGTGGCCGATCTTCGGGCCGCAGGACACGATCTAGATGCGCTGTGGATCGGCGGAGGGAGAGACGACAGGATCCAGGGTCTGCTCGATCAGGCCGGAGTCCGCGTCACGGGATGGTTGCCGAGAGAATCAGCGCTAGAGATCCTCGTCACCGCCGACCTCTATCTGCACGTAGCCCGCTGGGAGGGCTTCCCCGTCGCTGTTCTGGAGTCCGTAGCGCTCGGCGTCCCGACCATTGTGCGAGCGATTCCGGCGTTCGACGACGTAGCCCTTCCTGTCAAAGTCGACGACCCGACAGACCTCCGCCTGAGATGGTCGGAACTGATCGACCCCGCCGTGAGGAACCGTCTGGTCCAGGAGTCGAGACAAGTGCTCGCCGACTATTCGGACTCAGGCCAGGCGCGCGCATTGCGTCGGATATACGACGGCGTCCCGGCTTCCAAGAAAGGGCAATGAGATGACTCGAGTTCTCGTTTCAGCACGCGTTATCGACAAGCAGGTCGGCGGCAACACCCGGTATGCAAGGACGCTCTACGACGGCCTGTCCGAGTTCGGAGTCGACCACATCCTCGGCCGCCCTCCGCGCATCCCTCGAATTCCACGGAGCGCCGTCTACGCGGCGTACGAGGGGGTTTTCCTGCCGCTCCGGCCGCCGAAGGACGTGGATGTGGTGCACTTCCCCGCAGACACGGGCGCGCTGCTCTCCGCGAGCGTCCCTCTGGTCGGCACGATTCACGGGCTCGCGACTCTCCACGTTCCCCATGTGCGGACAGCTTCTGCCGATCGAATCTGGCGATATCGAGTCATGCGTCTGGCCAAGGTGGCGACGAGGATCATCACGATCTCCGACTCATCGGCGCGGGACATAGCCTCGGTCGCGCCCGAGGCGGCGGGGAAGATCGTGAAGATCCTGCACGGGATCGACCACGGGAAATTCCGGCCCGAGGAAGGATCAGCCGATGCGGCGGAACTCGAGAGCCTCCAGATCGACGGTCCCTACTTCCTCTATCTCGGGAACCTCGATCCTCGGAAGAATCTGGTCGAGTTGTGCCGCGCCGCGCAGATCGTGCATCAGAAGACAGGTATCCCGCTTCTGATCTCCGGTGCACCGGCATGGGACAGCGACGCGATCATGCAGACCATCACGACCACACCGGGTGTCCGATACCTGGGTCGTGTGTCGGACGAGGCGATGCTGCCCCTCCTCCGCGCTGCGACTGCGTTCTGTTTCCCTTCGACGTACGAGGGCTTCGGCTTCCCCGTGGTCGAAGCGCAGGCGTGCGGGACTCCCGTCGTCTGCAGTGACCGCGGTTCTCTCGCTGAGATCGCCGGTGACTCCGCGCTGATCGTAAAGGAGCTCGACGGCCCATCGATTGCGCGCGAGATGCTCCGGGTTCTCGACGAGCCGAGTCTCGCCGGCGAGCTGCGAAGGAGGGGGATCGCGAATGCCGCCCGCTTCCAGTGGCATGAATCGATCTCCGCCCACGCCGAGGTGTTCAAGGAGGCTAGCCGGTGAGGATCACGCTCGTGCACGCTTATAGTTCGACGAATTCGGGCGACGGCCTGCTGGTCGAGGAAGCTGCAGGACTCGTCCGGGACGCCTTCCCGACTGCGGTCATCACGCTTGTCGCGACGGATCCGCAGAGCTTCGACGGCAATCGCTTCGCCGCTGTGCTGCATCCCGCCACGGGTGGATCATCCGGCGTCAGCCGCGTCGAAGCTCTGCTTCGAGGTGCAGCTCTGGTTGCCACCGGACGCCGCGCCGCACCGCTGGAGGCCATCATCGCCGGGTCGGACCTCGTGGTAGCAGTCGGCGGAGGCTACCTGCGAGGGAAGTCCCCGGTTGAAGCGGCGAAGATGATCTTTGCCCATTATCTCCAGATGCCGAGGGCGAAGGACCGCACTCCCTTCATCTACCTGCCACAGAGCATCGGACCACTTCGATTCGGTTCCAAGCGTCTGGTAGCGGCACGGCTGCGGAACGCCACTCTGGTGGTCGGCCGTGACGATCGCACTGTGGCTGAACTCGCCTCGGACAACGTCATCCGCAGGCCGGACATGGCTCTCCTCGGCCTCCCGTCGGAATGGGACGCGTCGGGAGTCGTCGCCCCCTCGAACGGCACGCCCATCGGTCTGGTCGCTCGCGAGCTCTCCTCGACGCCGGCTCGCATTCGCCGGTACCGATCCCGTATCGGGCAACTGGCCGTCTCTCCGGGGTTCGAGTTGCTTGCCCAAGCCACGGCGCGGGGGAACGACGACCCGTCCTTCTATCGCACTCTCGGTTTCGACGCACCTGTTCGCACGTTGCGGGCAGCCGTGGCGAGAGAATCGGAGAGCCGGCCTCAGGTCGTGGTGTCCGTTCGCCTGCACGGTTCGATCCAGACCATTCGCAGCGGGGTGCCGAGCATTCATCTCAGCTACGAGCGGAAGGGATTCGGGGCATACGACGATCTTGGGATCAGCAAGTACGTGCACAACGTGTTCGACTTCGAGCCGGACCTGATTCTCTCGCAGGTCGCAGAACTGACCGAGGATCCCTCCGAGTATTGGTCCTCGGTGGGGAAGGCCGTCGGCTCACTAGCAGAAGCCAGAGCGGACCTCGTCGAACGTCTCCGGAGGGCGGTCGGGTGACCGCCTGGCGGCGACGCCGGGTGGCGAGCGTCGAATCGCAGGACCGAGTCGTCTTTCTCGACGTGGCCTCTCCCTCGGCGGTCCCGATGCTCCTGACCGGAACAGCACTCGAGGTCTGGGACCAGCTGGCATCGGGGTCCGAGGTCGAGGAGGCCGCCATCGTCGGCGCGCTGGCCGATCGCTTCGGCGTCGACGAGGAGGACATGGCTGTTGATGTGGCCGTCTTCCTCCGGCTACTCGCGACGTCGGGGGCGGTCGAGGCGGTCGTCCGAGCGCGCTGACCCTGCGCGCTCACTGATCCGTCGGAGCAGCTCCAGGCGTCGGCCCTAGCGTCCGGAATGCAGATTCGGAGCGTCGAACCTCTTCGCGATCTCCTTGAGAAGGGCGTCGGCTTCCGCGGGGTCGAGATCCCATGGTCGCTCCTTCAGGAGGGCCTGACGCACGGGCTCTTCGAGACGCATCTTGATGAGCTTCGCAGGGCTGCCGCCGACGACGGCGAAGTCCGGCACGTCCTTCGTGACGACAGCGCCCGCGCTGACGACGGCGCCGACACCGATGCGCCGGCAGCCGGGCACGATGATGACGTTCGCGCCGAGCCAGGCCTCATCCGCGATCTCGCAGGGAGTCCGCTCGACGTCGGCACCGGCGTCTACGTAAGAGAGCCGCGGGTTGTACCAGATCGGGTGGAGGCTGAGGTGGTCCATCGGATGAGATGCTCCGAATCGCCGGACGTTCGGTCCGATCGAGACGTACCGGCCGATCGTCGTGTGCCGATCTGCTGATCCAGGAGTGAGAAGGGATCCGTAGCTGTATGCGCCGACGTCTACGCCGTAGGCCGACCTCAGCACCTCCCGCAGACTGTTCGAGTACATTGCGCCGTTCTCCCGAGAGGTGATGACCCGTAGTGCCGCCGACTTCTTTGGGAGGACGGCGTAGTGCCTCGCGAGCCATGCGGCCAACGGATCGGTCGTCATCGTGAAGCCCGCTTCCGACATGTGCTGCCCTTTCGTAGATGAGGTCATCGGGACCGCCACGAGCGGGCGAGCGTTCCGAGGAAGGTCTTCGCTGCGAGCCGGGGATGTCTGGCGGACCTGAGGACGAGACTGTAGCCCTCGAACCGGGGGATGCGCTTGCCGGCGAGGAGACGAGCGGCCAGGCGCACCGCAAGGGTGCGACGGCGGTTCACTTGAAGCGGCTGGATACGAGCGACCTCGTCGAGGTCGACCGGCTCCAGAACGATGAGTCCGGCTGCCGCTGCAGCGAGCAGCAGTGCGTGACCCCGATCCGTTCGAGCAATGGCCACGGACATCCCCTGGGCGTCGTCGAAGAGGGGGTACCCCTTCTCATCGGCCTTCCAGAAGTCACCGACCGAGACGTCCGAATCCTCCCCGGTGCCGTCCGGACAGATCTTGCACCGCCACTGGAGGTCCCGACCCAGGTGCTTCCCCCAGGAATCGTCGTAGGTGACACTGCCCGAGGCGGAGGGGCTCTCGGCGACGAAGTGCCCGGGCCACCCGTTCCCGCGGTACCGCAGCGATGTCACGTCATCCGGCACCACCCCGAGCTTCTCGATGAGGCGATCGGTGGCGCGCTGGCTGGGAGTCCCCGCGCAGAAGAAGGAGAGGAGGATCGGCAGGTCCGCCTCGGATTTCCCGCTCTCGAGATGCAGGCGGCGTGCGGCCGTAGCCTCGCAGGGCTTGCCTACGAGGGCAGCTCTGTCTGAGGAGTCGAGGTAGCCCGAGAGGGCGGATACCGGAGCGTATCGTGAGCCACTCGATGCGAGCGCCTCCTCACGGGTGGTGATCCGGACCGGAACGGTGCGGCGGGGCGTCTCGATATCCGAGCGGGCACCGATGACGGTCGACGCTATGCCCGCCGTTACGATGTGCTGCGTCAATGCCGTCAGGACGCCGGCGCTGCTTCCAGCGTCTCGCACCGCGGGGTCCGCTGCGAACGCGCGCCATGCGGAGACATGCAGACCGAAGGTCTCGTGGTCCTTCCGGTCTCCTCGCTCCTGACGGCGCATTCGACTGCCGGGACAGACCTGTTCGAAGAGGGAGGTGTGACGGCGCTCCTCCTCACGGGAGATGCTGTCCGGATCGATCGTCGGACGCATCCATCCGTCGTCGGAGTAGACCATAGACACGCGGTCCGAGAGAAGTGCGCACGCCCCGCAGCCGGAGCAGTTCCCGTTCTCGACGACGCGAGCGATCGAGTTCCCCAAGGTCCTCATCGTGTCGAGACCCCCTCGACGGAGAGGGTCCGCAGCATAGCCACCACCTCGTCGAGTCGCTCGGTCGCACGAGCGCGCACCCCCGAGGCCTCCTCTGCCAAACCGTCCAGATCACCGTTCTGATCGAGGATCGCGAGCGTGCTGCCCACCGGGTCGTCGTCGGTCCTCGGATCGACCACGTGGTACCAGCCGATGTCGTCGAGGAGCGGTGCGAACTTCCGGGAATAGGCCCACGGAATCGCCGGGGTGCCCGTGGAGAGCGAGTTGAGGCATGCGTGCATCCGCGCCCCGATGAGGAGACGCGCGGACGCGGTGATCCGACGCGCCTCGGCAAGGCTGCTCGGCTCGATCACTTCGATGCTGGTGCCGAATTCGGCGGCAAGATCCCGCGCGACCGGTACGTCGTTGTCGCTGTTGCCACTGTCCAGCACGTGAGGCATGACCGACACGTCGTGACCGCGCAACAGCATCTCGCGGATCAGGGCTCGTGTGTTGTCACGATAGCCGACGTGGTCGAGGTGCTTGTTCGGGTTCCAGAGAAGACCGGAGGCGTTGATCACCACGCTTCGGGTCTTTGACACCTCCGGTACCGGCAGAGCGAAGACGACATCCGTCGCCGAGAGGTCGACGGGGCGTCCCAGTCCTGCCGCCTCCGCTTGGCTGGCCCGGTCCCGCGCGAGCACGAGTGACATGCCCTTGAGTGATCGCGCCGCGAGAGCACGCGAGATCCGTCCTGTGAACGGTCCGATCGTCTGCGGTCCGAGAAGGGTGGGGACACCCAACTTCTGGCTCGTACGCTGCGAGTACAGAATGAGGGCGAGCCGCTTCATTCCGTAGATGTCCGTGAAGCTGTCACCACCGCAGACGTCGATTACGACGTCGTACTTGCGGAGGGTGGATCGGATCGGACCGTTCCTGCTAAGGACATCGCGCATCACGGCGGATTTGTTGAACGAAACCCCGGTGTCGCCACCGTCGTAGTTCTGGAGGTGCACGATGCAGTCCTCGCCCCACGCCGCCCGCACCAGTGCGGTCGTTCCTTCAGCGAGGACGCGGACACCCAGGTTGGGCGACTGGTTATCTGCACGGAGGAGAAGGACTTTCACGGCGCGACCTAACTTGACAAAGTGGGTTGAAAGAAGGAGCTGACGTTTCGATGATCGGGAACAGTAGGAGGCCGGTGCTGGCGTTCCGATGCACGGTGCACGGGCGATGCGGACTTCTGCGTCCCGCTGGGCGGCTTTTGGCCCGGCGCGCATGGGGGCACCGCCAGCATCTTCAGAAACGCTCCGCCCTGGTAGAGGTAGGCGTACACCCATTCGGCGGCACTGAGGCCGGTCGGGACCGGAAGCATAGAGATTCGCTGCTCGGTGCAGGAATCGAAAACGACCTTGGCACGACTGATGTGCGGCGTACTGGTGATGACGACGAGACTCCTCCAGCCCTTCTCGCTCGCCAGGAGCCTGATGCCGTCTGCTTCTCCGCGAGTCGTGAAGGGGACTGCGTGGATGCAGACGATACCGGAGCCGGGGGGCCGGCACTCGATCGGACGCGCGTCCTCGTCGCCCACAGTCGAGATCACGATCCCTGAGACCGTGCCGTCCGTCACGAGGCTGTGCGCGAGTGCAACTCTTTCCGGCGTCGCAGGTCCTAGAACGACTGCGACATCGGAGCGCTCGAGAGGGTCGACCGAAGGAAAAACGAGTACCGGGAGCCCCGCGACGGCCACGAGACCACAGGTCACGGCGACGGCGATCTGTGCCCCGAGCAGCCGTCGAGGGGCGGTTCCTGGATCGCGCCTCGTCGACTCGGGCGACTCCTGCGCTGAAGCGGAGGTGCGCTTCCTGCCTCTCGATCGGAGTAACGCGAAGCCGAGGCCGTATCCCACCACGGCACCGATCGCTGCCGGAAGCGAGCCCTCGAAGGAGTTCTGACCGCCGGAAGACGAGGCGACAGACGCGCGGAGGATCGACAGGAGGACGAGTGCCGCGACCAGGCTGCGTATCCTCCACCGTCGACGAGTGGTGGTGGCGACGGCTCTGGCGCAACCGAAAGCGACCGCGGCGCATCCGGTGACGAACCCGAGGATCAACGCCGTCGGGACCGCGTGAACCGGTAGACCTGCCGTCGATGCGAGCGTCTTGAGAGCGGCCGGCATGGTGAGGCCGAGAGGATTCACGGCGATGATCGCCACCACGAGGACACTCCAGTGGACGATCAGTGGGGCCGTCGCGGACGACGTCCATCGGTGCCTAGTGAGCATCCTCGATGCACTGCTCCTTCGGGCGGTTCCTTCCGGCATGTCGTCGGCTAATTCGCCGTCTGCGCCGCGTACTTCGCTTCCGTCGCCGCTTTCTGCGGGCGCCACCACGACTCGTTCTCGCGGTACCACTTCACTGTCGCGGCAAGTCCTGACTCGAAGTCGGTGTAACGGGGCTGCCAACCGAGCTCTGTGCGCAGGCGGGTCGAATCGATCGCATAGCGGAGGTCGTGGCCAGGGCGGTCGGTGACGTGGTCGAAGGCCGTCTCGGGCAGACCGAACTCATCGAGGATGAGCTTCACCACCTCGAGGTTATTCTTCTCCCCGTTCGCTCCGATGAGGTACGTCTCGCCGATCTGACCGCGGTCGATGATCGCCCAGACTCCGCTGTTGTGGTCGTCGACATGGATCCAGTCTCGGACGTTCTCGCCGGCTCCGTAGAGCTTCGGACGGATGTCGTCGATCACGTTGGTGATCTGGCGCGGAATGAACTTCTCGACGTGCTGGTAGGGACCGTAGTTGTTCGAGCAGTTCGAGATAGTGGCCTGCACGCCGAACGAGCGCACCCAGGCGCGGACGAGAAGGTCGCTTCCGGCCTTGGTGGAGGAGTAGGGACTGGAAGGGTTGTACGGGGTCTGCTCGGTGAACTTCGCCGGATCGTGCAGTGGTAGGTCGCCGTAGACCTCGTCCGTCGAGATGTGGTGGTAGCGCACACCGTGCGCACGCACCGCTTGCAGCAGTGTGAAGGTCCCGATGATGTTGGTCTCGAGAAAAGGGGTGGGGTCGTTCAAGGAGTTGTCGTTGTGGGACTCCGCCGCGAAATGCACGACGAGATCGGCTTCGGCGACCAGACGGTCGACGAGCTCGGCGTCGGAGATGTCACCCTCGACGAGAGCGACCCTGTCTGCTACCTGTGCGAGCGAATCACGGTTGCCGGCGTAGGTGAGCTTGTCGAGGACGGTGATCTGCGATTCGGGACGCTCACGGAGCGTCAGGTGGACGAAGTTGCTGCCGATGAAGCCGGCGCCGCCGGTGACGAGGATTCGCACGATTACTCCTGCTGGTTCGAGAGAGAAGAAGGGGAAGACCGAAGGGGAGGCGAAGGCTCTCAGCGTCGACGGTATCGCACGGCCGTCAGACTCCAGCCCGGCCCCACTGAACAGGGGGTGGCGACATCGAGGCTGAGATTCGACCGAGGGTGTCCTCCCTCCACCGTCCCCCCCGACAAACGTGCAGTGATCTTCATCCGAGGCTCCATTCGGTGGTAGGCACATACTTCGCAGTCGCTCCGGACGACGCTGGGCAATGCGTTCCCACGCCGGTGGCCGGGCGATGCAGATCCTCCGTCTACGGCCGAAGCTCCTCTCGACCGGACAGGGTCATCTCGACCGGACAGGGTCATCTCGACCGGACAGGGTCATCGCTCGTGCGCTCTCCCGCTCCAGTTGCAGCAGATCCGCGGTCGCGCTTCGTCGCGACCGCGGGATCGCCGGCGAAGACCGCCGTCCCCAGGACCGCTTCAACGGCACTGAATGCCGTGGCGACGTCCTCCCGCCACGATCCGCGACAACGGCAGTTGCCACTCGATGGGGGCTGACATGCAGACACCCCCAATAGAAGGGACGCAACGATGCCGAGTCGGATCCACGCGCGTCGCATGCGTGCGGTCGATCACGACGCGCGGAGGTCGCTTCATTCGGCCCGAGCACTACGAGCCGAGCGCGATCCGTCCTTCACGACCCTGTCGATCGCATCGCGAGGGAGCGAGGACAGGCCGCGCGCTCTCTATCGAGCGAAGCGCCGCGTCCAGCTACGCCTCCGTCGGACAGGATCGCCGAGTCTCGCTACTCGGCTACAGTCGCTCACCGTGACGAATATGAACCGGACGCGACGGGCTGATCCGCTCGAACGGCTTGCGAACCCTCGCTTCCGCGCGGATATCCAGGGACTTCGAACCGTGGCTGTGCTGCTCGTCGTTCTCTATCACGCATCAGTCCCGGTCCTCGGGGGCGGGTATGTCGGCGTCGATGTGTTCTTCGTCATCAGCGGGTTCCTCATCACTTCCCACCTCGCGCAGGAGCTGCAAGCCGGAAGGCTGAGGCTGCGAGACTTCTATGCCAGACGCATTCGTCGGATCGTACCCGCCGCGCTGCTTGTGCTCATCGTCACGCTGGTCGCGAGCTACCTGGTTCTCTCTCCTCTGAGGTTCGAGGCGGTGAGCCGGGACGCGGCAGCGACCGCGGTATACATCCCGAACATTTGGTTCTCGGTCACGGGGACGGACTACCTCGCCGACGTCGATCCCTCGCCGTTCCAGCAGTACTGGTCGCTCGGTGTCGAAGAGCAGTTCTATCTGATCTGGCCTTTGCTCCTGATCCTCGTATGGTCCGCGACTCGGAAGTCGTGGTCGGCAGTGCGCGGGGTGCTCGCAGCGCTGCTGATCCTCTCCTTCGCAGCCTGCGTGGTGTTCACCCCGTCCTTCGAGATCCTCGCGTTCTTCAACCTCCCGACACGAGCGTGGCAGTTCGCTGTCGGCGCGATCGTCGCCCTGGCGCCTGCACTTCTCGCGACGCGGGTGCACTCCCGCCCAGCACTCGCCGCAGCCCTCGGTTGGCTCGGTCTCGCCAGCGTTCTGCTCGCCGGCGTCCTTCTCGACGCATCCGAGTCCTACCCGGGATGGCGTGCGCTGGTGCCGACATTGGGGACCGCGCTCGTCATCTTCGCGAGCACACCCGAGAACGAGTCCGGACCGGCTCGCGTGCTCAACCACCCGATTGCGCAGTGGATCGGCAATCGTTCGTACTCCTGGTACTTGTGGCACTGGCCCGTCATCATCCTTCCGCTCGCCGTGCGCGACCTGTCAGTGCCTTTCCAGCTTCTACTCGCCGCGCTCTCGCTGGTTCTCGCCGACCTGACCTATCGATTCGTTGAGAATCCGGTCCGAGACTCGGGCTTCCTGAAGCGTCTGCCGAGCGGACGGTTCATCGTCGCCAGCCTGTGCGTCGTTGTCGCCATCGGATCGGCTGGCCTGGTCACCGGACCTCTCCTGCAGGCTCGCGCTCTGGACATCTCAGGTCCTGCTGCGCTGCCGATCGCGGACGTCGACGGCCCTGTCTTCACGAACTGGCTTCCGGTGAACATCACGCCGACGCCCGACCGGGCCAAATACGACCTGCCACTCGCTTCTCGAGAGGGCTGCGGTCCCGATCGGTACGAGTCCGCGCCTGTCGTCTGCGAGTACGGCGACCCCGATGCAGAGACGACGTACGCCCTTTTCGGCGACTCCCACGCCGCGCAGTGGTTTCCGGCCGCACTCGCGCTCGCAGAATCTGTTGATGCTCGGCTCATCGTTCTCATCAAGGCGGGGTGCTCCTACAGCGACATCGCGCCCTACAAGGACGGCAGTATCGATCAGTTCTGCGTCGACTGGCGTTCGAACGCGATCGAACGCCTGAATGCCGGCGATGTCGATGTCGTTCTCGCGAGCAGTCTGCATGTCGTCCGCGATGCTGACGGTGCGGTACTTCCCGCTGAGGAGCGGGCGAATGCCGTCGAGAGGTCACTGGAGAAGATCACGCCTACGACCATCGTGATCGCCGACACACCTTTCAACACGGAGTCTCCCGCCGAGTGCGTCGTCGCGCATCGCAGTGATCTGACTACGTGCACTGTTCCCAGGGCGTCCGTGATCGACCAGGAGGGTGTGAGGCTCGAAGCCGAGGCTGTGGCATCGTCCGGTTCTCTCTATCTCGATCCGACTCCGCTCTACTGCACCGAGGAATGTGGGCCGATCATCGGCGACACACTCGTCTACAGGGACGCACACCACCTCACCGCAACGTTCGTCTCAGCACGCGGGCCGGAGTTCGTAGAGATGGCTGGGTCGCTCCTTCGGGGCTAGCAGCGCTGGTCCACCATCCGATGCCCTAGAAGGTCGAGCTCGGAGTGCGGCTGATCGACAGACGCGGTGCGCGACCGTCCGGCGACGTGCTTGCGGTGGGGCGTGGGAGTCGCTCGACACCGGTCTGCGGTCAGGTCGAGTCGGCTGCACCGGATGGCTCCGCCGTCGAGACCCCGAACGTGATAATTGCCGTTTCGGCATTCGGTGCACGGTTAGGCCGCATGACGGAGAAGCGACAGGATTCGTCTGCTCTGATCGCGCTGCGTGCGAGTCCGCTGCAGAGGGCGTCGGCCCGCCCCGACGTCTGCGGTCCTCGGCCCGGTACCATTGCGTCGTTATGGCTCGCATCTACGACTGCTCCGTCGACACGGACCTCCTGACCGGCACCCGTCTCGCTCGAACTGCAATCGGTCGCGGTGAGCTGGTCGTGATCCCGACCGACACCGTGTACGGCATCGCGGCGAACGCGTTCGACGCAGCGGCCGTGCAGCGGCTGCTCGACGCGAAGGGGCGCACGCGCCAGTCGCCGCCTCCCGTGCTGATCGGTGATCTGGCAGCGCTCGACGCCCTCGCCGAGAACGTTCCCGATGCCGTCCGCGAGCTGGCGAAGGAGTTCTGGCCCGGCGGCCTCACGATCGTGCTGCACGCGCAGCCCTCGCTCGTGTGGGATCTGGGGGAGACCCGCGGCACGGTCGCCCTGCGCATGCCCGACAACCCCGTCACGATCGAGCTCCTCGCCGAGACCGGACCGCTCGCCGTGTCGTCCGCGAACAAGACAGGGCAGGCCTCGGCCACCACGGCGCAGGAGGCCTTCGAGCAGCTCGGCGACGCGGTCGACGTCTACCTCGACGCGGGCGTCGCCGGTTCGCGGTACAGCGACCGACCGGCAGGAGCGAGCGAGTCGTCCACCATCGTCGACGCGACCGCGCTCAGCTTCGACGATGGCACGCTGCGGATCCTCCGCCACGGTGTCGTCTCGGCCGAGCGGATCCGCGAGGTCGTCGGCGACCTCCTCCCCGACGAGGATGCCGCCGCACCTGCGCAGGAGGGCGCCTCATACGACGCGTCGAAGGACACCTCGCTCACCGAACAGGAGTCCGACGAGCCGTCCCCCGACGAGCCGGCGCCCACTGCGCGACCCGACTGGGCCTCGGGCGCGCAGCTGCAGGACGAGCCGGCGGCGAGCGGAGCCGCGAGCTCCGACTCCGCCCCGCGTGAGTAGCCGATGATCACCTTCGCCCTCGTCTCGCTCGCGGTCGCGATCGTGACCGGTGCGCTGTCCTTCGTGATCTGGAAGCTGAGCCTGAAGTACCGGCTCTACCCCAAGATCCGGGTGAGGGACATGCACACGCGTCCGACTCCCCGGCTCGGCGGGATCGCGATGTTCCTCGGGATCCTCGTCGGATTCGGCATCGCCTCGCAGCTGCCGTACTTCCGGTTGGTGTTCGCCAATCCGGAGCCGATCCTCGCGATCCTGGGCGCGAGCCTCCTGATCGTGCTGATCGGCGTGGCCGACGACATCTGGGACCTCGACTGGACGACCAAGCTGGCGGGTCAGCTCATCGCGGCGGGCCTGATCGCGTGGAAGGGCGTCCAGATCGTCTCGTTGCCGATCGGCGGGCTGACGGTCGGGTCGCCGTGGATGTCGCTCATCATCACGGTGCTCGCGATCGTGGCGGTCACCAATGCGCTGAACTTCATCGACGGCCTCGACGGGCTCGTCGCCGGCGTGGCCCTGATCGCCAACGGCGTCTTCTTCCTCTACAGCTACCTGCTCGTGCAGCAGACCTCGCCGACCGACTACTTCAATCTCGCCTCCCTGATCGCGGTCGTCCTGGTCGGGGCCTGCGCCGGCTTCCTGCCGATCAACTGGCGGCCGGCCAAGATGTTCATGGGCGACGGGGGAGCGCTGCTCGTCGGGATGCTGATGGCGACCTCGGCCATCGCCGTCACGGGTCAGATCGACCCGGCCCAGCTGGCGGCGAAGGAGCTGCTGCCCGCCTTCATCCCGATCATCCTGCCGTTCGCGATCCTGGTCGTCCCGCTGATGGACTTCGGTCTCGCCGTCGTCCGGAGGCTGCGGGCCGGCAAGTCGCCGTTCAGCGCCGACCGCAAGCACCTCCACCACCGCCTGCTCGACATGGGGCACTCGCACCTGCACGCCGTCCTGATCTTCTACGCCTGGACAGCCGTCATCGCCTTCAGCTGCCTCCTCATGTTCGTGGTCGACGTCCTCTGGGTGCCACTGGTCTTCCTGGCCGTCGGCCTCCTCGTCTGCACTATCGCGACGCTCGCCCCGCTGAGCCGACGCAAGCGCCTCGAGGCGGCTGCTCAGCTCGCCGAGGCGTCCCCCGTCCTCGACCCCCTCGATCGCGCCTCCTCCTCGGAGCCCGGTCGGCCGTCCGCCGAGCTGCCGCTCGGTCGCGACACGACAGCGCCGTCACCGGCGCGGAAAGAAGCATCATGACCGGAGAGAACCCGGCCGCGACCCGTCCCCAGCCCGCCTCGGTGCCCGTCCTGCGGAGGACGCTGGTCATCGGCGGAGCCTTCATCCTCGGTCTGGCCGTGGTGGGCGCGATCGTCGGCGCGCTCGCCGCGGGAGCCGAGGGCGCGATCGGCGCGCTGCTCGGGGCCGTCGTCGGAGGCGTGATGCTCGCGCTCACCGCAGCGAGCATCCTGGTCGCGAACCGACTCGACATCGGCGGCTTCTTCGCGGTCGTGCTCGGCACCTGGCTGGCGAAGTTCGTCCTCTTCGTCATCGCCGCCGTCGTGCTGCGCGATCAGCCGTGGCTGAACAGCACGGCGATGTTCGTGACCATCATCGTGGCGGTGCTCGGATCGCTCGTGATCGACGTCGTCGTCGTCTCGCGGTCCCGCATGCCGAACGTCAGCGACATCGCTCGGTGAACGCCCGCCGTGCGCTTTCTGAGAACAACACGATTCGGCTCTCAGGCCGTTCTCTTGCTACAGTAGGGACGAATCCCGCAGGCGAACGTGCCCTCAGATCGTCTCATCGTTGATGTCGGCCGTCGAGCATGAACGCCGATCACGCGGAAAAACCCCACCTTTCGTCGTCGCGAGAGCGTTGCGTCCGAATGATTCGATTCGGTCGGCTGCAACGTGCCACGCCCCGAATTCCAGGAGCTAGCGCTGTTTGCTAACGCTGTGACCCTGTTGGTCTCGTCCTCGACCGGTGAGAGTGACTTCCACACCCCGTCGATCTCCGAGTTCTTCCCGCCCGGTTTCCTCTTCGAGGGAACCCCGTTCGAGATCAACCGCGTCATGCTGGTCCGCTTCATCGCGGTCGCCGCGCTGATGCTGTTCTTCTGGCTCGGGACGCGCAAGATGCGCGTCGTCCCCGGCCGCTTCCAGAGCATCGTCGAGATGGCCTTCGACTTCGTTCGCGTGACGATCGCCAAGGACATCCTCGGCGAGAAGGACGCGCGTAGGTTCCTCCCGATCCTCGTGACGATCTTCTTCGCGATCCTGTCGATGAACCTGACGGGCATCATCCCGTTCCTGAACATCGCGGGGACCTCGGTCGCCGGGATGCCGCTGTTCCTCGGCCTGGTCGCCTACGTCACCTTCCTCTACGCGGGCATCAAGGACCGCGGGATGGGCTTCTTCAAGAACGCTCTGTTCCCGCCCGGCGCCCCGGTCCTCATCTACTTCATCCTCACGCCGATCGAGCTGCTGCAGACGTTCATCATCCGTCCGCTCTCGCTCGCGCTGCGGCTCCTGATGAACATGATCGTCGGCCACCTGCTCCTGGTGCTGTGCTTCTCGGCGACGCAGTTCTTCCTCTTCAGCTCGCAGGTCGATCCCGGCTTCAAGCTCTTCAGCATCCTGACCTTCGGCTTCGGCGGAGCGTTCACGCTCTTCGAGCTCCTCGTCGCCGTGCTCCAGGCGTACATCTTCACCCTCCTCACCGCGGTCTACATCCAGCTGGCCGTCGCCGAAGAGCACTGACCCCTCAACTCACGGGCTCCCGCCCGTTCTCACGATCACCCCACTGAAAGGACCCACTCGTGGACTCAGTCACCGTTCTCGCCGAACTCACCGGCAACATCGCGACGGTCGGTTACGGCCTCGCAGCGATCGGCCCCGGCATCGGTGTCGGCATCGTCGCAGGCAAGACCGTCGAGGCGATGGCGCGCCAGCCCGAGATGGCCGGCCGCCTCCAGACCACGATGTTCCTGGGCATCGCGTTCACCGAGGTGCTCGCGCTCATCGGCCTCGCCACCTACTTCATCTTCGCGGCGTAGTCGTGTTCAGCACCGCTGTGAACATCGCTGCGGAAGAAGGTGACGTTCCCGAGGTCATCCTGATCCCGGAGTTCTACGACTTCTTCTGGTCGGGGGTGATCTTCCTCATCCTCCTGTTCTTCTTCTGGAAGCTGGTCCTGCCGCGCATCCAGAAGCTGCTCGACGACCGCTCCGCGGCCATCGAGGGGAACATCGCGAAGGCGGACGAGGCTCAGCGTCAGGCTGAGGCAGCTCTCGAGAAGTACACCGCTCAGCTGGCCGAGGCTCGCGCCGAGGCCGGAGTGATCCGCGAGAAGGCGAACGCCGACGGCAACGCGATCGTGGCGGCGAAGAAGGAGCAGGCGCAGGCCGAGGCCGAGCGCATCCTGCACAACGCGCACGCTCAGATCGAGGCGGACCGCCAGGCGGCCGTGGTCGCACTGCGCTCCGAAGTCGGAACCCTCGCCATCGATCTCGCCTCCGGCGTCATCGGCGAGAGCCTCAACGACGACGCGAAGGCGTCCGCGATCGTGGACCGCTTCCTCGCCGACCTCGAGGCCTCGGAGAAGGCGAACAGCTGATGGGCAGCGCGTCAAGGCAGGCACTCACGGCCGCGAAGGCGGAGCTCTCCGCCTTCAACGGCCACGTGCCGCTGGAGGCGGCGCAGCAGCTGTTCGAGGCCGCCCGGGTCATCGACGGTCAGGCGCAACTGCGCTCGGCCCTCTCGGACCCGAGCATCGATGCGGGCACCAAGCGCGCGCTCGTCTCCCGCGTGTTCGCGCGATTCGACGTCGCGGCCGTCCGGCTGCTGACGGTCATCGTCGGGCACCGCTGGTCGAGCCCCGCCGATCTCGTCGCCGGCATCGAGGAGGTCGGGGTGCGCGCCATCGCGACCGCCGCGGCTCCCGACGTGTCGATCGAGACGGAGCTGCAGGCCTTCGGGGCGGTCGTGTCCTCGGACGCCCAGCTCGAGCTGGCGCTGGGAAGCAAGCTTGCGGCCGCCGACTCCAAGGTGGCGCTCGTGCAGCGCCTCCTCGAGGGCAAGGCGTCGGCCGAGACGCTGGCGATCCTCCGTCAGCTGGTCGCGCACCCGCGCGGCCGCCGCATCCCCGAGCTGGTCCGTTTCGCAGCGGGCGTCGTCGCCGACCAGGGCGGTTTCACCATCGCCACGGTCTCGGTCGCGGCCCCGCTCGCCCCCGAGCAGCTCGACCGGCTCCGCTCGGCGCTCTCGCGCCAGTACAGCCGCCCCGTCTCCGTCAACGTGCTGATCGATCCCTCCCTGCTGGGCGGCATGCGTTTGCACGTCGGCGACGAGGTCATCGACGGAACCGTCTCCGCGCGGCTCTCCGACCTGAAGCTCCAGCTCGCGTCCTGACGGGCGCACGTATCCTCAGGGAGCGGCTCGCGCCGCCTCCGACCCCGCACCATCCAGGTCAGGCCCCGACGACCGCTTCGGCTCGCACGGACCCAACGAATAGGAATTCCCATGGCAGATATCACCATCAGCCCGGATGAGATCCGCGACGCGCTGAAGGACTTCGTCTCGTCGTACGAGCCGGGCAAGGCCTCCACCACCGAGGTCGGCTACGTCATCGACGCCGCCGACGGCATCGCCCACGTCGAGGGTCTCCCCGGCGTCATGGCCAACGAGCTCATCCGCTTCTCGAACGGCGTCCTGGGTCTCGCCCAGAACCTCGACGAGAACGAGATCGGCGTCGTCGTGCTCGGCGAGTTCTCCGGCATCGAGGAGGGCATGGAGGTGACCCGCACGGGCGAGGTCCTCTCGGTCCCCGTCGGCGACGGCTACCTCGGCCGCGTCGTCGACCCGCTCGGCAACCCGATCGACGGCCTGGGCGACATCGCGTCCGACGGCCGTCGCGCTCTCGAGCTGCAGGCGCCCGGAGTCATGTCGCGCAAGTCGGTGCACGAGCCGCTGCAGACCGGCATCAAGGCCATCGACGCGATGATCCCCGTCGGCCGCGGCCAGCGTCAGCTGATCATCGGCGACCGCCAGACCGGCAAGACGGCGATCGCGATCGACACGATCATCAACCAGAAGGCCAACTGGGAGTCGGGCGACACGAACAAGCAGGTCCGCTGCATCTACGTCGCCATCGGCCAGAAGGGCTCGACCATCGCCTCGGTGAAGGGCGCGCTCGAGGACGCGGGAGCGATGGAGTACACGACGATCGTGGCGTCCCCCGCCTCCGACCCGGCCGGCTTCAAGTACCTCGCTCCCTACACCGGTTCGGCCATCGGCCAGCACTGGATGTACGGCGGCAAGCACGTCCTGATCATCTTCGACGACCTGTCGAAGCAGGCCGAGGCCTACCGCGCCGTGTCGCTCCTCCTGCGCCGCCCGCCGGGACGCGAGGCGTACCCCGGAGACGTCTTCTACCTGCACTCCCGCCTGCTCGAGCGCTGCGCGAAGCTCTCCGACGAGCTCGGCGCGGGCTCGATGACCGGGCTCCCGATCATCGAGACCAAGGCGAACGACGTCTCGGCCTACATCCCGACCAACGTGATCTCGATCACCGACGGCCAGATCTTCCTCCAGTCCGACCTCTTCAACGCGAACCAGCGTCCCGCGGTCGACGTGGGCATCTCGGTCTCGCGGGTCGGCGGTGACGCCCAGGTCAAGTCGATCAAGAAGGTCTCGGGAACGCTGAAGCTCGAGCTGGCGCAGTACCGCTCGCTCGAGGCGTTCGCGATGTTCGCCTCCGACCTCGACGCGGCCTCCCGCCGTCAGCTCGCCCGTGGCGCACGCCTCACCGAGCTGCTCAAGCAGCCGCAGTACTCGCCGTACCCCGTCGAGGAGCAGGTCGTCTCGATCTGGGCCGGCACGAACGGCAAGCTCGACGAGGTGCCCGTCTCGGACGTCCTGCGCTTCGAGCGCGAGCTGCTCGACTACCTGGGTCGCAACACGCAGGTGCTCTCGACGCTCCGCGACACGAACGTCCTCTCGGACGACACCGTGGCCGAGCTCAACCGCGCCGTCGACGGCTTCAAGCTCGAGTTCCAGACCGGTGAGGGCAAGCCGCTCGCCTCGGTCGGACGCGAGGAGCACCAGGCGATCTCGGCCGACGAGGTCGGCCAGGAGAAGATCGTGAAGGGCCGCCGCTAACCGCGGCGCCCCGGCGATTCGTCACACAAGGACTACAGGAGACACATGGGAGCGCAACTTCGGGTCTACCGGTCGAAGATCCGTTCGGCCCAGACGACCAAGAAGATCACTCGGGCCATGGAGCTGATCTCGGCCTCGCGCATCCAGAAGGCGCAGAACCGCGTCGCCGCCGCTGCGCCGTACTCGAACGCGATCACGCGTGCCGTGTCGGCCGTCGCGACCTACTCGAACGTCGAGCACCCGCTCACGACCGAGCGCGAGAAGCTCGACACGGCCGCGATCGTGATCTTCACCTCCGACCGCGGCCTCGCCGGCGCGTTCTCGTCGAGCGTGCTCAAGGAGGCGGAGGAGCTCGCCGCGCTGCTGCGCAGCGAGGGCAAGGAGGTCGTCTTCTACCTCGTCGGTCGCAAGGCGAACGCGTACTTCTCGTTCCGCAAGCGTCCGAGCGTGCGCATCTGGACCGGCGGCACCGACCAGCCCGTGTTCGAGACGGCCAAGGAGATCGCGGACGCGGTCGTCGAGGCGTACAACCTCGACGACGAGGAGGGTGGCGTGGACGAGATCCACCTCGTCTACAACCGCTTCGTCAGCATGGTCACCCAGCAGCCGACCGTCGTCCGGCTGCTGCCGCTCGAGGTCGTCGAGGGCGTGGAGGATCAGAACAGCGACCTCTACCCGCTGTACGAGTTCGAGCCCGACCCGGAGACGGTCCTCGACCGGCTCCTGCCGGTGTACGTCGAGAGCCGCATCTTCAACGCGATGCTGCAGTCGGCCGCCTCCGAGCACGCGGCGCGGCAGAAGGCGATGAAGTCGGCGAGCGACAACGCCGACACCCTCATCAAGACCTACACGCGACTCGCCAACAACGCGCGCCAGACCGAGATCACGCAGCAGATCGCCGAGATCGTCGGCGGCGCCGACGCCCTGTCGTCCAAGAAGTAGACGGCTCTCCTCCCCAGACATGAAGACTCCGCCCTCCGGGAGCGGTGAGACCCAGAAGGAAGAAGCAATGACACTGACCGCACCTGAGGCGGCGACCGGGACTCCGGGCGGGGCCGTCGGCCGTATCGCCCGCGTCACCGGCCCCGTCGTTGACATCGAGTTCCCCCACGACGCGATCCCCGAGGTCTACAACGCGCTCTACACTCACGTCGAGGTCGAGGGCGTCTCGAGCAAGCTGACCTTCGAGGTCGCGCAGCACCTCGGCGACGACCTCGTCCGCGCCATCTCGCTCAACCCGACCGACGGACTCGTCCGCGGTCAGGAGGTCCACGACACCGGCCTGCCGATCTCGGTCCCCGTCGGAGACGTGACCAAGGGCAAGGTCTTCAACGTCATCGGCGAGGTCCTCAACGCCGACGCCGACGGCAAGATCAACGGCGAGTCGTTCGAGATCACCGAGCGCTGGCCCATCCACCGCAAGCCGCCGGCCTTCGACCAGCTCGAGTCGAAGACCGAGCTCTTCGAGACCGGCATCAAGGTCATCGACCTGCTCACCCCCTACGTGCAGGGCGGCAAGATCGGCCTGTTCGGCGGAGCGGGCGTCGGCAAGACCGTCCTCATCCAGGAGATGATCCAGCGCGTCGCGCAGGACCACGGCGGCGTCTCGGTGTTCGCCGGTGTGGGCGAGCGCACCCGTGAGGGCAACGACCTCATCGCCGAGATGGAGGAGGCGGGCGTCTTCGACAAGACCGCCCTCGTCTTCGGTCAGATGGACGAGCCGCCGGGAACCCGCCTCCGGGTCGCGCTGTCGGCGCTGACGATGGCGGAGTACTTCCGCGACGTGCAGAAGCAGGACGTGCTGCTCTTCATCGACAACATCTTCCGCTTCACGCAGGCCGGCTCTGAGGTGTCGACCCTGCTGGGCCGCATGCCCTCCGCGGTGGGCTACCAGCCGAACCTCGCCGACGAGATGGGTGTGCTCCAGGAGCGCATCACCTCGACCCGTGGACACTCGATCACCTCGCTGCAGGCGATCTACGTCCCGGCCGACGACTACACCGACCCCGCGCCGGCGACCACGTTCGCGCACCTCGACGCGACGACCGAGCTCTCCCGCGAGATCGCGTCGAAGGGCCTCTACCCGGCGGTCGACCCGCTGACCTCCACGTCGCGCATCCTCGACCCCCGCTACCTGGGTGCCGATCACTACCGCGTGGCGACCAACGTCAAGCAGATCCTCCAGAAGAACAAGGAGCTGCAGGAGATCATCGCGATCCTCGGTGTCGACGAGCTCTCGGAGGAGGACAAGATCACGGTGTCGCGCGCGCGCCGGATCCAGCAGTTCCTCTCGCAGAACACCTACATGGCGAAGAAGTTCACCGGTGTCGAGGGCTCGACCGTTCCGCTGAAGGACACGATCGAGTCGTTCGACGCGATCAGCAAGGGCGAGTTCGACAGCGTGGCCGAGCAGGCGTTCTTCAACGTCGGCTCGATCTCGGACGTCGAGGAGAAGTGGGCGCAGATCCAGAAGGAGAACGGCTGACCATGGCCGGCACCCTGAAGGTCAGCGTCGTCTCCGCCAACGCGGAGGTCTGGGCGGGCGAGGCGAGGCAGCTCACGGCTCGCACCGTCGAGGGCGAGATCGGGATCCTCCCGGGTCACGAGCCGCTGCTCGCGATCCTCGCCTCGGGTGAGGTCCGGGTGACGTCGGTGGACGGCACGCGCATCACCGCGCAGGCCGAGGACGGATTCCTCTCAGTCGAGAACGACGTCGTCACGGTCGTCGCCCGCGAGGCGGCGCTCGCCTGAGTCACCGCCGCTCAGCGGCATCCGGAGGGGCCGGGCGATCACCACGATCGTCCGGCCCCTTCGTCGTCCCCATCCCGTACGACCATGCGAGGAGATCCGTGCACGTCCTGCTGCCGCCGTCCGAGACGAAACGCGACGGCGGTTCGTCGACCTTCCACCTGGCGTCGCTCGCGTTCCCGGAACTGACCGAGCGCCGCCTCCTCCTCCGGGACGCGCTCGTCGAGCTGGCCGGCGACACGGACGCCTCTGCACGCGCCCTGAAGCTCGGTCCGCGGCAGCTGCCGGAGGTCGACCGCAACGCCGCACTCCTCACGGCGCCCGCGATGGCGGCGGTCGACCGCTTCGACGGGGTGCTGTTCGACGCGCTCGACGCTGCCACCCTCGACCCGAGCGCCCGGGACGTGCTCGGACGGACGGTGATCATCCAGTCCGCGCTCTGGGGACCGGTCCGTGCGCTCGACGGGATCCCCGCCTACCGGTTGTCGCACGACTCGCGAGTGCCGGGATTCCCCCTGAAGCGCTGGTGGTCTGCTGACGCGTCTGCCGTCATCTCAGCGCTCCCGGGTCTGGTGCTGGATCTGCGGAGCGAGGCCTACGCGGCTCTCGCCCCGCTCGCACCGGGCGAGGGGAGGCACTTCGTCCGCGTCCGGTCGAGAGACTCCGCAGGTCGGCTGCGGAACCTGAACCACTTCAACAAGCAGGGCAAAGGACACTTCGTCCGCGCGCTCGTCGAGGACGGCTTCGCGGGCGATTCGCTCGAGGGTGTCTCCGAGTGGGCGGCAACGCGCGGCTTCGAGCTGTCTCGGAATGCCGAGACCGCGGAACTCGATCTGGTCGTGCAGGAGAGCTGACGGCTCTCACCGTGCGGAGGCGGCGCGGAAGCACCCCGTCAGGTGGTCGTCGACGAGGCCTGCGGACTGCATGAGGGCGTACATCGTCGTGGGCCCGACGAAGCGGAACCTCCGTGATCGCAGTGCCTTCGACAGCTCGCGGGATGACGGAGTGGAGGTCGGGATGTCGCCTTGTCGCACGATCCGCTCTGTCACCGGGGAGTCGCGGAACGACCACACGAGACGATCGAGCGCGCCGTCGCCCTCCTCCGCGAGCAGGACGAGGGCGGCCCGTGCATTGCCGATGGTGGCCAGGATCTTGGCCCGGTTCCGGATGATGCCGGCATCGTCCATCAGCCGGTCGTCGTCCTCCTCGTCCATCCGCGAGACGATCTCGAGGTCGAAGCCGTGGAAGACCTCGCGGAAGCGCGGGCGCTTGCGCAGGATCGTGATCCACGACAGTCCGGCCTGGAACCCCTCGAGACAGATCTTCTCGAAGAGCTCGCGATCGCCGTGGAGGGGGATGCCCCACTCCTCGTCGTGGTAGCGCCGGTACTCGGGGTCGTCACCGCTCCACGCGCACCTGGTCCGGCCGTCCTCTCCGAGAACGAGGCCCTCTGCGGGACTCATCGATGCGCGATCCCCTCGTGATCGAGCAGCCAGGCCTTGGTAGCGATGCCCTCGCCGGCACTGAAGCCCGTGATGCGTCCGTCGCCCGCCAGGACGCGGTGGCAGCCGACGATGATCGGGATGGGGTTCGCACCCACCGCACCGCCGATCGGTCGGCCCGACCGGAGTCTCCCCGTCGCAGCGCCCAGTGCGCCGTAGGACGTGATCTCGCCCCAGCCGACCCGCTGGAGCTCCTCCCAGATCTCGAGCTGGAACGCGGTGCCCCGGAGAACGAGCGGGAGGTCGAAGCGGCGTCGGGCGCCGTCGAAGTACTCGCCGAGTTGCGCGACTGCCGCCTCGAGGACGGGGAGGTCTGCGTCAGGCAGATGATCGTGGGGGAGCACGCCCTCCTTCTCGATGTCGAGGGAGACGATCGACTCGCCGTCGCTGCCGATCTGGATGCGTCCGAGCGGGCTCGTCGTCCGGCGGACGTGGAGGGGAATCGTTCTCATGCCACGAGGGTATCCGCGGCGAGAGGGTGTCCCTGGCGGGAATCGGACACCGGTGCAGAACGCCGGTGAACGCCTCCCTGGGGAGGGATCAGCTGTTGAGGACGGCGACGGCGGCGTTGAGTGTCGTCGCGAAGAGCACCCAGGCGAGGTAGGGGACGAGCAGCGCCGCGGCGGGCTTGGAGTGCCGGGAGAAAGCGAGCAGCGTGAGGATGACCAGGATGTCGAGGGCCACGATGATCGCCAGCGCGATCCAGAGAGCCGGCGCCCCGATGAAGGGATAGGCGCCGAAGAAGACCGGCGTCCAGAGGCAGTTCAGCACCAGCTGCGCGACGTACAGGGTCAGCGCACGGCGGGACCCCTGCTCGGTCCGGCGCCGCCAGACGAGCCACGCCGCGACGGACATCAGCGTGTAGAGCACGGTCCAGACCGGCCCGAAGAGGATGTTCGGCGGCGACCAGGGCGCCTTCGCGGCGGTCGCGTACCAGCCGTCCACGTTCTGGAGGGTGGACAGGGTCCCGAACGCGGCGACGGCGAAGGAGATCGCCAGGAACGCGACGAGGACGAGGGTGGAGGCGACTCCGCTCGAAGGTCCGGCGCCCGTCGAACTCCGGCGAGTCTCGCCGGTGCCTCTTCCGGAATCGAGCTGCGCGCCCCGTCGGCTCATCGGATCTCCCCTCGTCGTCCTCCGAGGGTAGAGCCGTTCTGCGCACACGTCCCAGCACTTGCTCCAGCCGAGGAGATCGCGTAGCCGCCTCCACAGGCGGGACCCGCGCGAGCTCTCTCCAGCGGGCGTCGTCACCGGGCACTGTCGACGGCCGGCCGCGCCACGATCTCCGCATGACCCTCACAGCACTCGAGACGAGCCCTTCCTCCGACCATGTCCTCCGCTCCGTCCCCCTCCTCGTCGGCCACGAGCCTCGGGAGAGCCTCGTGCTGGTCCCGATGCGGGGCGGTCGAGCGACCGGTGCCCTCCGGTTCGATCTGCCCGACCACGACCCCGAGCCCTGCGTACGGGCCTACATCGGGGCGCTCGGACGGTTCGGACGCGCCGAGGCCGCGCTCGCGGTGATCTACAGCGACCGTTCCCCGCGCTCCTGGTCGAGCGAGCTCGAGGGCGCCCTGCTCGCTCGCGCGAGGCGGGTGGGCCTCCGCGGATTCGACGTGGTCGTGGTCGGTCCCGCCGAGCGGATGGTGGATCGAGCGCTCGGAGCGCGTCGGTCCTCCGATCCGGGACCGACCGGATCCGCGCGCTCCGAACGGACCGGCGGACTGCTCCCCGTCGTCCGCCGCGAGACCGCGCTCGCCATCGCGGCCCAGGTCGACGTGCTCCTCGACAGGCACCCGCGCGCCGACCTGGGTGCGCAGGTGCGATCGAGTGTCGACGCTCTCCTGCGGCGAGCAGCCTCCGGACGCGGCGGTCAGCACCGACCGGGTCAGCTCGCGGCCCTCATCGTCTGCGCGCAGAGGCCGGAGTGGATCGAGCACGCCAGGAGGCTCGTGGCGACGACGGCCCCATCGCCGTCGGACGATCTGCTCGAGCTCATCGCAGTCGCCGCGGCATCCTCGCCCGCGACCGAGCGCGTCCCGGTGCTGGTGCTCCTCGCAGGACTGAGGTGGTCGGCGGGTCTCAGGGAGGACGCCGTTCAGCTCGCCGCGTGGGCGACCAGGTCGGATCCGCACGATCTCGGCGCGAGGATGCTGGAGGCAGCCCTCCACGGCACCGCCGAACGCTCGGAGCCGACTCGTGCGGATCGTGCAGCCTAGGCCGTGGCTCGCCTCCGGGTCAGAGCCGCGACCAGGCCTCGGTCAGGACCCCGCGCAGGATCTGCTCGATCTCGTCGAACTCCTTCGGACCGATGGTCAGCGGGGGCGCCAACTGGACGACGGGGTCGCCCCGGTCGTCCGCTCGGCAGTACAGACCTGCGTCGAAGAGCGCCTTCGAGAGGAACCCCCGCAGGAGTCGCTCGGACTCGTCGTCGTCGAAGGTCTCCTTCGTGGTCTTGTCCTTGACGAGCTCGATCCCGAAGAAGTATCCGGCACCCCTGACGTCTCCCACGATCGGCAGATCGAGGAGCTTCTCGAGCGTGGCCCTGAAGACGGGGGAGTTCTCGCGGACGCGCTCGTTGAGCTTCTCCTCCTCGAAGATGTCGAGGTTCTCGAGAGCGACAGCAGCAGAGACCGGATGCCCGCCGAAGGTGTAGCCGTGCGGGAAGGACACCTGACCGTGCCGGAACGGCTCGTAGATCCGGTCGCTCACGATCGTCGCCCCGATGGGGGAGTAGCCGCTCGTCATCCCCTTCGCGCAGGTGATCATGTCGGGGACGTAGCCGTACTCGTCGCACGCGAACATGTGGCCGATGCGTCCGAAGGCGCAGATCACCTCGTCCGAGACGAGCAGCACGTCGTGGCGGTCGCAGATCTCGCGCACGCGCTGGAAGTACCCGGGAGGAGGCGGGAAGCAGCCACCCGAGTTCTGGACCGGCTCGAGGAACACGGCGGCGACCGTCTCGGGGCCCTCGAACTCGATCATCTCCTCGATGCGGTCCGCCGCCCAGACGCCGAACGCCTCGAGGTCGTCGCCGTGCTCGGGCGCGCGGTAGAAGTTGGTGTTGGGGACCCGGAAGCCGCCGGGCACGATCGGCTCGAACATCGCCTTCATCCCGGGGATGCCCGTGATCGCCAGCGCTCCCTGCGGAGTGCCGTGATAGGCGATGGAGCGCGAGATCACCTTGTGCTTGCCGGGCTTCCCCTGCAGCTTCCAGAAGTGCTTCGCGAGCTTGAAGGCGGTCTCGACCGCCTCGCCTCCACCCGTCGAGAAGAAGACGCGGTTGAGGTCGCCCGGAGCGTGATCGGCCAGTCGGTCGGCGAGCTCGATGGCCGACGGGGTCGCGTAGGACCAGAGTGGGAAGAACGAGAGCTCGGAGGCCTGCTTCGCGGCGGCCTCGGCGAGGCGCCTCCGGCCGTGCCCGGCGTTCACCACGAAGAGTCCCGAGAGCCCGTCGAAGTACTTGCGTCCCGTGCTGTCCCAGATGTGGTGGCCCTCTCCCCGGGTGATGATCGGGACTCCGGCGCCGGAGTCCATCACCGACTGGCGGGTGAAGTGCATCCACAGGTGGTCCTTGGCCTTCTTCTGCAGATCGGCGTCATCGACTCCGGCCGTCGAGTCGGTGCCGAGCACCGTCTCGCCGACCTCGAGGCCGGCCGTTGAAAATGCTGTATCGGTCATCGGTTACCGCGTTCCCCAGTTGTAGAACTGCTTGTGAAGTTTGAGATAGACGAAGGTCTCGGTCGAGAGCACGCCCGGGAGCGAGCGGATCTCCTGGTTGAGGAGCGCGATGAGGTCGTCGTCGTTCTCGCAGACGACCTCCGCGAGGATGTCGAAGGTGCCGGCGGTCAGGACCACGTAGTCCACCGCGGGGATCGCCGCGAGTCGGTCGGCGACGTCGCGCGTGTCACCGGTGACCCTGACTCCGATCATCGCCTGGCGGTAGAAGCCGAGCTGCATCGGGTCGGTGACGGCGACGATCTGCATCACCCCCGACTCCGTGAGCTTCTGGACCCGCTGTCGCACAGCCGCCTCGCTCAGACCGACGGCCTTGCCGATCTCGGCGTACGAGCGCCGCCCGTCGGCCTGCAGCTGCTCGATGATCGCCTTCGACACGTCGTCGAGCTGGATCGGGCGCTGGGTGGGAGGGCGGGAAGGGCTCATGCGACGATTCTGACAGTCGGGGAGGGGCCCAGCAAGTGAATCCGCATGCCACGGGGGTGGGTGGAGGCGGAATCCGCAGTCCGGTGGAGCAGACGCCGCGCGTCGGGCGACGTGGAACCGCCGGTCGTCGCCCCCGGTCCCGGCCTTTCGCCGCCGAAGCCCCTCCAGCCGCTACCATCGGAAGGTTCTTCCGGCCCGCCGGCGCGGAGTGGAGCAGGAGCGAGGAGCGCGATGACGCAGATCGGCAGGAGCCGCGCGTCCGTCACCGTCCCCGTCTCCGCGTGGACCTCCGACACTCCGTCGGCCGAGGTGACGATCGGCTGGGCTGCACGAACGCACACGGGGCTCGTCAGGAGCGCGAACGAGGACAGCTACCTCGCCAAGACGCCGCTCTTCGCAGTCGCGGACGGCATGGGCGGCCACGCGGCCGGTGAGGTCGCGAGCGAGGCCGTCGTCTCGAGGCTGTCCCGCGCCGCGACCGGGGCGACCGTCGGTGCCGAGGAGATCGATCGAGCACTGCGCGACGCCGTCGACGACATCGCCCGCCACTCGGGCGAAGCCGACGGCGGCACCGGCACGACGGTCACCGGGGCCGCACTCACCACGGTCGGCGGAGAGCCCTACTGGTCGGTCTTCAACATCGGCGACTCGCGGGTCTACCTCTGGATCAGGGGTTCTCTCGTCCAGCTGACCGTCGACCACTCGATCGTCCAGGAGCTGGTCGATGCCGGGCTGATCACCCGGGACGAGGCCGATGTGCACCCGCACAGCAACGTCATCACCCGTGCGGTGGGCTTCCACGAGGCGCCCGTGCCCGACTACCGGCTCGTGCCGGTGATCGCGCCGTCGCGGCTGCTCATCTGCTCCGACGGTCTCACGAAGGAGCTCACCGACGCCGGGCTCGAGCACGCCCTCGCCTCGGCGGGAAGCGCGCAGGACGCCGTCGACGCCCTCGTCGACGCGGCACTCGAGAACGGCGGGCGCGACAACATCACGGTCATCGTGGTGGACGTGCTCTCGGTGACGGGCGACCCGGGCTGATCCCTCTGATCCGGGAGGGGCCCGGCGGGCCCTGGGTACGATGGAGGACGGAAGGGCGTTCTCGGTGATCTGCAGCACGTGTGGCTCCACTCTCGCCTCCGGGGCGATCCTCTGCGGCGAGTGCGGTTCCTCGGTGGCGTCCCACGCGACTCCCGGCGCATCCCGTCCCGCGACCGTCGGCGACACGACGGTCCTCGATCCCTCCCGGCGCGCCTGGCTCCCCGGCCTCGCCCCCGGGCGTCACCGCCGCCCCGCTCCTGGCGCGCCGATGGCCCCACCTGCGCAGGGCCTCGTCCGTCTCAGCTTCGCCTCCGGGCAGCACGCCATCGTGACGGGCAACGGTCTCATCGGCAGGCAGCCGCTGCCCGACCCGGGCGAGACCTTCCGGCACATCCTCGCGATCCTCGACGCCTCGAGGTCGCTCTCGAAGACGCATCTCGAGTTCGGGTTCGACGAGGGCGGCCTCTGGGTCCGCGACCGGTGGTCGGCGAACGGATCGGTCCTGGTCGCCCCGACCCAGGCTCCCCTCCCGCTCGAGGCCGGACGGCGCTACCGCGCGAAGATCGGGAGCCGGCTCCTGCTCTCGAGCGTCGAGATGGCGGTCGAGCGGGTGGACGGCTCCTCCACAGGCTCCCGCCGTCCACCGATCACCCGCTGAGACCCCACGGGGCGGCCGGGTCGGCTGAGGTGGACGCATGACGTTCCCGGCCACCGCCTCACCGCTGCGCGAACCGGTGCCGCCGGCCGTGGCACCCCGCTCCTCGTTCCCCTGGATCGCCGCCCTCGCGCCCGTGCTCTCGGCGGTCGTCCTCTATGCGCTCACGTCCTCGCCCTACACGCTCGCGCTCGCGGCCCTCGGGCCCGTCGTCGCCGTCGCGTCGTACCTCGACGCTGCCCGGGTGCGGCGTCGCTCGGCTCGGCTCGACGCCGAGCGACACGAGCTTCTGCTGGCCGACCACGAGGCGTCACTCGTCGAGGCGAGACGCCGGGAGCTGATCGCGCTGAGTCTCGCCACGCCCGATCCGCTCGCCGTCCTCGAGAGGACGCTCCCTGCCGACGCCCGCTGGCGGCGCGATCCGGCCGGGCTCCGGCTGATGATCGGCCGGGGGTGGCGCGAGTCCGTTCGGAGCGGGCCGCTCGCGGGGGCGATCCTCGCGGACGCGCCGCTGGAGGTTGCTCTGACGGCCGGTATCGGAGTGGTCGGACCGCGGGTGCTCACGAGAGCCTTCGTGCGCGGGCTGCTCGTGCAGTGCGCGGAACTCGTCCCCTCGGACGCGCTCGCCCTCGAGTTACCGCCCGGTCCGGCCTGGGACTGCCTCCGCCCGCTCCCGCATGCGAACCGCGCCTCGGCGCCGTTCCGTCTGCGGATCCTCGAGCAGAGCAGCGGCGCCCGGGATCGGGCGGGCGGGAGCGATCCGGTCGTCGTCCTCGCGGACGGACCCGACGACCTCCCGTCCGGCTGCAGATGCGTGGTGATCCTGGGCGGCGCCGAGGGCGATCGGGTGATCGGCAGGGCGCAGAGCGGCGTCGAGGAGGAGCTGAGCGTCGACTACGTCTCGGTGCAGCAGGCTCGCGGGTACGCCGTCGCTCTCGCCGAGGCGCTCGGCGAGGGTGCGGGGGAGGCGCTCCCCGACACGGTGCGGCTCGCTGACCTGGGGTCGCTCCGGCGCGGCGGGCACGAGGTCGGACTGCCCGCGACGCTCGGTCGCACGACCAGCGGTCCGCTCGAGATCGACCTCGTCCGGGACGGTCCGCACGCCATCATCGGCGGCACCACGGGCAGCGGGAAGAGCGAGCTGCTCATCGCGTGGATCCTCGCGCTGGCCGCGAGACACGGTCCGTCCTCGGTGACCTTCCTCCTTGCCGACTTCAAGGGCGGGGCGGGCTTCTCGGCGCTGGCCCACCTCCCTCATGTGACCGGAGTGATCACGGATCTCGATCCGACAGGCGCCGCGAGGGCGTTCGCCAGCATCGCGGCCGAGCTCCGGCGCCGCGAGGTCGTCCTCGCGGAGCACGGCGTGCCCGACATCGCCCGCCTCGAGCCGGGGGTGCTCGCCCGTCTCGTCCTCGTCGTGGACGAGTGCGCATTCGTGCTCGAGCGGGCCCCGGAGCTGCATCGAACCTTCGCCGACATCGCCGCTCGCGGGCGATCCCTCGGGATCCACCTCGTCCTCTGCACGCAGCGACCGGTCGGGGTCGTGCGCGACGCCGTCGCCGCCAACTGCGGGCTCCGCATCGCCCTGCGGGTCTACGACCCGGCCGACTCGAGAGCCCTGATCGGATCCGACGCCGCAGCACGGATCCCGCACGGCGCCCCGGGTCGGTGCATCGTGGCGGTCGGAGGTCGCGAGCAGCTCGCTCAGTCGGCGATCGCGCAGGACGGCGACCTCGAGGCGGCCGTCCGCCCGGAGGACACTGCCGTGGCCGTTCATCGCCCCTGGCTCGATCCGCTGCCGTCGGTCCTCACGCGGCCCGGATCGAGCGGGTCGATCCTGCTCGGTCGCGTCGACCGGCCTGACGAGCAGGAGCAGTGCGCCGTCGCGTTCGAGGGGCGGTCGCTGCTCGTCCTGGGGGCGGCGGGCTCCGGACGGACCGGCGTCTTGCGGACGATCGCGGAGCAGTCCGATCGTGCGCGCATCGTCGGGGCGGACGACGCCGAGGCGGCATGGGACGCGGTGATCGAGCCCGCGGCGGCACGGGGGATCCTCCTCGTCGATGATCTCGACCTGCTGCTGCGTCGGTGCTCCGATGACGAGCGCCGGCGGCTGCTGGACGCCCTGCTGACCGAGGTCCGCTCGGGGGTCCGTCGACTGGTGCTGACTGCGCGCCGCCCGACGGACGGACTCGCAGCGCTGCGCGACGCCGTCGACGACGTGCTCCTCCTGCGCGCCGCGAGTCGGCAGGAGCACCAGCTGCTCGCGGTCGCGGGAGAGCCCTACGTGGCGGCATTGCCGCCCGGCGGCGGCTGGTGGCGCGGTGAACGGCTCCAGGTCTTCCTGCCGGGCGATGAAGCGAACGTCGACGGTCCGACGGCCGTTCGGCAGGTCCCCCTAGGTGCAGCTCCCGTCGCCGTCCTCACGAATCGCAGCGCGGCGGTGCGCGCGCGCCTGGCCGCGGTCGGCGTCGCCTCGATGAGCGTCGAGGCCGCCCTCACGGCGGATCCCCTCGCAGAGGGCACGGCCGTGCTCGGCTCGGTCCTCGAGTGGTCGTCGGCCCGAGCTCTGCTGCTCGGGATGCGCCGAGCGGCTCCGGTCGTGGTCGACGTGGCACCTGGCGAGGCGCGGGTCCTGCTCGGCCCGCTCGGCCCCGCACCGCTCTCCTCAGGAGACCGCGTCCTGCTCGAGCGGGACGGCATCCTCCACCGAGCCCGATGGCCCTCATCCGAGGACCTCGGACGGGAGGAATCCGCGGTCTGAGGGCGCCCGGAAGACGGATTTCGTGACGATCGTGTTTCCAGATGCGCGATCTCGTCAGTCCGGCGTCGACACGGGATGGGCGCTGTGCCAGTATTTCCTCACGTTCACGCCGGTGGGCCCGAGCACCGACGCAGACAGGAGTCGCAGCATGAGCCGTCCCCTCCCGCGGGATCCCGTCCTCCGCGAGGCCATCGCCGTCGCCCGGTCGCGCGAGCGCGAGCGCCGAGCGGTCCTGTCGCGGCGCGCGGTGCTCGGCGGGATCGGCCTCGGGGCGGGAGCGCTGGCGCTCGCCGCGTGCGCCCCGGTGAGCCGGCCCGCTCCCACCGCAGCTGCAGACGGCTCGGCGTCCGACCCGCGGCTCGTGTGGGACAACTGGCCCGCCTACCTCGACGAGGACGACGACGGCGCCTACCCCACGCTTCTCGCCTTCGAGGAGCAGAGCGGGATCTCGGTGACCTACAACGTCGCCGTCGACGACAACAACTCCTACTACGGCAAGGTGAAGGACCAGCTCGCGCTCGGCCAGTACATCGGAGCCGACACGGTCTGCCTGACCGAGTGGATGGTCTCGCGGCTGGCGCGTCGCGGCTTCATCCAGGAGCTCGACCACGCGAACATCCCGAACATCGCCAATCTCGCGCCCTCCCTCGCGAACCCCGACTTCGACCCCGGTCGCCACCTCTCGCTGCCCTGGCAGGCGGGGTTCGCCGGCATCTGCTGGAACAAGGAGAAGCTGCCGGACGGTCTCGAGAGCATCGACGACCTGTGGGACCCGGCGCTGCGCGGGCGCGTCGGGGTCCTCAGCGAGATGCGCGACACGATCGGCCTGATCATGCTGGCGCAGGGGACCGACATCGCGGGCACCTGGGGCGACGGCGAGTTCATGAACGCGATCGACGTCTTCCGGGAGCAGGTCGACGAGGGGCAGATCCGCAACATCAAGGGCAATGCCTACCTGAACGACCTGCAGAACGAGGACACCCTCGCGGCGATCTGCTGGTCGGGCGACATCACGCTCATCAACGCCGAGGCCGGCGACAAGTGGGAGTTCGCGCTCCCCGACTCCGGCGGGACCCTCTGGAACGACACGTTCGTCGTGCCGATGGGCTCGCAGCGGAAGGCCAACGCCGAAGCCCTCATGAACTACTACTACGAGCCGGAGGTCGCCGCGGAAGTGGCCGCCTGGGTCAACTACATCACCCCCGTCGACGGAGCGAAGGAAGCCATGGAGAGCATCGACCCGGACCTGGCCGAGAACCAGCTGATCTTCCCCGACGAGGAGACGCTCTCGCAGGCGCACGTCTTCCGCACGCTCACCGCGTCCGAGGAGAAGGACTACCAGGCCGAGTTCCAGAAAGTGCTGCTGGGCATCTGATGGCGACCGGAACCTTCGCCGAGAGCGGCGCCGACCTCCAGCTGGTCGGGATCAGCAAGCAGTACCCGGGCTTCACGGCCATCGACTCGCTCGATCTCACGATCCCCGCCGGATCCTTCTTCGCGCTCCTCGGGCCCTCGGGCTGCGGCAAGACCACGACGCTCCGCCTCGTCGCGGGGCTCGAGGAGCCCTCGGCCGGGCGCATCCTCATCGGAGGCGAGGACGTCACCGCGACGAAGACCTTCCAGCGCCCTGTGAACACGGTCTTCCAGTCCTACGCCCTCTTCCCGCACATGTCCGTCCTCGAGAACGTCGCCTTCGGCCTCAAGCGCCGCAAGATCGACGACCCCGTCGGCAAGGCGCACGAGGCCCTCCGCCTCGTCGAGCTCGACCATCTGGCCCAGCGGCGGCCCGCCCAGCTCTCGGGCGGCCAGCAGCAGCGGGTCGCCCTCGCGCGGGCGATCGTCAACCGCCCGGCCCTCCTGCTCCTCGACGAGCCGCTCGGAGCGCTCGACCTCAAGCTCCGTCGGCAGATGCAGGTCGAGCTGAAGTCGATCCAGGAGGAGGTCGGCCTCACCTTCCTGCACGTGACGCACGACCAGGAGGAGGCCATGACGATGGCCGACACCGTGGCTGTGATGAACAAGGGCCGCATCGAGCAGATGGGCGCTCCGGAGGAGCTCTACGAGCTCCCGCGCACGGCCTTCGTCGCCAACTTCCTCGGGCAGTCGAACCTCTTCACGGGGGAGGTCGTCGGCTCGACCGATGCGGCGCTCACGGTCGAGGTCGGCGGCCAGCGGATCGTGATCCCGACGGCTCGGTCCGCGCGCGACTCCGGCGAGATGACCATCGGGGTGCGACCCGAGAAGCTGCTCCTGCTCACCGAAGCCCCGGTCGACGCCCCCGACCGCAACGTCCTCGGACCGGGTCGCGTCATCGACGTCTCGTTCAGCGGAGTGAGCACCCAGTACACGATCGAGATCCCGAGCCTGGGCCCGGTCGTGGTCTTCGCGCAGAACATGGTCTTCGGGCCCGTCGTCGGCGAGGGCGCCGAGGTGTGGGTCAGCTGGAGCATCGAGCACGGCTTCGGACTCGCGGACGAGCCGGGCACGGTGCCGCGCTTCGATCCCGACGACTCCACCCGTGCGATCGCCTTGCAGAAGCGGGGACTCCTCGCTGGACGGGCCGGGGGGTCGTAGGCATGGCCTTCGCCGCCTTCGCCTCGAGCA
Source organism: Rathayibacter oskolensis (assembly GCF_900177245.1). Lineage (GTDB taxonomy): Bacteria > Actinomycetota > Actinomycetes > Actinomycetales > Microbacteriaceae > Rathayibacter > Rathayibacter oskolensis. The sequence continues at coordinate 1,072,853 of NZ_FXBM01000001.1, forward strand.
CGGCAGACCCGCTCGAGCCGCCGGTCACCAAGAAGTCGACCATCGCGCTGGTGCTGCTGCTGCCGGGCATCGCCTACATGCTCCTGTTCTTCCTGGCTCCGCTGGTGTCGCTCGTCCTGACCTCGCTGCAGGTCGAGATCCCGGACGGGGACATCGGCGAGTACGCGCCCGGCTTCGCCTGGCAGAACTATCTCGTCGTGATGGCCGACTACTGGCCGCACGCTCTGCGCTCGTTCGGGTACGCGCTCATCGCCACCGTCCTCGCGCTCGTGATCAGCTACCCGCTCGCCTACTTCATCGGCGTGAAGGCGCGCCCGTGGCCGCTGCTCCAGAACCTGCTGCTCACCCTGGTCATCGCGCCGTTCTTCATCAGCTTCCTGCTGCGCACGCTCGCGTGGAAGCAGATCCTCGCCGACGAGAGCCCGCTCGTGCAGGCCCTCAAGACCGTGGCGATCCTCCCGGCCGACGGCCACCTCACGGGGACGCCCTTCGCGGTGATCTTCGGCATCACCTACAACTTCATCCCGTTCATGACGCTGCCGCTCTACACGACGCTCGAGCGGCTCGACACGCGGTTCCTCGAGGCGGGGTCGGACCTCTACGCCCATCCGGCGTCGGTGTTCTGGAAGGTGACGGTGCCGCTCTCGATGCCCGGCATCGTGTCAGGCACGCTGCTGACCTTCATCCCCGCCGCGGGCGACTACATCAACGCCAGCCGGGACTTCCTCGGATCGTCGCAGACCTCGATGGTGGGCAACGCGATCGAGGCGAACTTCCTCACCCTCGAGAACTATCCGGCGGCCGCCGCGCTCTCGATCGTCCTGATGGCCGTCATCCTCGTCATCGTCGGCTTCTACGTGAAGCGCAGTGGAACGGAGGACCTGCTGTGACCGCCACGACCGACCGGCCCGTCGCGAGTGCTCAGGAGGCGCTCGGCGCCCCGGCACCTGCGCCCGTCACCGGGCCGCGCCGCTTCACGGGCCTCGGCCTCGGGATCTACACGGCGCTCGCGCTGATCTTCCTGCTCATCCCGATCGGGTACACCTTCGTCTTCTCGTTCAACGACTCCGTGAAGAGCAACCTCGCCTGGCGCGGCTTCACCCTCGAGAAGTGGGTCTCGGCGTGGACCAGCGAAGAGGTGATGACCGCCTTCGGCAACAGCCTCCTCGTCGGAGCCGTCGCGACGGTGCTGGCGACCGTGCTCGGCACGATGATCGCCCTCGCCCTCGTGCGGTACCGGTTCCGGTTCCGCTCCGCGATCAGCCTGCTGCTGTTCCTCCCGATGGCTACTCCGGAGGTGGTGCTCGGCGCCGGGCTCGCCGCCCAGTTCCTGACGGTCGGAGCCGAGAAGGGTCTGGTGACGATCATCCTGGCCCACACGATGTTCTGCATCAGCTTCGTCGTCGTGACGGTGAAGGCCCGCGTCGCGGGTCTCGATCCGCGACTGGAGGAGGCGGGGCGCGACCTGTACGCGTCGCCCGGACAGGTCTTCTGGCGAATCACCTTCCCGCTCCTGCTGCCGGGCATCCTGGCGGCCGCCCTGCTCTCGTTCGCGCTGAGCTTCGACGACTTCATCATCACGAACTTCAACTCGGGCTCGGTGACCACCTTCCCGAAGTACATCTACATCGCGGCCGCACGCGGGATCCCCGCGGAGGCCAACGTGATCGCCTCCGCAGTGTTCCTCCTGGCGATCCTGATCGTCGTGATCACCCAGGTGTCGTCGGCGGCTCGAGCGAAGCGGATCGCCCGGACCCAGTGAGGCCGAGCCGGACGAGGTGACGCCACGACGGGCGGCACGCGGACGAGCGGCTCAGACGTAGGAGGCGCGGATCGCGCCGACGGGGCGCCCGCCTCCCGAGACCACGGGGTTCAGCCGGACGAGCACCTCGTTCGCGGCCGCGCGATCGACCGTGCCCGCCTCGACGAGGAGCTTCAGGCCGACCACCGTCGCGGCTCGGAGGCTGCCGTCGAGGATCTTGAGCGCGACCGTGGTGCCGTCGGTCGCGGCCATCACGAGCACACCCTCGGCGCCGAGCTTGGCGACGAGACCGAGGCGCTCGATCACCACCGTGTTGTCGCGCCCCGGCCCGTCGAGGGCCCACGCGTTCTCGAGGACGGCGTTCGTGAGCAGGCCGGCCTGACGGTAGAGCCCGAACGGCGACGCGGGGGAGGAGGAGACGATCCGAGAGATCCCCTTGGCCAGCGCGGTCAGCGGGAGCGCGTGCACGGGCGCGCCGCAGCCGTCGACGCCCGACGCGACGATCCGCTCGCCGGTGAGCCGCTCGATCGTGTCGACGATGTGCTGCTGCAGCGGATGGGACCGCTCGAGGTAGTCCTCGGTGCTCCAGCCGTTCTGCACGCACGCCAGCAGCATCGCCGCGTGCTTGCCCGAGCAGTTCATGTAGAGCGGGTCGGCACTCGCCCCGCCGCGCAGCAGCTTGGCGCGGCTCGCGGAGTCGGAGGGCCAGTCGGCCGGGCACTGCAGGGCGGTGTGGTCGAGCCCCGCCCGGAAGAGGAGGTTCTGCACCAGGGCGACGTGCTGCGGGATGCCGGCGTGGCTCGCGGTCGCGATGACCGCCTCCGCACCGTTCAGCTCGACGCCGGCCGTCATCACCGCCAGAGCCTGGAAGGGCTTCAGGCACGACCGCGGGAAGATCGGGGCCGACGGCGTGCCGAGGCTGCGGGTGACGCGACCGTCGGAGTCGAGCACGACGGCAGAGCCGGAATGCCGGGACTCGATGAATCCCGAGCGCTCGACGACGGCCAGTTCGACGGACTCGGCGACGGTGAAGGTTCCTGCGGGCATCCCTCCATCTTGCCCGACGGCCCGCCGCTCGCCGCGCGCGGCCGCTCCCTCTGGTGCGCTACAGGGTCGCGAAGGCGTCGGCGAGGACCGAGACGGCGTCGTCGAGCAGCTCGTCGGTGAGGGCGAGGCTCGGGAGGAACCGGACGACGTTGCCGTAGGTCCCGGCGCTCAGGACGAGCACTCCGTGTGCAGCGGCGTAGTCGATGACGGCGGTCACGGCGGCCGTGTTCGGCGTCTTCGACGTCGAGGCCGTGCCCGCGAGGACGAGCTCGATCGCCATCATCGCTCCGATACCGCGAACGTCGCCGATGATGTCGTAGCGCGTCTGCAGATCGCGGAGGGCCGCGCCGAGCCGGGCGCCGATCCGGTCGGCCTCGGCGAGCAGACCGTCGCGCTCGATGCGCTCGAAGACGGCCACCGAGGCGGCTGCCGCGACCGGGTTGCCTCCGAACGTGCCGCCCAGGCCGCCCGCCTGCGCCGCATCCATGATCTCGGCGCGACCGGTGACACCCGCAAGCGGGAGCCCACCCGCGATCCCCTTGGCCGAGAGCACCAGATCGGGGACGAGGCCGAAGTGCTCGCTCGCGAACCAGGCTCCGGTCCTGGCCATGCCCGACTGGATCTCGTCGGCGACGAAGACGATCCCGTTGGCGGTGCACCACTCCTGCAGCGCCGGGAGGTAACCGTCCGCCGGGACCATGAAGCCGCCCTCGCCCTGAACGGGCTCGACCACGAGGCAGGCCAGCGCGGAGGCGCCGACCGTCTTCTCGAGGTAGGAGACGGTGCGCTCGGCGGCCTCGGCACCCGAGAGGCCGTCGTGGTACGGGTAGGAGCTCGGGGCGCGGTGCACGTCGCTCGCGAACGGGCCGAAGCCGAGGCCGTAGGGCAGCGCCTTGAAGTTCATCGCCATGGTGAGGTTGGTGCGGCCGTGGTAGGCGTGGTCGAGAACGGCCACTCCCGGCCGACCCGTGTGCTTGCGGGCGATCTTGACGGCGTTCTCGACCGCCTCGGCACCGGAGTTGACCAGCACGGTCTTCTTCGCGAAGTCGCCGGGCGTGTGCTCGGCGAGCAGCTCCGCGACGCGGATGTAGGGCTCGTAGGGCGTGACCGTGAAGAGCGTGTGCGTGAGGCGGCCGAGCTGCTCGGTCGCGGCGGCCACGACGGCGTCGTCCGTGTGCCCGATCGTCGTGACGCCGATGCCGGCTCCGAGGTCGATGAACTGGTTGCCGTCGACGTCGACCAGGATCGCGCCGTGCGCGCGATCGATGTACACGGGCAGCGCGGTGCCCACTCCGGAGGGGACCGCTGCGAGGCGACGCTCGTGCAGAGCCCGCGAACGCGGACCGGGGATCTCGGTCGCGAGGCGCCGCTCCTGGGGGACTGCCGACGTGGGAACCTGGGGGGCGAGCGTGTCTGTCATGGTCCGTCGAGTCTATCGGCGGGCCCTGCGGAGCCAGGGGTCCAGACGGTCGAGACCGGCCTGATCCACCGACGAGAGGGAGCATTCCGTTGAGAGCCGAGCACGATTACGCGGTTTCCGTCGTCTGGCAGGGCGATCGGGGGACGGGAACGAGCGGCTACCGCGAGTACGGGCGGCAGACCGTTCTGAGTGCCGAGGGCCCCGAGTCCATCCTCGCCTCGGCGGACAAGCCCTTCCGCGGCGACACCGACCGGTGGAACCCCGAGCAGCTGCTGCTCGCGGCGCTGGCGCAGTGCCATCTGCTGTCCTACCTCCATGTCGCCGTGAAGAACGGAGTCGTCGTCACGGGCTACGCCGACGACGCCGTCGGGCGCATGGTGCAGGAGGGGGAGGGCGGCCGCTTCGTCTCGGTGACCCTCCGGCCCCGGGTGCGCGTGGCCGAGGAGTCGATGATCGAGATCGCGCAGACGCTGCACGCCGAGGCGTCGCGCCTGTGCTTCATCGCCAACTCGGTGAGCTTCCCGGTCGGCCACGAGCCGACGACCGTGGCCGGAGACGCCTCGACGGAGTGAGTCAGAGCCGCTCGTGCGGCAGGGCGCGCTTGAGGCGCTCGACGGCCGTCGCGGGCGGCGACTCGTTGTAGACGCCCGCCGCCTCCTGCTCCGACAGGGCGTGGATGGCCGTCATCACCTCGTCGGTCGCGTGACGCCTGGCGCGGCCGGAGTCGGCGGAGCCGTGCGGCGAGAGATCGAGGGGCGCGCCGAAGCGCACGGTGATCCGGTGCAGACGCGGGATGCTCGACCCGACGGGCTGCAGCTCCTGCGTGCCGATCAGTCCGACCGGCACCACGGGCGCTCCCGTGGTGAGCGCGAGCCAGGCGACCCCGGTGCGTCCTCGATAGAGTCGGCCGTCACGCGATCGCGTCCCCTCCGGGTAGACGGCGAAGGCCTCGTCGCGCTCGAGGATCGCGCGTCCGAGATCGAGCGCCTCCTGGGCAGCCTGACCGGCTCCGCGCTCGACCGGCACGGCCCCGACGGCCGTGAAGAAGGAGCGGGACAGGGCGCCGCGAGCACCGGTCCCGGTGAAGTAGTCGGCCTTCGCGAGGAACTGCACCGGCCGGGGTGCGAGCAGGGTCAGCACCGGTGAGTCGATGAAGGAGAGGTGGTTGCTGGCCAGGATGACGCGGCCGGTGGTGGGCACGTTGTCGCGCCCCTCGACGATCGGGCGGTAGACCATCCGTCCGACGCGGCTCATCGTGAATCGCGCCACACGCGCCGAGAGGCCGATCCCGGGCGGGGTCGGCCTCTCGTGATCGTCGTCGGTCCGCATCCGGACGAGGCTACCGGCGGACGCATGCCCGCGCGGTCATGTGGTGTCGAGCGGTCAGCAGAGCGCCGAGAGCGCCTCCTCCAGCACCGTCGCCGCGTCGTCGATCAGCTCCTCGCTGATGACCACGCTCGGCATGATCCGCAGCACGCTGTCCCAGCTGCCCGCGTCCAGCGCGATCACGCCGTTCGTGGTGGCGTGCTTCAGGACCGCCGCGAGCGCCTCCGGGTTCTGGCGCTTCGTCCCCGGGTGCACGAGCTCGACCCCGAACATCGCGCCCTTGCCGCGGACCTCGCCGACCACCGGGAACCGCTCGGCCCAGTCGCCGATGCGGGCGAGGAGCGCGCGCTCGACGCGCTGCGCCTCCTGCAGCAGACCCTCCGACTCGATCGCCTCGAACGTCGCCAGCGCGGCGGCCGTCGAGACGGGGTTGCCGCCGAAGGTGCCGCCGATGCCGCCGGGCTGCACGGCGTCCATGATCTCGGCGCGACCGGTGACCGCGGCGAGCGGGAAGCCTCCGGCGATGCCCTTCGCCGTCGTGATCAGGTCGGGGACGACGCCGCAGTGCTCGATGGAGTACCAGGCGCCGGTGCGCGCGATGCCCGCCTGGATCTCGTCGGCCACGAAGACGATGCCGTTCTCGGTGCAGAACTCCGAGAGTCGCTCGAAGTACCCCGGGGCGGGGATGATGATGCCGCCGTCGCCCTGGATCGGCTCGACGAACAGCGCGGCGAGCTCCTGGGCTCCGATGTGGGTGCGGATGTAGTCGATCGAGCGCTCGGCGGCTTCGGCGCCGGTCATCCCCTCCGGGTCGCGGAAGGGGTAGCTCATCGGCAGGCTGTAGATCTCGCCGGGGAACGGGCCCATTCCGGCGCGCTCCGGCCAGGGCCGGTAGGTCATCGCCATCGTCAGGTTGGTGCGCCCGTGGAAGGCGTGGTCGAGCGAGGCGATGGCGCGGCGACCGGTGTACTTGCGGGCGATCTTGACGGCGTTCTCGACCGCCTCCGCGCCGGAGTTGACGAGGATCGAGTGCTTCTCGAAGTCGCCGGGAGTGATCTCGGCGAGCTTCTCGGCGACGCGGACGTAGTTCTCGTAGGGGGTGACCGTGAAGAGGGTGTGCGTGAGCTTGTCGGCCTGAGCGGCGGCCGCGGCGGCGACCGCCGGGTGCGCGTGGCCGATGGTGGTGACTCCGATGCCGCAGCCGAGGTCGATCAGGCGATTGCCGTCGACGTCGACGAGGACCGCGCCCGAGGCGTGGTCCATGTAGATGTTCGCGAGGGTGCCCGCGCCCCGCGAGACGCTCGCGACGCGTCGCTCCTGCAGGGCGATCGAGCGCGGGCCGGGGAGCTCGGTGACGAGCGCGCGGGACTGGGGGACCGAGAATTCACGCATTCCCCCATGCTAGGCGCCGGGGTCCGAGGACCCTGTGACGGCACAGCGTCCAGGCACCGCAAAGGCGGATCGACGACGATGGCCTCTTCCCCGTAGGTATCCGGCCCCGCCGGAGAGGAAAGGTGCGCCGTGCGCAGAACATTCGCGATCCTGGCTGTCGTCGCCGCGTCCCTGGGCCTCACGGCCTGCACCGGCACGGCGGAGGAGGCGGAGCCGAGCGCCTCGGCGACCCCGCTCTCGTGCGTCTCGGAGGGCGACGCCACCGCCGCCGTCCAGACCAGCGGCGACTTCGCGACGAAGCCCGTCACCGTGTTCCCGACGCCGATGAGCGTCGACGCGACGGAGCGGGCCACCGTGATCGAGGGGACGGGCGAGGAGGTCGCGGAGGGCGACACCGTGCTCGTCGACTACACCCTCTACAACGGCACCAGCGGGGCCGAGTTCTCGGCCAGCAGCTACGCGTCGGGCGGTCGTGCGGCCTTCGAGGTCGACACCGAGCAGTACCTCGCCGGCCTCGTGAAGGCCGTGAACTGCGCGACCGTCGGCTCGCGGGTCGTCGCGGTCGTGCCGCCGGCCGACGCCTTCGGAGACGCGGGCAGCACCGATCTCGGCATCGCAGCGACCGACTCGATCGTCATGGTCATCGACGTCGAGAGCATCGTCCCCACGACGGCGACCGGCGAGCCCCAGGCTCCCGTCGACGGGCTGCCGACCGTCGCCCTCGCGGACGACGGGACGCCGACGGTCACGATCCCCGAGACCGATGCCCCCGCCGAGCTGCAGCTCGAGGTGCTCAAGAAGGGCGACGGACAGGCCGTCGTCGACGGCGACTCGCTGATCGTGCAGTACCAGGGCGTCGTCTGGGGCACGGGCGAGGTCTTCGACCAGAGCTGGGGATCAGGCACTCCGGCGTCGTTCAGCACGGGCGGCGTCATCGAGGGCTTCAAGCAGGCCGTCGTCGGCCAGACGGTCGGCTCGCAGGTGCTCGTGGTGATCCCGCCCGCTCAGGGCTACGGAGAGGCGGGGAACGCCGACGCCGGCATCAGCGGCACCGACACCCTCGTCTTCGTGATCGACATCCTCGCGGTGAGCTGACCCGGAGCACCGCGGGCGCACCGTGCCAGGATGGGCGGATGCGCAGGGTCATCATCCTCGGCTCGACCGGGTCCATCGGCACGCAGGCGCTCGACGTCATCGACGCCCACCGCGACCGGTTCGAGGTGGTCGGGCTCGGAGCCGGGTCGAACCGCGCCGTGGTCGCCGAGCAGGCCCGGGCGTTCGGGGTCGAGCACCTCGCGTTCGGTGCGGGGGAGGCCGAACAGCTCGTCCGGTCGGTCGAGGCCGACGTGGTCCTCAACGGCATCACCGGCTCCGTGGGGCTCGGCCCGACGCTGGCCGCTCTCGAGGAGGGTCGGACGCTCGCGCTCGCCAACAAGGAGTCGCTGATCGTCGGCGGCGAGCTGGTCACCTCGATCGCGGCTCCCGGCCAGATCGTGCCGGTCGACTCCGAGCACTCGGCGATCGCGCAGGCGCTGCTGGCGGGGGAGCACCGTGAGGTGCGCCGGCTGGTGCTGACCGCCTCCGGGGGCCCGTTCCGAGGGCGCGATCGCGCGTCGCTGAGGGACGTCACGCCCGCGCAGGCGCTCGCGCACCCCACCTGGGACATGGGACTCGTCGTCACGACCAACTCCTCGACCCTCGTCAACAAGGGGCTCGAGGTCATCGAGGCGCACCTGCTCTTCGACGTCCCCTACGACCGGATCGACGTGACGGTGCACCCGCAGTCCGTCATCCACTCGATGGTCGAGTACATCGACGGCTCGACGATCGCGCAGGCGTCGCCACCAGACATGCGCCTCCCGATCTCGCTGGGCCTCGACTGGCCGCACCGGGTCGCCGGAGTGGGGGAGCCGCTGGACTGGACGCGGGCCCACTCGTGGACCTTCGAACCGCTCGACGAGGAGGCGTTTCCCTCCGTCCGCCTCGCGAAGCGGGTGGGTGCGGCGGGGGCGTCGTACCCGGCAGTGTTCAACGCGGCGAACGAGCAGGCGGTGCAGGCGTTCCACGCCGGACGCATCGGCTACCTCGACATCCTCGAGACGGTCGAGAGCGTGGTCGACGCGCACACCGTCGACGGCGCGCTCACCCGCGAGTCGCTGGCCGAGGCGGAGGAGTGGGCGCGGCGGACCGCGGACGCGCGGATCGCCGCGGCCTGAGATCCGACGAGCTCCTGGGAGGCGACCGCTCGACCGCCCGTGAGGGACGCGCCGGGCCGATGGGCCGCTCCGGCGTACTCATCGAGGACGTCCAGCCGCAGCCCAGCGGGCCGGCCGGACCGCGGCCTACAGTGACCGGGTGGAATCCGTGCTGCTCTTCGTCCTCGGCGTCGTCATCATCGCCGTCGGCGTCGCTCTCTCCATCGCGCTCCACGAAGTCGGCCACCTCGTGCCGGCGAAGCTCTTCGGGGTCAAGGTCACCCAGTACATGATCGGCTTCGGGCCCACGCTCTTCTCCCGGCGTCGCGGCGAGACCGAGTACGGGGTCAAGGCCATCCCGCTCGGCGGCTACATCGCGATGATCGGCATGTACCCCCCGAAGCACGAGGGCGATCCCGTGACGGAGTCGGCCGTCGGCATGTTCAAGGGGATCGGCGCGCAGCCCTCCGACGCGAGATCCACGACCCGCACCTCGATGATCGACGAGGCCCGCGCCGCGAGTGCCGAGACTGTCGGCGAGGGCGAGGAGCACCGGGCCTTCTACCGCCTGGCCGTGTGGAAGCGCGTGGTCATCATGTTCGGCGGGCCGTTCATGAACCTGGTGATCGCGACGGTCCTGTTCACCGTCCTGCTCTGCGGGATCGGCGTCGCCCAGAGCACCTCGACGATCTCCACCGTGTCGCAGTGCGTCGTGCCCGCCACCGACACGAGCACCGAGAGCTGCAGCGCCGACGACCCGCTCGCCCCGGGCGCGGCCGCGGGCATCCTCCCCGGCGACACGATCACGTCGATCGACGACACGCCCGTCTCGTCCTGGGACGACCTGACGCCGCTCATCCGGGAGTCGGCGAACACCCCCCTGAGCGTCGTCGTCGAGCGCGACGGCGAGAGCCGCACCCTCACCATCACCCCCGTCGAGAACGAGGTGGCCGTCACCGACGCCTCCGGAGCCGTCGTCACCGACTCGACCGGAGCCACCGAGACGCAGACCGTGGGATTCATCGGCATCTCGCCGACCACAGCCCTCGTCCAGCAGCCGATCACCGCCGTGCCCGAGACGGTGTGGACGAACATCACGAGCGTCGCGCACGTGATCCTGAACCTCCCGCAACGCCTCTACGACGTCGCCCAGGCGGCGTTCGGCAGCGAGGAGCGCGACGCGAACGGACCCATCAGCGTCGTCGGCGTCGGACGGATCGCCGGCGAGATCGCCGCCTCCGACCAGCTTCCCGTGGTCTCGAAAGTGCAGACGATGGTCGGAGTACTCGCCTCGCTCAACGTCGCGCTGCTCGTCTTCAACCTCGTGCCGCTGCTCCCCATGGACGGCGGGCACATCGCCGGCGCGCTCTGGGAGGGGCTCCGACGCCGCCTCGCGAAACTCTTCGGCAAGCGCGACCCGGGCCCGGTCGACATCGCGAAGCTGCTGCCGCTGACGTACGTGGTCGTCCTGATCCTCGGGAGCATGAGCGCGCTGCTCATCTACGCCGACATCGTGAAGCCGATCCGGTTGTTTTGATCTGCACGCCGGTCCCTGCCCGGCGTGCCGCGGTCGGCTTGGCGAGGTGGTGGCGTGGGTGGAGCGTGGTGCGGTCAGCTAGCGCGAATCGCTGAGACGCGATTCGTGCGTTCGCCTCGGGGTGGTCGCTGGTCCTTGACCGGCGCGCCGTGGTCGGCTTGGCGGGAAGGTGGCGTGGGTGGAGCGTGGTGCGGTCGGCTAGCGCGAATCGCTGGGACGCGATTCGTGCGTTCGCCTCGGGGGTGGTCGCCGGTGGTTTCTCGGCACGCGAAGGGGGCGACAGCACGCTGATCGAACGAAGGTGGTCTCGATGCGCCCCCTTGGGGCTCTTCGACCAGCAAGAGGGGCGAGGTCTGCGGAGTGGGTCGCAGGGCTTGCCCGCGGCGGCGCGGCGACCGTCGGAGGGGCGGGTTGGCTGGCGGGTCGCTGAACGGGGAGGGGCCGGACGGTGGACGGGCGGACGGCGCGCGTACGATGGAGCGCGTGCCAGCAGTGAATCTGGGTTTGCCCAAGGTCCCCGAGACCCTCGCCCCCCGCCGCAAGTCCCGTCAGATCAAGGTCGGCAAGGTGCTCGTGGGCGGCAACGCCCCCGTGAGCGTGCAATCGATGTGCACGACGCCGACGACCAACATCAACGCGACGCTCCAGCAGATCGCAGAGCTCACCGCCTCCGGATGCGACATCGTGCGTGTCGCCGTCCCGAGCCGGGACGATGCGGAGGCGCTGCCGATCATCGCGAAGAAGAGCCAGATCCCGGTCATCGCCGACATCCACTTCCAGCCCAACTACGTGTACGCGGCGATCGACGCGGGCTGCGCCGCGGTCCGCGTGAACCCCGGCAACATCCGCAAGTTCGACGACCAGGTCGGCAAGATCGCCGCAGCCGCCAAGGCCGCCGGAGTCTCCATCCGCATCGGCGTCAACGCGGGATCCCTCGAGCCGAGCCTGATGCAGAAGTACGGCAAGGCGACTCCCGAGGCGCTCGTCGAGAGCGCCGTCTGGGAGGCGAGCCTCTTCGAGGAGCACGACTTCCACGACTTCAAGATCTCGGTCAAGCACAACGACCCGGTGATCATGGTGAAGGCCTACCGTCAGCTCGCCGAGCGCGGCGACTGGCCGCTCCACCTCGGCGTGACCGAGGCGGGCCCCGAGTTCCAGGGCACCATCAAGTCGGCGACCGCGTTCGGCATCCTCCTCGGCGAGGGCATCGGCGACACCATCCGCGTCTCGCTGTCGGCCCCTCCCGCGCAGGAGGTCAAGGTGGGTCTGCAGATCCTGCAGTCGCTGAACCTCCGCGAGCGCAAGCTCGAGATCGTCTCGTGCCCCAGCTGCGGGCGCGCGCAGGTCGATGTCTACACGCTCGCGAACGACGTCACCGCCGGTCTCGAGGGCATGACCGTCCCCCTCCGCGTGGCCGTCATGGGCTGCGTCGTCAACGGGCCGGGTGAGGCCCGCGATGCCGACCTGGGCGTCGCCTCCGGCAACGGCAAGGGCCAGATCTTCGTCAAGGGCGAGGTCGTCAAGACCGTCCCGGAGTCGGAGATCGTGCAGACGCTGATCGCGGAGGCGAACCGGCTCGCCGCGGAGATGCCCGCCGACGACACCTCGACCGGCTCCCCGGTCGTCACCGTCGCCAACTGAGCCGCGGCGGGAGCGGGTCGCCCGAGGACTCCGGATAGGATCGTCCCTCGTGGTCACCCGTCTCTCGCACCTGTTCGTCCGTACCCTCCGAGAGGATCCGGCCGACGCCGAGGTCGCGAGCCACCGCCTCCTCGTCCGCGCCGGATACATCCGGAGGCAGGCGCCCGGCGTCTTCGCCTGGCTGCCCCTCGGCCTCCGCGTCAAGCGCCGCATCGAGCGGATCATCCGCGACGAGATGGAGGCCGCGGGTGCGCAGGAGGTGCACTTCCCGGCGCTGCTGCCCCGCGAGCCCTACGAGCTCTCGGGACGCTGGACCGAGTACGGCGACGGAGTCTTCCGCCTGAAGGACCGCAAGGACGCGGACTACATGCTGGCGCCGACCCACGAGGAGTTCTTCACCCTGCTGGTGAAGGACCTCTACTCCTCGTACAAGGATCTGCCGCTCGCGATCTACCAGATCCAGGACAAGTACCGCGACGAGGCCCGCCCCCGCGCCGGTCTCCTGCGCGGCCGCGAGTTCACCATGAAGGACGCCTACTCCTTCGACTACACCGACGCCGGCCTCGACGCGAGCTACCAGCTCCAGCGGGACGCCTACGAGCGGATCTTCCACCGCCTCGGCCTCGAGTACGTGATCGTGCAGGCCGACGCCGGCGCGATGGGCGGCTCGCGCAGCGAGGAGTTCCTGCACCCGACCCCGGTGGGCGAGGACACGTTCGTGCGCTCGGCCGGCGGGTACGCGGCCAACGTCGAGGCGTACCGGACTCCGGTGCCCGACGCGCTGCCGATCGAGGGGCTCGCTGCGGCACGCGTCTTCGACTCGCCCGACACTCCGACGATCCAGACGCTCGTCGACCTCGCGAACGCCCGGCAGCCGCGCGACGACGGCCGGGCCTGGACCGCAGCGGACACCCTCAAGAACGTCGTCCTCGCACTCACCGCGCTCGACGGCACGCGGGAGCTCGTGGTCATCGGCCTGCCCGGCGACCGCGACGTCGACCTCAAGCGCGCCGAGGTCGCCTTCGCGCCCGCCGAGATCGAAGCGGCCACGGAGGCGGACTTCGCGAAGCACCCCGGTCTCGTCAAGGGCTACATCGGCCCCTGGTCGGCAGAGGGTGCCGTGCTCGGCGCGGAGTCGGCGACCGGCATCCGCTACCTGCTCGACCCGCGGGTCGTCGACGGGACCGCCTGGATCACCGGTGCCAACTCCGCCGGCCAGCACGTGCTCGACCTCGTCGCCGGTCGCGACTTCGCCGCCGACGGCGTCGTCGAGGTCGCGGAGGTGCGCGCCGGCGATCTCGCACCCGACGGCTCCGGTCCGATCGAGACCGCGCGCGGCATGGAGATCGGCCACGTTTTCCAGCTCGGCCGCAAGTACGCGGAGGTCCTCGGCCTCAAGGTGCTGGACGAGAACGGCAAGCTCGTGACCGTCACGATGGGCTCCTACGGCATCGGTGTGACCCGGATCCTGGCGATCATCGCCGAGAGCAACCACGACGACCGCGGACTGATCTGGCCGACCGACGTGGCGCCGTTCGACGTCCACGTCATCGCGACCGGCAAGGACCCCTCCGCCCTCGAGCTCGCCGAGTCCGTCGGCGCGGCCCTCGAGTCCGCCGGCCGCGACGTGCTGATCGACGACCGCCCGAAGGTCTCTCCGGGAGTCAAGTTCGGCGACGCCGAGCTGATCGGCGTCCCGGTCATCGTGATCGCCGGTCGGGGTGCGCCCGACGGCATCGTCGAGCTCTGGGACCGCCGCACGGGCGAGCGCGAGCAGCTGCCCGCCGCCGAGGCCCTCGCTCGCCTCGGAGCCTCCTGACGGCTCCGACCGTCGATCCTTCGGGTAGGATCAATGGTTCCGACGCGCGGGCTCCGCGCCTCTGCCCAGGCCCCCGACCCGCCTGACGTCGGACCGGTTTCGACATCGTCGCAGTGCGCGACACCAAGTTAATAGAGAGAAAGGCCCGCCCGTGGACATCGACCTGAGCGTTCTGCGCCTCATGGAACGCGAGCGCGAGATCCCCTTCGAGGAACTCGTGCAGATCATCGAGCAGGCGATCCTCACCGCCTACCTCAAGCACATCGGCCAGGCCGACGACGCCGACAAGGCGACCGCCGTCGACGCCCGCGTCCACCTCGACCGCAAGACGGGGCACGTCTCCGTCTTCGTGCCCGAGTACGACGACGAGGGCGCGGTGGTCGGCGAGGCCGAGGACTCCCCGCGCGACTTCGGCCGCATCGCCGCCTTCGCCGCCAAGCAGGTCATCAACCAGCGGCTGCGCGACATCGGCGACGAGAAGGTCCTCGGCGAGTTCAAGGGCCGTGAGGGCGACATCGTCGCCGGAGTCATCCAGCAGGGGCCGAACCCGAAGATGATCCACGTCGACCTCGGCTCGATCGAGGCGATCCTCGCTCCCGAGGAGCAGGTCCCCGGCGAGGACTACAGCCACGGCCGCAGGATCCGGGTCTACGTGACGAGCGTCGGCCGCGGCCCCAAGGGCCCCTCGGTGCAGGTGTCGCGGACGCACCCCTCCCTCGTCCGCAAGCTGTTCGCCCTCGAGGTGCCCGAGATCGCCTCCGGAGTCGTCGAGATCGTGTCGCTCGCCCGCGAGGCCGGGCACCGCACCAAGATCGCGGTGCGCGCGACCGAGCCCGGGGTGAACGCCAAGGGCGCCTGCATCGGCGAGCTCGGGCAGCGGGTCCGCGCCGTCACCGCGGAGCTGAACAACGAGAAGATCGACATCGTCGACTACTCCTCCGATCTGCCGACCTTCGTCGCGAGTGCGCTCTCGCCGGCCAAGGTGACCAGCGCGTTCGTGATCGATCAGAGCATCAAGGCCGTCCGCGCCCTGGTGCCCGACTACCAGCTGTCGCTCGCGATCGGCAAGGAGGGCCAGAACGCCCGGCTCGCCGCGAAGCTCACCGGAGCGAAGATCGACATCCAGCCCGATTCGGTGATGGACGGGGAGTGATCCCCGAGCGTCCGCCCCGCGGGGAGGCGCTCCCGGGAACGAGGGAGTAGAGTGGATCCCGTCAGAACGTGCGTCGGCTGCCGTCTGCGCGCCCCGCGATCCTCTCTTCTGAGGATCGTCCTCCACTCCAACACCCTCGCGGTCGATCCGCGTGCTGTTGCTGCGGGCAGGGGGGCGTGGCTGCACGACGCGAAGGACTGCTACGAACGCGCGGTCAAGCGCCGAGCGTTCAGCAGGGCGTTCCGGACACGCGAGAGCGTGGACGCGAGCGAACTGGAGCGGTACATCACCCGCGATCCGACCGGCTCGGCCCCTCGTCCCGAGGAGCCGGCGCAGCGGATCGCACCATCGAGAGAACAGGCAGAACGGCCCGTGAACTGATCATGAGCGAAGACTGATGAGCGGCTCGAAATGAGACCCGTCCGTTTGTGACGCCTGCCCCGTCTTGGGTGCAGGCCCAAGACAGGAGAGAAGTGGCTAAACCACGCGTGCACGAGATCGCATCGGAACTCGGTGTCGATAGCAAGGTCGCACTTGCGAAGTTGAAAGAGCTGGGCGAGTTCGTCAAGGGACCGTCCTCGAGCATCGAGCCCCCCGTGGCTCGCAAGCTCCGTCAGGCCCTCCAGGGCCAGGCCGGTACGAGCACCGGAGCGTCCGCTCCGGCCGCGCCCGGCACCACCACCGCCCGTCCGGGCGCCCCGCGACCGTCGGGTGTCCGCCCCTCCGCGCCGACCCCCGGCCCGGCCAAGCCGCCCGCTCCGGCACCGGCTCCGCCGATGTCGGTCGCCGAGCGTCAGGTCGCGGCTCAGGCCGCGCAGGAGGCAGCAGCCGCCCAGCGTGCACAGGACGCCGCCAACGCGCCCGCCGAGGCTCCGGCTCCGGCGACCCCCGCTGCCGCTGCCGCCCCGGCCCCCGCCGAGACGCCCTCCGCCCCCGCGGCGGAGAAGCCCGCAGGCGGACCCACCCCCGGTGGCCCGAAGCCGGCGACCCCTCGCCCGGCTCCCGCGGCTGCCACCCCGCCCCGCTCCGGCGGCGCGGGCGGCTCGACCCGTCCCGGTGGCGCCCCCCGCCCCGGCAACAACCCGTTCGCGAGCAACCAGGGCATGGGTCAGCGTCCCGCTGCGCCCCGGCCCGGCAACAACCCCTTCGCCAGCTCGCAGGGCATGGGGTCGCGTCCGACTCCCAGCAACATCCCGCGTCCCGCCGCTCCCCGCCCCGGTGCCCCGCGCCCCGGCGGACCCGGCATGGGTCAGCGTCCCGCAGGCTTCGGCCAGCGTCCCGGCGGTCCCGGCGGCGGAGGAGCCGGTCGTCCCGGCGGCCCCGGTCGTCCGGCCGGCGGCGGCTTCCAGCGTCCCGGCGGCGCCCCCGGTGCAGGCGGCGGCTTCGCCCCGCGCCCCGGTGGCGGCGGCGGTCGCGGTCGCGGCCCCGGTGGCGGCACCGCAGGCGCGTTCGGTCGCGGAGGCGGCAAGAGCAAGGCCCGGAAGTCCAAGCGCACGAAGCGTCAGGAGTTCGAGCTCAGGGAGGCTCCGTCGCTCGGCGGCGTCAGCGTCCCCCGCGGCGACGGCAAGACGATCATCCGTCTGCGCCGCGGCGCGTCGATCTCGGACTTCGCCGACAAGATCGAGGCCATGACCGGTGTTCCGGTGCCCCCCGGCAACCTGGTCACCGTGCTCTTCGCCCTGGGCGAGATGGCGACGGCGACCGAGTCGCTCGACGAGGCGACCTTCGAGGTGCTCGGCTCCGAGCTGGGCTTCAAGATCCAGGTCGTCTCGCCCGAGGACGAGGACAAGGAGCTCCTCGAGGGCTTCGGTCTCGACCTCGAGCAGGAGCTCGACGACGAGACGGACGAGGATCTCGAGATCCGTCCTCCGGTCGTCACCGTCATGGGCCACGTCGACCACGGAAAGACGCGCCTGCTCGACGCGATCCGCAACGCCAACGTCGTCGCCGGCGAGGCGGGCGGCATCACGCAGCACATCGGTGCCTACCAGGTCGTCGCCGAGCACGAGGGCGTCGAGCGCCCGATCACCTTCATCGACACCCCGGGTCACGAGGCGTTCACCGCCATGCGAGCCCGCGGTGCGCAGGTCACGGACATCGCGATCCTCGTGGTCGCGGCGGACGACGGCATCATGCCGCAGACCATCGAGGCGCTGAACCACGCCCAGGCGGCCAACGTGCCGGTCGTGGTCGCGGTCAACAAGGTGGACAAGCCCGACGCCAACCCGGCCAAGGTGCGTCAGCAGCTGACCGAGTTCGGTCTGGTCGCCGAGGAGTACGGCGGAGACGTCATGTTCGTCGACGTGTCGGCGCGGGCCAACACCGGCATCCAGGACCTCCTGGACGCCGTGCTGCTCACCGCCGACGCCGGTCTCGACCTGCGAGCCAACCCCAACAAGGAGGCTCGCGGCGTCGCGATCGAGGCGAAGCTCGACAAGGGACGCGGTGCGGTCGCGACCGTCCTCATCCAGTCGGGAACGCTGCGGGTCGGCGACGCGATCGTCGCGGGAACGGCCTACGGCCGCGTCCGTGCGATGGCCGACGAGAACGGCGTCGCCGTGCTCGAGGCCGTGCCGTCGCGACCGGTCCAGGTGCAGGGACTCTCGTCCGTGCCCCGGGCCGGCGACACCTTCCTCGTCACCGAGGAGGACCGCACCGCCCGCCAGATCGCCGAGAAGCGCGAAGCCGCTCAGCGCAACGCCCTGCTGGCCAAGGCCCGCAAGCGCATCTCGCTCGAGGACTTCACCCGTGCTCTCGAAGAGGGCAAGGTCGAGTCGCTCAACCTCATCATCAAGGGCGACGTGTCCGGTGCCGTCGAGGCGCTGGAGGAGTCGCTCGTCAAGATCGAGGTCGACGACTCGGTGCAGCTGCGCATCATCCACCGCGGTGTCGGTGCGATCACGGAGTCGGACGTCAACCTCGCGACGATCGACAACGCGATCATCGTGGGCTTCAACGTCCGCCCCGACCCGAAGGCCCGCGAGCGCGCTGCTCGAGAAGGAGTGGACATCCGCTTCTACTCGGTCATCTACAACGCGATCGAAGAGGTCGAGAACTCGCTCACGGGCATGCTCAAGCCCGAGTTCGAAGAGGTCCAGTCGGGTGTCGCCGAGATCCGCGAGGTGTTCCGCTCCTCCAAGTTCGGCAACATCGCGGGTGTCATCGTCCGCTCCGGCACGATCACCCGAAACTCGAAGGCGCGCGTCATCCGCGATGGCGTCGTCGTCGGCGACAACCTCGCCATCGAGTCGCTGCGTCGCTTCAAGGACGACGTCACGGAGGTCCGTACGGACTACGAGGCCGGTATCGGTCTCGGCAAGTACAACGACATCCAGATCGGCGACGAGATCGAGACGATCGAGATGAAGGAGAAGCCGCGAGGCTGATCCCGACTCACCAGAAGGCCCGGGTCCGCCCGGGCCTTCCGGCTTTCCCGGTGGTGTGTTCACAGCAGAGCTGGGGACGCTCAGAGGGGGATCGGGAGGGTGCTGTCGCCCTCTCGCGCCATCCCGCGCCCTGCGGGCGCCCGCCAGACCCGAGCCAGGCGCGAGAGGACGACAGCACCCTCCCTCCGCTTCAGTTCAGAAGAGCTCAGCGCTTCTGAGCAGGAGGATCAGGTGGGGTGCCTCGTCACGGCTCCTGGCTCGGGTCTGGCGGGAGCGCCGCAGGCGCTCGGGAGGGAGCCGTGACGAGGCACCCCGCCTGATCCGGAGCCCTCGAGAGCCCCAGCAACGGCCCCCGGCAGCTGCCGGAACAGTGATTAGATGACGAGCCGAGAGGCGCGTCGAGAGAGATGTGAGGACCAGCCATGGCAGATCCGGCACGGGCGAGGAAGCTCGCCGAACGGATTCAGGTGATCGTCGCCAAGCGACTCGAGCGCGGACTCCGCGACCCGCGGCTCGGCTTCGTCACCATCACCGATGTGCAGGTGACCGGCGACCTGCAGCACGCGTCCGTGTTCTACACGGTCTACGGCACCGACGAGGAGCGCGCCGATTCGGCTGCCGCTCTGAAGGCGGCCACCGGGATGCTGCGCACCGAGGTCGGCAAGAACATCACCGCCCGGCTGACCCCGTCGCTCGAGTTCATCCTCGACGCGGTTCCCGAGAACGCGAAGCACATCGAGGATCTCCTCGCCGCGGCGCGCAACCAGGACTCGCAGGTGCAGACCCTCGCCGCGACGGCGGACTACGCCGGCGACGCCGACCCCTACGTGAAGCCCCGTGAGGACGACGACGAGGACTAGTCGCCGAGCCTGAACACGGCGGAGCCCGTGGCGACATCGACCGAGACCAGGACGATGTCGACACGGGCTCCCGGCGTGAGCGGCGTCTGCACGTCGACGGTGATCTCGGGATCGAGCAGCTGCACGGACGAGCGGGTCTTCGCGGTCTGGACGACGACGCCCTCGAAGACCGAGCCCTCTCGACCCCGGAGGATCGCCGCCTCGACGACCGCGGTCGCCGAGCGTGACGCCGCTCCGGCGCGCCGGTCGCTCGAGGCCATGAGAGCGGGGAGCTCGGGCAGTGCTGACCGGAGCCAGTCGGGCAGGTCTTCGCCCGTCGAGATCGCGAGGCAGACGGCGAGTCCGAACCGGTCGACCAGGCGGCGCAGCGGTGCCGTGACGTGCGCGTAGGCAGCGGCGAGGGCCGCCTGCTCGGGATGCTCGGGGGAAGTGCCGTCGAAGGCGGTGTAACCGGCTCCTCGGAACAGCGAGGCTGCGGCGTACATGACGGCGAGCTGCCGGGGCTCTGCGGTGTCGAGCCGGCGGAGGTAGGCGCCGTACGTCTCGTCCGTCGGCCAGGGGACGCCGAGCGCCTCGGCCCGGGTGCGGAAGGCGGCGACGGTCGAGGGGTCTGCGGCCGGCATGGTGCGGAGGATCCCGACGCCGGCGTCGAGCATCATCGCCGCCGCCGACATGCCGGTCAGGAGCGAGACCTGCGCGTTCCACGCCTCGACGGCGAGGGGGGCGCGACGCTCGACCCGGTAGCCGCCGTCGGCAGCGACGATCTCCTCCTCGGGGAGGGTCAGGCTCGCTCCACCGCGCTCGGCCTCGCGGGCGAGGCGCTCCCTCCCGAACCAGGGCAGGAGCTCGATCGACGGATGCGGCCGACCCGCGTCGACGCTGCGCTGGACCGTCTCGTAGTCGAGACGGGCGATGCTGGTCACGAGGGCGCGCTCCAGGCGCACGGAGCGCGGCTCGGCACCCGCGTCGAGCTCGAGCGTCCAGACCAGGGCGCGTCGAGGCTGCCCGGGGAGCAGGGACGCCGTGCCCTCGGAGAGCACATCCGGGTGCAGCGGGACGCGGCCATCGGGGAGGTAGTAGGTCTGGCCGCGCCGGCGGGTCTCGGTGTCGAGGGCTCCGCCGGGCCGGACGACCGCCGGCACGTCGGCGATCGCGTAGCGCAGGACGACGCCGGACGCGGTGGGCTCGAGATGGAGTGCCTGGTCGAGGTCGAGGGAGCCGGGCGGATCGATGGTCACGAACGGGACGGCGGTCAGATCGAGGCGCCCGGCGTCGTCGGCGAGCCGATCCGCCTCCTCGGCCTCGGCGAGCGCGGCAGGAGGGAACGGGCCGGGCAGCTCGTGCTCGACCCGCACGGCGGCGAGGGCCCGGGCGACGTCGTCGTCGGGGCGGGGGAGGCGGAGGCGGCGATCGGTCACGGCGCCACGCTACCCGTCGCCTCCGACGCCCGGCCCGGTCTGCGCGGCTGCACTCAGGAGTGGGGGAGGAGGTAGCCGACAGCCGGGTCGCCGACCGCGAGTCCGTCGGCGAGGAGGCCGGCGAGCGCGCGACGACGCTGCTCGGCATCGGGCCAGAGCGAGTCGATCTCGGCCTCGGTCACCGGCGTGTGGGCGGCGCGCAGCTCGGCGAGGATGAGGCCCCGCACCTGGCGATCGGAGCCCTCGAACCTCTTCTGGCGTGCCTTCACGGGGCCGTCGTGAGCGGGATACCCCTCGGCCCGCCAGCGGCACGCCTCGCGGATCGGGCAGTCGTCGCAGCGCGGCGCCCGCGCCGTGCAGACGATCGCTCCGAGCTCCATCATCCCGGCGTTGAACGCGGCGGCGTCCTCGAGACCCACGGGGAGGAGCGCCTCCATGGCGGCCAGGTCGACCGCTGACCGGGGCGGGCCGGGTTCTGCGGCTCCCGCCACGGCTCGGGCGATGACCCGGCGCACGTTGGTGTCGACGACCGGGTGCCGGTGGCCGTAGGCGAAGACGGCGATCGCCCGAGCCGTGTAGTCGCCGATCCCGGGCAGGGCGAGGAGGACGTCGACGTCCTCCGGGACCACGTTGCCGTGCTCCTGGGCGATCGCCAGAGCGCAGGCGTGCAGGCGGAGCGCGCGTCGCGGGTACCCGAGGGACTGCCAGGCCCTGACCGCCTCTCCGGGCGGGACGGCCGCGAGATCGGCGGGGGTGGGCCAGCGCCGGAGCCACTCCTCGAGGCGGGGGACGACCCGTACGACCGGGGTCTGCTGCAGCATGAACTCGCTCACGAGCGTTCCCCAGGCCGGGAAGCCCTCGCGACGCCACGGGAGGTCGCGCGCGCTCGCGCGGAACCAGGAGACGATCTCGGGGGAGAAGGGTGCGGGCATCGGCTCACCCTAAGGGGTGCCGCGTATCGTGAGGGGATGACCAAGTGGGCTCCGCAGAAGGCCGATGTGCTCGACGCTCTCGCGGCGGAGGTGCTGCACAACTACGCGCGCGGGCGCGTCGCGGTCGGCATCGACGCGGACGACCCCGAGGTGAGCGCGGCGTTCTCCGCCGATCTCGCGGACGCCCTCCGCAGGGCCGGTCACGATGCGTTCACCGCGCACCTGGTCGACTTCCAGCGGTCTCGGGCCGACCGAGAGGACGCGGCGCTCCCGGAGGCGCAGCGCGCCTACCTCGGCCGCTACGACTACGAGCTGCTGCGGCGCGTGCTGCTCGATCCCTTCAAGCTCGGCGGGAGCACCGGCTTCGTGCTCGCGGGCTTCGACGCCGTGCGGGACGAGGCGCGGCAGCCCAAGTGGCGCACCGCCGGCCGGGACGCCGTGCTGCTGGTGGACGGGGAGTTCGCGCTGCGGCCCGAGCTCCGCGGCGCCTGGAACCTCAGCATCCGGCTCGACACCCAGGAGCCGCCGGTGGACGCGGCCTACCGCGCGAGCACCGACCCGCGCCGTCTGGCGCCCGTGCTGGTCGACATCCGCGACCCCGAGCATCCGCGGCGCATCTTCGCCGACTCCTGCTGACGCGGCACCTCCGTCGATCCGCCCCGATCAGAGGGAGGAGGCGCGCCGGACGACGTCGGCCGGCGCGAGGAAGGCGCCCGTGCGCTCGACCTCGTGGACGAGGTCGACGAGCAGCTGGTTGACCGGCGCCTCACGTCCGAGACGGCTCGCCGTGCGCACCACCGCTCCGGCGAGATGATCGATCTCGGTCGGGACGCCGCGGCGCACGCTCTGCAGCGTGGAGCCCGGGTTGGGGACGGACCCCATGCCCGAGGCCATCCGCCGCGGCAGCAGCTCGACCACCGTGAGCGGCGCCGCCGCGAGCGCCCGCACCCGGGCGTCGGTCAGACCCTGGAGCGCGCCGAAGCTCACGCCGGACGCGATCCCGGTGCGCGCCGCCTCCTTCATCGCCCGCGCGAGCAGACGGCGCAGGCCCGGATCGGCGATCGTCTCCTGCACCGAGAGGCCCGTGATCGCGGGGAGGGCGTTGACCTCGTTGATGAGGAGCTTGGTCCACTGCGCACCCAGGAAGTCGTCCGTGGTCGCTGTCGGAACGGCCTCCCCGAGCACGGAGGCCGCGCGACGGACGTCGTCGTCGGCGGGTCGACCGGGCACTCCGAGGGTCGTGGTGGCCGGCGCGGTGACGCTCACCCGCCCCGGCTCGAGGTGGCTGGCGGCGAACAGGGCGAGCGCCCCGACGAGGCGGGCGTCGCGGACCTGTCGCTGCGCCGCCTGGAGGCCGTCCAACCCGTTCTGCACGACGACCACGAGGGTCCCGTCGACGGTGCGGCGGTTGGCGCGGAGGGCGTCCTCCGCATCCTGGGCCTTGGTGCAGACGAAGGCGATCTCGGGGACCAGGTCGAGGGTCTCGCCGCTGCGCACCCAGGCGGTGTGCCGGCCCCAGGCGCCGTCGAGGCGGATGCCGGAGCGGCGGACGGCGGTGCGGTTGGCACCCCGGGCCGTGACCTCGACGTCGTGTCCGGCGCGATCCAGGAGCGCGGCGATCGTGCCCCCGACGGCGCCCGCTCCGAGTACTGCGATCCTCATCCGGCAAGCCTAGGGCGACCCGATCCGCGGGTCGCGCGCGGAGCCGACTCCCGAACGGCGCGTGTATCCTCGCACCCGTGCTCGAGACCCCCGGTGACCCAGCGACGGCGCCGAACGGGATCCTCCTCCTCGACAAGCCCGGCGGGATCACCAGCCACGACCTCGTCGCGCGGACGCGTCGCCGTGCCGGCACTCGCAAGGTCGGCCACGCCGGCACTCTCGACCCGATGGCGACGGGTCTGATGATCCTCGGCCTCGGCCCGTCGACACGGCTGCTCACCTACCTCGTCGGTCTCGACAAGGTCTACGAGGCGACGATCCGCCTGGGCGCCGCCACCACCACGGACGACCGCGAGGGCGAGCTGCTCGAGAGGTCGGAGCCGGGTCGCGTCGCGTCGATCACTCCGGAGTCGGTCGACGAGGTCGTCGCCGCGCTCACGGGCGCGATCGAGCAGGTGCCGAGCTCGGTCAGCGCGATCAAGGTCGACGGCCGCCGCGCCTACGCTCGTGTGCGCGACGGCGAGGAGGTCGTCCTGGCGGCCCGGAGCGTGACGGTCTCGGCCTTCGACGTCCTCGCCCGCCGCGATGTCGACGGGTTCCTCGATCTCGAGGCGCGCATCGCGTGCTCCTCCGGCACCTACATCCGCGCGCTCGCCCGCGATCTCGGCGCGGCGCTCGGTGTCGGCGGGCACCTCACAGCGCTGCGGCGCACCGCGGTGGGCCCGTTCTCCGTCGATGCGGCGGGGGACATCGACGAGGTGGACGTCGCCTCCGCCATGCTCACCCCGACCGCGGTGGCGGGGGAGCTGTTCCCGCTGCTGCACCTCGACGCCCAGGCGTCCGTCGATCTCGCCAACGGCAAGCGCATCGCGGCTCCGGAGGCGGCGCTGGCCGCGAAGGGACTGCTCGCGGCCGTCGACCCGGCCGGGCGGCTCATCGGCCTCGCCGAGCGCCGGGGCCGGCTGCTCACGAGCGTCGTGAACTTCCCCACCGAGCACCTGCGGGCGGTTGCGCCGTGATCGAGTGGTTCACGACGCTGCAGGTCGGCGTCGCCGTCGTCGCGGGACTGCTGTGCCTCGTGCTCGGGCTCCTCGGTCGGCGCCCCTCCGACGTCTCGGTCGGGGCGACCGCGATCGTCGAGCTCCTGCTCATCGTCCAGCTCGCGGTGGCGATCGTCTCTCCGCTGGTCGGCAACTCGCCGTCGGGGAGCCTGCCGGAGTACTACGTCTACCTGATCTCGGCGCTGATCCTCCCGGTCGTCGCGGGCTTCTGGGCGCTGATCGAGCGCAGCCGGTGGAGCACGGTCATCCTGGGCGTCGTCTGCCTCTCGATCGCGGTGATGGTCTACCGGATGCACCAGATCTGGTTCTTCCAGGTCGCCTGAGCCCAGCGGCCGCCGCCCGGCGGCTCGTGCCGAGCGCCTACCATTGACCCTGCGATGTCGAATCAAGCCAGCGATGCGCCCCGACGGGCGACCACCCCGCGAAGCACCAGGACCCAGCCCGTCCGCTCGAGACGAGCGAGGGGGATCGGCAGCCTGCTCGTGGTGGTCTACGGGATCCTCGCGCTCGCGGCCACCGGGCGCTCCGTCTTCCAGATCATCGACCGCTTCGAGGAGGCGCCCCTCGCGTTCTCGCTCTCGGCGCTGTCGGCCGTCGTGTACATCGTCGCGACCGTCGCGCTCGTCGCGCCCGGCCGCCTCTGGCAGCGCGTCGCCTGGGTCACGATCACCTTCGAGCTGATCGGCGTGCTGGTCGTCGGTGCGATCAGCGTGCTCGCCCCGCAGCTGCTCGGCCTCACGAGCGTCGACCCCTTCGGCCGCCAGTCCACGGTCTGGTCGGCGTTCGGCGCGGGCTACCTCCTCATCCCGCTCGTCCTGCCGGTTCTGGGGCTGTGGTGGCTCCGGGTGCAGAGCCGCCGCGACGCCGCCGGACCCGCGTGATGCGCGTCGAGACCAGTCCGCAGGACCTTGCAGGGATCGGCCCCTCCGCGGTGACGATCGGCAAGTTCGACGGCGTGCACTCCGGCCACCGTGCCGTCATCGGGACCCTGCACGAGCGTGCGCGGGAGCGGGGGCTCGCCGCCGTCGTCGTCACCTTCGACCGCAATCCGCTGAGCGTCATCGCACCCGAGAAGTGCCCTCCCGCGCTCGTCGGCAACGAGCAGAAGCTCGAGCTCCTCGCCGGCACCGGGGTCGACGCGACCCTGATGCTGACCTTCGACGAGGCGTTCCGCTCGCTGACCCCCGAGGAGTTCGTGCAGCAGGTGCTCGTGGACGCCCTCGAGGCGCGCATCGTGCTCGTCGGCTCCGACTTCCGGTTCGGCGCGCGCGGGGCCGGAGACGTCGGGATGCTCCGCTCCCTCGGAGAGACGCACGGCTTCGACGTCGAGCTGATCGACGACGTCCGGCCCGAGCACGGGCGCCGCGTCTCCTCGACCTGGATCCGCGAGCTGCTCGCGGAGGGCGACGTCGAGCACGCGACCTGGCTGCTCGGTCACGAGCCCGTCGTGCGCGGAGTCGTGGTGCACGGAGCGAAGCGGGGCCGCGAGCTCGGCTTCCCGACCGCCAACCTGTCCCCGGAGTCGCAGGGGCTGATCCCCGCCGACGGCGTCTACGCGGGGCGGCTCACCGTCGAGGGGCGCACCTACCCCGCCGCGGTCTCGGTCGGGAGCAACCCGACGTTCGTGGGCGTGCCTCCGAAGCAGGTCGAGGCCTTCGTCCTCGACGAGACCCTCGACCTCTACGATCGCGTGGTCGATGTGGCCTTCGTCTCGCGCATCCGCGGACAGGTCGCCTACGAGGGCGTCGAGCCGCTGATCCGGCAGATGAACCACGACGTCGGTCGCATCCGGACGGTGCTCGGCCTCTCCTGAGCCCCCGGCCGGGCCGTTCCGGTGCCGCGGGCATAGCAGCGGGCGGGGCCGCGCACCAGCAGGGGAGGCGCGCCCCCGCTCGGCGTAGCGTGGCCGGCATGAGCGAATCGTCACCGGCACCGTCGCGCCCCCTCGCCCTCGTCACCGGAGCGACGGGCTACATCGGCGGTCGCCTCACCCCCAGGCTCCTCGAGGCCGGATTCCGCGTGCGCGTGCTGGTGCGCGACCCCCGCAGGCTCGCCGAGGTCCCCTGGGCCGACCAGGTCGAGGTGGCGCAGGGCGACCTCGCCGACCCGGAGTCGCTCGCGGCGGCCTTCGAGGGCGTCGGAGTCCTCTACTACCTCGTGCACTCGATGGGCTCCGGCGCCGACCACGCCCGCTTCGAGGAGATCGAGAGCCGCGCCGCGACGAACGTCGCCGAGGCCGCACTGGCCGCCGGGATCGAGCGGATCGTCTACCTCGGCGGCCTGCACCCCGACGGCGAGGAGCTGTCGAAGCACCTGCGCTCGCGCGCCGAAGTCGGCCGCATCCTGATGGAGTCGGGAGTGCCGACCATCGCGCTGCAGGCCGGAGTGATCATCGGCTCGGGCTCGACGTCGTTCGAGATGGTGCGCCACCTGACCGACATCCTCCCCTACATGCCCGCGCCGCAGTGGGTGCGCAACTTCATCCAGCCGATCGCGGTGCGCGACGTGATGCACTACCTCATCGGCGCCGCCTCCCTCGAGGACCGCTCGATCAACCGCACCTTCGACATCGGCGGACCCGATGTGCTGCGCTACGGCCAGATGATGAACGGCTACGCGGTCGAGGCCGGTCTCCCGCAGCGGCCCATCGCGTCGCTCCCCGTGTTCACTCCGTGGCTCGCCTCGCAGTGGGTCAATCTCGTGACTCCGATCCCGCGCTCTCTCGCCGTGCCGATCATCGCCTCCCTGCAGTACGACTGCATCGTGCGCGAGCAGGACATCCGGGAGCTGATCCCCGACCCCGAGGGCGGGCTCACCGGGTACCGGCGATCGGTGCGGCTGGCGCTGGGCAAGATGCAGTCCGGCGAGATCGAGACGAGCTGGCAGAACTCCGAGGTCGTCGGTGCCCCGAGCGATCCGCTGCCCAGCGATCCCGAGTGGGCGGGCCACACGGTCTACGTCGACCGCAAGGTCCGTCGGACGGACGCCGACGCGGCCAGGCTCTGGCGGGTCATCGAGGGCATCGGAGGGACCAACGGCTGGTACTCCTTCCCGCTCGCCTGGGCGATCAGGGGATGGATGGACAAGCTCGTCGGGGGAGTGGGACTGCAGCGCGGCCGGCGCGACTCCGAGCGCCTGCACGCCGGCGACGCGCTCGACTTCTGGCGGGTCGAGGCGATCGAGCGGCCCACACTGCTGCGCCTGCGCGCCGAGATGAAGGTCCCGGGAGGGGCGTGGCTCGAGATGCGCGCGGAGCCCGCAGACGGCGGCGGCTCGGTCTACACCCAGCGCGCCGTCTTCTTCCCGCAGGGGCTCGCCGGACGGCTGTACTGGTTCGCCGTCCTGCCCTTCCACGGAGTCATCTTCAACGGGATGGCGAACCGGATCACGGCGACCGCGGCGGGGCTCCGCGACTCGGCCGATGAGGGGTCCCCTGGCGGGCGCGGAGAGCAGAGGTGACAATGGGAGGGTCCGCGGGCGGCGACGCCGCCCCGGACGCAACCGAGAGGAGCACGATGAGCGAACGGTCGGACACGGACGCGGGGCGCGATCTCCAGCTGGGCAAGACCCTCTTCATCGGGGACAGCATCATCCAGGGGGGCGGCTGGGACGAGTGGCTCTCGGCCTCGACGGTGGTCGACGAGGGAGTCGGCGGGGCGACCACGGCCGACGTGGTGGCACGGCTCCCCGAGCTGATCGAGCAGGCGCCGGACACGATCGTGCTGCTGGTCGGCACGAACGACCTCGCCTGGCACCGCACCACCGAGCACATCGTCCGCAACATCGAGACGGTCGTGGCGACCTTCCGGCGCGACCTCCCGGACGTGCGCATCCTCGTGATCTCCGTGCTGCCGCGCGGGCACGAGTTCGCGCCGCAGATCCGCGAGATCAACCGCCACCTCTGGCAGTTCGCCCCGACGGCGCACGCGGGCTACCTCGATCTCTGGCCCGTACTGGCGGGCGAGGACGGCGGGATCCTTCCGCAGTACTCCCCGGACGGGCTGCACCTCAACGAGGACGGCTACGCCGCATGGCGGGAGGCGCTCGGACCGGCGCTCGGCGCGGTCCTGCGCATGCCTCCCCGCACGCGCCCCATCACGCTGCCGTTCGACGAGTTCGCCCGCCCGAAGACGGCGTAGGCGCCGGCTTCAGAGGGCGCTGAGCGCCCCTCCACACCCTCCCCACAGCACTCGCCAGCACTCTCGGACTGCGCCCGGACGGGGCGGAGGACGAGAGGCGGAGGCGCGATGAGCGGCTACACGGTCGAGAACGACGAACGCGGGCGGGCGGCGGAGGCGACGGGATGGCCGCCGCCGAACCCCTCGACGGCATCGGCTCCCGCGGTCGAACCGCGGCGGCGCTGGTGGCGGCGACGGTCACGGGTGATCGCCCTCGCCGTGGTCGCGGGTCTGCTCCTGCTGGGTGGCGGCTACGGGATCGGCTACGCGGTCGGCAACGCGGTCGGCTCCTCCTCCGCGGTGCGCTTCGATCCGTCGCAGCTGGGCGAGATGCCCGAGGGCGGCTTCCCGGGCGGGGGTCAGCCGGGGTTCGGAGGGCCCGGCGCGGGCGACTCGGGGACGGGCGGCACGGGCGACTCCGGCACGACGGACACGTCCGGAGCGACGACGAGCTGACGGGGGCTAGCCGAGCTCCCCGCGGAACGCGTCGAGCGCCTCCGTCGAGAAGAGGACGAAGCGCACCTCGTCGATCGTCGGGCCGTCCTCGGCGACCGCTCGGCGCACCGATGACACGGCCACGCGGGCGGCGTCGTCCATCGGCCAGCCGTAGACGCCCGCCGAGACGGCGGGGAACGCGACGGTGCGGGCACCGAGTGCGCGAGCGCTGCGGATCGACTCCGTGTAGGCGGAGGCGAGGACGGCGGTGCGGTCCTCGCGCGTCGAGAACACCGGGCCGACCGTGTGGACGACCCAGCGCGCGGGCAGCCTGCCCGCGGTGGTGGCGACGGCGGACCCGGCCGGGAGACCGTCGGGGAGCTCGGTCGCGCGGAGGCGCCGGCACGCCTCGAGGATCTCGGGGCCGCCGGCGCGATGGATGGCGCCGTCGACCCCTCCGCCGCCGAGGAGGGAGGAGTTCGCGGCGTTGACGATCACGTCGACGTCCTCGCGGGTGATGTCGCCGCGGACGGCAGTGAGCGTGGTCATCGTGCCTCCTCCGCGCCCCTCCGGGCGCTGCTTCGAGCATCGCACCCGGCGCACCCGATCGGGTGCGCGTTCTGCCGTCTGCGATTCGCGGGTCTCGACCTGCGGGGCTACCCGACCAGCAGGCCGTGGGCGGCGGGCGTCTCTCCGGGGATCCGCCGTCCTGCGGGACGGGGTGCCGCCGCCGCTCCGGCGGCCGGGATCAGGAGCGGTTGTTCGAGAGCTCGAAGATCTTCACCAACTCCGCGATCGCGGCCTCCCGGGCGTCGCCGCCCTCCTCGAACATGTCGGTGATGTGCGTGCGCAGGTGGTTCTCGACGATCAGCTTGTTCAGCGAGCCGAGCGACTTCTGGATCGCGAGCGACTGCGTGACGATGTCGACGCAGTAGTCCTCGTTCTCGATCATCTTCTCGAGCCCGCGCATCTGGCCCCCCAGGATGCGGGCTCGGTGCAGGGAGCGTTTCTTGAGGTCCTCGATCACGCGGCCAGCCTACGCCGCCGGCCGGGATACCCGGGCGGGGTATCCGGCCCGTAGCATCGGAGAGTGAATGCCAAGAAAGCCGGCCCCCCGCCCCGCGGAGGAGTCGCCGACCGCTACCCCTCCCGATCCACGTCGAAGATGGCACTCGCGCCGGGGATCCTGGCCGCGATCATCCTCGTGGCGGGCCTCGCGCTCGTGGGGGGCGACGCCTACGACTTCATCCGCTATCCGGTCGCGATCCTCGCGGCCGTGATCGGGTGGTTCGCGATCCAGGGGAGGGCCTACTACTGGCTGGCGGGTCTCGTCCCGATCGTGCTGCTCTGGAACCCCGTGCTGCCCTTCTCGTTCCCGGACGCGGTCTGGTCCTCGCTCCATCTCGCCGCGGTGGGAGTCGTGGTCGCAGCGGGACTGCTCATCAAGGTCCCCGTCCCCGAGTGAGCCCCGCCGGACCCCCGTCCGGGAGTACACTCGGGGTGCACCCGCGCGCCGGGGATGCTGCGACCGGGTCTCAGACCCGTTGCTCGGAGCTCCCGACGGCCACCGGGCGCACCGATGCCCGTCACCTCAGCGGAGGCGACGCGGCCTGTGCAAGACAGTGCAGTGCAATGCGACGGTAGAGCGCGGGAATCCCTCCTCCGCCCCCGTCACACGTCGAGGAGGAGCATGGCTCGCAGCGGCCAGCGTCAGTCCGGTCAGACGCGTCGAACCACGAACGCGGCCGGGTCCCGGCCCCGATCGCGCGCGCGCGGAGTCGACAACTCGGGGATCATCCCGATCCTCGCCCGCCGGGTGCGGGAGGTCGAGGCGAAGGCGCAGACCGGCAAGGTCGGGCCGACCAACCGGACGAAGTTCCTGGTCATCGCCCTCCTCATGCGTGAGGAGCGCAAGCGGGTCAAGGTCGACACCGAGCTCTCGGACTCGCAGCGTGCAGAAGAGATGAAGCGCCTCGACGGTATCGCGACGATCCTCGCGAAGACCGCCGCGCGGGACACGAGCCTGATCGCCCTGCTCGAGTCGGAGGCGGGGATCACCCCCGCCGCGCAGAAGCTCCGCCGCGACTGGCTGCTCGAGGCGGGAGCCGAGCTGAGCCCCGACGAGCTGCTCATCGTCACCGAGCCCGAGCCCAAGCCGGAGGTGCCCGTCAACCAGGTGGTCCCGCCCTCGGTCCGCGCCCGCCAGCTCGCCAACCCGTTCCTCCCTCCGGACTTCTCGATCGCGGCACCGGCACCCGCACCGCGCCGCCGGCTGGACGACTGGGAGCTGCTCGGCCCGCTCTTCAAGGCCTTCGAGTACGGCGCCGGCGGTCGCGCCGCGAGCATGGAGCTGCCGGACCCTCCTGCCATCGACCGCGTGACGCCGCGCGGGCGCGAGCTGATGCCGCACCAGGCGCGCTTCATCGAGAGCGCGCGGGAGGGGCACCGCAGCTTCCTCCTCGCCGACGAGCCCGGCCTCGGGAAGACGGCCCAGAGCCTCCTCGCCGCCTCCGTCACCGGGTCGTACCCGCTGCTCGCCGTGGTCCCCAACGTCGTCAAGATGAACTGGGCGCGCGAGGTCGAGCACTGGACACCGCAGCGCCGCGCGACCGTCATCCACGGCGACGGCGGCACGCTCGACGCCTTCGCCGACGTCGTGATCGTCAACTACGACATCCTCGACCGGCACATCGGCTGGCTGGGGAACCTCGGGTTCCGCGGCATGGTGGTCGACGAGGCGCACTTCATCAAGAACCTGCGCTCGCAGCGCTCGCAGAGCGTCCTCGCGCTCGCGGCGAAGATCCGCGAGACGACCCCCGGGCACGACCCGCTGATGATCGCCCTCACGGGAACACCGCTCATCAACGACGTCGACGACTTCCGCGCGATCTGGCGCTTCCTGGGCTGGATCGACGAGACCAAGCCCGGGCCGGAGCTCATGCGCCAGCTCGAGGAGACGGGACTCACGCCGGCCGACACGGGCTTCTATCCCGAGGCCCGCGAGGCCGTGATCGATCTCGGCATCGTCCGTCGCAAGAAGATCGACGTGGCGGCCGACCTGCCCTCCAAGCGGATCGTCGATCTGCCCGTCGAGCTCGACGACGACCTCGGCCGCTCGATCCAGAAGGCCGAGCGCGAGCTCGGAGCCCGCATGCTGCAGCGGTTCCGCGCCGTCACCGCGTCGATCACGCACGAGCTCGACGACACCGAGCAGGAGCGGTTCATCCGCATCGTCGCGCAGAGCGAGCTCGAGGAGTCGAAGTCGGCCAAGACCGGCGAGAACGTGTTCACGATGGTGCGCCGCATCGGTCAGGCGAAGGCGGCGCTCGCGGCCGACTACGCCTCCCAGCTCGCTCGCTCCGTCGGCAAGGTCGTGTTCTTCGCCAAGCACGTCGACGTGATGGACCAGGCGGAGGACACGTTCGAGAAGCGCGACCTCACCTCGGTCTCGATCCGCGGCGACCAGACGGCGACCTTCCGGCAGGCGCAGATCGACGCGTTCAACGAGGACCCCGACGTCTCGGTCGCGGTCTGCTCGCTGACCGCAGCGGGAGTCGGCGTCAACCTGCAGGCGTCCTCGAACGTCGTCCTCGCCGAGCTCTCGTGGACCTCCGCGGAGCAGACCCAGGCGATCGACCGCGTGCACCGCATCGGGCAGGAGGAGCCGGTCACGGCCTGGCGCATCATCGCGGCGCACACGATCGACGCCAAGATCGCCGAGCTCATCGACGCGAAGGCCGGTCTCGCCGCCCGCGCGCTCGACGGGGCGGACGCCGAGACCGCCTCGGCCGACACGGTCCAGCTCGACGCCCTCATGCACGTGCTCCGCGAGGCGATCGGCTGACCCGCCCGCTCGGCGCCCGCTGCACGTCCGGCTCGTGAGACGTCGTTCGGCTCGTGGAATCCACGCGGTTCTGCGAGCCGACCGTGTCCCCGCGAGCCGGAGGTGCGCGAGTGCGGCGGTGTGCGTCAGTCGGTGACGATCGTGCTGTCACCCCGGTCGCCGACCACGACGCGCAGACCGATGGGGAGCCGTTCGCGCATCGCGTCGACGTGGCTGATCAACCCGATCGTGCGGCCACCCGAGCGCAGCGAATCGAGGGTGCCGAGCGCCGTCTCGAGCGTCTCGGCATCGAGTGAGCCGAAGCCCTCGTCGATGAACATCGTCTCGAGCGTGATGCCGCCCGACTGCATCGTGACGACGTCGGCGAGGCCGAGAGCGAGGGCGAGGGAGGCGAGGAAGGTCTCGCCTCCCGACAGAGACGCAGCCTGTCTGCGCGCACCCGTGAACGCGTCGAGGATCTGGATGCCGAGACCCGACGCGGCTCCGCGATAGGCGAGCGAGTCGTCGTGCAGCAGGGTGTAGCGGCCGCTCGTCATCGCCGTCAGACGCAGATTGGCCGCGCCCACGATCTCCTCGAGGCGGCCGGCGAGGGCGAACGCCTCGAGGTCCATGCGCCGGGAGTTCTGGCCGTCGACGGTCTCGGCGAGCGCGCGCAGCTCCAGGTGCCGCTCGAGCCGGCCCTCGAGCGCCAGGAGGCGCTCGTCGGCGAGCAGGGCCAGCTCGCTCAGCCGTGCGGCGCGGTGCTCGAGCACCGAGAGCAGCGACCGGGCCTCGTCGCGGCGGGACGAGGCGGCTCCTGCGCGCTCCTCGGCCCCGGCGAGGTCGACGGGAGAGGTCGGCAGCCCGTGCAGCTCGGGCTCGGCGAGGACGGCCTCGACCGCGCTCCGGCGGCGCTCGTGCTCGGCGACCACGGCCTCTGCTCGGGCGCGTTCACCGGAGGTGAGGGCGGCCGCCTCCGCCGCCTCCCGGGTCGGGAAGCCCTTCTCGACCAGCGTCCCGGCGAGCTGGTCCTCGGCTGCGGCCACCGCCTCGCCGCGGATCCGCGCGACCTCGTCGGCGCGGACCAGATCGTCGGCGACCCGGCGCCGCAGCGAGAGCGCCTCCACGCGTGCCCCGATGCTCGCCGCGCCGTCGCGGTGGGCGTCGACCCGCTCGCGGAGGTGCCGGAGCGTCTCGGAGGCGATGGTGGCCTCGCGCGCGAGCCGGTCGTGGTCGGCTCGCGACACGTCGCGGCGGGCCGCGAGCTCCTCGATCCGGGCTCGGAGCGCTGACCGCTCGCCGCGGAGCTCCTCGATGCGCGCGGCGGCGCTCAGCGCGCTCCGGAGCAGCCGCTCGACCTCGCTGCGCCGCAGGCGGAGCTCCTCCGTGCTCTCGCGGCCCGCCCGCTCCTCGAGCGCGGCGAGACGGAGGGCGGCCTCGTTCTCGCGATCGCGAGCCGAGTCCATCGCCGCCGCCGCACGCTCGACAGCCCCGCGGGCGTGCTCGAGGTCGTCGTTCGAGACCGGCGCGAGATCGTCGTCCCGGGCGGGCACAGGGTGCTCGCGGGATCCGCAGACCGGACAGGGATCGCCGGGGACGAGCGCGGTCGCCAGCTCCCCGGCGTAACCCGCGAACCGCCTCGCGACGAGATCGGCGTGCACCTCGGCGCTCCCGCTGTGCGCGCGGACCGCCTCGGCGTAGGCGGCGCGCAGGCCCGAGAGACTCGCGGCCGCCGTCTCGCGCTCCTCGGCCGCCGCGAGCCTCCGCTCGACGCCCGCGAGCTCGTCGACCCGCAGGGGGACCGTCGCAGCGTCGGCGGAGAGCTCCGACTCCTCTGCTTCCACGGCCTGGATCCGGACGGGGTGTCCTGCGAGCTCCTCCTCGAGTCGGCGCGACGCGGCGGCTGCCCGATCGCGGTCCCTGTCGGCCGCTTCGGCGAGACGGGTCGCCTCCGGGATCCGGCCCTCCTCGGCGAGGGCGTCGGCCAGCGCGCCGAGGCGCCCGTCGATGCTCTCGCGCTCCGCCCCGGCGGCGGCGGGGTCGGGGTCGATCCCGAAGAGCGAGCGGTAGGCCGCGGCCGCTCGCTCGAGCGCCGTCGCGGCGGCGTCGGCGGCGTCGTCGGCGGTCCGCGCGGCGCGCAGGAGCGGCGCGACCCCGTCGGCCCGCCGCGACGCCTCGAGCCGCTCGCGCTGCTCGATGACGACCGACTCCGCCACGGCGAGCTCCTCGGCATCGCGCAGGGCGCGGGCGCGGCGCTCCTGCGCGCGACGGAGCGATCGTGCCGCGTCGAGTGCGTCGAGCGCCTCCCGCGCCTCGTCGTCGGCGCGCTCGACCGCAGAGCGGGAAGTCTCGAGCGGCAGCCGGATCCGCGCGACCAGACCCGCGAACCACTCGGAGTCGACTGCGTCGGGGCGGGGCGCGGGGGAGTCGTCGGCGAGCCGACCCGCCTCGTCGGCCAGAGCGGCGATCGCGGCGCGCTCCTCCTCGAGGGCGGCGCCGCTCTCGTGCCGCTGCGCGAGGAGGCGACGGCGCAGCAGCTCGTACCGCTCGGTCGCGAAGAGGGTGCGCAGCAGCCGCTGACGGTCGTCGTTCTTCGCGAGCAGGAACTCGTGGAAGCGGTTCTGCGCGAGCAGGATGACCTGCAGGAACTGGTCCTTCGTCAGCCCGATGATGCGGCCGATCTCGACGCCCGTCTCCTTGGCGCTCGAGGACAGGCCCGTCCACGCGCCGTCGATGCGCTCGTGCAGCTCGACCCTGGCCGGTTGGGTCGTGGTGCCCCCGCCGCGCTTGCGCGGACGCTCGTACTCGGGGGAGCGGCGGATGCGGTAGACCCGCCCCGCCGCCTCGAAGTCGAGCTCGGCCCAGGTCTCGTCCTCGGGTCCGCTGTGATCGCTGCGCAGCCGTGCCGCCGTTCCGTCGAACCGGGGCACGGAGCCGTAGAGCGCGAAGCTGATCGCGTCGAGGACGGTGGACTTGCCGGCTCCCGTCCGCCCGGCGATCAGGTAGATGCCGACGTCGTCGAGGCGATCGAAGTCGATCTCCTGCGGAGTGCGGAACGGGCCGAGTCCGGCGAAGGCGAGTCGGTGGATCCTCACCGCGCGGCCTCGGCGTCGACCGCGGCGAGGGCGTCGAGGGCGAGGGCGCGCTCGGTCTCGGTGGCTCCGTGGCCCCCGCGCACGTGGGCGAGGAAGTCGTCGACGACCTCGACGTCGCTGCGCCCGCGGACGCGCTCGGCGTAGCGGACCTCGGCGGACTCGGCTCGGGGCGGGCGGTGCTCGAGGGTCGCGCAGCCGGGGAACCGCGACTGCAGGCGCGCCATCGCGTCGAGCGGCCTCACCTCGTCCGTGATCACCGCCGCCACCCAGTCCGGCTCGTACTCGGCGAGCGAGGGGTCGCTGAGGAGATCGTCGAGGCGCCCCTCGATGAGGCTCAGGCGCCGCGGGACGGGCAGCGGCGACCAGCGCACCTCGCCGAGCCCCTCGGGCCCGATGTCGACCAGCCAGCCTCCGCGCGGCTTCGCCGCCTCGCCGAACGAGTAGTGCAGGGGAGCGCCGGAGTAGCGGACGTGGGGCAGCAGCGTCGCCCGGCCGTGGATGTGCCCGAGCGCCGCGTAGCCGGCCTCGGCGAAGTGGTCGACCGAGACGTAGTCGAGGCCGCCCGCGGTGATGTCGCGCTCGAGGGTCGCGGCGGGAGCGCCGACCGCGAAGCAGTGCGCGAGCACGACCCACGGCCGCCCGGCACGCTCGGCATCGGCGCGGACCCGGCGCATCGCGAACGCGAGGACGTCCTCGTGGCGGCGCAGCGACTCCTCCGGGTGCCGGTGCCGGTGGAGCGCCGGCTCGAGATAGGGGATGCCGTAGACGCCGACCTCGAGGCCGCTCGCATCGCGCAGCACCACCGGGCGGTCGTAGGCGTCGGGATCGGTCAGCACGTGCACGCCGGAGGAGCGCAGCAGCCCGGCCTGGAACCCGAGTCGCGCCGGCGAATCGTGGTTGCCGCTGATCAGCACCACCTCGGCGCCCGCTCCGCGGATCGCCTCGAGCGTGCGGGTGAGGAGCGTGTAGTGCTCGGCCGCGGGCACCGCGGAGTCGAAGACGTCGCCCGCCACGAGGACCGCGTCGACCCGCTCGGCCCGCACGGTCTCGACCAGCGCCTCGAGCACGACGCCCAGCGCTCCGACGCTCGAGTGGCCGTGGAAGGTGCGGCCGATGTGCCAGTCGGAGGTGTGGAGGAGCTTCACAGCCGTCCTTTCGAGGGAGCGCGGGGTCGCCCCCTGTCGTGCTCCTCCAGGCTAGTGAGCCCCTCCGACACCCGGCGCGCGGCACTCCCGGTCGCCGTCACCTCCCGTTCACCCGCGGGTGCAGAATGGGTCGTCGGTCGAGACAGAGGAGGTGCGTCGTGAAGCTGCCCCGCGTCCCCTCGACGATCCTCGGCATCGGCTCGCGGACCCGCGCCGTCGCCGAGGACACGAGCCCGATCCAGCGGATCCTCCCCGAGGAGGAGCCCGCGCGCACCAGCACGGTCGACAACGCCATCTACCAGGACGGCCGCCGGATCGTGTCGCCGAGGAGCATCCCGGAGGCGCTCGCCGCGCTCCAGAAGCTCCCCGATGCGATGGCGTGGATCGGCCTCTACCGGCCGACCGAGGCCGAGCTCTCGTCGCTCGAGGACGAGTTCTCGATGCACCCCCTCGCCATCGAGGACGCGATCAGCGCGCACCAGCGCCCCAAGCTCGAGCGCTACGGCAGCGACATGTTCGTCGTGCTGCGGGCCGCCAGCTACTCCGACCAGCGCGAGGAGGTCGACTTCGGCGAGCTCCACCTCTTCGTCGGCCCGAACTTCGTGGTCACGGTCCGCCACTCCGAGAAGCCCGATCTCTCGCTCGTGCGGCGCCGGATGGAGGCCGACCCCGAGCTGCTGCGGGTCGGCCCGGTCGCGGTGCTCTACGCGATCCTCGACGCGGTCGTCGACCAGTACTCGCCGGTCGTCGCGGGCCTCGAGAACGACATCGACGAGATCGAGGCGCAGGTCTTCGAGGGTGACCCGGCGGTGTCCCGGCGCATCTACGAGCTCAGCCAGGAGGTGCTCGACTTCCAGCGCGCGGTCTCGCCGCTCGTCGGCATGCTCGGCCGCCTCGTGACCGACTTCGAGGTCTTCCAGTCGGACGTCGAGCTGCGCCGCTACATCCGCGACGTCGCCGACCACGTCGCGGTCGTGAACGAGCGCGTCGACGGCTTCCGGACGACGCTGCGCGAGATCCTCGCGGTGAACGCGACGCTCGTCGCGCAGCGGCAGAACGAGGACATGAAGAAGCTGGCGGAGGCGGGCAACCAGCAGAACGACGAGGTCAAGCGCATCTCGGCGTGGGCGGCCATCTTCTTCGCACCGACCATGATCTCGAGCGTCTACGGCATGAACTTCGACGTGATGCCCGAGCTCCACGTGGCGTGGGGATACCCGGCTGCGCTGGGTGCGATGCTCGCCTCCAGCGTGGTGCTGCACCGGCTGTTCAAGAAGTGGGGCTGGCTCTGAGCGTCGGGACGGTCGTCCGGATGCGGCGCTGTCAACACCCTGACGGCCGCAGGACCCGCGCGTAGCGTCGATCGCGAGCCGCCGCCGCGCGGTCGAGCGGAGTGTGCCCGATGGAGCGAACCGATGTCCGGATGCCGCCGTCGCAGTCGATCTGGCGGGCCGGAGCGGCACCGATCCCGAGCGATCCCTTCGTCGGCGGCGCTCACTACGACGACGTCGTGGTCGGGGCGGGCCTGTCCGGTCTCGTGACGGCGCTGCTGCTGCAGCGAAGCGGCCGCCGCGTCCTCGTCCTCGAGGCCAGGGTGGCCGGGTCGGTGACGACGGGCAACACGACGGCGAAGCTGAGCCTCCTGCAGGGTGCGCACCTCTCCACGATCGCGGCGCGCAACACGGCGTCGGTCACCGAGGCCTACGTCGCCGCGAATCTCGCCGGCTTCGCCTGGCTCCTCGACTACCTCGACCAGGCCGGCGTACCCGTGCAGCGCCGCACGGCGTACAGCTATGCGCAGACCCCCGACGGAGTCGCCGCGGTACTCGAGGAGCACAGGACAGCGCGGCGCTTCGGGCTCGGCACGCGCCTGGTCGGCGACCTCGGGGCTCCGTTCCCGAGCACGGCGGCCGTCGCCCTCGACGACCAGGCGGAGTTCGATCCGATGGACGTCCTGACGGCTCTCGCGGCCGACTTCCGCGCGGCGGGCGGGGTCCTGGTGCAGGGTGTCCGCGCACTGGGCGTCCGCGCGTCGAAGCCGGTCAGCGTCCGCACGGCCCTCGGCTCGGTGACGGGGGAGCGGGCGTACCTGCTGACCGGCACGCCGATCCTCGACCGCGGGCTGTACTTCGCCAAGCTCGTCGCCCTGCGCTCCTACGCCGTCGCCTTCCGTGGCGCGGACGGGATCCCGGACGGCATGTTCCTGTCGATCGACGAGCCGTCCCGGTCGGTCCGAGACGTCGAGCGCGACGGCGAGCGGCTCCTCCTGATCGGCGGCAACGGCCACACCGTCGGGCGCCGCGGAGAGACGCTCGAGGCGGTCGAGGACCTCATCGCCTGGACGCGCCGCTACTTCCCGGGCGCCGAGCCGGTCGCCCGCTGGAGTGCCCAGGACTACGAGGCCTTCCACCGCGTGCCCTTCGTCGGCTGGCTCCCGCGCGGGAGGGGCAGGATCTTCCTCGCCACCGGCTACGACAAGTGGGGGATGACCAACGCAGTGCAGGCCGCTCTCACGCTGGTGGGCGACGCGCGGGGCGAGACGCCGCCGTGGGCGAAGACCCTGCACCGCCGCCCGACCCTCCCGCGCGTGGTCGTCGAGGGCCTCGGCGCCGGCGCGGCGGTCGGCGCCTGGGCCGCGCGCGGCTGGTGGAGCGCCATGCGGGCACCGCGATCGGAGTCGGTGATCCCCGCGGAGGGCCGCGGCGAGCTCGCCCGCGACGGGCTTCGGCCGATCGCCGTCTCGACGGTCGACGGCCGCCGCTGCGCGGTCTCGGCGGTCTGCCCGCACCTCGGGGGAGTCGTCACCTGGAACGACGCCGAGCGCAGCTGGGACTGCCCCCTGCACGGCTCGCGCTTCTCCGCCGACGGTTCGGTGCTCGAGGGACCCGCCGTCACGCGGCTGGCTCCGCGGGGCTGACCGGCGGCCCGGCGGCGGCGACCGGGAGCGTGCGGTCTCTCAGCGCCTCGCGACGCGGTACTCGGTCTCGACCATGCCGTTCGCGAAGCGCGCGACGTCGAGGAGCTCGAGCGCGAGGGGGACTCCCTCCGGTGACCACGGGATCCCGCGGCCGATCGCCGTGGGCAGCACCACGAGCCGCACGCGGTCGACGGCGTTCGCGGCGAACAGGTGCTGCGTCAGCGTGAGGCTGCCCCAGACGAGCGTGTCGCCCGGTCTCTCGACGACACCGGCGACGTCGTCGATCCCGATGACGGAGGCGGGATCGAACGTGCCCCACGGAGCCTCGGTGAGCGTCGACGAGACGACGTGCTTCGGAGTGAGGTTGATGGCGTCGGCGATCAGCTCGCCATCGGACACCGCCGTCGGCCAGTACTGCACGAACATCTCGTAGGTCGCCCGGCCGAGGAGGATCGATCCGACGCCCGGCATCCGCGCCGTGTTCCGCTCCTCGAAGTCGGCCATCTCGGTGCCGACGCCCTCGAAGACGTCGAAGGCGCCGCCGGGGCTCGCAGCGAAGCCGTCGGCGGTGACGAACTGCTGGACGACGAGCTCACCCATGGGGCCTCCTCCGGACGCGGGCGGACGGCTCCATCCTCAGTCGAACCAGACGCAGGGACGAGGGGCGCCGCGCCGGGAGGCTGCCGCCGCGTCAGTCCTCGTCGCCCGGCTCCTCGACCTCGGCCCCGTCGGCCCCGGAGGCATCGCCCTCGACGTGCAGATCGGCGTCGCCCGGGAGGGAGAAGTCGCTCAGCGGATCGAGGGGCTTCTCGTTCGGGGTCTGCTCGCGATCGCTCATGCTGCCACCCTACGAGCGTCCGGCGAGCCGCTGCACCGCGGCGACCGGGATGGACAGCCAGCCCGGACGGTTGCGGGCCTCGTAGATCGCCTCGTACACGGCCTTGTCGAGCTCGAAGGCGTCGAGCACGGCGCGGTGCGCCGTCACGGCGTCGCCCGCCCGCTCGGTGTAGCCCTCGAGGAACGCCGCCCTGGTGGCCGCGGCCCATTCGGCCCGGGAGCTCCCGGGGGAGGCCTGCTCGGAGGCGCCCGCCGCGTAGTCGAACGAGCGCAGCATCCCGGCGACGTCGCGCAGAGCGACGTCGGGCATCAGCCGCTCGTGCATCGGCCGGAGCGGCTCGCCCTCGAAGTCGAGCAGCACCCAGCCGTGGCCGGGCACCGAGAGCACCTGACCCAGGTGGTAGTCGCCGTGGATGCGCTGGAGCACCGGCCACGGCTCGGCGGCGGCCGCGCGGAACACCGCGTCGATCGCCTCCGCGTCCTCGGCGATGACAGGCACCTCGGCCGACGCGATCGCGAGGCGGCGGCGCATCGAGGCGATCATGCGCTCGACCACCTCGGCCGACGCCTCCTCGGTCGGGAGGACCTCGGCGAGCAGGGCGTGCACCTCCGCGGTCGCGATCCCGAGCTCTCGTGCCGGGCCGGTGAAGTCGGAGTCGGCTCCGACAGCCTCGAGAGCGACGCGCCACGCGTCCTCGACTCCCGGGAGGAACTCCTGCGCGAAGGCGAGGTGGCCGAAGGCGCGTCCCGTCTGCTCGCCGCGGTCGTCCCACTCGCCGGTGACGTTGCCGATCACCGGCGGGACGAGCGCGCTCCCGGCCGCGTTGAGCGCCGACTGCACGGTCACGTCGGGGTTCTCGCCGTGGTGCAGCGCACGGAAGACCTTCACGATCACGGGGGTGCCGGCCGAGCCGTCCTCCGCGGTGGTCTGCACGATGATCGAGGTGTTCGACTGCTCGCCGCTCAGGATCCGCGACGACGCGAACGACCCGATCGTCGCTCCCGGCTGCCGGTGACCGTCGGCGCGGGCGCCGCCGAGGGCACCCTCCGCGTCCGAGGATCCGCCCTCCGCGATCATCTCGAGCAGGGCGCGCGCGAAGAACGGGTCGCGCGGTCCGTCGTAGACGAACCGGTCGCCCTCGGCCGCGATGAGCGCGTCCTCGAGCCCGCTGACCGGCGAGGAGTGCACGGTCACGGGGATCTGGTACAGAACGGGTGCGGACCCCGCACGGTCGATCACGAGGTGCACGACGACGTCGCCGCCGTCGCGGTGCAGCAGCCACTCCCCGCGGATCTCGAGCTCGGGGCGCCGCCCCTTGCTCGCGTACCACCGCTGCTCCGCCACCCAGGCCGTGGCCCGGTCGATCGATAGGCCTGCGCTCATTGGTCGGCTCTCCCCTTCGTCGGCACCCCGACCCTACGCGGGGCGGGAGTCGTGCGGCTGGGGCTTGCGGCGCGCCCCTCGGATCCGGTCGATCGTCGTCAGGACAGTCCGAGCACGTCGAGGGTCCAGGCGTACTCGAACGCGACCTCGCGCCAGCGCTCGTAGCGGCCGCTGACCCCGCCGTGGCCGGCCGTCATCTCGATCTTCAGGAGCGCCGGTGCCCCGACCTCGCGCAGCCGGGCGACCCACTTGGCGGGCTCGACGTAGAGCACCCGCGTGTCGTTGAGGCTGGTCGTGGCGAGGATCCTCGGGTAGCGCACTCCCTCCCGCACGTTCTCGTAGGGCGAGTACGACTTCATGTAGGCGTACACCTCGGGGTCGTGCAGCGGATCGCCCCACTCGTCCCACTCGATCACCGTCAGCGGCAGCGACGGGTCGAGGATCGAGGTGAGGGCGTCGACGAAGGGGACCTGCGCGAGGATCCCGGCGAACGACTCCGGAGCGAGGTTGGCGACCGCGCCCATCAGCAGGCCGCCGGCCGAGCCGCCCTGGGCGACGAGCCGCTCCGGAGTGGTGAAGCCCGCCTCGACGAGGTGGTGCGCCGCGTCGACGAAGTCGGTGAAGGTGGTGCGCTTGGTGAGCGTCCTGCCGTTCTCGTACCAGGATCGGCCCATCTCGCCTCCGCCGCGCACGTGCGCGATGGCGAAGACGACTCCCCGGTCGAGCAGCGACAGCCGGGGGATCGAGAAGCCCGGGTCGATGCTCGCCTCGTAGGAGCCGTAGCCGTAGAGCAGGAGCGGCGCGGGGCTCGCCTCGGGATCGGCGGCGTCGCGGCGCCAGACGAGCGAGAGCGGGATCCGCGTGCCGTCGGCCGCTGTCGCCCACTCCCGGCGCTGGATGTAGCGCTGGGGGTCGTAGTCGCCGAGGACCGGCTGCTGCTTGAGCACCGTCCGCTCGCCGGTCGCGACATCCAGCGTCAGCACCGTCGAGGGCGTCACGAAGGACGTGTAGGCCAGGCGCAGCGCCGGCTGCTCCCACTCCGGATTCCCCGCGAGGCCCGCGTCGTAGAGCGGCTCGTCGAAGACGATCTCGTCGAGGACGGACTCCAGTGCGCCCTCGCGGAGCAGGCCGAGGCGCGTCGCACCCTCCGACCGGTAGGAGACGACGACGTGGCCGGCGAAGGCGTCGA
Organism: Rathayibacter oskolensis; assembly: GCF_900177245.1. Classification (GTDB taxonomy): domain Bacteria; phylum Actinomycetota; class Actinomycetes; order Actinomycetales; family Microbacteriaceae; genus Rathayibacter; species Rathayibacter oskolensis. The sequence continues at coordinate 1,116,467 of NZ_FXBM01000001.1, forward strand.
CGCCCTCGATCCGGCGGCCGGGGAGGTGCGGAACGACGATCCGTCGCTCGCGCGCCCGCTCCTCGGGACTGCGGTCGAGATCGGCCGGCTCCTCGACGACCTCGAAGTCGAGGGCGCCGTCGTTGTGCACGATCAGGAGGCGGTCGCGACCGTCGACCACGGCGTGCTCGATCTCGTACTCGACGCCCTCCCGCCGGGGCCAGACCGAGCGGAAGGAGCCGGTCGGGTCGTGCGCGTCGAGCAGGAGGCACTCGCTCGTGATCTTGGAGCCGATCTCGATGACGAGGAACCGGCGGCTCCGGGTCAGGCCGACCCCGATCCAGTACCGCTCGTCGGGCTCCGAGAAGACGACCTCGTCGGCGGAGGAGTCGGTGCCGACCTCGTGGCGCCAGATCGTGTCGGGGCGCCACGACTCGTCGACGGTGGGGTAGAAGACGAAGCGGGCGTCGGCGCCGAACGTGGCTCCGCCGCCGGTCCCCTCGACGACGTCCGTCAGGTCCTCGCCGGTCGAGAGGTCGCGGATCCGGAGCGTGTAGCGCTCGTCGCCCTCGACATCGGTGCCGAAGAGGAGGTACCGGCCGTCGCTGGACACGTCGAAGCTGCCGAGCGCGAAGAAGTCGTGACCCTCCGCCTCCACATTGCCGTCGAGGACGACCTGCTCGCCCTCGAGTGGACCGCCCTCGGCGATCGACGGAGGCGTCCAGTCGTCGGGGCCGGTGATCGGGGCACGGCAGTGCACGGCGTACTGTCGGCCCTCGTACGAGCGCGAGAAGTACCACCACGCGCCCTCGCGCACCGGCACCGACAGGTCGGTCTCCTTCGTGCGCGAGCGGATCTCGTCGAAGAGGCGCTCGCGCAGCGGAGCGAGCGGCTCGAGGAGCGCGTCGGTGTAGGCGTTCTCGGCCTCGAGGTGCGCGATCACCTCGGGGTCCTCCTTCTGGCGGAGCCACTCGTACTGATCGACCACCAGATCGCCGTGATGACGGCGTTCGAGCGGGACACGACGGGCGACGGGAGGGACGGGCACGGTCATCCCTCCAGCCTAGGCGGCGCTCGCGGCGACCGGACTGCGCGGTGTGCGCGCACCCGCGGGCGTGCGCACAATGGAGCATGCCCGATGACGCGAAGACGACGACGGAGTCCCGACGGAGCGCGAAGGAGCGCAAGCGCGTGCAGACGGAGGTCGAGCGCAAGTACGACGTCGAGGCCGGCGCCGAGCTTCCCGAGCTGGTCGGCGCCGGCCCGGCCGCGGCGGAGGACCGGGAGGAGCCGGTGACGCTCCGCGCCGAGTACTTCGACACGGCCGACAGGGCGCTCTCCCGCGGCCGGATCACCCTCCGCCGTCGCGAGGGCGGCGCGGACGAGGGCTGGCACGTGAAGCTCCCCGGATCGGCCGGGCGCACCGAGATCCACGCGCCGCTGACGACCACGAGCACCGTGCCCGCCGCGGTCCGCCGCCCCGTTCTCGGCTACGTCGGCCGCGAGCCGCTCGAACCGCTCGCGCTGCTCGAGACGGTGCGCGGCATCACCCGGATCAGCGACGCCGACGGCCGTCAGCTCGCCGAGGTCGCCGACGACCTGGTCATCGCCCGCGACGCCCGGACCGGGGAGGAGCGCCGCTGGCGGGAGTGGGAGGTCGAGCTGGTCGACGCCCACGGCGACGAGGGCGAGGCGGTGCTCGACGCGATCGAGGAGCGGCTCCTCGCCGCGGGGGCTCGCCCTGCCGAGAGCGCCTCCAAGCTCGCCCGGGCCACCGGCGGGCCGATCGACGACTCCGTGCCCGCGCCCACCGACGGCGGGGAGGCGGCGCTCGCCGCGATCCGCGAGCTCCTGCGCGACCTGCGCGCGATCGACCCCCGGGTGCGCCTCCAGGCCGACGACGCGCTGCACCGGATGCGGGTGCTGACCCGGCGCCTGCGCACCGTACTCGCCGGCTCGCGCTCGGTGCTCGATCGAGCTGTGACCGACCCGATCCGCGACGAGCTCCGCTGGCTCGCCGGTGTGCTCGGCTCGGCGCGCGACGAGGAGGTGCTCGCCGAGCGGTTGCACGCCGCCTTCGCATCGGCGGGCGAGGGCGTCCCCCGTGGTCTGTCCGTCGGCTCCCGGATCTTCGACGAGGGCGAGCAGAGGCACGCCGCGGCGCTCATCAGGGTCGATCGGGCCCTGCACGGCCGTCGCTACCTCGGTCTGCTGTCCTCGCTCGACGCGCTCCTCGCCGATCCGCCGCGCACCGGCGGTGCCGAGTCGAGCGCGAAGAAGCTGGTGCGCCGCTCCCTGGCGAAGGAGCTGGCGCGGGTCGAGGAGGCGCGCGGAGCGGAGTCGGAGGACGCCGTCGCCGCTCGCCACGAGATCCGCAAGGCGGCCAAGCGCCTCCGCTACCTCGTGCAGGCGTGGTCCTCCGTCGTCCCGGACGCCGTCCGGCCGCGGCACCGCGCTCTCGAGTCGGCGGCGAAGCAGGTCGCCGACGCACTGGGAGAGGAGCGGGACGCGATCGCGATGCGCGAGGTGGTCCTCGCCTCGGCCGTCGCGGCGGCGGAGCGGGGCGAGTCCGCCTTCGTGCTCGGGATCGTCTTCGCCGACGAGGGGAATCGCGCTCAGGAGGCGACGGCGGCGTCCGACGCGGCCCTCTCGCGACTGCACTCCCTGTCAAGGTGAACCGCCGGTGACACAGGGGAAACCCCGGCGGCGGATAATGTGAGGCATGCCTTCCGTCCGCGCTCTGCCTTCACCCCTCCTGCGTCCGCGCCACTTCGACCGCGACGACGTCGTGGTCCATGCCGGCCTGTTCTCACTGGTGAACTCGAGTACGACCCCTCGCGCGGCGTGGACGGAGGACCTGATCGCGATCGGCGAGGTGCTGGACGAGGCCGAGTTCCCCTACCGGCTCATCCGCGGCAACGACGGCTCGCCCTTCCTCGCGATCGACCGCTCGCTCGGCACCGAGCTCGCGACGCTGCTCGCACGCGCCTTCGCCGTCGAGCCGTTCTACGCGAAGACTCTCGACAAGCGCGGAGCGACGCCGCAGCTGCTGGCCGAGGGGATGCTCGCCCTCTTCCCGCGAGCCCGGGTCTTCTCGCTCTTCCGGCCCCGCGTCTCCTCGAACGGCTCGCTGCGCTACGGCGCTCGCAGCGGCGTGCGCCTGGAGTTCTGGAAGGTCGGCGAGGAGGAGATCATGACTCCGGCCGAGAACGCCCTGATGCGCAACAGCCTGCCCGTGACCGAGGCCATCGACGCGCACGTCGAGCTGTACGGCCGCACCTGGCCGACCTTCGAGGGCATGTTCGAGCCGCTGGTCAGCGACATCCGCTTCGACGTCGACATGGTGTTCTCGTGGGTCGACGGCACCGACCTCGAGTTCCAGCGAGCCCGCGCCGCCCGGATGTCGAGCTACGTCGTCGGCGAGGGTGACGACGCACCCGCGCGCTTCCGCCAGATCGACGAGCTCAAGTACGCGCTGCGCAGCGTCTACATGTACGCGCCGTGGGTTCGCCGGATCTTCATCGTCACCGACTCCCCGCGGCCGCGCTGGCTCGCCGAGCACCCCGACGTCACGCTGGTGCGCAGCGAGGACCACTTCCGCGACCTGTCCGTGCTCCCGACGCACAACTCGCACGCGGTCGAGAGCCAGCTGCACCGCATCCCGGGGCTGGCCGAGCACTTCCTCTACTCCAACGACGACATGTTCTTCGGCCGTCCGGTCGACCCGTCGATCTTCTTCTCGCCCGGAGGCATCACCAAGTTCATCGAGGCGACGACCCGCATCGGCATGGGCGACTCCAACGCCGCCCGCAGCGGGTTCGAGAACGCGGCGCGGGTGAACCGGCGGCTGCTCCGCGAGCGCTTCGGGGCGATGACGACCCGCCACCTCGAGCACGCGGCGACACCGCTGCGCAAGAGCGTGATGGCCGAGCTCGAGGCGGAGTTCGAGCCGGAGTTCACGGCGACGGCCGCGAGCCGGTTCCGCTCGTCGAGCGACGTCTCGGTCACCAACTCGCTCTACCACTACTACGCGCTGATGACGGGGCGCGCGGTCGTGCAGGAGAACGCGCTGGTGAAGTACGTCGACACGACGATGCTGCAGGGCCTGAAGGACATGAAGAAGCTCCTGAAGAACCGCGGCGTCGACTTCTTCTGCCTGAACGACGGCAGCTTCCCCGAGATCTCGGCGGAGGCGCGCACCAAGGCGGTCATCGGGTTCCTCGAGGAGTACTACCCGATCCCGGCTCCCTGGGAGCGCGAGGACTGACCGTGCTCTGGGCCGTCGTCGGGGGAGTGCTCGGGCTGCTGCTCGGGGTGGCGAGCTCGCTCGTCTTCCCGGGGATCGGCGTGGGCGCGGGCATCGGAGTCGGGATCGCGCTCGGCGCCGCGCTCGCCTTCTCCGGCCACCTCTTCGCGAAGGATCGGGCCCGGAACCGTCCCCGCCGCTGACTCCGCCGCCGGGGTGATACCCCGTGCGGTCTGCAGGTGCCGGTGCGGTCTGCAGGTGCCGGTGCGGTCTGCAGGCGATGAGGGCTGTCTGCGACCGACTTCTGCGGGGGAGAGGGCCTTCCGCCCGCGATCTCCTGCAGATCGCACCCGCCTCGCCTGCAGATCGCATGCAGCAGGCCTTCCGGGCACACCCGACTCGCCGGAGCGAGGGTCGCGCGACGACTAGGCGCTGACGCCCACCTGCTCCACCGGCGGGTAGAGCGCCTCGTCGCGGGTGACCGGCGCGGCCGTCGCCGGCGCGATGACGACTCCGTGGTCGGCGAGGATGCGCTGCGTCTCGTTCGCCGAGACGTACGACACCTCGGTGGAGGCGCCGATCGGCACGACCGAGTGCAGCACCGTTCCGTCGTAGACGTGGATCAGGTTGAACGCCTGGGCGCCGTTGCGGGCGCGCGTCCCGCCGACCGGCACGTTCAGGTCCTGCGTGTAGCAGGTGGCGGAAGCGACCGACACGGGGATCCCGGCGAACGTCGCGGTGGAGGAGTAGTGCAGGTGCCCGGCGATGATGCTCCGGACGTCCGACCCCTCGAGCACCTCGGCGAGCGCCGGCTGATCGCGCAGCTCGACGAGAACCGACAGATCGAGCACGCTCGGGACCGGCGGGTGGTGCAGAGCGAGGATCGTGCCGTGCGGCGCGGGGCTCGCGAGCTCCTCGGCGAGCCAGTCGAGCTGGGCGTCCGAGATCTCGCCGTAGTGCGCGCCGGGCACGGTCGAGTCGAGAGCGATGATGCGCAGGCCGTTGACGTCGTGCACGCGGTCGATCGGCTGCGTGGTCGGCAGCTGGTCGAGCAGGCCGGAGCGGAACGCGCCCCGGTCGTCGTGGTTGCCCATCACCCAGATGACCTCGGCGCCGAGCCGCGCGGCGGCCGGCTCGACGACGGCGCGGAGCTTGGCGTACGCCTCCGGCTCGCCCTTGTCGGCGAGATCGCCGGTGATGACGATCGCCTCCGGGCGCCCGCCCGACTCCTCGAGCTCGTCGAACAGCCGGCGCAGCTGGGCCTCGCTGTCGACGTCGGAGCCGTAGAGGCCGCCGTCTCCTGCGATGAAGTGCGTGTCGCTGAGGTGAAGGATGAAGTGGTTGGGCCGGGGGTACTCGGCCTGACGGACGGTCATGATCCTCGAGTTTCACGATCTGCAGGAGCTGAATCGGATGTTTCAGCATCGACACTAGCGGAGCTTCTCCGCGGGATCCAGAGGTGCACCCGCGAGCGTCAGTCCATCATCCCGGGGTGAACGAGCGGCCAACACGACCCGGCGCGTCATCGAACGCTTTTCCCAGGATCAGGCGCGATCCGGTGCCGCCGCGCTCAGAGTCGGGTGAGCAGTCGCGCGTAGAACACGATCGCGCGCTCGAACTGGTCGACCTCGATCGACTCGTCCGCGCCGTGGATGCCCAGCTGCTGCTGCGGGCTGATCTCGAACGGGATGAAGCGGTAGACGCCGTCGCTGATCGCGTGGAAGTGGCGGGCGTCACTGCCGCCGGTCTGGACGTAGGGCGCGACGATCGCCTCCGGGAACACCTCGCGGACGACGGCGCGGAGCACGTCGTAGGGTCCTCCGTCGCCGGGCTCCCCGGTCGGCGAGACGGGAGAGGGCTCGTGCGCCACCTGCACCTCGACCTCCACCTCCGGGTCGTCGATCACCGCGCGGATGCGCTCGACGACTCCGGCGACCGTCCCGCCCGGGTTGATCCGCACGTTCGCGACCGCGCTCGCGGTCGACGCGAGGACGTTCGCCCCGGTGCTCCCGCGGAGCTGGGTGACGGCCACGGTGGTCCGCAGCATCGCCGCTGACCGGTTGGAGTGCGAGGCGAGCGCGCCGATGACCGACTCCGGGTGCTCGTGGGGGTGCGCGTACCAGACTGCGTGCGCGGCGTCGGCGTGAGGCGCGGCCGCGCGCACGAGCTCGGCGATCGGCTCGGGGAGAGTGGAGGGGAAGGGGTTCTCGGTGAGGCGGTGGATGGCCCTCGCGAGCCGCTGGGTCGCGAGCATTCCGGGGGGCGGCGGGGGAGCGGAGGCGTGACCGCCGACATCGCGGCAGGTCAGCTCGAGGTTCATGATGCCCCGCTCGGTCACGCCGATGACGGCGATCGGAGTGGTGACCCCCGGCAGGATCCCACGCCGCACGTTCCCGCCCTCGTCGAGCACGAAGCGCGGCCGGACGCCCCGCGCGGCCAGCAGGGCCACCACCGAGGGAGCGCCGTCGCCGGCGGTCTCCTCGTTGTGGGTCGACACGAGGTAGACGTCGCGTCGCGGGCGCTCGCCCCGGAGCACGGCCGCCTCGACGGCCTCGAGCAGCGAGACCAGCGAGCCCTTGTCGTCGAGGGCGCCCCGGCCGATCACGGAGGTCCGCCCGTCGGGCCGCAGCACCGTGTCGGCGCCGAAGGGCGCGCTCGACCAGTCCTCGGGGGTCACGCTGACGACGTCGTAGTGCGCCATCAGGACGGACGGGTGGCCCTGCTCGCTTCCCCGCCAGCGCCACAGGAGCGAGTGCTCGGCGACGATCTCGCGCTCGAGAGAGGAGTGCAGGGCCGGGTAGAGCTGCTCGAGCAGTTCGACGAAGACGCGGAAGCGGCTCCAGTCGGTGTCGGTCTCATCGGAGTGCGACACCGTGTCGACCCGCAGCAGGGCCTGGAAGCGCTCGAGCGCGGTCGTCGTCACCCGGCTAGCCTACGACGGCGGTTCCGGGCCCCCGGCCGCCGCGAGCGGAGGTGCCGGTGAGCGGTCTCCCCGAGGTGTGCGTCGTGTACGTGCTGCGCGAATCGCCGAGCGGAGTCGAGGTCCTGCTCGGTGAGAAGCGCCGCGGTCTCGGCCAGGGGCGGGTCGTCGCTCCCGGCGGCAAGCTCGAACCGGGAGAGTCCGCAGAGCGGGCGGCGGTGCGGGAGCTCGCCGAGGAGGTCGGGCTGATCGCCGACGAGCGGGATCTCGAGCCGCGCGGCCGGCTCGACTACCACTTCCCCCATCGCCCGGCGTGGAGTCAGCGCTCGCACGTCTTCGTCTGCCGGCGCTGGTCGGGCGTCGTCGTCGCCTCCAGCGAGCTCGCGGCAGACTTCGTGCCGATCGCAGACGTGCCCTACTCGTCGATGTGGGACGACGCGCGCTTCTGGCTGCCCGCCGTGCTCGCCTCGGGCGACTCCGCCCGGTGGATTTTCGAGTTCGGGTCCGATCTGGCGAGCGTCGTCGCCTCCGACGCACCCGGGTGGAGTGGTGGGGGAGTGCAGGACCGGGGATGACCCGCGGGGCCTCCGTTCGGGTCCCTTCTCCCGTCGGTGGTGCGCTCAGAGCCCCAGCGAGTCGCCGGCGCCCAGAGCGTGGTACTCGCCGCCGCCCTCGCGCGTCGCCCAGCCGAGACGGTCGTGGCCGAGCTTCTGACCCGCCTCCGAGAGGACGCCCTCGTGAGTCGCGAACGCGTGCCGTGGTGCGAGCTCGAGGACGTAGTCGATCGACTCCGCGATCTTCATCCAGGGGGCGCCGGAGGGAGCGGCGAGGATCTCGACGTCGACGCCTTCGGGCACGGTGAAGGAGTCGCCGGCGTAGTAGAAGCGCCCGTTCACGAGGACGCCGACGTTGTCGATCACCGGGATCGAGCGGTGGATCACCGCGTGACGCGAGCCGAAGAAGCGGAGCTCGAAGGGCCCGACCTCGACCGTGTCCCCGTCGGCGACGGTCTCGACGTCGAAGCCGACCGCGGCGGCGGCCACGCCGGCCGGCCCGAAGACGCGGAGGGAGGGATTCGCCGCCCGGAGCCGCTCCAGCTGCTCGGAGGTCCAGTGGTCGGCGTGCTCGTGCGTGATCACGACCGCGACCGTGCCGGGCGTCCCCTCCACGGGGCGGGTGAAGGAGCCGGGGTCGATCACGAGGCGGGAGCCCGCCTCCTCGACGAGGACGGCGGCGTGCTCGAGCTTGGTCAGTCGCATGACTCCGAGCTAAGCGCGGGCCCCCGCGCGGTGCAAGGCGCACCGGAGTGAGCGGAGCCCCGGGCGGCCGCCGATTTGCACCCGTGTCGGCCTGTGTGCGACACTCTTCGAGTTGCAAAAACGCGGCCCCATCGTTTAGCGGCCTAGGACGTCGCCCTCTCACGGCGGTAACGCGGGTTCAAATCCCGCTGGGGTCACCACGGCAACACGAGAAGAACCCCCGGTCTGACCGGGGGTTCTTCTCGTTTAACGCCGGTCGCGGCCCGCGCGCGACGATAGGATCGCATCCGCGAGGAGGGCGCGACCGCCTCTCCTCGGCACAGCTTCAGCACCCCTCGGCAGAACTCGTCGCGAGGCCGCGTTCCGGGCTCGCGTCGCCGGGGCGGTGCGGGTGACGCGGACCGCGACCGCGGTCCGATGTCCGGGGTGACAGACCGATCCCGGCACGACCGCCGGACCCCCACCCTCCTCTCGAAAGGCCGAGTGCCCATGATCGATCTGCCCGTCTGGTTCGTGGTCGGCTCCTTCGTCGTCCTGAGCCTGATCCTCGCCGCCGACCTGCTGCTGGTCTACAAGCGACCGCACGTGCCGAGCCTGAAGGAGTCGGGCCTGTGGGTCGGCTTCTACGTGACCCTGGCCCTGCTGTTCGCTCTGGCGATGCTGGTGCTGGGCGACGGCGAGACGGCGGGCCAGTTCCTCGCGGGCTGGCTGACGGAGTACAGCCTCTCGATCGACAACCTGTTCGTCTTCGTCATCATCATGGGGCGCTTCGCGGTGCCGCCGAAGTACCAGCAGGAAGTGCTGATGGTGGGCATCATCATCGCCCTGATCTTCCGCGGCGTCTTCATCCTGCTCGGTGCTCAGCTCATCGAGAGCTTCAGCTGGATCTTCTACCTCTTCGGCGCGTTCCTCGTCTACACCGCCTACAACCAGGCCTTCGGCAAGGAGGACGAGAGCGAGGGGACCGACAACCTGCTCATCCGGCTCCTCCGGCGCCGCGTGAAGATCTCGGACGAGTTCGACGGCTCCAAGATCCGGACCACCATCGACGGCACGCGCTACTTCACGCCGATGCTGATCGTGTTCCTCGCGATCGGCTCGACCGACCTCCTGTTCGCGCTCGACTCGATCCCGGCGATCTTCGGCATCACCGAGAGCCCGTTCATCGTCTTCACGGCGAACATCTTCGCGCTGATGGGGCTCCGCCAGCTCTACTTCCTGCTCGGCGGCCTGATCGACAAGCTCGAGTACCTCAAGTACGGCATCGCGTTCATCCTCGCCTTCATCGGCGTGAAGCTCGTGCTGCACGCCCTCCACGAGAACGACCTCCCCTTCATCAACGGGGGCGAGCCCGTGCCGGTCTGGGACATCGACACCTGGACGTCGCTCGCCGTGATCGTCGTGAGCATGACCGTCGCGACCGCGGCGAGCCTGCTCAAGATGCGCCGCGAGCACAGCCACATCGAGCTCCACGACGGGCACCCGGAGGTCGTGGCCGACAGCGACGCGACCCGCACGGGCGCCGAGGACAAGTGACCCCGGGATGACGCCGACGCTGATCGAGCTGCCGCAGGGAGTGCTGCGGCTGTCGGTGACGAGCAGCACCGACGTGGGATCCGTGCGGCGGGTCAATGAGGACGCGCTCCTCGCGGACGACCTCGTCCTGGCGGTGGCCGACGGCATGGGCGGTCACGCCCGCGGCGATCTCGCCAGCACCACCGCGGTCGAGGCGCTCCGGGCGAACGCACCGGCGACGATCGGACCGGTGGAGGCGGTGTTCGACCTCGTCGAGGCCGCCAACGCCGCGGTGAGGGGTCTCGATGTCGGCGGCGCCCTCTGCGGCACGACCCTCACCGGCCTCACGCTCGTCCGGCCGGACGAGGGTCCCGCTCGCTGGGCGCTGTTCAACGTGGGCGACTCGCGGGTGTACCGGTGGGACGGCTCCGGGATCGAGCAGCTCACGGTCGATCACTCGGCGGTCCAGGAGCTCGTGTCGGCGGGGCTGCTGACCCGCGAGCTCGCCGAGACGCACCCCGACCGCAACATCGTCACGCGTGCTCTCGGGGCCGACGACGAGGTGGAGACGGATGTGTGGACGCTCCCGATCGTGCCCCGGGCGAGCTACCTCCTCTGCTCGGACGGCCTGACGCGGGAGCTCTCGGACGAGCGGATCGCCGACCTCTTCGAGCAGCGCGACGCGGGCAGGATCGCCCGGGTCGATCTCGCGCAGTCCCTGGTGCACGAGGCGGTCGAGGCCGGGGGTCGCGACAACGTCACGGTCGTCGTGGTCGACGCGGTTCTCGACCCGCGCGCCTGAGCCGCGACCGTTCCCCGCCCGAAGTGACCCCCGGACGGGTTTCACCTTCGTGCCCCCGAGAACTCCAGAGCCCGGCTGTGGATGGGCATACTGGAGGGATGGATGTCGCTGAAGCTCTGGATCGCGCAAAGGTGCGCTTCGCAGAGGGAGACGTCCGCGGTGCCGTGTCACTGCTCGAGCGCTGCGTCGCCGCCGATCCGACCTGGCTCGATCCGCGCATCCTCCTCTCGGAGCTCTACCGCCGCTCGGGCGATCTGATCGAGGCGGGCCGCTGGGGCTACCTCGTCGAGAGCGGCGCCGCCCCCGAGGAGCTGCACGCGTTCGAGCAGGCGCTGGTCAGCACCGACGAGGATCCGTTCGAGCTGGCCGAGCGCGCCCTCGTGCAGCCGCTCGAACTCGCCTCGGAGTCGCCGCACGCCGCCCGGATGCTCGCGGAGCTCCCGCAGAGACTCGAGGAGGCGGCGCGACGCGACGAGGAGGCGCCCGATCCGCTGGACGGCGAGTGGTTCGAGCACGAGGCGGTCCCGGTGAAGCGACGTGGAGGGCTGGTCGGCATGGCCGGAGCCGCCGGAGCGGCCGTCTTCGTCGTCGGAGGGGTCGTCGTCGGGGCGGCCGCGCTCCTCGTGGTGCCGGCCGTTCTGATCGCCATGCTGGTCACCTCCTGAGTCGTCGCGACCGCGCGACAGGCCGTCGCGAGGCCGGGGGTCGTCCGTCGCCTCGGTGCTACGCTCGGTCCATGCTGTTCGGCCGGCTCCTTCTTCTCCGCCGCGACGAGACCTCGATCTGACAGGCCTCTCTCGTCGCGGTGTCTCTCGTGGGCTGACCACCTTTCTTGAGGAAGAGAATCCACCGTCATGAACGACAGTCCGACCGACGCCGCTGCACACCCGAGTGGCGAGCGGCCCCGCACGCTCGCCGAGAAGGTCTGGGACGACCACCTCGTCGCCAAGGGCGACGGCGGCACGCCCGACCTGATCTACATCGACCTGCACCTCGTGCACGAGGTGACCAGCCCCCAGGCCTTCGACGGGCTCCGCCTGGCGGGCCGCCCCGTGCGCCGCCCCGATCTCACCATCGCGACCGAGGACCACAACACCCCGACGCTCGGCATCGACCGTCCGATCGCCGACCTCACCAGCCGCACCCAGATCGAGACCCTGCGTCGCAACTGCGCCGAGTTCGGCGTGCGCCTGCACTCGCTGGGCGACGTCGAGCAGGGCATCGTGCACGTCGTCGGCCCCCAGCTGGGTCTGACCATGCCCGGCATCACGGTGGTCTGCGGAGACTCGCACACCTCGACCCACGGCGCGTTCGGCGCGATGGCGTTCGGCATCGGCACGAGCGAGGTCGAGCACGTGATGGCCACCCAGACCCTGCCGCTCAAGCCCTTCAAGACGATGGCGATCACCGTCGACGGCACCCTGAAGGACGGCGTCACGGCGAAGGACATCATCCTGGCCGTCATCGCGAAGATCGGCACCGGAGGCGGTCAGGGCTACGTCCTCGAGTACCGCGGCTCCGCGATCCGCGCCCTCTCGATGGAGGGGCGCATGACGATCTGCAACATGTCGATCGAGGCGGGCGCGCGAGCCGGCATGGTCGCGCCCGACGAGACGACGTTCGCCTACCTCAAGGGGCGCCCGCACGCCCCCGAGGGCCAGGACTGGGACGACGCGGTCGCCTACTGGCGCACCCTGCCCAGCGACGAGGGAGCCGAGTTCGACGCCGAGGTCGTCCTCGACGGCGACACCCTCGAGCCCTTCGTCACCTGGGGCACGAACCCCGGCCAGGGCGTCTCGCTCTCGCAGGCGGTCCCCGACCCGGAGGCGATCGAGGACCCGAACGAGCGCTCCAACGCTCGCCGGGCGCTCGAGTACATGGACCTCGAGGCGGGCACCCCGATGAAGGAGATCCCGGTCGACGCCGTCTTCATGGGCTCCTGCACCAACTCCCGCATCGAGGATCTCCGGGCCTTCGCCTCGGTCATCGCGGGACGCACCAAGGCTCCCGGCGTGCGCGTCATGGTCGTGCCGGGCTCCGCGCGGGTGCGCATCGAGGCCGAGGCCGAGGGCCTCGACAAGGTGTTCACCGACTTCGGCGCCGAATGGCGGTTCGCCGGCTGCTCGATGTGCCTCGGGATGAACCCCGACCAGCTCGCGCCCGGCGAGCGCTGCGCCTCCACCTCGAACCGCAACTTCGAGGGCAGGCAGGGCAAGGGAGGACGCACCCACCTCGTCTCGCCGCTGGTCGCCGCGGCGACGGCCGTGCGCGGCACCCTCTCCAGCCCGTCCGATCTGGAGCCCGCTCGAGAACTGGTGGAGGCCTGATCATGGACAAGTTCGAGACCGTCACCGGCATCGCCGCGCCCCTGAAGCGGAGCAACGTCGACACCGACCAGATCATCCCCGCCGTGTTCCTCAAGCGGGTAACCAAGACCGGCTTCGAGGACGCGCTGTTCCACGGCTGGCGCCAGGAGGAGGGCTTCGTCCTCAACCAGGGGCCGTTCCTCGGGGCGCAGATCCTGGTCGCGGGGCCCGACTTCGGCACCGGCTCCAGCCGCGAGCACGCGGTCTGGGCGCTGCGCGACTTCGGCTTCCGTGTCGTGCTGTCCTCGCGTTTCGGCGACATCTTCCGCGGCAACTCCGGCAAGCAGGGTCTGCTCGCCGCGGCGGTCGCCGAGGACGACATCGAGCGCATCTGGGCGATCATCGACGCGCAGCCGGGAATAGAACTCACGGTCGATCTGGTTGCCCGTACGGTCACCGCCGGTGGCGAGACCTTCTCCTTCGAGATCGACGACTACACTCGTTGGCGCCTGATCGAGGGGCTGGACGACATCGGCCTGACCCTGCGCGACGAAGCGCTCATTTCCGAATTCGAGACCCGTCGCGAGAGCTGGCGGCCCAAGACATTGCCGGTGAAATAGCGTGAACACACTTCTCCAGGACGCCAAGGCGGCGCTGCAGGATGCCAAGGCGTCGGGAGCCCGTGTCGGGATGACGACCGAGCGGATCACCATCCACGGCGGACGCCCGCTGAAGGGTCGGATCGAGCTCAAGGGCGCGAAGAACCTCGTCACCAAGGCGATGGTGGCCGCGCTCCTCGGCGAGACCGCGTCGACGCTGCGCGACGTGCCCGACATCAGCGACGTCCGCGTCGTGAAGGGCCTCCTCGAGGTGCACGGCGTCAAGGTGAAGCAGGGTCCCGAGGTGGGCGAGCTGATCCTCGACCCCTCGAACGTCGAGTCGGCGCACTTCGCCGACATCGACGCGCACGCCGGTTCGAGCCGCATCCCGATCCTGTTCTGCGGACCGCTGCTGCACCGCCTCGGCGAGGCGTTCATCCCCGACCTCGGCGGCTGCCGCATCGGCGACCGCCCGATCGACTACCACCTCGAGGTGCTGCGCAACTTCGGCGCCATCGTCGAGAAGCTGCCCTCCGGCATCCGGATGTCGGCGCCCGAGGGCCTGCACGGCGCGAAGGTGTCGCTGCCCTATCCGAGCGTCGGAGCGACCGAGCAGGTGCTGCTCACCGCGGTCCGCGCCTCGGGCATCACCGAGCTCTCGGGTGCCGCGATCGAGCCCGAGATCATGGATCTCATCAACATCCTGCAGAAGATGGGCGCCATCATCTCGGTCGACACCGACCGCGTGATCCGCATCGAGGGCGTCGACCGTCTGACCGGCTACACCCACCGCGCCCTCTTCGACCGCAACGAGGCCGCCTCCTGGGCGGCTGCGGCGCTCGCGACCGACGGCGACATCTTCGTCGGCGGCGCCCGCCAGCAGGAGATGACGACGTTCCTCAACGTCTTCCGCAAGGTCGGCGGCGCGTTCGAGATCGCCGAGGACGGCATCCGCTTCTACCACCCCGGCGGCGAGCTGAAGCCGGTCATCATCGAGACCGACGTGCACCCCGGCTTCATGACCGACTGGCAGCAGCCGCTCGTCGTCGCGCTGACCAAGGCCAAGGGCGTGTCGATCGTGCACGAGACCGTCTACGAGCAGCGCTTCGGCTTCGTCGACGCGCTGGTCGAGATGGGCGCGACGATCCAGATCCACCGCGAGTGCCTCGGCGGGCAGGCCTGCCGCTTCGGACAGCGCAACTTCATGCACTCGGCGGTCATCTCCGGTCCGTCGAAGCTGCACGGCGCCGACATCGTCGTGCCGGACCTGCGCGGCGGCTTCTCGCACCTGATCGCGGCGCTCTCGGCCGAGGGCACCTCCTCGGTCTCGAACGTCGGCATCATCAGCCGCGGCTACGAGAACTTCCTCACCAAGCTCGAGCTGCTCGGGGCCGACTTCTCGCTCGACGCGTAGGCGCCGGCGCGACCCGTGCGGTCGATCCGGGGATGCCCGGGCGGGCGCGGGCAGTCGGGGTGCCCGCCCGGGGATGCGAGGATGGGCGGGTGTCTGAACGAAGCCGTCCGTCCATCTTCTGGTTCCTCGCGGCAGCGGTGATCCCCACGATGACCGCCTCCGTCGACCTGCGGGTCCGCGACATCGACAAGATCCCGAGCTCCGGCGCGTTCGTCTTCGCGCCCAACCACTACAGCGAGATCGATCCGTTCATCACGGGGTGGACCCTCTGGCGCGCCGGTCGTGCGCCGCGCTTCCTCGCCAAGGCCTCGCTGTTCACGGTGCCCGTCGTCGGCGCCGTCCTGCGCGCCTCCGGGCAGATCCCCGTCGAGCGCGCCGGGTCGGTCCGCGGCAGCGAGCCGCTCAAGACGGCCAAGGAGCTGGTCGACCGGGGCGGCTCGGTGATCATCTACCCGGAGGGGACGCTCACCCGCGACCCCGAGCTGTGGCCCATGCGCGGCAAGACGGGCGCGGTGAGGATGGCCCTCCAGTACGGCCTGCCCGTCGTCCCGGTCGCGCACTGGGGCACCCAGCAGCTGATGGGCCGCTACTCGAAGAAGATCACCCTCTTCCGCCGGAAGCGGGTCGACGTTCTGGTGGGCGATCCCGTCGACCTGTCGGCCTTCCGCGGCCGGAGCCTCGACTCCGCCACGCTGAACGAGGCGTCGGCGGTCGTCATGGCGGCGATCACGGCGCTCCTCGAGGAGCTCCGCGGCGAGACCGCGCCCGAGAAGCGCTGGAACCCGGCCGAGCACAACCAGAAGGGGACGGGGCGCTTTGAGTCCGAGCAGTAGGGGCGAGCGGCGCTCGACGCCCATCCCGGTCGCGCGTCGCGTCGCCGTCCTCGGAGCAGGCAGCTGGGGCACGACCTTCGCCAAGATCCTCGCCGACGGTGGGTCCGACGTCGTCATGTGGGCGCGCCGTGCCGAGCTCGCGCGCGAGATCACCGAGGCCAAGCGCAACAGCGACTACCTGCCCGGCATCAACCTGCCGCGCAACATCCGGGCGACCCCCCGCATCGAGGAGGCGCTGGAGGGGGTCGAGCACGTCTACCTCTCGATCCCGTCGCAGACGCTCCGCGGCAACCTCGAGGCGATCACACCGTTCCTCACCGAGCGCACGATCCTGATCAGCCTGATGAAGGGCGTCGAGAAGGGGAGCGGCCAGCGGATGAGCGAGGTGATCTCGCAGGTGCTGCCGATCTCGCCGAACCGGATCGCGGTCGCCTCCGGGCCCAACCTCGCCCTCGAGATCGCGAAGGAGCAGCCCACCGCGGCGGTCATCGCCTCCGAGAGCCTCGTCACGGCGCAGGAGGTCGCGCTGGCGGCGACCAACCGCTACTTCCGCTCCTTCGTCAACACCGACGTGATCGGCACCGAGTTCGGCGGGGTGCTGAAGAACCTGATCGCGGTGGCGATCGGGATCGTCGACGGGGTCGGCTACGGCGAGAACACCAAGGCGTCGATCATGACCCGCGGCCTCGCCGAGATGACCGACTTCGCGGTCGCCTACGGGGCGAAGGCCGAGACGATGTCGGGGCTCGCCGGTCTCGGCGACCTGATCGCCACATCGAGCTCATCGCTCTCGCGCAACAACACCGCGGGCCGCCTCCTCGGGCAGGGCTACAGCTTCACCGATGTGGTCAAGACGATGCAGCAGACCGCCGAGGGGCTCTCCTCCGTGGCGCCGGTGCTCGAGCTCGCCCGTGCCAGGGGAGTCGACATGCCCATCGTCCAGCAGGTGTCGCAGGTGCTCGCCGGTACCCTCGACCCGAAGGACATCGCGCCGCACCTGACCACGGATTCGGACGAGCCACAGGGTGAGAGGAACCTCGATGACCAGCAAGCGCGCGGTGGCCGTTCTGTTCGGGGGGCGCTCAAGCGAGCACTCGATCAGCTGCGCAACGGCGGCGGGGGTGCTGCGGGCGATCGACCGTGACCGCTTCGAGGTGATCCCGGTCGGGATCACCCGGGACGGCGCGTTCGTGCTCGAGGAGGACCGCCCCGAGAAGTTCGCCCTCGACGCGGCGGCGCTGCCCGAGGTCGTCGACAACGGCTCGAGGGTGCGCTGGCCGGAGTCGGCCCTGTCGCGCGAGCTCACGGTCGCCGGGGCCGACGGCGCCGTCCGCTCGCTCGGCGACGTCGATGTGGTGTTCCCGATCCTGCACGGTCCGTGGGGAGAGGACGGCACCGTCCAGGGGCTCCTCGAGCTGATCGGCCTCCCGTACGTCGGGTCCGGGGTCCTCGCCTCGGCGCTCGGGATGGACAAGCACTTCACCAAGACGGTCCTGCGGGCCGCCGGCATCGCGGTCGCACCCTGGTACACGGTGACCGAGGCGGAGTGGCGCGTCGACCCCGGCGACGCCTCCGCCGCCCTCGACGACCTGGGGCTGCCCGTCTTCGTGAAGCCCGCCCGCGCCGGCTCGAGCGTCGGCGTGAGCCGCGTCGACGACCCCTCGCAGCTCGACGCGGCGCTCGAGGAGGCGTTCGCCCACGACTCGCGCGTGCTGATCGAGGCCGCGATCGTCGGCCGCGAGGTCGAGATCGGGGTGCTCGGCGCGCGCGCAGGCGAGTCGGCGCGCGCCTCGGTCGCCGGCGAGGTCGTCGTGTCGGGGCGCGGCTTCTACGACTTCGAGGCGAAGTACCTCGGGGCCGAGGGCGTCGACCTGATCTGCCCGGCCGACCTCACCGCCGACGAGCTCGCCGAGATGCGATCGCTCGCGGTGCGCGCCTTCGAGGCGATCGGCGCCGAGGGACTCGCTCGCGTCGACTTCTTCCTCACGCTCGAGGGCTTCGTGGTCAACGAGATCAACACGATGCCGGGCTTCACGCCGATCTCGATGTTCCCGCGGATGTGGGGGGCGAGCGGGGTGGCGTACCCGGATCTGATCGGCGAGCTCATCGACCTGGCGCTCGCTCGGGTCCCGGTGGCGGTCCGGTGAGCGAGGCTCCGCTCGGGATCACGATCGACCCGGGCGGCTCCGTCGCGCCGTTCGCGCAGATCCGCGAGCAGATCGCTGCGCGGGTCGCGGCCGGCGGGCTGCACGTCGGCGCGCGCCTTCCTCCGGTGCGGTCCCTCGCCGAGCTGCTCGGGGTGGCGCCGGGCACCGTCGCGCGTGCCTACAAGGAGCTGGAGGCCGCGGGCGTCGTCGAGACGCGGGGACGCGCAGGCACCGTGGTCACGGGCGGCGTCGAGGGCGTCGAGCGGGAGCTGCAGCTCGCGGCGTCGGCCTTCGCCGAGCGGGCGCGGGCGCTGGGTGCGACGCCGGATCAGGCGCTGCGCGTGGCGCGGGCGTCGCTCGGCGTCTGAGCGGATCCCGCTCGCCGCGCTGCGATCTGCAGGAGATCGCAGCGACCCCGCCCGTCTCAGGCGGAGGAGAACGCTCTCAGCGGCGTAACGCCTGCAGATCGGACGAGCGCCTGCGGACAGGGCGCGCAGGCTCAGCCGGTCGGCGTGCCCTCGGGGTCGAGGGTGTCGGTGTCGGAGACGTCGGTGCACTCGCCCGTCTTCGGCAGGTACGACACGGCGTTGGCCAGATCGACGACGGCCGAGGTGCCCGAGGCCCGGCTCTGGTCGACCGTGACCTCGACGGCCGGTTCGCGACCGTAGGTGGTCAGCGTGTAGATGTCCTCGTCGGCCCGCGTCTCGTCGATGACCCAGTCGACGCCGCTCACCGAGACGCAGAGGTCGGTCGTCGGGCCGGGCGGCTCGACTCCGCAGTGCAGGATGACCGCCGACGGGGTTCCCCAGGCGGCCGTCCCCTGCGCGTTCGTCTCGCGCTCGGGCTGCTCGGCGACGACGTCGGGGAGGCGGACGGAGACCTCGGCGCAGGCGACGTCCGTCGCGTCGGCGGCCGGTTCGAGAGCGACCGTCGCCGAGCATCCGGACAGCAGGAGAACCGCCGCGATCGCGGCGAACGGGGCGAGGAGGCGACGGGAGGACATCGGGCGCAACGCTAGCGTGTCAACCATGGCACCGGATCCGAGCCCCACCCTGGCCGAGCTCAGCGAGGGCGAGGTCCTCGCGAGGGTCCTGCACAGGCTCGGCACCGCCTCCGGATCGGAGACGCTCGTCGGGCCGGGCGACGACTCCGCCGTGCTGCGCGCCCCCGACGGCCGGTTCGTCGTGACGACGGACATGATGGTGCACGGTCCCGACTTCAGGCTCGCCTGGTCGACGCCGTTCGACCTCGGCTGGAAGGCTGCGGCCTCGAACCTCTCGGACGTGGCCGCCATGGGCGCCCGGCCGACCGCGATGGTCGTGGCCATCTCGGCTCCCCAGCATCTGGGAGTCGACGTCCTCGAGGGCATCGCGGACGGCCTCGCCGCCGGGTGCTCGGCGATGGCGCCGGGGTGCGCCGTGGTCGGCGGCGACCTCTCCGCCTCCTCGACGCTGACTCTGGCGATCACCGCCTTCGGCTCCCTCGACGGCCGCGCGCCCGTGCTGCGCAGCGGCGCCCGACCGGGAGACGTCGTCGCCGCGGCCGGCCCGCTCGGCGCGGCGGGCCTCGGTCTCCGGCTCCTCTTCGAGCGGGCGAGGGCCGAGGGGGAGCCGTCGGCGGTGCTCGCCCGTGAGCTGCGGACGCTGTTCCCGGAGGTGCTGGACGCGCAGCTGCGGCCCACGCCACCGATCGCGGCCGGGATCGCGGCAGGCGGAACCGCCTCGGCGATGATGGACGTGTCGGACGGCGTCGTGCTCGATGCCCGGCGCCTCGCCCGGGCGAGCGGCGTCGTGATCGACCTCGACGCGGCCGCGGTCGACGCGCACGCGGAGGCGCTGACGTGGGTCGACGGGGTGGACCTGGCGCTCGCCCGCACGCTTGTGCTCGGGGGAGGGGAGGACCACGCGATGCTCGCCTGCTTCCCCGCGGGCGTCGCGACGCCTCCGGGATTCACGGTGCTCGGAGTCGTGCGCGAGGGGGAGCCGGAGGTGCGGCTCGACGGCACCGCCCTGGAGGAGCGAGGGGGCTGGGACCCCTACCTCGGCTGGGACGGCGCGGCGGGCTGAGCCGCACCGTCGTCCGCCGGAGACGCCCACCAGATCGTGGTCTCGCCGTAGTCCTTGCGCTTCTCGCGAGCGAGCCCGCTCGGCCACCGAGGCTCCGGGCTGCGGGAGCTCCGCTCCACGACCACGACCGCGTCGTCGCGCAGCAGGGGGAGCACGCCCGCGAGGTCGGCGGCCAGATCGTCCTCGCCCAGGTCGTAGGGCGGATCGAGGAACACCGTGTCGACGTTGAGCGCGGGTGCGCTGTCGAGGAAGGAGCGCACCGATGCGGTCGCGACCTCGATGCTCGGCCGTGGCAGCCGGTTCGACGCCGCCGCTGCCGCGATCGCTCGGGCGTTCTCGCCGGCCGTGCGCGCCGCCTTCGGATCGCGCTCGACCAGGACGATCGCGCTCGCGCCGCGGCTCGCGGCCTCGAGGCCGAGCGCA
The DNA here is from genome assembly GCF_900177245.1 of Rathayibacter oskolensis. Classification (GTDB taxonomy): domain Bacteria; phylum Actinomycetota; class Actinomycetes; order Actinomycetales; family Microbacteriaceae; genus Rathayibacter; species Rathayibacter oskolensis. The sequence continues at coordinate 1,136,976 of NZ_FXBM01000001.1, forward strand.
CCGGAACCCGCGTAGAGATCGACGACCGTCGCACCGTCGAGAGCGTCGCGCGCCTCGAGGGCCGAGAAGACCGCCTCGCGGACCCGGTCGCTCGTCGGGCGGGTGCCGGTGCGGGGCACGCGGAGGGTGAGGGATCCTGCGAAGCCGGCGATGATCCTGGTCACCGTTCCGAGCATAGGGCGCCCCGCTCGCCCGGGAGACCCCTGCGAACCCTGAGCCGTTTTCCGGCTTGCCCTGCGAGAATCCACAACTATGACGTCCCTCGATCCCACCCCCTCCACCGTCGGCCTCTCCGCCCGGGGTGCGGCACCGGGGTCGCCGATGTCGCGGGAGGAGTTCACGGCGCACTGCGCGGCGATCCTGTCGAACCTGACCCGCGTGATCGACGGCAAGGACGCCGAAGTGTCGATGGCCCTGACGGTGTTCCTCGCGGGCGGCCACCTCCTGATGGAGGACGTGCCGGGAACGGGGAAGACGGTGCTCGCGAAGTCGATCGCCGCCTCGGTCGGCGGGAGCGTCTCCCGGATCCAGTTCACCCCCGACCTCCTGCCCTCGGACGTGACCGGAGTGTCGGTCTACAACCAGGCGACCCGCGACTTCGAGTTCAAGCCGGGGCCGGTCTTCGCGAACGTCCTGATCGGCGACGAGATCAACCGCGCCTCCCCGAAGACGCAGTCGGCCCTGCTCGAGTGCATGGAGGAGCGGCAGGTCTCGGTCGACGGCATCACCCACCTGCTCCCTCGGCCGTTCGCCGTCGTGGCGACCCAGAACCCGGTCGAGATGGAGGGGACCTACAGCCTCCCCGAGGCGCAGCGCGACCGGTTCATGGCCCGGCTCTCGCTCGGCTACCCCGACGAGCGCGCCGAGCTCGAGATGATCCGGACCCGCGACTCGGCCAGCCCGCTCGAGGAGCTGCGGCCGGTCGTGACGCGCGACGAGCTCGAGCGGATGATCGACTACGTGCAGTCCGTCTACGTAGCGCCGCCGGTGCAGGAGTACGTCGTCGCCATCATGCAGGCCACCCGCATCGATCCCGAGCTGCGGCTGGGCGGGAGCCCCCGCGCCACGCTCCAGCTCATAGCGGCGGCCAAGGCGCTGGCCGCGATCAGCGACCGGGACTTCGTCGTCCCCGACGACATCGACGCCCTCGCCGTCCCCGTCCTCGGGCACCGTCTGCTGCCCGCGACGCGCCTGCCGGGACGATCGGGCACGAGCGCCTCGCACTCCGTGTCCGAGATCGTCCAGCGGATCGTCGCCTCCACTCCTGTGCCCTTCAGCGGTCGTGGCGCCTGACCCTCACGGGGGCGAGGCGCCCTCGACGCGCATCGGAGCGCTCCCGGCCCTCGCGGGCGTCGCCCTGACCCTGCGCGGGTGGGCGTTCGTCGTCCTGGGGACAGCGGCCATCGTCCTCGCCCCGCTGCTCGGCTTCCGCGAGCTGCTCTTCCTCGGCCTCGTGCTGCTCGGACTGCCGCTCGGAGCCGTCGTCTCGCTCGCGGCCGGCGCGCCGGTGCTCCAGGTGCAGCGGCGCTTCGCCCCCCAGGTCGTCGCGGTCGGCGACGTGGTCGACGTCGATGTGCTGCTCGAGAACCGCGGCGGTCCGCTCCGCGGCGGCGCCCGAGCGGAGGACCGGCTGGAGCGGGTCGAGCGCGGAGAGGCCTCGGGGCGCGTCGTCGCCCACGGCGGCTTCGGCCTCCCGCCCGTCCCGGCCGCCGGCACCGGGTCGAGCCGGGTGCGGGCGCGGTACCGCCTCCCCGCCGGTCGTCGCGGCATCCACCGCATCGGTCCGCTGCGGCTGGTGCGCGGTGACGCGCTCGGACTCGCGCTCCGCGAGACCGTCGCGGGTGCCGCGCAGCCCTTCGTCGTGACCCCCCGCGCCGTCCCGCTGCAGAGCGACGTGCTCGACGCCCACGGAGCCGGCGGATCCAGCCCGGTGGCGCACGCGACCGCGGGTGCCGGTACCGACGACGTCATCCCGCGCGACTACCGCCCCGGCGACGCGATGCGACGGGTGCACTGGCGTGCCAGCGCGCGCTCCGGCGAGCTCAAGGTGCGCCAGGACGAGCAGAACACCGACCCGCACGCCTGGATCCTGCTCGAGACCCGGGCCAGTCGCGTGCTCGACAAGGGCGGCCGCGGAGCGGACGACCGGCTCGAGTGGGCCGTCTCGATGACCGCCTCCCTCGCCGTGCACCTCCTCGAGCGTGGATTCGAGACGCACCTGGTCGAGACGGGGTCGGCCGATGAGCTCGGCCGGTCGGAGGACGAGCGGGAGGTCGCGCACGACGTCCTCCTCCGCCTCGCTGAGATCGAGCCGGCGGCCGAGGCGGTCGAGGCGGTCGGACGGATCGCGGGCGAGATGCGCGAGACCGGGGGAGTGCGGCCCGTGTTCGCCGTGCTCTCCCGACTGCGCGAGGACGACCTCGGCCCGCTCGCCTCCCTCGCCGCCCAGGCCAGGCCGGCGATCGCCTTCGTGGTCGAGGGCACACCGGAGGAGGAGGCCGCCCTTGCGGCCCTCGGCTGGTACGCGGTCGCGGTCTCGACCCGCACCCCGATCGAGGAGGCGTGGGCCGAGGCCCTCGCGCTCCGGGTGGTCGCGTGACCCGCCGGCCCGATCGCGACCCGCGCGCGGGCTCCGTCCTGCTGTCCGTCCTGCTGTGGCTCGCGATCGTGGCCGCCGCTTCCGGGACGGGACGCCTGCTGACCGGGTTCGGCTGGCTCGTCCAGCTCGCCCTCGCCGTCGGGCTCGTCCTCGCGGTGCCGGCGGCGGCGCGCGCGCTCCGGGCGCATCCCGTGCTCCCGCCGGTTCTCGCGAGCCTCACGGCCGTCGTGGTCGTGACCGCGATGTTCGTTCCCTCCCGCGCTCTGCTCTTCCTCATCCCCACCCCGGGCGCGGTGGCGGAGGCGCAACGGCTCGCCCAGTCGGGCTTCACCTCGATCGCGCAGCAGGGCCTGCCAGCCATCGCCGACGACGGCATCGCCTTCCTCCTCGTCGGCGGGGTCGTGGTGCTCGCCTGGGCGACCGACCTCTTCGCCTTCTCCGTGCGCCTCCCGGCGCTGGCGGGCCTGTTTTCGGCGGCCCTGCTCGCGGTGCCCGCGGTGATCGATCCGGCCGAGGTCTCGTGGTCGAGCCTCGTCGTCACGGTGCTCGTCTACGCGGCGATCCTCGCGGTCAGCGCCCGCCCGGAGCGGCGGCCCCGACCCACCCTCGCCTCGGCGGCTCCGTCGATCGCCGTGGTCGGCGTCGTCGTGCTCGCGGCGGCGATCCTCTCGGGATCGGCCGCCGGATACGTGCGGACGTCGGCGTCCTCGGGAGTCTCGGGGACGCTCTTCAACGGCTCGATCGACCCGGTGGTGGCACTCGGCGCCGACCTGCGCCGGCCGGACCCTGTGACGGTCCTGCGCTACGCGACCGACTCCGATCTGCCCGTGTACCTGCGCGTGCTCACCGTCTCCGACTTCGAGGGCGAGAACTGGGCACCGAGCGACACGGAGGAGACGGCTCCGATCGACGCGCCGATCGCTCCGGAGGGCCTGGCCGAGAGCGTCCCGCGCACGACGGAGGAGGTCGACGTGTCGATCGAGACCCTCCGGAGCCAGTGGCTCCCGGTCCCCTACCCCGTCGCTGCGCTCGACGGGGTCGGCGACGGCTGGCTGCAGGACGTCCAGGACGGGTCGATCCGCGGCGACGCGACCACTCGCGTCGGCGACGACTACGACGTCGAGACCCTGCGCCTCGAGCCCGACCCGCAGCAGCTCCTCGACGCCCCGGCGGCGACCGGAGTCGATCAGTATCTGACGCTCCCCGACGATGTGCCGGCGATCGTCGGCACCACGGCGGCCGAGGTGACCGCCGACGACACGAACGCCTACGACCGTGCCCGGTCGCTGCAGTCCTTCTTCCGATCCTCGGAGTTCACCTACTCGGAGGACACCCCGGCCGAGGAGGGCTACGACGGCGACGGGGTGGGGGTGCTCGAGGCGTTCCTGGAGGTCCGCGAGGGCTACTGCGTGCACTTCGCGTCGGCCATGGCGGTCATGGCGCGCGAGATCGGCATCCCCTCGCGCCTCGCCATCGGCTACCAGCCGGGCTCCGTCGTGCCGTCGCAGTCCAGCGATCTGACCAGCTACCGCGTGATGTCCTCCGATCTGCACGCCTGGCCCGAGCTCTACTTCGAGGGTGTCGGCTGGCTGCCGTTCGAGCCGACGCCCAGCCGCGGGGCGCCCGCGTCCTACACGCTCCCGAGCGCGACGTCGTCCACCGGTTCGAGCACGCCGGGAGCCGCGGCCACGACCGCTCCTGGCGCGACTCCCGAGGCGAGCGCCGCCCCCACGGCGACCGCGCCGACCTCCTCCGCCGCTGCGGGAGCCGCCGGAGCGACCGGGACGGCGTCGGCCCCGGTGGTCACGGCGTGGATCCTGCTCGTGCTCCTGCTCCTCGTGCCCTGGCTGCTGCGGGTCGTCCAGCGCACCGCGAGACGGCGGGCCTCCGCGGAGGGCTCGACGGAGGCCGCATGGTCGGAGCTCCTCGCGAGTGCGCGGGATCTCGGCGTTCCTGTGGACGCCACGAGCACGCCCCGGGCCCAGGAGGCTCTCGTGGCGGAGGCGATCGGAGGCGACGAGCAGGCGCGCGGCGAGCTCCGCGGACTCCGCCGGACGCTCGAACGCGTGCGGTACGCACCGCAGGCGAGCGGCAGCGACTCCGCCTGGGTCGCCGCGTCGCGCGTCGTCGCCGCCCTGCGCGCCGACGCCGGTGCCCCGCGCCGGCTGTTCGCCGCGGTGCTGCCGCGATCCGCTCTCGGCGCACTGACGAGGATCCGCCGTCCGAGGTCCGACCTATGATCTCAGGGTGATCCCGGACCCTCTCGACGCCTCGCTCGCGCCGCTGATCGGGCCGCGAACCGCCGGCGCGGTGACCAAGGCCTTCGGCTACCGCACCGTCGGCGAGCTCCTCGGCCACTACCCGCGGCGCTACGCGAAGCGCGGCGAGCTCACCGAGCTGTCGCGGCTGCCCGTCGGCGAGAGCGTCACCATCGTCGCCGAGGTGCGGGAGGTGCACGAGCGGCCGATGCGCAACCGCCCCGGGAAGCTCCTCGAGGTGATCATCTCGGACGGCACCGGCACTCTCTCGCTCACCTTCTTCGGGCAGCCCTGGCGCGCGGCGAAGCTGCACCGCGGCGCGAGGGGGATCTTCGCGGGCACCGTCTCGCAGTTCCGCACCACCCTGCAGCTCACCCATCCCGACTACCGCCTCTTCGACGAGGAGGAGGCGGCCGCCACCGAGGCGAGCGGAGGCGCTGCTCTCGCGAAGGACTGGGCGGAGCGGCCGATCCCGATCTACCCGGCGACGAGCACGATCTCGAGCTGGCAGCTGCAGGCCGCCATCGCCGTCCTGCTCGACGGCCTGCGCGACGTCCCCGACCCGATGCCCGACTCGGTGCGCGCCGGCCGCTCGCTCCTGCCGCTCGGCGACGCCCTCGAGCTCATCCACCGTCCGCAGCGCGAGGGCGAGGAGGCGCAGGCGCGCGAGACGCTGCGCTTCCACGAGGCGTTCCTCCTGCAGCTCGCTCTGCTCGAGCGTCGAGCGGCGGCCCGCGCGACGCCGGCGACTCCTCGCGTGCCGTCGCCGGGCGGTCTGCTCGAGCGCTTCGACGCCGCACTCCCGTTCTCGCTGACCGGCGACCAGCGCGACGTCGGCGCCGAGATCGGTGCCGACCTGGCGACGGAGAGCCCGATGTCGAGGCTCGTGCAGGGCGAGGTCGGGTCGGGCAAGACCCTCGTCGCGCTGCGGGCGATGCTGACCGCGGCCGAGAGCGGGGGCCAGGCCGCCCTGCTCGCCCCGACCGAGGTGCTCGCGGGCCAGCACCTGCGCTCGATCGTGCGGACCCTCGGCCCCGAGCTCTCGACCGAGCTCGTCCCCACCCTGCTGACGGGCGGTCTGGGGGCGGCCGAGCGTCGCTCCGCGCTGCTCCGCATCGTCTCGGGCACGGCGAAGATCGTCGTCGGCACGCACGCCCTGCTCGGCGACAAGGTCTCGTTCTACGATCTGGCGCTCGTCGTCATCGACGAGCAGCACCGGTTCGGAGTCGACCAGCGCGACGCCCTGCGGAGGAAGGGCGCCCGCCCGCCCCACGTGCTCGTGCTCACCGCCACGCCGATCCCGCGCACGGTCGCGATGACCGTGTTCGGCGATCTGGACACCTCGACCATCCGCGAGCTCCCGGCCGGGCGCCCCGGCATCACGAGCCACGTCGTGTCCCTCACCGACAGCCCCGGGCTCATCGCCCGGGCGTGGGAGCGGGCGGAGGAGGAGATCCGCGCGGGTCACCAGATCTACATCGTCTGCCCGGCGATCGAGCCCGGCGAGGTCGCCGAGGGCGCGGTCGCGGCCGACGACGGGCCCGCCGCCACGCCGCTCTCGACCGTCTCGGCCACCATCGAGGGGGTGCGCGCGCACGCGCTGCTCGGCAAGCGGCGCTCGGCCGCGCTGCACGGGCGGATGTCGAGCGACGAGAAGGACGCAGTCATGCGCGCCTTCGCGGCGGGCGAGATCGACGTGCTCGTGTCGACCACCGTCATCGAGGTGGGCGTCGACGTCCCGAACGCGTCGATGATGGTCGTCCTCGACGCCGAGCGCTTCGGCGTCTCGCAGCTCCACCAGCTCCGGGGGCGCATCGGCCGGGGCGGCGTCCCGGGCGTCTGCCTCTTCGTCACCGCCGCCGAGGCGGGCACGATCGCGCGCGAGCGGGTGGAGGCTGTCGCCGCGACGCTCGACGGGTTCGAGCTGGCCGAGGTCGATCTCGAGCTGCGGCGCGAGGGCGATGTGCTGGGCGACTCCCAGTCGGGCGGCAGGTCGTCCCTGCGCCTGCTGCGGGTGGTGCAGGACGCGCACGTGATCGTCGAGGCACGCGCTCTGGCCGAGAGCCTCCTGGCGGAGGACCCCGAGCTCGCGGCGCACGACCGCCTCCGGGCGGCGCTCGAGCGCCGAGTGCAGGAGCGCGACCGCGAGTTCCTGGCGAAGAGCTGATGCCGCAGGCCTGCCCAGACGGGGGTGGACGGGCGCTCGGAGTCCCTCAGGCGTCGGCCGCTACGCTTTCGACATGGCCCGTATCGCCGTCGTACCCGGCTCGTTCGACCCCGTCACCCTCGGGCACCTCGATGTCATCGAGCGTGCTGCGCGCCTCGTCGACGAGCTGCACGTGGTCGTCGTGCACAACCCGTCCAAGACCGCCCTGCTGCCGATCACGCAGCGCGTCGCTCTGATCGAGCAGTCGATCGCGGAGGCGGGCATCGAGGGGAGCATCGTCGTCGCCTCGTGGAGCATGGGCCTGCTCGTGGACTACTGCACCGATGTCGGTGCGAGCATCCTCGTGAAGGGCATCCGCTCCCAGATCGACGTCGCCTACGAGACGCCGATGGCGATCGTGAACCGCAACCTCGCGCACGTCGAGACCGTCTTCCTCCTGCCCGATCCCGCTCACGCGCACGTCTCCAGCTCGCTCGTCCGGCAGGTCTCCGGACTCGGTGGCGACGTCTCGCCCTACGTGCCGCCGGCCGTCGCGGCCTACCTCACCTCCTGAGACCCCCCCGGGTCGGACACGTCGCCGCCGCGGGTGTCCGCGTCCCACGGACGAGGAGCGGCAGCGCGTGCGCGTCGCCGCTCCGCCCGCCCGCGAGAATGGAAGGGTGAGTACACCGCGAGTGCAGGCCTGGACCCTCGAGGGCATCCCCGAGGTGGCGCCCGGCGACGACCTCCTCGAGCTCATCCTCGCCTCGGTCGCCTCGGCTCCCGAGGGCGACCGGCCGGCGGACGGCGACATCCTCGTGGTCACCAGCAAGATCGTCTCGAAGGCGGAGGGGCGCCTCGTGGCCGCCGAGGACCGCGAGGACGCGATCACCGCCGAGACGGTCCGCGTGGTCGCGACGCGCGCGCACGACCACGGCGTGACCCGCATCGTCGAGAACCGCCTCGGCATCGTCCAGGCGGCGGCGGGAGTCGACTCGAGCAATGTCGCCGACGGCACCGTCCTGCTCCTCCCCGAGGATCCCGACGCCTCGGCCCGGCGCCTCTGCGCGGGGCTGCGCGACCGGCTCGGCGCCACGGTCGCCGTGATCGTGAGCGACACCCTCGGGCGGGCGTGGCGCGTGGGCCAGACCGATGCGGCGATCGGTGCCGCGGGCCTGGTGGTGATCGACGACCTGCGCGGAGCGACGGACGCCCTCGGACGCACGCTCGGCGTCACCATGCCGGCCGTGGCCGACGAGATCGCGGGACTCGGCGACCTGGTGAAGGGCAAGTCCAGCGGACGGCCCGTCGCCGTCGTGCGCGGCCTGTCACGGCTCGTCACCGGCCTCGACGCCCCGGGGGCGAGAACGCTCACCCGGACGGGGCCCGACGACATGTTCCGTCTCGGCGCCGACGAGGCCTACGCCGAGGGCTTCGCGGCGGGCCGCCTCGCGGAGCCATCGGGAGCAACACCGGTATCAGCACCGGCACCGGCATCGGGGGAGAGGTGAGCCCCCGCTGGAGCGCGGTCGTCGTCTTCAAGGGGCGCGGCTCGTCGAAGACGCGGCTGGCGCTCTCCGCCCGCGCCGCGCTCGCGGAGGCGTTCCTGCTCGACACGCTGGCGGCCGTCCGCGAGTCGGAGGAGGTCGCCACCCTGGTGCTCGTCACCTCCGACGCGGAGGCGGCCGCGCGGGCCGTCGCGGCGGACCCGCTTCTCGTCGTCCTGGCCGACCCGGGCGCACTGAACGCGGCGGTTTCCGCGGGCATCGCGCACGCCCTCCTCGCGAGGCCGGACTCGCCCGTCGTCGCCCTGACCGGCGATCTGCCGGCCCTCTCCTCCGGCGATCTCGACGGGGCGCTGGCGGTCGCCGGCCCCCTCCCGGCCGTCGTCCCGGATCGCGCAGGAACGGGGACCACGGCCCTCCTCGTCGACGCCCAGACTGTGCTCCCACCCGCGTTCGGTCCCGACTCGTTCGCCCGCCACCGAGCCGCGGGCTGCTCCGTCGTCGAGCTGCCGAGGCACTCGACCCTCCGCCTCGACGTCGACACCGTCGACGATCTGCGCGAGGCGCAGGCGGTCGGCGTGGGGGCCAGCACCGCGTCGGCTCTCGCGGCCGCCGCCTGAGACCGGGCTCGTCCGGCGTCAGCCCGCGAGCAGGCCCGCCTCGAAGGCGGCGGTGAGCTCGCGGTCGACCGCCACGGGAGCCCCGTCGACCGCGCGGATCGGCACGGCCCGCCGCGTGCTCGAGACGAGCCAGCCGGCCGTCGCCCCCGTCAGCGCCGTCACCGGCAGCTCGCGGCGCGCGGAGTCGAGGCCCCGCTCGGCGCCGAGGGCGAGCACTCTCGAGACGGTGGTCCCGTCGAGGATCCCGCTGCCCGCGGAGGGCGCGGTGAGCACGCCGTCGAGGAGCAGGACGAGGCTCGAGGTCGCCCCCTCGAGGAGCCAGCCGTCGCTGGTGCGCCAGATCACGTCGTCGGCACCCCGGAGTCGTGCCTCGCGCAGGGCGGCGCGGGTGACCGCTCCCGAGGTGGTCTTGACGCCTCCGAGGAGCCACGGAGCCGCGTCGGTCGCACCGCGGGAGTAGCCGCGGTCGAGGACGGCCACGGCGATACCGCGCTCGCGGAGATCACCGGAGTCGGCTGTCGGCTCGACGCGGACCGTGCAGCGGGCGCTACCGCCGTCGCGGTGCGACGCCACGAGTCGGACCGACAGGTCGTCGCCGTCGTCGTGCTCGGCGACGGCGAGGGCGACGGCCGCCGACCAGGTCGCCGCCGGGGGCAGGGGGAGCGCGACGGCGCGCGCCGACGCCTGCAGGCGCTCCAGGTGCTCGTCGAGGCCGTGCGGCCGGCCCCCGATCACCGCGAGGGTCTCGAACACTCCGTCCCCGCGGAGGTAGCCGGGCTCGTCGACCCTGACGAGTCCTGCGCCCGGGTCGCGCAGCAGGGGGGCTCCGGAGTCGTCGATCTCGACCAGGACGGGTGTGCTCATGACCCCCATCCTGGACCTCCGGCTGAGGTCAGCGGGTGCGGAGCCCCGCGGCGACGTCGTCGGGCGTGACCAGCTCCCGTCGCGACTCCTCCGCGCGGGCGCCGGCTGCCCCGAGCACGTCCGCCGCCGCGAGCGCGTCGACGTCGAGGCCCGTGAGCTCTCCGATGGCCGCGACCGCGACCTGGAACGTGCGGAACCCGCCGAGCGGCACGATCCCCTCGCCAACGGGGTCGATGAGATCGGTCTGATCGAGGAGGTAGGCGCTGGTCGCCAGCGTCTCGCCGTCGGGGCTCCACGCGGCGATCTTCCAGAAGCGCCGGGGGATGCCGACGCCCCGGTAGACGGGATCGCCCTCCGCGAGGACCGGCCCGGTGAAGACGCTGAGCCGCGTGCGCCAGGTCTGCGCGTACTCGAGGACGAGCGTCTCGAGGCCGAGCCACAGCTCCTTCGACTGGTTGAAGCCGCTCGCCTGCGGCGCCGCGTTCGTGTAGCAGAAGCTGTCGACGTTGGCCGCCCGCGCCTCGTCCGCCTCGCCCCAGACCGGGTCGCGGCGGCGCACCAGGTGCCCTCGGTCGAGGTCGTTGCGCGAGTAGACCTCGGGCCCCGTCTGCTCGGAGGCGGGGATCCGATCGTCGAGGTGCCAGTCGTCGCCTCGGCCGAGATCGAGGAGCCGGTCGCCGTCGATGTTCACGGCGGTCGACATCGCCAGCCGCCGCTCGGGGTCGAGCAGCACCTCGAAGTGCGTGTAGGGGAGCAGCCGCGTCTCCCGCCCGTCCGTCGGTGCAGGTGCTGGGGCGAGGGGCCCGAGGAAGCCGGGGTCGAAACCGCTCCGGGCGCTCCTGTCGCGCTCCGCGCTCACGTCACTCCGGTCGCTCACTCCTCGACCTCCTCGGTCGCCGTGGGAGTCGGTGTCGGTGTCGGCGTGGCGGTCGGCGTCGGGGCCGGTGTCGCCTCCGCCGTCGCCGCAGCCGTCGGATCGGCGCTCGGAGCCTGCGTCGCGGGCGCCGGGACCAGGGCCCCGTTGCTGACGAGCAGCGTGATGCTCGAGTACCTCGGCGCAGCGGTGCCCGCTCCGGGATCGGTGCCGGCCACGGTGCCCGCGGCGACCGCCGAGTCGACGGTCGCGCCCTCCTCGACATCGAAGCCGAGGTCCTCCAGGGTCTCCGTCGCGTCGTCGACCGATCGACCCGTCACGTCCGGGACCGTGACCTGACGGCCGTTGAGCAGTGCACTCGAAGGTTCGGCGAAGTCGTCTCCGCCGTACTTCTCGTCGGCGCGGGTCATCACCGCGTTCCAGATGTAGTGGCGCAGGTTCGAGGCGTAGGCGCGCGTGCCCGTCTCGGTGTTGCGCACGAGGACGTTCCGCATCGAGGCCTCGCCGGTGATGTTGCCCACCCAGACGACGGTCGCGACCCGCTTCGACGCACCGTCCATCCAGGTGTGCACCGCCTCGTCGGTCGTGCCGGTCTTGCCGATGTGCTCGATGCCGTCGTCCGGATCGGAGGCGGCGGCGGTGCCGCCCGTCACCACGTCCTGCAGGGCGTCGGTCGCCACGGCGGTCAGCTCGGGCGAGAGCGCCTGGTTGCAGGCCGTGACCGGGGGCTGGACCGCGGCGCCCGCCGAGTCGGTGATGGAGTCGATGGCGATCGCGCTGCAGGCGGTGCCGTCGTTCGCGAAGCCGGCGAAGGCCGTCACCATCGACAGCGGCGAGATCTGGTCGGCCGAGCCGAGGATCGCCGAGGGGAAGTAGCTGAGCTCGGCGCCCGAGGCGGTCTTCACTCCGAAGGCGGCCGCCTGGTCGCGGATGGCGCAGAGGTCGAGCTGCTGCGCCATGGCGACGAAGACGGTGTTGATCGAGCGCATCGTGCCCTGCAGGACGCTGAAGGTGCCGTTCTCGCTGTCGTCGTTGTTGACCTCGAACTCGCCGTTCCACTCGCCGCCCGGTGCGCAGGAGGCGGGGAAGTCGTCGAACGTGCGCTCGCGGCCGTTCACCGTCTCGTAGATGGTGTGCCCGTTCGCGAGCCACTGGGCGAGGGTGAAGACCTTGTAGGTCGAGCCGACCTGGAACCCGGCCGAGCCGCCGTAGGCGGTGTCGGTGCTGAAGTTGATGGCCGAGAAGTTCTCGCCGTTCACCGAGCCCGCGGCGTCGTAGTCCTTGTTCTGCGTCATCGCGAGGATGCGCCCGGAGCCGACCTCCATCGAGACGGTCGCGCTGCCGATGTTGACGTCGTCGACGGGGGTCTTCGGGACCCACTGGTTCGTCGCGGCCGTCGCCACATCCTGCAGATCGCGGTCGAGCGTCGTGTAGATCTTGTAGCCGCCGCGCTGGAAGTTCGCGAAGCGGGTGTTCTCGTCGTCGCCGAAGGCGGGGTCGTTGCGGATCACCCAGGTGACGTAGTCGCAGAAGTAGGCGGCGTTGCCCGCCGTCTGGCACCCGGTCGGGGTCTGCGTGATGGCGGGGACGACCTCCTCCGCGACGGCCGCGTCGTGGTCGGCCTGCGAGATCTTCCCCTCCTGGAGCATCTGGTCGAGGACGTAGTCGCGGCGGACCTTGTTCTCGGGGATGTTCTCGGGCACGTCGATGCGCAGACCGTTGGGGTTGTTCACGGTGGCGATGAGGCTGGCGGACTGGGCGAGCGTGAGGTTCGCCGCCGTCGTCGTGAAGTAGTACTCGGCCGCCGCCTGGATGCCGTACACCTGGCCGCCGAAGCCGGCGATGTTGAGGTAGCCGAGCAGGATGTCGTCCTTGCTGTACTTCTTCTCGAGGTCGACGGCGAGCTTCATCTCCTTGAGCTTGCGCTCGGGGGTGGTCGCCGTCGCCTCGGCGTAGGCGGCCTCGGAGGCGGCGGGGTCGGTGTCGCTCAGCGACTCCGCCTTCTGCACGAGGACGTTCTTGACGTACTGCTGCGTGATCGAGGACCCGCCCTGCAGGTCGCCGCCGAACACGTTGCTGAGGACCGCGCGGATCGTCCCCTGCAGGTCGACGCCGCCGTGCTCGTAGAAGCGCGGGTCCTCGGTGGCGACCGCGGCGTCCTTCACGAACTGGCTGACCTGGTCGAAGGCCACCTCCTCGCGGTTCTGCGCATAGAAGGAGGCGAGCAGCGCGTCGGAGCCGTCAGCGTTCTTCGCGTAGATCTCGGTCTTCTGAGCGAGCTGGCCGAGCTCGAGGTACTCCGGGACGGTCTCGAAGAGCCCGATCGGATTGTTCTCGGCGAGACCGGTGACGGCGAGGGCGGGGGTGACGCCGACGGTGATCAGCAGGCCGCCGGCGAGACTCGCTCCGACGATGCCGAGAACCCGGGCGAGCACGCCGCCGCGGGCGGTTCCTTGCGCAGACATGGCTACGAGAGTAGGCGACGAGTCTGGATCCCCGGTGCCGCCTCGCGCCGTGGAGTCTCGGAGTACGGTGAGCGGGTGACCCGGGATCGACTGTGACAGCCTCCGCCGACCCCGCCGAGAAGAGCCGCCGCGCCGTGCTCGTCGTGGCGGTCCTCGCCTCCTTCGTCGCGTTCCTCGACGGCACCGTCGTGAACGTCGCGCTCCCGGCCATCTCCCGCGAGCTCGGCGGCGGACTGGTCACGCAGCAGTGGGTGGTCGACGGCTACCTGATCACCCTCGGCGCGCTGATCCTCGTCGCCGGTTCGCTCGCCGACCGCATCGGGCGCGCCCGCAGCATGACGATCGGGCTGATCGGATTCGGGGTGACGTCGCTGCTGTGCGCGGTGGCGCCCTCGGCCGAGGTGCTCATCGTCGCGCGGATGCTCCAGGGAGCGGCGGGCGCGATCCTCGTCCCGAGCTCGCTCGCCCTCATCATCGCGACGGTGCGCGGGGCGGCGCAGGCGAAGACGATCGGCGCCTGGACGGCGTGGACCGGCACCGCGACCATCGCCGGCCCGGTGATCGGAGGCGTCCTCGTCGATGCGGGGTCGTGGCGGTACGTCTTCGCGCTGAACGTCCTGCCGATCGTCGTCACCCTCGTGCTGCTGCGACGGCTCGGACACGTCGACGCCGGCACCAGGGTCCCGATCGACGGGATCGGCGCGGTGCTCGGCGTGGTCGGCCTCGGCGGCCCCGTCTTCGCGCTGATCGAGCAGGAGCGCCTCGGCTTCGACGATCCGCTCGTGCTGACCGCCCTCATCGGGGGAGTGGCGGCCCTGATCGCGTTCGTTCTCTGGGAGCGTCGCGCACCGCATCCGATGCTGCCGCTGTCGCTCTTCGCGACCCGCAACTTCACGGTGGGCAACATCGCGACCGCGCTCATCTACGCCGCGCTCTCGTTCGGGTTCTTCTCGCTCGGGCTCTTCCTGCAGCAGGGCCTCGGCTTCTCGGCGACGCTCGCGGGAGTCGCGACCCTGCCGCCGACGGTCCTGCTCCTCCTGCTGTCGCAGTACGCGGGCTCGCTGTCGGCGCGTTTCGGCCCTCGGCTGTTCATGGGGCTCGGCCCGCTCGTCGCGAGCGGCGGGTTCCTCCTCATGATCGGGGCGAGCGAGCCCGGCGACTACCTGACGCGGCTGCTGCCGGGGATCGTGCTGTTCGGGCTGGGCCTCGCGGTGACCGTCGCGCCGCTCACCTCCACGATCCTCGGTGCCGTGTCGAGCGAGCACAGCGGAGTCGGCTCGGCCGTGAACAACGCGGTGTCGCGCATCGCGGGGCTGGTCGCGATCGCGGCCACGTCGCTCATCGTCGGCGACACCCTCGACGCCGGCGGCTTCGCCCGCGCCGCCCTGGCGACCGCTGTCCTCCTCCTCGCCGGCGGCATCGTCTCCCTCGTCGGCATCCGCAACCCGCCGCGCGCCTGACCGGCCCGGTCCGTCACAGAATCACCGTCCGGCCGCCCGCAACGGTACATCTCCGCCGAATCGATCACCTCGAGCGGAGTGGGAGCACCGCCGGCCTTGGCCGCGCTCCCTGCCACACCGACACCTGATCGAGTCCAGTTCCGCAGGCGGGCTCGCCGATCACTCCGTCGCAACGTGGACTGTCGACCCCGACCGCCTGGACCATGCCGCGGGCGAAGCCCGCGCACCTGTCAGACCAGCCGCACACCCCGGAGGCGAACGGCCGAATCGCGTGCCAGCGATTCGGTCTAGCCGATCGCAACCCGCTCTACGAGTCCGGACCACCTGCGACAGCCGACCGCGGTGACATCTGCGCGTCGCGCAGATGTCACCAAAAAAGGTTGTCGCTACATGGAATACTCGAATCGTCGATACGCTTGCATGTATCGGACGGGGAGAACTCCCCATGACGACGACTCTCGAGGAGAAACCATGACCGACACGATCACCATCCCCGGTTACAAGGCCGGCACCTGGGTCATCGACCCCACGCACAGCGAGGTCGGCTTCAGCGTCCGTCACCTCATGATCAGCAAGGTCAAGGGCAAGTTCGAGCGCTTCACCGCGACGTTCACCACCGGTGAGAACCCGCTCGACTCCAAGGTCGAGGCGACCGCCGAGGTCGCCTCCGTCAACACGAACGAGCCGAACCGCGACGGTCACCTCCGCACCGGCGACTTCTTCGAGGCCGAGAAGTACCCCGAGATCCACTTCATCTCGACCGCCGTCCGCGCGAACGGCGACGACTTCCTCGTCGACGGCGAGCTGACCATCAAGGACGTCACCAAGCCCGTGACCTTCGAGGTCGAGTTCGGCGGCTTCGGCTCCGACCCCTACGGCAACTACAAGGCGGGTCTGACCGCCAAGACCACGATCGACCGCACCGACTTCGGTCTCACCTACAACGCCGCCCTCGAGACCGGTGGCGTGCTCATCGGCGAGAAGGTCACCATCACCCTCGACCTGCAGGCCGCGCACCAGGCGTAGCCCGCAGCGTCCGACCGAGGCCGCCCCACCCCTCCGGGTGCGGGCGGCTTCGTCGTCCGCGGCGAGCCGAACGCGGTTCTGCGAGCCGGAGGTCGCGGATACCCCGCGGCAGCCCGGGTCAGAGGATCCCGAGCTCCGTCAGCTGCTCCGAGATCCCGGCGCCGTCGGGCGCGTACACCCAGGTCGTGCCGCTCGTCTCGGAGCGGTCCGCCGCCTTCGAGCGACCGCCCGCCAGCACCGCCTCGCCGGTCGAGAGCTGGCGGATGGCGATCGCCGCGACCTTGTCGGGGTGCTCGGCCGCGAAGTCCGAGTAGATCTCCTCGTCGTGCTGCCCGTCGTCGCCGACGAGGAGCCACCGCACGTCGGGGAACTCGACCGCGAGACGGCGGAGGTTCGACTCCTTGTGCTGCTTGCCGCTCCGGAACCAGCGGTCGTGGGTGGGTCCCCAGTCGGTGAGCAGCAGCGCTCCCGCCGGGTAGAGGTGACGCGAGAGGAATCGCGTGAGAGCCGGCGCCACGTTCCACGCGCCCGTCGAGAGGTAGATCACCGGCGAGCCCTCGTGGCCTCTGGCGAAGCGGTCGAGGAAGACCGCCATCCCCGGGGTGGGCATCCGCGCGTGCTCGTCGAGAACGAAGGTGTTCCACGCGGCGATGAACGGCCGGGGGAGCGCGGTGACCATGACGGTGTCGTCGACGTCCGAGACGAGGCCGATCCGCGCCTCCGGCTCGGCGATGAACACCGGCGCCTCGACGGGCGACGCACCAGAGGTCGTGAAGGTGATCGTGTGCCACCCGGGCTCGAGGGTGATCGGGATGTCGGCGTCGAGCACGCCGCCGCGGTCGGCGACGATCTCGTGGCGCTGACCGTCGACCTGCACCGAGACCTTCGCTCCGCTGACGAAGACGCTGGTGAAGCTCCGCCAGCCGCGCACGCCCTCGACCGGACGCACCTCTTCGGCGCCGGGCGGCGTCGGACGCGTGTAGAGCACGCGCGCGAGCACCCTCAGCTGCTCGGTCGTGCCGTAGCCGGTGTAGGGGATGACGCGGGCGACGTAGCCCTTGCGTCTCACGCGCCGCATCCGGAACGCGTGGAGGCGGTCCTCGAGGCGGGCGGCACGGTGCATGACCTCCGCCGCCCCGGCGCTCATCGGCTTGCTCTCAGGCGTCAGCGGCATCCGCACAGTCTTGCAGACGCTCGGAGGCGCCGGGGCGGCGCGCAGGTGTCCACCGGGTCGATGTCAGGAGTCGATCCCGCTGATCAGCTCGGGACCGTCGACGCGGACGGACCCGACCGCCTCGCCCACCCGCCTGACCTCGAGCTCCTCGGCGAGCTCGGCGGCTCCGTCGGCCGCGGCGCGCAGCAGGGAGCCGTCCGCCTCCGCGTTCGGGTCGAGCCAGTCCTCGATCAGCTCCGGTGCCAGGAGCACCGGCATCCGCTCGTGCACGTCGGTCACCGCTCCCGCCGAGGGGCGCGTCAGGATGCTGGCCGAGAGGAGCCACAGAGACCCGGGCTCGCGGGAGCGCCACCACTCGTAGATGCCGGCGAAGAGCACGAGCGCACCGCCGCCCGGAGACACGAACACCGGAGACTTCGCTCCGTCGGCGCCGACCCGCCACTCGTACCAGCCGGACGCGGGGACGATGGCGCGCCTCGCGGCGTACGACTCGCGGAACGACGGCTTCTCGGCGACCGACTCGATGCGCGCGTTGAACAGCGGCGCGCCCGCCGAGGGGTCGGCGGCCGAGCGGGGGACGAGCCCCCAGCGGGCGGCCGCGAGTCGGCGGCGGGGAGGCTCGCCCTCCTCGACGCCCTTCATCGACTCGGCGACGACGGCGATCCGCTGCGTCGGCGCGATGTTCCACGACGGTTCCGGGAGGTCGGCGCCGATGTCGTCGATGTCGAAGAGCGCGACGAGATCGGCGGTGGTCTGCGAGAGGACGAAGCGTCCGCACATGGGTCCTCCTGGAGCGGGTGGGCGGCACCCGCGCACCCGCCGCCCGTTCGGGGGCGCAGAACACGAGAGACGTTCGGCGAATGGACGCGGAGCGGGGTCCGCGTGCGTACGATTGTAGGAACCGACACCGAAGGAGTCCGCCGTGCCTCTAGGAAACCTCGTCGACCGACCGTTCGGCGAATCCCCCCAGGTCCGCAACGAACCGGTGCAGGTCCGCAGCGCTGCGCGCCTCGCCTCCCTCCTCGATGCCGCCGCCGCCGTCGTCGACGAGGTCGGGTTCGACCGTCTGACGACCGCCATGGTCGCCGAGCGCGCAGGGGCCGCGATCGGCACCGTCTACCGCTACTTCCCCGACCGCATCGCCGTCCTCCAGGCCCTGCGCGAGCGGGCGCTCGAGCGCTTCCGCAAGAAGGTCATCACCGAGATCCGCGAGACCCACCCCGACAACTGGTGGGGCGCCGTCGACTGCGCCGTCGACGCGTTCTGCGAGATGCACCGCAACGAGCCCGGCTTCCGGTCGATCCGCTTCGTCGACACGATCCACGCGCCCGAGGTCGCGGGGGAGGCGTTCGAGGCGGGCTTCTTCGCACGCCGCTTCGCCGAGATCCTCGCCTCCGAGTACGGACTGCCCGGAGGCGCTCAGCTCTCGTTCCGCCTCGAGGTCACCGTCGAGGTCGCCGACGCGATGCTCACCCGCGCGTTCCTGATGGACCCGAACGGCGACCAGCGCTTCATCGACGAGAGCCGCGCACTCCTGCGCAACTACCTCTCCATGCACTACGGGCCCGTCGAAGGCTGAGCTCATGACCGAGCCGCTCCCTGCGCGGCTCGGCGCGGTCGGCTCTCCGGGTGGCTGGGCGGGTGAAGCGGGTCGCGATCGGCTACGGCGATCCGCTGGGACGCGGATCGGCTGTTCGCCTCGCGTCGCCCGGCCGCTCCCTGCGCGGCTCGGCGCGGTCGGCTCTCCGGGTGGCTGGGCGGGTGAAGCGGGTCGGGAGCGCAGCCTCCCGCGGGAATCCACGGCGCGCCCGACGGTTGTACCGAGGGCGGCGTCAAGGCCCTAGTCGTTCGCGGGTTCCGTCGCAACACTGCGCCATCCGGGTTGGCAGCCGTCTCCGAATGGTGTTTGGCTGTCGCAGAGGTTCTGATCGGGACCACGGGACCTAGAGGAAGAGCAGGACCGTGATCGAATTCCGCGGAGTGAGCAAGCAGTACACGGACGGCACCCGCGCGGTGGACGACTTCTCGCTGGTCCTGCCGTCACGGCAGACGACGGTGTTCGTCGGCTCGTCCGGCTGCGGCAAGACCACGATCCTCCGGATGATCAACCGGATGATCGAGCCCACGGGCGGCACCATCGAGATCGACGGCGAGGACATTTCGAAGCTGCCCGCGGTCTCGCTCCGCCGCCGTATCGGCTACGTCATGCAGAACTCCGGGCTCCTTCCGCACCGGCGCGTCATCGACAACATCGCCACCGTGCCGCGGCTGAACGGCGTCGCCAAGAAGCCCGCCCATGACCGGGCGCTCCAGCTGATGGACACGGTCGGCCTCGACCGCTCGCTCGCCACGCGGTACCCGAGTCAGCTGTCCGGCGGGCAGCAGCAGAGGGTGGGAGTCGCGCGGGGGCTCGCCGTCGACCCGAACATCCTGCTGATGGACGAGCCGTTCGGCGCCGTCGACCCTCTCGTCCGCGCCGATCTGCAGCGCGAGACGCTGCGCCTGCAGCGCGAGCTCGACAAGACCGTCGTCTTCGTCACCCACGACATCGACGAGGCGTTCCTGCTCGGCGACCAGGTCGTGATCCTCGAGAAGGGCGGCCGGATCGCGCAGAAGGGATCGCCGTCGCAGATCCTCGCCGCCCCGGCGAGCGACTTCGTCGCGGGCTTCATCGGAGCGGACCGCGGCAAGCGCTCCCTCCGGATCGAGGAGCGCGACGGGGCGCGGATCGTCGTCGACGCCGACGGTCGGCCGACCGGAGTGCTGCGCGCGCAGGACGGCGGCGACGCGTGAACTGGGTCGTCAACAACGTCGACTCCATCGTCACGAACCTCGTGGCGCACCTGTTCCTGTCGGTGCCTCCCATCATCCTGAGCTTCGTGATCTCCCTCCCGTTCGGCTGGTTCGCGAACCGCTACCGCTGGAGTCGCGGCACCCTGCTGACCGGGCTCGGGGTGCTCTACGCGATCCCGTCCCTGGCGATGTTCATCCTGCTGCCCGTCGTCCTCGGCATCCCGCTGCGCTCGACGGCCAACGTGATCATCGGACTCACCCTCTACGGCGTGGCCCTGATGGTGCGCACCAGCGCCGACGCGTTCTCGGCCGTCTCGGAGGACGTGACGCAGTCCGCGACGGCGATGGGCTACTCCGGGTGGGCGCGGTTCTGGCGCGTCGAGTTCCCGCTCGCAGGACCGGTGCTGCTGTCGGGGCTCCGCGTCGTGACGGTGAGCACGGTGAGCCTCGTGACGGTGGGCGCCGTGCTCGGCATCCAGAGTCTCGGCCTGCTCTTCACCGACGGCTTCCAGCGGGGGATCTCGGGCGAGATCATCACCGGCATCGTGCTGACCATCGCCCTGGCGCTCGCGCTGGACGCCCTCCTGGTGCTGCTCGGCCGCCTCCTGATGCCCTGGGCCGCCGTCGACCGGCCACGCGCCACGCGTCGGACGGCGCGCGTCGAGAAGGCGGTGACGACGTGAACCTGATCCTGGAGGCGTTCGCCTGGATCGGCGATCCGGCGCACTGGACCGGCCTCGAGGGGATCCCGACCCGCGTCGCCCAGCACCTCGGCATCAGCCTGCTCGTGCTCGTCCTCGCGTCCGCGATCGCGATCCCCCTCGGCTACCTGATCGGGCACACGGGGCGTGGCAAGGGCATCGCCGTGCCCGTCGCCGGCGGGCTGCGCGCGCTGCCGACGCTCGGCGTGCTCGTGCTGGCGGCGATGAGCCTCGGGCTGGGTCTCGGCGCTCCGCTGATCGCGCTGGTGATCCTGGCGATCCCCTCGGTGCTCGCGGGCGCCTACTCCGGCCTCGAGGCGGTCGACCGGAGGACCGTCGACGCCGCGCGCTCCGTGGGCATGACGGAGTGGCAGATCCTCGCGAAGGTCGAGATCCCGCTCGGGCTGCCCCTGCTGCTCGGAGGGCTGCGCGTCGCCGCCCTCCAGATCATCGCGACGGCGACCCTCGCGGACTACATCGGCGCCGGCGGTCTCGGGCGCTACATCTTCCAGGGCGTGAAGGCGGGGGACTACCCCCAGATGCTGGCCGGGTCGATCATCGTCATCGTGCTCACGCTGCTCAGCGAGGTGCTGTTCGCCGTGCTGCAGTGGGTCGCCGTGCCGCGCGGCGTAGTGCTCGGTCTCGGGCGCGTCTCCTCCGGGCGCTCAGGTTTCCGCTCGTCGTCGCCCCGACGACGCGCGGTGGTGGGAATCCCCATCGACGAAGGGAAATAGCAATGCTCACAGCAACCAAGAAGGGCCGTGTCGCGCTCAGCGCACTCGCGGTCGGTGCCGTCGTGGCGCTGGCAGGGTGTTCCTCCAGCGATCCGCTCGACGAGGGATCGGGTTCCGGCTCCTCCGAGGGCGGCGAGACCATCGTCGTCGGCTCGCAGGACTACTACTCGAACGAGATCATCGCCGAGATCTACGCTCAGGCGCTCGAGAACGACGGCTTCACCGTCGAGCGCGACCTGCGCATCGGCCAGCGCGAGATCTACCTCCCCGAGATCGAGAGCGGCTCGATCGACGTCTTCCCGGAGTACGACGGCAGCCTCCTCCAGGCGCTCGAGCCCGACACGACGGCGACCACGGCCGACGACGTCTACTCGGCACTGACGGAGGCGCTGCCCGACGGCCTGCGCGCCCTCGACGCGGCCGACGCGAGCGACCAGAACTCGTACACGGTCACGCAGGCCTTCGCCGACGAGTGGAGCCTCACCGACATCGCGTCGCTCGCCGACGTCACCACCCCGATCGTGCTCGGCGGCAACTCCGAGCTGCAGACGCGCCCCTACGGCCCGGACGCCCTGCAGGAGAAGTACGGCATCACCACGACGTTCCAGGCGATCGAGGACAGCGGCGGATCGACGACCGTCAACGCCCTGACCAGCAACCAGATCCAGCTGGCCAACATCTACACGGCCGACCCCAACATCCAGTCGAACGATCTCGTCGCCCTCGAGGATCCCGACGGCCTGTTCGTCGCCGACAACGTCGTGCCGATCGTCTCCGACAAGGTGACCGACGACGCCGCGGAGGTGCTCAACGAGGTCAGCGCGAAGCTGACCGCGGAGGACCTCGTCTCGCTCAACTCCGAGAGTGTGAACGAGCAGAAGTCGGCCGCGGCGATCGCGACCGAGTGGCTGACCTCGGCGGGCCTCCTCAGCTGAGCCCGGCCGCAGCACCCGGAGGCGCGTCACTCATCGAGGTGACGCGCCTCCGCTCGTGAGACGAGCTTCTTGCCGGCGAGCACGAGGAGTGCGAACACGACGATGACGGCGACGAAGAGGTAGCCGGCGTAGTGCAGGCTGTCGGACAGCTCGCGGTAGCCGCCGGCGGCCGCGGCACCGACTCCCACGTAGGCGAACGACCAGAGGATGCACGCCGGAGTCGTCCAGGCGATGAAGGTGCGGTAGCGCATCCCGCTCATCCCGACGGTCAGCGGGATGAGCGAGTGCAGCACGGGGAGGAACCGCGAGAGGAACACCGCGATCCCGCCGCGGCGGGCGAGGTAGCGCTCGGCGCGCAGCCAGTTCTTCTCGCCCAGGCGGCGGCCGAGGCGGGAGGCGCGGATGCGCGGTCCGAACCACCTGCCGAGATAGAACCCGACGGACTCGCCGCAGAGCGCTCCGACGATGACGGTGACCGCCAGCGCCACGAACTGCAGCGGAGTCGTCACGCCGGTCGCACTGACGATGACGACCGTGTCACCCGGCACTATGAGACCGGCGAGGATCGTCGTCTCGAAGAAGATGGCGAGGCCCGCCAGGAGCGTCCGCCAGACAGGCGGGACTCCGACGACGAAGTCGAGGATCCCGGTCAGCGCGTCGTTCACGGCGGATGCCTCAGCGGACGCGCTTGAGGAGCGCCCAGAACGTCTCGACGATCGAGCCCATCTCGACCGCATCGTCGAGGAGCCACTGGATCTGCAGCCCGTCGGACAGGGCGATGATCATCCGCGCGGTGGTCTCCGGGTCGATGTCCTCCGCGATCAGACCCTCGCGCTGATCGTCGCGGACGCGTGCGGCGAGCACGTCGGCGACGGTCCGGTAGCGCTCGACGAAGAACGGGTGGGCCGGATGCGCCTCGTCGGTCCCCTCCGCGGAGAGCGTCGCGTAGAGGTGGACGAGACCCGGTACGTCGCTGTTGTGGCGGATCAGCCGCACGAGCTCCTCGATCGCCCGATCGCCCGTCTGGTCGATGTCGTAGTTCGCGCGGTCGGTCTCGTCGCGCTTGCGGAGGACCTCGGCGAAGAGCTCCTCCTTCGAGTCGAAGTAGTGGAGCAGCCCGGCCTGCGTCAGGCCGACCGCTTCGGAGATCTCGCGCAGCGAGGTCCTGCGGTACCCCTGCCGGGAGAACACCTCGAGTGCGGTCTGGAGGATCTCCTCGCGCTTGGCGACCCCTTTGGCGTAGCTCCCCTTGCTCGGCATGCGTCGATCGTACGTGGCCGCGAGCTAGGAGCGGACCGGGGCGGGAGACGGGACCGCGACGCGGGACGGATTCCCAGGCCACCCCCGACGCACGTCGCTCACTGAGAATCCACTGTGCATACCGCCGCGAAGGTCTCAGAATCCGGACGGTCGCCGATGGCTCGGCGTCGAGAGGATCGTCGACGCGCCTCCGCCGCCGCGCAGCCCTGCTCGGGCGCTGCGGCGCGCCCGGGTCCCTCGACGTCGAGACGGACTGTCTCGACGTCGAGCGAGTCGCTGCCGGCAGGGGTCCTGAGGCGCTCGGCACGCCCCCCTCGAAGGGTGTCGCGGCGAGGTCGTCGATGACCGCACATCCGCCCCAGTGCTGGGATCGGAGGCCTTCCCGCCCCTCGCGCAGACCTATGCTCGGGGCCGTGAACGAACTCCTGGATCCGCTCCTGCTGTCGAGGTGGCAGTTCGGTCTGACGACGATCTACCACTTCCTCTTCGTGCCCCTGACGATCGGCATGGCACTCACTGTCGCGATCTTCCAGAGCGCCTGGGTGCGCACAGGGAAGGTCCACTATCTGCAGCTCACGAAGTTCTTCGGGAAGCTCTTCCTGATCAACTTCGCGATGGGAGTCGTGACCGGCATCGTCCAGGAGTTCCAGTTCGGGATGAACTGGAGCGACTACTCGCGCTTCGTCGGCGACGTCTTCGGCGCCCCGCTGGCCTTCGAGGGCCTGCTCGCCTTCTTCCTCGAGGCGACGTTCATCGGCCTCTGGATCTTCGGCTGGGACAAGCTCCCCGAGAAGGTGCACCTCGCCACGATCTGGCTGACGACCCTCGGCACCACGCTCTCGGCCTACTTCATCATCGCCGCGAACGCGTTCATGCAGAATCCGGTCGGCTTCGAGATCAACGAGGCCAAGGGTCGCGCCGAGCTCACCGACATCTGGGCCCTGCTCACGAACAAGGTCGCCCTCGCCGCGTTCCCGCACACGATCTTCGCGTGCTTCATGGTCTCGGCCGCGGTCATCATCAGCGTCGCCGCCTACCACCTCTCGCGCAACCAGCACCTCGAGACCATGCGTCCGGCGCTGAAGTTCGGCGCCTGGATGATGATCGTCAGCGGCGGACTGACCCTGTTCACCGGCGACTCGCTCGGCCTCGCGATGGTCGACACCCAGCCGATGAAGATGGCTGCAGCGGAGGCGCTCTACACGACGTCGACGGGCGCCGACGCCTCGTTCTCGATCTTCACCTGGGGCACGCCCGACGGCTCGAGCGAGCTGTTCTCGATCCGCATCCCCTACCTGCTGTCGTTCCTGTCGACACACACCTTCACCGGCACCGTCGAGGGCATCAACGACCTGCAGGCCCAGTACACGCAGGTCTACGGTCCCGGCGACTACACGCCCATCATCTGGATCACCTACTGGTCGTTCCGCTGGATGATGGCGCTCGGCGTGCTGGCGATCGGCGTCGCTGCGGCCGGCCTGTTCTTCACCCGCAAGGGCCGCGAGCCGAAGCGCTGGATGTGGAAGGTCGCGATCTGGGCCGCTCCGCTGCCGCTGCTGGCGATGATCGTCGGCTGGGTGTTCACCGAGATGGGCCGCCAGCCCTGGCTCGTCTTCGGGCTGCTCCGGACGGAGGACGGGGTCTCGCCCGGCGTGAGCGGTCTCGAGGTGCTGATCTCGCTGGTCGCGTTCACCCTGATCTACGGCACCCTCGCGGTCGTCGAGTTCCGGCTCATCCTGAAGGCTGCGCAGGCCGGACCCGACGACGCCCCCGAGATCGACGAGGAGAGCGGTCGCCCGCAGCTCGTCGGCACTGTCTACTGAGGAGGGGCCCGACATGGATCTCGCGCTGAATCTCGATCTGGCCACGCTCTGGTTCTGGATCGTCGCCGTGTTCTTCATCGGCTACTTCGTGCTCGACGGCTTCGACTTCGGAGTCGGGATGTCGCTGCCGTTCCTCGGCAGGGACGACACCGACCGCCGGGTGCTCATCAACACGATCGGCCCGGTCTGGGATCTCAACGAGACCTGGGTCATCGTCGCGGGAGCCGCGCTGTTCGCAGCGTTCCCGGAGTGGTACGCGACGCTGTTCAGCGGCTTCTACCTGCCGCTGCTGGTGATCCTCCTGGCGCTGATCGCCCGGGGAGTGTCGTTCGAGTACCGGCACCAGCGGCCGGAGGCGGCGTGGAGGAAGCGGTTCGACACGATGATCGTCGTCGGCTCGGCGCTTCCGGCCTTCCTCTGGGGCGTCGCCTTCGCGAACATCGTGCAGGGCGTGCCGCTCGACGCCGATCACAACTACATCGGCACCGTGTTCGACCTGCTCAACCCCTACGCGCTGCTCGGCGGGGCCACGACGCTGCTCCTCTTCTTCACCCACGGCGTGGTCTTCGTGTCGTTGAAGACGGACGGGGAGATCCGCGGGCGGGCGCGGAGGCTCGCTGCTCGCGCCGGGCTCCTGGCCGTCGCGGTCGCCGGGGTCTTCCTCGCGTGGACGAATCTGGCGAACGGCACGCCCGCCTCCTGGGCGCTCTCGATCGCGGCGGCGGCGGCCCTCGTGCTCGCCTGGATCGCCGTCGTCAGCGGCCGTGAGGGCCGCGCCTTCGCCCTGCTCGCGGTCACCATCGCACTCGCGGTGCTCACCCTCTTCACGACGCTGTTCCCCGCGGTCATGCCGGCCTCGAACGACGTCGCCAACAGCCTCACGATCGAGAACGCCTCGAGCACGCCGTATACGCTGACCGTCATGAGCTGGACAGCGCTGGTGTTCGTGCCGCTCATCGTCGGCTACCAGGCCTGGACCTACTGGATCTTCCGCAAGCGCATCACCCGGACCCACATCCCGGTCGACGCGCACTGACGTCGACGCCCACCGACGTGAAGCCCCTCGATCCGCGACTGCTCCGCTACGCCCGCTCCGCGCGGCTGTTCCTGGCCCTGGGCGGCGCGCTGGCACTGGCGCGCACGCTCGCGATCGTCGCGTTCGCGTGGCTCGTCGCGCAGCTCGTGGCGGGGGCGATCGCGGGGCGCGGGGCGGCGGAGCTCGCTCCGCTCCTGGCCGCGCTGCTCGCCGTCGTCGCGGCCCGCGCGGCGCTGGCGTGGGCGACCGAGGTCACCGCGGTCCGCGGGGGAGTCGGTGCGAAGGCCCAGTTGCGGCACGCGGTTCTGGAGGCGCTCGTCGCGCTCGGGCCGTCGGGTCGCGCCGCGGGCGGGTCGGGCGGTGCCGTGGCGCTGGTCGGCGGCGGGCTCGACGCCCTCGACGGCTACTTCGCGCGCTACCTGCCGCAGCTGATCGCGACCGCCGTCGCGACTCCGGTGCTGACCGTCGTCGTGTTCCTCGCGGATCCGCTGAGCGCCCTGTTCCTGATCGTGACTCTGCCGCTCATCCCCGTCTTCATGGTGCTGATCGGCTGGGCGACGCAGGCCGTGCAGAAGCGGCAGTGGGTGCGGCTGCAGGCGCTCGCCTCCGGATTCGTCGACACCGTCGGCGGGCTGGCGACGCTCAAGATCTTCGGTCGCGCCGAGCGGCAGTCGGCGCGGATCCGGGCGCTGACCGAGGAGTACCGGGTGCACACCATGAAGGTGCTGCGGGTCACCTTCGTGAGCGGGTTCGTGCTCGAGCTGGCCGGGTCGCTCTCGGTCGCGCTGGTGGCGGTCTCGATCGGGCTGCGGCTGGTCGACGGCTCCCTCGGCCTCGCGGTCGGGCTGTTCGTGCTCGTGCTCGCGCCCGACGTGTTCCTGCCGGTGCGCCAGGTCGGCGCCGAGTTCCACGCGGCGGCCGACGGGGTGCAGGCCGCGGGCGAGGCGTTCGCGATCATCGAGCGTGCCGCGGTGCTGCCCGCGTCGACTCCGCCACCGTCGGGAGCCGGACCCCTCGAGGTCCGTGCTCTCGCGGTCGACGACGGCGCCGGGCGGGTGCTCGCTCCGGTCGACGCCGTCTTCCCTCCCGGCTCGATCACCGCGATCGCCGGGCCGAGCGGAGCCGGCAAGTCGACCCTGCTCGCCGCCCTCGCCGGGTTCGTGCCGGCGTCCGGTGCGGTGACCCTCGGAGGCGCGGCAGTCCTCCCCGGCAGCCGTCGCGACTGGCTCGCGTGGTCGGGACAGCGCCCGGACCTGCTGCCGGGCACGGTCGCCTCGAACGTCGGGCTCGGCGCCCGCTCTCCGGATCCGGCCCGCATCGCGCGGGCCCTCGCGCTCGCCGGTGCCGACGTCGACGCCGACCGGCGGGTCGACGCGGAGGGGACGGGTCTCTCGGGCGGGCAGAGCGCACGCGTGGCGGCGGCGCGCGCGATCCACCGAGTGCTCGAGCGGGGCTGCCGCGTCCTGGCGCTCGACGAGCCGACCGCCGCGCTCGATGCCGAGTCGGAGCGCGCCCTGCTCGCGGGCCTGCGCACCCTCGCCGACGGGGGAGTCATCGTGATCGTCGCGACCCACCGCCCGGCGACCCTCGCCGCGGCCGACGCGACGATCTCGCTCGAGCCCGTCGAGGCGGTGCTCCGATGAGGCGCGCCGACGTCCTCCGCGCCGCGATGCCGCCGGCGCGCCGCTTCCTCCCCGGGCTCTCGTTCGGTCTGCTCTCCTCCGCCTCCGTCGTGGCGCTGCTCGCGTGCTCGGCGTGGCTGATCGTGCGGGCCGCGGAGCAGCCGCCGATCCTCTTCCTCTCGATGGCCGTGGTCGGCGTCCGCGCGTTCGCGCTGGCGCGGGCGTTCTTCCGCTACCTCGAGCGGCTCAGCGGGCACGACGCGGCGTTCCGCGCGCTCGCCGACCTGCGGGTCGGGGTGTACGAGCGCCTGGTGCCGGTCGCCCCCGACGGCCTGGGGCGGGTGCGCCGCGGCGACCTCGTCTCGCGGGTGATCGCCGACGTCGACTCCCAGCAGGACGTGCCGCTCCGGGTCGTGCAGCCGCTGATCGTCTCGGGCGTCGTGGCGACGGCAGCGGTGGTCGGCGTGTGGCTGCTCCTCCCGGCGATGGGTCTCGTGCTGCTCGTGCTGCTCGTGCTCGGCTTCGCGGGGTCGGCCGCGGGGGCGGGCCTCCTGTCGGCGCGGGCCGATCGCGAGCTGGCACCGCTGCGCGGCGAGCTGGCCGAGCGCGTGAACCTGCTCGTGACGCGGCTCGACGTGCTGATCGCCTTCGACGCCGCCGAGCAGGCGCTCGCCGGCGTGGCGGAGGCGGAGGCGGAACTCACTCGCACGGCGCGCCGGCGAGCGGCCTCGGCGGGCCTCACGGCGGCCGTCCTCGCCCTGTGCTCGGGCGGCGCGGTCTGGGCGGCCCTCGCTCTCGGAGTGCCGTCGATCGCCGATCTCGGCGGTCCTGCCCTCGGCGTGATCGTGCTGGTGCCGCTCGCGGTGTTCGAGGTCGTCGCCGCCGCTCCGCTCGCCGTCCAGTCGGCCCGCACCGCCCTCTCCGGCGCCCAGCGCCTGGCCGACCTCGACCGGGAGGCGTCCTCGCCGGCCCTCGCGACCGACGACGCGGTCGACCCCGGAGCGCCGGCGCCGAGCGGGCGCGACGTCGTCCTCCGCGACCTCTCCGCAGGGTGGCCGGGAGCGGCGTCGCCGGCTCTCGACGGCGTCACCCTCGAGCTGCCCGCGGGCGCCCGCGTCCTCGTGACCGGCGGCAGCGGCTCGGGCAAGACCACGCTCGCCCACGTGCTCGTGCGCTTCCTCGAGTACTCGGGCTCCTACCTGATCGGGGGAGCGGAGGCGCGGACGCTGCCCCAGGCCGAGGTCCGCCGCCTCGTCGGGCTCGTCGAGCAGCAGCCCTACCTCTTCGACGACACGATCCGCCAGAATCTGCTGTTCGCGCGCCCGGAGGCGGACGATGCGGTTCTCGAGGACGTCCTCGGCCGCGTCGGTCTCGCCTCCTGGACCGCCGCCCGCGGGGGTCTCGACGCGCGCGTCGGAGAGCGCGGCGCTCTCGTCTCGGGCGGCCAGGCGCAGCGGCTCGCCCTCGCCCGTGCGCTGCTCGCCGACTTCGACGTGCTGATCCTGGACGAGCCGACGGCGTCGGTCGACGCCCCGGTGGCCGACGCCCTGCTCGCCGATCTGCTGCGGGCGGCAGGCGGGCGCACGATCGTCCTCATCGCGCACCGCGTGGATCCGTCGCTCGTGTTCGACCGCACGATCGCGGTCGGCGGTGGCACGGCCGTCAGCGTCTGACGATCTCCGCGGCACGGGCGAGACGGCCGCCCTCGACCGTCCAGCGATCCAGCAGGGAGTCGACGCGCGACCGGGCCCTGCCCTCGACGCCCGCGCGCAGCGGCCGGACGACGTCGTGCGCCAGCGGGTCGGTCAGCGCATCGACGCGGGAGTCGCGGACGAAGCCCTCTAGCCGGGTCAGATCCGAGGCGCGCAGCAGTGCGACCCGCGACTGCAGCAGCACGACGGCGGCGAGGCGCGGCTCGAACACGGGCGGCGTCCACAGCTCCGACGACAGCGCGGTGATCTCGTCGTGGCCGAGCGCCGAGAACTTCGTGAGAGCGTCGCGGACCGTCCCGCGGACGGCGCCGACGGACGCGCCGGTCGCACCGAGGCCCTGGCCGAGCCTGTCTCCGACGTCCTGCGCGCGCCAGACGTCGCCCTCGTACTCGAGCGCGGCGCGGATGAAGTCGCCGGCGTCGCTCATCCGTCCATCATGGGGCGTGCCGGGGTGTCCGGAGTCGAGACGCCGGCCTCAGCGGGTCAGAGGCCGCGGCTCGCCCAGACGGGTCGGCCCCGTCCGTCGTACTCGACGAGGTTGCCGTCGACCTGCATCACGAGGCGGAAGGGCTGGACGATCCCGGTCCCGCCGAGCGGAGCGGACGAGCGCGCCGGCCCCCGGAACAGCGGACGCCCGGGCCGGCGAGCGGCCCGGGCGTCCCGGTCTGTCAGCGGCTGGACCAGCTGGCGCGGTTCTGACCGTCGTACTCGACGAGGTTGCCGTCGTCCTGCATCACCAGGCGGTACGTCGGCGTGGCGACGGCACGGGACGAGGCGGTCCACTTCCCGTAGCCGTCGCTCGAGACGACCGCGAGGAAGCCGTCGTCGTAGAGGTTGAACGAGTTGCCGGCGCCCGAGGTGCCGGTCGACCAGATCGGACCGGTGCGGCCGTAGACGACGAAGTTGCCGTCGGCCTGCATCACCGCGCGGTAGACGCCGTTCGCCGAGCGGAGCAGGCTGCCCGCCGCGAGGCCGTTCGCGGCCCACAGGGTGCTCGAGGGGAGCTCGGCCTGGCTCGTCCAGAGGACGGTGTCGTCCTGCTCGACGATGATCAGCGAGCCGACGTTCGTCACGCCGAGCCGCAGGTCGCTGCCCGAGGTGCCCGAGAACCACTTCACGGAGTCGTCGGGCCCGTAGATCACGGCGTTGCCGTCCTCCTGGAGCACGAGGCGGTTGCCGCTGCCGCGGGTGCCGGTGTTCCAGACGACCCCGTACGGCCCGTAGCCGACGAAGTTCCCGTCGGTCTGCATCACGGCCTTGAAGCGTCCGTCGGCCGAGGTGAGCTGGTGTCCGGCGCGGAGGGTCTGACCGGCGAAGAGGGTGTCGATCGCGGGCTCGGCGATCCTGCCGCCGACGCTGCTCGCCCACGCGGGCGAGCCGTTCTCGCGGTAGACGACGAGGTTGCCGTCGTCCTGGATGATGACGGCGGCGTTCGGCTCGTCGCCGGTCCCGGTGCTCCACACGGGGCGGTCCTCGGCGGAGTAGATGACGAGGTTGCCGTCGGTCTGCATCGCCAGGTGGTCACCGCGGCCCTGGGTGCCGGTGCTCCAGACGGGGCGTCCGCTCGCGTCGTAGGTGACGGCGTTGCCGTCGGTCTGCATGACGAAGGTGTAGGCGTCGTTGGTCGAGACGATGCTCTCGCCACCGGCCAGCTCCTCGCCTCCGATCAGCGCGTTGTAGTAGGTCTCGGGTGCGCGCGCGATCTGCGACTGCTCGGCCGGGGCCGAGTCGGTGAGCGCGGGCGGCTCGGGTGCGACCCGGGAGGTGGACAGCGGCGCTCGCGTGGTGTCCTCGGCCAGGGCCGGGGTCGCGCCCAGGAGCAGAGCCCCTGTCGCGACGAGTGCTACCAGCCCGGAGGCGAGCGAACGGGGGGAGGGAGGCGTCATCGCAGGTCTTTCTCGAGAGGTCGGCAGCGCCGAAGCAGGATCTGGGGGAATGGTCTCACGGGCGCCTCCTGCAGTCGGCGAACGGCGCACCGCGTTCGGCGGCGCGCCGGGCCCCCTGTCCGGGGCGGCGATGAGGGGCGACACACGGAGGGATCCCCGGGCCCGGAAGCGGCCCGGGGATCCCGGCGATCGCGTCGAAGGGTCAGAGCCCGCGGCTGGCCCATGCGGCCCGACCGCGGCCGTCGTACTCGACGAGGTTGCCGTCGTTCTGCATCACCAGCCGGAAGGGGGCGACCGCGGGTCCGTCGTTGACGAAGTACCGCGGCGATGCGATCCAGAAGGAGGCGCTGGCGGTACTCAGGGTGCCGCGCTCATCGAGGGAGAAGGTCGGCGACCAGCTGTCGGGCTGGGTGGGCAGCCCTCCGGTCCCGGTGGACCAGGTGGGCCCGCGGGAGCCGTACACGACGAAGTTGCCGTCCGCCTGCATCACCGCGCGCCAGGATCCGTCCGCCGAGGTCAGCTGCTCGCCGGCGTAGAGGCTGTCGGGGGAGTACAGGGTGTCGAAGCGCAGCTCGGAGCGGCTGCTCCACGAGATGTGCGCGTCACCCCAGAAGACGATCAGGTTGCCGTTGTCCTGGAGCTCGAGGATCCCGCCGATGCTGCCACCCGTCCGGGACGACCACGCCGCGGAGCCGTTCGCTCGGTAGATGACCGCGTTGCCGTCGCTCTGCATGACGAGCCGGTTGCCCTCACCCGACGTCTTCGAGGACCAGACAGCGCCGCCGGGGCCGTAGACGACGAAGTTGCCGTCGCGCTGCATCACCGCGCGGTGGACGGCGTCGTTCGACGTCAGCTGCTTTCCCGCCGTCAGGGTCTGCCCCGGCTCCAGCTTCCGCACTGCCGGAGGCGCGATGGTGCGCCCGACGCTGCTCGCCCAGGCAGGCGATCCGTCCGCACGGTAGACGACGAGGTTGCCGTCGTCCTGGATCGTGAGGACAGCCTCCGGATCGTCGTCGGTGCCTGTGCTCCACACCGGGCGGTCCTCGCCGCTGTAGATCACGACGTTCCCGTCGGTCTGCATCGCGAGGTGATCGCCGCGTCCCTGGGTGCCGGTGCTCCAGGTCGCGCGGCCGCTCAGGTCGTAGGTGACGGCGTTCCCGTCGGTCTGCATCACGAACGTGTACGCGCCGTTCGTCGACACGATGCTCTCGCCACCGGCGAGCTCCTCGCCCGGGGCGAGTGCGTTGTAGTAGGTCTCGGCCGCTCGCTGGGCCTCCGCCTCGGCGACGGCCGGCGAGTCGCTGGTCGCCTGTGCCGCGGGTGCGTCGTGCGAGTACGAGAGCGGGCCGGGCGACGACTCCTCGGCGAGCGCAGGTGTCGCGCCGAGGAGCAGGGCACTGGTCGCGAGGAGCGCGACGGCTCCCGAGGCGACGGAGCGGGCGGAGGGGAGGAGGGTCATCGCGGGTCCTTCGGGAGTCGGTGGAGCAGTCTCCCGGACTCTTCCACAGCTCAGGACGAGGCAGGGGCGGCGGCGGACATCGTGTCCCGTTCGTTGCTCAGGGCAGCGGACGCCGCAGCGCATCCAGGCGCAGGCGCCACGCATCGAGCCTCCCGGGCTCCGCGGCGAGCGCCGGTCCGCCGACCCACGAGGTGGCCAGGCGGGCGCCGTGCAGGGCGTTGACGACCCAGACCTCGCGTCCGTCGAGCGACTCCGGCGCGGTCGGCGCCTCGAGGACGTCGACGCCCATCGCCCCGGCCAGGACCGAGATCGTGCGCGCCGTGACGCTCGGCACCCGGGTGCTCGTCGGAGGCGGGACGACCAGGGAGTCGCCGAGCCACCACAGCACGGCGCTGGTCGCCCCGTCGAGGATCGCGCCCTCGCCGTCGAGGATGACGGCCTCGTCGGCGCCGTTCGCGATCGCCCGCGAGCGCAGGAGCGCCAGCCTCGCGATGTCCGGACCCTTGTGCGCGGGAACGCGCCGGGGATCGACGGGGCTCGTCCAGAGGACGACGGTGCGCGAACGCGGCGGAGCGGGCCGGAGCCGCAGGCGCAGACCCGAGGCGTCGAGCTCGACGCGGGGGAAGAGATCGCCCTGCCGGGGGAGTGCCGCCACCGCCGCGTCGAAGAAGGTGCCCGCGTCCGACGGGCCGTCCGCGGCTGAGACCGCGGCGAGGAAGCGCTCGCGGTGCAGATCGAGCCCGCGCACGCGGCCCTCGGTCACCAGCCAGGAGTCGGCGGCCAGGAGCGGAGTCGGTTCGGGCTCGAGAGGCGGACCGAGCAGCTGCCCGTTCCACTCCCGCACCTGCTCGCCGTCCACGACGGCCTACGCTAGCCCAGTGGTCGGCGGCGCACTCCCGGAAGGCCCGCACGAGGTCCCCCTTCCGTGGATCGATCCGGAGCGGGTCCACCTCGCCCTCTTCCGCGACTGCGACGCCTCGTTCTGGCTCGACTCCGGCATCGATGCGACAGCGGGCCGCTCCTACCTCGGCGCGAGCTCTCTCACGGAGGCCCTCGTCGTCGGGGCGGGCGACGATCCCGCCGCTGCCCTCGCGCTCGTCGAGGCGGAGTCGACGGGCCGTGACCGCGCGCTCGGCCGCTACGGCTTCCTGTCCTACGAGGCCGGCTCGACCTTCGTCGCCCTCCCGGCCGTGCAGGGGGCGGTCGCGCCCGCCCTGGTGCTCCTCCGGGGTGATCCCGTGCTCGAGTTCGACCACGCGGCGCGCACCGTGCGCCTCGTGGCGAGTGCGGAGCGCCGGGAGGAGGCGGACCGCCTCGCCGACGCGGTGACGGCGCTCGCCGCGTCCGACGACGCCCCGGCGTCGCCCGCGCCGGCCGAGCAGGCGGGGGAGGTCAGCTGGCGCCACGACTCCGCTCACTACGCCGACCTGATCGCCCGCTGCCAGCGCGCGATCCGGGCCGGTGACGCCTACCAGCTGTGCCTGACCACCGAGGTCGTGGTCGAGGGGCGGTTCGATCCCACCGAGTGCTACCGCAGGCTCCGGCGGTCGAGCCCGAGCCACCACGGCGGGCTGATCCGCGTCGGCGACCTGGCTCTCGTCAGCGCGTCGCCCGAGCGGTTCCTGAGCGGCGACACCGACGGACGTGTCGCGACGCATCCGATCAAGGGCACGAGACCGCGGGGGAGCGATCCCGACGACGACGCCCGGCTGCGGGCGGAGCTGCTCGCGAGCGTCAAGGAGCGGGCCGAGAACGTGATGATCGTCGACCTCGTGCGGAACGACCTCGCGAGGATCGCCGAGCCGTCGACCGTCAGGGTCGACCGCCTCCTCGAGATCGAGAGCTACCCGCACGTGCACCAGCTCGTGAGCGAGGTGTCGGCGCGGCGCCGAGCCGGCGTCGGTGTCGGGGACCTGCTGGCCGCACTGTTCCCCGCCGGCTCGATGACCGGGGCGCCCAAGCGCCGCGCCGTCGAGCTGCTCCGCGAGTGGGAGGGAGGACCGCGGGGCGTCTACTCCGGTGCCTTCGGACGCCTCGGCTCCGACGGATCGCTCGATCTCGCGATGACCATCCGCACCCTCGTGCTCGACTCCGATCGCGCCCGCATCGGCACGGGAGGAGGCATCACGGCCCTCTCCGACCCCCTCGAGGAAGTGGAGGAGACGCGCCTCAAAGCCCGCGCTCTGCTCGCCGTCCTCGGAGTCGCCACCGAGCACGCGGAGGATTCGTCGCCCGGTCGCTAGAGGCCAGTAGGGTGGTTCGTCGGACGCCGGCGCCGTGTCGCGCGCGTCCATCCCCACCCTTCAGAAGTGAGACACACCCGTGGCAGAAGAGACCTCCCCGCACACCGGCGCCCACGACGAGGACCGCTACGACTTCCGAGCGCTCCAAGAGAAGTGGCTCCCGATCTGGGAGGAGACGCGCCCGTTCGCGACGGACGCCGAGGGCGACAAGCGCCCCCGCAAGTACGTGCTCGACATGTTCCCCTACCCCTCCGGAGACCTGCACATGGGTCACGCCGAGGCGTACGCGCTGGGCGACGTGATCGCCCGCTACTGGCGCCAGCAGGGCTTCAACGTCCTGCACCCGATCGGCTGGGACAGCTTCGGCCTGCCCGCCGAGAACGCGGCGATCAAGCGGGGCCTGAACCCCGTCTCCTGGACCTACGACAACATCGAGCAGCAGAAGCGCTCGATGAAGCGCTACGCCGCCTCCTTCGACTGGGACCGCGTCCTGCACACCTCCGACCCCGAGTACTACAAGTGGAACCAGTGGCTGTTCCTCAAGATGTACGAGAAGGGCCTTGCCTACCGCAAGGACAGCTGGGTCAACTGGGACCCGGTGGATCAGACCGTCCTCGCGAACGAGCAGGTCCTCGCCGACGGCACCTCCGAGCGCTCGGGCGCGGTCGTGGTGAAGAAGAAGCTCACGCAGTGGTACTTCAAGATCACCGACTACGCCGACCGCCTGCTCGACGACCTGAACCAGCTCGAGGGCTCCTGGCCGTCGAAGGTCATCGCGATGCAGCGCAACTGGATCGGCCGCTCCATCGGCGCCGACGTCGAGTTCGAGATCGAGGGCCGCGACGAGCGGGTCACGGTCTTCACGACCCGTCCCGACACGCTCTGGGGGGCGACCTTCATGGTCGTCGCTCCCGACTCCGATCTGGCGTCCGAGCTCGTCGAGAACGCCGAGCCGGACGTGCGCGACGCGTTCCGCACCTACCTCGAGAAGGTGCAGAAGTCGAGCGAGATCGAGCGGCTGACGGTCGACCGCCCGAAGACCGGCGTCTTCCTCGGCCGCTACGCCGTGAATCCGGTCAACGGCGAGCGCCTGCCGATCTGGGCCGCCGACTACGTGCTGTCCGACTACGGCCACGGCGCGGTGATGGCCGTGCCCGCGCACGACCAGCGCGACCTCGACTTCGCCCGCGCCTTCGACCTTCCCGTGCGGGTCGTCGTCGACACCACGGCTCCCGTCACCGGCGCGATCCCGGTGATCCCCGAGGATCCGGAGGAGCTCGCCGAGCTCGAGAAGCGCTACTCCGTCGACCCCGTCGTCACCGGCGAGGCGCTGACCGGCGACGGCCGCCTGATCAACTCGGGCCCCCTCGACGGGCTCTCCAAGCGCACCGCGATCGAGCGCGTCATCAAGCTGCTGGAGGAGCGCGGTCGCGGCCGCTCGGCCAAGAACTACCGCCTCCGCGACTGGCTGATCTCGCGTCAGCGCTACTGGGGAACGCCGATCCCCATCATCCACGGTGCCGACGGCGAGCTGATCCCGGTCCCCGAGGATCAGCTGCCGGTGGTGCTGCCCTCGACCGACGGGCTCGACCTGCAGCCGAAGGGCTCGTCGCCGCTGGGTGCGGCGGAGGACTGGGTGAACGTCACGAACCCGAACGACGGCACGCCGGCCCGCCGCGACCCCGACACGATGGACACCTTCGTCGACTCGTCGTGGTACTTCCTCCGGTTCCTCTCGCCGAAGGACGACTCGCAGGCGTTCGACCCGAAGCTCGCCGAGAAGTGGGCACCGGTCGACCAGTACGTCGGAGGCGTCACGCACGCGATCCTGCACCTGCTGTACGCGCGGTTCATCACCAAGGTGCTCTTCGACCTCGGCTACGTCTCGTTCACCGAGCCGTTCACGGCGCTGCTCAACCAGGGCATGGTGCAGATGGACGGCGCGGCGATGTCGAAGTCGAAGGGCAACATCGTCCGCCTGTCGGACCAGCTGGACGAGTTCGGCGTCGACGCCGTGCGCCTGACGATGGCGTTCGCCGGCCCGCCGGAGGACGACATCGACTGGGCCGACGTGTCGCCCTCGGGCAGCGCGAAGTTCCTCGCGCGCGCCTGGCGCCTCGCGAAGGACGTCACCTCGAAGCCCGACGTCGAGTGGAAGAACGGCGACGCCGCTCTCCGCCGCCAGACGCACCGATTCCTCGCCGAGTCGCCGTCGCTGATCGAGGCGTTCAAGTTCAACGTGGTCGTCGCGCGCCTGATGGAGCTCGTCAACGCCACCCGCAAGACGATCGACTCCGGAGCCGGCGCGGGCGACCCCGCCGTGCGCGAGGCGACCGAGGTCATCGCCATGGCGCTCAACCTGTTCGCGCCGTACACGGCCGAGGACATGTGGAGCCGCCTGGGCTACCAGGGCACGGTGGCGCACGTCCTGTGGCGCAAGGCCGATCCGTCGCTCCTCGTCGAGGAGAAGGTCACCGCGATCCTCCAGGTCGACGGCAAGGTCCGCGACCGCCTCGAGGTGTCGCCGAAGATCTCGTCGGACGAGCTCGAGCAGAAAGCGCGGGCGGCGGCCGGCGTCGCTCGCGCGCTGCAGGGCCGCGAGGTCGTCACGGCCGTGGTGCGGGCTCCGCGCCTGGTGAACCTGGTGACGAAGCCGGCGTAGTCGGTCCCGAAGGGGCTCCTCCACAGCGGAGGGGCCCCTTCGGCGTCCACGGATCGGGCGCCGCCGTCCGCGGGTGCGGTCCTGCGCCTCCTACCGTTCTCGGATGCAGCAGCAGGGCGGGACCGGGACCGAGGTGCCTCCCGCGCTCGTGCGGCGCTCGCGCCGGTCCCGACCGCGCTGGCGCCTCCCACTCGGCGCCGCCGTCGTGCTCGTCCTCGCCGCGGCGGTCGTCGCGGTGCTGCTCGCGGGGGCGCAGGCGAGCGGGCGCACGAGGGTGCTCGCGCCGGCCGAGGAGGGCAGCACGGCAGCTCCGACGGTGCAGGGTGCCGGCGGTGAGAGTGGCGATGGCGATGGCGAGGGTGCCGGCGGCGAGGGCGCCGAGGGCGAGATGCTCTACGTTCACGTCGCGGGCGAGGTCGCGACCCCGGGCCTCTACCTGCTCGATGCGGGCGCGAGGGTCGCCGACGCCCTCGCCGCCGCGGGGGGCTTCACCGACGGCGCAGAGCGCGCCGGGGTGAACCTCGCTCGGCGGCTGGTCGACGGCGAGCAGATCCTGGTGCCGGCGCAGGGGGCGGCGCCGGCGGCCGGCGCTGTGCCGGGCGGGGCCGGAGCAGGCGCGGGCTCCGTCGTCAGTCTCAGCACCGCGACGGCCGCGCAGCTCGAGGAGCTGCCCGAGATCGGTCCGTCGACCGCGGCGAAGATCATCGCCTACCGCGAGGCGAACGGCCCGTTCACCTCCGTCGACCAGCTGCTCGAGGTGCCGGGGATCGGCGAGAAGACGCTCGAGGCCTTCCGCGATATGGTCGCGCCGTGACCGGGATCCGGAGTCACGACCTCCGCCTCCTGCCCGCCGCTCTCACCACCTGGGCCGCGGCGGCTCTGGCAGGGCTCCTCCCGATCTCGGCGGCTCTCGAGTGGGGCGTCGCACTCGCCGGTGCGGGCTGGCTGGCCGTGGCGCTGATGCTCGGCGCGGCCGTCGCGCTGCGTCATCGGGCAGCGTCGAGCATCCTCGCGGCCGCCGTCGTCGCGCTCGCCGGAGCGGCTCTCGCGGTCAGCGCCGTCTCGCTGTCGACCGAGCACCGGCATCCCGAGTCGCTGGTCGAGGCGGCGGAGTCTCGAGCGGAGTTCACGGCGGTGGTCCGCGTCCAGACGGCGGCGCGGCCGCTCGCCACGGGCGGGGTCTGGTTCGACGCCACGGCACTCCGGATCGACGGCGACCCGATCGACGCGCCGGTGCGCGTGTTCCTCGCCGACCCCGGCGGACGACTGCCGGTCGCCTCCGAACTGGTGCTCGAGGCGAGGGCCGACGGGGGAGGTGCCGACGAGCGCCTGGTCGGCGAGAGCACGCTGCTGACCGCCTCGACCGTCGCTCAGCGGTCGCCGCCGACGGGCGTCTCCGCCGTCGCCGAACTGCTGCGGTCGACGTTCCTCGAGCGCGCGGGCCGGCTCGGAGGCGACGTCGCGGGACTGCTGCCGGGGCTCGCCACCGGAGACACCTCCGCCCTCGACGCAGGCCTCGAGGAGGACATGCGGACGGCGTCGCTGACGCACCTCACCGCCGTGTCGGGGGCGAACTGCGCCGTGGTGGTCGTGGCGGGCTGGGTCGTCGCGGCGCTGCTCGGGGCCGGTCGCCGCCTCCGGACCTGGGCGGCGCTCCTGGCGCTCGGCGCCTTCGTCGTGCTGGTCACCCCGGAGCCGAGCGTCGTGCGAGCAGCGACCATGGCGACGGTGGTCCTGCTCGCTCGGCTCGGTCGCCGGTCAGGAGCGGCCGTCCCCTCGCTCCTCGCGAGCGTCGTCGTGCTCGTGGTGCTCGATCCGAGCATCGCGGGACGGCTGGGCTTCGTCCTGTCGGTCCTGGCCACGGCGGGGCTCCTCCTGTTCGCGGAGCCGATCGCGCGTCGTCTCGGCGATCTGCTGCCGCGACCGCTCGCCCTCCTCATCGCCGTGCCGACGGCCGCGCAGCTCGTCTGCCAGCCGGTGGTCCTGCTGGTCGACCCCTCGGTGCCGGTCTACGGAGTCCTCGCCAACCTGCTCGCCGAGCCGGCGGCTCCCGCGGCGACCGGACTGGGTCTCATCGGCTGCCTGCTCGCGCCGTGGTGGCCGGATGCGGCCGACGTGGCGATCGGCCTCGCAGCGGTACCCGCCTGGTGGATCGCGTCGATCGCGCGCGCGGTCGCCTCCTGGCCCTCGCCCCGCCTCGCCTGGTGGCCGGGCGCCGAAGGGGTGCTGGCGCTGAGCGTGCTGACGGTGCTCGCGCTGCTCCTCGTCACGCGATCGCCCCGAGGGGCGCCGCTGCGTCGTGTGGCGGCGCTCGCGCTCGCGGGCGCGCTGGTCGTCGGGGGAGCGTCGACGGTCGCGACGCCCCTCCTGCGGTCGGCGGCCGTCCCCGCCGACTGGCGGATCGCGATGTGCGATGTCGGGCAGGGCGACGCGCTGCTCCTCCGCGGAGACGCCGGCGTGCTCCTCGTCGACACGGGCCCGCTCCCGGAGCCGCTCGACGTCTGCCTCCGGCTCCTCGGCGTCGACCGCGTCGCGCTCCTCATCCTCACGCACTACGACCTCGACCACGTCGGCGGACTCGATGCGGCCGTCGGGCGGGTCGACACGGCTCTCGTCGGCCCGTCCTCCGACGCCGAGGACGAGGGGGACCGGAGTGCGCTCGAGCGGGGCGGCGCGACCGTGCGCGAGGCGGTGCGCGGCGACTCGGGGTCGCTCGGTTCACTGCGCTGGAGGGTGGAGTGGCCGGAGCAGGGGACGTCGCTGACCGGCAATCCGGCGAGCGTCACCCTCCGGGTCGACATCAACGCTGACCGAGTCGGTGCGCCCCTCTCCGTCGCCCTGCTCGGCGATCTCGGAGCCGAGGAGCAGGGCCGGGTCGCCCGCCTCGACGTCGGACGGGTCGACGTAGTCAAGGTCGCCCATCACGGATCCTCGGACCAGGCGCCGGCGCTGTACGACGCGCTGGGCGCGCGGATCGGGCTGATCTCGGTGGGTGCGGACAACGACTACGGTCACCCGAACCCGTCGTTGCTGGCCCTGCTCGAGGAGCGCGGAGTCGAGACGCTGAGGACCGATGTGGAGGGCACGGTCGCGCTGTCCTCGCGCGGCGACGGAGTGACCGTGTGGTCGAGCGACCCGTGACTCAGCCGTCGAGCAGCTTCTTGAGCCGCATCGACAGGCCCACGCCCTTCGCCCTCACGAGCAGCTTCTCGCTCCGGCCGTCGTTCGCTTCGACCTCGACGGCGCCGCTCCTCGAGCGATGATTCCGCCGATCGAAGTCGAAGAGGGTCACGGCCCACTCGTCCAGCGGGAAGCGACGGGTCTCGTGCGGCGTCGTGCTCCACCCGGGGCTGTGATGCTCCGTCCACGACTCGATCTCGCCGACGAGCTCACCACCGGTCGTCAGGAGGTAGGACGTGCGCGTCGTGCTGACCTCGGTGAAGTGGCGGTTCTTCTCGGTCTTCGTCCAGTGCCTCCTGTCGAGGAGCCAGTCGCCGGACTGCGGGTCCCGAGCTCGGAGTTCTCCGGCCACCCTCGCCGCATACGTCCTCAGACGACCCCAGTCGATGGACGACGCGTCGTAGGCGGCCCGCCGTTCTGCCCAGTCCACCGGTGTCATCTGCGTCCCCCGTCGTCCGTCGCTCGCGTGCAGACCTCCGCCATCGCTCGGAGCGCGCGGAGCACGCCGGATCCGCGGAGGTCGTTCTCCCGAGATTCTGCCGCAGCCTCGCGCCTCCTGCGGCCCGACGATCGAGTCCAGGGGTCCGCCGTCGGGGCTCCGCTCCGCTGCGGCCGTGACCGGCGGCCCCAGGCGTCCCCCTTCGACCACGGAGTCGTTGTCGGACGTCGGCGGTACCGTCGTTCTCGCGGTAGACGATGAGCGACGCGTCGTGCCGAGCGGTGCGAGACGCGCGGTCGCCGGCGGACCGTAGGGTGTGAGCGCGGACGCAGCGGCAGGGCACGGAAGGACGATCGAATGGCAGGCAGGGCACCGGCGCGCGCGAAGGCGGCGCCCTCGAAGGCCGCGATCCCGCAACTCGCGTGGAACGAGACCAGGCCCGCCCCGATCGTGCTGATCACCGGCCCCGAGCAGTTCCTCGCCGACCGCGCGCTGCGGTTCCTCCGCGAGTTCCTCCGCGCAGAGGACCCGAGTCTCGAGGTCAGCGACATCGACGCCGGCGGCTACGCGCCCGGCGAGCTGATCACGCTCGCCAGCCCGTCCCTCTTCGACGAGCCCCGCCTCATCCGCGTCTCGAACGTCGAGAAGTGCACCGATGCGTTCCTCCTCGAGACCCTCGACTACCTCGCCACTCCCGCCGACGGCACGACCCTCGTGCTCCGGCACGGCGGCGGCAACCGGGGCAAGAAGCTCCTCGACGCGATCCGGGCGGGCAGCGGGGGAGGCGTCGAGATCGTCTGCGCCGAGCTCAAGCGCGAGAGCGACAAGATCGACTTCACGGTCGCCGAGTTCCGCACCGCGGGCCGCACGGCGACGACCGGCGCGATCCGCGCCCTGGTCTCGGCCTTCTCGGACGACCTCGACGAGCTCGCCTCGGCCTGTCAGCAGCTCATCTCCGATGCCGCGGGCGAGATCACGGAGGCGACGGTCGCGAAGTACTACGGCGGCCGCGTCGAGACGACCGCGTTCAGCGTCGCCGACTCCGCGATCGCCGGTCGGCACGGGGAGGCGCTCCTCGGCCTCCGCCACGCGCTCGCCTCGGGAGCCGACCCGGTCCCGATCGTCGCCGCCTTCGCCAGCAAGCTGCGCACCATGGCCAAGGTCGCCGGCTCCCGTGAGGGCTCCGGGCAGATCGCCTCCCGGCTCGGCCTCGCCCCCTGGCAGGTCGACCGCGCCCGCCGCGACCTGCAGGGCTGGACCGGCGACGGCCTCGGCACCGCCATCGAGACGGTCGCCGACGCCGACGCCAACGTCAAGGGCGCCACCCGCGACCCCGTCTACGCCCTCGAGCGCATGGTCTCGGTCGTCTCCGCCCGCGGCGTCTAGCTGCCGGTCGTCCGGTGCCTCCTGATCGAGCGGCCCACGGAGCGACGCATCGAGTTCCGCCGACGCGGGGCTACTCGACCAGCATGCTCAACCGAAAGGTCGAGGGTCACCGGCGATCCGCGTTCGAGCGGATCGTCGTACCCGGTACGCACCCCGCTCCTGCCAGCGCGCCCCTCTCGGGAAGCCGACTGCGCGACAGGCGACGAGGAACGAGGAGTCTGTCGACGGAAACGCCGGGTCACCGGCGATCCGCGTGTGAGCGGATCGTCGTACCCGTACGCACCCCCGCTCCTCCCCGCGCGACCATCTCTGGAAGCCGACTGCGCGACGGACGACGAGGAACGAGGAGCCCTTCGTCAGGACCGTGCGCAGCGCGGTCCTGACGAAGCACAGCCCGACTGCGCGACAGGCGACGAGGAACGAGGAGCCTGTCGACGGAAACGCCGGGTCACCGGCGATCCGCGTGTGAGCGGATCGTCGTACCCGGTACGCACCCCGCTCCTGCCAACGCCCCATCCCGGGAAGCCGACTGCGCGACGGACGACGAGGAACGAGGAGTCCGTCGACGCGGAGCGGAGACGAAGAAAGGGCCCGGCCAGAGGCCGGACCCTTTCTTCGTCGCAGTGACGCGCAGTATTACAGCGCCGCGACCTGCTTCGCGATGGCCGACTTGCGGTTCGCGGCCTGGTTCTTGTGGATGACGCCCTTGCTCGAGGCCTTGTC
Organism: Rathayibacter oskolensis; assembly: GCF_900177245.1. Lineage (GTDB taxonomy): Bacteria > Actinomycetota > Actinomycetes > Actinomycetales > Microbacteriaceae > Rathayibacter > Rathayibacter oskolensis. The sequence goes on from NZ_FXBM01000001.1 coordinate 1,180,561, forward strand.
GAGCTTCTTCGCGGCGAAGGCGAGCGCGGTGGCGGCCTTCTCGGAGTCGCCGGCGGCGATGGCGGTGTGGACCGCGCGGACGGCGGTCTTCAGCTCGCTCTTCACGGCCTTGTTGCGCTCGTTCGCCTTCTTGTTGGTGAGGTTGCGCTTGATCTGCGACTTGATGTTTGCCACGTGGATTACCTTCTTCTCGGATGTGCGTGTGTGCAGCCGGCTACTCGACGGAGTGCCCCTTCCGCAGGCGTCGGATCGATCGCCGTGCGGTGCGACTGGAGGTCGCCGGCTTCTGATCGCTCCACGACTCCGGCAGACCGGAGGGGAGCGCAAGCCAACAAGGAACTTTAGCGCACCCGGGGCCGCCCTTCAACTGCATCGTGCTCGTGCCACGGCCGGTTCCGCGAGCGGCCGCTCCGGGACGCGACACGCGGGCGGGGGCGCACCCGTGAGGCGTCCCGCGCACGAGCGCCCGCAGTACTCTGGCCAGCGATGCCACGACTCGCCGATCACATCCCCGCGGTGCCGCCCTCGGGCATCCGCCGACTCTTCGAGATCGCCCTCCGCCTCGAGGGCGTCACCTTCCTCGCTGTCGGCGAGCCCGACGTGCCGCTCGCTCCGCACATCATCGAGGCGGCGCGCGCAGCGTGGGCCGCCGACGACACGAACTACGGACCGAACGGCGGCATCCTCGAGCTGCGGCGCGCGATCGTCGACAAGCTGGCCCGCGACAACGGCGTCCACGTCGACGTCGAGCAGGTCTGGCTCACGATCGGCGGCACGCAGGCGCTCTACCAGGCGATGACCCTCACGCTCGGCGCGGGCGACGAGGTCCTCCTCCCCGATCCCGGCTACACGACCTTCACCATGAACGCCCGGATGATCGGCGCCGTCCCCGTGCCCTACACGCTGCGGCCGGAGAACGGCTTCTTCCCCGATCTCGACGAGCTCGAGCGCATCGTCACCGACCGCACGCGCGTCATCATCATCAACAGCCCGTCGAATCCGCTCGGAGTCGTCTTCCCGCGCCCGCTCCTCGAGCGCCTCCTCGAGTTCGCCCGCCGCCACGACCTCTGGGTCATCAGCGACGAGGTCTACGAGTACTTCACCTACGGCCGCCCGCACGTGAGTCTCGCGGCCCTCGCGGAGGAGCTCGGTCACGACGAGGACCGCGTCTTCAGCGTCTTCTCGCTCTCGAAGACCTACGCGATGACGGGCGTCCGCGTCGGCTACCTCGTCACGCCTCCGGGTATGACGAAGACCATGGTCACCGTGCAGGAGGCGGCCATCAGCTGCGTCGCGACGCCCGACCAGCGCGCGGCCCTCGCGGCGCTGACCGGGCCGCAGGACGCGGTGGCCGCCGCCTCCGCGCACTACCTCGCGAACCTGAGGCTCGCCACCGCCCTGCTCGACGAGCGCGGCATCCGCTTCCGCGAGCCCGAGGGCGCCTTCTACCTCTGGGTCGACGTCTCGCACGCGAGCGACGGCGACGTCGCGAGCTGGGCCGAGGCGTTCCTCCTCGAGACCCTGGTCGCCGTCGCGCCGGGCAGCGCGTTCGGCCGCACGGGGGAGGGCTGGATCCGCATCTGCCTCGCCGCCGACCCGGCCGACATCGAGCACGGCCTCCGAACCCTCCCCGCGCCCGCGTGAGCACCGACGACGTCCTCGTCCGCCGGGTGCGGGCGAGCGAGTACGACGAGGTGTCCCGCCTCCGTCTCGGAGCCTACGCGCACGACTACGAGCTGGGGGAGGAGTACGCCGCCGATGTCGCGGACGTCGCCCGGCACGACCGCGAGGGCGAGGTGTGGGTCGCGGAGGATCGCGACGGACGCGTCGTCGCCACCGTGACCACCGCCGCTTCGGGCCGCAACCTCTACGAGCTCGGCCGGCCGGGCGAGCTCGACTGGCGCCTGCTCGCGGTCGCTCCGGAGGCGCGGGGGCGCGGTCTCGGCCGCCTCCTCACCCGGTTCGTCGTGATGCTCGCCTCCGAGCGTGGCCTCGAGCGCGTGGTGATGAACAGCGGCAGCGACATGACGACGGCGCACGCCCTCTACGAGCGGATGGGCTTCGTGCGCCTCCCCGAGCGCGAGAACCCGCCCGGCGTGGAGCCGACCCGCACCTACGGCCTCGACCTCTAGCCCCTCTCCGCGGGGCGGCCCGGCCGGAGCATGGGACACTGGACCCACGATGTCCCCACGTGCACACACCGCCCTCGAGCCCGCCGCGACCGATCCGGCGTCCATCCGCAACTTCTGCATCATCGCCCACATCGACCACGGCAAGTCGACGCTCGCCGACCGGATGCTCGGCATCACCGGCGTGGTCGAGGACAGGGCGATGCGCGCGCAGTACCTCGATCGGATGGACATCGAGCGCGAGCGCGGCATCACGATCAAGTCGCAGGCCGTCCGCATGCCGTGGGAGCACGAGGGCCGGACCTTCGCCCTGAACATGATCGACACCCCCGGCCACGTCGACTTCTCCTACGAGGTGAGCCGCTCGCTCGCCGCGTGCGAGGGCGCGATCCTCCTCGTCGACGCCGCCCAGGGCATCGAGGCGCAGACCCTCGCGAACCTCTACCTGGCGCTCGAGAACGACCTGGCGATCATCCCTGTGCTCAACAAGATCGACCTGCCCGCCGCCGACCCCGAGAAGTACGCGGCCGAGCTCGCGAGCCTCATCGGCGGCGACCCCTCCGACGTGCTGCGCGTCTCGGGCAAGACCGGTGTCGGAGTGGAGGCGCTGCTCGACCGCGTCACCGAGCTCGTCCCGGCGCCCCAGGGCCGCAAGGACGCCCCCGCCCGCGCGATGATCTTCGACTCGGTCTACGACTCCTACCGCGGCGTCGTCACCTACGTCCGGATGATCGACGGTCAGCTCTCGCCGCGCGAGAAGATCCAGATGATGTCGACGCGCGCCACGCACGAGATCCTCGAGATCGGAGTGTCGAACCCCGAGCCGACGTCGACCAAGGGCCTCGGGGTCGGCGAGGTCGGCTACCTGATCACCGGCGTGAAGGACGTGCGCCAGTCGAAGGTCGGCGACACGGTCACCACGGCGTCCAAGCCCGCGACCGAGGCGCTGCCCGGCTACACCGAGCCGCTGCCGATGGTCTTCTCGGGTCTCTACCCGATCGACGGCAGCGACTACCCCGACCTCCGCGAGGCGCTCGACAAGCTCAAGCTCTCCGACGCCGCGCTCGTCTACGAGCCCGAGACCTCCGTCGCTCTCGGCTTCGGCTTCCGCTGCGGGTTCCTCGGGCTCCTGCACCTCGAGATCGTGACCGAGCGCCTCGACCGCGAGTTCGGCCTCGACCTGATCACGACGGCGCCCTCGGTCATCTACGAGGTGACGACGGAGGACAAGAAGACCGTCACCGTCACGAACCCGAGCGAGTTCCCGGTCGGCAAGATCGCCTCGGTCACCGAGCCGATCGTCAAGGCCGCGATCCTCGCGCCGAAGGACTACGTCGGCACGATCATGGAGCTGTGCCAGAGCCGTCGCGGCACACTGATCGGCATGGAGTACCTGGGCGAGGACCGCGTCGAGATCCGCTACCACATGCCGCTCGGCGAGATCGTCTTCGACTTCTTCGACAACCTCAAGTCGAAGACCGCGGGATACGCCTCCCTCGACTACGAGCCCGCCGGCTCGCAGGAGGCCGACCTGGTCAAGGTCGACATCCTGCTGCAGGGCGAGCAGGTCGACGCGTTCAGCGCGATCGTGCACCGCGAGAAGGCCTACGCCTACGGCGTGCTGATGACGGGGCGCCTGCGCAAGCTCATCCCGCGGCAGCAGTTCGAGGTGCCGATCCAGGCCGCGATCGGCGCCCGCATCATCGCCCGCGAGTCGATCAGCGCGATGCGCAAGGACGTCCTCGCCAAGTGCTACGGCGGTGACATCACCCGCAAGCGCAAGCTCCTCGAGAAGCAGAAGGAGGGCAAGAAGCGCATGAAGATGGTCGGCCGCGTCGAGGTCCCCCAGGAGGCGTTCATCGCCGCGCTCTCGGGCGACGTCGAGACGAAGGACAAGAAATGAGCATCCGCCGCTCCAGCTTCGAGGGCCAGCCCCAGGTCACCTACGCGGCCGTCGGCGGCACCCTCGCACCCGACCTCCTCGAGTACCCGCCCGACGGCTTCACCGCCGAGCGCTTCGAGGCCCGCCTCGGCTCCGGAGCCGAGCGCTTCGCGATCACCACGGCGTCGCTGATGACCTGGGGCGTGCAGCGCGGCAGCGGCATCGCGGTCACCGACATCACGAGCGGCAGCGGCGTGCAGTACACCGGCGTCAACTTCGACTCCGCCGGCACCCCCATCGACCTCGCGAGCCGCCCCACCGAGGAGCACTTCGCGCCCGACGGCACCCCCTACATCACCGCGGGCGTCACCGCCGTGCTCAAGATCACCCTCCTGGGCCGCACGGTCGACGCGCCGGTGCGCGTGGTCTACGTGGTCGACGAACCCGACCAGGTCGGCTTCGCCTACGGCACCCTCGAGGGCCACCCCGAGAGCGGCGAGGAGTCGTTCGTCGTCGAGAAGCGCGCCGACGACTCGGTCTGGCTCGTCATCCGCGTCTTCTCCCGCCCCTCCTCGGCTCTCTACCGCCTCGGCACGCCGGTGCTCCGCGCCGTGCAGAAGCGCCAGGTCAAGAAGTACCTGCGCGCGCTGCTCCCGGCGCGCGTCAGCTGACGTGGGCAGCGCCCTCCCGATCGCCGATCCCGCCCCGCTCGACGGCCTCCTGCCCGCCGGCGTCGTCGACGGAGTCGAGCAGCGCGACCTGGGTCTCTACGTGCACGTGCCGTTCTGCCGGGTGCGCTGCGGCTACTGCGACTTCAACACCTACACGGCGACGGAGCTGCGCGGGGCGAAGCAGCAGGACTACGCCGACCAGGCGATCGGCGAGATGGTGCTCGGCGCCTCCGTCCTCGAGCGCGCGGGGCTGCCCCGCCGGCCGGCGGCGACGGTGTTCTTCGGAGGCGGCACCCCGACGCTGCTGCCCGCCGACGACCTCGTGCGCATGCTCGACGGGCTGCGCTCGACCTTCGGAGTCGCCGACGGCGCAGAGATCACCACGGAGGCGAATCCCGACTCGGTCGACGCCGCCTACCTCGAGAGGCTGGCGGGCGCCGGCTTCACGCGGGTCAGCTTCGGCATGCAGTCGGCCGTCCCGCACGTGCTGGCGACGCTCGAGCGCACGCACGACCCCGAGCGCGTGCCGCTCGTGGTGCAGTGGGCGCGCGAGGCGGGGCTGCAGGTCAGCCTCGACCTGATCTACGGCACCCCGGGGGAGTCGCTCGCCGACTGGGAGCGCTCGCTCGACTCGGCGCTCGAGAACCGCCCCGACCACCTCTCGGCCTACGCGCTGATCGTCGAGGACGGCACGAAGCTCGCCCGCCAGATCCGCCGGGGCGAGGTCGCGACTCCCGACGACGACCTCACGGCCGACATGTACGAGCTGGCGGATGCGCGCCTCGCCGCCGCCGGATACTCCTGGTACGAGGTGAGCAACTGGTCGCGCGACGACGCGCACCGCTCGCGGCACAACCTGTCCTACTGGCTGGGGCACGACTGGTGGGGTGTCGGGCCGGGCGCGCACAGCCACGTCGGCGGGGTGCGCTGGTGGAACGTCAAGCATCCCGCGGCGTACGCCGACCGCCTGCGGGCGGGTGCCTCGCCGGCCGCCGGGCGCGAGACTCTCGACGCGGCTACGCGCCGGGTCGAGGACGTGCTGCTGCGGTCGAGGCTCTCCGACGGGCTCCCGCTCGACGCGATCGATCTCGAGTACCGGCGCGAGGTCGCGGGACTCATCGCCGACGGGCTCGTCGACGGCAGGTCGGCACTCGGCGGCCGCATCGTGCTGACGCTGCGCGGGCGGCTCCTGGCCGACGCGGTCGTCCGCCGCCTCACCGACGGGTGAGTCGCGCAACGAAGGCTGGAAGCTGCGAATCGCGAGGAATCTGCGAGAACCGGGCTTCCAGCCTCAGTTGTGCGGCCACCCCTACTTGAAGAACGGGATGCTGAGCGGGTACGTGTAGTACTCGCCCGCGCTCGCCCGCACCGCGGCGATGATCCCGAAGATGATGACGAGGATCGGCACGACGAAGAAGACGATGATGCCGACGAACACGAACGTCAGGATCGTCCCCGCGACGTAGGCGATCAGCGTCGTCAGGTGGAAGTTCAGAGCCGACTTCGCGTGCGCCTCGAGGAACGGGCCGCGGCCCTTGAAGACGAGGTACACGATCAGCGACGGCAGGAAGCTGAAGAAGATGCCGAGCACGTGCGTGACGATCGCCCACGTCTTCTCGTCGGCCGGGTTCAGCGGCGGGGCGGCGGTTCCGTAGGCGGGGGGCGGGGGAGGGGTGGCCGACATGATGGTCTCCGTTCCGGATGTCAGCGCCCCGGGCGACCCCCGTGCGCTCGGCGTCCATCGTGGCACGCGGCTCGGCCCGGCGGGAGAGTTCCTCGCCTGCGTCCGCATCGGAGCACCACGCCGATCCGTGCGCAACCCCGTCCGCCTCCCTCCGTCGCGGTTATGATTGGCACTCAATGTTGCGGAGTGCCAGGCTCCGCCCGGCGCGCGAGCGCCGTCGGTCGTGCCGCAGGCACACGGATCCGCGGGAGGTCGATCGCATGGTGACGGAGCGCGGTCTGCAGGTCCTGCGCGTGATCGTGCAGGACTACGTGGCTCACCGGGAGCCGGTGGGCTCGAAGTCGATCGTCGAGCGTCACGCGTTCGGGGTGTCGGCGGCGACCATCCGCAACGAGATGGCGCAGCTCGAGGAGGAGGAGCTGATCGCGGCCCCGCACACCTCCTCCGGTCGCGTCCCCACCGACAAGGGCTACCGCCTCTTCGTCGACCAGCTCACCGACCTGCGCCCGCTGACCGCCGCGCAGCGGCAGGCCATCGAGACGTTCCTCGGCCAGAGTCCCGACCTCGACGAGGTCCTCGTGAAGACGGTGCGGCTGCTCTCGCAGCTCACCAACAGCGTCGCCCTCGTGCAGTACCCCTCGTTCGGTGCCGCGCGCATCCGCCACGTCGAGCTCGTCGCACTGGCCCCGCGCCGCCTGCTCTCGGTGCTGATCACCGACACCGGTCGCGTCGATCAGCGCGTGCTCGAGACCCCGTCCGACGTCGACGACGAGCTCCTCGGCGAGATCCGGGCCAAGCTCAACACCGCGGTGCTCGGCCTGGGCCTGCAGGCGGCGGCCGAGACGCTGCAGGGCGCGGGGGAGCAGTTCGCTCCGGAGCGGCGCGAGACCCTCGCACCGATCGTCCAGACGCTGCTCGAGCAGGTCGGCGCGAACCGGCAGGACCGCCTCGTGATGGCGGGCGCCGCGAACCTGGTGCGCACCGAGGAGGACTTCTCGGGCAGCATCTACCCCGTTCTCGAGGCGATCGAGGAGCAGGTCGAGCTTCTGCGACTGTTCGCCGAGATGTCCCCGGATCCGCGCGGCATCTCCGTCCGCATCGGTCGCGAGAACGCACCCTTCGGCCTGCAGGAGACCTCCGTCCTCACCAGCGGCTACAACACAGCGGGCGGCCAGGTGTCGCGCCTGGGGGTGCTCGGGCCGATCAGGATGGACTACTCCGGCAACATCGCGGCGGTCCGCGCCGTCGCCCGCTACCTCTCCCGCCTCCTCGGCGAGGAATAGGCCCCACCTCCGCCGGTCGCTCCGGCTCCCGCCCGGTCCGTCGCGTCCGGTGCACCGACCCACGAACGAAGGACGAAGCCCCCTGTGGCCGATCACTACGAAGTGCTGGGCGTCGATCGAGACGCCTCCGCCGACGAGATCAAGAAGGCGTACCGCCGACTCGCGCGCGAGCTGCACCCCGACGTCAACCCGAGCGCCGACGCCTCGGAGCGGTTCAAGCTCGTCACCCACGCCTACGACGTCCTGAGCGACGCGCAGCAGCGCCAGCAGTACGACCGCGGCCCGCAGGAGGGCTTCCCCGGAGGAGCCCAGGGCTTCGGCGGGTTCGGCGACATCTTCGAGACGTTCTTCGGCCAGGGCGGTCAGGGCTCGTCGCGGGGTCCGCGGTCGCGCCGCGAGCGCGGACAGGACGCGCTGCTGCGCGTCGAGGTCTCGCTCGACGAGGTCATCTTCGGCACCCACCGCGACCTCGAGGTCGACACGGCCGTGCTCTGCGAGACCTGCCAGGGCTCGTGCTGCCAGCCGGGCACCTCGCCTGTCACCTGCGACATCTGCCACGGCTCGGGTCAGATCCAGCGCACGGTCCGCTCGCTGCTCGGCAACGTGATGACCGCGAGCCCCTGCGGCACCTGCCGCGGCTACGGCACCGTCATCGCCACCCCGTGCTCCACCTGCCAGGGCCAGGGCCGCGTCCGCGCGCGCCGGACGATCCCGGTCGACGTCCCCGCGGGCGTCGACACCGGGCTCCGCCTGCAGATGCCCGGCAGCGGCGAGGTGGGCCCCGCGGGCGGCCCGAACGGCGACCTCTACCTCGAGATCAAGGTCAAGCACCACGACGTCTTCAGCCGCAACGGCGACGACCTGCTCTGCACCCTCGAGGTGCAGATGACGGATGCGATCCTCGGCTCGACCGCGACGCTCGCCGCTCTCGACGGAGACATCGAGATCGAGGTCAAGCCGGGCACGCAGAGCACCGAGATCGTGACGATCAAGGGCCGCGGAGTCACGCGCCTGCGCGGGAACGGCCGCGGCGACCTCCGCATCGGCATCCAGGTCGTCACTCCGACCAAGCTCGGGCACCGCGAGCGCGAGCTCGTGCAGGAGTTCGCGAAGCACTACAAGCCGCAGAAGCCGGCGCTCACCCACTTCCAGCAGGGGCTGTTCTCGAAGCTCCGCGACCGCTTCCTCGGCTGAGCGCGGGCTCTCGATGGCGCACCACTACATCGACGAGTCGCTCGACTCCGGCGACTTCGTCGCGGGCGGCCGGCTCGCGCTCACCGGGGCTGAGGCGCGCCACGCCGCCACCGTGAGCCGGATCCGCGCGGGCGAGACGGTGCGGGTGGGCGACGGTCGGGGCCGCGTCGCGACGGCGGTCGTCGAGAGCTCGGAGGCGTCGCGGGTCGTGCTGCTCGTCTCGTCGGTCGAGGAGGTGGCCGCCGCCTCGCCGCGGCTCGTCCTCGTGCAGGCCCTCGCGAAGGGCGACCGCGACGAGCTCGCGATCCAGGCCGCCACCGAGCTCGGCGTCGACGAGGTCGTGCCGTGGCAGTCGGCCCGCTCGGTCTCCCGCTGGTCGGGCGGCAAGGAGGAGAAGGGCCGCGAGCGCTGGCGCAGCATCGTCCGCGAGGCGAGCAAGCAGTCGCTGCGCGCCCGCGTGCCGGAGGTGTCTCCGCTGGCCGCCCTGCGCGCTCTCGTCGAGCGCGCCTCCGCCGACCGGGTGCTCGTGCTCGAGCCGGGAGCCGCGGCGCGCCTCAGCGCCGTCGTGCCCGACGAGCGCGACATCGTCCTCGTCGTCGGTCCGGAGGGCGGCATCGCCCCCGAGGAGCTTCGCGGGCTCGTGGAGGCGGGGGCCGAGGCGGTCTCGCTCGGCGAGTCCGTCCTGCGCACCTCGACGGCGGGACCGGCGGCGATCGCCGTGCTCTCGGCCCGCCTGGGGCGCTGGTGAGCGTCGTCCCCGCGAGCGCCCTCGGCGAACGGCGCGCCCGAGTGCCGGTGCCCGCCTTTACGATGGTCGCATGAGCGAACCCACCGTCTTCACCCGCATCGTCCAGGGCGAGATCCCTGCCGACGTGGTGTTCGAGAACGAACGGGTCCTCGCCATCACCGACATCGCGCCGAAGGCGCCGGTCCACCTGCTGGTCTTCCCCAAGACCCAGGAGTACGCGACCGTCGCCGCCCTCGCCGCTGCCGACCCCGCCCTCCTCGCCGAGATCGTGCAGGTCGCGCAGACCCTGGCCGACGCCCACTCGGGCGGCCAGTTCCGCCTGGTCTTCAACTCGGGCGAAGAGGCCGGCCAGACCGTGTTCCACGTCCACGCCCACGTCCTGGGCGGACACCTGACGGAAGGCTCCCTTGCCACCGGTTGACCACGCGGGCGACAGCTCCGCCGTTCCGACGCCCGCCGACTCCGGCGGGCTACCCTCCTCCAGCACTTCTCCCGCCGGCTCGACCGCAGCGGGCTCGACCGCGCCCGGCTCGACCGCAGCCGGGACGCCCACCGGCGCGACGCACCGCGTCATCGCCGTCGACGGAGTCGCCATGGTGCGCCTCCTCGGACCTCAGGACCGGCTCATCCGAGCGGTCGAAGGACGATTCCCCGATGTCCGGGTGCACGTGCGCGGCAACGAGGTGACGCTCGACGGCGAGCGCGACCCCGTCGCCGCGGCGGCGCGCCTGGTGGAAGAACTGGTGCTCATGACGGCAGGCGGCCACGACCTCGATCCCGAGGGAGTCCGCGAGTCCGCGCGGATCCTCCAGAACGGCGGACCGGTGAGCCCGGCCGAGGCGTTCGGGCAGGCGATCCTCACCGCTCGCGGCAAGAGCATCCGGCCCAAGACGCTCGGGCAGCGGGAGTACGTCGACGCCGTCGACGAGAACACGATCGTCTTCGGCATCGGTCCGGCCGGCACGGGCAAGACCTACCTCGCGATGGCGAAGGCGGTGCAGGCCCTCCAGCGCAAGGAGGTCGACCGGATCATCCTGACCCGCCCGGCGGTCGAGGCGGGGGAGCGGCTGGGCTACCTCCCCGGGTCGCTGACCGACAAGATCGACCCCTACCTGCGGCCGCTCTACGACGCGCTGAACGAGATGATGGACCCGGAGAACGTCCCGAAGCTGCTGGCGGCGGGGACGATCGAGGTCGCTCCTCTCGCCTACATGCGCGGGCGGACGCTGAACAACTCGTTCGTCGTGCTCGACGAGGCGCAGAACACCACGCCCGAGCAGATGAAGATGTTCCTCACCCGTCTGGGCTTCGGCTCGAAGATGGTCGTCACCGGCGACATCACCCAGGTCGACCTGCCGACCGGTGCGAGCGGGCTCCGGCTGGTGACGCGCGTGCTCGACGGCATCGACGACATCCACTTCTCGCGTCTGGGCAGCGAGGACGTCGTGCGGCACAGCCTCGTCGGCCGGATCGTCGACGCCTACACCGAGTACGACCAGCAGAAGCAGGCGCAGCACTTCGAGCGCGAGCAGGCTCGCGAGTTCGCCAACCGCGCCGAGCGGAGGGGCGCTCCCGCCCGCTCCGCCGGCGACCCCCTGCCCAAGCGCCCGCGCGGCTGACCGCCGCCCCCTCCCCACCGAAGGAACACAGCCACCCGTGAGCATCGAGATCAACAACGAGTCGAGCGTCCCCGTCGACGAGGCGGCGCTTCTGCGCCTCGCCGGTTACGCGCTCGACTCGCTCCACGTGCATCCGGATGCGGAGCTCGCGATCGTGCTCGTCGACGAGGGCGCGATGGAGCAGCTGCACGTGCAGTGGATGGACGAGCCGGGCCCCACCGATGTGCTGAGCTTCCCGATGGACGAGCTGCGCCCCGGCACCGAGGACGAGCAGACCCCCGCGGGCCTGCTCGGCGACATCGTGCTGTGCCCCCAGGTCGCGCAGACCCAGGCCGAGGCGGCGGGTCACTCGGTGCTCGACGAGCTCCAGCTGCTCACGGCCCACGGACTCCTGCACCTCCTCGGCTTCGATCACGCCGAGCCCGACGAGGAGCGCGAGATGTTCGGCATCCAGCGCGACATCCTCGTCGGCTTCCACATCAGCGAACGACGGCGCTAGGGCCCGCGCGTGCTGACCGTCCAGCTGCTCATCGCCGCGCTCGCCCTCGTCGCCGTCGGCGGGTGGCTCGCCGCGACCGATGCCGCTCTCGGCGTGCTCTCGCGCAGCGATCTGCTCGACATGGCGAACCACTCCAGGAGCGCCAACGCACTCCGGGCGATCGCGGGCGACCTGAGCGCGCACGTGAACGTCGTGAACTTCTCCCGGATCGCCGCCGAGACGACCGCGGCGGTCTTCGTGACGGCCGTCCTCGTGGTCGTCGTCGACCAGCTCTGGCTGGCCCTCCTGCTGGCGATCCTCATCATGGCCGCCGTCTCGTTCGTGCTGGTGGGCTCGAGCCCGCGCAGCGTGGGTCGGGCCCACGCGCGCGCCGTCCTCGGCACCAGCGCCTCGGCCGTCCACGTCCTGCGCGTCGCACTCGGTCCGGTCGCGCACGGCCTGGTCGCCCTCGGCAACCGGGTGACCCCCGGTACCGGGCGGTCGGCGGGGTTCTCGTCCGAGGAGCAGCTGCTCAGCATGGTCGACGAGGCGACCGAGCAGGACGTCCTCGAGCAGGACGACCGCGAGCTCATCCACTCGATCTTCGAGTTCAACGACACACTCGTCCGCGAGGTGATGGTGCCCCGCACCGACATGGTCACCATCGAGTCCACCGCCTCGGTCGGCGCGGGGATGGGTCTGCTGCTGAGCCGCGGGATCTCGCGCCTCCCGGTCATCGGCGACGGCGCGGACGACGTCGTGGGCGTCCTCTACCTGCGCGACGTGGCCCGGCACACCTACGAGCGCCCCGACGACGCCGATGCCGTCGCCGAGCTCGCCCGCCCCGCGCTCTTCGTCCCGGAGTCGAAGAAGGCCGATGAGCTCCTGCGCCAGATGCAGCTCGAGTCGAACCACCTCGCCATGGTGGTCGACGAGTACGGGGGCATCGCCGGGCTCGTCACCCTCGAGGATCTGATCGAGGAGCTCGTCGGCGACATCTCGGACGAGTACGACCGCGACGTCGACCTCTTCGAGGAGACGGCGCCCGGCGTCTACCGCGTGTCGGCCCGACTGCCCGTCGGCGAGCTCGGCGAGTTGTTCGAGCTCGACCTCGAGGACGACGACGTCGACTCCGTCGGAGGCCTGCTGACGAAGGCCTACGGCCGCCTCCCCGAGCGCGGAGCGACGGCGCGCATCGACGGCGTGATCCTCGAGGCCGAGCAGGCGGACCCGCGGCGAGGCACCATCTCGACGGTGATCGTCCGGCGCGACCCCGACTACGACCCGACGCGGGAGCCGACCACCGGACCGATCGTCGTCATCGACGAGAGCGGCGAACCGCAGGACGACGAGGGCCCGAGGCTCGGCTCCGCGGAGCCGACCGGGGATGTCGAGGCCGGCTCCGGACCGAGCGGCGCGACCACCTCGGAGAAGCCGCGCGGCAAGAAGGCCGGTGGGAGGTCGTCGACGTCACCGGCGAGCGACACATCGCCGACCGACGGGGCCGCGGGCAAGAAGACGGCCGTCGCGAAGGCGGACGCCGCGAAGACCGGAGCCGCGAAGACCGGACCGACGAAGACCTCCAGCACCAAGAACTCCGGCACGAAGACCTCCACGACGAAGACCTCCACGACGAAGACCTCCACGACGAAGTCGAAGACCACGAAGCCACAGGACGAGGACGCACGATGACCGACACCAGCAGCACCCCGACGCCCTACCGGGCGGGATTCGTGTCGTTCGTCGGCCGCCCCAACGTCGGCAAGTCGACCCTGACGAACGCTCTCGTCGGCGAGAAGATCGCGATCACGAGCTCCAAGCCCCAGACGACGCGGCGCGCGATCCGCGGAGTGGTGCACCGCGAGGACGGGCAGCTGATCGTGGTGGACACCCCCGGGATCCACCGTCCGCGCACCCTGCTGGGAGAGCGCCTCAACTCCCTCGTCACCTCGACCCTCGGCGATGTCGACGTCATCGGGATGCTCTTCCCCGCCGATGAGCCCATCGGCCCCGGCGACCGGTTCATCAACGAGCAGCTCGAGTCGTTCCCCCGCGCGCGCAAGGTCGCGATCGTCTCGAAGGTCGACCTCTCCTCGAAGAAGTCCGTCGCGAAGCAGCTGCTCGCCGTGTCGGAGCTGCGGGAGTGGGACACGATCGTCCCCATCTCGGCCGTCACGTCCGAGCAGCTCGAAGTGCTCGCCTCCGAGCTGCTGGCGCTGATGCCGGTCTCGCCCGCCCTCTACCCTGAGGAGGCCGTCACCGATGAGGACCTCTTCTCGCGCATCGCCGAGTTCATCCGCGAGGCCGCGCTCGAGGGCGTCTCGGACGAGCTCCCGCACTCCCTCGCCGTCACCCTCGACGACATGGTCGAGCGCGAGGACGGGTCGCTGATCGACATCTACGCCAACGTCTTCGTCGAGCGCGACAGCCAGAAGGGCATCATCATCGGCAAGGGCGGCCAGCGGCTGCGCGAGGTCGGCGCCGTGTCGCGCGAGCAGATCGAGCGCCTCCTCGGCCGCCAGGTGTTCCTCTCGATCCGCGTCAAGGTGGCCAAGGAGTGGCAGCGCGACCCGAAGATGCTCGGCCGCCTCGGGTTCTGATCACGGGCTCCCGGGCCCGCCGCCGTACCCGGGCAGGGTGAGGGCGATCACTCCGGAGGACGACGACAGCGGGCGGCGGGGCCTCTAGCGTGGGAGGCATGCGTGCGCTCCTGGATCGACCGGCGACCCTCCCGGTCGCGGGAGCGGCCCTCGCGGTCGGGTACCTGGCCGGCGGCGGCGCCGGGCTGCTGCCGACGGAGGCGCTCCCCGCAGGGCTGCTGCTCGGACTCGCCCTCGCTGTCGCCGGCTTCCTCCCCGCTGTCGCTCCGTCGCTGGTCGCCCTCGCGGTGATCACCGGCGGCGGACTCACGATCGTCGGGGTGCCCGTCGACGGCGTCGTCGTCGGCATGGTCGTCCTCTGGTCGACCGCGCGGCGACTCGGCCCGTGGACGCGCTCGCTGGCACTCGCCGCCGCTCTCCTCCTCTCCGCTGTCGGCGGCCTCGTCGTCGCGTCGCAGCTCTCGGGCGCGCTCGACCCGAGCGCGGCGTCGGGCCAGGTGGAGCTGCTGGTGCGAGCCCTCGCCGCTCTGCTCGTCGCCTCGGTCCTCGGCGGGCTGCTCGTGCTCGCCTGGGTCCTGGGGATCCGCTCACCCGTCGGGCCGGACGACCCGATCGACGCGCTCCTCGTCCGGGTCGCCGGGCCGCAGGACCCGTTCGCCGTCGGTGCCGCCGGCGGCCAGGCGGTCCTCCTCCTCGCGATCGCCTGCGTGCCGCTGAGCGTCGTCGACGGCTCCCTGCAGGTCTTCGTCGCGGGCGTGCTCTCCGTGGCCCTCGTGCTCCACCGCCGAGCGCCAGCCGTGGCACTCGGCGTCGCCTGGATCGGCGCGATCCTGCAGATGGCGCTGGTCCTCCCGCCGGGGTTCGCCGACCTCGCGATCTTCGTGGTGCTCTTCGGCACCGGGGCTGCGGAGTCGCGGCGCGTCAGGACCGCCGGCGCGGTCTCGGCGGTCGTCGGCTCCGTCGTGGCGGTCGCCTACCTCGTGCTGGCCTTCGACCTGGTCGCGAACACGACCGACGTCGTCCTCACCGTCACGGCGACGTTCAGCGGGCTGCTCGCGACGCTCGGCCTGTCCTGGACGGTCGGCCTCCTGTCGCGGTCCGTCCGCCGTGCGCGCGAGGGGCAGAGCCTCCGCGCCGAGGCCGAGCGCGAGCGGGCTCGCGCACAGCGGGAGCTCGACGCGGTCGGGGAGCGCAACCGGATCGCGCGCGACATGCACGACGTGGTCGCCCACTCCCTGGCGGTCGTCATCGCCCAGGCCGACGGCGCCCGCTACCTCGGGGCGTCCAGCCCGGAGCAGACGGATGCGGCGCTGCTCACGATCTCGAGCGTCGCGCGAGACGCTCTCGGCGACGTCCGCGTCCTGCTCGCGCAGCTGCGGCACAGCCAGAGCGACGGACCGCAGCCCGCCGCCCACGACCTGCCGGCGCTGCTCGACAGCGTGTCCGGAGCGGGCGCGCAGGTGCACGCCGAGCTCGACGTCGATCTCGACTCGGTCCCTCGCGCCACCGGCATCGCCCTCTACCGCATCGCGCAGGAGGCGACGACGAACGCGCTCCGGCACGGTCGGCCTGGAGCACCGCTCGACGTCGCGCTCCGGCGCGACGCCGGCGAGATCGTGCTGACCGTCAGGAACGCCCGGTGCGGGGACGTCGGCGCGGACGCCGAGCCGGGGGAGGGGCACGGACTGGTCGGCATGCACGAGCGGGCGGCTCTCGTCGGCGGTGTCCTCCTCGCGGGCCCCGACGGCGAGGACTTCGTCGTCGACGCGCGCCTTCCGGCCGGCGCCACGTCGCCGGTCCCGATCATCGGCCCGGCACCGTCGTCGCCGGCCCCCGCACTGCCCGTCGCCTCTGGAGGCCGCCCCGCATGACCGAGACCATCCGCATCGTCCTCGTCGACGACCAGGCGCTCTTCCGCGCCGGCATCCGCATGCTCCTCAGCTCCCAGCCCGACCTCGAGGTGGTCGGCGAGGCGTCCGACGGCGCAGAGGGCGCGGCACTGGTGGGTCGCGTGTCACCCGACGTGGTGCTCATGGACATCCGCATGCCGGGAGTCGACGGCATCGAGTCGACCCGGCGGATCCTCGCGGATGCGGCGGAGGCCGGCGTCGAGCCCCCGCGCATCCTCGTCCTGACGACCTTCGATCTCGACGAGGCGGCGGCGCGGGCCATCCGCGCCGGCGCCAGCGGGTTCCTGCTCAAGGACACGGAGCCGGGGTTCTTGCTCGCCTCGGTGCGGACGGTCCACGCCGGGACCGCGGTGGTCGCCGCCTCCGCGACCCGCGAGCTGTTCGAGCACTTCGGTGCGCCCGGCAGCGGTCGCGAGACGCCGGCGGCGTTCGGGACGCTGACCGACCGCGAGCGCGAGATCTTCCACCTCGCCGCGCGCGGCCTCAGCAACACCGAGATCGCCCGCGCCGAGTTCCTCAGCGAGGCGACCGTCAAGACCCACATCAGCCGGACGCTCGGCAAGCTCGGCCTGCGCGACCGCGTCCAGCTGGTGGTCTTCGCCTACGAGAACGGCCTCGTCGCCTGACGACGCGGGCCGGGAGGGCAGTGCTACCCTGGCTCCGTGCGTTCCGGTCTGCTCCTTCTTAGCCGCCGCGACGAGATCTGATCCTCAGGCCTCCCTCGTCGCGGTGTTCGTCGTCGGCTGACCACACATCTTCGCCCGCGAGGTCGGATCCGCATCCGGATCCCCGCGAGACCGGACACGGGCGAGCACAGACACGCGCGTCCCCGCGCAGGAGAGCACCCCATGAAGAACACCCAGAAGCCGTCGCCCATGCCGATCGGCAAGTACACGCCGTTCCACGAGCAGATCACCGTCGAGCTGCCCGACCGGACCTGGCCGACGAAGCGCATCACCGCGGCGCCGCGCTGGTGCGCCGTCGACCTGCGTGACGGCAACCAGGCGCTCATCGACCCGATGAGCCCGGAGCGCAAGCGCATCATGTTCGACCTGCTGGTCCGGATGGGCTACAAGGAGATCGAGGTCGGCTTCCCCAGCGCCAGCCAGACCGACTTCGACTTCGTCCGCAGCCTCATCGAGGAGGGGGCGATCCCGGAGGACGTCACCATCCAGGTGCTGACCCAGGCCCGCGACCACCTGATCGAGCGCACCTACGAGTCGATCCGCGGCGCGCGCCAGGCGATCGTGCACCTGTACAACTCGACGAGCGTGCTGCAGCGCGAGGTCGTCTTCCGGAAGGACCGCCAGGGGATCATCGACATCGCCCTCGCCGGCGCCCGGAAGTGCCGCTCGATGGAGTCGTCGGTTCCCGGCACCACCGTCTACTACGAGTACTCGCCCGAGAGCTACACCGGCACCGAGCTCGACTTCGCCCTCGAGATCTGCGACCGCGTGGTCGAGGTGTTCGAGCCGACCCCCGACCGCAAGGTCATCATCAACCTGCCGGCGACGGTCGAGATGGCGACTCCCAACGTCTACGCCGACTCGATCGAGTGGATGAGCCGCCACCTCGCCCAGCGCGAGAACATCATCCTGTCGCTGCACCCGCACAACGACCGCGGCACCGCCGTCGCTGCCGCCGAGCTCGGCTACCTGGCCGGCGCCGACCGCATCGAGGGCTGCCTCTTCGGGAACGGCGAGCGCACCGGCAACGTCGACCTGGTGGCGCTGGGCGTCAACCTGTTCACGCAGGGCATCGACCCGCAGATCGACTTCGGCGACATGGACGGCATCAAGCGCACCGCCGAGTACTGCAACCAGCTGGCCGTCCCCGAGCGGAGCCCCTGGGCGGGCGACCTGGTGTTCACGGCGTTCAGCGGCTCGCACCAGGACGCCATCAAGAAGGGCTTCGAGGCGATGGAGGCCGAGGCCGAGCGCACCGGCCGGAGCGTCGACGAGCTGACCTGGGCCGTGCCGTACCTGCCCGTCGACCCGAAGGACCTCGGCCGCTCCTACGAGGCGGTCATCCGCGTCAACTCGCAGTCGGGCAAGGGCGGCGTGGCCTACCTGCTGAAGACCGACCACGCGCTCGACCTGCCGCGCCGCCTCCAGATCGAGTTCTCGGGAGTCGTGCAGGCCAAGACCGACGCCGAGGGCGGCGAGGTCACCAGCGAGCAGATCTGGGCGATCTTCCAGGACGAGTACCTGCCCGCGCCGGCACACCGCTCCGAGGAGAGGTGGGGCCGGTTCGAGCTGACCCGGACCAGCACCTCGAGCGACCTGGGCGGCAGCATCGCGCTCGACACCGTCCTGCGGGTGGGCGACGAGACCGTGACCGCGAGCGCCTCCGGCAACGGCCCGATCAACGCCTTCGAGTCCGTGCTGGCGCAGCACGGAGTCGGCGTGCGCGTCCTCGACTACGTCGAGCACGCTCTCAGCGCCGGCGGCGACGCGCTGGCCGCCTCCTACGTCGAGTGCTCGGTGAACGGACGGACCCTGTGGGGCGTGGGCGTCGACGCCGACATCTCGACCGCCTCGCTCAAGGCGATCGTCTCGGCCGTCAACCGCGCCATCCGCGAGGAGACGCCCGTCGCCGAGCTGGCCACCGCCTCCGCCTGACCCTCCGGCGAGGGAGCCGCGGACCGTCGGGGGAGCGACGATTCCGCGGCTCCCTCGACGGGCGCGGGTCCCCTCGGCGGCCGCGGCGTCAGGAGGAGCGGCGCCAGCGCAGGCGCGGCACCCGGCTGAGCGCCCGCTGCTCGGGGAGGCTCCAGCCGTAGCGCACCGCCAGCAGGCGGATCACCGTGGTCACCGCGACGGCGAGCGGCGCGGCGTAGTCGATGACCATGCCGAACCGGAGGCCCGTCACGAGCACCACGGTGCCCGCGGTCGCGGCGATCGCGTAGAGCGAGCCGACGTGCATCAGCGCGATCGGCCGGTTGAGGAGCACGTCGCGCACGACCGATCCGCCGACGGCCGAGACGGTTCCCACGAACACGGCGGGCACCTCCGGCACGCCGAGCGACAGCGCCTTGGTCGTCCCGATCGCGCCGAACAGCCCGAGGGTCAGGGCGTCGAGCGCGGTGATCGTGCCGTCGACGCGGTTCAGCACGTGCTGGAGCAGCATCCCGAGCAGCGACGCCGCGACGGCGACCAGCAGGTAGGCGTTGGTGTGCAGCGCGGCGAGCGGCGTCTGGAGGAGCAGATCGCGCAGCACGCCGCCGCCGAGGCCGGTCGCCGTGCCGATGATCGTGACGCCGAGCAGATCGATCCTGCGGTCGCGGAACTCGCCCGCGAACATCGCGCCCTGCAGGCAGCCGATGGCGATCGCGAGCAGATCGGCCCAGGCCGGGATCACGAAGAGGGACGCTGCCACCCGTTCATCGTTCCACGCCCCGGAGTCGACCGGCCCCGCGTCCAGGCCGGTGTCGGTGGCGGGGAGGATAATCGAGCGCATGCCCACCTATCGCGACGAAGCCGTGGTGCTCCGCACGCACAAGCTGGGCGAGGCCGACCGCATCGTCACGATGCTCTCGCGCGGGCACGGCAAGATCCGCGCGGTGGCCAAGGGCGTCCGCAAGACCGGCTCCAAGTTCGGCTCCCGGCTCGAGCCGTTCATGGTCGCCGACCTCCAGCTCTACGAGGGCCGGAGTCTCGACATCGTCACGCAGGCCGAGTCCATCGGGGCCTACGGTGCCCTGATCGCCGCCGACTACGACAGCTACACCGCGGCGAACGCCATGGTCGAGACGGCCGATCGGCTCACGGACGCCGACGCCTCCCTGCAGCAGTACCTCCTGCTCGTGGGGGCGCTGCGCTCGCTCTCGCGTCGCGAGCACGAGCCCGTGCTGACCCTCGACTCCTACCTGCTGCGCGCGCTGTCGATAGCGGGCTGGGCCCCGAGCTTCGACGACTGCGCGCGCTGCGGCGCTCCCGGTCCGCACGGCGCGGTCGTGGTGCAGCTCGGAGGAGTCGTCTGCCCGGACTGCACGCCGCCGGGAGCCCCGAGGGTCGCGCCCGAGGTCGTCGTCCTGCTCGGCGCGCTGCTCACGGGAGACTGGGGGCACGCCGAGACGACCGAGCCCTCGACCCGGTCGCGGGCGAGCGGAGTGGTGGCCGCCTACACGCAGTTCCACCTCGAACGCGGACTGAGATCCCTGGAGCACGTCACCCGATGAAGCCCTTCACCCACAAGGACGCCGAGCCCTACCGCCCTCTCGACTGGACGGGCGTGCACCCGCCCGACCTCCCGCGCAAGGCCGTGCCCGGGCACGTCGCGATCGTGATGGACGGCAACGGCCGGTGGGCCAACTCCCGCGGCCTCACCCGTGTCGAGGGGCACAAGCGCGGCGAGGCGGCGCTGCTCGACGTGGTCGCGGGGGCGATCCAGATCGGCGTGAAGCACCTCAGCGTCTACGCGTTCTCGACCGAGAACTGGAAGCGCTCGCCCGACGAGGTGCGCTTCCTGATGGGCTTCAACCGCGATGTCCTGCACCGGCGCCGCGACCAGCTGAACGAGTGGGGAGTGCGGATCCGCTGGGCGGGGCGGAAGCCGCGGCTCTGGGCGTCGGTCGTCAACGAGCTGCAGTTCGCCGAGAGGCTGACCGAGGGCAACGACGTCCTCACCCTCACCATGTGCGTCAACTACGGCGGCCGCACCGAGATCGCCGACGCCGTGCAGCGGCTCGCCGTCGACGTCGCGGCCGGCCGCCTGAAGCCCTCCGGGATCACCGAGAAGACGATCGCCCGGGCCCTCTACGTCCCCGAGATGCCCGACGTCGACCTCTTCGTGCGCTCCTCCGGCGAGCAGCGCACCAGCAACTTCCTGCTCTGGCAGAGCGCCTACGCCGAGATGGTCTTCCTCGACCGCCTCTGGCCCGACTTCACCCGCACCGACCTGTGGGAGGCGATCGACTACTACGCCGGTCGCACGCGCCGGTTCGGGGCCGCGGTCGACGTGCCGGGCGCGTCGTCGTGATCAGGGTCGGGATCCTCGGCTACGGGCTCGCGGGCAGTGTCTTCCACGCGCCGTTCCTGGCCGCGGATCCGTCGTTCTCGATCGTCGCGATCGCGACCGGCGACCCGGGGCGTGCAGGGGCCGCCTCCGCCGCCTACCCCGCGGCGCGGGTCGTGCCCGACCTCGACGGGGTGCTGGCCGAACGGCCCGACCTCGTCGTGCTCGCGACGCCTCCCTCGGTGCACCGCGCGCAGGCGGAGGCCGTGCTGGGCGTCGGCGTCGCGGTGATCATCGACAAGCCGTTCGCGCCGAGCGTCGCCGACGCCGACGCGATCATCGCCGCCTCCGAGGCCGGCGGAGCGCCCGTCTTCGTGTTCCAGAACCGGCGCTGGGACGCCGACTTCCTGACCGTGCAGCGGCTGCTCCGCGACGGGGCGCTGGGCGACGTCATCCGCTTCGAGTCGTCGTTCGAGCGCTGGAGCGCACCGAAGACGGGCCGCTGGCAGACGACGATCGGCGCCGACGAGGGCGGCGGGATCCTGTTCGACCTCGGCAGCCACCTCGTCGATCAGGTGCTCGTCCTGTTCGGACCGGCCACCGTGACGGCCGCCGAGACGCGGGTCGTGCACCCCGGAGGCGCGAGCGAGGACGACGCGTTCGTCTCCCTCCTGCACGCCGGGGGAGTCCGATCGCACCTCGCGATGAGCCGGGTCGCGAGATCGACGGGGCCGCGGTTCAGGGTGCTCGGCACTCGCGCCGCCTTCTCGGTCGACGGACTCGACCCGCAGGAGGGAGCGCTCCGGCACGGCGGATCGCGCCCCGATGATCCCGGCTTCGGCGTCGTCCCGGGCGAGGCCGACGGCGTCCTCACCGATGACGAGGGCAGCCGGAGCGTTCCGAGCGAGCGAGGCCGCTACTCGGCCTTCGCCGCGGGAGTCGCCCGCTCGCTCCTCGAGGGCGCGGCGCCTCCTGTCGACGTGCGCGACGCCCGAGCGGTCGTCGCCGTGATCGAGCAGGCGCACGCCCTGGCCGCCCGCTGAGGCGCTGCGCCGGGGCGACGCGCCCGACCGCGGCGCGCTCTTGGCCATCGGCGCGACCCGCGGGATCCTCGAAGCATGGACACCGCCCCCCTGAGCCCGACCGAGCTGCGAGAGCGCTTCGCCGGTGCGCGCGGCTACCACAACGCGTGCACCCTCGGACTGCCGCCGCGCGAGACGGTCGAGGCGCTCCGCGCCGATCTCGGCAGCTGGTCGGCGGGAGAGAACACCGCGGCCGGGTACGGCGCCGTCGCGGAGCGGGCGCGAGCTGCCTTCGCCGACATCGTCTCGGTGCCCGTCGCGCAGGTCGCCATCGGCTCGCAGACCTCGGCGATGGCGGCGGTCCTCGCGGCGTCCCTCGCCGACGGCGCGAGGGTGCTCTGCGTCGACGGCGACTTCTCCTCGATCGTGTTCCCCTTCCTGGCGCAGGCGCACCGTGGCGTCGAGGTCCGCAGCGTCGCGCTCGACGCGCTGGCCGACTCCGTCGGGCCGGGCGACGACCTCGTCGTCTTCTCGGCCGTGCAGTCGAGCAGCGGCGCCCTCGCCGACCTCGACGCGGTCCTCGACGCGGCCTCCCGCCACGGGGTGCGCACCGCCTGCGACCTCACGCAGGCCGCGGGCGTCCTCCCCGTCGACGCGTCGCGCTTCGACGCCACCCTGACCCACGCCTACAAGTGGCTCTGCTCGCCGCGCGGAGTCGCGTTCCTCACCGTGTCGCCCTCCTACGCCGCGGAGCTGGTGCCGGTGCAGGCCGGCTGGTACTCGGGGGAGGACGTGTGGTCCTCCTGCTACGGACCGGCGATGCACCTCGCCGAGACCGCGCGCCGCTTCGACGTCTCGCCGGCCTGGCAGGCGTTCGTCGGCGCGGAGTCCTCGCTCGAGCTGTTCCGCTCGCTCGACCTCCAGTCCGTCTGGGAGCACGCCTCCGGCCTCGGCGACCAGCTCAGCGAGCGCCTCGGTCGTGAGCCCCAGCACCGCGCGCTCGTCTCCTGGCCGGATCCCGACGGAGCCGACCTCGCCCGCCTGACGGCGGCCGGGCTGCGAGTTTCGGGTCGCGGAGGACGCCTCCGGGTCGCCTTCCACGTCTGGAACGACGCCTCCGACGTCGACGAGCTCGTCCGGGTCCTCGGGGAATAGTCGCGGCCCGTCCGGGTTGTCGTTGGAGTGAGTGACGCGCAGACCCCCATCACCGTCGACATCTGGTCGGACATCGCCTGCCCCTGGTGCTACATCGGCAAGCGCAAGTTCGAACGCGGGCTCGAGGCCTTCCGCCTCGCCCACCCCGACGCCCCCGAGGTCGCGGTCGAGTACCGCAGCTTCGAGCTCTCACCCGACACCCCGGAGGACTACCGGGGCGGGGAGGCGGCCTACCTCGCCGAGCACAAGGGCATCCCGGAGGCGCAGGCGCAGCAGATGCTCGACTCCGTCACTACGATTGCCGCGAGCGTCGGACTCGACTACCACTTCGAGACGGTCCGCCACGTGAAGACCGTCACCGCGCACCAGGCTCTGCACCACGCGAAGGCGAACGGACTGCAGCTCGAGCTGAAGGAGCGCCTGCTGCGCGCCTACTTCGTCGAGGGACGCGACCTCGCCGACCCCGAGGTGATCGCCTCGCTCGCCGGCGAGGTCGGTCTCGACGCCGCCGAGACCCGGCGGGTCCTCGACGAGCAGCGCCACCTCGGCGACGTGCAGTCCGACATCGCCCAGGCGCGCGAGTACGGGATCAACGGCGTGCCGTTCTTCGTGCTCGACAGCCGCTTCGGCGTGTCCGGCGCCCAGGAGCCCGCGGCCTTCACGGAGGTCCTCGAGCACGTGCTCACCCAGCGGGTGGCCGCCTCGTGACGCAGTTCGAGATGCTCGGTGCCGCCGACGTGCCCGTCTGCGAGGACGGAGTGTGCGTCGTGCCTCCGGCGGCTCCCGTCAGCGGGGAGTCTCCTCGACGGTGATGTCGGCGACCGTCGCTCCGTAGGCGGAGATCAGCGCGTCCGCGTCGACGAACGCACTGCGACCGCCCGCACCGGCGCCCATGGCGATCCGTCGACCGACGATCAGCTCGTCGGCGACGATCGGCCAGGCCGTGGTCGAGCCGATCGGGGTGATGGTTCCCCGTCGGTAGCCGGTCGCCCCGAGCGCAGCCGTCTCGTCGGGCAGGCGCAGCTTGTTGACGCCGACGACCGCGCGGAGCTTCGGCCACGAGATCTGCCGGCCGCCGGGCACGAGGGCGAAGAGGTACTCGCCGTCGTGGCGCTTCACGACCAGCGACTTCACGATGTCGCCGGGATCGATGCCCAGCAGGCCGGCCGCCTCGGCCAGGCTCCCGGCCTCCGGGCGCTCGACGATCTCGACCTCGAGACCTCGCGCCGCGGCGTCCGCCTCGAACCGCTCCGGTCCGTCCTCCACACGATCGATCGCGTCCATCGCTCCACCCTCTCCGCTCGACTCGCCTTCCCCAACACAGGATCTGGGAGAATCGTTACCGATGTCCTCCACTCTCACGGCCGCCCCTCGCGCGCAGACCGCTCCGGCGCTGCGCATCGGCCCCCTCGAACTCGACGCTCCCGTCGTCCTCGCCCCCATGGCCGGGATCACCAACACCGCGTTCCGCCGCCTCTGCCGCGAGTACGGCGCCGGGCTCTACGTGAGCGAGATGATCACCTCCCGCGCCCTCGTCGAGCGGACGCCCGAGTCGATGCGCCTGATCCGCCACCACCCGAGCGAATCCGTGCGGTCGATCCAGCTCTACGGAGTCGACCCGCGCACGGTCGCCGAGGCCGTCACCATGCTGGTCGCGGAGGACCGGGCCGACCACATCGACCTCAACTTCGGCTGCCCCGTCGCCAAGGTGACGCGCAAGGGCGGGGGCGCCGCGCTGCCGTGGAAGCTGCCCCTGTTCCGCTCGATCGTCGAGGGGGCCGTGAAGGCCGCGGGGGAGGTGCCGCTGACGATCAAGATGCGCAAGGGCATCGACGCCGACCACCTCACCTACCTCGAGGCAGGCCGGGCGGCGGAGGGCGCGGGAGTCGCCTCCATCGCGCTGCACGCGCGCACGGCCTCCGAGTTCTACAGCGGTCAGGCCGACTGGTCGGCGATCACGACGCTGAAGGAGGCGGTGACGAACGTCCCCGTGCTCGGCAACGGCGACATCTGGTCGGCCGAGGACGCACTGCGGATGATGAGCGAGACGGGCTGCGACGGCGTCGTCGTCGGGCGCGGCTGCCTCGGTCGTCCGTGGCTCTTCGGTGACCTCGCCGCCGCGTTCGCCGGATCCGACGAGCGCTTCCGGCCGACCCTCGGCCAGGTCGCCTCGGCCTTCCGCCGGCACGCCGAGCTGATCGTCGAGTTCTTCGAGAGCGAGGAGCGCGGCTGCCGCGACATCCGCAAGCACGTCGCCTGGTACTTCAAGGGCTACCCGGTCGGCGGCGACCTGCGGGCGCGCATGGCGTCGGTCGTGACGCTCGCCGAGCTCGACGAGCTGCTGGCGACCCTCGACCCCGACGTGCCCTACCCCGGCGTCGACGCCGAGGGTCAGCGCGGTCGCGCCGGCTCGCCGAAGGTGCCGTCGCTGCCCGACCGCTGGCTCGAGTCCCGAGAGCTGAACGCCGCCCAGCGCGACGCCGTCTCGGCCGCCGAGATCCACCACAGCGGTGGATGACCGTGCGCTCTGGGGGTACTCGCTCGTCGACGTCGAGCGATTCCTCCCGGAGGACCACTCCACCCGCCGTTCCGACTTCGCCCGCGATCGAGCTCGGCTCTTCCACTCCAGCGCCCTCCGCCGCCTCGCCGCCAAGACCCAGGTGCTGAGCCCGACCTCAGGCGTCGACTTCGCCCGCAACCGCCTCACGCACTCGCTCGAGGTCGCGCAGATCGGCCGCGAGCTCGCGACGAGCCTCGACCTCGATCCCGACGTCGTCGACACCGCCTGCCTCGCCCACGACATCGGCCACCCGCCCTTCGGTCACAACGGCGAACGAGCGCTCAACAGCTGGGCCGAGGGGATCGGCGGCTTCGAGGGTAACGCTCAGACCTTCCGTCTGCTCACGCGCCTCGAGCCGAAGGTCTTCGGCGACGACTCCCGCCCCTACGGGCTCAACCTCACCCGCGCGAGCCTCGACGCGAGCTGCAAGTACCCGTGGCCCGACACGCGCTCGGTCGCCGATCCGTCCGGCCGGGCCAAGTTCGGGTTCTACGACGACGACGCACCGGCGTTCACATGGATGCGGGAGGGTGCACCCGAGGGGGTGCGCTGCATCGAGGCCGAGGTCATGGACCTCTCGGACGACATCGCCTACTCGGTGCACGACTTCGAGGACGCGGTCTTCTCGGGCTACATCGACGTCGAAGCCCTCGGCTCACGGGTCGACCACGACGACCTCGTCGAGTCGATGCACGCCTGGGTGGGAGGCGAGATCGCGCACGACGAGCTCGTCGCCGCCTTCGACCGCCTCGACTCGCTCGAGGTGTGGGTCGACTCCTGGGACGGCTCCCGCCGCGACCAGGCACGCCTGAAGAACCTCACCAGCCAGCTGATCGGCCGCTTCGCCGGGGCGGCGACGGAGGCGACCCGCGACGCCTACGCGCACCCCGACCTCGTCCGGTTCGGCGGCCACGTCGTCGTGCCCCGCGAGCAGCAGGCCGAGATCGCCGTGCTCAAGGGCATCGTCGCGACCTTCGTGATGTCGCGCAACACCCGCCAGCCGATCTACGCCCAGCAGCGCGAGGTGCTCACCCGCCTCGCCGACACCCTCCTCGACCGCGGCCCCGGCGCCCTCGAACCGGGCTTCGCCGAGGACTGGAACGCCGCCCCCTCCGACGCAGCCCGCCGCCGCGTCGTCGTCGACCAGGTCGCCAACCTCACCGACCAGAGCGCGCTCGCGCTGTATGAGCGGCTGAGCTCCTAGGGCGATTCGCTGCGGCTCTGCGTGCCGAAGATCGGGCACCCGGCCGGTGGGCTCATCGCCGCGGATACGATGGTCCCCATGCCTCGGATCCGACAACAAGATGTCGAAGAGGTCAAAGCCCGAGTGAACATCGGCGACGTGGTGGGCGAGTACGTCACGCTCAAGTCGGCCGGCGTCGGCTCGCTGAAGGGGCTCTGCCCCTTCCACGACGAGCGCAGCCCGAGCTTCCACGTGCGCCCGCAGGCCGGCTTCTACCACTGCTTCGGCTGCCAGGAGTCGGGCGACGTCTACAGCTTCATCATGAAGATGGACCACACCTCGTTCAGCGAGACGGTCGAGCGCCTCGCTCAGAGGATCGGCTTCCCCATCCAGTACGAGGAGGGCGGCGGTCAGGCGCCGGAGACCGGCGGACGCGCCCGCCTGCTCGCGGCGAACGACGCGGCCGAGGAGTACTTCCGCGAGCAGCTCGCCACTCCCGGCGCCGACGTCGGGCGCCGGTTCCTCGGCGAGCGCGGCTTCGACCGCGCGGCGGCCGACCGCTTCGGAGTCGGCTTCGCCCCCGACGGCTGGGACGGCCTCACCACCGCTCTCAAGCGCAGGGGCTTTACCGAGCCGGAGCTCACGGCGGCCGGGCTCGTCAGCAGCAGCAACCGCGGAGGCGTGTACGACCGGTTCCGCGGTCGGCTCGTCTGGCCGATCCGCGACGTCACCGGGCAGACGGTCGGCTTCGGCGCGCGGCGCCTCCTCGAGGAGGACAAGGGCCCCAAGTACCTCAACACCCCCGAGACGCCCGTCTACCACAAGTCGCAGGTGCTCTACGGGCTCGACCTGGCCAAGCGCGACATCTCGCGCGGGCACCAGGTCGTCGTGGTCGAGGGGTACACGGATGTGATGGCCTGCCATCTGGCGGGCGTGACCACCGCGGTGGCGACGTGCGGCACCTCCTTCGGCGTCGACCACATCAAGGTGCTGCGCCGCGTGCTCGGCGACGACACCGGGATCGGCGAGGTCGTCTTCACCTTCGACCCCGATGCGGCGGGTCAGAAGGCCGCGATGCGCGCGTTCCAGGAGGAGCACCGTTTCGCCGCGCAGACGTTCGTCGCGGTCGCACCCGAGGGTCTCGACCCGTGCGACCTCCGCCTCAACCGGGGCGACGACGCCGTGCGCAGGCTGATCGACGACAAGAAGCCCATGTTCGAGTTCGTGATCCGGCAGCTCCTCGCCCGCTACGACCTCGACACGGTCGAGGGCCGGATCGCCGCACTCCGCGCCGCCGCGCCGGTCGTCGCCGACATCCGCGACCCCGCGCTGCGCCCGGGCTACTCGCGCGAGCTCGCTCGGATGCTCGGACTGGACATGGCCGAGGTCAACTCCGCGGTCCGCTCGGCCGGCGCGCGCTCGCGCCCCACCGCGGCTCGACCGGAGCAGCGCGACGCCGAGACCGCCGCGCCGGAGGCTCCGGCGGGCGCCCGGCTCGCCGACCTCCCGCTCGACGTCGTGACGCGCATCGAGCGCGAGGCGCTGATGGCGATGCTGCAGCTCCCGCAGATGATGGGCGATGATCTGCTCGCGCGGGCGGCGCACGCGGCCGTCACGAACGAGACCCTCCGCGTCGTGCGCGACGCCGTCGTCGCCAACCTCGAGCGCGCGCAGGACCGCGACTGGGTCGAGCACGTCGCGGCCGACGTGCCGGCGCCCTTCGCCTCCCTCGTGCGCCAGCTCGCCGTGGCGCCGATCCCGGCGGCCGACGAGGCCGGACTCTCGAGGTACGCCCGCGACGTCGCGATCTCGCTCATCGAGCGCGACCTCCTCCGCGAGATCGCCGAGCTGCGGGGCGCGCTCCAGCGAGCGTCCGCAGACCCGGTGATGTCCCGCGCCGTGCAGGTCAGACTGGTCGAGCTCGAGCGCCAGAAGCGCGCACTGCGGACGGAGTGACCGACGCCCGGGTGCGTGTTGCGGTCGTGTGAAGAATTCGGCGGCCGCCCGCTCCCGGTGCTGAGAGCGCTCCCGACTGTGTTACGACTGAGGAACAGCAATGCGGGCGCCCGGCGCCGCAGCGTGGCGGAGCACGGGACACCTGTGCGCCGTGACGCCCTGCGCGAGATGCGCGCCCGCATCCGATCCCTTACAGGAAGAGGCAGACGGAGATGACATCCGCATCCACCCGGGGTACACGCGCACTGGCCGCGGCCGCAGGCTTCGCCGCGGTCGCGCTCGTGCTGGCGGGCTGCTCCGCCGGCGGTGACGACTCGTCGGGCGACAGCGCCGCCGGGGGCACGCTCACCATCGGCACCACCGACAAGATCACGACGCTCGACCCCGCCGGCTCGTACGACAACGGCTCGTTCGCCGTGATGAACCAGGTGTTCCCGTTCCTGATGAACACGCCGTACGGCACTCCCGACGTCGAGCCGGACATCGCCGAGTCGGCCGAGTTCAGCTCGCCGACCGAGTACACGGTGACCCTCAAGGAGGGACTGAAGTGGGCGAACGGCAACGATCTGACCTCCTCCGACGTCAAGTTCTCCTTCGACCGCCAGCTCGCGATCGCCGACGCGAACGGCCCGTCCTCGCTCCTGGCGAACCTCGACAGCGTCGCGGCTCCCGATGACACGACCGTGGTCTTCACGCTCAAGTCCGAGAACGACCAGACCTTCCCGCAGATCCTCTCGAGCCCTGCCGGACCGATCGTCGACGAGGACGTCTTCTCGGCCGACGCGCTCACCTCCGACGCCGACATCGTCGCGGGCGACGCCTTCGCGGGTCAGTACACGATCACGAACTACGACGTGAACAACCTGATCCAGTACAAGGCGTACGAGGGCTACGAGGGCGTGCTCGGAGCTGCGCGCACCGGCACGATCAACGTCAAGTACTACGCCGACTCGTCGAACCTCAAGCTCGACATCCAGGAGGGCAACATCGACGTGGCGTTCCGGAGCCTCTCCGCGACCGACGTCGAGGACCTCCGCGGCAACGACTCCGTCAAGGTGGTCGACGGCCCCGGCGGCGAGATCCGCTACATCGTCTTCAACTTCGACACGCAGCCGTTCGGCGCGACCACCCCGGAGGCGGACGCGACCAAGTCGCTCGCCGTGCGCCAGGCCGTGGCCGACCTGATCGACCGCGACGAGATCGCCGACCAGGTCTACAAGGGCACCTACACCCCGCTGTACTCCTACGTCCCCGCGGGCCTCACCGGTGCGACCGAACCGCTGAAGAGCCTCTACGGCGACGGCGAGGGCGGCCCCGACGCCGACAAGGCCAAGGCGACCCTCGATGCCGCCGGCGTGACCGGTCCGGTGACGCTGAACCTGCAGTACTCGAACGACCACTACGGTCCGTCCTCGGGCGACGAGTACGCGCTGATCAAGGACCAGCTGGAGTCGTCGGGCCTGTTCACCGTGAACCTGCAGACGACGGAGTGGGTCCAGTACTCGAAGGACCGCTCGAGCGACGTCTACCCGGCGTACCAGCTCGGCTGGTTCCCCGACTACTCCGACGCGGACAACTACCTGTCGCCGTTCTTCATCAAGGAGAACTTCCTCGCCAACCACTTCGACGACGCCGAGGTGCAGTCGCTGATCGCGGAGCAGGTCTCGACGACCGATCCCGACGCGCGCACCGCGATCATCGAGGAGATCCAGGAGAAGGTCGCGGCCCAGCTGTCGACCGTCCCCTACCTCCAGGGTTCGCAGGTCGCGGTCGTCGGCAGCACGGTGACGGGCACCGAGGACACCCTCGACGCCTCGTTCAAGTTCCGCTACGGAGCGCTCAGCAAGGGCTGATCCACCCCGGGGCCGGCGCCTCCCCTCGCGGGGGGGCGCCGGCCTTTCTCCACGAAAGGCATCACGTGACGACAGCCACGACGGCTGCGGCGACGGCGCCCACCCGGCGCACGAGCGGCTCAGGAGGCGGACTCGGGCGCTACCTGCTCGTCCGCTTCCTGCTCATCATCCCGACCGTCTTCATCCTCGTGACGATGGTGTTCCTCCTCATGCGCACGACGGGCGACCCGATCACGGCGGCGCTCGGCGGGCGCCTGAGCGCCGATCAGCTCGCCGAGCGCGTCGCCGAGGCCGGCTACGACCGCCCGCTGATCGTGCAGTACTTCGAGTACCTCGGTCAGCTGCTGACCGGCGACTTCGGCACCACGCTCAGCGACAACCGCCCCGTCACGGAGGTGCTGCTGACCTACGGCGCGGCCACCGTCGAGCTGGCGTTCTACGCCCTGATCGTGGCCTTCCTCGTCGGCATCCCGCTCGGGATGCTCGCCGCCTACCACCGCGACCGCACGCCGGATGCGATCCTGCGCATCTTCGCGATCCTCTGCTACGCGACCCCCGTCTTCTTCGCGGGCCTGCTGCTCAAGCTCGTCTTCTCGGTGTGGCTCAAGTGGTTCCCGGTCGCCGGGCGCGCGTCGACCGGCACCGAGCTCTCGCTGCAGTTCCTCGAGAACAAGACGGGGATCTACCTGATCGACGCGATCCAGACCGGTGATCCGGCCGCCGTGGCCGACGTGCTCTCGCACGCGGTCCTCCCGGCCGTCGCCCTGGGTCTGCTGACCGCCGGCATCTTCCTCCGCCTGGTCCGCACCAACGTCATCGGCACGCTCGGGACCGACTACGTCGACGCGGCGCGCTCGCGCGGTGTCAGCGAGTTCCGCCTCGTGCGCACCCACGCCTACCGTCCTGCGCTCATCCCGATCATCACGGTCATCGGCCTGCAGATCGCGCTGCTCCTCGGCGGCGCGGTCCTCACCGAGACGACCTTCGAGTGGAAGGGTCTCGGCTTCCAGCTGGCCGAGTACCTCCAGGCGCGCGACTTCGTCGCGGTGCAGGGCATCGTCGCCCTGCTCGCGGTGATCGTGGCGCTCACCAACTTCATCGTCGACGTCATCGCGGCGCTCATCGACCCGCGAGTGAGGTACTGATCATGAGCGACACCACCGCTCCGGCGCGCCCGCGCCGCCGCCTCGTCGACCGGCTCCCGGTCGTCCACCAGCTCCGGCAGAGCGTCGGCCTCCAGCGCGGGATGCTCGTGACCGGCCTCGTGATCACCGGCGCGTTCCTCCTGGTCGCCCTGTTCGCGCCGCTGCTCGCGCCCTACGGCTACTCGCAGCTGCGCTCGGGCGACGACGCGTTCGGCGCGCAGCAGCCCCCGAGCGCCGAGCACCTGCTCGGCACCACGGTCGGGGGCTACGACGTCCTGTCCCGCGTCGTCTGGGGCGCCCAGACCGCGTTCCTCGTGATCGTCGTCGCCGTCGTCCTCTCGATCTTCCTCGGCGTCTTCCTCGGCCTCGTCTCCGGCTACCTCGGCGGCTGGCTCGACCGCGTCCTCGTCGTGATCTGCGATGCGATCTACGCGTTCCCGACCCTGCTTCTCGCGATCGTCATGTCGATCGTCATCTCGGGCGGCCAGTCCGACCTGTGGGCGGGCATCCTCGCCGCCGCCGTCTCGATCACCGTCGTCTACATCCCGCAGTACTTCCGGGTCATCCGCGCCGAGACGGTGCGGATCAAGGGGGACGCCTTCGTCGAGTCGGCGAAGGTCATCGGAGCCTCGACCCCGCGGATCATGTTCCGCCACGTTCTGCGGAACGCCACCCGCACTCTGCCGCTGATCTTCACGCTCAACTCGTCCGAGGCGATCCTGACGCTGGCGGGTCTCGGGTTCCTCGGATTCGGCATCGAGCCGACCTCGGCCGCCGAGTGGGGCTACGACCTCAACAAGGCCCTGTCCGACGTCACGAGCGGGATCTGGTGGACCTCCGTCTTCCCCGGTCTCGCGATCGTCCTCGTCGTGCTCGGCATCACCCTCGTCGGAGAGAGCCTGAACGACCTCGCCGACCCGCGCCTGCGCGGCCGCCGCGCGGTGGCCGCCGGAGCGGGCGACATCGCCGCGACGTCCGTCGTCCCCGGCGGCGTCCTCGTCGCCGACGGCCTGGAGACGCCGGGACACGATCCCAGCGCCGGAACGGAGCAGACGCGATGAGCGACCAGCGCCCGATCGTCGACATCACCGATCTCGAAGTGGCCTTCGCGAGCGACCGCGGGGCGGTGCGCGCGGTCGCGGGGGTGAGCCTCCGGGTCGAACGCGGCGAGGTGCTCGCCATCGTCGGCGAGTCGGGGAGCGGCAAGACCGTGACCGCCAAGACGATCCTCGGCCTCCTGCCCGAGACGGCGACCGCCTCGGGCGTCGTGCTGCTCTCGAAGAAGGACGGGAGCGCCTCCACCGACGTCGTCTCGGTGCCGAAGTCGCGCCTGCGCGAGATCCGCGGCACCGATGTCGCCATGGTCTTCCAGGAGCCGTCGACGGCGCTCAACCCCGTGTTCACCGTCGGCTGGCAGATCGCCGAGGGGATCCGCGCCCACGGCTCGGTCTCGAAGAAGGAGGCGCGGGCGCGCGCGATCGACGTGCTCCGCACGGTCGGCATCCCGGATCCGGAGAAGCGGGTCGACTACTACCCGCACCAGTTCTCGGGCGGGCAGAAGCAGCGCGTCGTGATCGCGATGGCGCTCGTGCTCGATCCGGGGCTCATCGTCGCCGACGAGCCGACGACCGCGCTCGACGTCACCGTGCAGGCCGAGATCCTCGACCTCCTCCGCCGCTGCCGCGACGACTTCGGCACCTCGATCGTGCTGATCACCCACAACATGGGAGTCGTCGCCGACCTCGCCGACCGCGTCGCGGTGATGTACCAGGGCGAGCTCGTCGAGCAGGCGCCCGTCGCCGAGCTCTTCGCCTCGCCGAAGGCCGAGTACACGAAGAAGCTGCTCGCCGCTGTGCCGCACGTGGGGCAGGGAGTGGCGAGGGCGAAGGACCGGGCGATAGCGCGGGCGGTCGCGCCGGAGGCGGAGACGCTGGTCCAGGCAGACGGCCTGCGGATCCAGTACCCCGGGCGCCTCGGCCGGCCCGGGTTCGTCGCCGTCGACGGCGTCTCGTTCCGGATCCGCGCGGGCGAGGTGCTCGGCCTCGTCGGCGAGAGCGGGTCGGGCAAGACCACGATCGGGCGCGCCATCGCCGGGCTCACGACCGTCACCGGCGGCTCGCTCCGGGTGCTGGGCAAGGAGATGCGGGGGATCCGCGAGCGGAGCTTCCGCCCGGTCCGCGGTGACATCGGCTTCGTCTTCCAGGATCCGGCGTCGAGCTTCAACCCGCTGCTGACCATCGCCGAGTGCGTGGCCGAACCGCTGATCGTGCACGGGCGCTCCCGCGACGCCGGCACCGCCCGCAACCGCGTCGACGAGCTGCTCGAGGCGGTGCAGCTGCCCCGTTCCTACGGCGACCGCTACCCGCACGAGCTCTCGGGCGGTCAGCGTCAGCGTGCGAGCCTCGCCCGAGCGCTGGCGCTCGAGCCGAAGCTGCTGATCGCCGACGAGCCCACCTCGGCGCTCGACGTGTCGGTGCAGGCCCGTGTGCTCGAGCTCTTCTCCGAGCTGCAGCGGGAGTTCGGGTTCGCCTCGCTCTTCATCAGCCACGACCTGGCCGTGGTCGACCTCCTCGCCGACCGGATCGCCGTGCTCTACCGCGGGGAGCTCGTCGAGGAGGGGACGGGCGAGGAGGTGCTCTCGGCGCCGAAGCACCCCTACACGCAGCGTCTGCTCGCCTCCCTCCCGGTGCCCGACCCCGGCGAGCAGGCCGAGCGCCGCGAGCTGCTCCGCAGGATCACGCACGCGGAGCGGGACGCGTGAGCACGGCGGAGGCGGCGCCGATCGTCGTCGACGATCTCAGCGTCGAGTACCCGCCGCGGGGGATCAGCGGGCGCTGGACGGCTCTGCGCGGGGTGAGCCTCCGCGTCGAGCCGGGTGAGGTCCTCGGGATCCTCGGCGGAAGCGGCTCCGGCAAGTCCACCCTGGCCAGGGTCCTCGGCGGCGACGGCCTGACAGGCGAGTCGGCGAGGACCCGCCCGGTGATCGTCGGGGGAGACGCGACCGTCGCCGGGCACCGCCTCCGCCATCTGCCGGCGCGCGAGATCAAGCGGTTCACCTTCGACGTCGCCTCCCTCGCCCAGGACGCGGGTGCGGCCCTGCGACCCGAGCTGACCGTGTCGGAGCTGATCGCCGAGCCGATCTTCCTCCGCGACCGTCACTACGACCCCCGCAGCGCGGCGGTGCGGGTCGCGACCCTGCTCGACTCCGTGCACCTGCCGCTGTTCCTGCTCGACCGCTTCCCGTACGAGCTGTCCAGCGGGCAGCGCCAGCGCGTCGCGATCGCCCGGGCGCTGGTGCTCGGGCCGAAGGTGCTCGTCGCCGACGAGCCCACCTCGGGGATCGACGCGACCGTCCGCGAGTCGATCGTCGATCTCCTCGCCGATCTGCGCCGCCAGGAGGGGTTCGCGGCCGTGGTCGTCAGCCACGACATCGACGTGCTGAACCGCGCGACGGACCGCATCGCGGTCCTGGTCGCCGGCGAGGTGGTCGCCTACGGCCCGCTGCTCGAGGTGCTCACGGAGGCGCGCCACCCCTACGTGCGCGAGCTCGGCGCCGCCTTCGCCGAGTACGAGCGCTTCGACGCCTCGCGCGCGCTCCGCGTCACCCCCGGCCCGGAGCAGGCGTGAGCGTCCCGCGGATCGCCGTGCTGCCGCGACCGAAGCAGATCTTCACCGACGCGATCGAGTCGGGAGGGGGGAGGGTCGTCGAGCTGGACGACGCGCCGGACGGCGTGCTCTGGCTCTCGTACGGCCGCACCGACGAGCTCGGCGACGTGCTCGCCGCGCACCCCGGTATCCGCTGGGTGCAGCTGCCGTGGGCCGGAGTGGACGCGTTCGCGTCGATCCTCCGCAGCGCCGACCGGCCGGGCCTTCGCTGGACGAGCGCGAAGGGCGCCTACTCCGAGCCGGTGGCCGAGCACGCCCTCGCCCTCACCCTGGCCCTGCTGCGCTCGCTACCCGAGCGCGCGCGGGCGCAGTCGTGGGGCGAGAAGCGGGCCGCGACCCTGCATCGCTCGCGCGTCGTCATCGTGGGCGCGGGAGGCATCGCCCGGGAGCTGCTCCGGCTGCTCGGCGTGTTCGACGCCGACGTCACCGTCGTGCGGCGCACCGCGGAGCCGATGACGGGTGCCGCGCGCACCGTCACCGCCGACCGTCTCGGCGAGGTCGTCCGCGACGCCGACGTGCTGATCCTCGCGGCCGCGGCGACCGGGAGCACGTCGCGACTCGTCGACGCGGCGCTGCTCGAGACGCTGCCCGACCGCGCCGTGCTCGTGAACATCGCCCGGGGGAGCCTCGTCGACACCGACGCCCTCGTGTCGGCCCTCGCCGAGGGTCGCCTCGCGGGAGCCGCCCTCGACGTCACCGACCCGGAGCCGCTGCCCGACGGCCATCCCCTCTGGGCCGAGCCGCGGTGCCTGATCACCCCGCACACCGCCGACACCCCCGAGATGACGGCGCCGCTCCTCGCCGAGCGGGTGCGGCGGAACGTCGCTGCGTTCGCAGCGGGACAGGAGCTCGTCGGGCTGGTCGACCCGTCGGCCGGGTACTGAGCGCGCTCCGCGTCGGTCCCGAGCGGTCTCGTGCCTCCCGTGCGACGTCTCACGGAGGCACCGCGTCGATTTGGTCTGGGCGCAGACTTTGCTAAAGTAGTGGAGCGCTGTTCGCCTCCGGGTGGGCGGATGATCCTCGATAGCTCAATTGGCAGAGCAATCGGCTGTTAAC
This sequence comes from Rathayibacter oskolensis, assembly GCF_900177245.1. Classification (GTDB taxonomy): domain Bacteria; phylum Actinomycetota; class Actinomycetes; order Actinomycetales; family Microbacteriaceae; genus Rathayibacter; species Rathayibacter oskolensis. Next base: position 1,217,311 of record NZ_FXBM01000001.1, read on the forward strand.
CGGTAGGTTCTTGGTTCGAGTCCAAGTCGGGGAGCGAAGGGCCTGGGACTCCACTCTCGGGCCCTTTTTCTTTGCCCGGATGCGGCCCGCGAGCCTGTCGTGCAGGCACCGGTCGAGGCGGGCATCGACCACGTCGACACCGGACCAGTTCGACCCCGAACCACGTCGACCCTGAGCTACGTCGACCCTGAGCTACGTCGACACCGAACGGAGACGCGATGCGCGACGACGTCCTCGCACTCCTCCGCCGACGGCCCGATGTCGAGGGCGTGTCCCTGGTCGCGGTCGACGCGACCGACCGCCTCCTGCTCGATCTGGTCGGCGAGCACCGCCCGGTCGGCGTCGTCGGCGACGCCTACGGCGCCCTCACCCTCGCTCTCGCGGCCGAGGGAGCGGCCGTCCGCGTCGTCCAGGACACGGTGACCGCCGAGCGCGCCCTCGAGTCCAACGCCGGAGCTGTCCGGGAGGCGGGCGTCGAGCTCGCGCCCTTCGAGCTCGTCGACTCCGTCGGAGAGGCGGCCCGGGTAGCGGGGGTGCTGCTGCTGCGCCTGCCTCGCTCGCTCGATGCTCTGGCGTCGATCGCGGCGGAGGCCGCCCTCGCCGCACCGGACGCCGTGCTCGTCGGCGCCGGCCGGATCAAGCACATGTCGCACAGCATGAACGACGTGCTGGGCGCCCGCTACGAGCGCGTGGACGTCAGCCTCGCCCGGCAGAAGTCCCGCGCCCTCCTCGCGAGTGCCGCCCGCGCCGATCAGCCCCCCGCACCGGAGGCGGAACGGCGAAGGCTCGACGAACTCGATCTCGAGGTGGTGGCCGTCCCCGGCGTCTTCTCCGGCGCCCGTCTCGACCTCGGCACCCGGGCGCTCGTCGCGGCGCTCGACCTCGCGACGCTGCCGGGAGGCACCGCCGTCGACCTCGGCTGCGGAACCGGCGTCCTGGCCGCGCTCCTGGCCCGGGCGCGCCCCGACCTCGACGTCATCGCCACCGACTCCTCGCGGATCGCCGTCGAGTCGGCCCGCGCGACGGCCGCCGCGAACGGACTCGCCGATCGGGTGCGCGTCCTCCGCGACGACAACGCGTCCACGCTCGCCGACGGCTCGGTCGACGTCGTGCTGTGCAACCCGCCCTTCCACTCCGACGGAGCCGTCACCGACCTCGTCGCCCGCAGGATGATCCGCGCGGCCGGTCGCCTCCTTCGTCCGGGGGGACAGCTCGTCACCGTCTTCAACTCCCACCTCGCCCACCCGGCGGAGCTGCGCCGTTCCGTCGGACCGACGTCGGTCCTCGCGCGGGACCGCAAGTTCACCGTGACGCGGTCCACCCGCGTTCTCGGCCGCTGACCGCAAGCCCCATCCGCCCGTCAGGCGCCGCCTGCCGGTCCCGAGTACCATCGCTCTCCGGCGTCCCCAGCGCCGATCTCCCCGACTCACGAAGGAGGCCGTCGTGCTCGAAGTCGTCCTCGTCCTCGCGCTGATCGCCGCCGTGGCGGCCGTCGTGCTCTGGCGCCGCTCCCTCGCGGCCGAGCGTCGCGCCGTCGAGTCCGAGCGCGCCGCAGCGGCTCGCACCGCGCGGCTCGAGATGATCGTCGGCGAGCAGGAGGCGAGACTCCGGATCGTCGGCGAGCTCGAGCAGCTCGCCGTCCGCAGCGCCTCCCGGGTGGTCGAGGAGGCCGAGAGCATCCGACTGACCCTCGAGCGCGATCCCGGTGCCGCGTCCCGCTCTGTGACCCGTGCTGTGCGCGCGGCGGAGGCGTCGCTCGCCCAGCTGCGCCGCATCGCGACCGTCGCCGCGGTCGACCCGGGCGAGCTGCCCGTGACCGGAGGCGCCGAGCCGCTCATCGAGGAGGCTCGCGAGCGCGGTCTCGTGATCGCGGAGGAGACCTTCGGCGAGCCGTTCCCGCTCCAGGACGGAGCAGAGGTGGCCATCCTGCGCGTGCTCGAGTACGCCTTCGACTCCGCCCTGTCCGCCGGCGGCACCGGGACGCAGCTGCGGGTCAGCTCGCGCTGGACGACGACGGGCCTGCGGGTCGAGGTCGAGGACGACCGCGAGCGCCACGGAGGTGCCGAGACCGACGAGAACGCCGTCGACGCCGACCTCCGCGCGCTCACCGAGCGCATCGACAGCCCTGCGCTCGCCGAGCTGCGCGAGCGCGCCGCCCTGTTCGGAGGCGACATCGCCGAGAAGAGGACGCCCGGCATCGGCCGCGCGGTCACGGCCTCGTTCCCGGCGATCCGCCACCACAACGGCGTGCACGGCGTCGACCTGGCCTGACGACCGGGCCGCTGAACCGTCGCTCGGAACCCGGTGGTCGAGTAGACGCGCAGCGGCGTGTCGAGACCGCCGCAACCCGGCCGGCCCTCAGTCCTCCAGGTGCTCGATCCCGGGCGTCCACGACACGCCGGCGACCCCCCACCCGCGCTTGCGGGTGATCTTCGCGACCGGCTTCTGGTAGTCGTGCTCCAGGCGGTCGATGTACAGGATCCCGTCGAGGTGGTCGAACTCGTGCTGGAAGACGCGGGCGAACCATCCCGACGCCTCGATCTCGAACGGCGTGCCGTCGAGGTCGACCGCGCGGAGGATCGCCCGTTCCGACCTCCGCAGCGGGAACCGCTCGCCGGGGAACGAGAGGCATCCCTCCGACTCCGTGTCCTCGTCGGCCTCGCCCAGCGGCGTCGGCGTGACGAACAGCTCCGGGTTGATGGCGACGCCGCGCCGGGGCGTGCCGTCGTCGTCGGCGTAGTCGTAGACGAAGAGCCGCAGCGGCACGCCGACCTGCGGCCCCGCGAGCCCGACTCCGGGAGCGGTGTCCATGGTCTCGAACATGTCCGCGACCAGGGTCCGGAGCGTCTCGCCGAAGTCGGTGACGGGCGAGGCGGGGGAGTGGAGGACGGGGTCGCCGGCGATGCGGATGGGGAGGACGGCCATGGTCTCCAGGGTATCGCGGGGCTCCGCGCGGGCCGTCCGGACGCTCATCCGCTGGTCTTCGAGCGTCACCCGTGCGTCGGAGGACCCCCCGATCGAATCTGGGTAGGGTCGAGGCCATGTCCTCCGACCTCGCCGAGCTGACCGAGCAGTTCACGCTCGATCCGGCGCAGTTCATCGGGATCCCGATCGCGCTCGTCGGCGCGGTGTTCCTCTCTCTGGGTGCGCAGTTCCAGCACCGCGGGGTCGTCAAGGTCGAGCGCTTCTCGAAGCGGTCCGGATCCTCCGGGCTCAGCGGCGGGCAGCTGTTCGCGCTGCTCTCGCGCCCCTCCTGGGTCGTGGGCACCCTGATGCTCGCGCTCGCGATCGTGTTCCAGCTCACGAGCCTCGGCTTCTCCCCGCTGATCGTCGTCCAGCCGCTCGGTGCCGTCGCGCTCGTGATCACCGCGGTCGTGAACGCGCGGGTCAGCAAGGTGCGCCTCAACAAGGCGTCGATCCGGGCGATCATGCTGTGCGTCGGAGGCGTCGGGACCTTCGTCCTCGTCGCCGCCTTCAACGCGGTCGACAGGTCGATCCAGACCTCGCAGCTCATCACCATCCTGGTGATCCTCGCCGTCGTGCTGGTCGTCCTCGGCGTGGCGTTCGGCGTCTTCCGCAAGCGCGCGCGGGCCATCTTCTACATCCTCGGCGCCGGAGTGGTCTACGGCTTCGTCGCGACCCTCGCGAAGGTCGTCCTCAACCGCATCAAGTTCGGCGAGTTCGATCCGCTGACCGTCGTGTGCATCGTCGCGCTGGTCGCCGGCACCGCACTCGGCGGCTACTTCGTGCAGAACGCCTACTCGTCCGGCCCGCCCGACCTCGTCGTCGCGGGCCTGACCGTCATCGACCCGCTCGTCGCCGTCGCCATCGGGATCATCGTGCTGGGGGAGGCGCAGTACGCGGCTCCCTGGGCGATCCCGCTCTTCATCCTGGCGGGCGTCGTCGCCATCTGGGGCGTCTTCCTGCTCGCCAAGCACCACCCGCAGGCGCACTGAGACGCGGGGGCGCGGGACGCCTCCCGCCGCCAATCCCTGATCCCGCCAACCCGCTCGGTACACTGGGCCCGCGCCGAGACGCCACGACACCGACCAGAAGCCGATCGCTCCTCTCTCCCTGTCAGGAGCGGCACGACCCGTTAGGAATCACTCCGTGTCAGATCCCCGCGACGCGTCACGACCAGCGTCGCCGACGAGTGCCGATGCGAGACCTCTGACCGTCGTGATCGGCTGCGACACCTTCGCGCCGAACGTCAACGGAGCCGCCAAGTTCGCCGAGCGTCTCGCCGCGGGTCTGGTGCAGCGCGGCCACGAGGTCCACGTCGTCGCACCGTCTGCCGACGGCTGGAGCGGAACCCGCGTCGAGACCCACGAGGGCCAGCGGATGATCGTCCACCGCCTCTACAGCTGGCGCTGGTTCCCGCACGACTGGCTGCGCTTCGCGATGCCGTGGCGCATCCGTCAGAACAGCGCGCGGATCCTCGACGAGGTGAAGCCCGACGTCGTGCACTTCCAGTCGCACATGATCGTCGGCCGCGGTCTCAGCATCGAAGCGGCCGAGCGCGGCATCCGCATCATCGGGACCAACCACTTCATGCCCGAGAACCTGCTCGAGTTCACGCTCCTCCCGACGGCCGTCCAGGCGAAGGCGATCCAGATGGCCTGGCGCGCGGCTCGCCGCACGTTCGGTCGCGCCGAGGCGGTCACGACGCCCACCCGCAAGGCCGCCCAGTTCCTCGAGAAGTACACCGGCCTCCGCGGTGTCCAGGCGATCTCGTGCGGGATCGACGCCGACAACTACAACCCCGACTTCTCGGTGCGCGCCGGCAACAGCATCCTCTTCGTCGGTCGGGTGACCGGCGAGAAGCACATCGACGTCCTGCTGCGCGCGGTCTCCCTGCTCGACCCCTCGCTCGACGCGAAGGTCGAGATCGTCGGCGGAGGCGACCAGATGCGCAACCTGCAGCAGCTCGCGTCGACCCTCGGGATCGCCGACCGCGTGCACTTCACGGGCTACGTCTCCGACGCCGAGCTCAAGGAGGCGTACACGCGGGCCACCGTCTTCGCCATGCCGTCGATCGCCGAGCTGCAGAGCATCGCGACCATGGAGGCGATGGCCTCGGCCCTCCCCGTGGTCGCCGCCGACGCGATGGCGCTCCCGCACCTCGTCCACGAGGGCGAGAACGGCTACCTGTTCGCACCGGGAGACGCCCAGGCCCTGGCCGACCGGCTCACCGACGTCCTCACGGCCGACGACGAGACCCTCGAATCGATGAAGCGCGCCTCCCTCCGGATCGTCGCCGCGCACGACATCAACCGCACGATCAGCACTTTCGAGAGCCTGTATCGTGGGGAGCCGGTGGCCGATCCGGCCGCCGACGCAGCGTCCGCTCCGGCCGGCCGATCCGCCTCCTGACGGATCCCGTCCCCGCGATCGCCGCGGGGCGTTAGCTCAGCCGGTCAGAGCAGCGGACTCATAATCCGTCGGTCACGGGTTCAAGTCCCGTACGCCCTACACATCAGTCGAACCCCGGTGTGCCACGACGCAGCCGGCAGTGAGCGCTAGGCCGAACCCGGGTCGACCGCGTCGGCTTCGCCGCAGCGGTTCAGGTGTACCTATCCCGCAGAGCACCAGGGGTGTAGAAATCGTGCACAGGCGCAGTCGCGCGCCGCCACGACCACGCTGGGGTGACCATGGAGACGTTCTTCCGTACTCTCGTCGAGTCGAGCGGGCCGCCCGTCCACTTCGTGCCACTGGAGCTCCTCACCCGCTCGGACGACGCCGACGAGGTCGTCGCGGCGTTCGGCGCGCAGTCGACGGTCGTCGGTCGTCGGGAGAGCGGGATCCCGGGGCTGATCGTCCTCGACGTACCGGACGATGCGGTGGCGGCGCGTGGTGTTCTGCCGGAGCGGCTGCGAACCCTCGTCGCACTCAATCACGTCGCGGAGGCGCCCCGCACCACCATCGACGACGTGCTCGGTGTCAGCGTGATCGCGCACTCGCCGAGCGGGAGCAGGTGGCTGACCGAGGTCGAGACGGTGCGACTGCTCCTGGAGGCGTTCGAGTCGGGACGGAACGTGCTCTCGGTGCCGCTCAGGTTCTCGAGTCTCGAGGAGCCGATCGCCTTCCGCGTCCTCGGTGAGCTGCTCGACGATCCTCCGACCTCGGGGCCGGCGAGGTACATCGTGGCCCCGGCCGGAGACGGGGGCTGGCCCGCTGCGAGCCCGTGGTCGGTCGGCGCGTCCCTCTTCCGCGGGGATGACCTCTCCACCGTCCTCGTCGACGATGGCCCGCTCGATCCGGCCACGGCGGTCGCGGACGCCTACCAGCGCGAGATCTGGGCGGATCCCGACGGCGCGGTCCGGCGCCTCGCGGTGACCCGTCCGCCCCTGCTCGCCCGACCCCACGACGATGCTGCTCCGCCGCCGCAGACCGCCGTCTTCCCTGTCGTGACGCTCCCCGAGACAAGCCTGCTCCCCGGCGAGGAGTTCCTCGTGACCGTCGGCCTCGCCGAGAACCGTCCCGACCAGCTCGCCGGCGGCTCGATCACCTACACCGGGCGGTCGATGGAGATCGACGTCGCCCTCGCCTACGACAGCGACTCCTTCGATCTCCGCGGACCCGCCGTCCGCACGATGACGATGTCTCCCGATGATCGCTACCCGTCGATCGACTTCCCTCTGACGCCCCGGCACGACAACGGCAATCCGGCGGCAGCGGGGAGCCGTCCGCTGAACCGGAGCATCGCGGCCCACTTCCTCGTCGACCACCAGCTGAGGGCCATCGCGATCCGGGAGGTGACGATCGGGCGAGCCGGGATCCGGTCGCATCAGGTGCTGAGCACGTCGACCGGTGGCAGTCAGCCGATCGACCTCGAACCGCTGCTCGACGAGGACGCGCCCGATCTCCTCCTGACCGTGTATCTGGGCTCCTCGGAGGGAGCCCGGACCTACATGTGGGGCGCGTTCCCCCGCGACGAGTCGCTCGGTGCCCCCGTGGTGGCGTCGGCGGCGCTGACCTTCGACTTGACCGACATCGCGTCTTTCGTCGCCGGCTTCCAGACCGACTCCGGTCAGCTGCGGGCGATCAGCGCGATGGAGGGACGGGGCAAGCTCATCGGCGACGCGATCCCCGCCGCGATCCGCCGGGCGATCCAGCGCATCGTGACAGACTCCGACCGCGCGCCGGACGACCGCCCCGCACCCAGCATCCTCGTCCTGACCGACGAGCCGAGCATCCCGTGGGAGCTCGCGGTCCTCCGCGGTGACGACCGCATCGGCGACCGGCGGCCCCGGTTCCTCGGCGCCCACGCCGCGATCGGCCGATGGCCGGTGCCCAGCTCGCAGCGTCGCAGACCGGTCGCCGTGAAGACCGTCTCCTTCACCGTCGGTGTGTCGACCCGGCTCGAAGCGGAGGGGTGGAGCGAGTACCGGCTCCTGGAGGGCGAGAAGGAGGTGGAGATCATGGCGACGAGATATCTCCCGTTCGAGCACGTGGATCCGATCGACGACGCGGTGACGAGGGCTCTCGAAGAACTGGACGCCGATGTCCTCCACTTCGCTCTGCACGGATCCGCGGAGGTGAGTGTCGAGGAGAGCGGCATCCTGATCGCGAGATCCGATCCGAACGTGCCGGGCGGGGTGCTCCCGTCGCCGCTCACCGCGAACTGGATCCGGGGACAGGAGTTCCGGTCCCACCCGTTCGTCTTCGTCAACGCCTGCCAGCTCGGCCGCACGTCGATGACACTCGGATCCGCCGACGGCATCGCTCCCGCGTTCATCTCGGCGGAGGCGTCGGGCGTGGTGGGCACTCTGTGGGACGTGACCGACTCGGTGGCGCGCGAGATCTCGACGACGTTCTACGAGCAGGCCGAGGAGGGACTGACGGCCGGCGAGATCCTCCGCCGTGTCCGCGCCCGCTACGTCGCCGACCCCGAGACCGGGGTCTCGCCCAGCGCGACGCTTCTGGCGTACGTCCTCTTCGGGCATCCGAATCTCCGACTGCGGCGATCCGCCTCCGACTCGGCGGGCGCACGGCGATGAGCGCGCCTCTGCGACCGACGGGCACCGTCCAGTACAGGAACGTGAGGATCACGACTCCGGGGATGACCGGCACGATCGAGACGGTGGTGGCGACGGGTGCGGGCGGGCAGCGTCGGTCCCTCGACGGATCACTCCGTCTGACTCGGGCACTGGAGGCCGTCGGCGCCGAGCACCAGTACACGATCGTCCTCGACGGCCTCCGCGCGACGAGTCCGAACGCGGACGGCGACTCCCGCGCTCCCCGCGTCGCGGCGGCACCGACCATCGACGTCTCCGTCCCGTCGCCTCCATCGACCTACGGGGAGTTCCTCGTCTACGTGTCGGAGGACGACGTCGTGTCCTTCCACTTCCCGGAGCCGACCGACGACTCCGGCATCGGCGACGACCTCCGAGCACCCGGTCGCACGGTCTACCGCGTGCCGCGGGCACTGGTCGCCTCCACTGCCGCGGGTCGGGATCGGGGCGACCAGACGCGACGGTGGGGCAGTCGGATCGCGGCGAAGCTGCTGAAGATCGTCTTCTTCCCGCTCCGGCCGGCTCTCCGCTCCGTGGGCGGGTACTTCGCGAGGGAGTGGGAGTCGACGCACGCGCTGCACCGCCTCCGTACGGTCACGGAGGACGACTACGACAGCGAGGACGCACCGAACGTCCGAGGGGCGGATCATCCCGAATGGGCGGCGATCGACGGGAGACGCGCACTGCTGCTCCTGCACGGCACGTTCAGCACGACGGCCGGAGCCTTCCGCGGGCTCCCGCCCGGCATCGTCGGAGCGATGGCCAGGCGCTACGCGGGCATCCTCGCCTTCGATCACCCGACTGTCTCCGTCGCTCCCGACAGCAATGCCGCCGCCTTCGAGAAGCTCGTGCCCGACGGCCTCGACGTCGAGCTCGACATCGTCGCTCACTCGCGCGGGGGTCTCGTCGCGCGAGAGCTGGTGCGCAGGCAGGTCACCGGAGTCGGTCTCGGTCCGGGAGTCCGCATCCGCTCGGTCACGCTCGTCGCCACGCCCAACGCCGGAACGGCACTCGCCGAGTTCGAGAACCTCTCGCACTGGGTGGATCGGGCGGCGAACCTCGTCTCCCTGATCGAGGGACCGGGCGACGTGCTCGCGATCATCCTCACCGTCGTCAAGCATCTCGCGGTCGGCGTGTCGGACGGCCTCACCGGCCTGACCGCGATGCAGGCGCCGGAAGCGGGGAACTACCTCGCCACTCTGAACGTCCCGGAGTCGGTGGGTAGCACGGTCTTCCACACCATCGCCTCCGACTTCGAACCGGCACCGGGTTCGCCGTTCGGCCGGATCGCGCGCGACGCCGGACTCGACGTCGTCTTCGGCGGCGCGGACAACGACCTCGTCGTCCCGACCGAGGGAGTCTCCGTCATCCCGTCCCTGCAGGAGTTCGCCCCGGTCGACCCGTACTGCTTCACCACCGACCGGTCGATCGACCACTCGGCCTACTTCGCTCAGCGCGAGGTCACCGAGAAGCTGACGCAGTGGCTGGGGCTGACGTGACGGCCGCGACGGCTCGGACCACGCTCGCGATCGGCCGAACCGCGGTCGCCACCGTCGAGGCCGACCGGGTCTGGAACGACACCGGCATCGACGTCGAGGCGGGCGGCAGCTACCGCTTCGTCGCGGAGGGGCGCTGGCTCGACCTTCGCAGCCCCGGGGGGCCCGACGGACTCGACGAGCTGACCGCGATCCACCGGCTCCTCCCGTGGGTGCGCAGGCGCCGAGACCTGCCCTGGTTCGCTCTCCTGGGTGCGACGGAGCGGAGGAAGCGGGCGGCGTTCCTGATCGGCAGCGATCTGACCTGGCTGTGCGCCCACGGCGGCCCGCTGCTGTGCTTCGCCAACGACGCCCGGCTGATGTACGGGAACAACAGCGGCTCGGTCGCGCTGTCGATCACCCGGATCTCGTGAGACGCTCCCGTGGCACGGGACGCACCGCCGACTCACGGACTCAGTCGTCGCGGTGCGCCTTCTTGAGGCGGATCTTCGCAGCGCGCTCGGTCAGTACCGAGAGGTAGTCCTGCACCGGGCGGTCGGCGAGCGAGTCGAGCTCGGCGCGGACGACCGACTCGACCTCCTCGGCGGACAGGTCGGGGAAGCGGCCCTTCAGGCGCGCCGACACTTCGGATGCGATCTCGTCGAGGTTCACTTCGGTAGCCACCTCGGGATCATGCACCCGAATGGTTAACAGCAGGTGCAGCGAGAGCTTCCGAGAATCCCTGACGCGCTGCTGAGTCCACTAGTGGGGGCGCGGCGACGGGGAGGCACTGCCTACCCTTGATCCGAATGCGACGGTGCGTTCGGCCGCACAGCACGACGACCTCGCGGCGGACGACGACGGCGGGCGACGAGACGGCCGCGTCGCCTCCCCTCCGGTGGTCGAGACGGACGACGGAGGACCACGTGGATCGCATGGAGCTCGCCTCGACGCTGCACGCACTGGCGAGACGGACGCTGTCGGACGCCGTCACGCGCGCCGTCAACCGGGGCGACCTGAGGGTCTCGCCGCTGCCGGTCCGCTCCGTGGCTCCCACGCCGAGTCGCCGCGGAGGCGGTCGCCGCCGCACCGAGGACGACACTGTCCAGACGACCGGCGTGAACGCGTGGTGCTTCGACGAGGCGACGGCGGTGGCGCTGGCCCGCGGGGGGATCCTCCTCCGAGACCCCGCCGATGGCGTGTTCGTGTCGCCGACGGTCGCCGAGCTCGCTGCGGCCCGCGACGCGCAGACGCTGGCCGGCTACCTCGCGGACGCCCGGGAACTCATCGCGGTCGTGCTCGGGCAGGCGACAGCGCCGGAGGCGTGATCGCTAGCACGTCCGACCTCCGGATGCCCGTACTGGCTGCACCCTGCCGGACGTGATTGCCTGAACTCGTGCCTGACCTTCCGATGTTCCCGCTCGGCTCCGTGCTCCTGCCGCACATGCCGCTCCCGCTCCGGCTGTTCGAGCCGCGGTACCTGCGGATGCTCGGCGACGTCCTCGAGGACGACGCCCCCTCGTTCGGCGTCGTCCTGATCGAGCGCGGCCAGGAGGTCGGCGGCGGCGACCAGCGCTTCACGGTCGGGACCGTCGCGCGCATCCTGAACATCAACGGCGAGGAGTCGTTCATCACCCTCGACTCGGTGGGGGACGACCGCTTCGAGGTCGTCCGCTGGCACGAGGACGATCCCTATCCGCGCGCGGAGGTGCGCCTGCTCCCGCCGCTCGAGTGGGACCCGGAGCTGCGTGGCGAGCTCGACGCGGCGGAGTCCGCCGTCCGCACCGCGCTCGCGGTCGCGAGCGAGTTCGTCGAGCAGCGCTACGGTGCCGTCGTCGAGCTCGCGGAGGACCCGGCCGCCCACGCGTGGCAGCTCGCGGGGGTCGCGCCGGTCAACGAGCTCGACCGTCTCGCCTTCCTCCGCGCGACGTCGATGGAGGAGATGCTGGTGGCGGTCCGGGAGCGCTCGGCCGAGGCCACGGAGTCGTTCAGGGCCGGCTGGGCCTGACCGCCTCCGGTCTCAGTCGTCGAGGGCGACGCCGCGCTCCTCGGCGAGCCGCGCGAGGTCATCGACGATGACGAGCGCCATCCGCACGGAGCGATCGCGGCGGTACTCCTCATCGTCCGCGTCGATCCGCGGCGCGCGGTCGAGCGTCTCCTCGATCGACTGAGCGAGTTCCCGCCAGGCGTCGAGGCGCGCGTCGTCGACGAGGCCCGCCAGGTACTCCGCGTCCTGTGCGCGTCGGCGGAGCGCGTCGGCGACGGCGAGCGAGAGCTTCTCGCGATGGTCGAGGTTGTCGATGTCGGCGGAGCGGTAGTCGTGCACGTGGTCGGAGCGGCCGTCGACATACGTGACATCGGCGGCGATGGTGCTCAGTCGGGCCGCCGCCGCTTCGGACTCGGCCGCGAGCTTCTCCAGCTCGGCCGCTGCGACGACCGAGTAGTGCCCGACGTCGAACGGGACGTCGGCGGTGAGTCCGTCCATCAGCACGCGGTTCTTGACGGCCATGCGGCTCGCGTACTGGGCGAGCATCAGCCCCTCCTCCGCGGCCTCCTCGACCGAGACCGGGTCGCGGACGGGGTTCTCATCGGGATCGAACGGCTCCATCTTGAACCTGCGTCGACGGCGGAACCACACGCGCGTCACCTACATCCCGAGCACGGCGCCCCGCTCGCCGGAACACCCCTTCGAGAGTACCGGTCGGGAGGGTCCGACGGTCGGGTGCGCAGGCGTCGCGGCACCTGCCGGTCGGCGTGGCGGATTCTGCTCGCGGCACCTCCATCGCGTTGACTGTGCGGATGGATCACCGGCGCATCTCGGTCGTCGTCCCCGTCAAGGACGACGCCCGGCACCTGGAGCGGCTGCTCGCCCTCCTCGAGGAGCAGACCCTCGCCCCCTTCGAGATCGTCGTCGTCGACGACGGCAGCACCGACGACAGCGCCGACATCGCGCGAGCGGCCGGTGCCCGCGTCGTCGTGCACGCCGGCGCGGGGATCCCGGCGAGCACGGCCCACGGCTTCGACGTCGCCGAGGGCGAGGTGCTCGCCCGGCTCGACGCGGACTCGCAGCCGGGGCCCGACTGGGTCGCCCGTGTGGCGGGGCACTTCGCCGACCCCTCCGTGGGCGCCGTGACCGGGCCGGGACGCTTCGTCGAGCTCGGCTCCGTCGCCAGAGCGGCCGCACGCCTGGTCTACATGGACGCGTACTTCGCCCTGATGGGCTCCGCTCTGGCGAACTGGCCGCTGTTCGGCTCGAACTGCGCCGTCCGCCGCTCGGCGTGGGAGGAGATCGCCGATGAGATGCACCGCCACGACCCCTACGTCCACGACGACATCGAGATCAGCGTCCACCTCGGGCTGAGGCACCGGATCGTTCTCGACCGGCACCTCGAGGTCGGCATCTCGGCGCGTCCGTTCGGTGCGCCGGCCGACATGCTGAGGCGCCTCGATCGCGCGCTGCACACCCTCCGGCGCCATGGTGGGCTCGGTCGACCCGTGCAGCGCTGGACCCACCGTGTCCGACGGGTGCGGCGCGATCGTCTGCAGCGCCTCGCGGCCGCGCGACGGGGCCGATCGGACTAGGAGCCGGTCGGCCGCTCCTCCTTCGGCATCGCCCAGACGGCGGCGAGCATGCCCAGAGCGAGCACCGTCAAGGCGATGCAGACGGAGCGGGTGCCCGCCGCGAGGTCGGCGGCCGCGGGAGTCCCGTCGCCGGTAGCCGCGTTGACGATGGCGCCGAAGACGGCCACGGCGACGGCGCTGCCGATGTTCCGGGCGAAGAAGTTCGTCGACGACACCACGCCGCGCTCGTTCCACTCCACGCTCGACTGCGCGCGGATGAGCGTCGGGGTCGCGACCAGCCCCATGCCCGCGCCGATCACCACGCAGTACCCCGCGATCTCCCAGAGCGACGAGGAGGCGCCGAGCAGGATCGTCAGGGCCGTCCCGATCACCACGAGTCCCACCCCGAGGAATCCGGTGTTGCGGAATCCGATCCGGAGGTAGAGCCGCCCCGAGAGGCTCGCGGCGACCGGCCAGCCGAGGGTCATCGCCGCCACGGCGAAACCGGCGCCGAGTGCCGAGCTGCCGAGGACCCCCTGCGCGAAGGTCGGGAAGTAGGAGGTCACGCCCAGAGTGATGGCTCCGACGGCGACCGAGACGAGGCTCGTCGAGAGCAGCAGCCGGCGCGAGAGGACCCAGAGGGGCAGCACGGGGGCGACGGCGCGGCGCTCGATGGCGACGAAGACCGCGAAGGTGACGGCCGACAGCACGAAGACGCCGACGCCGGCGGGGGAGAGCCAGGGCCAGGCGTTCCCGCCCTCGAGCAGACCGAGGATCAGGAGGGCGGTCCCGACCGCCAGGACGCAGGCACCGCCGACGTCGAGCGGCTGGCGCTCGCCGCGGGTGGTCTCGCGGAAGTTGCGGATGAGGAGGAACGCCGCGAGGAGGCACAGCGGGATGTTGACGAGGAAGATGCCCCGCCACGCGCCCAGATCGGAGAGCACCCCGCCGAGCGTGGGACCGACGACGGAGGAGATGCCCCAGACGCTCGCAAGGTAGCCCTGCGTCTTCGCGCGCTCGGCGACGGTGTAGATGTCACCCGCGATCGTGATGCCCATCGGCTGGATCGCTCCGGCACCCAGGCCCTGCAGGGCGCGGAACGCGATCAGGGCGGGCATGCTCCAGGCGAGGCCGCACAGGAGCGAGCCGGCGAGGAACAGGCCGATCCCGATCAGCATGATCGGCTTGCGCCCGATCACGTCCGACAGCTTGCCGTAGAGCGGGACCGAGACGGCCTGGGCGAGCAGGTAGATCGAGAACAGCCACGGGAACTGGTCGAAGCCGCCCAGGTCCTCGACGATGGAGGGGACCGCCGTCGAGAGGATCGTGGCGTCGAGGGCGACCAGAGCGGTCGAGATCATGAGGGCGAGCAGGACGGGACCGCGCTCGGAGCGCAGTCCCACGCTCGCGCGGGTGGGGGCGTCGGTCATTCCCCCCACGCTATTGCAGAGCCGGGGTATGGAATGAGGGCTCGACGGGCTCGGTAGACTCGTCGTATGGAACTCGTGCTCTGGCTCGTCATCGCCGCCATCTCAGGCGTCGGCATCGTCTCGGGGACCGCCGCCCTGATCGCCATGACGAAGTCGCCCTGGTCGGACAAGTAGCGAGCGGCCGGTCGGCCCTCACTCGTAGATCCGCACGACGCTCCAGCACGGCTCCGTCGACGCCACGACGTCGAGCACGAAGGCCCCACCGGTCTCGAGATCGGTCGCCTGGAACCGCCAGCCGCCGATGCTGACGGGCGCGCCTCCGAAGGTCGGGGGGAAGCCCTCGAGCGGCGCCCACCACTCGCTCGTGCACGTCCACACCGTCGGACGGTCCGAGACGCGGTAGCGGCTCCCCCTCCACTCGAGTGCGACGGGCACGCCGTCGTCGTCGGTGGACACCAGAGCCGTCTCGTCGATCACCGCCATCGTCGCGCTCCCGTTCGCTCCGCTCGACCCGCCGCACCGGTTGGTCGTTCGAACATGTGTTCGATAGTCTGCGAGTGTACGCCGCGGTGATCGAGCTCGCCACGGCCTCGGATCGAACGGGCAGGAGGCGCGATGATCGAGTGGAGTCCTCTGCAGATGCTGCGCAGCAGCGGTCCCGACGAGTGGGTCATGGTCGACGCGATGCGGACGGGCCGGATCGGTCTCGTCCGCCGGATCGAGATGGGCCCCTACCGCGAGACCTGGTTCAGGGCCGTCACCTGGTCGGCCGAGCCGAGCGGTCGCGACCTCGTCGGCTACTCGCCCTCGATGGAGACGATCGCGAAGGCTCTCTGGGAGCGGCAGCCGCCGACCGCCCAGGAGAAGCCGTTCCCGGGCTATCCGCCGTCTCAGACGGCATCGTGATCACGTCGACGGCGGCGCCGGAGCCCGCTCGTGCGGAGGACAATGGACGGATGCTCCTCGCGCTCACCGGCGGCCCCACCGGGGAGTGGACGGCCGTGGCGGTCGAGTCCGGGTCGGTGGTGGCAGGGGGACGGGGATCCGCCGATCTCGCCGCTTTCGTGCGCGGTCGGGAGGCGGAGCGACCGCGCTGGGTGTGGGACGACACCGCGCGCTGGTATCCCGCGCTGCTCGCGGAGGGCGTCCCCGTCGCGCGCTGCCACGACCTGCGCCTGGCCAGGGCGATCCTCCGGCGCTCGGTCGCGGCGGCCGGATCCGAGCTCGCGCGGGCGCCGCGCGACGCGTGGGACGCGGAGGCCGCCCCTCCCGCCTCCGGCGACACCCTGCTGGGCTTCGAGGAGGCGCCCGGTGACGTCGGCGCGCTCGACCCGCTCGCCGAGCTCGCCCGCCAGGAGGAGGCGCTCACCCGCGCGGGAGAGGCCGGCCGTCTGCGGCTGCTCCTCGCAGCGGAATCCGTCGGCGCCCTCATCGCGAGGGAGATCGCCGCGGCCGGCCTGCCGTGGCGGGCCGACGTGCACGATCGCGTCCTCACCGAGGCGCTGGGGCCGAGACCGTTCTTCGGCGGGCGCCCCGAGCGGCTCGAGGCGCTGGCGAACCGCATCCGCGACGAGCTGGCGGCTCCGGAGCTGAATCCCGATTCGCCGGCCGAGCTGATCCGCTCGCTGCGCCGCGGGGGGCTCGCCGTCGAGTCGACCCGCTCGTGGGAGCTGAAAGCGCTGGATCACCCCGTGATCCCTCCGCTGCTGGAGTACAAGAAGCTCTCGCGGCTGCTGACCGCGAACGGCTGGGCGTGGCTGGACGCGTGGGTCCACGGCGGCCGCTTCCGGCCCGAGTACGTGGTGGGCGGCGTGGTCACCGGGCGCTGGGCGACCTCCGGAGGTGGCGCGCTCCAGCTCCCGCGGCAGATCCGCGCCGCGGTGGTCGCGGATCCGGGGTGGAAGCTCGTCGTCGCGGACGCGGCCCAGCTCGAGCCGCGGATCCTCGCGGCGATGTCGGGCGACTCGGCGATGGCTGCGGCGGGAAGGGGCCGCGACCTCTATCAGGGGATCGTCGACGCCGGTGTCGTCCCGGACCGCGCGCGGGCGAAGGTCGCGATGCTGGGCGCGATGTACGGCGCGACGAGTGGGGAGGCGGGTCGCCTGCTCCCGAGGCTGGCGCGCGCCTACCCGGTGTCGGTCGCCCACGTCGAGGCCGCCGCTCGCGCCGGTGAGCGGGGGGAGCCGGTGTCGACCTGGCTCGGCCGCAGCTCGCCTCCGGGAGCCGCGATCGACGTCGACACCCCGGCCGACGCCAAGAGCGGCCAGCGCGCCCGCGAGTGGGGCCGCTTCACCCGGAACTTCGTCGTGCAGGGCACGGCGGCCGAGTGGGCGCTCTGCTGGATGGGGGAGCTGCGGGCCCGACTGCGCGCGAGCGCGGACCCCGTGGCCCGCGCCCACCTCGTCTACTTCCTGCACGACGAGGTCATCGTGCATGCGCCCGAGGAGGCGGCGGAGCATGTCGCCGGGATCGTGCGCGAGTCGGCCGTGCGTGCAGGTCGAGCGCTCTTCGGCGACTCCGAGGTCGACTTTCCGGTCACCGTCGTCGTCGTCGACTCCTACGACCAGGCGAAGTGACCGGCACGGCCGCGACCGGTGCGGCGATCGTGCGGATCAGTACCAGTGCGGGGTCTTCGAGTTCCACGACGACCACGCGCTGCAGGGCGAGCCGTAGCGGTCCGCGATGTAGGCGAGGCCCCAGTCGATCTGGGTCGCGGCGTTGGTCTGGTAGTCCGAGCCGTAGGCCGCCATCTTGCTCGCCGGCAGCGCCTGCGGGATCCCGTAGGCGCCGGAGGAGCGGTTCAGCGCGTTCCAGCGCCACCCCGACTCGCCGTTCCACAGCGGCACGAGGCACGCGTCCATCTGGTCCTGGCCCCAGCCGTAGCGGCCGATCGCCGAGCGAGCGTACGACTGCGCCTGCGCGGGGGACATGCCGTCGGTGCGACCGGCGTAGGTACTGAGCGCTGCGATCGTCTTGGCCGTGCTGTCCTTGCCGCTCTGATCGTCGTCGCCGAGCTCGACCGGTCCGCCTCCGGAGGCCGGCGCGGCGGGTGCGGGGCCGGCGGCCGGCGCCGGGGCGTTCGCGGCCTGCTGACGGCGGGCTTCGTCCTCGGCGGCGAGGCGCGACAGGCGCTCCTGCTCCTCGAACGCGGCCTTCGCCTCCTGGCCGGTGGCGTACTCCTCCTCGAGCTCCGCCGTCGTGTCCTTGAGAGAGGCGAGCTGCTCGTACAGCTGTGAGCTGTACTGCTCCTGCTCGGCGACCTTCGCGTCGGCCGCGGCCTGCGCCTCCTGCGCCGTCGCGAGGGCGTCCTCGGCCGCCGTCGCGAGCGAGACCCGCTCGCTGCGCGCCTGCTCGGCCTGGGCGGCGAGCGAGCCCGCCTCGTTCTCGGTCGACTCCGCCGCGGTCTGCAGGCGACTCGTCTGCAGGGTGAGCTGACTCATCGTGCCGAGACGGTAGAGGAGCTCGTCGGACTCCTGTCCGCCGATGAGGAGGTTCAGTGTCGTGTCGGTCCCGCCGTTGCGGTACAGCTGAGCGGCGAGGCGCCCCGCCTGCTCCTTGGCGGCGTCGGCGTCCGCACGTGCGGCATCGGCGCGCTCCTCGAGGGCGCTCACGCGCTGCGTCGCCTCGTCGAGAGCGCTCCGGGCCGCATCGGCCTCGGCCGCGCGGGCGATGGCGGCGTCCGTGAGTGTCGCGGCCTGGTCCCGCAGATCCGCGAGGAACGCGGTGATGCGGTCGACCTCGGCGGCGGTCGCGCTCTCGCTCGACTTCGCCGCCTCCACATCCGACCACGACGGGTAGTCGGAGGGATCGTAGGCGGCCGACGCGGTCAGGGGGGAGGCCAGCGCGGCGCACAGCACGAGAACAGTGCCCGCACCCGCCGCGACGAGGCGTCGACGCGCGCGCGAGGGTGCGCGGACGCCGAAGGGGGAGCGGGACATGCGGACCAGCCTAAGCGACGGCTCCTGTCCCTGTCTCGTCTCGCGGAACGGCCCGACGGCCTCGGCGGGGGCGCTCGAGAGCGAACCCGCGCACCCCCGAAGTGGTCGCACCGCCCGAGAGCTCCTCGCGCGCGGCGGACAGGAGGCTGCGCAGTGCCTCCTCGCGGACGAGGACGGCGCGGGCGGCGAGCCGGCGCTGGGGGTGCTCGTCGTCGAGCTCGGGGTCGGCCGCGCCCACCGACGCCGCTTCGTACGCGTCGAGGACGGTGCCGAGGTGGGCGCCCGGCAGGCTGGAGGCGAGCAGGACGCGGTCGAGGACGTCGTCCCAGTCCTCCTCGGCGGAGGCGCCGTCGCCGCTCAGCCATGCGGTCGCCTCGGCGCGGCCCTCGTCGGTCAGGGCGTGCAGGGGGAGACCGTCGTCGGTGGTTCCCGCGCCCGCGACCAGTCCCCGCTCGCGGAGGCGCTCGAGCGTGGAGTAGATCTGACCGACGTTGACCCGTCGCCGGTGCGCGGCTCGGTCGAGCAGTTCGGCGTGCAGCTGCAGCCCGTAGGCGGGACCGAGGGTGAGGAGGGCGAGCAGGCCGTCACGGACCGACACGGAGCTCCTCTCGGACGGATCCGCGGGAGCACAGGATCGCGGGCGGCACGGACGATCCCGAGTATAAACAGGGGATCCGGGCCCACCGGCGGTCGGCGCGGCGAGCCGTCTTGTCGAGGGGAGGGGCCTCCTGCATAATTCGTCGTGGTGGCTCGTCCACCGTCTAATCGAATAAGGCACCGCTAGTCGTTTCGTGGTCCGGGTCGTTGGGGAAGACGCACCGGGACGAACGGAGGACAGCATGGTGGCGCAGCAGACTCGGGGTGTGCTCTTCGTGCACTCCGCCCCCCGCGCGCTCTGCCCCCACCTCGAGTGGGGAGCAGGACGCGCTCTCGGTCGTGCCGTGAACTTCCCATGGATCGAGCAGCCTGTTCTCCGAGGCACGCAGCGGGCGGAGTTCGAGTGGGAGGGCCCGGCCGGTACCGGCGCGACGATCGCCTCCGCTCTCAGGGGGTGGGCCGATGTCCGCTACGAGGTGACGGAGGAGCCGTCGCCCGGCACCGACGGCGGACGCTGGATGCACACCCCGGCCCTCGGCATCTTCTTCGCGCAGACCGACAGCGTGGGCAACACGGTGATCCCGGAGGATCGTGTGCGCGCCGCCATGGAGAACGCGGGCGCCGACCCCATCGAGCTCCATCGTGAACTCCGCCTCGCCCTCGGCCAGGCCTGGGAGGACGAGCTCGAGCCTTTCCGCGCCGCGAGCGACTTCGCGCCGGTCGTCTGGCTCCACGGCGTCGGCTGAGCAGTGCGGTGTTCGTCTGGATGCCTCGCTGTGCGAGGCATCGCGCGGTCGGCCTATCGGGATGGTCGCGTCGTGTAGAGCGGGTCGCGGTCGGCGACGCCGATTCGCTAGAACGCGAATCGCCGGATACGCCTCCCCCCTGCGGGGTGTGAGCCCGAGGTCGGAGGTCCGCCGGTGGCCGCTCCGGCTCGCCGAACCCGCCCTGGCTCTCGGATTCCGGCCGATCCAACGAGCTCAACTCGTCCTCACGAGCCGAAAGCACCCACCCGTCAACCAACGGGCCACGCGGCGTAGCCCGCGATCTGACCAGCGAGTGACGCGGCGTAGCCCGCGACCTGATCAGCGAGCGACGCGGCGTAGCCCGCGACCTGACCAGCGAGTAACGCGGCGTAGCCCGCGACCTGACCAGCGAGTAACGCGGCGTAGCCCGCGACCTGACCAGCGAGTAACGCGGCGAAGCCCGCGACCTGATCAGCGACGTGCACCCGCACCACGATCCTCGAGGTGCGGTGCGCCCTGATCCTCGGTGTCGGGGTGGACGACCACCCTCGCGGTAGGAGGCGTATCCGGCGATTCGCGTTCCAGCGAATCGACGTCGCCGGACAGCGACCGGCCCTGCGGAACGCAACCCCCCATGAAGCGGACGCGCCTGCGCCGCGCGATGCGCGGCGCAGCCCGCGTTCAGCTCGGTGGAGCGGGGCTACGCCCCGCTACACCGACCTGAACGCGGCAACAGCATTGTGCCCCCCGAACCCGAACGAGTTGGAGAGGGCGACGAGGGGCCCGTCGCCGAGGGGGCGGGGGGTGGTGACCACGTCGAGGGGGATGTCGGGGTCCTGCTCGGTGAGGTTGATCGTGGGCGGGGCGATGCGCTCGTGGAGGGCGAGGACCGTGAAGATCGCCTCGAGGGCGCCGGTGCCTCCGAGCAGGTGGCCGGTGGCCGCCTTGGTGGCCGAGACGGCGATGTTCGGGAGGTGGTCGCCGAAGACCCGGAGGAGGGCGCGGTACTCGGCGATGTCGCCGACGGGGGTGCTGGTCGCGTGGGCGTTGACGTGCACGACGTCGGTGCGCGCGGCTCCGGCCTGCTCGAGGGCCTCGATCATGGCGCGGGCGGCCGCGGAGCCCTCGGGGTCGGGTGCGGTGATGTGGTACGAGTCGCTCGTGACGGCTCCGCCGGCGAGCTCGGCGTAGATGCGCGCGCCGCGGGCGAGAGCGTGCTCCTCGGTCTCGAGGACGAGGGTGGCTGCGCCCTCGCCGAGGACGAAGCCGTCGCGGGACACGTCGTAGGGGCGGGAGGCGCGGGCGGGGTCGTCGTTGCGGCGCGAGAGGGCCTGCATCGAGGCGAAGGCGGCGATCGGCAGGGGGTGCACGACCGACTCGGTGCCGCCGGCGAGGACGACGTCGGCGAGGCCGCGCTGGAGGTGCTCGTAGGCGTTGGCGATCGCCTCCGTGCTCGAGGCGCAGGCCGAGACGTCGGTGCGGGCGAAGGCGCGGGAGGGGATCGCCATGCTCACGGCCGCGGCGGCGGCGTTCGGCATCAGCATGGGGATCGTCATGGGGAGCACGCGGCGCGGTCCCCGCTCGCGGAGGGTGTCCCACGCGTCGGTGAGGGTCCAGAGCCCGCCGATGCCGGTCGAGTAGTCGACTCCGACGCGCAGCGGGTCGACGTCGGTGATGCCGGAGTCGGCCCACGCCTCGCGGGCCGAGATCAGCGCGAACTGGCTCGACGGGTCGAGGCGCTTGGCCTCGGGACGGGAGAGGACCTCCTCGGGGCGGACCTTGGCCTGCCCGGCGAAGGTGACCGGGATCTCGAGCTCCGACACCCAGTCGGCCTCGATGGTGCTGACACCCGACTCGCCGGCGAGGAGTGCGGTCCACGACTCCCTGGCCGTTCCTCCGAGGGGAGTGCTGGCGCCGATGCCGGTGACGACGATTTTCTTGGGTCTCATGACGACGATCTCTGTTCCGTGACGGGTGGGTGCCGGGCGCACCCCGGCCGGGCTCTGGCCCGGGCCGGGGTGTCCGCCTCGAGGGCGGGGAGCGCGGGCGCTGGCTACGCGGAGGCGTTGACGATGAAGGTGACCGCGTCGCCGACCGTCTTGAGGTTCTTGACCTCGTCGTCGGGGATCTTCACGTCGAACTTCTCCTCGGCGTTGACGACGATCGTCATCATCGAGATGGAGTCGATGTCGAGGTCGTCGGTGAACGACTTGTCCATCTCGACGGAATCGGTCGCGATGCCCGTCTCGTCATTGACCAGTTCGGCCAGGCCGGCGAGGACTTCTTCGGTGGACAGTGCCATGGTTCTCTCCTTGAGGGTGTGTTTCGGGCGTTCGTCGAAAACAGGTGTTCGTCGTGTGACCGTGGTCAGTTTAGGGGTGGGGTCGCGACCCTCACGGGAGCACCACGACCTGCGCGCCGAAGACGAGTCCGGCGCCGAAGCCGATCTGGAGGGCGAGTCCGCCGCTGAGCTCGGGGTGCTCCTCGAGCAGGCGGTGGGTGGCGAGCGGGATGGAGGCGGCCGAGGTGTTGCCGGTCGTCTCGATGTCGCGGCCGATCGCGACGGTCTCGGGCAGCTTCAGCTGCTTGGCGAGCTCGTCGATGATGCGCATGTTGGCCTGGTGCGGGATGAATGCGGCGAGGTCCTCGGGCTCGACGCCCGCCTCCGCCAGCGCCTGCTTCGCGACCTTCGCCATCTCCCAGACCGCCCAGCGAAACACAGACGGGCCGTCCTGACGAAGCGTCGGCCACTCCGCGACGCCGTCGCGGTAGGCCTGCAGCGGGTTGTCCATGCCGACGGTGTCCCACTTGGATCCGTCCGAGCCCCAGACCGTCTTCGAGATGCCAGCGGAGTCGCTCGGCCCGACGACCGCGGCGCCCGCGCCGTCTCCGAGGAGGAAGGAGATGCTGCGGTCGGTCGACTTGACGAGATCGGACAGCTTCTCGGTGCCGACGACGAGGACGTACTCGGCGAGGCCGGAGCGGACGAACGAGTCGGCCTGGGCGATGCCGTAGGTGTAGCCGGCGCAGGCGGCGGAGATGTCGTAGGCGGGAGCCGGGTTCGCGCCGATCCGGTCGGCGAGGAGCGCGGCCAGCGACGGCGTCTGCACCGTGTTGCTGATGGTCGACACGAGGACGACGCCGATCTGGTCGGGGCGGATGCCGGCCTTCTCGATCGCCTCGAGGGAGGCGGTGGTCGCGAGGTCGACGGCCTGGACGTCGGCCGAGGCGCGTCGGCGCTCGATGATGCCGGTGCGCTGGCGGATCCACTCGTCGGAGGAGTTGATCGGGCCGACGAGGTCGTCGTTGGGGACGACGAGGTCGCCCCGTGCCGCGCCGAGACCGAGGATCCGGGTGTAGGCGCTGCCGCTGGACTGGGTGAGGGTGGGGGTGGTCATCTGTCTCTCCTGCTAGGCGGCGTGCTCGTCGAGGAAGGCGCGGGCGGAGTCCACGTCGTCGGGTGTCTTGACCGCGAGGGTCGGGAGGCCTTTGAGGCCGCGCTTGGCGAGACCCACGAGGGCGCCCGCGGGCGCCAGCTCGATCAGGCCGGTGACCCCCGCCTCCGCGAAGGCCGCCATGCACAGGTCCCAGCGCACCGGGGAGGCGACCTGCCCGACGAGCAGGTCGAGGAACGCCGGGCCGGAGGTGACGACGGAGCCGTCGCGGTTCGTCCAGAGGCGGAGGCTCGGGTCGGCCGGCGTGATCCGGGAGGCGACGGCGGCGAGCTCGTCGCGGGCCGGCGCCATGTAGCGGGTGTGGAAGGCGCCGGCGACCTGCAGCGGGATGACCCGCGTGCCGGGGACGGGCTCGTCCTTGAGCGCCTGCAGCGCCTCCGTCGATCCCGCGACCACGATCTGCCCGCCGCCGTTGTAGTTCGCGGACTCGAGGCCGAGCTCGTCGAGCCGGGCGAGGAGGGCCTGCTCGTCGCCGCCGAGGACCGCGCTCATCGCGGTCGGGGTCTCGGCGGCCGCAGCGGCCATCGCCCGGGCGCGCTCGCGGACGAAGACGAGGGCGTCGGACTCGCTGAGCACTCCCGCGCCGGCGGCGGCGGTGATCTCGCCGACGGAGTGGCCGGCGATGCCGGCGATGCGGTCGCGGCGACCGCCCTCGAGGAGGAGGGAGAGCGTGACGAGCCCGGCCGACACGATCAGAGGCTGGGCGACCGCGGTGTCGCGCAGGGTATCTGCATCGGACTCGGTGCCGTGCGCCGCGAGATCGATGCCGACCGCCTCCGAGTGCGCGGCGACCTGCTCGGCGACCGAGGGGTCGGCGAGCCAGGGTGCGAGGAATCCGGGGGTCTGGGAGCCCTGACCCGGGGCGACGACGACGATCACAGAATCAGTCTTCCGATCTGCGCCGCGGAGTGCGGCGCGCTGAGGTACTGACAAACCACAAAGAGCTTGTGGCGGTTCTACAACGGACTCACTTCCGGGCGGGACGCCTGCGGACGGCTCCGTCGGGATCGCTCATCGATCCGAGGATGAGCGCGGACTGGAGGATGAGCGCCTCGCGCGCCCCCGTCGCGTCCCAGCCGATGACCTCGGCGACGCGCTTGAGGCGGTACCGCACCGTGTTCGGGTGCACGAACAGCTCCCGTGCCGTCGCCTCGAGGGAGCGCCCGTTGTCGAGGTAGGCCCACAGCGTCGTCAGGAGCTCGGTCGAGTGCTTCTGCAGCGGGCGGTAGATCTGGGTGATCAGGCTCTGACGAGCGAGGGGGTCGCCGGCGAGGGCTCGCTCGGGCAGAAGGTCATCGGCGCTGACGGGACGAGGGGCGTTGCGCCAGGAGCGGGCGACCGCGAAGCCGGCGAGCGCGGCGCGGGCGCTGCGCGATGCCTCCACGAGGGTCGTGACTTCGTGGCCGAGTACGAGGTGACCCGTGCCGAATCCCGGCTCGAGCGCCTCCGCGATCTCGAGGAAGGCGACCGGCGGGCCGGTCTCCTCCGTCGCGTTCTCACTCGGCTCGGCCCGGCCGATGACGAGGACGAGGCGGCTGCCCTGGACGCCGATGAGAACATCGGCGGCCATGTGGCGGGCCGTGCGGCGCAGCTGGTCGACGTCGAGCATCTTCGGCGCCGTGCCGACGAGCACCGCCACCTCGCCGTGGCCGTGCCAGCCCAGCGCCGCGATGCGGCTCGGAAGCTCGTCGTCGGCCTCTCCCGTGAGGATCGAGTCGACGACGAGGGCCTCGAGGCGCGCGTCCCAGAGGCCGCGGGCTTCGGCGGCGCGGGCGTAGACGTCGGCCGCAGCGAAGGCGATCTCGCGGGAGTAGAGCAGGATCGCCTCGCGGAGGTCGACTCCGCCGTTCTTGACGCGGTCCTCGACCACCTCGACGGTGACCTTGATGAGCTGGAGCGTCTGGGTCAGCGAGACCGAGCGCAGCAGCTCGCGCGGAGCCGCGCCGAACACGTCCGCCGCGATCCACGCCGTGGCCGACGGATCGTCGAACCACGAGATGAACGACGTGATGCCGGCCTGGGCGACCAGCCCCACGGAGGAGCGGCGCCCGGGCGGCATGCTGCCGTACCAGGGCAGCGTGTCCTCGAGGCGCTTGATGGTCTGCGTCGCGAGTTCGCCCGCGATCGTGCGCAGCCACGCGAGCGTCTGCTCCTTGGTCTTCGGAGCGCCCGGCCGGGGGGCCGAGCGCTCCGAGGGCAGATCTCGCGCGACCGACGATGCGTCGTCGGAGGAGAGCACCGCGCCGTCCGTCAGCTCTCGCCGCCCGCGTTGCCGGTGGTGCCGGCGTTGACGTCGAGCAGCCGGTACTTCTCGATCGCCTGGACGGCGAGCGAGGGGTCGACCTCGCCGCGCTTGGCCAGCAGCTGCAGCGTGCGCACCACGACCGACGGTCCGTCGATTTTGAAGAAGCGCCGCGCGGCCGCACGGGTGTCCGAGAAGCCGAAGTCGTCCGCTCCGAGCGTCGCGAAGTCGCCCGGGATGAACTGGCGCAGCTGGTCGGGGACCTGGTGCGAGAAGTCCGAGACGGCGACGAAGGGGCCCTTCGCGTCGGCCAGCTTCTGCGTGACGTACGGGACCTGCGCCGCGTCCTCGGGGTGGAGGAAGTTGTGGTGCTCGGCCTTGATGCCGTCGCGCCGCAGCTCGTTCCACGAGGTCACCGACCAGACGTCGGCCGAGACGCCCCAGTCCTCGGCGAGGAGCTTCTGCGCCTCGATCGCCCACGGCACGGCGACTCCGGAGGCGAGCAGCTGCGCCTTCGGCCCGTCCCACTGACCCCACGAGATCCGGTGGATGCCGCGGACGATGCCGTCCACGTCGACGTCCTCGGGCTCCTTGGGCTGCACGATCGGCTCGTTGTAGACCGCGATGTAGTACATGACGTTCGGGTCGGGGTGCTTCCCGCCGTACATGCGGTCGAGACCGGACTGCACGATGTGCGCGATCTCGTAGCCGTACGCCGGGTCGTAGCTGACCACGGCCGGGTTGGTCGCCGCGAGGATCGGCGAGTGGCCGTCCGCGTGCTGGAGGCCTTCACCGGTCAGCGTCGTGCGCCCGGCCGTGGCGCCGATCATGAAGCCGCGGGTCATCATGTCGCCCGCCGCCCAGATCGCGTCGCCCGTGCGCTGGAACCCGAACATCGAGTAGAAGACGTAGACCGGGATGAGCGGCTCGCCCTGCGTCGAGTACGAGGTGCCGACCGCGGTGAACGCCGCGAGGGCGCCCGCCTCGTTGATGCCGACGTGCAGGATCTGCCCCTGGGGGCTCTCCTTGTACGCGAGCAGCAGCTCGCGGTCGACCGAGGTGTAGTGCTGCCCGCGGGGGTTGTAGATCTTCGCGTTCGGGAAGAACGCATCCATGCCGAAGGTGCGCGCCTCGTCGGGGATGATCGGGACGACGCGGTTGCCGAAGTCCTTCGAGCGGAGGATGTCCTTGAGGATGCGGACGAACGCCATGGTGGTGGCGACCTCCTGCGTCCCGGAGCCCTTCTTGCCGATGGCGTAGGCGGAGTCGTCGGGCAGGTTGAGCTGCGTGTACTTCGTCCGTCGCTCCGGGACGTAGCCGCCCAGCGCACGGCGGCGCTCCTGCAGGTACTCGATCGCCTCGTCGCCCTGACCCGGGTGGTAGTACGGCGGGAGGTAGGGGTTCTCCTCGAGCTGCGCGTCGGTGATCGGGATCCGCATGGTGTCGCGGAAGCCCTTGAGGTTGTCGAGCGTCATCTTCTTCATCTGGTGGGTCGCGTTGCGTCCCTCGAAGCTGCGGCCGAGACCGTAGCCCTTGATGGTGTGCGCCAGGATGACGGTCGGCTGGCCCTTGTGCTCGCTCGCGGCCTTCATGGCGGCGTAGATCTTGCGGTAGTCGTGACCACCTCGGCGCAGGCCCCAGACCTGCTCGTCGGTGTAGTCCTCGACGAGCTTCTTGGCACGCGGGTCGCGGCCGAAGAAGTTCTCGCGGACGTAGGCGCCGTCTTCGGTCTTGTAGGTCTGGAAGTCGCCGTCGGGCGTCTTGTTCATCAGATCCAGCAGCGCGCCCTCGGTGTCGCGCGCGAGGAGGTCGTCCCACTCGCGGCCCCAGATGAGCTTGATGACGTTCCAGCCGGCACCCCGGAAGAACGACTCCAGCTCCTGCACGATCTTGCCGTTGCCGCGGACCGGTCCGTCGAGGCGCTGGAGGTTGCAGTTGACGATGAAGTTCAGGTTGTCGAGGCCGTCGTTCGCCGCGACCTGCAGCTGACCGCGCGACTCGACCTCGTCCATCTCGCCGTCGCCGAGGAACGCCCAGACCTGCTGGTCGGAGGCGTCCTTGATGCCGCGGTTGGTGAGGTACTTGTTCGCCTGCGCCTGGTAGATCGCGTTGATCGGACCGAGGCCCATCGACACGGTCGGGAACTGCCAGAACTCGGGCATGAGGCGCGGGTGCGGGTAGCTCGAGAGCCCGCCGCCCTGGTGCGACTTCTCCTGGCGGAACCCGTCGAGCTGGTGCTCGGTCAGGCGTCCCTCGAGGAAGGCGCGAGCGTAGGGACCGGGGGAGGCGTGGCCCTGGATGAAGATCTGGTCGCCGCCGCCCGGGTGGTCCTGGCCGCGGAAGAAGTGGTTGAAGCCGACCTCGTAGAGCGAGGCGCTCGACGCGTACGTCGAGATGTGGCCGCCGACGCCGATGCCGGGCCGCTGGGCGCGGTGGACCAGGATGGCCGCGTTCCAGCGGATCCAGGCGCGGTAGCGGCGCTCGATGTCCTCGTCTCCGGGGAACTCGGGCTCGTTCTCGGGAGCGATCGTGTTGATGTAGTCCGTGGTGGGGACCATCGGCACACCGAGGTGCAGCTCTTTGGAGCGCTTGAGGAGGCTGAGCATGACGTCACGTCCGCGGCCCGCCCCCCGCTCCTCGACGAGCGCGTCCAGCGACTCGTTCCACTCCGACGTTTCCTCGGGGTCCGAGTCCACGTGACCGACGGAATACGGGTCCTGATCGTTAACAGTCACCCTCGACCTCTCTCTGGGGGCAGATCGTGCCCGAGACATCACTCTCATGAAGCGGTGCGGATCCGCACGTGCAGGGCTCGGATGACGAGCCGCGCGCGGGCACCTGGATCAGCCTAGCGATTCCAGCGATCTGTGACGATCCACGAGCGAACCCTCAGGTCACTGTGGGAATTCACCACTGCCGGCCCGGTTCACTGCTTCCCTTGGTGGATGCCCGGAGCGGGTCTAGCATTGCCCCTCGTGCTCGCTCGATTCTCGTGCGCACGGAAGGACATCGGACCGATGGCTCTCGAGAAGCTCACACTGGCTCCCGACTTCGAACTCGCGAACCAGTACGGCGAGCGCATCCAGCTGGGCGACTTCCACGGGCGGCGCAACGTCGCCCTCGTCTTCTTCCCCCTGGCCTTCTCGGGCACCTGCACCGGTGAGTTCTGCGTCCTGCGCGAGAACCTCGCTCTCTTCGAGCACGCGGAGGTCGAGCTGATCGGCATCTCCGTCGACTCCAAGCACACCCTGCGCGCCTGGGGCGAGAAGCAGGGCTACGACTTCACCCTCCTGTCGGACTTCTGGCCGCACGGCGACGTCGCCAAGCAGTACGGGGTGTTCCTGGAGGGGAAGGGCTACGCCACGCGCGCGACGTTCCTCATCGACAAGGAGGGCGTGATCCGCGAGACGTTCATCACGGCTCCGGGCGAGGCGCGCTCCATCGACGCCTACCGCGCCGCCATCGACGCTCTCGCTCCCGCGCACGCCTGACGCCACCTCGACGAACAGTCGGGACGCCGTTTCGGCAGGAGTCGACCGGCGCGCTCGCAGGGCGTCCCGTGCAGTCAGTTCAGGATGTTGACCG
Source organism: Rathayibacter oskolensis (assembly GCF_900177245.1). Classification (GTDB taxonomy): domain Bacteria; phylum Actinomycetota; class Actinomycetes; order Actinomycetales; family Microbacteriaceae; genus Rathayibacter; species Rathayibacter oskolensis. The sequence continues at coordinate 1,246,355 of NZ_FXBM01000001.1, forward strand.
CGCGCGAGATGACCAGCGCGAGCAGGACGAACCCCGTGACGCCCTCGAGCGACATCAGGAGCTTCACCCGGCTCGACAGCGGCATCGTGTCGGTGGGGCTGAACGCCATCGTGTTCGTCGTCGAGACGTAGAGGTAGTCGACGAAGCCCGGGCGCCAGTCGGCGCGCTCGGAGGAGGTGACCGACACCTCCGCGACCGTGTCCCGGTAGGCGTCCTGCGGGAACGCGAAGTCGGCGGGCGGCAGCTGAGCCCGGGGGAGCGTGCCTCGGGCCAGCGGGCCCCCGCGGTCGAGCTCCCAGAAGAGCAGGGCGTAGGCGACCACGTTCGTCACCCAGACCTGCAGCGCCGTGAGCAGGAGCAGCGGACCGTCGGTCGAACCGTCCACGAGCGCGATGATCACCGAGACGACGTTCACCTGGTTGGCGGCGGCGAGGACGACCGCGAGTGCGATCGACACTCCGCGCGACCACCGGGTCTCGGAGTCGAGCCGGTGCGGGTTGACGATGAACAGCGGCACCAGGAGGGCCAGCGTGAGGCCCGCGGCGACGAGCCGCACGACCGAGGTGTCGTCGGTGTGCCCGACCACGTTGAGGGCGACGGCGACGATGATGGCCGCCGATGCCGGCCAGCGGGATTCGGCTCGGCGCCTGGCGCGGGTGCCCTCGTCGCTGCTGTCGGCCATGTGCCGAGAGTAGCGCCGCCGGCGTGCGGCCCCTGCCCCCGCACGGGTCCTCCCGCTCCGAGCAGGGCGCGGTTCGCGGCGGGTCGGAGGGGAACGGCCGTGTCGTAGGATCGAGGCGATCGTTCGTGGCTCGGCCGCGGCGGGGGCCTTTAGCTCAGTTGGTAGAGCGCCACGTTTACACCGTGGATGTCATCGGTTCGAGCCCGGTAGGGCCCACCCGGTTCCCGAGGCGCGGGGCCCCGCCTAGACGCTCGTCGCTCTGCCGCAGTTCACGCGCCGGACGGTGTCGCGTCAGCGCGACTGACGGCGCTTGTAGGGCTTCGGCTGGCCCTTGACGATCGGGGCGCGGCCGGTGCCCTTCGAGGCCTTGGCCTTGCCTCCGGTCTTCGCAGGTGCCGCCTCCTCGTCGCCGAGGGCGGCGAGCTCCTCGCGTGCCGAGGCGAGGCGCTGACGGCCCGCCGCGGTGAGGGTCGTCGCGGCTGCTCCCGGCTCGAACAGCACGCGTCCGTCGTCGAGCTCGACGGCTTCGACGGAGGAGTCGAGCTTCTGCCGCGAGATGCCGAGCTTCTCGGCGGCGCGCACGAAGTGGAGCTCCTCGGCGACCACCACGAAGTGGCGCAGCTGACTGATCTTCATCCGGAATCCTCCACCGGCCGCGCTCTGCGGCGCCTCCACCGTACGCGGTCGCGGCGCCCGCCCCGCAGAGGGGGAGGCCGTCCATTCCCGACTCCTCGTTCGGGGGACCTTGTAGGAGAGCGCTCTCAGTCCTACTCTCGCGGCGTGGGCGGAACCCGAAGCCGGCCGCAGAGGAGGCCCACATGGGCGCGCTCGTCTACAGCGCTCTCGCGTCGCTCGACGGCTACACGGTCGACGAGTCGGGCGGTTTCGCCTGGGCGGAGCCCCGCCCGGCGGTGCACCGCTTCATCAACGAGAGCGAGGCGTCGGTCGCGACCTTCCTCTACGGGCGGCGCATGTACGAGACCATGAGCGGCTGGGACACGGAGTACGACCTCGCGAAGGAGTTCGCCTTCATCCGCGATTTCCAGAGCCACTGGCAGGCGGCGGACAAGATCGTCTACTCGAGAACGCTCCCCTCCGTGCGCACACGACGGACGCGGCTCGAGCGCGAGTTCGACCCGATCGCCGTCGCGGCGCTGGTGCGCGAGAGCGAGCAGGACGTCTCGATCGGAGGACCTGGCCTCGCGGCGCTGGCGCTCGATGCGGGGATCGTCGACGAGATCCGCTGGTTCGTCCTGCCGGTGACGGTCGGAGGAGGGACGACGTTCCTCCCGAGGGGGCTCCGACTGGAGCTCGACCTGCGCGAGGAGCGCCGCTTCGCCGACGGGACCGTCTACCTCCGCTACGCCGTCAGGCGCTGACCGGGAGCGACGGCACCCACCAGCTCGGCGATCAGGGGAGCGATCCGCGCGCCCTGCGCCCGGCCCGCCTCGGCGGATGCCCGGCGGACCGAGGGGTCGAGCGAGTTCGGTCCGAAGGCCGCGACGGACGCCCCGTCGGCGTAGACGACCTCGACCCGGGAGTCGCCGAGGGCGTTGAGCTCGGCGTTCGGGATGGTCCCGACCCCGGGGGCACCGACGCCGGAGAGAGGCGTGACGACGAGGACCCAGTCGGCACCCGCGGCGAGATCGGCGTTGCTGCCGGAGCGGACGCCTCCGTCCATGTAGCGGACGCCGCCGATGGTGACCGGCGGCCAGACTCCGGGGACCGCGCAGCTCGCCGAGATCGCGTCGACGAGCTCGACGCCGCTCGTGCGGTCGAACACCGCGAGCGCGCCGGTGGCCGTGTCGACCGCGGTGATCAGGAGGCGGCGCTCGGGCCAGTCGGCCTCCGCTACGCGGGCGGCGATGACGGCCCGCCGGGTGTCCTCGGTCAGGGTCTCGGTCTCGAGTGCCAGGGTGCCGATCCGTCTGCGCGCGTCCTCGGGCGACGTCGCGCCCTCGACGGCCGCGGCGAACAGGGCCTGCAGCTTCTCGGAGTCGACGTCGGCGCCGATCTCGGCCGACTCCTCGCGCAGCTGGGCGGCGTAGGACTCGTCCAGGCCCACCGCGGTGCTCAGCTGAGCGGCGACCGCCGAGCCCGCCGAGGTGCCGACGAACGTGGTCGCGGGGTCGAGAAGGAGCCGTGCCGCCTCCGGTGACGCGTCGGAGATGCCGCGGACGATGCCGAGCTCCCAGGCGATTCCGGCGAGGCCGCCACCGGCGAGGACGAGGGCTCCGGGCATGGACGTTCCTTTCGATAGGTACGGGCGCTTTCGATCAGTGCAGGTGTCTGGGGCGGTCGCGGTCAGCGCCGCCGCAGCACCAACGCTGTCACATCGTCCTGGGCCCCCGCGCTGAGCGCGAGTGCGGCGAGGTGCTCGAACAGCGCCTCGTCGTCGAGGTGGCGGACGAGCTCGGCGAGGCGGTCGAGAGCCGCGAGCGTGCCGTCGTAGAGATCGAGGACCCCGTCGCTGCAGGAGAACAGCGTGTCGCCCCGCTGGAGGATCCGGGAGTGCTCCTCCCACTGGACGTCGTCGGCGATCCCGATCGGCAGACCCGCCGTGGTGAGCCGCTCGACGGAGCCGTCGGCCCGCAGCAGCATCGTCAGTCCGTGACCCGCGTCGACGAAGGAGAGCCGGCCGTCGACCGTGTCGAGCCCGGCGATGAACGCGGTCGCGAACGTCGCTGTCGCGGTGAGGTCCTGCAGCAGTTGCCTGTTCACCGCGGACACGGCCTCGGCCGGAGCCGCGTCGGGCCGCGCTTGGAAGGCCGAGCGGATCGCCGAGGCGATGATGGCCGCTCCCGTCCCCTTGCCCATCACGTCGACCACCTCGAGCGCGAGGCGGTCTCCGCTGAACCGCCACGACGCGTAGTCGCCGGCGACGTCCTGCGCGGGCAGGGTCGACCCGGCGACGCTCCAGTCGTCCAGGACGAGTGCCGCCGGCTTCAACCGCCGCTGCAGCTCCGCGGCCCGGCTCGACGACGCGATCTCGCGCAGCTCCCTCTCGGCCCACCGTCCGAGCTCCTCGAGGACGCGGCCCTCCTCCTCCGTGAAGTCGCGCGGGACCTGGTCGTAGACGCAGATCGTGCCCACCCGCACGCCGTCGCCGACCGTGAGCGGTCGACCGGCGTAGAAGCGGAGGTGCGGGTCGCCGGTCACGGATCCGCGATCGGCGAAGCGGGCGTCGGCGGAGGCGTCCTCGATCACCAGGAGGTCGGGCTGCTGGACCGTGACGTCGCAGATCGAGTCGGCCCGGGGGATCCGGCTCGTCAGCGGCGGCCGCTGCGGCGACTTCGTGTACTGCGTCGACTCCTCGATGATGTTGATCTCGGCCGACGGGACGCGCAGGAGCTGGCGGGCGACCCGGGTGATGCGGTCGAAGCGCTCCTGCGGTCCCGACCCGGAGAAGTCGAGGGAGGCGACGGCCGCGAGGCGGACCCGCTCGCGCTCGTCCGTCACGACCGGCGCCGTTCGCGCACGATCGACCAGATGTTCTGACCGTCGACCCGGTTGTACTCGAAGCGGGTCACCAGCGCCTGGATGAAGGGGATGCCGCGCCCCGCCTCCGCCCACTCGTCCGGCATGTCGCGCGGTGCGGTCACGTCGAGATCGGGCGCCGACGCGGAGTCGTTGAGCACCGCCCGCAGCTCCCGGTCGTCGACGCTGATCTCGACGAGGCAGATGACGTGCCGGGTCGAGCGCGCGTGCTGGACCACGTTCGAGGTCAGCTCGGAGAGCGCGGTCTCGAACGCCATCCGATCCCAGGAGCCCACGCCGGGCGACTCCGCCCAGATCTCGCCGAGGGCCTCGTGCACCGCGGTCAGCCCGTCGTCCGGGGGCGTGCGGATGACGAACGAGCGCTCAGACACGGTAGGCGTCCTCGACGTTCTCGGCCGTGCCGAGGAGACGGTCGAGGTTCGAGAGCTCGAGCACCATGGCCGGCTGCTCGGCGGGCGCGGCGACCCGCAGGTCACCGCCGGCGCGACGGGCCTCCTTGAGGCACGCCACCAGCACGCCGAGACCCGACGAGTCGAGGAACTCGATCCCGGCGAGGTCGATGACGATGCGCAGGTCTCCGTCGGTGACGGCCCGCAGCACCACGGCCTCGAACTCGGGCGCGGTCGACAGATCCAGTCGCCCCACCGGTCGGACGACGACGATGTCGGGCTCGATCTTCTCGGTGCTGAGCTCCATGAGTCCTCCTGACGGGCGGGTCGGGTCCGGGTCCGTCAGACGACGACGGTACAAGGGATCCGGGGGCGCCGCTCGTCGGATCTGCCCCGGATCGGCCCCGCCGGGGGCACGCAGGGAGACGATCCCTCAGACCTGATGCCGCGTCGAGACGATGTTCTGGTGTGCGAGCCGGCGCAGCGCTGCGAGGACCGGCTCGTAGAGAGTCGTGCCGAGGACGGCGTACTGCACCGCCGCAGCCGGATCATCGGCCGGCAGGTCGGCGAGTTCCGCTTCAGCGATGGCCTGGATCGACGGACCGTAGGAGCGGGCCCTCTCCTCGACCGCGGCCAAGCCCGCCTCCTCCGCCGCCTCGAGCGCACGATCGAGCTGCGCGACCGCGGGCATCCGGGGACGGAAGACCGGCCCCAGCATCGCCGTCGCCCGGAACGCACGGGGGTACTCCTCGGCGAGGTCCTCCTCGGCCACGATCACGTCGTCCCGGTCGTCGGCAGTGGCCCCGATCGCCTCCGCCAGCAGCTCGGTGAGAGCGCCGTCGGGGTGGTCGAGGACCTGCAGGATCCTCTTGGTCCGCGCGAGGGGGAGGCCGGCGACCGTCGTCAGGGCCTTGATGACGAGGAGCCGCTCGAGGTGAGCGTCCCCGTACTCGGCTCGTCGCGCATGGACGGCCTCGCCCGGCGACAGCATCCCCTCGCGCAGGTAGAACTTGACACTCGCCAGCGTGACGCCCGATCGGCTCACCAGCTCTGAGATCTGCATCCGGGCTCCTCCGATGGATAGCGCACTATCGTACGCCCGACCCCGCCGGACGCGGGTCAGGCGCGAGCGGCCGCCAGGGCGTCGGCCGCCAGACGGACCGAGGTCGCGCGGTCGCGGAGCCAGAGCGGTACGGAGTGCACCCGGAGGCCGGTCGACTCGAGTGCGGGGACCGAGGCCGCGTCCTCCTCGCCGACCAGCCAGGCGTCGAGCAGGCCGCCCGCGGTGCGGGATCCGTAGTGGCGGCCGACCGCCTCGGCCGAGGTCTCGACTCCGATGGCCGGGAGGCAGGCGTCGGCCATTCCGCGGACGACCGCACCGCCGATGATCGGCGAGACGCCGACGACCGGGGCCGCCGTGCGGCGGACCGCTTCGGCGATGCCGGGGATCCCCAGGATCGTGCCGATCGAGACGACCGGGTTCGACGGGGCGACGAGGACGGCGTCGGTGTCGGCGATCGCCTCGAGGACGCCGGGGGCGGGGCGCGACCGCTCGACGTTCGTCTGGACGAAGCGGCGGGCGGGGGAGGAGGCGCGCAGCCGCACCCACCACTCCTCGAAGTGCAGCTCGCGGATCCCCTCGCCGGGGAGGTCGACCTCGACGTGGGTCTCGACGTCGTCGTCGGACATCGGCAGGAGGCGGACGCCGAGCGGCCAGCGGGCGGTGATGCGCGCGGTCGCCTCCGACAGCGTCAGGCCGTCGCGGAGCATCGAGGTGCGGGCGATGTGCGTGCCGAGATCGAGATCGCCCAGGGTGAACCACGGCCAGCCGACGCCGAACGCCGCGAGCTCGGCCGAGACCCGCTCCGTCTCGCCCGCGCGGCCCCAGCCCCGCTCGGTGTCGTTCACGCCCCCGAGGGCGTAGGTGAGGGAGTCGAGGTCCGGGCAGACCTTGAGGCCCGCGAGCCACATGTCGTCGCCGGTGTTCGCGACGACCGTGATCTCGGAGGTCTCGCCTCCCGCCGCCTCGAGATCGCGGAGGTGCTCCCGCACGGCCGAGGTGAAACGGGCGCCGCCGACGCCGCCGGCCAGGATCGTGATGCGCATCCGGTCACGGTACCGCGAGCAGTGCCCCGCGACGGATTCCTTGTTCTCGATGCCTTAATGCTGCGGATCTCCGCCGGAAACACCCGGGAAACGTCGGAGGACGACGATGGACCCCTGTCCACGGAGTCGGACGGGGACCGCGATTGCCTTCGGGCCGACCGCGGACCACAGTGGGACCACGGCCCCTCGGCTCCGCATCCGCACATGACAGCACCGCGGAGACCCGCGCCGGGTCGCCCAAGGCATGGAGGTACCGATGACCATCGTCCGAGCGGCAATCACGCAGACCACGTGGACCGGCGACAAGGAGTCGATGCTCGACAAGCACGAGCAGTTCGCCCGCGACGCGGCGGCGCAGGGGGCGCAGATCATCTGCTTCCAGGAGCTGTTCTACGGCCCGTACTTCGGGATCACCGAGGACAAGAAGTACTACCGCTACGCCGAGCCCGCCGACGGACCGATCGTGCAGCGCTTCGCGGCTCTCGCGAAAGAGCTCAACCTCGTCACCATCCTCCCGATCTACGAGGAGGACATCACGGGCGTGTACTACAACACGGCCGTGGTGGTCGACGCCGACGGCACGATCCTCGGCAAGTACCGCAAGCACCACATTCCGCACCTCGACCGCTTCTGGGAGAAGTTCTACTTCCGGCCCGGCAACCTCGGCTACCCGGTCTTCGACACCGCCGTCGGCAAGGTCGGCGTCTACATCTGCTACGACCGGCACTTCCCGGAGGGCTGGCGCGAGCTGGGCCTGAACGGTGCGCACCTGGTCTTCAACCCCAACGCGACCAAGCCCGGTCTCTCGAACCGCCTGTGGGAGGTGGAGGGGCCGTGCGCCGCCGTGGCCAACGGCTACTTCGTGCTGCAGCCCAACCGCGTGGGGCGCGAGGACAACGAGTACGGCGAGCTCGCCGTCGACTTCTACGGGACGAGCCAGGTCATCGACCCGCGCGGGAACTTCGTCGGCGAGAAGGGGTCGGGGGAGAGCGAGGAGATCGTGATCCGCGACCTCGATCTCGACATGGTGCAGCAGATGCGCGACGACTGGCAGTTCTACCGCGACCGCCGTCCCGAGTCGTACACCAGCATCCCCCAGCCCTGACGACGAGCCGCGAGAACCGAGGAGCATCGATGAAGACCCTCATCACGAACGGCACGGTCGTCAACGCGACCGGCACCGCCACCGCCGACGTCCTGATCGACGGCGAGACGATCGCCGCGGTGCTCGCGCCCGGCTCGACCCTGCTGGGGTTCGACCTGGCCGCGAACGTCGACCGCGTGATCGACGCGACCGGCAAGTACGTCATCCCCGGCGGGATCGACGCGCACACGCACATGGAGATGCCGTTCGGCGGCACGAACGCCTCCGACACCTTCGAGACCGGCACGCGGGCCGCGGCCTGGGGAGGCACCACCTCCATCGTCGACTTCGCCGTGCAGTACCCGGGCGAGAGCGTCGTCGAGCGCTACGGCGCGTGGCAGGAGAAGGCCGCCGGCAACTGCGCCATCGACTACGGGTTCCACCAGATCCTGTCGGACGTGCAGGACTCGTCGCTCGTCGCGATGGACGAGCTGATCGCGGAGGGAGTGACCAGCTTCAAGCTGTTCATGGCCTACAAGGGCGTGTTCCTCTCGGACGACGGCCAGATCCTGCGGGCGTTCCAGAAGGGCGCCGAGAACGGCGCGATGATGATGATGCACGCCGAGAACGGCGCGATCATCGACGAGCTGGTCAAGCAGTCGGTCGCCGCCGGCAGGACCTCGCCCTACTTCCACGGGCTCACCCGGCCGTGGCAGGCCGAGGAGGAGGCGACCCACCGGGCGATCATGATCGCCGATCTCACGGGCGCTCCGCTCTACGTGGTGCACGTCTCGGCGAAGCAGGCGGTCGAGCAGATCGCGGCGGCGCGCGACCGCGGGATGAACGTGTTCGGCGAGACCTGCCCGCAGTACCTCTACCTCTCGCTCGAGGAGCAGCTCGGCGCGTCCAGCGAGGAGTGGGGCGACTTCGAGGGCGCCAAGTGGGTCTGCTCCACTCCGCTGCGCTCGAAGGCGGAGGGGCACCAGCACCACATGTGGCAGTCGCTGCGCACCAACGACATCCAGATGGTCTCCACCGACCACTGCCCCTTCTGCATGAAGGGCCAGAAGGACATGGGCCTCGGCGACTTCTCGAAGATCCCGAACGGGATCGGCTCCGTCGAGCACCGCATGGATCTGATGTACCAGGGCGTCGTCTCGGGGCAGATCACGCTGCCGAGGTGGGTGGAGCTCACGTCGACGACTCCTGCGCGGATGTTCGGGATGTACGGGAAGAAGGGCGTGATCCAGCCGGGCGCCGACGGGGACGTCGTGGTCTACGACCCGAACGGCCACACCTCGATCGGCATCGGCGAGGGGCGCACGCACCACATGAACATGGACTACTCGGCCTGGGAGGGCTACGAGATCGACGGGCACGTCGACACGGTGATCTCGCGCGGCAAGGTCGTCGTCGACGGCGGCGACTACATCGGCGCCAAGGGCGACGGCAAGTACATCAAGCGGGGCCTCTCTCAGTATTTGATCTAGGCGATCCGCAAGCCCCCTGCAGCAAAGGAACCCCCATGGACTTCGGAGTCGTCCTCCAGACCAACCCGCCCGCGTCGCGCACCGTCGCCCTCGCCGTCCTGGCCGAGACCTACGGCTTCGACTACGCGTGGACCTTCGACTCGCACCTGCTCTGGCAGGAGCCGTACGTCATCTACTCGCAGATCCTCGAGAAGACCCACCGGATCACCGTGGGCCCCATGGTGACCAACCCGGCCACCCGCGACTGGACGGTGATCGCCTCCCTGCACGCGACGCTGAACGAGATGTACGGCAATCGCACGGTCTGCGGGATCGGGCGGGGCGACTCCGCGGTTCGGGTGACGGGCGGCGCCCCCACGACGCTGAAGACGCTGCGGGAGTCGATCCACGTCATCCGCGAGCTCGCGAACAGCCGCTCTGTCGAGTACAACGGCTCGACCCTGCAGTTCCCGTGGAGCCGCGGCTCGTCCCTCGAGATGTGGGTCGCGGCCTACGGGCCGCTCGCCCTGAAGCTCGCCGGCGAGGTCGGCGACGGCTTCATCCTCCAGCTCGCCGACCTCGACATCGCGCGCTGGATGATCAGCACGGTCAAGGAGGCGGCCGCGAACGTCGGCCGCGACCCGGAGTCGCTGCAGTTCTGCGTCGCGGCGCCGATGTACATCGGGACCGACCGCGAGCACATGCGCGACCAGTGCCGCTGGTTCGGCGGGATGGTCGGCAACCACGTCGCCGACATCGTCGGCCGCTACGGGACCTCGGGGGCCGTGCCGCAGGCCCTGACCGACTACATCGCGGGGCGCGAGGGATACGACTACAACGAGCACGGGCGGGCCGGCAACACGCACACCGCCTTCGTGCCCGACGAGATCGTCGAGCGCTTCTGCGTGCTCGGGACCGCCGACGAGCACATCGAGAAGCTGAAGGCGCTCGCCGAGATCGGTGTCACGCAGTTCGCCGGCTACCTCCAGCACGACAACAAGGAGGAGACGCTGCGGGTGTACGGCGAGGCCGTGATCCCGGCGCTCGCCGACCACATCGTGGCGAAGGCATGATCTCGCGGACCGCGACGCGCAGCGTCCTCCTCGGCGCGGCCGGTCTGCTCCTGCTCGCTCTGATCTGGGAGGCGTACAAGGCGCTGGGTCCCGAGGCCGGTGTGGTCGTCGGCGGCGTCACCGTGCTCCCGCGCACCAGCGCCATCGCCATGCCGCACCTCTGGGAGATCGCCGGTCGGCTCGTCGAGCCGGTGACCGGCGCTCGCGGAGCTCCCGCGCTGTGGCTCGCGGTGCTGCAGGCGAGCGCGTTCTCGCTGGGCGTCGCGGCCGTCGGCTGGGTCGTCGGAGTCGCCGTGGGGCTGCTGCTCGCGCTGCTGATGCAGCGCTTCCGGACCGCGGAGTCGGCCGTGCTGCCGTGGATCGTGCTCAGCCAGACGGTCCCGCTCATCGCGATCGCCCCGCTCGTGCGCCGCTGGGGCTCGCAGCTCGAACTCGGCGCGTTCACCTGGGAGAACTGGATGTCGGTGGCGCTGATCGCCTCCTACCTCGCCTTCTTCCCCGTCTCGATCGGCGCGCTCCGCGGTCTCGGCTCTCCGACGACGAACCAGGTCGAGCTGATGCGCGTCTACGGCGTCGGCTGGTGGAAGACCCTCGTGCGCCTCCGGCTGCCGGCGAGCGTGCCCTACCTGATCCCGGCGCTGCGCCTCGGCGCGGTCAGCGCGGTCGTCGGGACGGTCGTCGCCGAGGTCTCGATCGGCCTGCGCGGCGGGATCGGCCGCATGATCATCGAGTTCGCCTCCGCCGCCGGCGGCGATCCCGCCAAGCCCTGGGCCCCGATCCTCGGGGCGGTGCTGGTGGGTCTCGCGGCCGCCGGAGCCGTCGCGCTGATCGGCACCGCCCTCCGTCCGTTCCGTCGAGGGGAGCAGCCCGCATGAGCACGGCAGCCCGTACGAGCACCGCAGAACCGGCGGTCGTCGTCGACGCCGTCACGAAGACCTTCGCCACGAAGAAGGCGGCGAGCGTCACCGCGCTGCAGGACGTCTCCCTGCAGATCGCTCCCGGCGAGTTCGTGTCGCTGATCGGACCCTCCGGGTGCGGCAAGTCGACCCTGCTGCGCCTCATCGCCGATCTCGACGAGCCGAGCTCGGGCGCGATCACCGTCTTCGGCAAGACAGCCAGGCGGGCGCGCCTCGACCAGGAGTACGGCATCGCCTTCCAGCAGGCCGGTCTGCTGCCGTGGCGCACGATCCGGGCGAACATCGCCCTGCCGCTCGAGCTGCACGGTGTCGCCCCCGCGGCCCGGCGGACCCGGGTGGACGAGCTCCTGGCGCTGGTCGGCCTCGGCGACTTCGCCGACTCGTACCCCGATCAGCTCTCCGGAGGCATGCAGCAGCGCGTCGCCATCGCCCGCGCTCTCGCCGAGAGCCCTCGCCTGCTGCTGATGGACGAGCCCTTCGGCGCCCTCGACGAGATGACGCGCGAGCGGATGCAGACGGAGCTCCTGCGCATTCGGCGCGAGACCGGCGCCGCCGTGGTGTTCGTCACCCATTCGATCCCGGAGGCGGTGTTCCTCTCGGACCGCGTCGTCGTGATGTCGCCGCGGCCGGGTCGCATCCGGGACGTCCTGGACATCGCGCTCCCCGACTCCTCCGAGCGCGATGCCGGAGTCCGTGAGGACACGGCGTTCTTCCGCGACGTCGGAGCCGTGCGCGAGCTGCTGCACGGCGACGCGGCCGCTGTGCCGCGCGGAGTGGAGAACCGGTGAGCACGCAGGCGCTCGCCCGGACGGTCCTCGCCCCGCTCCTGCTGGGGATCGCGGCGGTCCTGCTCTGGCAGCTGGGGGTGACGGCGCTCGACGTGAAGCCGTTCGTCCTCCCGTCGCCGGTCGCGATCGGGACGGAGTTCGGCGGCAACCTCGGCTCCGTGGTGGCCGGGAGCATCGTGACCGGGCGGAACGCACTCGTCGGACTGATCGCCGGTGCGGTGGTCGCGGTGCTCGTCGCCGGGCTCTCGGCGCTGGTGCGCGTCTTCGACGGGCTCGTCGCTCCGATCGTCGCCGCAGCGGCCGTCGTGCCCATCGTCGCTCTGGCGCCGGTGCTGTACACGATGTTCGGCGCGAGCGTCGAGACGGCCCGGCAGCTCGTGGCCGCACTGGCGGTCTTCGTGCCCGTGTACATCAACACCCTGCGAGGTCTGCGCCAGGCGGCTCCCGTCCACCGCGACCTGATGCGCGCCTACGCTGCATCGCCCTGGCAGACGACGCGGATGATCACGCTGCCTGGCGCGGTGCCGTTCTTCTTCACGGGACTGCGCATCGCCTCCTCGCTCGCCGTCATCTCGGCGCTCGTCGCCGAGTACTTCGGCGGACCGGTCGGCGGCCTCGGCAAGTCGATCACGACCGCGGCCTCGGGGAGCGACTACGCCCTGGCCTACGCCTACGTGCTCGGCTCCGTGATCGTCGGGCTCCTGTTCTACTGCGTCACCGCCGGCCTCGAGGCCGTCGCGCTCCGCCGCAGTCGCGCGCGCTGATCCCTCCGCGCCGCTCCTCGACTTCTCCAGCCGCACCACCCGGGTCTCCCGGCCGCACCGCCCGATCGACAGCACCGCCCGTTCCACAGCACCGCCCGAACCGGGCACATCCCTGCACCACACCGCACCAGGAGGAACAGTGAACAGACGCACGCGCATCGCGATGACGACCACGGCGGGATTCGCCGCCGTCGGACTCGCGCTCACCGGATGCAGCGCATCCGGCGGCGACTCCGAGGGCTCCGGCTCGTCGGGAGACCTCGCCCCCGTGACCCTGCAGCTGCAGTGGGTCGCCCAGGCCCAGTTCGCCGGCTACTACGCCGCCGTCGACCAGGGCTACTACGAGGACGAGGGCCTCGATGTGACGATCGCAGAGGGAGGCGGCGACATCGTCCCGCAGGACGTTCTCGCCTCCGGAGACGCCGACTACGCGATCTCGTGGGTGCCCAAGGTGCTCGGGTCGATCGAGCAGGGCGCGAACATCACCGACGTCGCGCAGATCTTCGAGCGCAGCGCGACCACGCAGATCTCGTTCAAGGACAAGGACATCACCTCGCCGGCGGATCTGTCGGGCAAGAAGGTCGGCAGCTGGGGCTACGGCAACGAGTGGGAGCTCTTCGCCGGCATGCAGAAGGACGGAGTCGACCTCGACGACATCTCGCTCGTCACGCAGCTCTTCGACATGAACGGCTTCCTCGCCGGTGACATCGACGCCGCGCAGGCGATGACCTACAACGAGTACGCGCAGGTGCTCGAGACGGTGAACCCGGACACCGGCGAGCTGTACCAGCCGGACGACCTCAACGTCATCAACTGGAACGACGTCGGCACCGCGATGCTCCAGGACGCGATCTGGGCCGACGCCGACAAGCTCGAGAGCGACGAGGCCTACGCCGACCAGACCGTGGCCTTCATCAAGGCGTCCATCAAGGGCTGGATCTATGCGAAGGACAACCCGGAGGAGGCGGCCGACATCGTCACCGCCGCCGGCTCCACGCTCGGCACCAGCCACCAGCTCTGGATGACCAACGAGGTCAACAAGCTGATCTGGCCCTCGACGAACGGCGTCGGCATGATCGACGAGGCCGCATGGCAGCAGACGGTCGACATCGCCAAGGAGACGACCAACGAGACCGGCGCGACCATCATCAGCGAGGACCCGCCCGCGACCGCCTACTCGAACGACTACGTCGAGCAGGCGCTCTCGGAGCTCGCCGACGAGGGCGTGGACACCAGCGGCGCCGACTACGAGCCGATCGAGGTGACCCTGCAGGAGGGCGGCGCCTGACGCGCCTCCGGGCGGCGGCCGGTAACCGACCTCGAGAAGCCGCGGTGGGCTGTCACGTCCACCGCGGCTTCCGGTCGTCCCGGGGCGGTGTCGTGCGGTTGGCAGGAGGTGGTGCGGTCTGCAGGTGCTGGTGCGGTCGGCAGGTGTCGACCCGGCATCCGTGCCGCCCGAGCGGATGGAGAGGCTTTCCTCCTCTGACCTCCTGCGGATCGCACGAGCTCCTGCAGATCGCACCGGCGCCTGCGGATCGCGCACCGCCCCGTCTCGGCTCAGTCCGGGGGAGTAGGCTGGATCCTCGTGACTACTTTCAAGAAGACGCCGTTCACTGTGAACGTGCGCGACCTCCTCGGCCGCCCGGGGGAGATGCGCGAGCACCGTCTCGACCTCGACGCGCCGGAGCAGTTCGGCGAGGGGATCGTCGCTCTGCGCAAGGGAGCGGCACTCGATCTCGACGTCCGCCTCGAGTCGGTGCACGAGGGCATCCTCGCCTCGGTCGAGGTGTCGGCCGAGGCTGTCGGCGAGTGCAGCCGGTGCCTCATCGACATCTCCCTGCCTGTCGAAGTCGAGTTCCAGGAACTTTTCGCGTACTCTTCTGACGAAGCTTTCGACTATGAGGTTCACGACGACCACGTGGATCTTGAACCTCTGGTCAGGGATGCGGTGGTTTTGTCGCTGCCGTTCCAGCCGGTGTGCCGGCCGGATTGTCCGGGCCTCGACCCCGTCACGGGGGAGCGGCTGGCCGAATCCTCTGCGCCCGAGCCCGAGGCGCCGCGCGACTCCCGGTGGGCCGCGCTCGCCGGGCTGGGTGACGCGGGGACCGGTGGGGCCACAGCGCCCGGAGCTTCCGCAGACAGCGGAGCAGGCACGAACGCCCGCACCGAAACCGACCAAGACTGACTAGGTAGAGAAGAGAGAATCATGGCTGTTCCCAAGAGGAAGAAGTCCCGCGCGAACACCCACATGCGCCGCTCGCAGTGGAAGGCCACGGCTCCCGCCCTGGTCAAGACCATCGAGCCCAACGGCAAGGTCGTCTACAGCCTCCCCCACCGCGCCAAGGTCGTCGAGGACGCCGCGGGCACCGCGCTGTTCCTCGAGTACAAGGGCCGCAAGGTCGCCGACGTCTGATCCCGTTGCCGTGCCGTCCGTTCCGGCGGCGTCTCGACGCCCCGTGACGGATGCCGTGCGATCCATGGTGAAGCAGACCTCCGCACCACCCTCCAGCGACGACCGGTCGCGTCTGGAGGCCACGCTCGGCGTGAGCCTCGACAGCGAGCTCTTCGAGCTCGCCCTGACGCACCGGTCGTTCGCTTTCGAGAACGGCGGACTCCCGCACAACGAGCGCCTCGAGTTCCTCGGCGACTCGATCCTCGGGCAGGCCGTCACCGTGATGCTCTACACCGAGTACCCCTCGCTCAGCGAGGGCGACCTCGCGAAGAGGCGGGCGAGCCTGGTCTCGACCGTGGCCCTCGCCGAGATCGCCCGCGGGATCGGGCTCGGCGAGCACCTCCGCCTCGGGCGCGGTGAGGAGCTCACGGGCGGGCGCGACAAAGCGTCGATCCTCGCCGACACCGTCGAGGCCATCATCGGTGCCGTCTACCTCGGCACCGGGCCGGACGCGGCGCGCGACCTCGTGCTGCGCCTGATCGCCCCCCTCCGCGCCGACCCGCTGCGCTTCGGCGTCTCGATGGACCCCAAGACGAGCCTGCAGGAGGCGGCGGCCGAGCGCGGTGCGGCGGCTCCGCGCTACGAGATCGCGGCGACGGGGCCCGACCACAACAAGGTCTTCGTGGCGACGGTGATCGTCGGCGGACTCGTCACCGCCCGAGGCGAGGGCACCAGCAAGAAGGCCGCCGAGATGGCCGCCGCTCTGGACGCCTGGACGCGGCTCGCCGCCACCGCGCCCGGCGACGCGGTCAACGGCTCCACCGCCGGCGCCGCGTCGGACGCCGCCTCCGCGACGGACGCCGCCGCCTCCGGGGACTGACGGTGCCGGAGCTCCCCGAGGTCGAGGTGGTCCGCGCCGGCCTCGCTCCCGCGGTCACCGGTGCGCTCGTCACCGGAGTCGAGATCGTCGACGAGCGCTCGCTGAAGCGCCACGTGCACGCGCACCCGTTCGAGCGGCTGCTGGTCGGGCGACGGCTGCAGGGTGCGGTGCGGCGCGGCAAGTTCCTCTGGCTGCCCGCGGGGCGGGAGGAGGCGCTGCTCGTGCACCTCGGGATGAGCGGGCAGGTGCTGCTGCGGACGGCCGACGCGCCGCTCGCGCGGCTGACGCGCATCCGGATCGCGATCGAGAACCCCGACCACGGGGAGCTGGCCCTGCACTTCGTCGACCAGCGGATCTTCGGCTCGATGGCCGTCGACGCCCTGGTGCCCACGAGCGACGGAGCACCCGGCGGATTCGCGGGCGACGACGCCGACGGCGGCGACTGGCTGCGGTCGGTCCCCTCGCAGGTCGCGCACATCGCCCGCGATCCGCTCGATCCCTCCTTCGATCTCTCCGGCATCGTCTCGGCGCTCTCGCGACGCTCGAGCGGCATCAAGCGCGCTCTGCTCGACCAGACCCTGGTCAGCGGGATCGGCAACATCTACGCCGACGAGTCGCTGTGGGCGGCCGAGCTGCATCCGGAGCGGCCGAGCTCGTCGCTCGGTGAGGCGAGGATCCGCCGGCTCTTCGCCGAGGTGCGCTCGGTGCTCGAGCGCGCGCTGGCCGAGGGCGGGACGAGCTTCGATGCGCAGTACGTGAACGTCAACGGCGCGTCGGGCTACTTCTCGCACAGCCTGAACGCCTACGGGCAGACCGGCAAGCCGTGCCCGCGCTGCGGGGAGCCGGTCGTGCGGGTGCCGTTCATGAACCGCTCGTCGCACCTCTGCCCGCACTGCCAGCAGCTGCCGCGCTGAGTGGTCGGCCGCGGGGGAACCCGTTGCCGCCGAGACACCGCCTCCTGCGCGGTGTCTCGGCGCGAACGGGTTCCCTCGGCACTACGGAGTGGCAGTCACCGTCTCTGCGACGGGGGCGTGCTTCGCGTGTGCCACGAGGTGGCCGAACAGGGACGCGATCAGGGTGATCACGGCGGCGATCGCGAGACCGAGCCAGAGCCCGACGTTCAGGGCCAGAGCGCCGACCCCCGCACCGGCGCCGATCAGCACGACGGCGGCCAGGCGGCGGAACCAGGGCTGGCCCTTGCCGCCGCCGAGCCAGGAGTCGGCCGCGAGACCGGTGATGGTCGAGGTGACGACGACGGTCGTGACGTCCTTCACCGCGATGTGCCGCGCCGTCGCTGCCTGGAGTCCCATGGCGAGGCCGAGGACGCCGGTGACCGTGAGGGCGAGCGGCTCCGGATGCTCGGGGACGACGGCGAGCACGACCGCGAGGACGGCCATCACGAGGCCGACGACGGTGAAGAGCCAGGTCGAGCGGGTCGTCCATCCCGCCTTCACCGGGCGCAGCACGCGACCGCCGATCGCGGCACCCAGCATGAAGCCCAGCAGCGCGATGATCGGGCCGACCACGGGCAGGTCGTCCGCACCGGCGAGGGCCATGCCGAGGATGACGACGTTGCCGGTCATGTTGCCCGTGAACACCCGGTCGAGCCCGAGGTAGCCGACGGCATCGATGATGCCCGTCGAGAAGGTCAGGGCGAGCATGAGCCCGAGGTGGACGTTGTCGGGGCGCGTGCGCAGGCGTCGGAACACGGGAGTCCTGTCGTCGGAGGGGAGGGGGCTCGCGGGATGCCGGTGGTGACCGGGGTGTGCGCCGCCGATCCTGCCATGGATGCGCCACGGCGCCGAAACACGGCGCCGGTAGCCTCGAAGCGATCGCGGGGCGCTCCCGCGCGGGAAGGCGGTCCGCGGATGCGGCAGGCGGAGTGGGCGATCCAGCCCGGAGAAGCGGTTCCGGAGGGCGTCGAGTACCTGGCGGCGACCCCGCAGTCGGTGCTGTGGGGGCGGCTCCCGTGCGGGGCCGATCGGCCGGCGCTGACGATCGACTCCGGTGCCGAGGTGGTCATCGACACCCTCAGCCACGAGGGCGTGCTGGAGGATCAGGGTCGGGATCCGCTCGCGTTCTTCGGCGGTCACGGCGTCGCTCCGGAGGCGGTGCTGCGCGACGCGATCGAGCTCGCCTCCTCCGGGCCCTTCCGCGATCCCGCGGTCGACGGGCCGCACGTCGTCACGGGTCCGATCGCGGTCAGGGGAGCGCATCCCGGGGACCTGCTGCGGATGACACTGCTGGAGGCCGAGCCTCGCGTGCCCTACGGAGTCATCTCGAACCGGCACGGCCGTGGCGCGCTCCCGGGCGAGTACCCACTCCACGAGGGCACGTTCAGCGCGTTCGCGAGCGTCGAGGAGGGTGCCGACGGCGTCCAACGCGGCGTCCTGCCCCTGGTCGCCGGCGGCGGGCGCTCGGCGCGGTTCGAGCTGCACCCGTTCCTCGGGATCATGGGGGTCGCGGTCGCGGGCGACGTCCGGCCGCACTCCGTGCCCCCGGGCGCGCACGGCGGCAACATCGACATCTCGCTCCTCACCGAGGGGACGAGCCTCTACCTGCCCGTCCAGGTCGAGGGCGCGCTCGCCTACGTCGGCGACCCCCACTTCGCGCAGGGAGACGGGGAGGTGGCGCTGACGGCGATGGAGGCGAGCCTGCGCGTGCGGGTGCGCTTCGAGGTCGTGCCGCAGGCGGAGGCGCTCGAGGCGTTCGGCGCTCTCGTCGGGCCGCTCGGTGAGACGACCGAGTTCCTCGTCCCGACGGGGATGGATGAGGACCTCGACGTAGCGGTGCAGAACTGCGTGCGAGCGGCGATCGCGCTGCTGCAGGCGCGCTTCGGGATGGACGCGAGCCTCGCCTACGCCTACCTCAGCGCCGCGACCGACTTCAACATCTCGCAGGTCGTCGATCTGGTGAAAGGCGTGCACGCCCGCGTCCGGATCGGCGACTTCGATGACTGATCCGCGCGTGAGCTCGCTCGAGGGGGAGCTGCCCGACGGGCTCGTCGACGCGGTCGAGGCCTACGAGGCGGCGCTCGCGGCCGACGACGTGGCGGCCCTCGCGGAGGCGTTCGTCCGCGAGCCGACGACGCTGCGGGGCGACGCCTCCGGGCTCCTCGTCGGGCACGAGGCGATCACCGGCTTCCGCGGGAGGCGCGGAGGGACGCCTCCGCGGGCGATCGCCGAGCTGCACGTTCGGGTGATCGATGAGCTCACGGCGCTGGTCGTGACGGTCAACCTGCCTGCGCGGGGCGGGCGAGGGCTCGTCACGCAGCTCTGGTCGCGCGACCGCGGAGTGTGGCGCGTGCGCGCTGCGCAGGTGCAGGCTCCCGCGCCCGCGCTCGACCCGCGGGTCTGGCGTGCGGTCGGTGCGCCGCTGGTGCCGGCCACCGCCTCCGGGGTGCTCGACGGGCTCGACGTCGCGGTCAAGGACCTCTTCGCCCTCGAGGGGCAGCGGATCGGAGCCGGACTGCCCGTCCGCCTCGCCGAGGCTCCGATCGAGACCGCGACCGCCCCCGCCGTCGGGATGCTGCTCGACGCCGGCGCATCGGTACGCGGCATCGCGCAGACCGACGAGTTCGCCTACAGCATCGCCGGGCGCAACTCCGGCTACGGCACCCCTCCCAACCCCGCCGTTCCGGGAGCGATCCCCGGCGGGTCCTCGAGCGGTCCCGCCACCGCGGTGTCGCTCGGGCAGGCCGCCGTGGGTCTTGCGACCGACACCGCGGGGTCCATCCGCGTGCCCGCCTCCTACCAGGGGCTGTGGGGCCTCCGGACGACGCACGGCGCCGTGCCGGTGGTGGGGCTGCTGCCGCTCGCGCCGAGCTTCGACACGGTCGGCTGGCTGACCCGGGACCCGCAGACCCTGCTGCGGGTGGCGGAGGTCGGGCTGACCGGTGCTCCCCGAGTGAGCGTCGACCCTCGGTTCGTCGTCGCGGAGGCACTGCTCGCGCAGGTCGAGCCGGCCGTGCGCACCGCGTTCGCGACCGCGGTCGACGAACTCGTCGCCTCCGGTGCCCTCGCCGCCCCGGAGCGCATCGAGCTCCCGCCGGTGACCGAGATGTTCGAGGCGTTCCGACTCGTGCAGGCGGCGGAGGCGTGGGACTCGGACGGCGAGTGGGTCACGGCGCACCCCGGGGTGCTCGCGCCGGACGTGCAGGCGCGCTTCGACGCCGCATCGCGGGTCGACGCGGCGACCGAGCGGGCGGCGCGGGAGCGGGTCGCCGCGTACCGCTCCCGCCTCGACGCCGTGCTGGACGGCCGGGTGCTGCTGGTCCCCTCCGCCTCGTCGGTCGCCCCGGCCCTCGATGCCTCTCCGGAGGAGATCGATGCGGCACGGACCGCGACGCTCGGCATCACCTGCCTCGCGGGGATCGGCGGCTATCCCGCGCTGTCGGTGCCGCGGCTCGCGGTCGGCGGCCGCCCGGTGGGTCTGTGCCTCGTCGGACCCCGCGGATCGGATCTCGCGCTGGTCGACCTCGCCGCCGCTCTGCCCGCTCCGTCGACCGGAACGGGGACGAGGTCGTGACCGTCGACGTCGTCTTCCTCCACGGAGCAGGGGACGGTGCTCACGACGAGGACGCGGCGCTCGTCGAGAGCCTGGTGGCGCACCTCGGTGACGGCTTCCGCGTGGCCTACCCGCGCCTGCCGGAGGACGACGCGGCGGACGAGCGCTGGCTCGACGCGATCGGCGCGTCTCTCGCGGGCTCCGAGGGCCCGCTCGCGGTGGTCGGCCACTCCGCCGGCGGGTACCTCTTGCTCAAGCACCTGGCGACGGCGCGGGTCGACCGGAGGATCCTCGCGATCGGCATCCTCGCAGCGCCCTTCCCGGGCGGGGACGACGACTGGACCTTCGACGGCTTCGATCTGCCCGACGATCTGGGCGACCGACTGCCGAGCGGCGCGCGCGTGCTCCTCTACGCCGCCGAGGACGACGAGGTCGTCCCGTTCGCGCATCGCGACCTCTACGCCGCGGCGATCCCGCAGGCGCTGACGCGCACGCTGACAGGCGGGCACCGGTTCGGCGGCGACCTCGGAGGCGTTGCGGAGGACCTGCGCGCCCTCGTCTCGCTGTCCGCTCCGGAGGAGTGAGCACTTCCCGGGAGGAGTGACGTCCTGCGGGAGGCGGGGTCCTCGGAGCCACCCTCGGACGATGGTGGGTCTCGATGCGCCCCGTCGAGGCTGCTCGACCAGCAGGCGGACGCGTGCCCGCTGATCGGGTACCTCGCACAGCGGGCTCATCGAGATCCGCCCCGGTCGCGCGTCGATCCCGAAACACCGGAGAAACGTCTGTTGCGTAGGATGACTCACTGAAACAGGGATTTCTCCTGCCGTCCGTCTGTGAAGAGGTGGTTCCCATGCCGAGCCCGACCGCGCCCTCGATGTTCCTCCCGATCGACCCGCCGCCGCGCCTGCTGATGGGACCCGGCCCGATCAACGCCGACCCCCGCGTCCTCCGGGCGATGTCGGCCCAGCTGGTCGGCCAGTACGACCCGGCGATGACCGCCTACATGAACGAGACGCAGGAGCTGTACCGCCGCGTCTTCCAGACCGCGAACGAGAAGACGCTCCTCGTCGACGGCACCAGTCGCGCCGGGATCGAGGCGGCGCTCGTCTCGATGCTCGAGCCGGGCGACCGCGTGCTCGTTCCCGTCTTCGGCCGCTTCGGCCACCTCCTCCGCGAGATCGCGGAGCGCTGCCAGGCCGAGGTGCACGTCATCGAGGCGGAGTGGGGCCAGGTGTTCCCGGTGTCGGTGATCGCCGAGGCGATCGAGCGGGTGCGACCGAAGGTGCTCGCCGTGGTCCACGGCGACACCTCGACGACCATGGCGCAGCCGCTCGAGGAGCTCGGCGCGCTCTGCGAGAAGCACGGCGTGCTCTTCTACACCGATGTCACCGCGTCGCTCGCCGGCAACGACTTCCACACCGACGAGCTCGGGCTCGACGCGGTCACCGCGGGCCTGCAGAAGTGCCTCGGCGGGCCGTCGGGCTCGGCCCCGGCCACCTTCTCGGAGCGGGCGGTCGCCGTGATCGAGGCGCGCAAGAGCATCGAGGCGGGCATCCGCGACGAGGGCGACGCCGTCAGCGCGCACCCCGTCCGCTCCAACTACTTCGACCTCGGCATGATCTTCGACTACTGGGGCCCGCGCCGCCTCAACCACCACACCGAGGCGACCACCATGCTGTTCGGCGCCCGTGAGTGCGCGCGCATCATCGTGGAGGAGGGCCTCGAGAACACCGTCGCCCGGCACGTCCTGCACGGCGAGGCGATGCTCGAGGGCGTGCGGGGCCTCGGGCTCGAGGTCTTCGGCGACGTCGCGCACAAGATGAACAACGTCGTCGCGGTGCACATCCCCGAGGGAGTGAACGGCGACGCGGTGCGCGGCGCGATGCTGGAGGACTTCGGCATCGAGATCGGCACCTCCTTCGGCCCCCTGCACGGGAAGGTCTGGCGGATCGGCACGATGGGCTACAACGCCCGCACCGACGCGGTGCTGACGACGCTCGCGGCCCTGGAGGCGGTGCTGCGCCGAGCCGGCGCCTCCGTCACTGCGGGGAGCGGCGTCGCCGGTGCCTACGGGGTCTACGACGCCGCTCGCGGAGTCGGCGCATGACCACCGCGGCCGAGATCATGGCGCGCTGCGACGAGCTCGCGGCGGTCTCGAGCACCCGTGGGGCGATCGAGCGCGTCTACCTCTCTCCCGAGCACGCCCGCGTCAACGCGATGGCGGCGCGATGGATGGAGGAGGCGGGCATGCGCACGTGGCACGACGCCGCGGGCAACCAGTGCGGCCGCTACGAGGGCGCGACGGCCGGCCTCCCGGCGCTGCTGCTCGGCTCGCACCTCGACACCGTGCCCAACGCGGGCCGCTACGACGGGATCCTCGGCGTCGTGCTCGCGATCGCCGTGGTCTCGCGGTTGAACGCCTCCGGCACGCGCCTGCCGTTCGCGATCGAGGTCGTCGCGTTCGGCGACGAGGAGGGCACCCGGTTCGGGACCGCCCTGCTCGGCTCCCGCGCCGTCGCAGGGACCTGGGACGAGCACTGGTGGGAGCTCGAGGACGCGCACGGGACGACGCTCGTCGAGGCCTTCCACGAGTTCGGGCTCGATCCGTCCCGCATCACGACGGCGGCGCGCGACGCGGCCGACGTGCTCGCCTACCTCGAGACGCACATCGAGCAGGGACCGTACCTCGAGGAGGCCGACCGGGCGCTCGGCATCGTCTCCTCCATCGCGGGCGCGCGCCGCTTCGCGCTGACCCTCACGGGCAAGGCGGGGCACGCCGGCGGAGTCCCGTTCGACCGTCGCCGCGACGCCCTGACGGGTGCCGCCGAGGCCGTCCTGGCCGTCGAGCGCATCGCCCGCGAGCACGGCTGCATCGCGACCGTCGGCCGGCTCGAGGCCTTCCCGGGCGCGGTGAACGTGATCCCCGGCCGGGTCGAGTTCAGCCTCGACCTGCGCGCCGAGTTCGACGACGTCCGCGATCGCGTCTGGGACGAGATCCAGCACGCGATGTCGGAGTCGGCGCGCCGGCGCCGCCTCGTGCTGACGGTCGAGGAGACCCACGAGGCTCCGGCCGTCGTCGCCGCCGACTGGCTGCAGGACGTCGTCCGGCAGGGCATCCGCTCGACGGGCGACCCGGAGCCGATGGTGCTGTTCTCGAAGGCCGGCCACGACGCGATGGCGATCGCCGACCTCACCGAGTACGCGATGCTCTTCGTCCGCTGCGAGGGCGGTGTCAGCCACCACCCCGACGAGAACGTGACGGAGGAGGACGTGGCCACCGCGCTCGACGCCTTCGAGGCCGCCGTCCACGCGTTCGCCGCCGCCCAGGAGAGCCGGGCGTGACGATGACCGCCTCCGAGGCTCCGACGCCCACGATCGGGCACCGGATCGACGCGAGCTACGCCTCGCTGTCGCGGCAGGAGCAGCGGGCGGCGGACTTCATCCTGGATCACCTCGGCGACCTGGCCATCTACACCGCGACCGAGCTCGCCCAGCACAGCGGAGTGTCGAAGGCCACCGTGTCGCGGCTGTACCGCCGACTCGGGTTCTCGAACTCGCAGGAGGTGCGCGAGCACGCCCGCGCCCTCCGCAGCTCGGGCGTCCCCGTCGGTCCCGCCTCGCCGGCGGGAGACCCCGGCGACGCCCTGGCGGCGCACTTCGACAGCGAGCGGGCGAACCTCCTCCGCCTTGCCGCGACGCTCTCGGACGGCCGTCTCGAGGCCGCGGTGCGGCTGCTCTCCGAGGCGGAGGAGGTCGTCGTGATCGGGATGCGCAACAGCTACCCCGTCGCCCTGCACCTCCGGCAGCAGCTCGCGCAGGCCCGCGCACGGGTCAGGATCGCCCCGCAGCCCGGCCAGTCGCTGGGGGAGGAGCTCGCCGGGCTCGGTCCCCGCGACGCCGTCGTCCTGATCGGCTTCCGCCGTCGCCCCGCCTCCTTCACCGCGCTCGTCGACACCCTCGCCGCACGGCACGTGCCGGTGGTGCTCGTCGCCGACTCGCAGGCGCGGCGCTTCGCCGATCGCGCGGCGGTGTGGCTCGAGTGCCCGGTCGACAGCGATGCGGCCTTCGACAGCTACGCGTCGGCCATGAGCGCGGCGGCCCTGCTCGCGTCGGGCGTGCTCGGGGCGTCGCCCCGCGAGGCGAGGGAGCGGATCGCGGGGATCAGCACGGCCTACGCCGAGCTCTCCGAGATCGAGGACCGGCCGTGACCGCCGCGATCGGAGCCGCGGAGCTGATCCGCGACCACGCGCGGCATCCCGTCGGGCGTGCGGACGCCTCCGGGGCCGTCGCGGGTCGGTGCGAGCTGATCACCCCGACCTGCGGCGACCGCCTCGAGGTGCGGGTCGTCGGAGGGGCCGACAGCGTCGGCATCGCGTGGAGCGGCCGCGGCTGCGAGGTGTCGCAGGGGTCGGCGTCGCTCCTGGCCGACGAGCTCGACGGTCTCGCGGCGGGAGCGATCCGAGCGCGGGTCGAGGCGTTCCTCGGCGCGATGACCCGACGGGAGACCGATCCGGTGCTCGGTCAGGAGTCGGCGCTGCTCGCCGTGGCGGGCAACCCGGTCCGCTCGGTCTGCGCGACGCTCGCCTGGCGGGCGCTGCTCGGAGCCCTCGACGAGGCGGAGCTCCGATGAACCGCTCAGCCGGGTCCGTCGTGATCGAGGCCGCGCGAGAGGTCGCCGCACTCGACCTCGATCGCGCCCCTCTCGCGGAGGAGGTCGCGGGCGCCGGCGTCTCCCGTCACCCTGGTCAGCACCGCCTCCCAGTGCGCGGAGCCGATCAGCACCGGGTGACCCGGCCGACCGTCGTAGACCGCGCGGGCCAGGGCGGTGGCCGAGATCGGCGCGGCGGCGAGCACGCGCGCGCCGACGGCGACGGGCTCGTCGGGCAGATCGACCAGCGTCACCAGCACGGTGTCGCCGTCGACCGCCAGCAGAGCAGCCCGGAGAGAGGCGGACAGCCCCTCGGCCCAGTCCTCCGCCACGACGACGTCGGCGCCGCCGGGAACGAGCGGGAGCGCCTCCTGCGCCCGGGCGCCCAGGACCACCAGCACCCGAGCGCAGCCGACCGCCTCGAGCCTGGCGACCGCCGCCTCGAGCCAGGGCACGCCGTCCGCGTCGCGACGCAGCGCCTTCGGCCCGCCTGCCCTCCGGCCCGCGCCGGCCGCGAGCACCACGCCGGTCACCGCTCTCGCCTCCATCAGCCCATCGTGCACCACCCCGCCGCTCGACGAGGAGACACCATGCCCGCCCCCACTGCCCTTCGCGATGCTCTGCTCGCCTGCCTCGCCGTTCCGCGCTGGGTCGACGAGGTCGCCGCCGGCGCCCCCTACGCCTCGACCGACGCTCTCGCCGACGCCGCCGATCGGGCCGTCCGCGCGCTGAGCGCGGACGACGTCGAGGCCGCCCTCGCCGATCACCCGAGGATCGGCGAGCGCCATGCGGGCACCGGTCGCTCCTCCGAGTTCTCGGCCGCCGAGCAGGCCGCGAGCCTGTCGCCCGACGAAGCCCTCGCGGAGCGGCTCCTCGAGGGGAACCGCGCCTACGAGCAGCGGTTCGGGAGGGTCTTCCTGATCCGCGCCGCGGGTCGCGACCGCGCCCAGATCGTGGCCGAGCTCGAGCGCCGGCTCGGACTCGACGACGACACGGAGCGCGCCGTCGTCGCCGACCAGCTCCGCGAGATCACGGTGCTGCGGGTGCGGGCGCTCGGCCCCGAGACCGGTGCGATCACGGCGGAGGCGCGGTCGTGAGCGCGCACGCGAGCCACGTCACCACCCACGTCCTCGACGCGGTGCTCGGGCGGCCGGCGCGCGAGGTCCCGGTCGCGCTCGAGGCGCGCACCGCCTCCGGATGGGAGCCCGTCGCCGAGGCCCGCACCGACGCCGACGGGCGCGTGGCCGCCTTCGGCCCGGAGGCGCTGCCCGCCGGGGTCTACCGTGTCGTCTTCGACACGGCCGCCTACTTCGAACGCTCGGGAACGGACTCGTTCTACCCCGAGGTCGTCGTCGCCTTCCGCCTCGAAGACGTGACCGCGCACTTCCACATCCCGCTGCTGCTCAGCCCGTTCGCCTACTCGACCTACCGCGGGAGCTGACGGTGCAGCTCCAGGACGTCCTCGACGCGCCGCAACTCCGGATCCGCGCCGTCTACACGACACCGGAGGCGCTCGCGCGACCGGTGAACTGGACCTTCACGACCGATCTGCTCGACCCGCGCCGCTACCTCGCGCGCGACCAGCTCGTGCTCACCGGGATGGTCTGGCGCCGGACGCCCGAGGACAGCGAGACGTTCGTGTCGGCGGTCGCCGAGGCCGGGGCCGTCGCGCTCCTCGCCGGCGAGGGCCTCTACGGCTTCGTCCCCGACGACGTGATCGCCGCCTGCCGTGCCCACGGAGTCGCGCTGTTCGCGGTGCCCGCCGACGTCTCGTTCGCCTCGATCACCGCGCACCTCTCGAACACGCTCGCAGGCGACCGCGTGGCCCGGCTCACCGCGGGTCTCGCCCGGCAGCGCGAGCTCCTCGCCGAGGTGTACCGGGGCCAGCTGCTCGACGAGCTGATCGCGCGCACGTCGACCGAGCTCGGGCGACGCGTCCGCGTGCTGACCGCGACCGGCCGCGCCGCCGCCTCCGCCGCGCCGCTCGGGCTGGCCGACGTCGAGCGGATCGTGCGCGCGGGGCTGACCGCGCGGAGGAACCCGGTGACGGTGCCGGACTCCCACGGCGGAGTGCTCTCGGTCTTCGTCGTCGCCGGGGCCGAGGAGCACCGGGCGACCTCGTGGTTCGTCGTCGTCGCGGGCGACTGGAACGAGTGGCACCCCTCGCTGCTCGACGCCGTCACCGAGCTCACGGGAGTCGTCGGTCTCTACCGGCTGCAGCGCGACGCCGCGATGCTCGCCGACTCGGCCCTCGCCGACCGCCTCCTCGAGCTGATCGAGGAGGACAGCGAGCAGCCGGAGACGGCCGTGTACCTGCGCCAGCTCGGTCTCGGCGGCGCCGGACGCTGCGCCGTGATCGTCGCGGGCTTCGCCGGCGACGACCCGACCGCCTCCGAGCTGGCGCGCTGGCTGCTGACCGACGCCGCCTCCCACCTCGGCCGGGCCGTCGTGGGGAGGGACGCGCAGGGCTGCGTGGTGGCGATCGTGCCGGTGGAGGGCGACGCGTCCGCGTCGATCCCGGTCGGCGCCGATCCGCTCGCGGTCGTCACCTCGGCGCTGCGCCGGGCGGGCGCAGGGCTCAGCGGCCCGGTGCTGTGGGTGGGGACCAGCGCGGCCAGCTCGGTCTCGGCACTCGGCGGCGCCCTCCGGTCGGCGCGCTACGGGATGCTGCTGCCCGGCGCTCCGGGCGACGGCGCGGCCGTGCGAATCAGCGACGCGGGCGAGGTCACGTCGGCCGTGCAGCTGCTGACCGCGGTGCCCGACCACCTCCGCACGGTCTTCGTCGAGCTCGTCCTCGGCCGGCTGATCGAGCACGACGCGCGCTACAACTCCCAGCTCGTCGCGACGCTCTCGGCGTTCCTCGACTGCGGGGGCTCGTGGGTCCGCACCGCGGAGCAGACGCACCTGCACCTCAACACGGTCCGCTACCGGATCGCGCGGGTGGAGGAGCTGACCCAGCGCGACCTGTCGAACACGTCGGACCGGGCGGACCTGTTCCTGGCGCTGCAGCTGCGCTGAGTTCGGGAGGCGCGGCGCGCGCCGTGCAGGTGCCCGCGCGACTCGCAGGTCGGTGCGCGATCTGCAGGCGCGCGCGCGATCTGCAGGCGCGCGCGCGATCTGCAGGCGCGCGCACGATCTGCAGGCGCGCGCACGATCTGCAGGCGCTCGCGCGATCTGCAGGTGCTCGCGCGATCTGCAGGTGCTCGCGCGATCTGCAGGTGCTGCTGCCCGTTCGACCGCACGTCGCGCCAGCGGCGGAAAGGGTCTTCCCCTCCGGAACACCTGCAGATCGGACGCGACCCCTGCACATCGGACCCGCGACCCCTGCAGATCACGCACGCGAGCCCTCGCCGGAGTGGCGGCGATCGCGCGGCGGACCCCTCGAGGCCCGCCCGCGATCACACCAGACCCGTGTAGGCGTACCAGGCGGGCCCGGCGTCGGGTGCGTCGTCGCGCGTGACGCTCGCCTGGATCAACCCGTAGGGGCGGTCGTCGGCGTGGAACACCTCGTTGTCGTTCGAGACTCCGAACGGCGAGAGGTCGTAGACGAAGTGGTGCTTGTTGGGCGCCGAGAGCCGGATCTCCACGAGCTGCGGGAACTGCTCGAGCACGGCCCGGCCCATCTCGAAGAGCGTCTGCTGCAGGGCGAGCGAGTGCACCGTCGCGAAGCGGCTGATCATCAGCGCCTTGATCCCGGCGTACAGGCCCTCCCAGTCTGTCGCGGCGAGCTCCTCCTCGGTGAGGGCGAAGCGCCACTTGGCGACCAGGGAGGTCGCCATCACCCGGTCGTTGGTGGGCTGCAGCACCGTGTAGGGGTCGGTGAGGAAGCCGTGGAACTCGCTGCCGGTCGACTTGAGGATCGTCAGGTCCTTGAAGCCGCCGGTGACCCAGACGCGCTGCTCGTCCCCGGTGCCCTCGACCGTGACGGAGGCGATGCGCACCTCCTGGCCCTTGCGGACCCAGGTGTGGTCGTGCTCCTCGCCGTCGACGAGGACGCGCTCCCAGGCGAACTCCTCGATCTCGATGCGGGCGCCGTGCACAGGCGCGTAGCCGTCGACGAAGTGGCGGGCCAGCTCGAGACCGTAGGCCTCGATCGAGCGCAGCCCCTTCTCCTTCGCGAACGAGTAGGCGGTCTGCTTCTGCGTATCGGTGGGCAGGACCGCCGACTGGTCGCCCTCGAGGTGCGCCGCCTCGAAGTCGCCGCGGAGCGCCGTCGACACGTTCACGTCGTGGATCTCGTGCCGCGGGCTGTCGCGGTAGATCCTGACGACGCGGTTCTCGGCCTTCCCGTACTGGTGGTCTCCGAGGATGATCGACATGTCCGCTCCTGTCCGGGTGGTGGTGGGCGTCCGGTCGCCCGTCTGCCAGGATGCCGCGGCGGGTGCACCGCCCGCGCCTCCCGATGCGCCGAAGACGACGGCGCCGCTCCGCCAGTCTTGTGCGATCCGCCCGCCCGAGCGCCGCGGAGCGCGCGAGTTCACACACCCGAAACGTGCCCGGAACACGACTCTCGAGACGCGTCTCCGGGACGCGTCCGGCGGTGCGCCGCGGGCCGGAGCGGCCTCTCGCGGCAGCGGTCAGAGAGCGGGGCGGTCGAGGAGGCGGCCGACGGGCGCCTGCGTCGAGGCGGTCACCGCGACTCCGCCGACCCAGGTCGCCACGACGGCACCGCGGAGGACGCGGCCGTCGTAGGCCGACACCCTGTTCTTGTGGGCGAGCGCGTCGACGTCGACCCGCGACTCCGCATCGGGATCGAAGGCGACGAGGTCGGCGTCGGCCCCCGCGCGCAGCAGCCCCTTCTGGCCGAGCCCGGCGAAGGCGGCGGTGCCGGTCGACATCCACGCGACGACCTGCTCGAGCGGGATGCGGCGCTCCTGCGCCCCCGTCCAGATCGCCCGGAAGCTGAGCTCGAGGCCCGAGATGCCGCCCCAGGCGAGCCCGAAGTCGCCGTCGTGCGCGAACTTCAGCTCGGCCGTGGCGGGGGAGTGGTCGGAGGCGATGATGTCGATGGCGCCGTCGAGCAGCCCCTTCCAGAGCAGCTCTCGGTTGCGCACGTCGCGGATGGGCGGGCAGCACTTGAACTCGGTGGCGCCGTCGGGGATCGATCCGGCGTCGAAGGTGAGGTAGTGCGGGCAGGTCTCCGCCGTGATCCGCAGCCCCTCGGCCTTCGCCTCGCGCAGCAGCGGGAGGGCGTCGGCCGAGGAGAGGTGCAGGATGTGCGCCCGCCCTCCGGTCTCGCGGACCGCCTCGATCACGTGCAGGATCGCGCTCTTCTCGGAGGCGGGCGGACGCGAGTCGACGAAGGTGCCGTAGGAGGCGCCTCCGTCGTTCGCGCTGGACTCGAGCTCGCCCGGGTCCTCGGCGTGGACGATCAGCAGACCGTCGAAGGCGGCGATCTCGCGCATCGCCTCGAACAGCTGCTCGGTGCTGAGGTGCGGGAACTCGTCGACACCGCTCGGCGACAGGAAGCACTTGAAGCCGAAGACGCCGGCGTCGTGCAGCTCGCGGAGGGTGCCCAGGTTCTCGGGGATCGCCCCGCCCCAGAAGCCGACGTCGACCAGCGCCTGCGGTGCGGCGGCCGCGCGCTTCGCCTCGAGTCCCGCGACGGTGGTCGTCGGCGGGATCGAGTTCAGCGGCATGTCGATGATCGTGGTGACCCCACCGGCGGCGGCCGCGCGGGTCGCCGACGCGAAGCCCTCCCACTCCGTGCGCCCCGGCTCGTTGACGTGCACGTGGGTGTCGACCGCCCCGGGGATCAGCACCTGGCCCTGGGGCAGCACGACCTCCTCGGCCGTCTGCCACGGGGCGTCGAACTCGCCGACCGCCACGATGAGCCCCTCCGCGATCGCGACGCTGCCCGGCTGCCAGCCGTTCTCGGTCAGCACGGCGGAGGAGCGGATCACGAGGTCGAGCGAGGGGGCGTCGGAAGGCATGGATCGACCCTATACTCGGCATGTTTCCTGCGTGTGAGCGCCCGCCGGCCGCTCCAGCGCCCCCGGCAGCGACGCCTCCCGCCCGCCCCGTGAGGAGGCCGCCGTGCTCGAACTCGCCGTGCCGATCCTCGAGCGCGTCGAGGCGGGTGAGCGCGTCGCGGTCGTCACCGTCACGCACGTCTTCGGGTCGGCGCCCCGGGCGCTCGGGTCGTCGATGGCGGTCGACGTCGAGGGGGCGGCGATCGGCTCGATCTCGGGCGGCTGCGTCGAGGCACAGGCCTATGCGCTCGCGCAGGAGGTGCTCGGCGCGGGTGCGAGCGCCTCGGAGCACTTCGGTTTCGACGACGAGGCGGCGTTCGCGGCTGGGCTGTCGTGCGGGGGGCAGCTGCGGGTCTTCGGGCACGCGGTCGACGCGACCTCGGGCGCGGTGCTCGCCGAGCTGCGCGCCGCGCGAGCGGGGCGACCCGCCGGGCTGGCGATGATCGTCGGCGGGCCGGAGCTGCTCGTCGGGCTCGTGCTCACCGGCGCCACGCGGGCGCAGGACGTGGTCGGACCGCTCCTCGACGACGACACGGTGCGCAGGATCCTCGCCGAGCGTGCGGCGCGCATGCTGTCCGGCCGCTCCGACAGCGTCGAGATCACCTGCCAGGGCGTCGAACTCGAGGTCACCTACATCGTGACCGCCGAGAGGCCGCGCCTGATCGTCTTCGGCGCCGTCGACTTCTCGGCCGCTCTCTGCGCGGCCGGGTCGCTGCTCGGCTACCGGGTGACGGTGTGCGACGCGCGGCCCGTCTTCGCCACGGCCGAGCGCTTCCCCGCCGCCGACGAGGTGGTGGTGGAGTGGCCCTCCGACTACCTCGGCGTCACCCCGGTCGACGCCCGCACGGTCATCGCCGTGCTGACCCACGACGAGAAGTTCGACATCCCGTTGCTCGAGGTGGCGCTCACGCTGCCGGTCGCCTACGTCGGGGCGATGGGGTCGCGCCGCACGCACGAGCGGCGCCTGCGGCTCCTCAGGGAGGCGGGAGTCGCCGAGGAGGCTCTCGCCCGGCTGCACTCGCCGATCGGCCTCGACATCGGCGCGTCCACCCCCGAGGAGACGGCGGTGTCGATCCTCGCCGAGGTGCTCGCGGTGCGCGCGGGAGCGTCGGGCAGCCCCCTCGCCGGCAGGACCGGCCCGATCCACGCGGCGGGCTGACCCGCTCGACCGCGTCCCTGAGTCGGAAACGGCCGGGAAACACGGCGCTGGCATGCTCGGGGGATGCAGCGTCACATCATCACCGGGGCCCACGTCGCGACCGTCGACGCGGCAGGGACCGAGCACTCCGGCGGCCACGTCGTCGTCGACGACCACCTGATCACCGCGGTCGGCGCGGGAGCGCCTCCTGCCTGGGCGCTCGAGGGGCGGGCGCCCACGGGGCTCCCCGCGACCGAACCCGTGACGGTCGTCCGCGTCGACGGGCGCGGCCACCTGCTGACCCCGGGCCTCGTGAACACGCACCACCACCTCTACCAGTGGCTCACGCGCGGCTGGGCGCAGGACTCGATCCTCTTCGACTGGCTGGTGGCGCTGTATCCGGCCTGGTCGCGGATCGACGCCGACCTCACCCGGTCCGCCTCGCTCGGCGCCATGGGAGTGCTCGCGCGCTCCGGCTGCACCACCGTCGGCGACCACCACTACGTCTTCCCGCGCGGCTCCGGCGACATCGTCGGCGGGATCGTCGACGCGGCCTCGACCCTGGGGCTCCGCCTCCACGCGACCCGCGGCTCGATGGACCTCGGCGAGTCGCAGGGCGGCCTGCCGCCCGACTTCGCCGTCGAGACGACCGGTGCGGCCCTGGAGGCGAGCGCCGCGGCGGTCGAGCGCTACCACGACGCCTCCTTCGAGTCGATGGTGCGGGTCGCGATCGCGCCGTGCTCGCCGTTCTCGGTGACGCCGGACCTGCTGCGGGAGTCGGCGGTCCTGGCCCGGCAGCTGGGCGTGCGACTGCACACGCACTGCTCCGAGACGATCGAGGAGGACGCGTACACCCGCGAGGCGTTCGGGATGTCGCCCACCGACTACCTCGAGTCGCTGGGCTGGCTCGGAGACGACGTCTGGATGGCGCACTGCGTGCACCTCGACGACGACGCGATCGCCAAGTTCGCGGCCACGGGCACGGGAGTCGCGCACTGCCCGTCGTCGAACGGCCGGCTCGCGGCGGGCATCGCCCCCATCCCGCAGCTGCTCGCGGCCGGTGCCCCGGTCGGGCTGGGCGTCGACGGCTCGGCGTCGAACGAGTCGGGGCAGCTCGGCATCGAGATCCGGGAGGCGGTGCTGATGAACCGGCTGCGCGCGGGCGCCGACAGGATGAGCGCTCGGCAGGCGCTCTCGGTGGCCACGATCGGAGGCGCCAGGGTGCTCGGACGGCAGGACGAGATCGGCTCGATCGAGGTCGGCAAGCTCGCCGACCTGGCGCTCTGGAGGGTCGACGGGATCGAGCACGCGGGCATCGCGGATCCCGTCGCCGCGCTCGCGCTCGGCTCGCAGCCGCCGCTCACGCTGCTGCTCGTGAACGGGCGGCCCGCCGTGTCGGAGGGGCGGCTCGTGAACGCCGACGAGGACGCGATCGCGCGCGAGGTCGCGAGCGCGAGCGCGGAGCTCGCGTCGCGGGTCTGACGGCGGGTCTCGATGCGCCGCTGCACGGCTGCCCGACCAGCAGGCAGGGGAGCGGGCCGCTGATCGAGCAGCCCGCGGAGCGGGCGTCTCGAGATCCACCGTCGGCTCGCCGCCGCGCGACTCCTTCGGTCCGGTCCGCCCGCTCAGCCCTGCGGTGCCTGCGCCGGGACCGTGCGGATCGGCGCCGCGTCGGGGTGCAGCAGCCGCCAGATGCGGTCGCGTGAGAGAGGCAGCTCGTGCGGACGCACGCCGATGGCGGCGTGGACGGCGTTGGCCAGGGCCGGCGCGACCGGGTTGTAGGGCGCCTCGCTCATCGACTTCGCGCCGAACGGCCCGAGCTCGTCGGCCGTCTCGGCGAAGAGCACCTCGGTCGTCGGCACGTCGGCCATCTGCGGGATGTGGTAGTTGCGGAGGATCGTCGTCGTGACGGTGCCCTCGTCGTCGAGGATCATCTCCTCGTAGAGAGCCGAGCCGATCGCCTGCGCGACCCCGCCCTCGACCTGGCCGCGGCACTGGGCCGGGTTGATGACGAAGCCGGCGTCGGCCGACTGCACCGACTGCAGGATCCGGATCTCGCCCGTCGGCACGTGCACCGCCACGCGGAACCCCTGCACGTTGAACGCGAGCGAGCGCTGAGCGCCGTCCTCGGTCCCGGTGGCCGTGATGGGGCCCCCGGCCGCACGGGCGAGGTCGCCGTACGACACCCGGGTCCCGTCCTCGGCGACGAGTCCCTCGTCGTCGGGCTCGAACTCGCCGCCGTCGTGCCCGGTGATCCGCTTGGCGAGGGAGCGGAGCTCGGCGAGCAGGCGCACCGCCGCGCTGTAGACCGCCTTCCCCGCGACCACCGTGCCCGCGCTGCCGAAGGCGCCGGTGTCGTAGCGGGCGGCGTCCGTGTCCGACTGGCGGATCCGCACCCGGTCGGCCGAGGCTCCGAACGCGCTCGCGACGAGCTGCGTGTGGACCGTGGTCGTGCCGTTGCCGAACTCCGCGGTGCCGACCCCGATCGTGAGCAGGCCCTCCGCGTCGACCGTCACCGTCGCCTCCGAGAAGTGGCCGCGCGGCGGGACCGTGGCGATCATCGCGACCGCCATGCCCTCTCCCACTCGCCAGTCGGTCCCGTCGGGCGTCGCCTCGGCGCGCCCGCGCAGGAGCGCCGCCTCGGTCAGATCGAGGCACTGGTCGAGTCCGTAGGAGGCGAAGCCGATGTCGTCGCCCTCGACGTGTGTGACGACGAGCTCGTCGCCCGGGCGGACGGCGTTGATCCGCCGCAGCTCGAACGGGTCGATGCCGAGCTTCCCGGCGAGCTCGTCCATCGCCGACTCGATGCCGAAGATCACCTGCCCCAGGCCGTAGCCGCGGAAGGCGCCGGAGGGGATGTTGTTCGTGTAGACCGCCTGGGCGTCGACGCGCTTGTTCGGGGCGGAGTAGGTGGCGACCGACTCCGAGGTGCCGTGGAACATGACTCCCGGGCCGTGATTGCCGTAGGCGCCGGTGTCCGAGAGGACGTCGACGCTCATCGCCGTCAGCCGTCCGTCGCGGCGGGCTCCGAGCGTCACCCCCACCCGCATCGGGTGCCGGCAGGGCGCCATCGTGAACTCGTCGCTGCGGGTGAACTCGAACTGCACCGGTCGCCCGGTGGCCAGCACCGCCAGCGCGACGACGTCCTCGGTGAGGATCTCCTGCTTGCCGCCGAAACCGCCGCCGACCCGGGCCGTGAAGACCCGCACCGTCGAGGGGTCGCGGTCGAAGATGCGCGCGATCTCGTCGCGGACGAGGAAGGGCACCTGGGTCGAGGTGCGCAGCACGAGCTCGTCGCCCTCGAGCCAGCCGATGGTGCCGTGCGTCTCGAGCGCGGTGTGCGCGACCCGGGACGTCGACCACCGGCCCTCGATGACCACGTCGGCCTCGGCGAGTCCGCGGGTCACGTCGCCGTACTCGCCGTGCAGCTCGGCGACGACGTTCGACTCCGGCTTCGCGATGCGCGAGGCGATCGGATCCTTGTCGCCGTGCAGGAGGGGGGCGCCTGCTGTGCGCGCCAGCTCCGGGTCGAACACGGCGGGCAGCAGCTCGTACTCGACGTCGATCGCGCGGCAGGCGGCTTCGGCCTGGCCGACCGACTCGGCGACCACCACGGCGACGCGCTGGCCGCGGAACCGCACGACCGTGTCGAGCATCCGGGTGTCGTCGGGGTCGTCGAGTCGCGACTCGTGGCGGGCCGTCGAGTACAGGATGTCGGGGACGTCGGCGGCGGTCAGCACCGCGACGACGCCGGGCAGCCGCTCGGCCGCCCGCGTGTCGATGGAGAGGATCCGCGCGTGGGCGTGCGGGCTCTGCAGGACCTTCAGGTGCAGCAGGCCGGGGACGGCGACGTCGAGCGTGTAGGGCTCCCGGCCCGAGACGATGCGCCGACCGGCGGGGGCGCCGAGCGAGCGGCCGACCCGCGACTCCTCGGCGGTGGGCCGACCGGTGCGGCGCACGGGGGCGAGACCGCTCGGCGCGGGCGGGTGCTCGCAGGCGACCCGCGTCACCGCCTCGCGGATCGGGCGGTAGCCGGTGCACCGGCAGAGGTTGCCCTTCATCAGCCGCGGGACGTCCTCGAGGCGCGCCCCCTCGATCGCGGCGGCCGTGACGACCATGCCCGCGGTGCAGAAGCCGCACTGGAACGCGGCGGAGTCGACGAACGCCTGCTGGGCGGCGCCCGGCTCCTCCGGTGTGCCGAGGCCGGAGGCGGTGGTCACCTCGCGCCCCTCGACCCGGTGGGCGGGGTAGATGCAGGAGTGGAACGGCGTGCCGTCGACGAGCACCGCGCAGGCGCCGCAGTCGCCGGCGTCGCAGCCCTTCTTGACCTCGAAGTGCTCGTGGTCGCGCAGCAGCGTGCGCAGCACCTGACCGGGCCGCGGGGACGCGTCGACCTGCTCGCCGTTGACGGTGAATCTCATGCGCCGCTCCCTCCGAGCTCTCGGCGGATCTGCTCGGCCAGGACGAGCACGACCCCGTGACGCCAGTCGGCGGCGCCGTGCGGATCGGTGAACCAGCTCGCGACGGCGTCGATGCCGGAGGCGAGCTCGTCGGCGGTGGGTGCCGCGGCGAACCGCAGCACCTCGGGCCGGACGGTCGCTGCGGACACGCAGAGGACGAACGCCCCGTCGACGTCGAGTCGCCCGATGACGACGGCTCCGGAGCGGCCGAGCGGCGACAGCGCGATCTTGCGGAACGCGGTCCGAGCCTCCAGGGCCCGCAGCGGGAACTCGATCGAGCGGATCACGTCGCCGTGCCCGAGGGTCGTGGTCATGTCGCCCGTCACGAGCTCGGCCACCGGGACGAGCTCGTCGGAGCCGTCGGCGCGCCAGATCAGCGCGCGGGCGTCGAGCGCGGAGGCGAGGCTGATCATCGGGCCGGCCGGGAGGGCGTTGGCGATGTTGCCGCCGACGGTCGCCGTGTTCCAGATCTTGAAGGAGCCCAGGAGCGCCGTGCAGCACTGGAAGAAGAGCGGGTGCGACGGCCTGCCGCTGTCGCGCATCCCCGCCAGTTCGGCGAGCGTGCAGGTCGCGGCGACGGAGAGCCCCTCCGGCGACTCGACGATCGGCTCCCAGCCGAACCCCTGGAGGTCGAGCAGCTCGTCGAGGTGGTCGTGCGGGAGGGAGAAGACCCAGGAGCCGCCTCCGATCACCGCGGTGCGCTCGCCCATCGCGGCCAGCTCGGCGCGCTCGCGCACGACCCGCACGCGCTGGATCGTGTTCAGGTCCATGCCGCACCTCTCGACCGTGCGCGCGAACGGCGCGCCCCTCCAGTGAACCCCACACGTGTGACGCCCGTGTTACCCGTGCTCGGCGCATCCCACTCGGAGGCGTCGGAACGCTGGCGGATCCGCCAGTGCCGCACCGGGTCGCCTCGCCCGCCGGTCGTCAGCCGAGCGACGCGACCCACTCCGAGCTGCCGTCCACGAACGACTGCTCCTTCCAGATCGGCACCGTCGCCTTGATGTCGTCGACGAGCGCCGCGCACGCCTCGAAGGCGGCCGCGCGATGCGGGGAGGCGACCGCGCAGGCGAGCGCCAGATCGCCGACCACGAGATCGCCGACCCGGTGCACCGCGGCCACCCGCACCTCCGGGAAGCGCTCCGTGATCCGCCGGGCGGAGGCGAGCAGCGCGGCGGGCGCGTCCGGGTGCGCCTCGTAGTTCAGCCGCACCACCCCGCGCCCCTCGTCGTGATCGCGGACGACTCCGGCGAACGTCACGACGGCGCCGTGCGCGGGGGAGTCGACCGCGTGCTCGCACTCGTCGACCGTGATCGGCTCGACCGAGAGGCGCGCGAGGGCGACCGGATCAGCGGGCATGATCGCCGCCTCCGAGCTGGTCGAGCAGGTGCCCGATGATCGGATCGAGCACGTCGATCCCGTCGCGGACCCCGCCGGGCGAGCCCGGGAGGTTCACCACGACGCTCGAGCCGGCGACTCCGGCCGTGCCCCTGCTGAGGACGGCGGTCGGCACGTGCGCCGCGCCCTTCGCCCGGATAGCCTCGGCCAGCCCCGGCAGGACGCGCTCGATCAGGGGCGCCGTCTGCTCGGGCGTGACGTCGCTCGGAGCGACTCCCGTCCCGCCGGTCGTGATCACCACGTCGACTCCGGAGGCGATCGCGTCCGAGATCGCCTCGCCCACCGCATCGCCGTCGGCGACCACGACGACGCTGCCGCTCCAGCCCCGGCCCTCGAACCAGGTCAGCAGGGCCGGCCCCGTGCGATCCTCGTACACGCCGGAGGCGGCCCGGGTGGAGGCGACCACCGCGACGGCCCGCCGCGTCACCGGGCGCTCCACGAACCGCTGCGTCCGCCCGACTTCGCGAGCACCCGCACCTCGGTGATCACGGCGGAGCGGTCGACCGCCTTGAGCATGTCGTAGACGGTCAGAGCGGCGACGGTCACGGCGGTGAGAGCCTCCATCTCGACTCCGGTGCGACCGCTGGTGCGCACCCGCGCCTCGATCCGCACCCGGTCGCCCAGGGGCTCGAGATCGATGTCGACGCCGTCGAGGGCGAGCGGGTGGCAGAGCGGGATGAGCGTCGAGGTGGCCTTCGCGCCCATGATCCCCGCGATGCGGGCGACTCCGAGAGCCTCGCCCTTGGGCAGCTCGCCCTGCGCGAGCAGCCGCACGACCTCCGGCGTCGTCACGACGAACCCCTCGGCCGCGGCGGTGCGCGAGGTCACCTCCTTGCCCCCGACGTCGACCATGTGCACGGCCCCGTCGCCGCGGACGTGGGTGAGTTCGCCGCCCTCAGTCATCGATCCTCCAGATCTGGACCGTGTCGCCGGTCGCTGCGCGTTCCGTCCCGACCGGGACGTGGATGAGCACGGTGGACCGTGCGTAGGACGCGAGAAGGTGCGAGCTCGGCCCCCCGACCGGATGCACGAGGCCCTCGTCGTCGAGGACCCCGCGGCGGATCTGGTGCAGGTGCGCAGGGGAGTCGAGAGCCGCGCCGAGCCGGGCCCGCAGCCGCGGACGCTCGGCGGGCGATCGGCCGGCGAGCGAGCGCAGCACAGGGCGGAGGAAGACCTCGAACGACACCAGCGCACTCACCGGGTTGCCGGGCAGCGAGACGATCGGGAGGTGCGCGCCGTCGGGCATGCGCACGAGGCCGAGCCCCTGGGGGCCGCCCGGCTGCATGGCGACGTGGCCGAACTCCGAGCCCGCCGGCCCGAGGGCGTCGCGAACGACCTCGTAGGCGCCCGCGCTGACTCCGCCGACGGTCACGGCCAGGTCGGCCTCCGCGGCGTGCTCCTCGAGGAGTGCGAGGAGCTCCTCGGCGCGGTCGCTCGTGCACGGCGCGACGATCGGGAGGGCTCCGGCCTCGCGGACGGCCTCGGCGAGCAGGGAGCCGTTCGCGTCGTAGATCTGCGCGTCCTCGAGGACGGCTCCGGCAGGCCGGATCTCGTGGCCCGTCGGGACCACGAGCACGCGGAGTCGGGGGAGCACCTCGACCTCGGTGAGCCCGAGGGAGGCGAGGAGGCCGTAGTGCGCCGCGCGCAGGACCGTGCCGGCGGGAAGTACGAGATCGCCGCTCCGGGCGTCGCTGCCGCGGGCGCGCACGAACGTCGCGGCGACCACGGGGCCCGAGAACGCCACCCGGGCGTCGGCGGCGTCGGCGCCGGGGAACCGCGGCGGGTCGACCCGCTCGACGGGCACGACGGCGTCCGCACCGGAGGGGAGGGGCGAGCCGGTCATGATCGGAGCAGTGGTGCCCGGCTCGAGCCGCGGTGCCCGGTCGCCGGCGGGGATCGGCGCGACGACCGGCAGCACGACCGGCGCATCGGGCGCCGCCCGGTCGAGATCGGCCGCCCGCACGGCGAAGCCGTCCATCTGCGAGTTGTCGAAGCGGGGCAGGTCGAGCGGGGCAGGGACCGACCGCGCCAGCACGCGGCGGTCGTAGGCGCCGGGATCCGCCGCGACCGACGACGGGTCCAGCGGCAGCGTCTCGTGAGCGCCGCGCTCCGCGAGAGGCGCGAGGAGGGCGCGGACCCGGGCGGCGTGCATGTCGATCGACGTCATCGCGTCCTCTCCGGCGCTCGCCCCGACGGGAGGCGGGACCGGTGTCCATCCTGCCGGGTCGCGCGCCGATCCGGCGCGTAGTCTGTCGGGATGAGCACAGCACTCGGGATCCCCGGCTTCCGGCCCCGGCAGTCCGGCTCCGTCCTCCCCGCCGATCGACCGGCCACGCCGTTGCTGCTCGACACCTACGGGCGCGTCGCCGACGACCTGCGCATCTCGCTCACCGACAAGTGCAACCTGCGCTGCACCTACTGCATGCCGGCCGAGGGACTGCCGTTCCTGCCTCCGGCCTCGCTGCTCACCCGGGACGAGATCGTGCGCCTCGCGCGGATCGCGGTCGAGCAGTTCGGCGTCCGCCAGATCCGCTTCACGGGCGGCGAGCCGCTGCTGCGGAAGGACCTCGTCGACATCATCCGCGACGTCGCCGCGCTGGTGCCGCGCCCGGAGATCTCGCTGACCACCAACGCGATCGGCCTCTCGGGCCGTGCGGAGGCGCTCGCCGCGGCGGGCCTGAACCGCGTCAACGTCTCGCTCGACTCGATCTGCGCCGAGACCTTCGCGAAGGTCACGCGCCGGCCGTTCCTCGATCGCGTGCTCGCCGGCATCGACGCCCTCGGGCCCGCGGGCCTCGCGCAGACCAAGATCAACGCGGTGCTCCTCCCGGGCATCAACGACCAGGAGGCGCCCGACCTGCTCGCGTGGGCGCTCGCCGGCGGCCACCAGCTGCGCTTCATCGAGCAGATGGCCCTCGACGCCGACCACGGCTGGGACCGCTCGACCATGATCACGGCCGCGGGAATCCGCGCGATCCTCTCGGAGCGCTTCGCCCTCACTGCGCACCCCGCCCCCCGCGACGGCGCCCCGGCTGAGCTGTTCGACGTGCGCGAGGCGGGAGCGCCCGACGGGCCGGTCCTCGGCCAGGTGGGCATCATCGCCTCCGTCACTGAGCCGTTCTGCGACGACTGCCGGCGCACGCGACTGACGGCCGAGGGCGGCGTGCGCAGCTGCCTCTTCTCGAACGACGAGACCGACCTGCTCGGACCGATGCGTGCCGGCGCCGACGACCACGAGGTCGCGCAGCTGTGGCGCGGGGCCATGTGGGCGAAGCCCGCCGGCCACGAGATGAACCGCGTCGGCTTCGTGCAGCCCGATCGCACCATGAGCGCGATCGGCGGATGAGCGTGCGGGTCCGCTACTTCGCCGCGGCGAAGGCGGCTCTCGGCCGCGCGTCGGACGACTTCGAGGGCGTGACCGACGTGGCCGATCTGGAGGCGCGACTGGTCGCCTCCGCGCCCGGCGCCGAGGACGTGCTCGCCCGGTGCACCTACCTCGTGGGCGGAGTGTCGACGACGGACCGCGCGACGCCGCTCGCCGCGGACGCCGCGGTCGACGTGCTGCCTCCGTTCGCGGGCGGCTGAGGCTCACCGCTCGCCACTACGGGTCGGCGCACGTGCACTGCAGTGACCGCAACCTCCCCACGAAGCGACGCGGTCAGCGCCCCCAGGCCGCCGCTCCGCCGACCAGCGAGTCAGCCGCGATCCCCGCCGCCGCCGCACGATCGGCCGCGATCCGCGAGCGCACCCCGGAGGCGCAGTGCAGCACCAGGGGCCCCGCCGGCAGTGACGCCGGGTCGAACCGCGACATCGGCATCCGCACCGCCCCCGGCACGGTGGTCGTGCGGTCCTCGTCGTCCTCTCGCAGATCCACGACGGTCGGCGGATTCGGCCCCGCGAGCCGCTCGCGCAGCTCGGCCGCCGTCACGGACCCGGCCGCGGCGGCGACGCGCGGAACGGGAGGAACCGAACGGGCCAGCGGCAGCGTGGCCCAGCTGCCGTCGAGGGCGTCGTGCACCACGACCCGCCCGAACAGCGGCTCGCCCACGCCGGTGACCAGCTTCACGACCTCGCTCGCCATCGCCGACCCGATGGTCGCGCACAGCGTCCCGAGCACCCCGACGCTCGCGCAGCTGTCGGCGGAGTCCTCCGCTTCGGGATGCAGGGCCCGCAGCGTGACGCCTCCGCCCGGAGCGTCCGACCAGAACGTGGAGAGCTGCCCGTCGAAGCCGAGCGCCGACCCCCAGACGTGCGGCACCCCGGCGCGGGTGGTCGCGTCTGACGCGAGGTAGCGCGACCCGAAGGTGTCGAACCCGTCGACCACGACGTCCCAGCCCGAGACCAGCTCGTCGGCGTTCGCCGAGGTGAACGCGACGGAGTAGGCGCGCGCGTCGATCCCGGGCGAGAGGCGGCGCGCGGTGTCGGCCGCGGACTCCGCCTTCGACCGCCCGAGGGAGTCGCTGTCGTGCGCGGTCTGCCGGGCGAGGTTCGAGGGCTCGACGACATCGGAGTCGACGATCCCCAGCCGCCCGACTCCCGCAGCGGCGAGCGCCGTGATCACCGGCGAGCCGATCCCGCCCGCTCCGAGCACCAGCACCCGAGCGTTCCGCAGCCGACGCTGCCCCGCCTCCCCGAACGGCGAGAGCCGGATCTGACGGGCGAAGCGCTCGCGCTCGTGCGCATCGAGGGGAGCCCCGGGCTCGGTCGGCGTCGTCATGAGAGGACCTTCTTCCACTGGCCCTCGAGGGCGACGGCGGTGAACCCGACCGACTCGTTCACCGAGAGCATCGGCCGGATCTCCTCCGCGTTCCAGGTGTAGACGGCCGGGCACCCGGGCGCCGTCGCCGAGAGGTGCTCGAGCGCGTCGAGCTTGAGGAGCATCCCGAGCCGGTGACCCCGGTGCTCCGGCACGACGAGCGTGTCGCCCCAGAGAGCGGGCCGGCCGGGGAGCACGTCGATCGTGCAGTAGCCCGCCAGCCGGCCGCTGGCACGGTGCAGGGCGGCGGAGACGAGCTCGATCCGCCCACCGGCAGCGGCGCCGCGCTCGTGGGCGAGGAGGCGCTCGCGGGTCCAGGTCTCCTCCGTCACCGACAGCCCGGCGGTCGGCGCCTGGATCGACATCGCGGAGCGGAGGCGGAGCAGGTCGTCGATCCACTCCTCCCCAGTCGCGCCGTGCCAGTGCAGCACCTCGTAGCCCTCGGCGTGCACGACGGCCGCGCGGCGCCGCTCCTCGGTCTCGATCGGATCGAGGGGGAGCCGGACGACGCTCACGCGCTCGACCTGCTCGAGCGCCCACCCCCGCGCCACGAGCCAGCGCGTGCCGGGGTCGTCGGAGGGGACGGAGCCGGCACCCGACAGCGGCTCGAGCCGGTCGCCCGGCGCGTCGGCCCGGTGCGCCGTCCAGGTCTGCAGCACCCGCCGGCCGAGCCCGACGGCGTCCGCGCTGAGCCGCTCGAGCAGCGCTGTGCCGACGCCCTGACGGCGCTCGTCGGGGAGCACCGCGAGCGACAGCCACGCGGCGTCGTCCCCCGGCTCCGCGCTCCAGTGCAGCTCGCCGCTGCCGACGGCGCGCCCGCCGGCCTCGGCCAGGTACGCGCGCCGGGGGGAGAAGTCGAGCTGCTGCCACTCCCCGAGGTTCGTCTCGGGCGGATAGCCGAGCTCGTCGGTCCCCGTGCCCTCGGCCTCGACGGCGTTCCCGATCGCGGTCAGTGCCACGAAGTCGTCCCAGCCGGCGGCGCCGGGGCGCTCCGGGATCGCGAGAGCGCGGATCCG
The DNA here is from genome assembly GCF_900177245.1 of Rathayibacter oskolensis. GTDB lineage: Bacteria > Actinomycetota > Actinomycetes > Actinomycetales > Microbacteriaceae > Rathayibacter > Rathayibacter oskolensis. The sequence continues at coordinate 1,290,291 of NZ_FXBM01000001.1, forward strand.
GAGCGGCGGGGTGCGAGTCACCCGTCCAGTCTGCACGCCGACCGGCCGATCGATCTGGCGCAGACGGCCCGCTCGACTCCGTCCGTCGGGGCGTTCGTGCCGGATCGACCGGTCGCCGTGAGGAGAGCGCGCCCGCCTCCCGGGCCGGAGCGGCACCGTCGACTACCGTAGGAAGCGTTTTCGACCGGGAGCGAGGCGGGCGGGTGTATCTGAAGAGCCTGACCCTCAAGGGGTTCAAGTCCTTCGCTCAGCCGACCACGTTCGCCTTCGAGCCCGGAGTCACCTGCGTCGTGGGCCCGAACGGCTCGGGCAAGAGCAATGTCGTCGACGCTCTCGCCTGGGTGATGGGGGAGCAGGGTGCGAAGACCCTCCGCGGCGGCAAGATGGAGGACGTCATCTTCGCCGGCACCTCCACCCGCGGGCCGCTCGGCCGTGCGGAGGTCGCGCTCACCATCGACAACGCCGACGGCGCCCTGCCGATCGAGTACACCGAGGTGACGATCACGCGCACGCTGTTCCGCAACGGCGGCAGCGAGTACGCGATCAACGGCCGCTCGTGCCGGCTCCTCGACGTTCAGGAGCTGCTGAGCGACTCCGGGCTCGGCCGCGAGATGCACGTCATCGTCGGACAGGGCCAGCTCGACGCGGTGCTGCACGCGACCCCGGAGGAGCGCCGCGGCTTCATCGAGGAGGCCGCCGGGATCCTCAAGCACCGCCGCCGCAAGGAGAAGACCCTCCGCAAGCTCGACGCCATGCAGGCGAACCTGACGCGGCTCTCCGATCTCGCCGGTGAGATCCGGCGCCAGCTGAAGCCCCTGGGGCGGCAGGCGGAGGTGGCACGCCAGGCGCAGACGATCGCCGCAGTCGTCCGCGACGCGCGCGCCCGCCTCCTCGCCGACGACGTGGTGACCCTCCGCACCGCGCTCGACGGCTTCGCCCGCTCCGAGAGCGAGCGGCACAGTGAGCGCATCGTGCTGCAGGAGAGGCTCGAGCAGTCGACGCTGCGGATGGCGCGCATCGAGTCCGCGATGGTCGGCGACGCGGTCGACGACGCCCGGCGCACGACGTTCGAGCTCGAGTCGGTGCAGGAGCGGCTGCGCAACCTCTCCGCACTCGCGGGCCAGCGCCTCGCCCTGCTCGAAGCAGAGGAGGAGCGGCCGTCGGCAGAGCCCCGCGTCACCCCGGCGATGCTCGAGGAGGCGCGCGACGAGCTGGACCGGCTGCGGCAGGCCGTGCTCGACGCCGAGGCGGCGTGGACCGCGTCGCAGCAGGCGACCCTCCGGGCCCGACGGGCGCTGGACGCCGTCGACGAGGAGATCTCGGCGCAGTCGGCCCTGGTCTCGCGTCACGACCTCGAGATCTCGAAGCTCACCGGTCAGGCCGACACGGCCGCCTCCCGGCTGGCGGCGGTCCGCGGCGAGGTCCTGCGCGCGCAGAACACGCTCGACTCCGCGGTGCAGCGCAGGGAGTCGGCCCAGCGGCAGCTCGACGCCCTCGAGGACGAGATCGGGGAGGCAGGCGGCGGCACGGACGCCTCCCTCGACGAGAGCTACGAGCTCGCGCAGTCGGCGGTCTTCGAGGCGGAGGGCGAGATCGAGCGGCTCCGCGAGGAGCTGCACACGCTCGAGCGCGAGCGCGATGCGCTGGCCGCGCGCAGGAGCGCGCTCTCGCTCGCCCTCGACGTCTCCGACGGGTCGGCGGAGCTCATGGGCCTCCGACTCGACGGCATCGGCGCGCGCGTGGCGGAGCGCATCCAGGTGCGCGCCGGCTACGAGGCCGCGATCGCCGCAGCGCTCGGGGCCGCCGCCGACGCCGTCCTCGCCTTCACCGCCGACGCCGCCGAGGCCGCGCTCGACGAGGCGGCCCGACGCGAGCTCGGCCGGGTGGAGCTCCTCATCGCAGACGCGTCGCGTCGACCGCTCGAGCTGGCCGTGCCGGCGGGCGCGGTCCGCGCGGGCGACGTCGTCACCGCCCCGGCGGGCGTTCTCGCGCTCCTCGAGCAGATCGTCGTCGTCGACGATCTCGACGCGGCGCGACGGGTCTGGCCGGCGCTCGCCGGAGGAGCCCACCCCGTCACCGTGGTCACCCGCGACGGCGCGGTGCTCTCCGACGTCGTCCTGAGCGGCGGATCCGGCGGCCAGCGCAGCCGACTCGAGCTCGTCTCCGATCGCGACTCCGCGGCGCGCCGACTCGACGAGGTCGAGGGGAGCATCGACCGCCTCCGCTTCGAGCTCGCCGAGCAGACGGGGGCGCTCACGGGGGCGAAGGAGCAGTCGCGCGCCGCCCTCTCGGCGCTGCGCGAGCACGACGCGGCGCGAGCCGCGCACACCGAGCGGCTCGGGCGCGTGCGCGCTCAACTCGAGGCGGCGGCCGGCGAGCACGGACGCGGCGAGAAGGCGCTCGCGATCGCCTCCGAGCGGGTCGGCGATGCGGAGCGCGCCGCCCAGAAGGCGAAGAGCGAGCTCGACGTCGCGCGCTCCCGTCCGAGGCCGATCCTCGACGTGAGCGCGCGCGACGGACTCCAGCGCGACGTCGACGCCGCTCGCGAGCGCGAGATCGAGGCGCGACTCGGAGTCGAGACCGCCAAGGAGCGCGTGCGGGCCGAGCAGTCCCGCGGCGAGGCGCTCGAGCGCCAGCTCGCCGCCGACAGGGCCGCCGCCGACGAGGCCGCCCGACGCGCTGTGGTCCGCCGCCGTCGTCTCGAGGCCGCCACGGACGTGACGGGCGCGATCCCGGCCGTGCTCGCCTCCGTCGACCGCTCGGTGCAGCAGGCCCGCGCCGAGCTGGTGCAGGCCGAGGCCGCGCGGTCGCAGCAGAACGAGGAGCTCCACGCGCTGCGGCGGGAGGAGGGGGCGCTCCGCGACCGCCTCCAGTCGGTGACCGAGAGCGTGCACGGACTCGAGCTGCAGATCTACGAGAAGCGCCTGCAGCTGTCCGGTCTGCTCGAGCGGGCGGGGTCGGAGCTCGGTCTGGTCGAGGACGTGCTGGTCGCCGAGTACGGCCCCGAGGTGGCCGTCCCCGACGAGACCGACGACGAGGCGCCCTCGCGGCCGTTCGTCCGCGACGAGCAGCGCAGGCGCCTCGAGAAGGCCGAGAGGCAGCTCGCGCAGCTGGGCCGCGTCAATCCGCTCGCCCTCGAGGAGTTCGCCGCACTCGAGCAGCGCCACCTCTTCCTCACGGAGCAGCTCACCGACCTCACCGACACCCGCCGCGATCTGCTGACGATCATCGACGAGCTCGACGAGACCATGCAGACCGTGTTCGCCTCGGCCTTCGACGACACCCAGGCGGCCTTCGCCGACGTGTTCCCGGTGCTCTTCCCGGGCGGCACGGGGAGCATCCGGCTGACCGACCCCGACAACCTGCTGACCACCGGCATCGAGGTCGCGGTGCGCCCGGCCGGCAAGAAGATCGAGCGGCTGTCGCTGCTCTCGGGAGGCGAGCGCTCGCTCGCGGCGGTGGCCTTCATGGTCGCGATCTTCAAGTCGCGGCCGAGCCCGTTCTACATCATGGACGAGGTGGAGGCGGCGCTGGACGACGCCAACCTGGGGCGCCTCCTGAGCATCTTCCAGGACCTCCGGACCTCGAGTCAGCTGATCGTGATCACCCACCAGAAGCGCACGATGGAGATCGCGGACGCGCTCTACGGCGTCTCGATGCGCCAGGACGGCGTGTCGGCCGTGGTCGGGCAGCGGGTGGAGGCGCCGGCGGGCTGACGGAGCACGTGCGGTGTGCGGGCACCCGTGCGGTTGTGCAGGTCTGTGAGGCTCGCAGGTGCCTGTGCGGTGTGCAGGCACGAGCCTGTCTGACCTGTCCCGGGGATCTGGGGCGTCAACGAGTACGCGAGACTGTCCCGCTACCAAGCCGAGCTCGCCGAGCGGACGAACAGATCACGACCCGCACCGACACCGGCCGCGCGAGCGTGCTCAGCTCTCCCTCATCCTCCGCACCCGCCGAGTCGAGTCCGACGAGGATGCACTCTCCGCCGCGGCGTCCGGGCCGAGCGCCGCGCTAATCTGGGCCGCATGCGCGCAACCGTCCGGGACGTCGCCACTCGTGCCGGGGTGAGCCCGAAGACCGTCTCGAACGTCATCAACGGCGTCGTCTTCGTGAGGCCCGGCACCCGGGAGCGCGTCGAGGCCGCCATCGCCGACCTGCACTACGTGCCCAACCTCAGCGCGCGTGGTCTGCGCAACGGCCGCACCGGTGCGGTCGCCCTCGCGTTCCCCGACCTGACCACCGAGTACTCCGCCGCCATGCTCGACAATTTCGTCGAGGCTGCCCATGAGCGCGGGTGGTCGATCCAGATGGAGCAGACCGGCAGGCGTCCCGACCGCGAAGGGGAACTGCTCTCGCGTGCGCGCGAGCACCTCATCGACGGCCTCATCCTCAACCCGGTCAGCCTGAGACTGAGCGCCATCGTCGGTACCGCCGAGCTGCCACCGATCGTCGTGATCGGCGAGGTGGAGCAGGATCTCGTCGACAGGGTCGCCGTCGACAGCGTCGCCGCCGCTCGGGAGATGACCGAGCACCTCCTCGCGCGCGGCCATCGGCGTATCGCGGTCGTCGGAACGGACGGCCCCGACTCCGATCGGGCGTCAGCGCGAGCGCGGACGCAGGGCTACCGCGAGGCCTTGGCGGCCGCGGGTGTGCCGAACGACCGGGCCCTCGAGATCATGACGGAGGACTGGGTTCCGAGCGTGGCAGGGGAAGCGTTCGCCCGCGCGCTCGACGCGGGAGTCGAGATGGATGCCGTCTTCTGCTTCACCGACTCCATGGCGGTGGGAGTTCTGAGCATCCTGTTCGCTCGGCACATCCGGGTGCCGGAGCAGATCGCCGTCGCCGGCTTCGACGACGTGCGCGGCGGCCGCTTCGCTTCCCCGCCGCTGACCACGGTCTCCTTCGACAAGCGCGCCTTCGCTGAGACCACGCTGTCGATGCTTGCGGAGCGGATCGCCGACCGGTCCCTCCCACCGCGCCAGATCTTCATCCCGCACGAGATCATCGCGCGGGCGTCCACCGCGACGGACTGAGCCGCCACGGATTGATTCTGCGAGGAGTTTCGCAAGAAGTCCTTGACCTCCCGTTACAACGATGTAACGCTGCTGATCAAGCGCTATGACCGACTCGCTCGCGGGCCGTCGAACACAGTTCCGTCACTCGCGCTGCCACACGACGAGGAGGTCGACATGGTGTCACAATTCACCCGACGGGCATTTCTGGGCGGTTCTCTCGCCGCGGCGAGCACTCTTGCGCTCGCCGGCTGCGCAGGCAGTCCGGTCGGAGCCGGGCTCTTCGGCAGCCCGCTGAACCCCGAACAGCTCATCTTCTGGAGCCTCTTCGGCGGCGGCGACGGCAGCCGGATGCAGGAGATGGAGGCAGGCTACGCGGAAGAGAACGGCGGCCCCGGCTCGCTCCAGTCCACCGTCTTCGCGTGGGGCAACCCGTACTACTCCAAACTGACGCTCGCCACCGTAGGCAACAAGCCGCCGGACGTCGCGGTCGCGCACCTCACGCGGGCGAAGCCGCTGTACGAAGGCGGAATCCTCGACCCGATCACGGAAGAGGACCTCGCATCGGTCGGCATGTCCTCCACCGACTTCAACCCGGCCTCCTGGGACGCCCAGAAGACAGACGGCAAGAACATAGCGATCCCGCTCGACACCCACCCGCTCGTGATGTTCTTCAACTCCGACATCTGCGGCCAGGCGGGGCTGCTGGATCCCGACGGGAAGCTGAAAGACCTCACCGGCCTCGAGACGTTCGAATCCGCGCTCGACGCGATCGCCAGGGTCACCGGCGGCACGGCGATCACCTTCGGGAACGTCAATGAGACCGCGACTCCCTGGCGTGTGTTCTGGACGCTCTACAACCAGATCGACGGCGTGACGCCGTTCCTCTCCGACAACGGAGCGACGATCTCGGTCGACGAGGATGCCTTCCTCCTGGTGACCACGAAGATCCAGGACTGGGTGAACAAGGGCTGGCTGAACACGGGCCTCGACTACGCCGGTGCGCAGACGGCGATGTTCACGGGACAGTCCGGCATCTTCCTCCAGGGGGAGTGGGAGATCACCACGGCGCAGTCGATCGAGGGCCTCACCTTCGGGATGGTGCCGGTTCCGCAACTGTTCGACAGACCGGCCGTGCAGGCCGACTCCCACACCTTCGTTCTGCCTCGCAAGGACCGCACCCCGGAGCAGCGCCTGCAGGCGATGGGCTTCATCAAGTCGATGCTCGACCAAGGCCAGACCTGGGCGATGGGCGGCCACGTGCCCGCGTATCTTCCGACCCTCGAGAGCGCCGACTACAAGGCGCTCGAGCCTCAAGCCGACTACTCGTCCGCGGCCGACTACGCCGTCTACGACGACCCGGCCTGGTACGGCGGATCAGGATCGACCTTCGAGGTCACCGTGGGCGCGCAGCTCGCACTCGTCCAGCAGCTGTCGCTGTCGCCCGAGGGTGCCCTGAAGGCCATCAAGGATCAGCTCGCGATCTACACGAACACCCCCAGCCCTCTCTGACCCGCTCTCGACCGCTGACCCCTGGAGGTACAACGACGTGACCGCCGCACCTGCACTCATCCGCCCCGCCCCGACATCGCCATCGAGTCGCGGCACCACGGGATCCCGCCGCACCCGCGGCGAGAGCCGGGGAGCCTGGCTCTTCATCGCTCCCTTCGGACTCTTCTATCTGGCCTTCCTCCTCGGGCCGGCCGTCTGGATGGCCATCTCCAGCTTCTTCAACACCTCGACAGTGCGAACGGGCCTGGGCTCGTTCGCCGGCTTCGCGAACTACACCGAGATGCTCTCGCGCGCCGACTTCTGGAGCGCGATGTGGCACACGCTCCAGTTCACGCTGTACACGGTGCCTCCGCTCGTGATCATCGCCTTCGTCTTCGCGATCCTCACCAACCGGGTTCGGCACGGGCAGTGGTTCTTCCGCCTCGCGTTCTTCCTGCCGTACATCCTCCCGTCGGCGACCATCTCGCTGATCTGGCTGTTCATCTTCACGCCGGGCACGGGCCTGTGGGCGACTGCGCAGGGCTGGTTCGGTATCACCGGCGCAACCGGCGTGCTGGCGGACCCCAACACCGCGATGATCGGTATCGCGGTCGCCACCGTCTGGTGGACTCTCGGCTTCAACTTCGTGCTCTACCTCGCCGGACTCCAGGAGATCCCGCGTGAGCTGTACGAAGCCGCGGCCATCGACGGGGCAACGCCCTGGCAGCAGATCCGCTTCATCACGCTGCCGCTGCTGAACCGCACCACGACGCTCGTGATCCTGCTGCAGATCATCGCGTCCCTGAAGATCTTCGACCAGGTCTACCTGATGACGTCCGGCGGCCCCGGCATCTCGACCCAGGTCGCACTCGGACTCGTCACGAACGTCGGCTTCACCGACAACCGCTTGGGCGCGGCCTCCGCCGCATCGGTCCTCCTCCTCATCGTCATCGTCGCCATCGCGCTGATCCGTCAGTACATCGACCGCGCTGCCACCCGAAAGGCGGCCTGATCATGGCCATCACCGACGCTCCTCGCGCCACGAAGTCGCCGATCTCCGGCGCCGCTCCTCTGGCCAGGCCGACCGCAGCCCGCGTGGGCACGGGCAACCGAACCTTCAGCATCGTCTCGGCCACCGTGCTCATCGTCTTCGCGATCATCTGGCTCATCCCCAGCCTGTTCGCGCTCAAGACGTCGCTGACTGCGAACGGGGTGGCTGCGCTCGGTGCCCCGGAGATCATGAAGGACCTGAACCCCACCCTCTACTCGTACGCCACGCTCTTCCAAGCCGGCGACATCTGGAACTGGTACCTCGCCTCGGGCATCACCTCGGTCGTCACGGCCGTGCTGACCGTCCTCTTCGCCTCGATGGCGGCCTTCGCGCTGTCGCGATTGACGTTCCGCGGCTCGAACGTCGTGCTGCTGCTCATCCTGTTCGGGATCATGATCCCCGGCCAGGTGCTGATCATCCCGATCTTCCAGGAGCTCGGCGCCCTCGACCTGCTCAACACCTACTGGTCGGTGATCTTCCCGCAGGTTCCCGCCGCGATCGCGGTGTTCATCTTCAAGCAGTTCTTCGACGGGATCCCGAAGGAACTCGAGGAGGCCGCCCGCATCGACGGCGCCGGCCTGTGGAAGATCTACTGGTCGGTCATCATGCCGCTCTCGCGCCCCGTGATCGCGGCCGTCGTGATCCTCACGTTCGTCGGGGTGTGGAACAACCTCCTGCTGCCGCTGTTCGTGCTCTCCAACCCGAACCTGATGACCATCCCGGTCGGCCTCGCCACCGTGCAGGGTTCGTTCGGCCAGCGCTTCGCCGACATCCAGGCCGGCGCCCTGCTGGCGGCACTCCCGCTGATCATCATGTACCTGGCGTTCCAGCGTCAGATCGTCGAAGGCGTCACCGGCTCGGGCCTCAAGGGCTGACCTCCGCACCCCCGCCTGCGGGTGGGTGCGCAATCTTCCTTCACACCTACGTTAGGAACTCCATGCCCACGGCACACATCGTCATCGACCGCGACTTCACGATCGGGCCGGTGCCGCGTCGCCTGTTCGGCTCGTTCGTCGAGCACATGGGACGCTGCGTCTACACCGGCATCTACGAGCCCGGCCACGAGCAGGCTGACGAGCGCGGCTTCCGCCGGGACGTCCTCGAACTCGTCAAGGAGCTCGGCGCCACCGTCGTCCGCTACCCGGGCGGCAACTTCGTCTCCGGTTACAACTGGGAGGACGGCGTCGGCCCCGCATCGGAGCGCCCCCGCCGCCTCGACGGCGCCTGGCACACGGTGGAGAGCAACGCCTTCGGGCTCCACGAGTTCGTCGACTGGTCGAAAGAGGCCGGCGTCGAGATCATGGAGGCCATCAACCTCGGTACCCGCGGCGTCGACGCCGCACGCGAGCTCGTCGAGTACGCCAACCACCCCGGCGGCACCGCCCTGTCGGATCGCCGCATCGCCAACGGCGCCGCGGATCCGTTCGACATCAAGCTCTGGTGCCTCGGCAACGAGCTCGACGGCCCGTGGCAGATCGGCCACAAGACAGCCGACGAGTACGGTCGGCTCGCTCAGGAGGCCGGCAAGGCCATGCGTTTCGTCGATCCGTCCATCGAGCTCGTGGCCGTCGGATCGTCCAACTCGGGGATGGAGACCTTCGGCTCGTGGGAGCACACCGTCCTCTCGCACGCCTATGACGAGGTCGACTACATGTCGATGCACGCCTACTACCAGGAGCACGACGGCGATGCGGCGTCATTCCTCGCCTCCTCCGTCGACATGGACTACTTCATCGAGTCGGTCGTCGCGACCTGCGATGCGGTGCGGGCCAAGCGCAAGGCGAAGAAGTACATCAACCTCTCGTTCGACGAGTGGAACGTCTGGTATCAGTCGGGGCTCGACACCGACGACCAGCCGAGCGCTGTCTCGCAGTCGTGGCGAGAGCATCCCCGCCTCATCGAGGACACGTACAGCGTGACCGACGCCGTCGTCGTCGGCACCCTGCTCAATTCGCTGCTGCGTCACGGCGATCGTGTGTCGATCGCCAACCAGGCGCAGCTCGTCAACGTCATCGCGCCGATCCGCTCGGAGGAGAACGGGCCGGCGTGGAAGCAGACGATCTTCTGGCCGTTCGCCCGTATGGCGGCGCTCGCGCAGGGGCAGATCCTGCGCACGGCAGTGACCTCCGACAAGGTCGACGCGGGAACGTTCGGCGACGCCGACCAGGTCGACGTCTCCGCGACCTACGACGCCGACCGTGGCGTCGTCGCGTTCTTCCTCGCCAACCGCGGACTCGACGGCGCATCGGCCGTCTCGATCTCGCTGCGCGGCTTCACGGGCGGCCGGGTGCTGCGCGCCGAACTGCTGGAGGTGCCGTCGGGTGGCACGCGCCACACGGCGAACACGCTCGACGCGCAGGATGCTGTCGGGCTCGTGCCGCTCGCGGGAGTGGTGGTCGACGGTTCAGTCCTCACACTGGCGCTGCCCGCGCTGTCGTGGGCGGTCGTGGAGGTGTCGGTGAGCGCGGCGTAGGGGAGGTGCGGGTGCCCGCCTCGGTCACCCTTCGGCTCGTCGCACCTCGCTCGGTTCATCGCAGATGCCCGCGACCGCGTGCCGATGTGGTGGACCATCGACCGCACCGCGGCCGCGCTGTGCGAGGCGACGTCGACGAATCGTTCCGCCCGACCGCCGAGGCCGATGATCAGACATCCGCCCGGATCGGCAGGGCCTGCGTGTGTGATCAGCAGGGGATCGCACGGGGAGGAGGCGTTCCTCCGCCTCGCGTGCCCTGGATGGCCCCCAACCCCTGCGAATCGCACACCCAGGTCTGCAGGTCGCACATTCCCTGCAGAATCCGCATACCCCTACAGATCGCACACCACGCCCCCAGCCGCACCCTCCCGCAGCCCGCACCCGGCCCGCGCCGCAGCTCGCCCACCGCGCGCCGGTACCCTGGGCGCATGGCTGAACGCACCTCCTGGTCGCTCGGTCGCGCACTGCGCGGCCTGTTCGAGAAGCGCACGATCGACGACCAGACGTGGGACGACCTCGAGACCGCTCTGATCACCGCCGACTTCGGTCCGGACATCACCGAGGAGATGGTCGCCGACCTGCGGGCCAAGGTCGAGCGCTACAGCACGACCGACCCGCGCGACCTGCAGCGCATGCTCCGCGAGTCGCTCGAGGAGCGCCTGTCGAAGTACGACACGACCCTCAAGCTCAGCGAGCGCCCCGCGGTGATCCTCGTCGTCGGAGTCAACGGCGTCGGCAAGACGACGACCATCGGCAAGTTCGCCAGGTTCCTCCGCAACTTCGATCGCAGCGTGGTGGTGGGAGCAGCCGACACCTTCCGCGCGGCCGCCGTCGACCAGCTCGCCACCTGGGCCCAGCGCGCCGACGCGCAGATCGTCCGCCCGCAGCAGGAGCGCCAGGACCCGGCGTCCGTCGCCTTCCAGACCGTCCAGTTCGCGAAGGACAACGGCATCGAGATGGTCATCATCGACACCGCCGGCCGCCTGCACACCAAGGGCGGTCTGATGGACGAGCTGACCAAGATCAAGCGCGTCATCGAGAAGCAGGCCCCGATCTCCGAGATCCTGCTGGTGCTCGACGCGACGACCGGGCAGAACGGCCTCAGCCAGGCGGAGGCCTTCATCGAGCACGCCGGCGTCACCGGCCTCGTGATCACGAAGCTCGACGGTTCGGCGAAGGGCGGCTTCGTCCTCGCCGTGCAGGAGAAGACCGGCATCCCGATCAAGCTCGTCGGCCAGGGCGAGAAGATCGGCGATCTCACCGGCTTCACGCCCCACGTCTTCGCGCAGCAGCTCGTCGGCTGACCCGGGCCGCTTCCCCCGCCGCGAGATGCCTCTCCGGTGCGCGACACGCTGCGGGAGGCGTACCGAAGCGGCATCTCGCGGAAGGCGTCAGACCGCCTGCGCGAACCCGAGGGCCGCGTCGGCCAGGTGCCGCAGGTGCTCCGGCACCGGCAGTCCCTTCGACTCCATCGAGCGCGCCCACAGCCGCCCCGCCCGGTAGGAGGAGCGCACGAGCGGCCCCGACAGCACGCCGAGGAAGCCGATGTCCTCCGCCTCCTCCTTGATCGCGACGAACTCCTCCGGATGCACCCAGCGGTCGACCGGGAGGTGCCGCGCCGTCGGCCGCAGGTACTGCGTGATCGTGACGATGTCGGTGCCCGCGTCGTGCAGATCCTGCAGCGCCTGCGAGATCTCCTCGCGCTCCTCGCCCATGCCGAGGATGAGGTTCGACTTCGTGATCAGCCCCGCCTCGCGCCCCTGGGTCAGCACCTCCAGCGAGCGCTCGTAGCGGAACGCCGGCCGGATCCGCTTGAAGATCCGCGGCACCGTCTCGACGTTGTGCGCGAACACCTCGGGCTCCGCGTCGAACACGCGGCGGAGGTGCTCGGCACGGCCCGTGAAGTCGGGCACGAGGATCTCGACGCCCGTGCCCGGCGACTGCTCGTGGATCTGCCGGATCGTCTCGGCGTAGAGCCAGGAGCCCTCGTCGGGCAGGTCGTCGCGGGCGACCCCGGTGACGGTGGCGTAGCGGAGGTTCATCCGCGCCACCGACTCGCCGACCCGTCGCGGCTCGTCGGCGTCGTAGTCGGCCGGCTTCCCGGTGTCGATCTGGCAGAAGTCGCAGCGCCGTGTGCACTGCGCGCCGCCGATCAGGAACGTCGCCTCGCGATCCTCCCAGCACTCGAAGATGTTCGGGCAGCCCGCCTCCTGGCAGACGGTGTGCAGCTCCTCGTTCTTCACGAGCGACTGCAGCTTCTGGTACTCGGGGCCCATCGTCGCCTTCGTGCGGATCCACGGCGGCTTCCGCTCGATCGGGGTCTCGGCGTTGCGGACCTCGAGGCGCAGCAGCTTGCGCCCACCGGTGTCGGCGCTCACGCGGCGAGCCCCTCGGAGGCGCTGACGTCCGCGGCGAAGGCGGGTGCCGCCTCCGAGAACCTCGCCATGACCCGCGCCCGCACCACGGCCATCGGGAGTGCACTGCCGAGCTCGCGCTCGATCGTCGTGACGCCCGCGTCGGCGATGCCGCACGCCACGATGCGCGTGTAGGGCTCGAGGCTGTTCGACACGTTCAGCGAGAAGCCGTGCATCGTCACTCCGCTCGCGACGCGGATCCCGATCGCCGCGATCTTGTCGGCTCCGGAATCGCGTTGGACCCAGACCCCCGAGCGCCCGTCGACCCGCCCGCCCTCGACGCCCAGATCGCGGAGCACCTCGATGATCACGCCCTCGAGCGACCGGACGTAGGCGACCACGTCGACCGGCTCGCGCAGCCGCACGAGGGGGTACCCCACCAGCTGGCCCGGCCCGTGCCAGGTGATGCGTCCGCCACGGTCGACGTCGACGACGGGTGAGCCGTCGCTCGGCCGCTCGTGGGGCTCAGTGCGCCTGCCCGCAGTGTAGACGGAGGCGTGCTCGCACAGCACCAGGGTGCTCGGCCGCGCGCCGGCGACAATCTCGGCGTGCAGGCGGCGCTGCAGCTGCCAGCCGTCTCGGTAGTCCAGGGGTTCTGCGGAGTCGCCCGCTACGAGAGTCTCGATCACGGGGCCACCCTAGTGACATTCCTGCACTCGGTACAGTTAATCGGCGGCGTTCGACGCCGATCGGGCCGGTCCGCGGCTCCGGTAGAATTCCGGGCATCATGGCTACTTTCGGCACCCTCTCCGATCGACTCGTCGAGACGTTCAAGAACCTCCGCACCAAGGGCAAGCTCTCCGCCTCGGATGTGGACGGCACCGTCCGCGAGATCCGTCGCGCGCTGCTCGACGCAGACGTCGCGCTCGAGGTCGTCAAGGAGTTCACCGGCAAGGTGCGCGAGCGCGCCCTCGGAGACGAGGTCAACAAGGCGCTCAACCCGGCCCAGCAGGTCGTGCAGATCGTCAACGAGGAGCTCGTCGCGATCCTCGGCGGTCAGTCGCGCCGCCTCGAGTTCGCGAAGCGCCCGCCGACCGTCATCATGCTCGCCGGCCTCCAGGGCGCGGGCAAGACGACCCTCGCGGGCAAGCTCGGCAAGTACCTCGGCAAGGACGGCCACACGCCGCTGCTGGTCGCGGCCGACCTCCAGCGCCCGAACGCCGTGCAGCAGCTGCAGGTCGTCGGCGAGCAGGCCGGAGTCGCGGTGTTCGCCCCGCAGCCCGGCAACGGGGTCGGCAACCCTGTCAAGGTCGCCCAGGAGGCGATCCGCTACGCCACCGACAAGCAGTACGACACGGTCATCATCGACACCGCGGGACGCCTCGGTGTCGACGCCGACATGATGAAGCAGGCCTCCGACATCCGCCGCGTCACGAACCCCGACGAGGTGCTCTTCGTCATCGACGCGATGATCGGCCAGGACGCGGTGGCGACCGCGAAGGCGTTCCAGGAGGGCGTCGACTTCACCGGAGTCGTGCTCTCGAAGCTCGACGGCGACGCCCGCGGAGGCGCGGCCCTGTCGGTCGCCTCGCTGACCGGCCGCCCGATCCTCTTCGCGTCCACGGGCGAGTCGCTCGACGACTTCGAGCAGTTCCACCCCGACCGCATGGCGAGCCGCATCCTCGACCTCGGCGACGTGCTGACCCTCATCGAGCAGGCGCAGTCCGCGTTCGACGAGGACGAGGCGCGCCGGGTCGCCGAGAAGATCATGAGCGACTCCTTCACGCTCGACGACTTCCTCAGCCAGATGCAGCAGCTGCGCAACATGGGCTCGATCAAGAAGATGATCGGCATGCTGCCCGGTGCCAAAGGCATGCGCGAGCAGCTCGACCAGTTCGACGAGCGCGAGATCGTGCGGACCGAGGCGATCATCCAGTCGATGACGAAGGCCGAGCGCCAGAACCCGAAGCTGCTCAACGGCTCGCGCCGCCTGCGCATCGCCCGGGGCTCGGGCATGACCGTGACCGACGTCAACCAGCTCGTGATCCGCTTCGACCAGGCCGCCAAGATGATGAAGACGGTCGCCAAGGGCGGCATGCCGAACGTTCCCGGCATGGGTCCGGTCCCCGGGGCGGGCTACGGCGGCAAGCCGAAGCCGCAGAAGAAGAAGAGCTCGAAGTCGGGCAACCCGGCCAAGCGCGCGGCCGAGAACGCCGCGCTCACCGCGGGTGCGCGTCCGACCGAAGCCGGCGGCTCGGGCTTCGGCCTGGGCGGCGGTGCCGGCAAGGGCGCGGCGCAGCCCACTCCCGAAGAGCTGGAGCAGCTGCAGAAGCTCCTCGGCCGATGACCCGGCCGACGCGGCGGGTGCTCGGTGCCGCCGCGGCACTCGTCGTCGTGCTCGGGCTCGCGGGCTGCGCAGAGGGCTCGGGAGTCGACGCGGCGTCGGCGCCCGCGCCCGACGAGCTCGTCGGCCGCTGGGTGACCGGGTTGTCCTACGACTCCCCGGAGGTGCCCTTCCTCCTGATCGCCGACAACGGCACCTGGACCGGGTCCGACGGCTGCAACGGCGCCCAGGGGGAGTGGTCGATCGACGAGCAGGGGGGTCTCACGGTCGAGGCGGGCATGAGCACGGAGATCGCCTGCGACGGAGTCGCTCTGCCCACGATCTTCACCGACTCCGCGATGGCCTCGATCGACGGAGGGCGCCTCCGCCTCTTCGACGACGCCGGCGCCACCACCGTCAAGCTCGCACGCTCGACGACCGACGAGGCGCCGACCGCCGCGCCCGACCCCGCCGGCGAGTAGGGGCGGTTCCGCTCCACCGCGACGCCATCGGCGAGGGCTAGCGTGAAGGCATGACAACCGCACCCGCGCGCCCCGTCCGCATCGGCGTCCAGATCGCCCCTCAGCACGTCCCCTACGAGGTCATCCGCGACACGCTCGCCGAGCTCGAGGACATCGGCGTCGACATCGCCTTCAACTGGGACCACTTCTTCCCCCTCTCCGGCGAGCCCGACGGCCTGCACTTCGAGGGTTGGAGCATGCTCGCCGCCTGGGCCGAGCAGACGAGCCGCATCGAGTTCGGGCCGCTCGTGAGCTGCAACAGCTACCGCAACCCCGATCTGCTCGCCGACATGGCGCGCACGGTCGACCACATCAGCGCGAAGGGTGCGGAGGGTCGTCTCATCTTCGGCATCGGCTCGGGCTGGTTCGAACGCGACTACGACGAGTACGGCTACGAGTTCGGGACCGCCGGCTCGCGGCTCGACGAGCTGTCGGAGGCGATGCCGCGCATCCGCAGCCGCTGGGAGAAGCTGAACCCCGCTCCCACCCGCGACATCCCGGTGATGATCGGCGGAGGTGGCGAGAAGAAGACGCTGCGCATCGTCGCCGAGCACGCCGACATCTGGCACAGCTTCTCGGACGTGCCGACCCTCGAGCGCAAGCTCGGCGTGCTGTCGGAGTGGTGCGGCAGGGTCGACCGCGACCGGGCCGCCATGGAGATCTCGACCGGCGCGAGCGTGCGCGGGGGAGTCGGCGACGCCTCCTTCGGCGTGCTCGACGAGCAGTTCGACCTCGGCGCCACCCTCTTCACCCTGGGCATCACGGGCCCCGACATCGACCTCGCCCCGGTGCGCGACCTGCTCTCCTGGCGCGACGGCAAGAACGCCTGATCGCGGCCCCGTGCCGCTCCCGGGTCCGCACGCTGCGGGCCCGGGACGCGCTGCCGGTCGAGTAGCCGCGCAGCGGCGTCTGAGACCCGCCCGGCGCCGCTCTCCGCACCCCTCAGTCCGGCGCGTCCGTCGCCCGCACGTCGGTCGGGGCCGACTGCGCGAGCCCTGCCTTCTCGACCGCGAGGGCGAACGCCTCCGCCAGCGCCAGCTGCCCCGCCTCGGTGGGATGCACCCCGTCCTCGGCGAGGAGGCCGTCGGTGCGCAGCGGGTCCGGGTACTCCAGCGCCGCCCCTCCCGCGTCCGTCACGGCCTCGACGAGCGCCGCGTCGTAGGCGTCCAGATCGTCGGGCCGCGGATCCGGTCCCCAGACCGAGTCGAGCGCGATGAGCTGAGCCGACGGCACCGCCTCCCGGATCGCCGTGATCGCCGGGGGGATCGCCGCGGTGACGTCGTCGCTCGGAGACCCGAGGTCGTTGCTGCTCGCGATCACCACCACGACGTCGGGCTCGGTCTCGGCGATGTCGTCTCCCCGCTCGCCGATCGGCTCACCGCAGGCGCCGGGTCGGACGAAGCCGCCGCCGTCGCAGCCGAGATTGGTGACCGTCCAGCCGAACGCGTCTCCGGCCAGGACCGGCCAGGCCGCCTCCGCCTCGAGCCCGTACCCGCGCACGATGCTGTCGCCGACGAAGGTGACGCGGGCGCCGACGGGGACGGCGCCCCCGAGCGCCAGCGGGGCCGGGTCCGCGGTGATCGCCTCCGACGGAGAGACCGGAGGCGCCGACGTTCCCTCGCCGTCCGGTGCGTCGGCCGAGGAGCACCCCGAGAGCAGCAGGGCCACGACGACGCCGGCCGCCGCGACGAGGGGCGGAGCCGCCCGTCTCATGCCCTCGGGTCCCGGAGTCCGTCCCGCAGCTCGCCCGCGAGTGCGCGGACGACGGCCTTCAGATCGCCGTCGTTCTCGGCCGCGATCCGCAGCTGCCGCTGATAGCTCGCGCCCGCCACCAGGATGAGCTCGACGTCGGCGAGCTCCTTCGCGCAGTCCAGCCGCTCGGCGACGGGAGCCAGCGTCTGCAGCAGCTCGCGGATGTCGTCGGTGACCAGCCGCTCCGCACCGGTCGCGTCGAGGATGATCTCGGCATCGAGGCCGTATCTCGCCGCGCGCCACTTGTTCTCGCGGACGTACCAGGGCTGCATCGTCGGCAGGGCCTCGCCGGCGTCCAGCCGCGACGACAGGTGCTCGACCAGGCACTGGATGAGGGCGGCGACCGCGCCGATCTCCTCCGGAGAGGAGAGCCCGTCACAGGCCCGCATCTCGAGCGTGCCCCACTGCGGCGAGGGGCGGATGTCCCAGCGCACCTCCGTGTGGTCGTCGATGACGCCCGTGCGCATCATGTCGTCGACGTACTCCTCGTAGTTCGCCCAGGCGCCGAACTGGGGCGGCAGGCCGGCCGTCGGCAGCTGCTGGAACATCAGCGCGCGGTTCGACGCGTAGCCGGTGTCGACTCCGCCCCAGAACGGGCTCGAGGCCGACAGGGCCTGCAGGTGGGGGTAGTAGTCGAGCAGGGAGTTCAGGATGGCCAGGACCTTGTCGCGGTCCTCGATGCCCACGTGCACGTGGATGCCCCAGATCATCATGTTGCGACCCCACCACTGCGTGCGGTCGATGAGCCGGTGGTACCGCTCCTTGTCGGTGATGCTCTGGTCGTACCACTGCGCGAAGGGGTGGGTCCCGGAGCAGACGAGGTCCAGGCCCATCGGATCGGTGATCTCGCGCACCTGACGCAGCTGGTTCTGCAGATCGGCGACGGCGTCGCGCACCGTTCGGTGGACACCGGAGACCAGCTCCACCGTGTTGCGCAGCAGCTCTCCCGTGATGTGGGGGTGCGGCGCGCCGTCGTCGTCGCGCAGCGCCTCGAGCACGACGTCGGCGACGTTGGCGAGGTCGCCCGTCTGCCGGTCGACGATGGCGACCTCCCACTCGATCCCGAGGGTCGAGCGGTCGGAAGTGGCGAAGCTGATCTCCATGACGGCGTCCTCGTCGATCCGGCGCCCGGAGGATCGGAGCGCGCCTCCACATCCTCGCATCCGGCGCCGGACCGGCGTCCGGGACGCGCCCCCGCGCTCGTCCAGCGGCCCTCCCGGGCGTCCGGAGGCGCGCCGGAACGAACCGACTGGGTGTCGAGCCCGCGGACCGGGACTTTTTCTGGCAGAATGATCCGTCGGGTCCGAGGCGGTCGACCCTCTACTCACCGCCGACGAAACCCCCTCGAGCTTCCGCCGGGTGTGCCCCCACGCTCACGGCTCAGTTCATCCATCTCGACCACTCATGGTCAACGACCACACAGGAGAATTGTGGCTGTCAAGATTCGTCTGAAGCGCCTCGGCAAGATCCGGGCGCCCTACTACCGCATCGTCGTCGCCGACTCGCGCACCAAGCGCGACGGCCGCGTGATCGAGGAGATCGGCAAGTACCACCCGACCGAGGAGCCCTCGTTCATCCAGGTCGACTCGGAGCGCGCGCAGTACTGGCTCGGAGTCGGCGCGCAGCCGACCGAGCAGGTCGCGGCGATCCTCAAGCTGACCGGCGACTGGGGCCGCTTCAAGGGCGACGCCGACGCCGTCAGCACCGTCAAGGTGAAGGAGCCGAAGGCTCCGTTCGTCGTCGACGCGAAGAAGAAGCCCGTCCTCAAGCCGAAGTCCGAGGCTCCCGCCAAGGCCGCCGCGCCCGAGGCCGCCGCCGACGAGACCTCCACCGAGGCGTAGTCCATGCTCGCTCCTGCCGTCGAGCACCTCGTCAAGGGGATCGTCGAGAACCCCGATGAGGTCCGTGTCGTGGCTACGAGCTCCCCACGCGGAGAGGTCCTCGAGGTGCGCGTGCACCCCGAGGACCTCGGCCGCGTGATCGGACGTTCCGGTCGCACCGCCAAGGCCGTCCGCACCCTGGTCGCCGCCCTCGCCGACGGTCGCCGCGTGCGCGTCGACGTCGTCGACACCGACAAGTAGAGGTGTCGATCCCCGAACCGGGCACGACGCAGCTCCGCGTCGCCCGACTGACCAAGGCCCACGGCCTCAAGGGCGCGATCAAGCTCGAGCTCTACACCGATGAGCCCGACAAGCGCTTCACTCCCGGTGCCGCCTTCACGTTGCAGGTGCCCCGCACCTCCGAGTGGCACGGGAAGAAGCTCGAGCTGGTCGAGCTGCGCTGGTACAACAGCCACGCCGTCGCGTTCTTCAAGGGCATCGAGGACCGCAGCGCGGCCGAGACGCTCCTCAAGGCGATCCTCTGGATCGACGAGGACGTGCAGACCGAGCCGGGCGACGACGACAGCTGGTACGACTACCAGCTCGTCGGCCTCAAGGTCGTCCGCGAGGGCGTCGAGGTCGGCACCGTCCGGCGCGTCGACCACTTCCCCGCGCAGGACCTCCTCATCGTCGCGACGCCCGCCGGAGAGGTGATGGTGCCGTTCGTGAACGCCATCGTCCCGTCGATCGACCCCGTCGCGGGAGTCGTGACGGTGACGCCTCCGGTGGGGCTCTTCGAGGAGGCGCCCGAGGAGGAGCCGGCCGAGGTGGACCTCTCGGGCGTGGATCTCGCAGATCCGGCGCTGAGCGCGCGCCAGCCGGTCGCGCCGGAGACCGACGCGGACAGTGACGCCCCGGCGACCGGCGCGGAGCCCGACGCCTCGTCGATCGACTCCGAGCCCGACTCCTCCGAGGAGGAGCCCCGGTCGTGAGGATCGACATCGTCACGATCTTCCCCGAGTTCTTCGGAGTGCTCGACATCAGCCTGCTCGGGCGCGCCCGGCAGAGCGGACTGATCGAGCTCGGCGTGCACGACCTGCGGGAGTTCACCCACGACCGGCATCGCACCGTCGACGACACTCCCTACGGCGGCGGCGCCGGCATGGTGATGCGTCCGGAGCCGTGGGGCGAGGCGCTCGACGCCCTGGTCGTCCCCGAGGCCGATCCGGTGGTCGTCTTCCCGTCGCCCGCCGGCGAGCTCTTCACGCAGGCGACCGCGGCGGAGCTCGCTCTCGAGTCGTCCCTCGTCTTCGGCTGCGGCCGGTACGAGGGCATCGACCAGCGCGTCATCGACCACACCGCGCAGCGAGCGCGCGTCCGGATGATCAGCCTCGGCGACTACGTCCTCAACGGGGGAGAGGTCGCCGTCATGGCGATGATCGAGGCGATCGGGCGACTCGTCCCCGGCGTCGTGGGCAACCCGGCGAGCCTGGTCGAGGAGAGCCACTCCGACGGCCTGCTCGAGTACCCGAGCTACACCAAGCCCGCCTCGTGGCGCGGTCTCGAGGTTCCTCCGGTGCTGCTCAGCGGCAACCACGGAGCCATCGCCGCCTGGCGGCACGAGCAGAGCGTCGAGCGCACCCGCCGCGTGCGCCCCGAGCTGCTCCCCTAGTCGTCGCGGCTCCTCCTCAGCGCGAGATGCCGCTCGCGCAGCGCGAGGAACAGCGGGAACGCGAAGGCGAGCGCGACCAGCGGCGCGAGCAGCACCAGGATCCACACCCGGCGCATCCCGATCCGGCGCCCCTCGACCACCATGAACGCGACCGCCGCGATCGCGACGACGAGCAGGTCGGTCGTGATCGACGACACCGCGGGGCCGCCACCCGAGAGATCTCCGAGGAAGTCGACGCTCTCGAGCACGGCGCGGATGTTCCACGACCACGTCCCGATCAGGCCGGCGATCGCGAGCACGAGGTAGACGAGGGCGAGCGGTGTCCAGCCGCGGCGCAACGCGCTCATCGTGCCGCCTCCGCTCGCCGCGTCAGCGTGACCACCGTGCCGCCGAGGAGCAGCGCGACCGCGACTCCGCCGAACGTGAGCGTGAGCGCATCCGGAGCGACGATCGACTGACCGCGCAGCGCCTGCCAGCAGGTCAGCGCGACCGCGGCGGCCCACGCGATCGCGGCGATCGCGACCAGACGGAGGCGGGTGGCCGGATCCCGCAGCGCGCGCACCCCGGGTGCGAGGCGGTCGAGCGCGATCGCCAGGAGCGGCAGGCCCTGCAGCGCGTGCATGCCGACGAAGTGCGGGATGCGGAGGTCGCCGCCGCTGGTGCTCCAGCCGAGGAGGGGCAACCCGGCTCCGCCGTCGGCGACGCCGACCGCGTGCGCACCGACGATGCCGTGGTAGTCCGAGAGCTGCGACGCCGTTGGACCCGTCATCAGGAACGCGAGCGCCATGCCGACGAGTCCGATGGCGAGCCCCGCGCGCACTGCCAGAGCGAGGGCCGGATCCGGGAGCGGCACTCGCACGAGCAGAGCCGCGATCACCAGGGTGACCAGCCAGACGACCACGATCGAGACGGCCATCGCGCCCCACAGCGCGGTGTGGAGGGGCGTTGAGACGTTGAAGTGGCTGGTGACTCCGAAGGCTGCCGCGCCGGCGATGATCACCATCTCGGTCGCGAGGCCGGCGACGGCGATACTGCCCAGAGCCGAGGCGAGGCGCCGGCGGCGGGGGAGGAGGCCGATCAGCCAGGCGAGGGTCACCGAGTAGACCGCGATCGAGAGGCAGAACTTGAGCGGCTTCGCCCAGAGCGGCTGTCCGCCGAGCTCGCGGGGATCGATGATCAGAGCGACGACGCAGAGGGCGGCGCCGACGGCCATGGCGACCGCGAGGACCAGGAGCGGTCGGTGCGGAGCGGGCCGCTCGGACTCGCGGGCGGTCGCGCGGTCCTCGGTGGTGGCGCTCATCGTGCCGCCTCGAAGCGCGTCTGCGTCTCGCGCGCCTGGGCGATGCGGCGGAGCGACTGCAGCACCACGTCGCCCAGCGCCGTCCCGACGGCGGCGATCGACGCCTGCTCGCTGACGCTGCTGCGCGCCTCGAGTTCGTCGAGATCGGCGCGGGCCACGAGGCGAGCCGCCTCCGCGTAGCTCTCGAGCCACGCCGGGGTCATCGCACCGCCCGACACCTCGAGCGCGTCGAGAGCGCGAGCCGCAGTGGCGACCGCGGGGTGCTCGCAGACGGTCTCGCCGACGAGGGCGTGGATCCGCCCGATCGACTCGGGCGACGCGGGGGTCGCGGAGTCGGCGTTCGCCGAGACCACGTCCTGTGCGACCTCGAACGCGACCGATGGGGGATCACCGCGATCGAGGACGGTGGTGATGCGCTTGGCGCCGGCGATGCCGACTCCGCCGCTCTCGATCAGTGCACGCAGGAGCTGCAGTCGCGCCAGATGCTCGTCGCCGTAGTCGGCCCGCTGCGGGCCGGAGGAGACCCCCGGGGCGAGGATCCCCTCGCGGATGTAGTACTTGATCGTCGCCACGCTGATGCCGCTGGCGTCGCTGAGCTCGGAGATGCGCATGTGGAGAGTATGGCTATCTGATAGTGCCGCTGTCCAGCACACCGGAGCGTTCGGCCCGGACGAACCGGTGCGGCTCGCAGGATCCTCGGATTCCTGCAAGCCGAATCGCTCTCCGCGAGCCGGAGAGTCAGCTGCGCGCTGTCAGCACCTCGACGCCGGTCTCCGTGATCGCGATCGTGTGCTCCATGTGGGCGCCGCGCGATCCGTCGCGGCTGCGGAGGGTCCAGCCGTCCTTGTCCGTGAAGATCTTGTCGGTCGACTGCAGGAACCACGGCTCGATCGCGACGACGAGCCCCGGCCGGAGCGGATAGCCGCGCCCGGCCCGTCCGTCGTTGGCGATGTGCGGATCGCCGTGCATGGTGCGCCCGACCCCGTGCCCGCCGAAGTCGGTGTTGATCGAGAGGCCGTCGGCCCGCGCGACGGCGGCGATGGCGGCCGAGATGTCGCCGATCTTCCCGCCGGGCCGGGCGGCCGCGATGCCCGCGTCCAGCGCGCGGGTCGTGGTGTCGATCAGCGCGAGGTCCTCGGGGCGCGGCGTGCCGACCACGATGCTGACGGCGGAGTCGGCCACCCAGCCGTTCACCGACGCCGCGAAGTCGAGGGTGAGCAGGTCGCCGTCGCGCAGTCGGTAGTCGAACGGCAGACCGTGCAGCACGGCGTCGTTCACGGAGGTGCAGAGCACCTTGCCGAACGGGCTGGCTCCGAAGGAGGGGTGGTAGTCGATGTAGCACGACTCGGCGCCCGCCTCGCGGATCATGTCGTGGGCGAGGCGGTCGAGCTCCAGGAGGTTCACACCGACTCCGGCGGCCGCGGACGTCGCCCTCAGCACGTCCGCGACGAAGCGGCCGGCGGGGCGCATCTCCTCGATCTCGGCGGGGGTGCGTAGCTCGATCATGCTGATCCTCTCGGCATCCGCTGAGGCGTCGTTCAGCGGTGGTGGGTACGGTCGGTGCATGCGCACGCGACGGGCTTTCGGTTCCTGGCAGTATCCTGCGGCGATCGTCCTGCCCCTGTGGATCCTCCTCGGGTACGGACTCTTCGGGGGATCGAGCGGGTGGACCGTCCTCGGTCTCGTCGTCGCCCTCCCCATTCTGGCGGTCTGCCTCGCCGTGGTGGCCGCGATCGTCTCTTTCCGGGTGACTGTGCGGCCGACGCGCACTCCCGCGTGGGGCGACGTCGCGGCGGTCGGAGCGTGGCACGCCTCCCTCCTCGCGTTCGGGTTCTTCCCTCCCGGCGCCTGGGCGATCGGGCTCCTCTCGATGGTCCTCGGTCTCGTCGCGTTCTGGCACTCCACCTGGCGGTTCGTCACCGACGCGCGAGCGACGCTCCTCGCGTTCGCGGAGGCGACCTCCGTGCAGGGGGCCGGCGGTCCACGCCCGGTCGCGGGCGACGGCTTCGACCCCGAGCGTCCGCAGGACGGTCAAACGATCGTCCTCTGACCCGTCTCTGCCCGGGGCGGACCACCGAGCACGGTCTGCTTTGACGCGGGCTCGCGCGGCATGACAGAATAAGCGCTTGTGCCTGGCGCAGGCTCTGCCACAGGGGAGCCGCGACGACGCGAGGCGCGCACCGACTCCCATCAACGAAACGGTGCTCGACCTGTGGCGGGCACGGAGAGCGATACATCATGCACATCCTCGATTCCGTCGATGCGGCGTCCCTCCGGACCGACATCCCCGACTTCCGAGCCGGCGACACCGTCAAGGTCCACGTGAACATCGTCGAGGGCTCGCGCTCGCGCATCCAGGTCTTCCAGGGCGTCGTCATCGGCCGCTCCAACGAGGGCGTCCGCGAGACCTTCACGGTCCGCAAGGTCAGCTTCCAGGTCGGCGTCGAGCGCACCTTCCCGGTGCACTCCCCGGTCATCGACCACATCGAGGTCGTCACCCGTGGCGACGTCCGCCGCGCGAAGCTCTACTACCTGCGCAACCTCCGCGGCAAGAAGGCGAAGATCAAGGAGAAGCGCTCCTAGGGCGCACTCCGCTCAGCTCTTCCCGGACCCCGGCCCATCTATGATGGACCGGGGTCCGACCCTTTTCCGGGAGCCGACCCATCGAGGGTTCCGGCCCTCTCCGGGGGTTCCGGCCCCGGTGATGCACAGTAGGGGCGACCGCACGCGATGACAGACAGCACGACGCCGGTCCGCCTCCCCGGCGACGGCGAGCACGCCCGCCACTCCGCCGAGCCGGGCGAGGGCCGCCGCCCGCGTCGGCGACGCGGCGTCCTGCTCTTCCTCCGCGACGTGCTCATCATCTTCGTGGTGGCGGTCCTGGTGTCCTTCCTCGTCAAGACGTTCCTGATCCGCTCGTTCTACATCCCGTCCTCCTCGATGGAGCAGACGCTCGTCGAGAACGACCGGATCCTCGTGAACGAGCTCGTCCCCGACGTGATGCCCCTCTCTCGCGGCGACGTCGTCGTCTTCCGCGACCCGGGCGGATGGCTCTCGCCCAGCAGCGAGCCCGACGTCCCCGCCTTCCAGGCCGCCGTCGACTCCGCCCTCGCGGTCGTCGGGCTCACGGCTCCCGACAGCAACGACCACCTCATCAAGCGCGTCATCGGCCTCCCCGGCGACCGGGTGACGTGCTGCACTCCTCTCGGCCAGATCGAGATCAACGGCAACCCCATCGACGAGCCCTACGTGAAGCTGCCCGACGGAGTGACGGCCGTCTCGGCGACCCCGTTCGACGTGGTCGTCCCCGAGGGCTCGCTCTGGGTGATGGGCGACAACCGCTACAACTCCGCCGATTCGCGCTACAACACCGATAAGCCGGGCGACGGCTTCGTCCCGATCGACAACGTGGTCGGTCGCGCGATCCTGGTCACCTGGCCGATCCAGCAGTGGGCCTGGCTCGACGACTACCCCTCGGTGTTCCGCGGGGTCGAGACCGACACCTCACAGGAGAGCCTCGACGACACCGAGAGCGGCGAGGGCTAGGTGGTCGTCGCCGATCCGACGCTGACCATGGAGCGGCGGCTGTTCCGCCAGGGCTACGAGAGCGTCATCGGGTGCGACGAGGTCGGGCGCGGCGCGATCGCCGGCCCCGTCTCGGTCGGAGTCGTCTCGATCGGCTCCCGCTGCGGCCGCTTCCCCGAGGGACTGCGCGATTCGAAGCTGCTCGCACCCGCTCGGCGCGAGGCGCTGCTCCCGGGAGTCGTGAAGTGGGTCTCCGGCTGGGCGATCGGCGAGTCGTCCGCCGACGAGATCGACGACTCCGGGATCATCGCGGGTCTCGGTCGAGCGGCCTCGCGCGGCATCGAGCGCCTCGTCGACCAGGGCGTCGACCTCGCGACGTCGGTGGTCCTGCTCGACGGCAAGCACGACTGGCTCAGCCCTGCCCTGGGGCCCTGGGCGGCGGAGCTGACGATCGTGACCCGGATCAAGGCCGACCGCGACTGCGCCTCCGTCTCGGCCGCCTCCGTGCTGGCGAAGGTCGGTCGCGACGGGCAGATGGTGCGACACCACGACGACTTCGCCGATTACGCCTGGGACAGCAACAAGGGCTACGGGAGCGCCGCTCACTGGTCGGGTCTCGACCGTGTGGGTCCGTCCCCGCTGCACAGGGTGACCTGGCTGTCGCGCTCGCGCGAGGCCGTCGCGGAACCCTCGGAGGAGCTCTCCTCATCGGCGTCCGGCGCCTCCGCACCGGCGTAGGATTGACGGACGATGGATGAGGACGAATTCGAGGACTACGACCGCGAGGTCGAGCTGGCACTGTACCGGGAGTACCGCGACGTCGTCTCGCAGTTCTCGTACGTCGTCGAGACCGAGCGCCGGTTCTACCTGGCGAACGAGGTCGAGCTGGTCCGCCGCGACACCGAGCACGACTTCTACTTCGAGCTGACCATGCGCGACGTCTGGGTCTGGGACGTCTACCGCTCCGACCGCTTCGTGAAGTCGGTGCGCGTGCTGACCTTCAAGGACGTCAACGTCGAGGAGCTCTCCCGCAAGGAGTTCGAGCTGCCCAAGGAGCTCGCGCTCGACGAGTAGCGCTCCGTCCGTCTCCGGCTTCGGTGAGTCCGTCGCCCGAGCAGACTCGCCGTTCCTTCGGCGCATCGGAACTGGACCTCCTGTATGGTGCCCGTCGTGGCGAACCAGAGACGAATCGAGTGGTCGGAGCTCTCCATCCTCAATGTCGGGAAGCCGATCCTGATCGGCAGAGGCAACAGCTTCCGAGCTGAGGTGGTCCGTTACATCGAGTGGAATGACGAGGGGATCACCGTCCGACTCGAGTCGGGGGCGACCGTGAAGTCGGACGATTCCTTCGGAGTTCCCGCGCTCTGGGTCCTCGAGGACTAGTCGCGCTTCGCGGTCGTCGAACCGGCGATCTCCTCCGAACGCCCCCACCCCCTGCTCGAGCGAACCGGGTGCTCGCAGGGGGAGGACGCCCATTGGGCTTCAGGTCGCCATCGCGAACCGTCATCACGCCACGGGAGGCAGTTCCTGATCCGTCACCGTGATCCGAGGCCATAGTATGGCCGCGTGTCCAACGAGTGGGATGACCTGATCGCGTCTCTGCAGAATAAGAAGCTCTCGGACGGCGATAAGTCGGCGAAGGTGTCTGCGGTGTTGAGGCCCAGACTTCAAGCAGCTTCTTCGGAGTTCGCCGATCTCGGCAGAGAGCTCGCAACGGCGCTGAGTAGAGCCGGAGTGCAACAGATCGCCAAGCGGTGGGTGTCGGATCGGAGGCCCGTCCGCTATGACGGAGTCTGGTACATCGACGTGGAGACGGCCGGCGAGAACCCTTGGAATGTATTCCTCGATGAGAACGGGGTCTGGTATCTGGGGTGGCAGGCTCAGCAGCCCATATCCCTGCCGTTCACGTTCGTGAGCGAGAACCATCTTCATACCATGCTCGATGATGAAGGTCATCTCGAACCGAGAGAGGTCGCTGTTCAGATGACGAACGGCGATTCGATCGGGCTCGTCTTCTTCGATGACAAGCTTGTGACATCTTATGGAGGAGTTCCGCTGAAGGACGCGATCAGAAACGGAGTCGAGCGCATGTTCCGCGCCTGATCGCAGTCTCAAGGTCTTTCACTACGGCGTAGGTCGCCTTACTTCGGCCTGCAGGCACATGAGCAGTATCCTGAATGCCGAACCGGATAACGAGACTCCGCGAACTCGAAGACGTCGTCAGCGTCGACGGGACGCAGATCGAGACGATCACGGTCGGGAGCCAGAAATCTCCTGGTGTCCCGCCTGACACCGCACTGAAGTCCGACGTCGGCCGCCTCTTCCGTGTCGGCCTCTCCACGGCCGACGTCGGCCTCGACGTCGTCGACAAGACCTCTGACGCAACGATTCCTGTCTCCGCGGCCACACAGACGGGGATGAGGGCGAAGTACGACTCCAGCAACCCTGCTGCTCCGTCCCTGCATTCCTGGCTGCCTCCTCCGCGCCCGTTCGGTCGGTCGTCGGCAAGCAGGGTGTCGTCACCGTCTGATCATCGAGTGGTCGCTTCGTTCTTCAGGAGCAATCTGGAGGCGCTCCCGGCGTGCGCCTGCGGCTCTTGTCTTGAGATGGTGCTCCTCCACAAGCGCAGCTCCGACGATCTCTCCCGAGAACTGCAGGGGCACCCGCCACGCCCTGAAGCACTCCGTCAGGGTGCGTGCGGGAGGTTCTGCATGGACAAGGACGAGTTGGGGCGGCGGGGCGAGGAGATCGCGGCGGCGCATCTGAGGGCGCACGGTTTCGAGATCCTGGATCGCAATTGGCGGGTGCGCGAGGGCGAGCTCGACATCGTGGCGCGCGAGGGTGTGGCGCTGGTGGTGGTCGAGGTGAAGACGCGGTCGTCGACGCGGTTCGGGTTGCCGGTCGAGGCGATCACGCGGGCGAAAGCGCAGCGGTTGCGGCGGCTGGCGTACGCGTGGGCGCACGAGCATCATCAGCAGTCGCGGCATCTGCGGATCGACGCGGTCGGGATCATCGCGCCCGAGGGCGTGCCGACGCAGGTGCGGCATCTGCGAGCGGTGGCGTGATGGGCATTGGGAGAACCACCTCGGTCGGGCTGGTCGGCTTCGCGGGCGCGCTCGTCGGAGTCGAGGCTCACTCCGCTGACGGCACGCCGGGCGTGATGATCATCGGTCTGCCCGATGCGGCGCTGTCGCAGGCGAAGGAGCGGGTGCGTTCGGCGGCGATCAACTCCGGCAGCGTGATCGCGGAGTACAAGATCACGGTCAACCTGTCGCCGGCGGCGATGCCCAAGCACGGGTCGGCGTTCGACCTCGCCATCGGGCTGGCGGCGCTGGCGGCCCTGGGGGAGGTGGACGGCGAGTCGGTCGCGTCCGTCGTGCACGTCGGCGAGCTCGGTCTCGACGGTCGGTTGCGCTCGGTGCCCGGGGTGCTGCCCGCGGTGCTCGCGGCGGCGCGCGAGGGGCGGAGGCGGGTGATGGTCCCCTCCGAGGACCGGCTCGAGGCCGAGCTGGTCGAGGGGGTCGAGGTGATCGCTGTCTCGTCGCTCGCGGCGGCAGCGGTCTGGCACGGCGCGGAGTGGGAGGTGCCGGTGCTGCCCGAGCCTGCGGCGACGCGCATCACCCCGGTCGAGCCGGAGTCGCGACTGGACTTCGCCGATGTGATCGGCAACGAGGAGGCGGCGGAGGCGATGATCGCGGCGGCGGCGGGCGGTCACCACGTGTTCCTGCTCGGACCGCCCGGAGCAGGCAAGACGATGCTCGCCTCCCGACTGCCGGGGATCCTCCCCGACCTCGATGACGAGGCCGCACTCGAGGCCACCTGCATGCGCTCGCTCACGGGCGCTCCGACCGGGGGCGACCTCGTACGCAGGCCGCCGTTCGAGAGCCCGCACCACTCGGCGTCCGCCGCGGCGATCGTGGGGGGCGGCAGCGGACGAATCCGACCGGGCGCGGTCGCCAGGGCCACCCGCGGGATCCTGTTCCTCGACGAGGCGCCCGAGTTCTCGGCCGTCGCACTCGACGCACTCCGGCAGCCGCTGGAGTCGGGGGTGATCCGCATCCACCGGGCCAACGCTGTCGCCGAGTTCCCGGCACGGGTGCAGCTCGTGCTCGCGGCGAATCCCTGCCCGTGCGGTCGGCACGGCATCCCGGGAGAGACCTGCACGTGTGCGCCGAGCCTCCGCCGTCGCTATCTGGCGCGGCTCAGCGGCCCGCTGCTCGATCGCGTCGACATCCGACTGACGGTCCGCCGGATCGGGGCGGCGCAGCTGGCCGCTCGCCGCGACGAACCGGGGCTGTCGACGGCGCAGGCACGGGCGCGCGTCGTCTCGGCGCGCTCCCGCGCGGCCGACCGACTGCGCCGCACACCCTGGTCCACCAACGCCGAGGTGGCCGGCAGCTGGCTCCGCTCCGCCGAGTACCGACCGACCCCGACCGAGTCGCGCACGCTCGACAGGGCCCTCGAGCGGGGGCTGGTCACGATGCGCGGGTACGACCGCGTCCTGCGTCTCGGGTGGACGCTCGCCGACCTCGACGGTGTCGACCGCCCGACTGCGTCGCACCTCGGGCGTGCACTCGTGCTCCGCGGAGGTGCCGCGTGATGCGCACCTCGGAGCTCTTCGACCGCACCGAGCTCCGCGCGGCACGGCCCCTGCTCGCGGACGAGGCGGATCCGCTCGAGGCGCTGGCCAGAGCCGCGTGGAGCTCGCTCGCGGAGCCGGGGGACGCGGTCGCCGCGACGCTGATCGACAGCGTGGGCGCGCCCGCGGCACTCGCGCACGTGATCCGCTCCTCGTCGGCCGCCGACATCCTCGCCGAGATCGAGGGGTCGGCCGACGAGCTCACCACTCTCGCAGCGGGCCTCGAGCGCTGGCGCCCGCGGGTCGACCGGGCGCTGCTGCGGCGCCGCGTCGAGATCGCACGTCGACTCGACGCCCGCCTGCTGATCCCGGGATCCGAAGGCTGGCCGGAGTCGCTCGACGACCTCGGCCCGCACGCGCCCCTCGTCCTCTGGATCCGCGGCGATCCCTCCGCACTCTCGGCTCGTCACCGCGTCGCCGTGGTCGGGGCGCGGGCCGCCACGGGCTACGGCGAGCACGTCGCAGCCGAGCTCGCGGCCGGGGCGGCCGATCGCGGCGCGCTCGTCGTCTCCGGCGGGGCTTTCGGGATCGACGCCGTCGCCCACCGCGCCGCCCTGGGCACGGGCGGCCGCACCGTCGCGTTCCTCGCCGGAGGCGCCGACCGCCTCTACCCGACCGCCCACTCCGACCTCCTCCACCGGATCATCGCGACCCCCGGCAGCGCCGTCGTGACGGAGGTGCCACCGGGCACGACCCCGACCCGCTGGCGCTTCCTCCAGCGCAACAGGCTGATCGCGGCGTCGACCGCGGTCACGGTCGTCGTCGAGGCGGGTGCGAGGTCCGGCTCGCTCAACACCGCGGGACACGCTGCGGCACTCGGGCGACCGCTGGGCGCCGTCCCGGGGCCGGTCACGAGCGCCTCCTCCGCCGGGTGCCACCGCCTGCTGCGCGAGTACGCCGCGACGTGCGTCACCTCCACCTCCGACGTCCTCGAGCTGCTCGGACTCGCCGAGACCCCCGTCGCGGACTCGGAGCCGCTCGGACCCGCCTCCCGGGTGATGGATGCGCTCCGGGGCAGAGGGCCGCACGACTCGGAGTCCGTCGCCCGGCACTCGGGCTGCTCGGTCGCCGACACGCTCGCGGTGCTCGGGGCCCTGCTCGCCGACGGCCACGTCCACCGGACCGACGACGGCGGGTGGGAGGCAGTGAGGCGCTGATGCCGGGCGCGCCGCGACCGGCGCGGTCGCTGTCGGCGGTCGGCCCTACTCTGAAGACGATTCGGCACGGGCCGGCGACGCATCGGCAGGGGGAGTGGCATGAGCGACGACACGGCGGCGACCGCGGGGCATCCGCGGCTCGGCCGCTTCGCGCCGGCCGATCGCGTGATCGCCCACCTCAGCGACACGCACCTCCTCGCGGGAGGTGCTCCCCTCTACGGACGGGTCGACACGGTCGCACGACTCGCCCAGGCCATCGAGCGCCTGGTCGAGCGCGGGGGAGCCCTCGACGCGATCGTCGTCACCGGCGACGTCGCCGACCGGGGTGAGGAGGACGCCTACCGGCGAGTGCGCGCCGCTCTCGACCCGCTCGCGGACCGATTCGGCTGCCCGATCGTCTGGGTCATGGGCAACCACGACGAGCGTCGGGCGTTCCGGCGCGTCCTGCTCGACACGGACAGCGACTCCGAGACACCCCTCGACCAGGTCGTCGACCTCGACGGGCTGCGGGTCATCGCGCTCGACAGCGCCGTGCCCGGCTATCACCACGGTGCTCTCACCGACGAGCAGCTGCAGAATCTCGCCGAGGAGCTCGCCACCCCGGCGCGGCTCGGCACCGTCCTCGCCCTGCACCACCCGCCGCTGCCGACTCCGCTCGGAGCGATGACGGTGCTCGAGCTCCGCGGCATGGACCGGCTCGAGGAGGTCGTCCGCGGCACGGACGTCCGGGCGATCCTCGGCGGCCACCTGCACTACCCGACGGCCGCGACCTTCGCCGGTGCTCCCGTCTTCGTGGCCGGCGCGACCAGCTACACGATGGATCTCGGTGCCCCGGAGCGCGAGCTCGCGGGCATCGACGGCGCCCAGAGCTTCTCACTCGTCCACGTGCACCCCGAGACCGTCGCGACCTCGCTCGTCCCGACCGCGACGGCTCCGCTCGCCACCCGCTTCGGCACCGACCTCATCGAGCGACTCGAAGCGCTCGACGAGCAGGGGCGCATCGACCTCTGGTCGCGGATGCCCTCCGGCGACGCCTGACCATGTCCTCGCAGTCCCTCGCCGCCGCCGTCGACGACTTCCTCCGCTACGTCCTCGACGAGCGCTCGCTCTCACCCGCCACCGCGAAGGGCTACCGCGGCGACCTCACCACCCTGGTCGCGTTCGCGGGCACGAGGCACGCCGACCGGCTGGAGCAGCTCGACCTCGATCTGCTCCGGGACTGGCTCTGGCACGAGGCGCAGACCGGAGTCGCGAGGGCGACGCTCGCTCGACGCACGGCCGCCGTCCGCTCCTTCTCGTCGTGGGCGCTGCGCTCCGAGCGGATCCCGACCGACGTCGCAGCACGCCTCCGCACACCGAAGGCCGGGCGAACGCTGCCGCGGGTGCTCACGCAGCCGCAGGCCGAGCACGTGATCGACGTGGTCGCGGCGCGCGGATCGACCGACGACCCGGTCGCGATCCGCGACCTCGCGATCATCGAGCTCCTCTACGCCTCCGGGATCCGCGTCTCGGAGCTGGTCGCGATCGATGTCGGCGACCTCGACCTGTCCCGTCTGACCGTCCTCGTCACCGGCAAGGGATCGAAGCAGCGGGTCGTGCCCTTCGGCGTGCCGGCGAAGGAGGCGCTCGTCGCCTACCTCGAGAAGGCCCGGCCGACCCTCCTCGCGTCGTCCTCCGCTCCAACCGGCGCGCTCCTCCTCGGACGGCGTGGCGCCCGGCTCACCCCGCGCACGGTCTACGGAGTCGTCGCCCGGCTCCTCGACGGCGGGCAGGGCTCCGGCCCCTCCGGCCCGCACACCCTTCGCCACACGGCCGCGACCCACCTGCTCGACGGCGGAGCCGACCTGCGGGCGGTCCAGGAGCTGCTCGGCCACGCGAGCCTCGGCACCACCCAGATCTACACGCACGTCTCGACCGAGCGCATCCGCGAGGCCTATCGGCTCGCGCACCCGCGCGCCTGACGCGAGGTCGTCCATCGGCAGCAGGACGGCCCGGGGGATCCCGCCGAAGAACCGCATCGGCGAGACGTACTCGCCGTGCTCCCGCACACCGAGGTGCACGCACGCGCCGTCGCAGTGGCCGCCCGCCCCGACCACCCCGATCACCTCGCCCGCGGTCACCGTCCGCCCCTCCGAGACCGTCGCATCGACCGGCTCGATGCTCGACACCAGTCCGTCGGCGTGCGCGATGCTCACCACCCCGCGATCGACCACGCGCCCCGCGAACGACACTGTCCCGGCAGCGACCGCGACGACGGGGGTGCCGGGCGTTGCCGCCAGATCGATGCCGCGGTGGCCGGCCGCATAGCGGTGCGCCGGAGCGGCCCACGGGGCGACCACCGAGAACTCGCCCACCGGAGGAGTCCACAGCGTCGGAGCGAGCAGCGCGATCACGAGGAACACGCCCGGGCGGGGGAGGAGCGGTGACGTCATCCGCCCACCCTGGCGATCGGGGTCGGCCGTCCGTGGACCGGCGGCCCGATCGGGGGAGAAGCAGGCAGGAGAGAAGGCGGGGGAGGAGGGACTGAGAATCCGCGCGGGCACAACCCGTCCCGGGATTCTCGCAGCCGGGAGTAACGTGCCTGTGATCCGGAGCGGGGCGAGACCAGCGCACCCACCGGCGGCGAGAATCGGAGACGACCATGACCAGCGGACGATCTGACACCACCCCGAACCCCTCGGCGGCCAGACTGCGGAGGAAGGTGATCGGCCTCGCGATCGCGGCGGCGGTCGGTGGATTCCTCTTCGGCTTCGACTCCTCCGTCGTCAACGGAGCCGTCGAGGCCGTGCAGGGCGAGTTCGAGCTCTCGGCCGCGCTCATCGGCTTCGCCGTCGCCTCCGCGCTCCTCGGCTGCGCACTCGGCGCCTACCTCGCGGGGCGCCTGGCCGACCGCTGGGGTCGCATCAAGGTGATGCTGCTCGGTGCCGTCCTCTTCCTCGTCTCCTCGATCGGCGCGGGCGCTGCCTTCGCGGTCTGGGATCTCGTGCTGTGGCGCGTCGTCGGCGGACTCGGGATCGGCATCGCCTCGGTGATCGCGCCGACCTACATCTCCGAGATCGCTCCGAAGGCGATCCGCGGCGCTCTCGCCTCGCTCCAGCAGCTCGCGATCACGCTCGGCATCTTCGCCGCGCTGCTCTCGGACACCCTGATCGCGAACGGGGCCGACGGCGCCTCCGAGCCCTACTGGTTCGGCGTGGCCGCCTGGCGCTGGATGTTCATCGCCTGCGCCGTTCCGGCCGTGATCTACGGTCTGCTCGCACTCACCCTCCCCGAGTCGCCGCGCTACCTCGCGACCCGCGGCAAGTCGGAGGAGGCGCGCAAGGTCCTCGCGACCGTCACGCCCCGTGACGAGGTGGACGACGCGCTCGACGACATCCAGAAGAAGATCGACGAGGACGCCGAGAACGCGCAGAAGTCGAGCCTCCGCGGCCCGGCGCTGGGGCTCCTGCCGGTCGTCTGGGTCGGCATCCTGCTGTCGGTGTTCCAGCAGTTCGTGGGCATCAACGTGATCTTCTACTACTCCACCTCGCTCTGGAGCGCGGTCGGCTTCGACGAGTCGAACTCGTTCGCCATCTCGGTGTTCACCTCGGTCGTCAACGTGGTCGTGACCTTCGTCGCGATCTTCCTGGTCGACAAGGTCGGCCGGAAGCCGCTGCTCCTCGTCGGCTCCGCCGGCATGGCGATCTCGCTCGCGCTGATGGCGATCGCGTTCAGCCAGTCGACGATCAGCGGCGAGGACGTCTCGCTGCCCGGTGCCTGGGGCCCGATCGCCCTCGTCTCGGCCAACGCCTTCGTCGTCTTCTTCGGCGCCACCTGGGGACCGCTGGTCTGGGTGCTCCTCGGCGAGATCTTCCCGAACCGGATCCGCGCCGCGGCGCTCGGCCTGGCCGCCTCCGCCCAGTGGATCGCGAACTTCGCCATCACCGTGACGTTCCCGATCCTCTCGCAGGACGTCTCGCTGACCCTCGCCTACGGTCTCTACGCGACCTTCGCTGCGCTCTCGTTCGTCTTCGTGTTCATGTTCGTCCCCGAGACCAAGGGCCGTTCACTGGAGGAGATGGACACGCTGCACATCCGCACGGTCATGAAGTCCGCGCGCAAGTAGCCTCCTCGCGGGCCGACCTCCGGCTCGCAGAGCGACGCCCGGCTGGTCGGAATCCTCGATTTCCTGCGAGCCGGACGTGTTCCTGCGAGCCGAGCGTGCGCGGGGCAGGGGAACCCGCTCGAGCGTCCGCCGTCGCAGACCCCGCCCCGGTGCTAAGATCTTCGGAGCACCTCGCTCGTCGGGGTGACTACGCGCGCCCATTCGGCCTCCGCTCCCCTCGGTCCTCTCCTGCATCAGCGGGCGAGGCGGGAGCACGCCGGGCGCCAGGGCGACGTGCCGACCGGCCGTCGCAGACAACCGAACGGGAGTTCGGCGCCGTCGTGCGCCCGGGCCCCGAGACAAGGAGAACGACTCATGGCAGTCGTCACCATGCGCCAGCTGCTCGACAGCGGCGTCCACTTCGGGCACCAGACCCGTCGCTGGAACCCGAAGATGAAGCGCTTCATCCTGACGGAGCGCTCGGGCAGCTACATCATCGACCTCCAGCAGTCGCTGGCCTACATCGACAAGACCTACGACTTCGTCAAGGAGACGGTCGCCCACGGCGGCACCATCCTCTTCGTCGGCACGAAGAAGCAGGCGCAGAACGCGATCTCGGAGCAGGCGACCCGCGTCGGCCAGCCCTACGTCAACCAGCGCTGGCTCGGTGGTCTGCTGACCAACTTCCAGACGGTCTCCAAGCGCCTCGCGCGCATGAAGGAGCTCGAGGAGCTCGACTTCGACGACACCGCCAAGAGCGGGTTCACGAAGAAGGAACTCCTCATCAAGAAGCGCGAGCTCGACAAGCTGCACAAGTCGCTCGGCGGGATCCGCAACCTCTCGAAGACGCCGTCGGCCCTCTGGGTCGTCGACACCAAGAAGGAGCACCTCGCGATCGACGAGGCCAAGAAGCTGGGCATCCCGGTCATCGGCATCCTCGACACGAACTGCGACCCCGACGAGGTCCAGTACCCGATCCCGGGCAACGACGACGCGATCCGCTCGGTGAGCCTGCTCACCCGCATCGTCGCCGACGCCGCGGCCGAGGGCCTCATCCAGCGTCACCAGAAGCCCGAGGCCGAGGGCAACGTCTCGGCCGTCGAGCCCCTCGCCGAGTGGGAGAAGGAGCTGCTCACGTCGGGCGCCCCGGCTGCCGACGTCGAGGAGCCCAACGAGCAGGCCGGCGCGGAGACCGAGAAGGTCGCCGACGCCGAGGCCGAGACGATCGACGAGGCCGTCGCCGCCGCCGAGACCCCGGCAGACGTGGCCGCTGCCGACGAGACCGCCGCCGACGAGACCGTCACGGAGGCTCCTGCCGAGTCGACCGACGACGCGCCCGCCGAGGCCTCGACCGACGAGACCGCCAAGGCCTGACACCACCTCCTGAACCGGGGGTCGGACGTACTGCGGATGCAGAACGTTCGGCCCCCGTTCGGTAGGAGCACGACATCCACGTAACAGAATCGCTGGGGGACCGGCCCGCTGAGACGGCGACCGGATCCGCAGAACCACAGAGGAGTTCGCAGAACTATGGCTACTTTCAGCCTCGCTGACGTCAAGACGCTGCGCGAGCAGCTCGGTACCGGAATGGTCGACACGAAGAACGCTCTCGTCGAGGCCGACGGCGACCTGGACAAGGCGGTCGAGATCCTCCGCCTCAAGGGCGCCAAGGGCAACGCGAAGCGCGCCGACCGCTCCACGAGCGAGGGCCTCGTCGCCGCCGCTGAGAACGGCGGAGTCGCGACCATGATCGAGCTCGCCTGCGAGACCGACTTCGTCGCCAAGGGCACCAAGTTCATCGCTCTCGCCGACGCAGTGCTCGCCGCCGTCGTCGCCGCGGGCGCGACGACCGTCGAGGAGGCCCTCGCGGCCCCCGCCGGAGGCAAGACCGTCGCCGACATCATCAATGACGAGGCCGCCATCCTGGGCGAGAAGGTGGAGCTCCGCCGCGTCGCCTCCGTGACCGGTGAGCACTTCGCCGTGTACCTCCACAAGACCAACAAGGACCTGCCCCCGCAGGTCGGCGTGGTCGTGGGCTACTCGGGGGACGACGCCGAGACCGCTCGCTCCGTCGCTCAGCACATCTCGTTCGCCAACCCGACCTACCTCTCCCGTGAGGACGTGCCGCAGGTCGAGGTCGACACCGAGCGCCGCATCGTCGAGGAGATCTCCCGCGGCGAGGGCAAGCCCGAGGCCGCCCTCCCGAAGATCATCGAGGGCCGGGTCAACGCCTACTTCAAGCAGGTCGCGCTGCTCGACCAGGACTACGCGAAGGACAACAAGCTGTCCGTCAGCAAGGTCCTGAGCGACGCGGGTCTGACCGTCTCGGGCTTCGCCCGCTTCAAGGTCGGCGCGTAAGACACAGCAGGGGAGTCCGGGTCGTTCAGTCGACCCGG
This sequence comes from Rathayibacter oskolensis, assembly GCF_900177245.1. Classification (GTDB taxonomy): domain Bacteria; phylum Actinomycetota; class Actinomycetes; order Actinomycetales; family Microbacteriaceae; genus Rathayibacter; species Rathayibacter oskolensis. The sequence goes on from NZ_FXBM01000001.1 coordinate 1,327,861, forward strand.
ACTCCCTTCGCTCTGCCCGGAGTCGGGTGCTCCGGGCGTGGTCGCGGGCATGACCCGCGCGGGATAGGTTTGTACGGGTCTACGGGAGGAAACGTCGATGACGGAGACGGATGCGATGACGACGGGCAAGCGCCGCAGGGTGCTTCTGAAGCTGTCGGGGGAGGCATTCGGAGCCGGGACGCTGGGCGTGAATCCCGATGTCGTCAGCGCTCTGGCGCGCGAGATCGCCGACGCGGCGACCGAGGTCGAGATCTCGGTGGTGGTCGGCGGCGGCAACTTCTTCCGCGGTGCTGAGCTCTCGCAGCGCGGGATGGACCGCGGACGAGCGGACTACATGGGCATGCTGGGCACCGTCATGAACGCCCTCGCCCTGCAGGACTTCCTCGAGCAGGCCGGAGCGGAGACGCGGGTCCAGTCGGCCATCGCCATGACGCAGGTCGCCGAGCCCTACATCCCGCGTCGCGCCATCCGGCACATGGAGAAGGGCCGCGTCGTCATCTTCGGCGCCGGCGCCGGACTCCCGTTCTTCTCGACCGACACAGTCGCCGCGCAGCGCGCTCTCGAGACCCACGCCGATGTGGTCCTCGTCGCGAAGAACGGTGTCGACGGCGTCTACGACGCCGATCCGCGGACGAATCCCGACGCCCGGAAGCTCGATGCGCTGACCTACCAGGAGGCGCTGCAGCGCGGACTCAAGGTCGTCGACTCGACCGCATTCAGCCTGTGCATGGACAACGGCATGCCGATGCAGGTCTTCGGCATGGAACCGGCCGGCAACGTCGCCAAGGCCATCCGGGGGGCCCAGCTGGGCACCCTGGTCTCGAACTAGACTGACCACTTCCCTCTCTTAAGGAGTCCCCTGTGATCTCGGATGTACTGGCCGACGCGAAGACCAAGATGGGCAAGGCCGTCGAGGTCGCCAAGGAGGACTTCTCGTCGGTGCGCACCGGCCGCGCGAACCCCGGCATGTTCCAGAAGGTCCTGGTGAGCTACTACGGCACGCCGACCCCGCTGTCGCAGCTCGCCTCGATGCAGAACCAGGAGGCGCGCACCCTCCTCGTCACGCCCTACGACAAGGGCTCGCTGCGCGACATCGAGCAGGCCATCCGGGACATGCCGAACCTCGGCGCGAACCCCACCAACGACGGCTCGCTCATCCGCGTCACCCTCCCCGAGCTGACGACCGAGCGCCGCAAGGAGTTCGTGAAGGTCGTGCGCACCAAGGCCGAGGATGCGAAGATCGCCGTCCGCAACATCCGCCGCAAGGCGAAGGACGACCTCGACGCGCTGAAGGGCGACATCGGCGACGACGAGCTGTCGCGCGGTGAGAAGGAGCTCGAGGCGCTCACGAAGCAGCACGTCGACGCCATCGACGAGGCGCTCAAGCGCAAGGAATCCGAACTCCTCGAGGTGTAGTCGGCCGTGGCAGAGAACCCTGGGGACCCCGAGGGCGGCGAGGAGCAGCCCGGTCCGCATGTCCCGGGTGCCCGGGGGTCGCGGATGGTCACTCGCGACGCTCTGCGCGCGCGCGCCCAGCAGGGCCGGGCCGACGTCGAGCGTCAGCTCGAGGCGACCCGGGCCCAGCTGGAGGCGACGAACGATCGCCTGAACGCGCGGTCGGGCCGCAACCTGGTCTCGGCCACCCTCATCGGCCTGGTCGGCGTCGGCGTCATGCTGGTGAGCCTCCTCGTCATCAAAGAGCTCTTCATGGTGCTCGCCGGGGTCCTCGTCCTCTTCGCCGCCCTCGAGCTGTCGATGGCGCTTCGCCACGCCGGGAGGGACATCCCGCGCATCCCGACCGGGATCGTCGCGGTCGTCGCCGTTCCGGCGGCGTACTACGGCGGGATCTCCGGCGGCTTCTTCGCCGTCCTCGGCGGCTCCGTCTTCGTCGGCCTCTGGCGCCTCGCCGAGCAGCTGTTCGAGAAGACCTCGTCGAGCCGTCGCGATCTGCTCCTCGATCTGGGTCTCGGCGCGTTCGTGCAGGCCTACGTCACGTTCCTCGGCGCCTTCGCGATCCGCCTCGTGGCCGAGCCCGACGGCCAGCTCTGGGCGCTCTCGTTCCTCGCCCTCGCCATCGTCGTCGACACGGGCGCCTATGCGAGCGGGCTCACCTGGGGCAAGCACCCGATGGCGCCCCGGATCAGCCCGAAGAAGACGTGGGAGGGCTTCGCGGGTGCGGGAGTCGCCGGCGTCCTGGCGGGCGTCCTCCTCGCGGTCCTGCTGCTCGGGCAGCCCTGGTGGGTCGGTGCCGTCTTCGGAGTCGTGATCCTTCTCACTGCGACCGTCGGCGATCTGGCGGAGTCGCTGATCAAGCGCGACATCGGGATCAAGGACATGAGCTCCTGGCTGCCGGGGCACGGCGGGTTCCTCGACCGGCTCGACTCCATCCTCCCGTCGGCGGCCGCCGCCTACGTCCTCTACTTCGTGTTCGCGAACTGAGGACGGGGCGCTGGCGGCGACTCGCCGCTGTCCACCGCTCCGCGCCGGTCTTGGCAGAATGGCGGGATGGACGCTCCCTTCCCCTACGCGCGCGAGTCCCGGCCCGGCTACGACACCGCTGAGGTCGACGCGTTCCTGGCCTCGGCGCGGGAGGCGTACGCCCAGCTCTCGGGCGGTCCGGCCGATCTGCGGGCGGCCGATCTCCGGCACAGGGCGTTCTCGCTCAAGAAGGGCGGTTACTCCGCTCCCCACGTCGACGCCGCGCTCGAGCGGCTCGAGGACGCGTTCGCGCTGCGCGAGCGGCAGTACGCGATCGCCGATCAGGGCGAGGAGGCGTGGCTGCGGGGCGCCAGGCAGACGGCGCAGGAGATCGTCAACCGCCTCGCCCGTCCGGCCCGCGAGCGCTTCGACAGGGCCGGCGCCCTCACCACCGGCTACAACGTCCGTCAGGTGGACGCCTTCGCCGACCGCGTGTCCGGCTACTTCCGCGACGGCTCGGTGCTGACCGTCGACGACGTGAGGACGGTCTCGTTCGCTCCTCAGCGGGGCGGCTACTCCGAGCCCCAGGTCGACGCCGTTCTCGACACGGTCGTCGACGTGATGCTGGCCGTGCGCTGACGCACGAGCCGATCTCCTGGCCGATCAGGCCTTCGTCCGTTATGCTTTCGTAATCGTGGGTATGCATCAAGAACGTTCCAACACCCAGCCACCCGCTTCGCGGCCCTCGGCTGCGGTGTCTCCGGTCCGATCCCGCCCCCCTGTGCCTCGCTCCCGCGCCCGGGTGCCTCTGGCGGTCCTCGCCTTCGCGGCGTCGTTCGCATTCGTGATGGTGAACGTCGTCGATCCCTCCAGCGGAGCGATCGCCTCGCCGTACTACCAGGCTCCCGCCCGCTTCGACGGCGATCCCGCGCAGCGTCTCGTCGTGGCCGGCGCCGTCGAGCGCACCGTTCAGCGTGACACGTTCGACGCCCAGGCCAAGCCGACTCCGACGCCCACTCCGACGCCGACCCCCACCGAGACCGAAGAGGCGGAGGAGGAGGAGACGGAGTCGGCCGAGGTGGCCGCTCCGGTCGCGCGGGCCGCGGCTCCCGATCCCGGCTCGGCCAAGGCCATCGCCTACGACATGATCGTGCAGCGAGGCTGGGCCGACAGCGAGTACGACTGCCTCGTCCTCCTCTGGAACCGCGAGTCCGGCTGGAACGTCTACGCCGAGAACAAGTCGAGCGGTGCCTACGGCATCCCGCAGGCCCTGCCCGGCAGCAAGATGGCCACGGCCGGCGGAGACTGGGCCACCAGCGCCAGCACTCAGATCACCTGGGGCCTCGGCTACATCTCGGGCCGCTACGGCTCGCCGTGCGGCGCGTGGTCCCACTCCGAGGCCGTCGGCTGGTACTGAGCCCGGCCGCGCGGCCCGACTGCGCGGACTGACCCTCTCGCTACCCTGGTGCCGTGGACTACGCGCTGCTCGGGGTCGCCGGGATCATCACCGTCGTCACCGTCGCGCGGTTCTCGGGCCGCCTCGGTATCGCCGCTCCGCTCATCCTCGTGGTCGTCGGCATCGGCGCCTCCTACCTGCCCGGGGTCCCGGCCATCGAGGTCGAGCCCGAGCTGATCCTCGCGGGGGTCCTGCCGCCGCTGCTCTACTCCGCGGCCATCCAGGTGCCGCTGACCGACTTCCGGCGCAACCTCCGCTCGATCTTCGGGCTGTCGGTGCTCCTCGTCGTGGTGACGGCACTCGTGGTAGGCCTGTTCCTCTACGCCGTGCTCCCCGATCTCGGCCTGCCCGCCGCCATCGCCCTGGGCGCGGTCGTCAGCCCGACGGACGCGGTGGCCGCGACCTCGATCGGCAAGAAGCTGGGGCTGCCTCCGCGCCTCGTCACCGTGCTCGAGGGCGAGAGCCTGGTGAACGACGCGTCGGCGCTGGTGCTGCTGCGGGCCGCGACGGCCGCGACCGCAGCGGTGGGCGCCTCCGTGACGGCCGACGCCATCGACATCGGGGAGGTGAGCGTCCTCTTCATCTACTCCGTGGTGATGGCGATCGCTCTCGGCCTGGTGATGGGCGTGCTGACCGTCTTCGTGCGCTCGAAGCTGAGCGACCCCGTGCTCGACACGGCGGTCTCGTTCGCGGTGCCGTTCCTCGCCTACATCCCGGCGGAGGAGCTGGGGGCCTCGGGAGTGCTCGCCGTCGTCGTCACCGGCATCTACACCGGGCACAACAGCGCTCGGTACCTCAGCCCCCAGTCGCGCCTCAGCGAGCGCATCAACTGGCGCACCGCGCAGTTCCTGCTCGAGAACGGCGTGTTCCTCGTGATGGGGGCCGAGATCAAGCTCATCGTCGACGAGGTCGAGTCCGACGAGCTCGGCGCCGAGACCGCGGTGCTCCTGGGGCTCGTGACCGTCGTGATCCTCGTCGCGCTGCGGACCCTGTTCGTCTGGCCCCTCCTGCTGTGGCTGCGCAACTCCGGTCGCCGCGCCGAGCGCATCAACCGGCGGCTAGCGGTCGGGGTGATGCGGCTGCGCAACAGCGCCTCCAGCGACGAGAGGTTCCGCCGTCGGCAGGTGCGCGCCGAGCGGCTGTACCAGCGGCGCGAGTCCGACCTCGCCGCGACCTCCAACGAGGAGTTCGGCTGGCGGGGCGGCGTGATCCTCTCGTGGTCGGGGATGCGCGGCGTGGTCACGCTCGCGGCCGCGCAGTCGCTGCCCGGCGAGACGCCCTACCGTGAGCAGCTGATCCTGATCGCGTTCACGGTCGCCGTCGTGACGCTGCTGCTGCAGGGGGCGACGCTCCCGGCGCTGATCCGACTCACCGGGATCCAGGGCAGCGACGGCGAGACCGACCGCCGCGAGCTGGCGACCCTGCTCGACGAGGTGGCGGCGACGGGCATCCAGGCGCTCCCGGGAGCCGTGGCCGAGCTGCCGGAGGGGAGCGTCGCACCGCGGGTGCTCGAGCGGGTCCGCCGCGACACCCTGACGCGGTCGCAGGTGGCATGGGAGCAGGTCGAGCGCCACGACGACGCTCCGCTCGGTCCGCAGGCGCAGTACCTGCACCTGCGCCGCGCGGTGCTGCTCGCCGAGAGGGAGGCGCTCCTGGAGGCGCGCGGCCGCGGGATCTACTCCTCGCGGATCGTCCGCCGCGCCCAGCTGATGCTCGACGCCGAGGAGACCCGGCTCGAGATGGACGACAGCTCGCACTGAGTCGTGGCGCACGGAGTCGTCGCGCACGCAGTCGGAGCGCGCGGCTCGGCGACTCGAGCGGCTCCTAGACTGGTGCGATGCCGCGCAGCAACAGACCCCGGGGGAGCAGGCGCGACGACGACGGCGACGAGCAGCGCGACCTCTCGCAGATGCTCGCCGGCTGGCGCCGCACCGAGTCGCACGGCGGCCGCGAGTGGAACGTGCAGCCCGTCTCCGCCGCCCGGGCCGTGAAGAACTACCTCTGCCCCGGCTGCGGCCTCACGATCGACATCGGGATGCCCCACCTCGTCGTCTGGCGGGCCGACGGAGCGCTCGGCGACGCGGCGGATCTCGCCGGTCGACGGCACTGGCACACCCACTGCTGGAGAATCGAAGGAGCACGATGACGACCGAGATCCGCGGCGGAGTGGTCCTCCCGGCCCGACGCGAGGACATCGAGCTGCGCACCTCCGACGGCCTGGTGCTGGTCGGCGAGCTCGCTCTTCCGCTCGAGCGCGAGCCGGTGGCGACGCTCGTGACGCTGCATCCGCTGCCCACGCACGGCGGGTTCATGGACTCGCACATCCTGCGGAAGGCCGCCGCCCGGCTGCCCGCCCTGGCCGGCCTCGCGGTCCTGCGGTTCAACACCCGCGGCACGAGCTCGCCGCGGGGGACGAGCGAAGGGGAGTTCGGCCACGGAGTCGACGAGCGCGCCGACGTCGCCGCCGCCATGGCGTTCGTCGCCGAGCGCGGGCTGCCTCATCCGTGGCTCGTGGGCTGGTCCTTCGGCACGGAGCTGGCGCTGAAGTGGGGGAGGGAGCACCCCGTGGACGGGGCGATCCTGCTCTCGCCGCCGCTCCACCGCGCCACAGCGGAGGAGGTCGCGGCCTGGGCGGGCGACGGCCGCCCGATCGTGGCGCTCATCCCCGAGTTCGACGAGTACCTCCGACCCGCGGAAGCGGCTGAGCGGTTCGCCGCGGTGCCGCAGCTCGAGCTCGTCCCCGTCGAGGGCGGGAAGCACCTCTGGGTGGGCGAGGCGCAGACGCGGCGCGTGCTCGACGAGATCGTCCGTGTGGTGGCGCCGGAGTCGTCCCCGCTGCCGACCGAGTGGGAGGGCGAGCTCGGCTGAGCCGCCGCTCGGGGGCCCCGTCGTCAGTCCTCGGACGTCGAGGAGTCCTCCGACATCCCGTCGATGTGGCCGATGAGGCCGCGGAGGCCGGTCACGTAGCCCGCGATCGCGTCGCGCTCGGTGCGGATCTCGTCGAGCCGGCTCTCGGCGGACGAGACGAGCTCGCGCGTCCGGCGCTCGGCGTCGGCGGTCATCGCCTGGGCGCGCTCGCGCGCATCGTCGAGCAGGGCGTCGGACTCGTCCTGCGCCTTCCGCCGCAGTCGCGTCGTCTCGTCGAGGGCGTCGCTGCGGAGCTCGTCGGCCTCCAGCCGCTTGTCGTTGGCGCGGCGGATGGCGTCGGCGAGCTGCAGATTCGACTCGTCGAGGTAGCGCTGCGTCTGCGCCACGGCCTCCTGGTGGCGGATGAGATCCTCGCGGTCCGCCTCCTCGCGGCGGGCGGCGAGCTCGACGACCAGGTCGATGCGCGCCTGCTCCACCTCCCTGGCCAGCGCTGCGGCCTCATCGGTCGCGGCCGCTCGCAGTCCGGCGAGCTCGGCGTCGAGCAGGGCCGTCGCCTCCGCACGCTCGTGAGCGAGACGGGTGCGCTGGTCGGCGAGCTCCCGGGCGGCGTCGGCGCGCCCGCCGGCGAGCTCGGCATCGAGATCGGCCCGCGCCGCCACGATCTCGGCTTCGACGGCCGAGCGGGCCTCGGCGACCTCGGCCGCGACGGCCGCACGCAGCCGGTCGACCTCCGAGGCGACCTCGGCGCGCAGCAGCTCGTTGCTCTGGGCGAGCCGCGCGGCCTCGGCGCGGGCCACCTCGATCTCGCGTGCGGCGACGGCGCGCATCTCGGCGGCCTCGCGCTCCGCCTCCGAGCGGATCGCGGCCGCCTCGCGCTTCGCGGTCGCGCGGGTCTCCGCCGCCTCGGTGGCGACGGTGCCGCGGATCGCCGCGGCCTCGCGCACCGCGTCCTGCGTCATCACGTCGCGGTCGTCCGCCGCCTTCCCGAGCGTCGCGGCGGCCTGCGCCTCCGACTCCTCCCGCGTGCGGTCGGCTCGGCGGCGGGCCTCGGTCACGAGACGCTCGGCCTCGTCGCGCGCCTCCTGGAGGATGCGGTCGCCCTCGTCGCGCGTGGATCGACGCAGAGCGGACGCGTCGTTCTCGGCCTGCGCGATCAGGCGCTCCGACTGCTCCTCGGCGACGCGCAGCGTGTGCTCGAGCTTCGCGCCGAGCCCGGCGTAGGTGGGCGTGCCGACCTGCTGGAGCTCCTTCTCGAGGCCCTCGACGCGGGAGGAGAGCCGCTTCACCTCGCGAGTGCTCTCGGAGGCCTGCGTGTTCGCGTGGATGAGCTCGCGGCGCAGCCCCTGGATGGCCTTGTCGACCTCGTCCCGGTCGTAGCCACGGAACACCTGGGTGAATTCGGCCTCGTCGCTTGCCACGTCGTCTCCTCCGGGATGGGTGTGCGCTGGGGTCGCCGCACTCCGGGAAGTTTAGTCAGCAGGGGCCTCCCGGCCCGGGGCGACACCCGCACCCGGCGCGGCCGGGCGCGCCTCTCGGTGGATCCCCTGGGATCGACTCGGGCCATCGGCTATCGTGGACTGTCTTTGTCTGTTGCCGTCGCGCCCCGGTCCGGCCGTGTCACCCGAACCGGCTGAGGCCGCCACCCTGATCCGGCAACGCAGGAGGAGTTCTTTCGTGCGGTTCGTCTTCGCCATCATCGCCACCGTCATCGCCGCAGCGATGATCGTGCTCGGCATCGGTCAACGGACGGTCTGGGCTCCCCCCGAGTCCCTCACCGCCGAGACCGCTCTCGAGTCGGGGGCGCCGTACGCGGTCATCGACGGGAGCACCCTCGACGCCAATCCCGGACGGCAGACCATCACCGTCGAGGGCGACGGCGACCTGGTCCTCGCCTACGCCCGCACCACCGACGTGATGGGCTGGGTCGGCGGATCCGAGTACGACGAGATCGGCTACCGGAGCGAGCCCGAGCCCGCCGCGCTGACGGCCTCGCAGGACACCGGCACCGCCCTGGACCTGTCCGCCGACGTCGCGACCGCCGACGCCGCGGTCACCGACCCGCGCGGCTCCGACCTCTGGCTCGAGCAGTTCGAGGGGGCGGGCAGCATCACCGTCGCCCTCGACGTGCCCGACGACGTCTCGATCCTCATCGCGAGCGACGGGACCGCTCCGGCGGCCAGCGACGTCCGGGTCAGCTGGCCGGTCGACACCGCGACTCCGCTGGCCGGCCCGCTCCTGCTCGGGGGCGCCGTCTTCCTCCTGATCGGGATCGCGCTCTACATCTGGGCGTTCCTGCACCTTCGCCGGCAGCACGGCCCGAGGCGGAAGGGTCCGCAGGGCAAGATCCCGCGCGGGGCCCGCCGGCCGCGAGCGCGCGCCGGCATCCAGGCCTCCGTCGCCGCCCCGCGCCCCGCCCGCCGCCGCGGCCTCCTGGTGCTCCCGGCGGTCGTCGGTGCGAGCCTGCTCCTCTCGGGCTGCAGCTCCGACTACTGGCCCGATCTGGCCGCCGGAGCGACCGTCACGCCGACCGCCTCCGAGACCTCGACCGCCGAGCCCGCCGCCGAGGTCGCGACTCCGGTGGTCACGACCCAGCAGGCGGAGGCGATCATCGCCTCGATCGCCGACGTCGCCTCGGCCGCCGACGCCGCCCACGACGCGACCGCCCTCGCCGAGCGGTTCCAGGGCGAGGCCCTGACCGAGCGCACCACCAACTACGAGGTCGTGGTCAAGGGCGGCACCATCGACCCGCCGCAGACCATCCCGGCCTCGCCCGTGAGCCTCGTCCTCCCGCAGGACACCGAGTCCTGGCCGCGCCTGGTCACCGCTGTCGTGCAGAACTCGGCCGACTCGACGCAGGCGCCGATCGCCCTGGTCATGAGCCAGGCCAGCCCGCGGGTCGACTACAAGGTCGACTACGCGATCTCGCTCGAGGCCAACGCGCGGATCCCGGACGTCGCCCCGGTCACCGTCGGCACCTCGATCGTCGCACCCGACTCGAAGCTGATGAAGCTCGCTCCGGAGGAGGTCGGCTCGGCCTACGCCGACATCCTCGCGAACGGCGACGCGAGCCAGTACGCCGAGACGTTCTCGGCCGACGGCGACACGCTCCGAGGGCAGGTCGGCATCGACAAGAAGAACGCCGACCGCGAGGCCCTGCCCGACACCGCGTCGATCGAGTTCTCGAACAAGGCGGGCACGTCGTCCACCATCGCCCTCGCCACGAACGACTCCGGCGCCCTCGTCGCCGCGAGCATCGCCGAGGTGTCGACGGTGCGCCCGACCGCCGAGGGATCGACCGTGTCGACCTCCGGCGCCTCGCAGACCCTGCTCGGGACCGACAAGTCCACGACGGGCATCGAGACCACCTACGGTTATCAGTTGTTGTTCTATGTTCCGCCCGTCGGATCGGAGGAGAAGATCGTCATGCTCGGATGGAGCCAGGGACTCGTCTCGGTGGTGCAGCTGCCGTGAGCACCGTCCCGCCCCTGCCCGGAAACCTCCGCGGCGCAATCGACCTGTCCTCCCTCGTGAACCGGCGGGCGGCACCCGCTCCGTCGGCCCCCGCGGGCGCCGACGCCTCCGGCGGAGCGCCCGCCGCGAACCCGCTGCTGCTGACCGCAGGTGACGCGGAGTTCGACCAGATCGTCCAGCTCTCCTCGCGCGTTCCCGTGATCGTCGATCTCCGCGGGTCGTGGGCCGAGCAGAGCACGAGCATGACCGCGCTCCTCGAGCGGGTGATCGTCTCGTACGCGGGCGCGTTCGTCCTCGTCGGGGTCGACGTCGAGTCGAGCCCGCAGCTCGCCCAGGCCTTCCAGGTGCAGTCCGTCCCCACGATCGCCGCCATCATCGGCGGCCGACCCGTCCCGCTGTTCAGCGGGCTCATCGCCGAGGACCAGCTGCGCGATCTGCTCGAGCAGGTGCTCCAGCTCGCGGCCACCAACGGCGTGACCGGTTCGATCCCGGTGGACGCGGAGGCGCCGGAGGGCGAGCCGGCACCCGCACCGCTGCCGCCGCACCACCAGGAGGCGTACGACGCGATCGATCGCGGCGACTACTCCGCCGCGATCTCGGAGTACGAGACCGCGATCGCGCAGAATCCGCGCGACGATCTGGCCGTCGCCGGTCTCGCGCAGGTGAAGCTCCTGCAGCGACTCCAGGGGAAGACGCTCGACGAGGTGCGCTCGACGGCCGCGGCCGAGCCCTCGAACCTCGAGGCGCAGCTGTCGGTCGCCGACCTCGACGTGTCCGGCGGTCACGTCGAGGACGCGTTCGACCGCCTCCTGTCGATCTTCCCGCGGCTCGACGCCGACGGGAAGGCGACCGTGCGAGCGCGGCTCCTCGAGCTGTTCGAGATCGTCGGGACCACCGACCCCCGCGTGAACAAGGCCAGGGCACGCCTCACGGGGCTGCTCTACTGAGTTGTTCGGCAGGGTGAGCGCGAGCGCTCACCCTGCCGCGGTCGGCTTCACGACGGGTCGCGTACCGAGGAGCGGGTCGCGTCCGGCTCGTGAGAGACGCTGGAACGCGTTTCTCACCGTCGCCTCCTACCCCAGGTGCGACTGACCGGACGGTGACGGACGACCTGTCTGCCTCGCGCGCTGAGAAGCGGCGGAGACGTCGCATCCACTCGTCGACAGTCTCGTGTATCGGGTGGAGGAACCCGAACTGGTGAGGGAGCCCCGGACCGACGGGCGGACTCGACGGTCCGGGTTCCCTCGGGCGTCAGTCGGTGGGGCGCAGGTACAGCACGCCGAGCGGAGGCAGCACCAGCTCGGCGGAGGCCGGACGGCCCGCCCACGGCTCGTTGCGCGCCTCGACGGCTCCGAAGTTGCCGACACCGCTGCCGCCGTAGGTCTCGGCGTCGGTGTTGACGAGCTCCTCCCACCGACCGGCCGTCGGAAGACTCACGCGATAGCCGTGCACGGGCGAGCCGGAGAAGTTCGCGATCACGGCGACCGGGCGTCCCTCGCGGTCCTTCCGGAGGAACGAGATCACGTTCGGTGCCGCGGCACCGCCGTCGATCCACTCGAAGCCTGCCTGGTCGCTGTCGAGCTCCCAGAGCGCCGGCGACTCGCGGTAGACCCGGTTCAGCTCGCCGACGAGGCTCCAGAGCCCGCGGTGGCTCGGCTGGTCGAGGATCCACCAGTCGAGGCCGCGCTCCTCGCTCCACTCGGAGTACTGCCCGAACTCCTGCCCCATGAACAGCAGCTGCTTGCCGGGGTGCGCCCACATGAAGGCGAGGTAGGCGCGCACGTTCGCCAGCTGCTGCCAGTGGTCGCCCGGCATCTTGTTGATGAGCGAGCCCTTGCCGTGCACGACCTCGTCGTGGCTGATCGGAAGGACGAAGTTCTCGCTGAAGGCGTAGACGAACGAGAACGTGATCTCGCCCAGGTGGTACTGCCGCCAGAGCGGGTCGTTCGCCATGTAGTCGAGCGAGTCGTGCATCCAGCCCATGTTCCACTTGAGCCCGAAGCCGAGCCCGCCCGACGCGGTGGGCTGGGTGACGCCCGGCCAGCTCGTCGACTCCTCGGCGATCATCATGATGCCGGGGTAGAGCTTGTAGGCGGTGGCGTTCACCTCCTGCAGGAAGCTGATCGCCTCGAGGTGCTCGCGCCCGCCGTGCTCGTTCGGCAGCCACTCGCCCTCCTTGCGCGAGTAGTCGAGGTAGAGCATCGACGCGACGGCGTCGACCCGCAGACCGTCGACGTGGAACTCCTCGAGCCAGAACAGCGCGTTCGCGACCAGGAAGTTGCGCACCTGCGTGTGACCGAAGTCGAAGACGTAGGTGCCCCAGTCCATCTGCTCGCCGCGGCGCCAGTCGGGGTGCTCGTAGAGGGGCTCGCCGTCGAAGCGGGCGAGGGCGAAGTCGTCCTTGGGGAAGTGACCGGGGACCCAGTCGACCAGCACGCCGATGCCGGCCTGGTGCAGGCGGTCGATGAGGTACTTGAGATCGTCGGCTGTGCCGAAGCGGCTGGAGGCGGCGAAGTAGCCGGTCACCTGGTAGCCCCACGAGCCTCCGAAGGGGTGCTCGGCGAGGGGCATGAACTCGACGTGCGTGAAGCCGAGGGCGGTGATGTACTCGATCAGCGGGTCGGCGATGTCGCGGTAGCCGAGTCCCGGCTTCCACGAGCCGAGGTGGATCTCGTAGACGCTCAGCGGCTGGGTGTGCGGGTCGACGGAGGCGCGCCGGTCCATCCACGTTGAGTCGTTCCAGTGGTGGTGCGAGACCGGGATGCGCGACGCCGTGGCGGGCGGGACCTCGGTGGACCGGGCCATCGGGTCGGCCTTGCGGACCCACCGCCCGTCGCGGGACAGCAGGTCGAACTTGTAGGAGGCGCCGGGCTCGAGGCCGGGCACGAAGATCTCCCACACGCCGGTGACGCCGAGGTTGCGGAGGGAGTGGCCCTCGCCGCTCCACTCGTTGAAGTCGCCCACGACGCGGACGGCCTGCGCGTGCGGTGCCCACACCGAGAACGAGGTGCCCCAGACTCCCTCGTGCTCGCGGTGCCGAGCACCGAGCGCCTCCCAGAGCCGCTCGTGCCTGCCCTCGCCGATGAGGTAGAGGTCGAAGTCGCCGACGGTCTTCGAGAACCGGTAGGGGTCCTCCGCCGTCCACGAGCCGCCGTCGCCGTAGCTCGCCTCGATCATGTAGGCCTGCGGGCCGAGGATGTGGAAGCCCTGCCAGATGCCGTCGCGCAGGTGCGCGAGCTCGACGCGGGCTCCCGTCGACAGCACGGCGACGACCCGCTCGGCGAGCGGGCGGCGGGTGCGCACCACCGTGATCTCGTCGGCGACACCCGAGGTGGAGACCACGTGCTGTCCGAGGACGTCGTGGGGGAGCGCGTTGCTGCCGGTGGCGATCTGCTGCAGGATCCACTCCGGGATCTCGGGCAGATCGATCGCGGCCGAGCCCTCGACCGGCGGGGTCGCCGCCGTGGTGGCCGCCTCCTCGGCGGGAGCCTCGGCCTCCTCGGCGGGAGCCTCGGCCTCCTCGGCGGGAGCCTCGGCCACGTCGGACGCCGCGTGGCGGGGCGCCGTGCCGGTGGTCGTCGCCGCGCTCGTGCCGGTCGTGACGACCGTCTCGACGCGCGGACTCAGGCCGGCGGACTCGGCGGCGCCGGTCGTCGCGTCGTTCTCGGGAACAGTTCCGCTCATCGCTCGTCCGCCTTCACGCTCAGGATGTGCACCGGCTCGACGAAGGAGTCGAGACGAACGTAGTTGTCGCTCGCCCAGGTCCAGACCGCGCCCGTGACGAGGTCCTCGACCTCGAAGCTCGCGCCCCAGTCGAGCCCGATCGCGGGCAGATCGAGGTGCACGGTCGTCTCGCGCGCGGAGTGCGGGTCGGTGTTGACGACGACGATGATCGTGTCGGCCGAGCCCGTCCCGGTGAAGGGCGCCTGGAGGTGCTTCGAGTAGACGAGGATCGCCTCGTCGTCGCTGCCGTGGACCAGCAGGTTGCGGAGCTGGCGGAGGGCGGGGTGGGCCCGCCGGATCTCGTTGAGACGGGTGATGTAGGGCGCGAGCGAGCGGCCGGAGGCCTCCGCCTCTGCCCAGTCGCGCGTCTTGTACTCGTACTTCTCGTTGTCGATGTTCTCCTCGGCGCCCGGGCGCGCGACGTTCTCGACCAGCTCGTATCCGGCGTAGACGCCCCAGAGCGGCGACGCGGTCGCCGCGAGCGCCGCCCGCACCTTGTAGGCCGACGGGCCGCCGTACTGGAGGTACTCGGTGAGGATGTCCGGAGTGTTCACGAAGAGGTTCGGCCGCATGTAGTCGGCCGTGTCCTGCGAGACGCTGGTGAAGAACTCGGCCAGCTCCTCCTTGGTGTTGCGCCAGGTGAAGTACGAGTACGACTGCTGGAAGCCCACCTTGCCGAGAGCGCGCATGATCGCCGGGCGGGTGAACGCCTCGGCCAGGAACACCACCTCGGGGTGCTTCGCGTTGACCTCGTGGATGACCCACTCCCAGAAGTCGAGCGGCTTCGTGTGCGGGTTGTCGACGCGGAAGATCGTCACGCCGAGCGAGATCCAGTACTCGAGGATCCGCAGCGACTCCTGGCGGATGCCCACCGGGTCGTTGTCGAAGTTGATCGGGTAGATGTCCTGGTACTTCTTCGGCGGGTTCTCGGCGTAGGCGATCGTGCCGTCGGGGAGAGTCGTGAACCACTCCGGGTGGCTGGTCACCCACGGGTGGTCGGGGGAGGCCTGGAGGGCGAAGTCGAGCGCCAGCTCGAGCCCGGCGTCCGTGACGGCGGTGTGGAAGGCGCGGAAGTCGTCGACCGTGCCGAGGTCGGGGTGGATCGCGTCGTGGCCGCCCTCGGCGGATCCGATCGCCCAGGGCGAGCCCGGGTCGGTCTCGGCTGCGTTCAGCGTGTTGTTCGGGCCCTTGCGGTAGGCGCGGCCGATGGGGTGGATCGGGGGGAGGTAGAGGACGTCGAAGCCCATCGCCGCGACCGCGGGGATGCGCGCCGTGGCGGTGCGGAACGAGCCGCTGGTCACGGAGCCGTCCTCGTGGCGGACGGCTCCCTCCGAGCGGGGGAAGAACTCGTACCAGGCGCCCACGCCCGCGCGGGTGCGCTCGACGTGCACGATGCGCGGCTCCGAGAGGCTGGCGAGGCTCATCACCGGGCGGGCGGTGAACGCTCCGTGCACGGCGGCGTCGGTCGC
This sequence comes from Rathayibacter oskolensis, assembly GCF_900177245.1. Lineage (GTDB taxonomy): Bacteria > Actinomycetota > Actinomycetes > Actinomycetales > Microbacteriaceae > Rathayibacter > Rathayibacter oskolensis. The sequence goes on from NZ_FXBM01000001.1 coordinate 1,343,266, forward strand.
CGCGCTCAGGCGCTCGGCGGGGTCGAGCGAGCCGTCTCCGACGCGCGTCGCCGTCTCGGCGAGCAGCGTGCGCTCCTCCGCCGTGCGCGACTCGTCGTCGGCGGCGGTGCGGAGCAGCCCCTGGCCGATCGCGAAGGTCACCTCGAGGTCGAGCCCGGCCGGGATCTTGACCTCGGCGGTGTGCAGCCAGGTCTCCCAGTCGTCGGCGAACGCGCGGATGCGGTAGCTCCAGGCGCCCTCGGCATCGAGGAGGACCAGGCGGCCGTAGCGGTCGGTCCCCGTCGCGAGCAGCGACATCCGGTGCGACGACTCGGCGCCGGAGGGGGAGGTGAGGACGAGATCGACCCCGATGAGGTCGTGTCCCTCGCGGAACGCGGTCGCCGCGAACGGCACGACCTCGCCGACGAAGGCCTTCGCCGGCCAGCGGTCGTCCTCGAGCCGGGGCTGGGGGTCGATGATCGGGATGCGCTCGGCGCGGGCGCGGTAGCCGCTGCCCGCCGCGGGGGTCGCCGCGGAATCGGGAAGGGAGGCCGGGAGAGCCGGTTCCGGAGGCGTCGACACCTCCTCCGGCGCGGGTCGCCCGCGCTCCGTCCCTCGTGCGTCGTTGCCGTGCGGAGCCTTGCCGAAAGGTGTCTGAGCCACGTCTCGACAGTAGCGACCGCCGGTGCCTTTGGCACGCCGGTTGCGCCCGCGAGCGGGCCTGTGCAAACGACCGGCGACGAGCGCTCTCGCCCGTCGACGCCGTCCGCTAGGGTGTGCTCGCGCGACCGCCCCGGCGCTTCCGCGCCTGTGTCCGCCGGGGTCCGCAGAGAGTCGAGGAGTGCCGTGAAGGCGATCCGCCGCTTCACCGTCCGGTCCGTCCTGCCGCCCGAGCTGTCGGCGCTCGGGGAGCTCGCGGGCAACCTCCGATGGGCCTGGCACGAGCCCACCCGCCGCCTCTTCGAGCGGGTGGATCCCGAGCTGTGGCAGCGCGGTGGAGCCGACCCCACGGCGCTGCTCGGCGCGGTCAGCCCCGAGCGCCTCGCGGAGCTCTCGCGGGATCAGGGCTTCGTGGACGACGTCTGGCGACTCCGCGACGAGCTCGAGCGCTACCGCACCGAGCCCCGCTGGTACCAGTCGCTCCCGGAGTCGGCGCCCCGGTCGATCGCGTACTTCTCGCCCGAGTTCGGGATCGCCGCGGCGCTACCGCAGTACTCCGGCGGCCTGGGCATCCTGGCGGGCGACCACCTCAAGGCCTCCTCCGATCTGGGCGTCCCGCTCACTGGAATCGGACTGTTCTACCGCTCCGGATACTTCTCGCAGGGGATCTCCGCCGACGGCTGGCAGCTCGAGTCCTACCCCTCGCTCGACCCGGACGGCCTGCCGCTGCGGGTCGTGCGCCTGGCCGACGGCTCTCCGGCGCGGATCGTGCTGGCGCTCCCCGACGGGCGAGCGCTCTACGCGCGCGTCTGGCGGGCCGAGGTGGGGCGCGTGACGCTCCTCCTCCTCGACACCGACATCCGCGAGAACGAGGACGGCCTGCGCTCCGTCACCGATCGCCTCTACGGGGGCGGTGGCGAGCACCGTCTCCTGCAGGAGCTGCTCCTGGGCATCGGCGGTGTGCGGGCCCTCGAGCTGTGGGCCGAGGTCTCGGGCAAGGCGGTCCCGGAGGTGTTCCACACCAACGAGGGGCACGCCGGCTTCCAGGGTCTCGAGCGCATCTCGGCGCTGATCGGCGCGGGTCTCGACTTCGACCAGGCGCTGCAGGTGGTGCGGGCGAGCACGGTCTTCACGACGCACACCCCGGTTCCGGCCGGCATCGACCGCTTCGACCGCGGGCTGATCGAGCAGTACTTCTCGACGGAGCTCCTCCCGGGCGTCCAGGTCGAGGACGTGCTCGCCCTGGGCTCCGAGGCGTCGGCCGGAGGGTCGGACCAGGTCTTCAACATGGCGTTCATGGGGCTCCGGCTCGCGCAGCGCTCGAACGGCGTGTCGAAGCTGCACGGCGAGGTCAGCCGGTCGATGTTCTCGGCGCTCTGGCCGGGCTTCGACACGACCGAGGTCCCCATCGGCTCGGTGACCAACGGCGTGCACGCGGCCACCTGGACCGATCCCGTCCTCACCGCCCTGGCGCGCGACCGGCTCGGCACCGACGACACGACCCAGGCCGACTGGGCGTCGGGCGCGCTCTCGGACGGCGAGATCTGGCAGGCGCGGCGGACGATGCGCGAGCAGCTCGTCCGCGATGCGCGGAGCCGGGCGGCGCGGTCGTGGCGCGAGCAGAACCCGGGAGGACTCGCGCCGGGGTGGCTCGACGAGCTGCTCGACCCCGAGGTGCTGACGATCGGCTTCGCCCGGCGCGTCCCCACCTACAAGCGCCTCACGCTGATGCTGCACGACCCGGAGCGGCTGCGCGCCCTGCTCACGCATCCCGAGCACCCGATCCAGATCGTGATCGCGGGCAAGTCGCACCCGGCCGACGAGGAGGGGAAGCGGCTGATCCAGAAGCTGGTCCGCTTCGCTCAGGAGGCCGACGTGCGGCGGCGCATCGTCTTCCTCCCCGACTACGACATCGCCATGGCCCAGCTGCTCTACCCGGGCACGGACGTCTGGCTGAACAACCCGCTCCGGCCTCTCGAGGCGTGCGGCACCTCCGGGATGAAGGCCGCGCTGAACGGCTCGCTCAACCTCTCCATCCTCGACGGGTGGTGGAACGAGTACTTCGACGGCGAGAACGGCTGGGCGATCCCCTCCTCCGACCGGGCGCTCGACCCGGAGGCGCGCGACACCCTCGAGGCGGACGCGCTGTACGAGCTGCTCGAGACCGAGGTCGTCCCGCGCTTCTACGAGCGCGATCACGACGGCGTCCCCCGCCGCTGGGTGCGCTCGATCCGTCACACGCTCGCGACGCTGTCGCCCGAGCTCTCGGCCGAGCGGATGGTGCGGCAGTACGTCGAGACGCTGTACCGTCCGGCGGCGGAGGCCGGGCGCTCGGTCGCGGTGGACCACTTCGAGCCCGCCAAGGAGCTCTCGGCGTGGAAGGCGCGGGTCCGCGCCGGCTGGCCGGGTGTCTCCGTCCCCTCGGTCGAGTCGGGTGGGATCGACGCGGTGCCGCAGCGGGGCGACCGGCTCGCGCTACGGGCCGGAGTCCTCCTCGGCGATCTGCGCCCGGAGGACGTGACCGTGCAGGTCGTCTACGGCACTCCCGCCTCCGACGGCACGCTGACCGAGGTGCGGCACCAGGAGCTCGAGGTGGTCGAGTCGGCGGGCGGCGTCGTCCCCGCGGACTCGGTGGGGCGGGTGCCCTACGCGGGCGTGGTCACGCTCGACCGCAGCGGCTCGTTCGGCTACACCGTGCGGGTGGTGCCGCAGCACCCGCTGCTCGCGCGATCGGCGGAGCTCGGTCTGGTCGCGGCCGCGACCTGATCCGAGCTCTGCGGGCGCACCGGTCAGTACAGGTGTCCCGTCCGGAGCAGCGGTCTGCGATCGCTTCGGTGGCCGAGGAGAGGTCGGGTCGGACTGCTGACCGAAGAGGAGGCGACATGGGTGCTGCGGAGGCTCCGCGAGGTTCCCCTCGCGCTGCGACAGGTCGCGACGCGGGCGAGCTCGTACGGCTGCGCCATGCGATGTTCCGAGACATGGCGGGCACCGGCTCCGCGGCACGGCCGCGGGAGGTCGACGGCACCGAGTGGTACGGGGCCGCGGAACGCGAGCTCGCGGCCCGGATGGGCGTCGGTTCCCTCGCTGCCTTCGTGGTGGACGATCCCGATTCCCGTTCCCCGCGACTGATCGGCTGCGCGGTCGCTCAGTTGATCGGACGCCTGCCCGGGCCCGGCTTCTCGACGGGCCTCTCGGGGGAGCTCTCGAGCGTCTACGTCGAGCTCCCTCACCGCGGAGTCGGGCGAGGCACGGAACTCGTGCGCGCCGCCCTGCACTGGTTCGATCTCACCGGATGCGAGGTCGTCGATCTCCATGCCACTCCGGACTCTGAACGGATCTACCGCGCCCTCGGCTTCGAGCCGCCGGCGTCATCGGCACTGCGACGCCTCCACCCCGATCTCGCGCGCTAGGTGTGCGGCGACGGCCGGTAGGTCAGGACCACCGTCCGCCAGTCGAGAGTGCGCGTGTCGAGCAGCTCGAGGTCGTGGTCGGCCAGTCCCGCGTAGATCGGGCTCACCCCGGTGCGGCCGGTGATGACCGGGAAGACTGTCACCTCGATGCGGTCCACGAGGCCGGCGGCGAGGAGCGACCAGTTCAGCGACAGGCTGGCCTGAGACCGGAGCGGCAGATCCGAGGACTCCTTGAGTCGTCCGATGATCTCCACCGCGTCACCGGACTCGATCGTCGCGTCGCGCCATCCCAGCGTGTCGTGCAGTGTCGAGGACACGACTGTCGTCGGCATCGAGTGCAGCCGGAGGTTCCACTCGTCGAGAGCGTTCGGGTCGATACCCGCGGCGAAGATCCCTGCGACCTCACGGAACGTCGTCGCCCCGTAGACCATGCGCAACGGCTCGGCGAAGAGCCCCGCCCGCCACTCGAGCAACTCCGGACCCTGCTGAGACCAGTAGCCGCCCCAGTCCACGCCCTCCGGGCCCGTGTCGTAGGAACCGTAGCCGTCGAGCGTGGAGAAGACGTCCCAGGTGTCAGTGGCCGTCATCGGCTGCTCACGTCGTAGCGGAGCCGGACGAGTTCGGACCCGGGGAGAGCGGCGGCGTCGAGGAGTGTGAGTCCGGGATGCGGTGGGCCGGAGTAGAGAGGCGACCCGCCGCCGGCGAGCCCGGCTCCGACGAGGACGATCAGTTCGTCGACGAGTCCCAGCTCGAGGAGAGGATTCCAGGTCGTCCCGCTGCCGAACATCAGGAGGTCGCGGTCGCCGGCCGCCTTCAGCGCGCGGATCTCGGCGGCTGCGCCTTCGCGCGGGACGATCCGGGTGCTCGCGGCCCAGGCGGCGCCGGCCTCGTGGGACAGGGAGTCGCTGATGACGAGGGAGTCGAGCGTGGTGACGAGGCGGGCGATCTCGCGATCGCGGTCGCCCGCGGAGTCGTCGGCGGCGACGGCGCTCCAGCTGTCCCAGTTGTCGCGGAACCAGCGGCTCCCGTAGACGAGAGTGCCCGCCCGTCTCAGCAGAGCGAGATTGTGGTCGTTGAACGCGTCCTCGAACGGGAGGGTCGAGAGGTCGTGATCGGGGCCCTCGTAGTAGCCGTCGAGGGAGGTGAGGACGGAGACGACGAGTCTGCTCATGCCCCGACGCTAGCGAGTCCACCTCGCCCGATTCCAGACTCCGGGCCGCCGCCGTCGTGCTCGCCCCATCTACGATCCGGTCCCCGTGATGTCGAGGGATCCCGGCGTGAGCAGCGCCGGAGTCCCCCGTGCAGGTGGCGCCTGTTCGGCGACCGTCGTAGCGTCGAGGCATGGTGATCGACGGTGGCGCAGTGGTGAGGAGCGCAGTCGCGAGCGACGCACCGGCGCTGGGTGAAGTCTTCGATGCGGCGGTGCTCGAGGGGTGGACGCACCTGGAGCACGTCGAGGAGATCGTGCCGATGTTCCCGCCGGAGTTCTGGGTTGAGGCCGCGACCGAGACGGGACCGGCGGACGTACTGCTCGTGGCCGAGATCGACGGGCGGGTCGTCGGATACTCCGGTACCCACGGCGAAGCAGGTGAGCTGTACGTGCTCTTCGTCCATCCCGCTGCCGGTAGGCGGGGGATCGGGCGACGTCTGCTCGCGGCCGCGGAGGAGGATCTCCGCGCTCGCGGACGGGACGAGGTCTTCCTGTGGACCCATGACGCCGACACCCGCGCTCAGCACGTCTACGCCGCCGCCGGCTACACGCCCACCGGCGAGCGGCGGAACGGCGAGATCCACGGCCGCCACTACGTCGAGGTCGAACTGCGCAAGCCGCTGGCGGCATCGGACCTGGTGCCCTGACTCCGATCCGCCGCTGGATCGCGGGCAGTCCACGGTCGAGGCACGCACTCATCACGAGGAAGAAGGAGAGGACCGTGGGACGGATCAGCGCGATGGAGAGCATCAGCCTCGATGGAGTGATGCAGGGACTCGGACGCCCGGACGAGGACACTCGCGACGACTTCGCCCACGGCGGGTGGGGTGAGGGCTACCAGGACGACGTGTCGATGCGCTTCGTGTCCGAGGGGATGACCGGTGAGGGAGCGATGCTCTTCGGTCGCCGAACCTATGAGGATCTCCTCGGTTTCTGGACGACGACGGCGACGCCGAACCCCTTCACCGACTACCTCACTCACGCTCAGAAGTTCGTGGTGTCCCGCTCGGCCGGCACGGAGCTCACGTACCCGGGCTCGACGCTGCTCGCGGGCGACGCGGTGGAGACGGTCGGCGCTCTCCACGAGTCCTTCGACGGAGACCTCACGGTCCTCGGTAGCGGCGCGCTCCTCCGCGACCTCCACCGCGCGGGCCTCGTCGACGAGTACATCCTCCAGATCCACCCGATCCTCCTCGGTTCGGGGCAGCGTCTGTTCGGAGAGTCCGAACGTGCGGATCTGGTCCTGCAGCGCAGTGTCGCCACGACGACGGGAGTGCTGATCGCGCAGTACTCCGTCGAGCGCCGACGCGGGACGTTCTCCTGATCGCCCGTCGGACACGGACCGTCGATGCAGTGCGAATCGGGGAGGATGCTCGTGAGCTCACTCCCGGACCGGCGCGAGATGTGCAGCGCCGGAGACGGACGTCGCGAGGCCCGGCCCGGTTGCAGGAGGAGGGTGCGCGCGACGAGTGTGGAGGGCGGGTCGGAGTGCGGATCCGCGAGAGGGGAGTCTCATGAAGGTGACTGTGCTGGGCGTGCCGAGCAGTACCGGGGCGTACTGCGTCGGTGTGGAGCGAGCGCCGGCAGCTCTGCGGGACGCGGGGCTCGTCGAGTCGCTGCTCTCTGCCGGCGTCGACGTCGTCGACGCAGGAGATCTGACCACGCGGTTGTGGAGCCCTGACCGGGACAGTCCGTTCGCGCAGAACCTGGGCGATGAAGCGGAGTCGATGCTCGAGCTGTCCGTGTCTGCGGCCGAGCTGCTCGCAGAGGGTGATCGGCTGCTCGTGCTCGGCGGCAGCTGCCTGGTCGCCGTGGGCCTGTGCGCGGCGATGAGGCGCCGAGGGGAACGACCTCGTCTCGTCTACATCGACCGGCACCTGGACCTCAACACTCCGCACTCGACGACCGAAGGCTCGCTCAGCTGGATGGGCATGGCTCACGCTCTGGCTCTGGAAGGCGCTGCACCGGAGCTCGCGGGAGCGTCAGGCGGCCCGCCGCTGCTGCAGCCGGCGGATCTCGTGTTCCTCGGAGCCGACCCGACGAGGGCGACGCAGTGGGAACGCGACCAGGCCGCAGCGCTCGGTCTCGCGATCATCGACCAGGCGGCGCTCTGCGACGACCCGCGCGGCGCGGCGCGGCACGCACGTGACGGGGTCGCCGGAGGGCCGTTCATCGTGCACCTCGACGTCGACGTCCTCGACTTCCTCGATGCCCCGATCGCCGAGAACGTCAACGGACGCAACAGCGGACCCACGATCGCTGTCCTCGAGCGCGCCCTCTCCGAACTCCTCCAGGCCCCCGACTGTCTGGGTCTCTCGCTCGGACAGCTCGACCCGGCTCACGCGTCTTCGGACCCCACCGCGCTGCCGCGGCTCGTCTCAGCGCTCACATCAGCACTGACCCCCGCGCGCTAACTGCACCGCGCGGCGATCGACCAGCGGGCGCTCCGGTCCCGACCCTGCTGTCGTGGAGCCCGCACGACTGCTGCGTACCCGAGCCCGCCGCACGCGCCTATCTGCGTGACCTCCCGGAGCTCCATCTTCTCGACGCCGGGCACTGGATCCTGGAGACCCGGTTCGAGGAGAGCGTCCGGCTGCTGAGACCGTTCCTGGACCGGGTGCTCCCGAACCGCTGACCCCGTCGCATCCGGGTGGGATCCGGCACAGAGGACGGAGGGCCGGCGAGCCGTCGATCGACGTCGGGCCGGTCAGCGGGCGATGTCGGCGAGGATCGCGCCGGTCACCGCGATCAGGTCGGCCGGTGCGAGCTCGATGTCGAAGCCGCGCCGGCCGCCCGAGACGAGCACGGTGTCGAACAGCTCGGCCGTCTCGTCGAGCACCGTGCGGTGCCGGGTCTTCTGCCCCACCGGCGAGATCCCGCCGAGGACGTAGCCGGTCCGCCGCTGCGCGAGCGCCGGATCGGCCATGGCCGCGCGCTTGCCGCCCACCGCGCCCGCGAGCTCCTTGAGTCCGAGGGACCCCGTCACCGGCACGATGCCGACGACGAGCTCGCCGTCGACGTCGACGAGCAGGGTCTTGAAGACCCGCTCCGGCTCGACGCCGAGCGCCTCGGCCGCCTCGGTCCCGTAGCTCGCGGTGGCGGGATCGTGCCGGTACTCGCGGGGGACGAACGCGATCCCGGCGGAGGCGAGGGCGAGAGTCGCCGGAGTGCCGGGGCCCTGCCGCGTCGACATCAGAGCGTGCCGTCCCCGGGCGGATCGCCCGGCTCCGTGCCGTGCGCGGCGAAGAGCTGCATCGAGGTTCCGGCGACGCGGATGACCTGGCCCGGCTCGAACGACTCCCCGTGCTCGAGGGGCTCGGGCTCGGCACTGCTCCAGAGCCGGGTGTAGCCCGTCACACCGTCGCTCTCGGCGAGGACGACGCTCGTCTCGTGCTCGACGCCGTGGACGACCAGCAGGATGCGGTCGAACGCCTCGGACTCCGGGGTGGAGGAGGCGAGGTACTGCAGGGTCCGGTTCTCGGCCGAGGTCCAGTCGTGGTCGGACATGCCGTGCCCGTGCGCGTCGAACCAGCGCATGCTGCTCGCGCCGGGGGTGACCTCGCCGCTGCGGCCGTACCGGGCGGGGCGCAGGGCGGGGTGCTCGCGGCGGAGTCGGAGGAGCGTGCGGGTGTGCGCGCGCAGGTGCAGCTGCCACTCGCCGAGGCCCTCCCAGCGCAGCCAGGTCAGGTCGGAGTCCTGGCAGTAGGCGTTGTTGTTGCCGCGCTGGCTCCGACCGAACTCGTCTCCGGCGGTGATCATCGGCACGCCGGCCGACAGGAGGAGGGTGCCCAGCAGGTTCCGCATCGCCTTCCGTCGCACCAGCGTGATCGCCTCGTCGGGGGAGGGCCCCTCGAAGCCGTGGTTGAACGAGCGGTTGTTGTCGGCGCCGTCGCGGTTCGACTCCCCGTTGCCGATGTTGTGCTTGACGTTGTACGAGACGAGGTCGGCGAGGGTGAACCCGTCGTGCGCGGTGACGAAGTTGACCGAGGCCAGCGGTCCGCGCTCGGCCGAGAAGGTGTTCGACGAGCCCGCGAGGCGGGTGGCGAAACCGCCCACGCCGACGGGGGCGGTGCCCGCCCGCCGGGAGTAGTCGATGTCCGACAGCCAGAAGTTGCGCACCCGGTCGCGGTAGCGGTCGTTCCACTCCGACCAGCCGTCGGGGAAGTTGCCGGTCTGCCACCCGCCCATGCCGACGTCCCACGGCTCCGCGATCATCTTCACCCCCGCGAGCGCCGGGTCCTCGACCGCCGCCCGCAGCAGCGGGTGGTCGGAGCGGAAGTGCGCGATCTCGTCGCGCCCGAGCGTCGCTGCGAGGTCGAGCCGGAATCCGTCGATCCCGACCTCGGACGACCAGTAGCGCAGCGAGTCGAGGGCGAGCCGCTGCGCGACCGGGTGGCCGAAGTCGACGGTGTTGCCGCAGCCCGTCACGTCGATGTAGCGGCCCTCGTCGGTCTGGCGGTAGTAGCTCGCGTCGTCGATGCCGCGCAGGCTCGAGCGAGGACCGCACGGGCCCTCCTCCGCCGTGTGGTTGTAGACGACGTCGAGGATCACCTCCAGCCCCGCCTCGTGCAGCAGCTTGACCATCCCCTTGAACTCCCTGAGCACCGCCGTCGGGCCGCCGCGCTGGGCGGCGGGGGAGGCGTAGGCCGCGTGGGGGCTGAAGAAGTTGAGGGTGTTGTAGCCCCAGTAGTTGGTGAGCCCCTGGCGCAGCAGCCGCTGCTCCGACACGAAGGCGTGCACCGGCAGCAGCTCGACGGCCGTGACCCCGAGGTCGAGGAGGGAGGCGACCGTCGACTCGTGCGCGAGTCCGGCGTAGGTGCCCCGCAGCTCGACGGGCAGTGCGGGGTTCAGCTTGGTGAGGCCCTTCACGTGCGCCTCGTACACGACCGTCCGGTCCAGCGGCGTCCCCGGTTTCTCGGAGGCGCCCCAGTCGAACGCGTCGTCGACGACGACCGAGCGCCACTCGTTCTCGGCCACCCGGTGCAGGCCCCGCGAGTACGGCTCGAGGAGCGCGGTGCGCGGGTCGAAGCGGTTGCGCGGGCCGGTCGGTCCGTCGACGCGGACGGCGTAGCGGCGACCGGGCGAGAGCTGAGGGGAGCGCGCCGACCAGACTCCGTCTCCGTCGCGCTCGAGCGGGACCGTCCGCGCGATCCACGTCGGATCCTTCTCGTCGTAGAGGAGGAGGTCGATCGCGCTCGCATGGGCCGACCAGACGCGCAGCTCGCCGCCGTCCGCGTCCACGGTGACGCCGAGCCGGGCCAGGGGGTCGCGAGAAGTCATGCGACTTACAGTAGTAACGGGCGCGGGTCTCCTCCGCGCCCCGGACGTGGGACGGGGGCTGCCGTGATCTACCTCGACCACGCCGCCACCACCCCGCTCCGGGCCTCCGCCCTCGCGGCCTTCGCCGAGGCGTCGGCGAACCCCGGCAATCCCTCGTCGGTGCACGGCGCGGGCCAGGAGGCGCGACGGCGCCTCGAGGACGCCCGCTCGGACATCGCCGCGGCCCTCGGCTGCGAGCCGATCGAGGTCGTCCTGACCGCGGGCGGTACGGAGGCGATCAACCTCGCCCTCAAGGGGCTCTTCTGGCAGCGCATCGCCGAGGATCCCGCGCGGACCCGCCTCCTCGTCCCGGGCGGCGAGCACCACGCGACGATCGACAGTGTCGAGTGGCTCGCGGCGCACGAGGGCGCGGAGATCGAGTTGCTGCCTCTCGATGCGGAGGGGGCGCTGCGCCCCGAGGTCCTCGCCGCGGCGATCGACCGCGACCCCGCCTCCGTGGCGCTCGTGAGCGCTCTGTGGGTGAACAACGAGATCGGCACCATCGCCCCGGTCGCCGAGCTCGCCGCCGTCTGCGCCAGGGCCGGAGTGCCGCTCCACCTCGACGCGGTCGCGGCCCTCGGCCACGTCCCCCTCGCGATCGGGGACGTCCGCCGCGCCTCCGGGTCGCGGGGCGGAGCCGGTCTCGTCGCCGTCAGCGTCTCAGGCCACAAGGTCGGCGCGCCGATCGCGACGGGCGCGCTCGTCCTGGCCAGGGACGCCAGAGTCGTCCCGGTGCTGCACGGCGGGGGACAGCAGCGGAGCGTGCGCTCGGGCACGCAGGACGTGCCGGGAGCGGCGGCGTTCGCGGCGGCCGTCTCTGAGGCGGTCCGCGAGATGCCGGAGGAGACGACCAGGCTCGCGGGCCTGCGCGACCGTCTCGTCGAGGGGGTGCTCCGCGCGATCCCCGGCGCCACGCTCACCGGGCCCGCCGTCGACTCCGGCCGGCGCGTCGCGAACAACGCCCACCTCGCCTTCCCGGGCGCGCAGGGCGACTCGCTCCTCTTCCTCCTCGACACGGCCGGCTTCTCGGTCTCGACCGGCTCGGCCTGCACCGCGGGGATCCCGGAGCCGTCCCACGTCGTCCTCGCGCTCGGTCGCAGCGAGGACGAGGCGCGCGGGGTGCTGCGGTTGACCCTCGGCCGGACCACGACCGCCGAGGAGGTCGACGCGATCGTCGCCGCGCTGCCCGCCGCCTACACCCGCGCCGCGCGCGCCGGGCTCTCGAGCAGGGCCGTCCTCCCCGCCTGATCGGCTCGTCTCTGCCGTCCGCGGGGCCGGTCGTCGTCCGAGGGGCTGGGCGCCTCCCCCGGCCGCTCGTAGACTCGGACGGTGAAGGTTCTGGCGGCGATGAGCGGTGGTGTCGATTCGGCGGTGGCTGCCGCGCGCGCGGTGGAGGCGGGCCACGAGGTCGTCGGCGTCCACCTGGCGCTGAGCAGGATGCCGGGGACGCTGCGCACCGGGAGTCGCGGCTGCTGCACCATCGAGGACTCGATGGATGCGCAGCGGGCGGCGAACGTGCTGGGGATCCCCTACTACGTGTGGGACTTCTCGGAGCGCTTCAAGCTCGACGTGGTCGACGACTTCGTCGCCGAGTACGCGGCCGGCCGGACACCCAACCCCTGCATGCGCTGCAACGAGCGGATCAAGTTCGCGGCCCTGCTCGAGAAGGCCCTCGACCTGGGTTTCGACGCCGTCTGCACCGGTCACTACGCCTCCCTCGTGACGGGCCCCGACGGCGGTCCCGAGCTGCACCGGGCGAGCGACGAGGCGAAGGACCAGTCGTACGTCCTGGGGGTGCTCACCACGCAGCAGCTGGAGCACTCGATGTTCCCGCTCGGCTCGACGCCGTCGAAGGCGATCGTCCGGGCCGAGGCGGCGCGCCGGGGCCTGAGCGTCGCGAGCAAGCCGGACAGCTACGACATCTGCTTCATCCCCGACGGCGACACCCGCGGCTGGCTCTCGGAGCGGGTCGCGCCCGCGGCCGGCGCGATCGTCGACCGCGAGGGCGCGGTCGTCGGTGCCCACGAGGGCGCCCACGGCTACACCGTCGGGCAGCGCAGGGGCCTGCACCTCGGAGTGCCGGCACCGGACGGTCGGCCGCGCTTCGTCCTCGAGGTGCGTCCGAAGACGAACGAGGTGGTGGTCGGGCCGCGGGAGGCGCTGCGGATCGGCGAGATCGCCGGATCGCGCTTCACCTGGGCGGGTGCGGCGCCGCTGGAGGCGACCCGTCCGTTCCGCTGCGAGGTCCAGATCCGTGCGCACGCCGACCCGGTCCCGGCCTCGGCCGTGGTGTCGGAGGTCGATGGCAGAGTCGAGCTCGTGATCACTCCGGATTCGCCGCTCGACGGCGTCGCCCCCGGCCAGACGGCCGTCGTCTATCTCGGCACCCGCGTGCTCGGTCAGTGCACGATCGATCGGACCGTCTCCTCCGACGCCGAGCTCGCCGCGGTGCTCCGATGACCGCCGAGCAGGCGGCCGGGCAGAGCGCCGGGGTCGACGAGGCCCGCGTCGACGAGCTCCGTGCGCGGATCCGATCCGCGAGCGAGGACTACTACGCCGCAGACGCCTCGCCGCTCGCCGACGCCGAGTACGACGCTCTGGTGCGCGAGCTGGCCGATCTCGAAGCCGCCCACCCCGAGCTCGCGAGCGACGACTCGCCCACGCAGACGGTCGGCGGCATCGTCGGAGCGGGCCTGGCGCCGATCGACCACTCCGAGCGGATGCTCTCGCTCGACAACGTCTTCTCGGCCGACGAGCTGCGCGAGTGGTGCGAGAAGACCGTCGCCTCAGCGGCCCGCCCGATCCGCTGGCTGACCGAGCTCAAGATCGACGGTCTCGCGATCTCGCTGCACTACGAGCACGGGCACCTGGTCACCGCCGCCACCCGCGGCGACGGGCGCACGGGCGAGGACGTCACGGTCAACGCCCTGCGCGTCGCGGGCATCCCGCTCGAGCTCTCCGGCGAGGGCCACCCGGCCCTGGTCGAGGTCCGCGGCGAGGTGTTCATCCCGGTCGCGGCGTTCGCCGCCCTCAACCGCCTGCAGGAGTCGCTCCGCGACGACGCGGTCGAGGAGGCGCGGGCCCGCTGGTCGTCCCGGCCCGAGGCCGGTCGCAAGCCGTTCGACGAGGAGCGGGCGAGAGAGAGCGCCCTGCGCCGCTTCCCGACGTTCGCGAACCCGCGGAACGCCGCGAGCGGCGGCCTCCGCCAGCAGCTCGACAAGAAGTCAGGCCTCGATCTGCGGGCGGGCGAGGCCAGGGTCGACTCCCTCGCGCTCTACGTGCACGGCATCGGCGCCTGGCCCGACCCGCCGGTCGCCGCGCAGTCCGAGGTCTACAGCCTGCTCGCCTCGTGGGGGCTCCCGGTCAGTGCGCACAACCGCGTCTCCGAGTCGGTCGACGAGGTGCTCGCGTTCGTCGAGCGCTACGGACGCGAGCGCCACTCCGTCGAGCACGAGATCGACGGAGTCGTCGTCAAGGTCGACGAGCTCGAGCTCCACGACGAGCTCGGGGCGACCAGCCGCGCACCGCGGTGGGCCATCGCCTACAAGTACCCGCCCGAGGAGGTGCACACGAAGCTCCTCGACATCGTGGTGAGCGTCGGGCGCACGGGTCGGGCGACCCCGTTCGCGGTGATGGAGAAGGTGAAGGTCGCCGGGTCCGAGGTCCGCCAGGCGACGCTGCACAACGCCGACGTCGTCAAGGCGAAGGGGGTGCTGATCGGCGACACGGTCGTGCTCCGCAAGGCCGGCGACGTCATCCCGGAGGTGCTCGGCCCGGTCGTCGAGCTGCGCGACGGCTCGGAGCGCGAGTTCGTCATGCCGACCGTCTGCCCCGAGTGCGGGACGACCCTGGCTCCGGCCAAGGAGGGCGACGTCGATCTGCGCTGCCCGAACGCACGCTCCTGCCCGGCGCAGGTGCGCGGACGCGTCGAGCACATTGGCGGGCGCGGTGCTCTCGACATCGAGGTGCTGGGCGAGGTCACGGCCGCCGCGCTGACCCAGCCGCTCGTGCCCGCGGAGCCTCCGCTCGTCACCGAGGCCGGGCTCTTCGAGCTCCGGATCGAGGACGTCTTCCCCATCGAGGTCGTCGTCCGCGACAGCGAGACGGGCCTGCAGAAGCTCGACGAGCGCGGGGAGGCGAAGGTCGTCGGCCCGTTCAAGCGCAAGCGGCAGAAGCGCGACGGCCCCTTCGATCCCGAGGCGGCGGTGTTCTCCGGCGACGCCGAGTACGTCCCCTCCACGAGCGGACTGCAGCTCATCGCGAACATCGACAAGGCGAAGACCTCCCCGCTCTGGCGCTTCCTCGTGGCGCTGAGCATCCGGCACGTCGGCCCCGTCGCCGCCCGTGCGCTGGCCGGCCACTTCGGCTCGCTCGACGCGATCCGCGCGGCGACGAGCGACGAGCTCGCCGCCGTCGACGGCGTGGGCGGCATCATCGGCG
Source organism: Rathayibacter oskolensis (assembly GCF_900177245.1). GTDB lineage: Bacteria > Actinomycetota > Actinomycetes > Actinomycetales > Microbacteriaceae > Rathayibacter > Rathayibacter oskolensis. The sequence goes on from NZ_FXBM01000001.1 coordinate 1,358,284, forward strand.
ACGCTGTCCTCGCGTGGTTCGAGGTCGACTGGCACGTCGAGATCGTCGAGCGCTGGGCGGCGGCCGGCGTGCAGTTCACGACGCCCGGCCACCCCGGTCCGGGAGCCGCGGATGCCGCAGGGGGCGTGCTCGCCGGGCTGACGGTCGTCGCGACCGGGTCCCTCGAGGGCTACTCCCGGGAAGGCGCGCAGGAGGCGATCCTCCAGGCCGGCGGGAAGGCCGGCTCGAGCGTGTCGAAGAAGACCCACTACGTCGCCGCGGGCCCGGGCGCGGGGAGCAAGCTCGGCAAGGCCGAGCAGCTCGGGGTGCGGATCATCACGGCGGCCGAGTTCCACCTCCTGGTGACGGAGGGTCCGGAGGCCATCGCGCTGCCGGCGGCCGTCGAGGAGTCCGCCGACTCCGTGTCCGCCGACGCGGAGCCCCACGAGGGTCAGGGCGATCCTGTCCCGAGCACGGAGGAGACCGCCGACGACCACGCCTGATCCGGCGGGCCGCGATCGCCGGGCGTTCCTGCGCCGATCCCTCGCCGAGGCCGCCTCGGGCGCGCTCGACGCGATCGCGCGCCGCTCCGACGAGGCCGCCCGGAGGCGCGCGGCGGCCGAGGTCGTCGCGGGCGTCGACCACCTCGTCGTCCTCGGGTTCGCCGACCGAGGCCGCAGGCAGGTGCTCGGCGCCCTCGACGGCGAGCAGGGGATCGACTTCAACGGCAGCACCGACGAGGTGATGACCCCTCGGGCCGCCGACGACCGGGCCGACGGGCGCTTCGCTCCCGAGATGCTCCCCGTGCACACGGCTCTCGCGCTCGCGTTCGCGCGGGCCGGCCACTGGAGCGCCGACGGCCGTGATCCGCTGGTCGACCTCATCGCCGCCTCCCGCACCGCCGGCACGCCGTGGGCACTCGTCGTGGACGACCGGCAGGGTGTCTCGACGACCCTCCTCGCAGCCGGCCGGCCCGTCGACGAGCCGCACTCCGTCGAACGCGAGGGCGGGGAGCTCGTGCCGCTCGGGGAGCTCCACGACCGGGTCCTCGGCGGTGCGCTCCCGCCGGTCGTCCTCGTCGAGCCGCGCTCCCTCGTGGATCCCGCCGATCTCGCCTCCGCCGTCGAGCTCGGCGAGGCCCGCGGTGCCGACGCGCGCGCCGCCGAGGAGCTGCTCCACACCGTCTACAGCGCGGTGCGCGTCGGCGAGCGCTCCGGCCGGCGGATGCTGCTCGTGGTCGTCGGGCGCGGGAGCGCGGCCGATCCCGGTGAGGTCCCGGTGCTCGTCATCGCGTCCGGCGTGCGGGCCGCCTCCCGGATCGAGACGCCGCTGGGCCCGTCGACGCTCCCGCACCTCGTCCGCGCCCGTTTCGCCCGCGATCCCCGCGCCCTGGCCGACCCCGGAGTCCTCGCGCTCGCGGAGGCGCTGAGCGCTCCGCTCCGGCCGCTGTCCCGCTGGCCGCTGACCTCCCCGGCCTTCCTGCCGTCGTCGCGCGGCGGCGGCGTCCCGCCCCGCCTGCACGCCGCGCTCCTGCGCGCCGGACTCGGCGACCCCCGTGCCCACGAGAGCGTCGACGAGGCGCTCGACCGGCTCCGAGCCGCCTCTCCCGGCGCCACGGTGCACCCCCGGCGGGAGCGATCGCGCGACACGCGGAGAGGACGGACAGCATGAGCACCGATACCGACGGCACGCCGGAGGGCGGCCGCTCCGGGGACGACGCGCCCCGCTCCGAGCCGGGTAGGGCGTCCGGATCGCCGTCCCGCCGACGCTTCCTGGCCGGGAGCGCCGTGGCCGGCGGGGTCGCGGCGGGCGCTCTCGCGGGAGGTGCGATCGGCGCCGCCGTCGCCTCCGGCCGGGCGCGCGACGAGGAGTCGCCCCTGCCCGAGAGGGGCGAGCCCGGCTTCGACCACGTCGTCGTCGTCATGTTCGAGAACCGCTCGTTCGACAACATCCTCGGCCGCCTCTACGCCGACGGCGATCTGCCGGCGGGGGAGAGCTTCGAGGGGCTCGAGACCGGCGAGCACTCGAACACGAGCGCCGCGGGCGACACCGTGGCCGCTCACGTCTACGAGGGGGCCACCGACACGGTGATGCGCCAGCCCGACCCCGACCCGGGGGAGGAGTACCCGCACGTGAACACCCAGCTCTTCGGCACGATCGATCCGCCCTCGAACGCCGGGAAGGGGGTCGGTGAGATGACGGCACCCTTCAACGCCCCGGCCGACGACTCCGCCCCGACGATGGAGGGATTCCTGGAGGACTACATCCAGAACCTCCGCGCGATGAAGAAGGGCCACGAGCCCACGGCGGAGGAGTACGGCACCATCATGGGCGGCTTCTCGCCCGAGATGCTGCCGGTCTTCTCGACGCTCGCGCGGGAGTTCGCCGTCTTCGACCACTGGTTCGCCGCGGTCCCGTCGCAGACGTTCTGCAACCGCTCGTTCTTCCACGCCTCAACCTCGCACGGCTTCGTCACCAACAAGCACGGCGGCGGCTACGAGAAGTGGCTCGCCGACGATCTCGCCGATGCTCCGACGGTCTTCAACCGGCTCGAGGAGGCGGGGAAGAGCTGGCGGGTCTACTTCGACGCCCTGCAGGTCGTCTCCTACACGGGATTCCTGCACGCACCGGTCCTCGAGAAGTACTGGACGACGAACTTCGCGACGATGGAGCAGTTCGCCGCTGATGTCGCGAACGGAGAGCTCCCCGACTACGCCTTCATCGAGCCCCGGCTCGTCTTCGACCACAACGACATGCACCCGCCGACCGGGTCGTTCCACGAGGACGAGCTCGACGGCCGGCCGCTCTACGACAGCGCGCTGTCCGACGTGCGGGCGGGCGAGCTCCTCCTGCACCAGGTCTACTCGGCGATCCGCGAGAGTGCGAGCGAGACGGGATCGAACGCGATCAACACCCTGCTGCTGGTCACCTTCGACGAGCACGGCGGTCTCTACGACCACGTGCCGCCTCCCTCGGCGACGCCGCCCGGAGACGGCCGCGAGGGCGAGATGGGCTTCGGCTTCGACCGCCTGGGCTGCCGGGTCCCCGCGATCGCGATCTCGGCGTACACCCGAGCCGGCACGATCCTGCACGACGAGATGCACCACGGCGCTCTGATCCGCACCCTGAGCAGACTGCACGGGCTCGAGCCGCTGACGGAGCGCGACGCCTCGGCCCCCGACCTCTTCGGCGCCGTCACGCTCGATGCGCCCCGGCAGATCGGCGACTGGCCGACCACGGTGCCGCAGTACCTCCCGCCGAATCCGGAGGCGACGCCTCCGCACCCCGCCAACGCGAACCGGGACAAGCCGCTCAGCCCGCCGGCACTCGGGCTGATGGGCCTGCTGCTCGCGCGCTACGGGGAGCCGGGCGAGGAGCTGCCGACCACCTACGAGGGCGCCTACAACGCACTGCTGAAGCACGGGACGAGTCTGTTCGGCATCTCCGCCACCCCGACCCCCACGCCCTGACCCCCTCCGCGGGAGGGCGCGAGCGGGTCCCCGCGCGGCGTCCGGTGGAGAGGCCCCGAGTAGACTGGTCGCCGAATCCTCACGAACCACCAGACGGAGACGCATGTCCGAGATCACGGCCGACACGGTCGCCCATCTGGCCCAGCTGGCCAGGATCGACCTCTCACCCGAGGAGATCCAGACGATGACCCGGGAGCTCGGCCAGATCGTCGACTCCGTGCGCCAGGTGCAGGCCGTCGCCACCCCCGACGTCCCCGCGACCAGCCACCCGATCCCCCTCGAGAACGTCTTCCGGCCCGACGTGGTCGGTGAGACGCTGACCCGCGAGCAGGCGCTCTCGGGAGCGCCGGAGCACGACGGCAGCCGCTTCCAGGTCTCCGCGATCCTGGGGGAGGAGCAGTGAGCGCGCACGGCGACGAGCTCGTCCGTCTCAGCGCCTCGGCGCTCTCCGAGCGGCTGGCCGACGGATCCGTCTCCTCGGTCGAGGCGACGCGCGCCCACCTCGACCGCATCGCCGCTGTCGACGGAGCGGTGCACGCCTTCCTGCACGTCGCGGGCGACGCGGCGATCGAGACCGCTGACGCCGTCGACCGCCGCAGGGCCGGCGGAGAGGCCCTGCACCCGCTCGCCGGTGTGCCGCTCGCGGTCAAGGACGTCATCGTCACGAACGACATGCCCACCACGAGCGGATCCCGGATCCTCGAGGGCTGGCGCCCGCCCTACGACGCGACCGTGATGCAGAAGGTCCGCGCGGCCGGGCTCGTGCCGATCGGCAAGACCAACATGGACGAGTTCGCGATGGGCTCGACGACCGAGCGCTCGGCCTACGGTCCCACCCACAACCCGTGGGATCTCGACCGGATCCCCGGCGGCTCCGGCGGAGGCTCCGCCGCGGCCGTCGCGAGCTACGAGGCGCCGCTGGCGCTCGGCTCCGACACCGGAGGATCGATCCGTCAGCCCGCGCACGTCACCGGCACCGTCGGCGTCAAGCCGACCTACGGAGGCGTGTCCCGCTACGGCGCGATCGCCCTGGCCTCGAGCCTCGATCAGATCGGCCCCGTCTCGAGGACGGTCCTCGACGCCGCGATGCTCCACGACGTGATCGCCGGGCACGACCCGCGCGACTCCACCTCCCTCCGCGACGAGTGGCCGTCCTTCACCGAGGCCGTCCGCCGTGCGGACGTGACGGGGCTGCGCATCGGCGTGCTCAAGGAGCTCGACGGGGGCGAGGGCTTCCAGCCCGGAGTCCTCGCGCGCTTCCACGAGGCGCTCGCCATCCTCGAAGGCGCCGGCGCCGAGATCGTCGAGGTCAGCGCGCCGAGCGTCGAGCACGCGGTCGCCGCCTACTACCTGATCCTCCCCGCGGAGGCGTCCAGCAACCTGGCCAAGTTCGACTCGGTCCGCTTCGGCCTGCGGGTCACCCCTCCCGGAGGCGGCACCGTCGAGCAGGTCATGGCGGCCACGCGCGAGCAGGGCTTCGGCCCGGAGGTGAAGCGCCGCATCATCCTCGGCACCTACGCCCTCTCGGCGGGCTACTACGACGCCTACTACGGCAGCGCACAGAAGGTCCGCACCCTCGTGCAGCGCGACTTCGACGCCGCGTTCGCCTCCGTCGACGTGATCGCCTCGCCGACCGCGCCGACCACCGCCTACCGGCTCGGTGAGAAGCTCGACGACCCGCTGGCGATGTACCGCGGCGACATCGCGACCATCCCGGCCAACCTGGCCGGGATCCCCGGTGTCTCGGTGCCCGCCGGTCTCGCCGACGAGGACGGGCTGCCCGTCGGCGTCCAGTTCCTGGCGCCCGCGCGCGAGGACGCCCGCCTCTACACCGTCGGCGCGGCGCTCGAGGCGCTCCTCGAGGAGAAGTGGGGACACCCGCTGCTCGCGCAGGCGCCCGATCTGTCCCGTTCCGTGCTCTCCGCGACCGAGGAAGGTGCCGTCTGATGGCCTCCGCGCACACGTCAGCCCCCGAGCTGATGGACTACGACGAGGTCTTCGAGACCTTCGAGCCGGTCCTCGGCTTCGAGGTGCACGTCGAGCTCAACACGAAGACCAAGATGTTCTCGGACGCGCCGAACGAGTTCGGCTCCGAGCCCAACACGAACGTCACCCCCGTCGACCTCGGGCTGCCGGGCTCGCTTCCCGTCGTCAACGAGCAGGCCGTCCGCTACTCGATCAGCCTCGGCCTCGCGCTGGGCTGCTCGATCGCGCCGTCGAGCCGCTTCGCGCGGAAGAACTACTTCTACCCCGACCTCGCGAAGAACTACCAGATCTCGCAGTTCGACGAGCCGATCGCGTTCGAGGGCTCGGTCGAGGTCGAGCTCGCCGACGGCACGCTCGTCGAGATCCCGATCGAGCGCGCGCACATGGAGGAGGACGCCGGCAAGCTGACGCACGTCGGCGGATCGACCGGCCGCATCCAGGGCGCCGAGTACTCGCTCGTCGACTACAACCGCGCCGGCGTCCCGCTCGTCGAGATCGTCACGAAGCCGATCTACGGAGCCGGCAAGAGCGCTCCCGAGTTCGCGAAGGCCTATGTCGCCACCATCCGCGACATCGTTCTCGCGCTCGGCATCTCGGACGCGAAGATGGAACGCGGCAACCTGCGCTGCGACGCCAACGTCTCGCTCCGGCCGATCGGCCAGGAGAAGCTCGGCACCCGCACCGAGACCAAGAACGTCAACTCGCTCCGCTCGGTCGAGCGCGCGGTCCGCTACGAGATCCAGCGTCAGGGCGCGATCCTCGCCGCAGGCGGCACGATCACGCAGGAGACGCGCCACTGGCACGAGGACACGGGCCGTACCTCCGCGGGCCGCCCCAAGAGCGACGCCGACGACTACCGCTACTTCCCCGAGCCCGACCTCCTGCCGGTGGTGCCCAGCCCCGAGCTGATCGAGGAGCTGCGCGCAGCCCTGCCCGAGAAGCCGGCCGTCCGCCGCCGTCGCCTCAAGGCCGACTGGGGCTTCACCGATCTCGAGTTCCAGGACGTCGCGAACAGCGGCCTGCTGGCCGAGATCACCGCGACCGTCGCCGCGGGCGCGACTCCGCCGGCCGCACGCAAGTGGTGGACCGGAGAGATCGCGCGGCTCGCGAACGCGGCCGGGCAGGACGCCGCGGCACTCGTCACCCCGGAGCAGGTCGCCGAGCTGGCGGGCCTGATCGAGAAGGGCGTGCTCACCGACCGCCTCGCACGCGAGGTGCTCCAGGGCGTCATCGCCGGCGAGGGCACCCCGCAGGAGGTCGTCGACGCCCGCGGGCTCGCGGTCGTCTCGGACGATGGCGCGCTCATCGAGGCCATCGACGCCGCTCTGGCCTCGCAGCCCGACGTCCTCGCGAAGATCCGCGACGGCAAGGTGCAGGCGGCCGGTGCCGTCATCGGCGCCGTGATGAAGGCGATGAAGGGCCAGGCCGACGCGGCCCGCGTCCGCGAGCTCGTGCTGGAGCGCGCCGCCGGCTGAGCCGGTGCGCGGGGACGGATCGACGTGGGCACTCCTCCCGACTCCGTCCCCGCGCGGCTCGACCTCCCGGGCGGCGCGTTCCTCCGCCCGCTCGTCACGAGCGATCTCGAGCTGCTGCACCCCGCGCTCGGCGAGCAGCGCGCATGGCTGGCCGATCTGCTTCCGGAGGGGCACCCGAGCGCGCTGCCGTCGGCGTCTCCCGGCGACGACCTCCGCGCGCTCGCCCTCCTCGAGGAGGCGGCGCGCGCCGGGTCCGCGTTCGCCTACCTCCTCGTCGACGCCGGATGGACCGAGGCGCTCGGCGCTCTCAGCGTCCGTCCCGTCGACGGCGGGGCAGCTGTCGTGTCGTGGTGGGTCGTCCCCTCGCTGCAGGCCTCGCGCCTCGAGGAGGAGCTCGACGCCTACGCGAGGCAGTGGCTGCGGCTGCGCTGGTCGCTCGACGACATCGACACGCCCGACAACCACCCGGAGGATCCGGCCGCGATCGCGGGCGCCAATCTGGTGCCCCTCCTGCCCGAGCAGCCCGACCGGACGCCGCTCCCGGCTCCCGACGCCGGGAGCGTCGACCGACTGTGGGCGGAGTACCGCGCGGTTGCGGACGCGCCGGAGGCACCGCCTCCGGTCGAGTCCTTCGGCGACTGCGTCGAGATGGCCGATGAGCTCCTCGCGCTCGTGCGCCGCGGAGTGAAGACGGCGACCGCCTCCCTCGTGGGGCCGGACCCGATCCCGGATCCCGGTGATCACTGGATCGTCTGCGACGGGGCGGGAGTGGCGCGCGTCGTCCTTCGGACCGTCGACGTCCGCATCGGATCGCTCGAGTCGGTCGACGACGACTTCGCCCGGGCGGAGGGCGAGGGCGACCGCTCTCGTGACGCCTGGCTCACCGGTCACCGCCGCTACTTCGCGAGGGAGGCGCCCGACGGGATCGGCGACGTCGTGTTCGAGCGCTTCGTGCTGGTCTGGCCGCGGGAGGACGCCGAGCGGGCCGCCGAGTTCCCGCGAAGCATCGCCGCCAGCCCCAGCCCTCATTAGGGGGTTCCCCCGATGCCGTCGTCGACGAGGTTCCGTCAGAGTAGAGCCATGGCTACTCTCGTCCGCCCTCGTCAGGGCAAGATCATCGCCGGCGTCTGCGCCGCACTCGCCCACCGCTTCGGCTGGAGCCCCTTCCTGGTCCGGCTCCTGTTCGTGCTGTCCTGCCTGCTCCCCGGGCCGCAGATCATCGCGTACATCGTGATGTGGATCCTGATCCCCAAGCAGAGGTGACGCGGCGCCTCCCTCGCCCGTGGTCGACCGACCGGACGGCGAGGGAGGCGCTCGCGCGCGACGTGAACGTTCACGGTCCGCACCGCCCGCGAGCTTGACGCCTCCTGTCACTCCCTCGTATCGTCCTGCGTGAACGTTCACGTCGACGACGATGCGAGAGGCCGAGATGACCGACACCACCCCCACGACGACCGAGACGGGCTGGGCCGTACTCGGTCCCGGCGGCATCGCGCGCCGGTTCCTGTCGCAGCTGCCCGCGAGCGAGCGCGGTGCGCGACTCGTCGCCGTCGGCAGTTCCGACCCGGAGCGCGCGGAGGCCTTCGCCGCGGAGGCCGCCGAGCTCTCCTACACCGAGGTGACGAGCGGCGACTACGCCACGGCCCTCGCCGACCCCCGCGTCACCGCGGTCTACATCGCGACGGTGCACACCGGCCACGCCGCACTCGTGCTCCAGGCACTCGAGGCGGGCAAGGCCGTGCTCTGCGAGAAGCCGCTCGCCGTCAATCACGGCACGGCCATGGTGCTGGTCGACGCGGCTCGCCGGGCCGGGCTGCCGCTGGTCGAGGCCTACATGTACCGGTTCCACCCCCAGACGGCGGCGCTCGTCGACCTGCTCCGCGAGGGCGCGATCGGCGACGTGCTCCACATCGACGCCTCCTTCTCGTTCCGCACCGGCTCCCGCACCGGTCGGCTGTACGACGTCGCAACGGCCGGCGGCGGGATCCTCGACGTCGGCGGCTACACGGTCACCGCCGCGGCCGCCGTCGTGCAGGCCGCGACGGGCGTCTCGGTGGCCGAGCCCGTCGAGCTCGAGGCGAGCGGCAGCATCGGACCCACGGGAGTCGACGAGTGGAGCGTCGCACGCCTGACGTATCGCGGCGGGATCACGGCGACCCTCCGCACCGGTGTGGGGCTGCAGGACGCGAACGAGCTCATCGTCCTGGGCTCGCGCGGCCGGCTCCGCCTGCGCGATCCCTGGTTCGGCGCGGAGTCGACGATCGAGATCGATGTGGTGGGGGAGGAGCCGCGCTCGCTGAGCTTCGCCTCCTCCGATCCCTATGCCAGGGAGGCCGACGCGACGACCGACGCTCTCGCGGCCGGTGCCGTCGACGACCCGAGGATGACGCTCGACGAGACGCTCGCGACCGCTCGCACGCTCGACCGCTGGCGCGCCGAGATCGGCCTCCGCTATCCCTTCGAGGCTGAGGACGCCGACATCCTCACCGTCTCGGGGCGCGCGCTGCACGCGGCGGACGACGCCCCGATGCTCTACGGCGAGATCCCGGGTGTCGGCAAGCGCATGTCCCGCCTCGTGATGGGAGTCGACAACCAGCCCGATCTCGCGCACGCGTCCGCGATCTTCGACCTCTTCGTCGAGCAGGGCGGCAACGCCTTCGACACCGGCTACATCTACGGCGGAGGCGAGCTCGAGGGTCGCCTCGGTCGGTGGATCGGCAACCGCGGCATCCGCGACGACGTCGTCGTCATCACCAAGGGTGCGCACACGCCGTACTGCGACCCCGACTCGCTCACCCGGCAGCTGCTCGAGAGCCTCGAGCGCCAGGGCACCGACTACGCCGACATCTACCTGATGCACCGCGACAATCCGGCCGTGCCGGTCGGCGAGTTCGTCGACGTGATGGACGAGCATCAGCGTGCCGGGCGGATCCGCGCCTACGGCGTCTCGAACTGGACTCCCGAGCGGTTCGACGAGGCGCAGGCCTATGCCCGGGCCAACGGTCGCGCCGGGTTCCAGGCTCTGAGCGACCACTTCGGTCTCGCCGAGGCGTACGACGTGCCGTGGGAGGGCTGCGTGCACGTGACCGATCCGGCGTCGAAGGCGTGGCTGATGGAGCGCCAGATCCCTCTGCTGCCGTGGTCGTCGCAGGCGCGCGGCTTCTTCACCGGGCGGGCCCGGCCCGACGACACGAGCGACGCCGAACTGGTGCGCTGCTACTACGGACCCGAGAACTTCGAGCGCCTGCGCCGGGCCGAGCAGCTCGCCGCCGAGTACGGAGTCGGTGCGACGGCGATCGCCCTCGCGTACGTCCTCGCGCAGCCGTTCCCGACGTTCCCGCTCTTCGGTCCGCGCACCCTGACCGAGGTCCGCTCCTCGATGCGGGGCCTGTCGATCCAGCTGACTCCGGAGCAGACGGCGTGGCTCGATCTGCGAGGCTGAGCGGCTCCGACGGGTCCGGTCGAGCGACGATCCGCGACGTCGCGGCGGCGGCCGGTGTCTCGCGGCAGACCGTGACCCGGGCGATGAACGGCATGCCCGGCATCAGCGAGGCCACGAAGCAGCGGGTGCTCGACGCCGCGGAGGAGCTGCAGTACCGGCCGTCGCGGTTCGGTCGCGGCCTGGTCACCGGAGGCGACCGCCAGCTCGGTCTCGTCGTGGACGATCTGCGCAACCCATGGTCGCCCGAGCTCGCGTCCGCGGTCGTCCGGCTCGCGGCGGCGAGGGGATGGAACGTGTCCCTCGCCGACGTGAGCTCGACCGGCGACTCGGACCGCCTGGTGCGGGCGCTCGGGGCGCAGTCGGACGCCGTCATCGGCACCTTCGGCGGACGGGCGGCCGAGTGGGTCGGGCATCTCGGCTCCGTCCCGGTGGTCGAGCTCGACCCGCCGGCGGCCCCGGAGCGCGCGGCTGTGCTGCTCGACCCCTCCGAGGCGATCGACGCGCTGACCGAGCACCTCGTGCGCTCCGGAGTGGGGCACCCGGTGGTCCTCGACGTCGCCTCGGGGCCGGCGGCGAGCCCGCGCGCCCGGCGGCTGGTGCACTCCTTCGCCGAGCACGGACTCGAGGCGTCCGTGGTGCGGGCGTCGACGGCGACGGCCGAAGCGGCGGCGGAGGCGACCGAGCGGATCGTCGCGCGGCCCCGCACCGCGGATGCGATCGTCGCGTTCAACGACCTGTGCGCGATCGGGGTCCTGTCCGCCTGCCGGCGCGCGGGGGTCGACGTGCCCCGCGAGGTCCGCGTCGTCGGGATCGACGGTCTCGCACTCGGCAGACTCCTCGCACCGGCCCTCACCACCCTCGCGGTCGACCTCGACGAGCTGGCCGAGCACGCGCTCGGGCTCGCGATCGAGATGATCGCGGGGGAGCTGCCGAGGTCGGGCCCCGAGGTCGTGCGCACCGTGGGGCACCAGCTGATCGTCCGCGAATCGGCCTGAGGCCCGGGCCCGCCGGTCGATGACTCTCCGGCCGCTCTGAGAGAACCTTCAGCGCGCGCGGCGGAGGGAGGCATAGCGTTGCGCTGTGCGCGCGCGTCCTGCGGCGCCGAGGAGGAGATCATGGGATTCCTGGACCGACTGCTGGGGCGCGAGGAGCGCCCCGACGACGGGCGCTCCGCGTCCGGCTACGGCGCACCGTCAGGCGGAGCGCCCCGCCCCGCCTACGGCACGCCACCCGGGCGATCGGCGCGCAGCGAGGACGAGATCGCGATCGAGCGCTACCGCTACCTGCTGAAGACGGCGCCGCCCGAGGCGATCGAGCAGGTGCACCGCGAGGCGTTCGAGCAGCTGACGCCGGAGCAGCGCCAGCAGGTGTTCCGCGAGCTGAGCGAGGGAGCACCCGCCGGCGACGCCCCGCGGAGTGACGATCCGCAGGCTCTCGCCCAGTCGGCGACCCGCAGCGAGCTCCGGCAGCCCGGCTTCATGGAGCGGCGGTTCTCGGGCGGCGGCGGCGGGATGGGCTTCGGCGGTGTGCTCGCCTCCTCGATGCTGGGGACGATCGCGGGCTTCGTGATCGGATCCGCGATCGCGGACGCCTTCCTCCCCGATGCAGGAGGCGAGACCGCTTCGGCCGACGGCGGCGAGGGGGGCGGCGAGTCCGGTGACGCCGGTGCCGACTCGGGTGCCGACTCCGGGGGCGGCGACTGGGGAGCGGACGGTGGCGGCGGCGACTTCGGTGGCGGTGGCGACTTCGGCGGTGGCGGCGACTTCGGCGGCGGCTTCGACATGTGAGCCGCGGGCCCCGGTTCCCCTCGGGGGACCGGGGCCTCTCCGTGGGCGCGCGAGCGGTCAGTCGTCGAGCAGCATCGCCTTCACCTGGCGGCGGAGCACCTTGCCGATCATGCTCGTCGGGAGCTCGTCGACGACGACGATCCGCTTCGGGACCTTGTAGGGCGTGAGCGCCTCCCGGACGGCCGCCCGCGCCTCTGCCGGGTCGAACGACGCGCCCGGCTCGAGCACGACGGCCGCCACGACGGACTCACCGCTGTGGGCGTCCGGGAGCCCGACGACGGCCGCGTCCCGCACGGCGGGCAGGCGACGCAGAACCTCCTCGACCTCCGACGGCGACACGTTGAAGCCGCCCGTGATGATCAGCTCCTTGATGCGGTCGACCAGGCGCACGAAGCCGTCGTCGTCGACGGTGGCGATGTCGCCGGTGCGGAACCAGCCGTCGGCGGTGAAGGACGCCGCGGTCTCCTCGGGCTTGCGGTGGTACCCGCGGAACACCTGAGGCCCTCGCACGACGAGCTCGCCCTGGGAACCCGGCGTCACCTCGGTCTCGGGGCTCTCGGGGTCGACGATGCGGACGTCCGTGCCGGGCAGCGGCAGCCCGACCGTGCCCGCCCGCCGCGCGGTGCTGACCGGATTGGCCATGAGCACCGGCGACGTCTCCGAGAGGCCGTAGCCCTCCACCAGTGTGCCGCCGGTCAGCTCCTCGAAGCCCTCGACCAGGGCGGGGTCGAGCGGCATGGCGCCCGAGATGGCGATCTCGATTCCCTGCAGCGAGGCGCCGCGCTCGCGGGCCCGGGCGGCGAGCCGCTCGGCGATCGGCGGGACCGCCGGCAGGAACGTCGCCGGATGCTTGCGCATCGCTGTGAGGACCAGATCGGGGTCGAACTTGGGGAAGAGCACGAGACGTGCGCCCATGCTCATCGCGAAGGTGAGGCAGAGGGTCAGGCCGTAGGCGTGGAACATCGGCAGGACGGCGTAGACGACGCAGTCCCCGCGCCTGACCTGAGGGACCCAGGCGCGCGACTGCGCGGCGTTCGCGGTCAGGTTCGCGTGGGTGAGCTCTGCCCCCTTGGGGGTGCCCGTCGTCCCGCTGGTGTACTGGATCACGGCGAGGTCCGAGGCGGCGGGCCGCGGGTGGGCGGGGTCGAGGCGGCGACGGAGGAGCGACTCCCAGTCGACGGCGCCGCGCACCGGGCCGGTCAGCGCGGCGCGCGACTCCCGCGCCTTCTTGAGGGGGAGGCGCAGCGCAGCGCGCATCGGCGCCGGCATGGCCCGGGTGAGGTCCACCGCGACGACCGTCTCGACGCCGAGATCGGAGGGGAGGTCCTGGACCGTCGGGACGACGCGGTCCCAGGCGATGACGACGCGGGCGCCGTGATCCTCGAACTGGTGGCGGAGCTCCCTCGGCGTGTAGAGCGGGTTGTGCTCGACGACGACGGCTCCCAGCCGGAGCACCGCGTAGAAGGCCACGACGTGCTGCGGGCAGTTCGGCAGGACGAGTGCCACGGGGTCGCCGGCGCTGACTCCGAGACGGCGCAGACCCTCCGCGGCCCGCTCGACGTCGTCGGCGAGCTGCGAGTAGCTGGTCGACCGGCCGAAGAACTCGAGGGCGACCTTCTCGGGATAGCGCGCGGCCGACTCGGTGACGATGTCGACCAGCGAGCCCGTCGGAGGCTCGAGGTCGGTCGGCACTCCGGGTGCGTAGCTCCTGGTCCAGGGACGGGGCGGGTGAGTGCTCACCCGCCCCACTCTAGGTGCACCCCTCAGCACCGCCGACGTCGGCGGGACCAGGTCAGGACGCGCTCGAGACTGCCTCTGCGATCGGCACGTCCCCCGAGACGAGCTCCCAGGTCCGGCCGATCGATGCGGGCTCCTCGAGCACCGCGACGACCGTCGCCGCGACGTCGGCGCGCGGGATGCTGCCGCGCTCGACGGTGTCGCCGAGCGCGATCGCGCCGGTGCCCTCGTCCGAGGTGAGGGCGCCGGGGCGCAGGATCGTCCAGTCGAGGTCGGTGCCGCGCAGTGCGGTGTCTGCGTCGCGCTTCGCCTCGACGTAGGCGCGCCACGTCTCGTCCGTGTCCTCGGCGAGCGGCTCGTCGACGCCGATCGCGCTGATCTGCACGAAGCGGCGGATCCCGGCGATCGCCGCCGCCTCCTGGCTGAGGACCGAGGCGCCGAGGTCGACGGTGCGCTTGCGCTCGATGCCCGAGTCCGGGCCCGCCCCGGCGGTGAAGACGAGGGCGTCGACACCCTCCAGCGCTGCGGCGAGGTCGGCCGCGGTGGACGACTCCAGATCGTGCACGAGGGGCTCGCTCCCCAGTCGGATGATGTCCTCGGCGTGATCCGGATTGCGGATCACCCCGACGGAGTCGTGTCCGGCGTCGTACAGCAGGTGCAGGATCCGCTGTCCGATCTTGCCGTGGGCTCCGATGACGGCGACGCGTGTCATGGCTGGTTCCTCTCGTCGATGGCGGGTGCGGCTCCCGCGTCGTGCGCGGGGACCGCAGGGGTCCATCCTGCCGACGGCGGATGGGAGGCGGCTCAAGCCGCAGGAGGCTCGGGTTCGGCTGGTCGGGCGGCTCAGAGCCGCCCGCACCTAGGCGGCGAGGCGGTCGTCGCGACCCGTGATCGCGAGGAGCCTGCTCTGCAGAGGCGCCTGCTGGTCGACCGGCACGGGCTGGGCGTAGAGCCCGCTCGCGCGCAGCGTCGCCTCCTGGGGGGCGAAGAGCTCCCAGACCGCTGCGACCAGCTCCTCGTCGAGGGTCTCGTCGCCGCCCGTCGCCCGCGCGAGATCCCAGGCGTGGATGGTGACGTCGGACACGCACTCGCGCATGAACTCGAGTGCCGTGACGGAGTCGCGTCCGAGCCGCAGCACCGCTTCGGGGTCGACCGCCTGCGCCGCGGTCCGCGCTCGGTCCGTCACGCGGCGCCACTCGCTGCGCAGGTCGGCGCCGACGGGCTCGAGCCGGATCGGCGACTCGTCCCCGCCGGAGAGCAGGGTGTAGGCCCGCTGCTGCTCACGGACGACGTGCAGGACGAGGGCCCGCGTGTCCCACTCGGTGTCGGGTGTCGGTGCCGACCAGTCGGCGACCAGGGCGAGCCGGGCGTCGAACGCGGCGTGCGCCCGCTCCTGCAGGTCGAGCCAGCGGCTCATCTCGATGGCGGTGGGGGTGGCGGGCTGCTCGTGCGTCATGTCTTCTCCGGAGCGTCGTCGTCGATGCTCGGGTCAACCGCGGTGGGCGCCCGGCCATTCCCTCGCTCCGGCCCCTCGTGTCGGTGGTGCGTGCGACGATCGATGCGAGCGGAGGCGGTACGTGAGCGAGCAGGACGGCGCGTGAGCAAACAGGACGGTACGGGGCGGCAGGTCACGACCGAGCCCTTCGACGACCCCCGCGCGAGCATCATGCACATCGACATGGATGCGTTCTTCGCCTCCGTCGAGCTGCTCGAGCATCCCGAGCTGCGTGGGCGCCCGGTGATCGTCGGGCACATCGGGTCGCGCTCGGTGGTCACCGCCGCGACCTACGAGGCCCGGCGCTACGGCGTCAACTCCGCGATGCCGATGGCCGTGGCCCTGCGCCGCTGCCCGCAGGCGATCGTGCTCGAGCCGCACATGGACCGCTACCGCGAGGCGTCCCGACGGGTGATGGCGATCTTCGACTCCTTCACGCCCCTGGTCGAGCGACTCAGCATCGACGAGGCGTTCCTCGACGTGGCGGGCGCCCGGAGGATCTCGGGATCGCCCTTCGCCATCGGCACCGAGATCCGCCGGAGGGTCCAGTCCGAGCTGGGGCTCACCTGCTCCGTCGGCATCGCGAGCACCAAGTTCGTGGCCAAGCTCGCCTCCGGCCGGTCCAAGCCCGACGGGCTCCTCGTGGTTCCGGCCGACGGCGTGCGGGCGTTCCTCGACCCGCTGCCGGTCAGCGCGCTCTGGGGAGTCGGGGCCAGCACCGAGGAGGCGCTGCTGCGGAGGGGGCTGCGGACCGTCGCCGATGTCGCCGCGACACCGCTGCCGGTGCTCATGTCCTCTCTCGGCGAGGCGACGGGCCGTCGTCTGCACGCTCTCTCGAACGGAGTCGATCCGCGCCCGGTCGACACGCGTCAGGTCGAGAAGAGCGCGGGGCACGAGATCACCTTCGCTGACGACGTCGGCGATCCCGAGCTCGTGCGCCGCGAGCTCCTCCGGCTGTGCGACAAGGTCGCCGTCCGGATGCGGCGGTCGGGGGTGCGCTGCCGCACGGTCGCGGTCAAGGTCCGCTTCGGCGACTTCAGCACCCTCACGCGATCGCGCACCCTCCCCGAGGCGACCGACGTCGCCCGGGTCCTCTACGAGGCGTCTTCAGCGCTCCTGGAGTCGGCGAATCCGCTCCGACGCCCGGTGCGGCTCATCGGGGTGCGCGGCGAGCAGCTGGTCGACGGCGACGACGTCGCCTTCTCGCTCTGGAGCGACTCCGACGACTGGCGCGACGCCGAGCTCGCGGTCGACGGCGTCGCCGCGCGCTTCGGCAGCGGTGCCGTGCGCCCGGCCTCGCTGATCGCGAGATCGGCTCCCGAGTCGGCCAAGGGCATCGACATCAGCGACACTCTGGCTACGCGGAACCGATCGTCAGACTGATCGGCCGGTGGTCGGAGCCGTTCGACGGCAGCACCCGCAGCGCGGCCGCCGGGACGCCGTCGGCGAGCCCGTGGTCGAGCGGGACGAGCGGCAGGAGCGCCGGCCAGGTGGCGGGGAAGCCGACACCCGACGTGCGGACCAGCCCCGCCTCCGCCAGGACCGGCGCGAGGAGGTGGTCGTCGGTGGCCGTGTTGAAGTCCCCGACGACGACGGTCCGCTCGGAGTCGTCCTCGGCGAGCGCTCCGGCGAGCCCGCCGAGCATGGTGTCCCGCTCCCCGTGGTCGCCCAGCCGGAACGAGGCGAGGTGCACCACCAGCAGGCGCGTCGGTCCGATCGGGGTGTCGACGTCGACGGCGAGAGCGCGGTCCCAGCCCAGACCGAGGTCGAGGGGAGTGCCGCTGGAGAGCTCCGTGCTGCTCCAGATGCCCACGGTCCCGACGACGTACGAGTAGGGGTAGGCCTCGGACAGCTCGGCGTCGACCGCCGAGCGGGCCTCGCCGGTCAGCTCCTGGAGTGCGATCGCCTCCGGTCCACGAGCGGCGAGCTCGGCCACGAGGGGCCCGGCGTCCTCGCTCGCCCCGAGGTTCTGGCTGACGATCGTGAACGCGCCCGACCGCACGTCGTCCACCGGGACCGCGACGGGGAGGACGAGGACGCCGTACACCGTGGCGAGAACGGTCACGGCCGCTCCGGCGATGCGGGAGCGCAGCGCCACCGCGCCCGCCATCAGGAGGACGACGGCGAGCCCCGTCCACGGGATCGCCGTCTCGAGCACCGACAGCCAGCCGGCGGCGTCGGACAGCACGCGGTGGAACGCGAGGAACGCGCTCAGCACCGCGCTCACCACGACCACGCCCGCGGTGCGGGCGGGGCGGGGGCGGCGGGCGCGCGGAGGCATCCGTCGAGTATGACCGGTGGCACGGCGCCAGGGGTGGGGGAGTCCTGTGCGGGTCGGCCCGGCGCTTGTCGCTCCGGAGAGGCGCGGAGTAGCGTTCGGACATGCCCAACATCGCTGTGTCCCTGGCCGACAAAGTCACCTCTGCGGGTGCCGCGACGATCTACGGGGAGCCCGTGACGGTCGACGGCGTGTCGCTGGTCCCGGTGTCCCTGCGCTGGTTCGGCTTCGGCGGAGGCAGCGGTTCGGAGGACGGCCAGGAGGGCGGGGGCGGTGGCGGAGGCGGCGCGGTCGTCCCGATCGGCGCCTACATCAAGGACGACCTCGGCCTGCGCTTCCAGCCGAACGTGGTCTCCGTGCTCGCCGTGGGCATCCCCTTCGTCTGGGTGACCGGCAAGGCGCTCGCCCGCATCATCCGAGCTCTCAAGAAGTAGCGCGGCCGCTCAGCGCACGCGCTGCTGGCGGGCCGTGAACCACTTCTTCTGCGTGCGCCCGAATCCGACGATCAGGCGCTCGACGTCGTCCGGGCGGCGCGGGTCGTAGATCACCGCGACCGGTTCGCCGGCCATCCACGCGTCTCCCCGCCTCTGCGGGACCTTGAGAGCACGGCGCTCGCGCCCGTCGTCGAGCCGGTACTCCACCAGGAGCCTGCCCAGTTCGGCGGCCGCCGCTCGATCACCGCGCGCGGGGTCGTGCGCGAGGACGCGTCCGGGTACGCAGGTGCCGTAGGTCAGCAGCTCTCGCCGGATCCGCCGCCTCCGCTGCCAGAGCAGTGCCTGCAGCAGGACGAGGAGCACCGCTGCGAGGACGAGCACCACCGACCACGACATGCTGTCTATGATTGCTGACGAACACGGGAGTCCGGTGCACCGGGCTGAGAGGAAGGCACGCAGCCTTCGACCGTCGAACCTGATCTGGGTCATGCCAGCGAAGGAACGTTTCGATCTCCTCTTGATACCCGTGCCCTCCATTCGCTCACACGAAAGGGCACGTCAGTGCAGAACACAGCAGTCTCCTCCTCCTCTCCGCGCCGCTCCGGTCGCACCCTCCGCTGGAGGGTGGTCGACATCGTGGTCGCGAGCGTCATCGCCGTCGCGAGCGGCATCGTCTTCTGGGCCTGGGGCCTCGCGACGAACGTCCTCGGCATCGCCTTCGACTTCCTCCCCGGCCTCGGCGGGATCCTCGGCGGCGGCTGGCTCTTCGCCGGTGTGCTCGGCGGCCTGATCATCAGGAAGCCCGGCGCCGCCCTCTTCACCGAGCTCGTCGCTGCCCTCGTCTCGGGCCTGATCGGCACGCAGTGGGGCTTCTTCGTGCTGCTGTCCGGCCTCGTCCAGGGCCTCGGCGCCGAGATCGTGCTCGCCCTCTTCCTGTACCGCAGCGGACGCCCGATCGTCGCGATGCTGGCGGGCGCCGCGTCAGGTCTCGCGCTCGCGATCAACGACCTGATCGTCTACTACCCCGGCGTCGACGGTCTCTTCGCGACCGTCTACGTGGTCTCGTCGATCGTGTCCGGAGTCGTCCTGGCCGGTCTCCTGCCCTGGTTCGCGGTCCGCGCACTCGCCGCCTCCGGAGCACTCGATCGGTTCGCATCGGGCCGCGAGGGCCGCGTGGTCGAGGGAGCGGGCGTCGGCTCTCGATGACGGGCGCGTCGATCCGGGCCCGCGGCTGGAGCTGGCGGCACGCCGGCCGCTCCAGCACCGCGGTGACCGGCCTCGATCTCGACGTCGGCCCGGGGGAGCGGATCCTGCTGCTGGGGCCCTCCGGAGCGGGCAAGAGCACCCTCCTGCACGCCCTCGCCGGCGTGCTCGGCGGCGAGGAGGACGGTGCATCCTCGGGTGAGCTGTCGCTCGACGGTGCCTCGCCGCTGGATCGACGGGGCACCGCCGGCCTCGTCCTCCAGGACCCGGACACGCAGGCGGTCCTCGCACGCGTCGGCGACGACGTCGGCTTCGCCTGCGAGAACCTCGGGGTCCCTCGCGGCGACATCCCCGAGCGCGTGCGCCGGGCACTCGACGACGTCGGGCTCGACGTGCCGCTCGACCGCTCGACGTCGGCCCTGTCGGGCGGGCAGAAGCAGCGGCTGGCTCTCGCGGGCGTGCTCGCGATGCAGCCGCGCCTCCTCCTCCTCGACGAGCCGACGGCCAATCTCGATCCGGTGGGCGTGCAGGAGGTGCGCGCGGCCGTCGAGCGCAGCACCCGTCGGTCCGGAGCGACGCTGGTCGTCGTCGAGCACCGCGTCGACGTGTGGATCGACCTGGTCGACCGCATCGTCGTCCTCGGAGCGGACGGCTCGGTCCTCACCGACGGTGCACCCGACGCGGTGCTCGCCGGAGCCCGAGCGACTCTCGTCGCTGCGGGTGTGTGGCTGCCCGGCGACGTTCCCGAGCGGCGGGCGGCGACGGGGTGTCCGGCACCCGCCGCGCTGGTCGCCGAGTCCCTGGCGGTGGCGCGGCCCGTCTTCGGCCGTCGTCGTCCGGCACCGGTCGCCTCCGGCCTCGACGTCGAGATCGACTCGGGGAGGGTGACCGCCGTCCTGGGACCGAACGGAGCGGGCAAGTCGACGCTCGCGCTCACCCTCGCCGGGCTCCTCCCGCCGGTCGCGGGCGAGGTACGCGCGTCGGCGGCACTGGCCGACGGAGCCTCCGGCCATCCGCACCGCTGGAGCTCGGCGCAGCTCGCCGATCGTGTCGCAATGGTCTTCCAGGAGCCCGAGCACCAGTTCCTCACCGCCCGCGTCCGGCACGAGCTGGAGCTGGGCGCACGCGACGGCGCCGAGCGGCGGCGCGCCGACGAGGTGCTGCAGCGGCTCGGGCTCGACGCTCTGGCCGAGGCCAACCCGTTCACCCTCTCCGGAGGGGAGAAGCGGAGGCTGGCGGTCGCGTCGGCCCTCGTCCGACGCCCGCTGGCCGTCGTCCTCGATGAGCCGACCTTCGGGCAGGATCGGAACACGTGGCAGGTCCTCGTCGATCTGCTGGCCGAACTGCGCGACGACGGCCGCGCGATCCTCACCGTGACGCACGACGAGCACCTGGTCGCGGCCCTCGCGGATGCGACCGTCCTGATCGGCGCTCCGGCGGGAGCACCGCGATGACCCTCCTCGACGCGGTCCCCGCCCGCGGCGCGATCGCCCGCGCCAACCCCGTCGCGAAGCTCCTCGCGAGCCTCGTGATCGCCGTCGTCCTCGTGCTGACGGTCGACGCGGTGTCGGCCGCCACAGCGCTCGCCCTCGAGCTCCTGGTGCTGCCGTTCGCCGGGCTCCGTCTGCCGGACCTGCTCCGGCGCACGGCGCCGCTGTGGATCGCCGCGCCGCTGGCGGGTGCCACGACGGTCCTCTACGGGCGCGACGAGGGAGCGGTTCTCGCCCAGTTCCTCATCGTCAGCGTCACGGAGGGGTCGGTCGCCCTGGGCGCCGCGGTCGCACTGCGGGTACTCGCGATCGGGCTCCCGAGCGTGGTGCTCATCGCGACGACCGATCCCACCGACCTCGCGGACGGCCTGGCGCAGATCCTCCGGCTGCCGTCCCGGTTCGTCCTGGGCGGACTGGCCGGGATGCGGCTCGTCGGCCTGCTGGTCGAGGACTGGCGGACGCTCGCGATGGCCCGGCGCGCTCGCGGGGTCGCCGACGGCAGAGGTCCGGTCCACGCACTGCGGAGTCTCGCGTCCCGCGCGTTCTCCCTCCTGGTGCTCGCGATCCGTCGCGGCAGCCGGCTCGCGACGGCGATGGAGGCGAAGGGCTTCGGGTCGGATGTTCCCCGCACCTGGGCGCGGGAGTCGCGCCTGCGTGCGGGAGACCTGCTCCTGATCCTCGGCGGCGTCGTCGTCGCCGGTCTCGCGGTCGCGTCAGCGGTGCTCGCGGGCACCTGGAGCTTCCTGCTCGATGTCTGATCCGGGCGCGGGCGGCGCGACACCCGCCTCCCGTGTGCTCCGCTCTCTGGCGCGCAGAGTCGTCGACCGCAGGGTGCGCACGATCCTCGTCGACGGGCCGAGCGGCTCCGGGAAGTCGACGCTCGCGGTCGAGCTCCTGCGCCAGGTGAGGGCGACACCGGGCGCCCCCGAGGCGGCCCTCGTGCGGATGGACGATCTCTACCCGGGGTGGTCCGGTCTCGACCGAGCCGTCGACGCCAGCCACCGGCAGCTCGTGCGTCCGCACTCGCTCGGGCTCCCGGCCCACTGGCAGCCGTGGAACTGGGCGGCGGGCACGACAGCGGGCTCCCGAGTGGTGCGGGCGCCGCTGCTCCTGCTCGAGGGGTGCGGGGCCGCGGGAGTCGCGAATCGCGCCAGGGCCGGGCTCACCCTGTGGGTGGAGGCGGGGGAGGAGGAGCGGAGGCGGCGCGCGCTCGCCCGCGACGGCGCGCTCTTCGAGGCGCACTGGGACGACTGGGACGGCCAGTTCCGGCGCTACAGCGAACGGGAGGATCCCCGTGCTGGTGCCGACCTGGTGCTCGACACCAGCGGCGTCGTGGCCTGAGCCTCAGGCCCAGCCGAGCTCGTGGAGGCGGTCGTCGTCGATCCCGTAGAAGTGCGCGATCTCGTGCACGAGGGTCACGTGGATCTCGTCCCGCAGCTCGTCGAGGTCGTCGCAGGCGGCGAGGTGCGGCTCGCGGAAGAGCACGATGCGATCGGGCATCTCGCCGAATCCGTATCTCTCGCGCTCGGTCAGCGCGACCCCGTCGTAGATCCCGAGGAGATCGAGCGAGCCGTCTTCCGGCCGGTCCTCGACGACGAACACGACATTGTCGAGCCCGTCGACCATGTCGTCGGGGAGCGCGTCGAGCTCGGCGACGACGAGGGCCTCGAAGGCCGCCTCGTCCAGCTGGAGCATGACGCCCTCCTCCTCTGACGGCAGTGACGGAACGCGAGAGGCCCGGAGTCCTTCGACTCCGGGCCTCTCGCCGGCACCTACTCTGCAGCACCGATCTTCTGGACACTGATCTCTTGGACACCGATCTCTTGAACACTGATCCGCGACGCGGCCGGTGCTCCTGATGCCCGTGCTCCTGATGCCGGTGCTCCTGATAACTGGGGTGAGTAACGGGGCTCGAACCCGCGACCTCCTAGACCACAACCAGGCGCTCTGCCAACTGAGCTATACCCACCAGGATCGCGTTCCGCGGGGCTGACCCCGCGAAGCAACTGTACGAGAGTACTACATCCGCGAAGCGAACTCGTCCACGACGGCGGCCGACACGGCCTGCACCTCGGCCGTCGTCGGGCCCGGCTCGCCGATGAACGCGGCACGCCGGTAGTAGCGCAGCTCGCGGATGCTCTCGAGGATGTCCGCCAGGGCGCGGTGCCCGCCGTTCTTGGCCGGAGCATTGAAGTAGACGCGGGGGAACCAGCGTCGCGCGAGCTCCTTCACCGTGGAGACGTCGACGTTGCGGTAGTGCAGGTGGGAGTCGAGCTTGGGCATGTACTTCACGAGGAAGGAGCGATCGGTCCCGATCGAGTTGCCGGCGAGCGGCGCGTGCTGCTCGGCGGGGACGTGCTTGAGGACGTACTCGAGCACCTCGTACTCGGCCTCGGCGACGCTCTTGCCCGAGGGGATCTCGTCGAGGAGCCCCGAGGTCTCGTGCATCGTCCGCACGAAGTCGCCCATGTTCTCGAGTGCCGAGGAATCGGGCCGGATCACGATCGAGAGTCCCTCGTCGAGGGGCTCCAGCTCGAAGTCGGTGACGATGACGGCGATCTCGACGAGCTCGTCGACAGCGAGGTCCAGCCCCGTCATCTCGCAATCGATCCAGACAAGACGGTCGGGCGCGCTACTCATGCCCGAAGTCTATCCGCGGGAGCCGACACGCTCCGGGCGCCCGCCAGCCGCCGACCTACACTGGCACACCGTGATGACGCTCGTCTGCTGGATCCTGATCGCCAACGCCGTGTGGAACGCGGTGGTCTGGCCGCCGTTCCTCCGGCGCATCCGCAAGGATCCGCGGGCCCGCGACGCGAGCGGGAGGGCGACGGCGTTCCTCCGCGTCCACACGATCCTGATCGGCGTCTCCCTCGCTCTCGCCGCGGTGTCGCTGGTCGTCGGCGTCGTCGGTCTCGTCCGAGGAGCGTGACGACTCCTCGGCAGGCCTGCGGAGTCGCTCCGGCCCGGGCGGCCCGCGCCCGGTACTCTGGTTGCCCGACGCCCCCGTAGCTCAGCGGATAGAGCAGGAGCCTTCTAATCTCTTGGCCGCAGGTTCGATTCCTGCCGGGGGCACCGTACTAGCGGTAGGAGCCGAGGTCCGGGCGCCGGGTCGCCGGAGCCGCGCATGCACTCGGAATCCCCTAACACACCGTCAATTTCGAGGCAACACCGGCGTGTTTCGGAGGAACGGCGACTCCACTGTGAATCAGGCACCTAGTCTTGGGGTGTCCGGAATTACAACGACGTAAGGAACGGAGGTATGACCATGCTGCTCCTCGCCATTCTCGGTGGAATCGCCGTCGCGTGGACGATCGTCGCGGCGCCCCTCGCCGTGCTGGTCGGCCGAGTCGCTCGTGCACGTGATGCACACGTCTGAGTCGTACAACCCGCACCACCCGCACCACGGAGAAGGCCCCGACCGCACCAGCGGTCGGGGCCTTCTCTGCGTGAACGGTGGTCAGTCGGCCGTGCGCACGGCGGTCGCCGTCTTCGGAGACTCGGCCCGCTCCTCGTCCGCGTCCCCCTCCGACGCGGTCGGAGTGCTGTCGACGGGAGGCAGCTCCTCGACGGTGCGCTCGCGGGAGGGCACGTCGAGACGGTCGACGTCGTCGAGAAGCTGACGCGTTTCGTCGTGGGAGGAACCCGCCGGCGCGGGCGGGAGAACGATGGTCGGCGTCGAGGGGCGCTGGTAGGAGTCGTCCGAGTCGCTCGCTCCGGTGCCGACCACGACCGGGCCGGCCTGCGCGGGGGACGGGGCCGCCGGCTCCGGAGTGCGTTCGGCGGACGAGCCGTCGGTCGATGACGACTCGGTGCCGGCGGGTGCCGGACGCGTCTCGCCTCGCGAGGTCTCGGAGAAGCGCCAGCGCTCGAGATCGGCGAGGAACAGCTTCCGCGCCCGGTTCGGCTTGTCGCGCCACTGGACGAGACGGTCGCGGAACTCGCCCACGCTCGCCTGGGTCTGGTACCCGCCGGTCGAGGAGGTGTGCTTGAGCTCGGCGAGCTCGTGCGCCGCCCAGTTCGCGGCGACGCCCGACCCCTTGATCGGGAGCAGACGGAGGTGCGTCTCGGCCTGGGCGGCCGCACGGTCGCTCAGGATGCGCTCGGACTGGCTGAGCACGTTCCACGCGGACGCGTCGACCGCGGCGTCGATGAGCGTCGCGATCACCGCGTTCTTGCGCTCGTGCTCCTGCTGACGGATCAGGCGCGCGATCGAGGCGCGAAAGACGGCGGCGGTCACCACCACCCCGATCACGACCGCGAGCAGGATGATCACGGCGAGGAACACCGATCGGTGCCCGTCGGTCGTCTGGACCCATGTCACGAATTCGTTCCACCACTGCATGAGCGGAACGTTAGCCCGCAGCGGCCGGAGCGGCGGCTTGACGCGCCGACCGGTCGACGATCGGCGCGGCGCCCCTCGTCAGGCGACGCGGAAGACCTCGACGGCGTCGTCGACGCTCCAGAACTCGCCGATCTCGGCGCCCGACGGCATCCCCGCGCGGAGGAGGCGGGCTCGGAACTTCTCGCCGCGCGGATCGTCGACCAGTTCGATGTGGCCGACGACCGCGCCGGACGAGGTGCTCACGCGCCAGAGGCGGGCGTTGACCCGCGTCAGAGTCGGGGGGACCCGCGTGGCGTGGAGAGTGGACAGGGACATCGGTACCTCCTGCTCGAGTGCTCGGATGCACCCGCCGGCCGAGTGCCTTCGCAGACTACGAGCGACCACCGACACCGCGTTCCCGACGGGTCGGCTGAGCGCTGACGGGTCGGCTCAACGCCTCCCGGGCCGGATCAGAGGGCCGTCCCGTGCACGGCGAACTCCTCGATCGCCGCGGTCTCCTCCGCAGTGAGCGGGCCCGCGTCGAGAGCGGCCACGTTCTGCTCGAGCTGGCGCACGCTCGAGGCTCCGATGACGGCGCTGGTGACCGCGGGAGATCGGAGCACCCAGCTGAGGGCGAGCTGCGCCACCGACTGCCCGCGGGACTCGGCGATCGCCGCGAGACCCCGGACGCGCTCGAGGTAGACCTCGTCGATCCGGTCGGAGGACAGGAAGCGCGAGGTGGCCGCGCGCGACCCCTCCGGGACGCTGCCGTCGAGATAGCGGTCGGTCAGCAGGCCCTGAGCGAGCGGGGAGAACACGATGCAGCCCGCTCCGAGCTCCTGCAGGACGGGGAAGAGGCCGTCCTCGATGTGCCGGTCGAACATCGAGTAGCGGGGCTGGTGGATGAGCAGGGGCACCCCGGTCGCCGCGAGCGCGGCCTGGGCGGCGCGGGTCTGCTCCGGGTCGTAGTTCGAGATGCCGACGTAGAGCGCCTTGCCCTGCTGCACCGCGGAGGCGAGCGCACCCATCGTCTCCTCGATCGGGGTCGCCGGATCGGGTCGGTGCGAGTAGAAGACGTCGACGTAGTCGACTCCCAGGCGCTCGAGGCTCTGGTCGAGCGAGGAGAGCAGGTACTTGCGCGAGCCGCCGTCGCCGTAGGGTCCCGGCCACATGTCGTAGCCGGCCTTCGACGAGAGGACGATCTCGTCGCGGTAGGGGCGGAAGTCCTCGGCGAAGATCCTCCCGAAAGCGGTCTCCGCCGCACCGTACGGGGGGCCGTAGTTGTTCGCGAGGTCGAAGTGCGTGATCCCGAGATCGAACGCGCGGCGCAGGATCGAGCGCTGGGTGTCGAGCGGGCGGTCGGAACCGAAGTTGTGCCACAGACCGAGGGAGAGGGCGGGCAGCAGCAGCCCGCTCCGTCCCACGCGTCGGTAGTCCATGCGGTCGTAGCGGTCAGGGGCGGCGTCGTAGCTCACGCGCAGACTCTATTCCAGCGGCTCCGCCCCGCGGAATGCGCGGACCCGCCAGGGTGTTGACTCGTGTGACGCATCCGGCGCCCCGGCTGCGTCGATGCGACAGGAAGTGAGTCACACGCAATGCGCACATTCGTACTCGCCGGAGGATGCTTCTGGTGTCTCGACGCCGTCTACCGCGTCCTCGACGGCGTCACCGACGTCGTCTCCGGCTACACCGGCGGATCCACTCCGAACCCCTCCTACGAGGCCGTCTGCACGGGTCGGACCGGGCACGCGGAGGCCGTCGCGGTCACCTTCGACCCCGACGTGATCCCGGAGTCGGTGATCCTCGACGTCTTCTTCACGCTCCACGACCCGCGGCAGCTGAACCGCCAGGGCAACGACGTCGGCACGCAGTACCGCTCGGCGATGTTCTACTCCACCGATGAGGAGAAGGAGCTCTTCGAGGAGGCCCGCGACCGCGCCGCCGAGTGGTGGGAGGGTCCGATCGTGACCGAGATCTCGCCCCTGGGCGTCTACTTCGAGGCCGAGGACTACCACCAGGACTTCTTCGCGAAGAACCCCGGTCAGGGCTACTGCCTCGCCGTGGCGCTCCCGAAGGTGAACAAGATCCGCAAGTCCTACTCGCGCTACATCACGGCGTCGTAGCTCTCCTCCCCAGGCGTCGTCGTCATGACGCCGTCCACAGAACGGCCCGCACTCCCTCCGGAGGCGGGCCGTTCGTCGTGACACTGTTCCTGCGGCGCCCGGGTGGTACCAGCCCCCTCCGCCCGGGCGCCGCCTCGATCGCACTCGCGATCACCGACGAGAGGACACGACAATGACCGACACCCTGACCGTCATCGGAGTCATCGGCACCGATCCGCGCAGCATCGACACCACCACGGGCACGGCGATGACGACCTTCCGCCTGGCGTCCGCCCAGCGCAGGTACGACCGCGCGGCCCAGCGCTGGGTCGACGGGGCGACCAACTGGTACACCGTGAACACGTTCAACTCGCTCGCGGGCAACGCCCTCGCCTCGCTGGCGCGCGGCGATCGCATCATCGTTACCGGGCGACTCACCGTCCGCGCCTGGGAGGCGGGCGGCAAGACGGGGACCGACGTGGCGCTCACCGCAGAAGGGATCGGGCACGACCTCGCCTGGGGAACGACGAACTACAGCAGGACGGTCGGGCGGGGAACGACGCCGGCGGCCCCGAGCGCCGAGCCGGGATGGAGCGAGGATGCTCCGGCCTCGGCCGACTCCTCGGCCTCCGGAGACTGGGGAGCGGCGTCGCCCGGTCCGTCCGACGTGTCCATCGCGCCCGCCGAGCCGTCGTTAGAATCGATCGACACTCCGTTCTGAGGGGGTCCGGCGCGGGATCCGCTGCCGCCGGCACGAGCCCTGACGCAAGGAGCGCTGTGACGACACGGACCGCGACGGCCGGCCACACGATGTCTCGCGCTGCGGCGGTACTGATGTCCCTGCTGGTGCTCTCGGGCTGCACCGAGCCGGCGCCGTCCGAGCCGTCGGCCTCGGCCTCCTCGTCGGCGTCGGCCGAGACCGCATCCGAGGCGCCGGCGGCCCCCATCGCCCTCGTCCCCGGCGGGACCGCCGACGAGAACCGTCCGTTCTTCGAGCAGGTGCTCCGAGGGGTCGTGGACGCCGATCCCGAGGCACCGGGACTGAGCGTCGTGGACGCGCTCGTCGCGAACGGCTTCGCGAAGGAGTCGATGCAGCTCACCGCCGACGAGACCTCCGTCGGCCTCGAGGCCGACTCGGTCCAGGTCTCGGTGAAGATGTCGGACGCGTGCCTCATCGGCCAGTACGGGCCGAAGAGCGGCGGGGTCCACGTGATCGTCGCGGCTCCGATCGCGACCGGCGCCTGCCTGGTCGGCCGCACCGTCGCACTCGACGGCTGACCCGCTCGCAGCCGTCAGCCGGTATCCTCGAACCGGCCCCGGACACCGGACCGCCCGCTCCTCTCGAGCGGCAGAGCGGTCGGCAGACGGCAGCATCCGGCCGAGGGCCTCCCGATCACCGGGACGTGCCCGGCGGACTGCGGGGCTCCGAGAACGTACGAGCGGTTGAGGGACTGAAGTGGCTGAATACATTTACTCGATGGTGCGCGCCCGCAAGGCTGTCGGCGACAAGCTGATCCTGGACGACGTCACCATGTCGTTCCTGCCCGGCGCGAAGATCGGCGTGGTCGGCCCGAACGGTGCCGGCAAGTCGACGATCCTCAAGATCATGGCCGGGCTCGACACCCCGAGCAACGGAGAGGCGCGGCTGAGCCCCGGCTACTCCGTCGGCATCCTCATGCAGGAGCCGGAGCTCGACGAGACGAAGACGGTCCTCGAGAACGTGCAGGAGGGCGTGGGCGAGATCAAGGGCAAGATCGACCGCTTCAACGAGATCTCGCTGGCGATGGCCGACCCCGACGCCGACTTCGACACGCTCCTCGCCGAGATGGGCGTCCTGCAGGAGGCGATCGACGCGGCCGACGCCTGGGATCTCGACTCCCAGCTCGAGCAGGCGATGGACGCCCTGCGCACCCCGCCCGGCGACTCGCTCGTCACGAACCTCTCCGGAGGAGAGAAGCGCCGGGTCGCCCTGACGAAGCTCCTCCTGCAGAAGCCCGACCTGCTGCTGCTCGACGAGCCCACCAACCACCTCGACGCCGAGAGCGTGCTCTGGCTCGAGCAGTTCCTCTCGAAGTACCCGGGCGCCGTCCTCGCCGTCACTCACGACCGGTACTTCCTCGACAACGTCGCGGAGTGGATCGCCGAGGTCGACCGCGGACACCTCTACCCCTACGAGGGCAACTACTCGACCTACCTCGAGAAGAAGCGCGCTCGCCTCGAGGTCCAGGGCAAGAAGGACGCGAAGCTGGCCAAGCGCCTCACCACCGAGCTCGACTGGGTGCGCAGCAACGCCAAGGGCCGTCAGGCGAAGTCGAAGGCGCGCCTCGCCCGCTACGAGGAGATGGCAGCGGAGGCCGAGAAGACCCGCGTGCTCGACTTCGAGGAGATCGTCATCCCCGTGGGCCCCCGCCTCGGCGCCCAGGTCATCGACGCCAAGAAGCTGCACAAGTCGTTCGGCGAGCGGGTGCTCATCGACGACCTCAGCTTCACCCTCCCGCGCAACGGGATCGTCGGCGTCATCGGCCCGAACGGCGTCGGCAAGACCACCCTCTTCAAGACGATCGTCGGATTCGAGCCGCTCGACTCCGGCGACCTCAAGATCGGCGAGACGGTCGACATCTCCTACGTCGACCAGAGCCGCGGCGGGATCGATCCGAACAAGAACCTGTGGGAGGTCGTCTCGGACGGCCACGACTACATCACGGTCGGCCGGACCGAGATCCCCTCGCGCGCCTACGTGTCGCAGTTCGGGTTCAAGGGCCCCGACCAGCAGAAGAAGGCCGGCGTGCTCTCGGGTGGAGAGCGCAACCGCCTCAACCTGGCGCTGACGCTCAAGCAGGGCGGCAACCTCCTCCTGCTCGACGAGCCCACCAACGACCTCGACGTGGAGACCCTCGGCAGCCTCGAGAACGCCCTGCTCGAGTTCCCCGGCTGCGCCGTGGTGATCACCCACGATCGCTGGTTCCTCGACCGGATCGCGACGCACATCCTCTCGCACGAGGGCACGGAGGAGGACCCGGCCAACTGGTACTGGTTCGAGGGCAACTTCGAGGCGTACGAGGAGAACAAGATCGAGCGCCTCGGCCCCGACGCCGCCAAGCCGCACCGCTCCGCCTACCGCAAGCTCACCCGCGACTGATGCGCCTGCACGTCGCCATCCCGCTACGCTGGTCGGACTTCGACGCCTACGCGCACGTCAACAACGCCGAGATGCTGCGCCTGCTCGAGGAGGCGCGCATCCAGGCCTTCTGGCGGCCGGACTCGCCGGAGGCCGGTGGGATGGCGACGGCGGTGCTCGACGCGCGCCCCGGTGCTCGCACGATCAGCCTCATCGCCCGGCAGGAGATCGAGTACTCCGCCCCCATCCCGTACATGCGGGCTCCGATCGACATCGAGCTGTGGATCGGCCGGATCGGCGGTGCCAGCCTCGAGGTCTGCTACGAGCTCTACTCGCCCGTCGGCGTGGCGCCGCGGGTGCTCTACACGAAGGCCGCGACCACGCTGGTCATGGTCACCGCCGCGACCGGGCGGCCGGAGCGGATCCCGGAGGAGCTCCGGAGCATCTGGGCTCCCTACGTCGACGAGCCGGTGACGTTCTCCAAGCGGGGCTGAACGGCGGACTTCTCCGAGCCGGACGGGTTCCTGCGAACCGGACGCGGTTCCGCGAGGCGGAGGTGAGCCGGGCGGCGGTCCTGCGAGCCGGAGGTCAGGCGCGCGGGACGCGCACCATGCCCTCCTGGGCGACGCTCGCGACGAGCACGCCGTCGCGGGAGTAGATGCGGCCCAGCGACAGGCCGCGCCCACCCGAGGCGCTCGGCGCCTCCTGCACGTACAGCAGCCACTCGTCGACCCGCGCGGGCCGGTGCCACCACATGGCGTGGTCGAGGCTCGCGATCCGCAGGCCCGGCGTGATCCAGGCCGCGCCGTGACGGCGGAGCGCCGACTCGAGGATCGTGTAGTCGCTCGCGTAGGCGAGCGCCGCGCGATGCAGCATCGGGTCGTCGGGCAGCGGGCCGAGCGCGCGCATCCAGACGCTCTGGTGCGCGATGCGCTGCGGATCGGCGCGGAGGTACACGGGCTGCTCGACGTGGCGGACGTCGAACGGCCTCTGGGTCGCCCAGAAGCTGCCGACCGGGTGGTCGACGCCGGCGAGCACCTCCGCGGTGCTGGGCAGCGACTCCGGATCGGGCACCCCCTCGGGCATCGGCGTCTGGTGGTCGAGGCCCTCGTCGTCGGTCTGGAACGAGGCGATCATCGAGAGGATCGGCGCTCCGTTCTGGTAGGCCTGGGTCCGCCGGGTGCAGAACGAGCGCCCGTCGTGGATCCGATCGACCGAGAACGTGATCGGGTGGGCGACGTCGCCCGGCCGGAGGAAGTAGCCGTGCATCGAGTGCACACTCCGGCCCTCCTCGACCGTGCGCCCCGCCGCAATCAGCGACTGCGCGAGCACCTGTCCGCCGAAGACGCGTCCCTCGGGCATCCACTGCGACGGGCCGGTGAAGATGTCCTCGCTGGTCCGAGCACCCGTGTCCGTCAGATCGAGCGCGGCCAGGAAGGAGGACAGGGGATCGGGCACGGTACCTCCGGGGTGTCGACCGATCTCGCGACCGGCTGCGGGTAAGTTTATCGACGCGATGAGTGCGTCCTTCTCGCTCGCGGATCCTCCGAGCCTGTCCGATCTGCGGGTCTTCCTCGGCAGGTCCGCCCGAGTCGACGACGGCGCCGTACGGCTCCTGGCGCAGGACCGGATCCTCGCCGCCTACACGGCCATCCTCCAGCCCCGCGGGATCCTCGACCGCTCCTCGACGGTCCTGGGTCTCCGGGTCTTCGCGCTCGACGAGCCGACCTCCTTCGACCGCGTCGTCCCCATCCGCGCGCTCTCCGATCGACTCGCGCGGCTGCAGTGGGAGCCGGGGGGCGCGGATGGCAAGCCGGTCACCCTTCCCGACGGCGACGACGCGACCGCCGGCGCCTGGGCGGGGATCGCCCCGCCGCGCGGGGGATGGACCCGGCGCGAGCCGATCGATCCGGTCTTCCTCGAGCGAGTCGCCCGGGAGGGGATCGACGAGATCGCCGCGGCGGTCGGTTCCCAGACCGGTGAGCAGATCGTCTCGAGGGTGCGCTCGTCGGTGTGGGGACGACCGCTCGAGGGCCTCGAGGACGTCCCCGCCGGCGCGGCGTTCGCGCTCTTCGCGCTCGGCTTCCTCGGAGCCGACGACCCCGTCGCCCTGCTCGAGAGCGGGGCGTGGCGCCGACTGACGTCCAAGCGCGGACACGTCCTCGTGCGCACCCCTTCCTGAGCATCCGGGCCCGCGCCTCCCCCGTTCGGGCACCGACGGCCGGCGCGCGCGTCCCGGCTACTCCTCGAAGGTGTTGACCATCGCGTGGGCGGCGCGCTCCAGATAGTCCCAGAGCATCGCGTCGTCGGCCGGCGCCAGCTCGAGCTCGTCGACCGCGACCCGCATGTGCTGGAGCCAGTGGTCCCGCGCCTCGGGGTTCACGCGGAACGGCTGGTGGCGCATCCGGAGTCGCGGGTGCCCCCGCTCCTGGCTGTAGGTGCTGGGGCCGCCCCAGTACTGCTCGAGGAACCCGGTGAGACGCTGGATCGCGCCCTCGAGGTCGTGCTCGGGGTACATCGGCCAGAGGACCTCGTCCTCGCGGACGCCCTCGTAGAAGCGGCGCACCAGCCGCTCGAAGGTGGGTCGGCCGCCGAGGTGCTCCCAGAAGCTGCGCAGCGGAGGGGTCCCGCCGATCTGCAGGCCGCTCACGAGCGCGGCCCCTGAGCCGGAGGAGTGGGGGCGCCGTCGGCCGGCGGGCTCGGCTCCTTCGATCTGCGGAGCGCACGGGGGAGTCGCACCGGTTTGCCGTGCTCGGTGGTGATGGTGGGCGACGGAGTCGTGCGCGGCCCCTTCGCGCCTCCGACGCTCGCCGCCCCCTCGAACCCGCTCAGCACGACCGCCGAGAGGGAGGGGAGCTTCACATCGAGCGCGTCGAGCGACCGCTTGAGGCGGATCCGGAGCTCGCGGGCGACGTCGTCCCTGGCCGTCGTCCGCGTCTTCAGGACGAGTCGGATGACCAGGGCGTCGTCCGCGATCGACTCGAGGCCCCACAGCTCCGGCTTGTCGATGATGCGCGCCCGCCAGCGGCTGCTCGCCGCGAGTTCGTTGGCGGTCTGCAGGATCGCCGACTGGACCGTCTCGAGATCGGTCTCGTAGGGCACGGCGAGGTCGATGATGACCCGCGACCAGCCCTGCGACATGTTGCCGACCCGGATGATCTCGCCGTTCCGCACGAACCAGAGCGTGCCGTTCACGTCTCGGATCTGGGTGATGCGCACGCCCACCGACTCGACGACTCCGGTCGCCTGGCCCGTGTCGACGACGTCGCCGACGCCGAGCTGGTCCTCCGCGACCATGAAGAGCCCGTTCAGTACGTCCTTGACGATGTTCTGGGCGCCGAAGCCGAGACCGGCGCCGAGGGCCGCGGTGAGCAGGGCGAAGGAGCTGATCAGATCGGGGCTGATCGCGCCCACGAGCATCACCAGCGCGATGATCACGATGAGGATCGAGGTGATGTTGTTCAGGATCGACCCGAGCGTCCTGGTCCGCTGCACGACCCTGACCGCGGCCAGCGGCGACGCGGCGATCGCCTGAGTGTCCTCGACGCGCTGGCGCTTCTTGACTCCCGAGACGATCTGATCGACCACGCGGCCGATCACGAAGTGCGCGATCACTCGGACGACGAGGGCGCCGACGATGATGCTCACCACCTGGATGATCGTCCAGAACGCGTCGGAGTCGAAGAACGAGATGGTGGCGGCCACGGGATCGGGGGTGGAGGTCTCGAGAAGCAGCATGACCGTTCCAGGTTAAGGGACGCTCCGCGGGCGGTCGGGCCGGCTCCGCCGATCCCGAGGGGTCCGCAGCTCCGATTCCCAGCGCTCGTCCGGCCCGGGCCCGGCGCGTATAGATTCGACGAGGGCCTCACGCCCCGCAGCTCTCAGACCTCGCCCTCAGGGGAAGGACCCCGATGCTCCACTCCACCCGGACTCCCGCCGACAAGCGCCGACTCTTCCGCGAGAGGCTCGCGACGGGTGAGCTGCTGCAGCTGCCGGGCGCGTTCACCCCGCTCTCGGCCCGCCTCATCGAGGAGAAGGGCTTCGACGGCGTCTACGTGTCGGGCGCCGTGCTGTCGGCCGAGCTGGGCCTCCCGGACATCGGCCTGACGACCCTCAGCGAGGTCGCGGGGCGCGGGCAGCAGATCGCGCGCATGACCGATCTGCCCGTCCTCGTCGACGCGGACACCGGCTTCGGCGAGCCGCTCAACGTGGCGCGCACCGTGCAGATGCTCGAGGACTCCGGAGTCGCAGGTCTCCACATCGAGGACCAGGTCAATCCGAAGCGCTGCGGCCACCTCGACGGGAAGGCCGTCGTCGACGAGAGCACATCAGTCCGCCGCATCGCCGCGGCGGTCGACGCGCGCCGCGATCCGGGCCTGGTGATCATGGCGAGGACCGACATCCGGGCGATCGACGGACTCGACGCGGCGATCGACCGCGCCAAGCGGCTCGTCGACGCCGGAGCCGACGCGATCTTCCCGGAGGCGATGCGCGACCTCGGCGAGTTCGAGGCGGTCCGCGCGGCGGTGGATGTGCCGGTGCTCGCGAACATGACCGAGTTCGGCAAGAGCGAGCTGTTCACGGCCCGCCAGCTCGCCGACGTCGGCGTGAACATCGTGATCTACCCGGTCTCGCTCTTGCGCATCGCGATGGGCGCCGCGATGCGAGCGCTCGACACGCTCAAGGCCGACGGCTCCCTCCGTGCCGAGGTGCCGGGGATGCAGACCAGGGCCGAGCTGTACGAGCTGCTCGACTACGCGTCCTACAGCCGCTTCGACGAGGGCGTCTTCGACTTCAGCCTCGCCGAGCACCACGGCGCCTGACGACTCCGCGCAGACCCCTGCGCACCAGCCCATCTCGCGAAGGAGCGGACATGAGCACGACCGATCACGACATCCGGAAGGGACTCGTGGGCGTCGTCGTCGACACCACGGCGATCTCGAAGGTCGACCCGGAGTCGAACTCGCTGCTGTACCGGGGGTATCCCGTCCAGGAGCTCGCGGCGGACCGCTCCTTCGAGGAGGTCGCCTGGCTGCTGTGGCAGGGCGAGCTGCCGACCACCGCCGAACGGGCGTCGCTGACGGCGTTCGAGCGCTCGCACCGCGGCCTCGCCGCCGAGGTGAAGTCGGTGATCGACGTCCTCCCGACGAGCGCGCACCCGATGGACGTCGTCCGGACCGCCGTCAGCGTGCTCGGCGCGCTCGACCCCGAGCCGGACGCGGACGATCCGGAGGCGGTGCTGGACCGGTCGATGCGGCTCTGGGCGGCCCTGCCCGCGATCGTCGCCTACGCGCAGCGGCG
The DNA here is from genome assembly GCF_900177245.1 of Rathayibacter oskolensis. Taxonomy (GTDB): domain Bacteria; phylum Actinomycetota; class Actinomycetes; order Actinomycetales; family Microbacteriaceae; genus Rathayibacter; species Rathayibacter oskolensis. Next base: position 1,393,905 of record NZ_FXBM01000001.1, read on the forward strand.
GCGGCGCGCCCAGGAGCCGATCTCGCCGCGGAGGGACCTCGACTACTGCGAGAACTTCCTCTGGATGACGTTCGGCGAGGTGCCCGACCCGATCGTGGTCGACGCGTTCCGCGTGTCCCTGATCCTGTACGCCGAGCACTCGTTCAACGCGTCGACCTTCACGGCGAGGGTCGTCACCTCCACGCTCTCGGACGTCTACTCCGCAGTGACGGCGGCCGTGGGGGCTCTGAAGGGACGGCTCCACGGTGGCGCGAACGAGGCGGTGCTGCACGTCTTCGACGAGATCGGGCTCGGTCCCGAGGCGCCGACGCGGTCGAGGGAGTGGCTCGAGGCGGCGCTCGGCGAGCGTCGCAAGGTGATGGGGTTCGGCCACCGCGTGTACAAGTCGGGCGACTCGCGGGTCCCGACGATGGAGGCGGCGATGCGCCGCGTCGCGGAGTACGAGGGCGCCGCCGAGATGGTCGAGCTCTACGACGCACTGGCGGAGGCGATGGCGGAGCGCACCGGGATCCTGCCGAACCTGGACTACCCGTCGGGGCCCGCGTACCGCCTGATGGGGTTCGACACCGAGATCTTCACGCCGCTCTTCGTCGCCGCCCGGGTGGTGGGCTGGACAGCGCACGTGCGCGAGCAGCGGGCGTCGAACGCGCTCATCCGACCGCTGTCCGCGTACGACGGACCCGCGCGGCGGGCGGTGCCGGCGCGGTGATGCTGGCGGTCTGAGGGAGGCGTGGCTTTGTTAGGAGGTCGGTCTCGAGAGGCCTGCGTCGGCCGCTCGACCAGCAGGGTCCACTGCCTGCTGGTCGAGCAGTCGCTGAGCGGCGTCTCGAGACCCGTCGACTCAGGCTCGCGCGTCGCGCTCCTGCGCCCGCAGGGCACGCTCGACACCCGCGAGGTTCTCGATGACGAGACGGCGCAGCGCCGGCACCTCCGGGTTCGCGGCGAGCCACTCGCGAGTGGCCTCGACGATCGCCGTCGTCGGAGTCGCGGCGGGGTAGAAGCCGACGACGAGGTACTCGGCGATCTTGTAGCTCTTGCTCTCCCAGAGCTCGCGGAGCGCACCGAAGTAGACCGGCACCATCGCGTCGAGCACCGCGGGATCGGAGGCGCGCTGGAAGCCGAGACCGGTCGAGCGGACGATCGTGTTCGGCGCCGAGTCGTCGGTGGTGACCGAGTCCCAGGCCGCGCGCTTCGCCTCCGGAGTCGGGATCGCGGCGCGAGCGCTCGCGGCCGACTGCGCTCCGGTCGCCGTGTTGTCGGCCGCCAGCGCCTCGTCGATCTCGGCGGCCCCCGCGCGACCTCCCGCGACGAGCGCGATCAGCAGCTCCCACGCCAGATCCGTGTCGATCTCGAGGCCCGGGAGCGTCGTGGCGCCGTCGCGCAGCGCCTGCACCGCGTCGAGGTGCTCGGAGGTGGACGAGACGGCCGCGAAGAACTTGACGAACTGGAACTGCGCGTCGCTGCCCGCCTCCGCCTCCCGGGCCATCGCCCAGAGCCGGTCGCCGACCTCGCCGACGACCTCGGTGCGGTGCTCGGGCGCGACGTACTGGGTGGCCGTCGCGACCAGCTGGTTGAGCACCGTGCGGAGGGTCGTCGATTCGGTCTCGGTCGCGATGTTGCCCAGGATGAGGCGGACGAAGTCGCGCGGGGCGGACTCGGCGTCTCGGGTCGCGTCCCAGACGGAGCCCCAGACGAGCGAGCGGGCGAGCGGGCTCTCGATGCTCGCGAGGTGCTCGATCGCGACGGCGAGCGACTCCTCGTCGAGGCGGATCTTCGCGTAGGCGAGGTCGTCGTCGTTGAGCAGCACGAGAGCGGGGCGCGTGCGGCCGATCAGCTCGGGGACCTCTGTCCGCTCGCCGTCGACGTCGAGCTCGAGCCGGTCGACGCGCACGAGACGGTCGCCCTCGAAGTCGTAGAGGCCGATGGCGAGGCGGTGCGGGCGGATGGTCGGGTACTCCTCGACGGCCGTCTGCAGGATCGCGAAGGAGGCGATCGCTCCCGACTCGTCCACGGAGATCTCGGGGCGGAGCGTGTTGACCCCGGCCGTCTCGAGCCACAGCGACGACCACTCGGTGAGGTCGCGACCGCTGGTCTTCTCGAGCTCGACGAGCAGGTCGCGCAACTCGGTGTTCGAGAAGGCGTGCTTCACGAAGTACTCGTGCACGCCGGCGAGGAACTCCGCCTCGCCGACCCAGGCCACCAGCTGCTTGAGCACCGAGGCGCCCTTGGCGTAGGTGATGCCGTCGAAGTTGACCTGCACGTCCTCGAGGTCGTTGATGGTCGCGACGATCGGGTGGGTCGAGGGCAGCTGGTCCTGGCGGTACGCCCAGCTCTTCTCCATGGCGGCGAAGGTGGTCCACGCCTCGGTCCACTCGGTCGCCTCCGCGGTCGCGAGCGTCGACGCGTACTCGGCGAACGACTCGTTGAGCCAGAGGTCGTTCCACCACTTCATCGTCACGAGGTCGCCGAACCACATATGCGCGAGCTCGTGCAGGATCGTCACGACCCGCCGCTCCTTGACCGCCTCGGTGACCTTCGAGCGGAACACGTAGGTCTCGGTGAAGGTGACGGCCCCCGCGTTCTCCATCGCCCCGGCGTTGAACTCGGGGACGAAGAGCTGGTCGTACTTGTCGAACGGGTAGGGGACACCGAACTTCTCCTCGTAGAAGGCGAAGCCCTGCTTGGTCTTCTCGAAGACGTAGTCGGCGTCGAGGTACGGAGCGAGGGAGGCGCGGGCGAAGACTCCGAGCGGGACGGTGCGGCCGTCGGAGGAGACGAGGGAGTCGGTCTCGACCACGTAGGGCCCCGCGATGAGCGCGGTGATGTAGGACGAGATGCGCGGAGTCGGCTCGAAGCTCCATGTGGCGATCCCGTCGCCCGCCGGGACCGGCTCGGGCGTGGGCTGGTTCGAGACGACCTGCCAGGCCGCGGGTGCGGTCACGGTGAAGCGGAAGGCGGCCTTCAGATCGGGCTGCTCGAAGACCGCGAACATGCGCCGCGAATCCGGGACCTCGAACTGCGAGTAGAGGTACACCTCGCCGTCGACCGGGTCGACGAAGCGGTGCAGGCCCTCTCCGGTGTTCGTGTAGAGCGCGTCGGCGACGACGGTCAGCTCGTTGTCGGCCGCGAGCGAGTCGAGGCGGATGCGCACTCCGTCGGCCACTTCGGAGGGGTCGAGGTCGGCGCCGTTCAACGTCACCGAGTGGACGGTCTTCGTGATCGCGTCGATGAAGCTCGACGCTCCCTCGGTCGCCGTGAACCGCACGGTCGTCGAGCTGAGGAAGGTCTCGGCGCCCCGGGTGAGATCGAGGGCGACGTCGTAGTCGATGACCTGGATCAGTGAGGCGCGCTCCTGCGCTTCGCTCCGGGTGAGGTTGTCTCCTGGCACGTGGTGCTCCATCCGTTCGTCTCGGGCGCGGCCGTCGGCACCGGGGTGCCGGCGCCACCGATCTACCCTAGAGCCGCCTGGGGGGTGAGCGGCGGGAGGCCCCGAGCGGCGTAGCGTGGAGCCATGACCACCGTCGATTTCTGGTTCGATCCCTCCTGCCCCTGGGCCTGGATGACCTCGCGGTTCGTGGACGAGGTGACTCCCGCCCGCGAGCTCGACGTGCGCTGGCACATCATGAGCCTCGCCGTCCTCAACGAGGACAAGGACGTGGACGACTCCTACCGTGCCTTCTTCCCGCGCGCCCTGCGCTACACCCGCCTCGTCGCGGCGGTCGCCGAGCGCGAGGGGCAGCAGCACGTCAAGCCGCTCTACGACGCGCTCGGCACGCGGATCCACGTCGGGGGGCGGAAGGATGTCGACGAGGTCATCACCGAGTCGCTCGCGGAGCTCGGCCTCGCGGCCGAGCTGGCGGCGTACGCCGACACCGACGAGTACGACGAGCCGATGCGCGCCTCGCACTTCGACGGCATCGAGCGCGTCGGGCAGGACGTCGGGACTCCGGTCATCGCGATCGGCGACGTCGCCTTCTTCGGCCCCGTCCTCTCACCGACTCCCCGCGGCCAGCAGGCGCTGACCCTCTGGGACGGCATCGTGGCCGCCGCGTCCTACGACGGATTCTTCGAGCTCAAGCGCTCGCGGACCCGCGATCCGATCTTCGACTGACCGCACCGGCGCCCGCCGCGCGGGCGGTACCCTGACATCCGGCCCCGGCTCCACGGGCATCAGACGGCACTTCCGGAGGACGAGCGCGTGCGCATCCACATCGCAACGGACCACGCAGGGCTGGACTTCAGCCGGCACCTGATCGACCACCTCGGCGCCGCCGGCCACGAGGTCGTCGACCACGGTCCCACTTCCTACGACCCGCTCGACGACTACCCGTCCTTCTGCATCAATGCGGCCGCCGCGGTCGTCCGCGATCAGGAGGCGGGGGTCGAGGCGCTCGGCATCGTCTTCGGCGGCTCGGGCAACGGCGAGCAGATCGCCGCGAACAAGGTGACGGGCGTCCGCGCGGCGCTGGTGTGGAGTCTCAGCACGGCGGTCCTCGCCCGCCAGCACAACGACGCGAATGTGATCTCGATCGGCGCCCGCCAGCACACGGTCGAGGAGGCGACGGGCTTCATCGACGCCTTCGTCGCCGAGCCCTTCTCGTTCGAGGAGCGGCACGTCCGCCGCATCGCCCAGCTGGCCGAGTACGAGGCCACCGGCGACATCGCCGGGCGCGTCGTCGACTCCGCCGCGGACGGCCGCTGAGTGCCGGAGGGGCATTCCGTCCACCGGATCGCACTGCAGTTCGAGCGCGACATCGTCGGGCACGCCGTCGCCACCAGCAGTCCGCAGGGCCGCTTCACGGAGGGCGCGGCGCTGCTCGACGGTCGCACGGTCCTCGAGTCGACCGCGGTCGGCAAGCACCTCCTCCTCCGGTTCGAGGGCGACGCGACGCTGCACGTGCACCTCGGCCTCTACGGCGCGTGGGACTTCCTCGGCCGCGTCTCCCCGCTGTTCCCCGACGGGAAGGCGGGCAGCAGCATCGGTGCGCCCCGTCGCCGCCGGGCCGTGCGGCTGTCCGAGACGGAGCACGAGACCGACACCGACCTCGACGAGTTCCCGCCGCCTCCGATCGGCGCCGTGCGCGTGCGCATCCAGACGGAGGAGACCGTCGCCGATCTGCGCGGACCGACCGCCTGCGAGGTGATGGACCCCTCCCAGGTCGAGGCGCTGCTCGCGCGACTCGGCCCCGATCCGGCCGCCGACGCCTCCGACGCCGCGCGCGATCGCTTCGTGAACCGTCTGCGCAAGACCGCGACCCCGGTGGGCCTCGTGCTGATGGACCAGTCGGTGGTCAGCGGGATCGGCAACATCTACCGCGCGGAGCTGCTCTACCGTGCCGGACTCGACCCGCACACGCCGGGCAAGCAGGTGCCGCTCGAGCTGGCGCGCGAGCTCTGGGACGACTGGGCGCTGCTGCTCGAGGACGGCATCCGCACCGGGATGATGATCACCCGCCGCGGCCTGACCGCGACCGAGCGCTCGAAGGCGGTCAGGAGCCGCGCCGAGCGCAACTACGTCTACAAGCGCGAGGGCCTGCCGTGCCGGGTCTGCGGGACCAACGTCCTGCTCGAGGAGATCGGTGCGCGCAAGCTCTACTGGTGCCCGGTCTGCCAGTCCTGACGACCTGATCGACGAGAGGATTCGATGCGCCAGAACCCGAGCTTCCTGCTGAGCGACAGGGACGACATCAAGCAGCTGATCCGCGAGAACCCGTGGGCGACGATCGTCAGTTCGACGTCGTCGGGGGAGCTGGTCGCGTCGCACTACCCGGTGGTCCTCGACGAGAACGAGGAGGACGTCGTGGTGTTCAGCCACGTCGGCCGCCCCGACGATCTGCTGCACGAGCTCGGCGAGCACGAGATCCTGATGATCGTGCAGGGCCCGCACGGCTACATCTCACCGGGCTGGTACGACGCCGACCCGGCCGTCCCGACCTGGAACTTCGTGACCGTTCATCTGTCCGGGACGCCGGAGATCCTGTCGCCGACGGAGAACCTCCGCGCGCTCGCCGATCTCGTCGACCGCTTCGAGGAGGTGCTGCCCGACCCGCGCCGGATGGAGGGCACTCCCGAGGACGCCGCCTACGCGGCCCGCATCTCGAGCGGAACGGTCGGCTTCCGGCTGCGACCGACCCGCATCGTCGCGAAGCGGAAGATGAGCCAGAACAAGCCCGCCGCGATCGTCGACCGCGTCCTGGCCGAACTCGACGGGGACGGGCCGTACTCCTCCGCGCCACTCGCCCGCGAGATGCGCCGCGCCCGCCGGGAACCGGGCGACCGGTGAGCGGCGGCCTCCTCCTCCGCGGCGCCCGACTGCTCGGCGCCGAGGAGCCCGTCTCGATCCTGCTCGACGCAGGTCGCGTCGCCGCCATCGGTCCCGACGGGTCGCTCGAAGCCGACACCGTCCGCGAGTTCGACGGTCGATGGCTGATCCCGGGGCTCTGGGACGAGCACGTGCACTTCTCGCAGTGGGCGATGACGGCGCCGCGCCTGGATGTCTCGGCGGCGCAGTCGGCCCGGGAGGTGGTCGAGGCGGTGCGCGGGCGCCTCGCCTCCACCGCCGACTCCGCCGCGACGCTCGTCGGCTTCGGGTTCCGCGACGGCCTGTGGCCGGACCTCCCGACGACAGCACTGCTCGACGCCGTCGCGCCGGAGCGTCCCGTGGTCCTGGTCAGCGGCGACCTGCACTCGGCCTGGGTCAACTCCGCCGCCCTCCGCCGCTACGGGTTCGCGCAACGCGAGGGCATCCTGCGCGAGGACCCGTGCTTCGAGCTCGTCACCGCTCTGAGCGCGCTGAGCGACGACGAGCTCGACGGCCTCGTCGACGAGGCCGCTAGGCGAGCTGCCGCACGCGGAGTCGTCGGCGTCGTGGATCTCGAGATGCGCTGGAACGTCGGCGACTGGCAGCGCCGCGTGCACGGCGGCAACCGCTCGCTGCGCGTGGACACGGGTGTCTACCGCGACGACCTGGAGCGGGCGATCGCCGAGGGTCTGCGGACGGGGGACGACCTCGTCGGCGGCGAGGGGCTCCTCCGGATGGGGCCGCTGAAAGTGCTGATCGACGGGTCCCTGAACACCAGGACCGCGTACTGCGCTCATCCGTACCCGGGCGACGGCGCGGGTCGCGGGGTGCTCACCGTCGACCCCGGCGAGTTGGACGCCCTGCTCGCCCGGGCGGCGGGAGCGGGCATCCGGTCGACGGTGCACGCCATCGGCGACGCGGCGGCGACGATCGCGCTGGACGCCCTCGCGCGGGTCGGCGGCGGACGGATCGAGCACGCGCAGCTGCTCGCCGGAGCCGACATCCCCCGGTTCGCCGAGCTCGGGGTCGTCGCCGGAGTCCAGCCGGCCCACGCCCTGGATGACCGGGAGGTCGCCGAGCACTACTGGCCGGGACGGACCGGCCGGGCGTTCGCTCTTCGCTCGCTGATCGACTCCGGGGCCTCGGTCGTCCTCGGTTCCGACGCGCCCGTGGCTCCGCTGGACCCGTGGGTGGCGATCGCCGCCGCCGTCTCGCGCGCGCGGGAGGGCGACGAGCCGTGGCACCCCGAGCAGCGCCTCAGCACGGCCGAGGCGATCTCCGCCTCGACCAGGACGCGCCGCCTAAGGCCGCGCCGGGGCGATCCGGCCGACCTCGTCGTGCTCGACCGCGACCCGCTCGCCGCCGATCCGGAGGAGCTGCGGACCATGCCGGTCGCCGCCACCCTCCTCTCGGGGCGCTTCACCCACGAGGCGTGACGTCCCTCCGGGCCGGGGGGCGAACGCTCTCGTGTGCTCGCGAACCGCCTCGGTGATCGGCGGGTCTTGAGACGCCCCCGCGCGGCTGCTCGACCAGCAGGGTCGCGGGCGTCGGTCCACCATCGATCAGCGGAGTGACGGGCGGGGAACGACGGACGGCCCGCAGGATCCGGGGATCCAGCGGGCCGTCAGGGGGAGTGCGCTCAGCTCTCGCTGACGTGCGCGAAGAGGAACCAGCGGTCCTTCTCGAGTCCGCGGCCGATCTCGATCGCGACGTCCTGGCTGCTCGCGTCGATGTCGGCGAGCTCGGCGATCGCGGTGTTGACCGTGGTGATCGCGACGTCCATCTGGTTGATGATCTCGACGATCGCGTTCTCGGAGCGCTGGAAGCCCGGGGTGAGCGGCGCCGACCGCGTCGCGGAGGCGACGGTCTGGATGCGCGCGTCGACGGGGAGTCCGAGGGCCACGACCCGCTCGGCGGCGAGGTCGGCCCACTCGATCGCGCGACCGACGATGGCGTCGAGCAGCTCGTGCACGCCGATGAAGTTGGCGCCGCGGACGTGCCAGTGCGCCTGCTTGCCGTTGACGGCGAGGGCGGTCATCTCGATGACGACCGGGCTGAGGAACTGAGCGACTCCGGATGCGACATCCGGGTTCGACGAGGTGAGCGACGTGACGGATGCGGTGGACATCATCGGGTCCTTTCGAGAGGGGGTGACTGATCGTCAACTGTACGCCGCAGCCCAGCGACCGCAAGGAAGCAGAGGCTCCGCTAACGCGGGCGAAGGGGAGCCTCGCCTGAGCCGGCGGGTGATCGCACGGGTCGGGACGGGGGTCTGCCCCCGGGCCCCGGCGAGCGCTCGCGGCTACGCTCGACGAGGCGCCGGGCGACCGCTCGCGCGCCGGGAGGAGGGGCGGATGCGCGCCGCACCGTCTGCTCCGCCTGCACGGTCTGCACCGTCTGCTCTGGGCGAGGCGACCCGGTCCTACCTCCGGCTCTGGCGCGACCTGCCCCGGGAGGCGCTGGCGCTGGTGATCGCGGTGCCGCTCAGCCTGGCGGGCGCCTTCGCCGCGGGCGCCGCTCTCGCTCTCGCGCTCGGTCTCATCGGCGTCCTCATCGGCCTCGTCTTCCTGCCTCTCGCCCTGGTGATCGCACGCTTCTTCGGCCGAGCGGCGAGGGCACTCGACCTGCTCGCCGGTCGCCCGGTGATCCCCGAGCCGCAGTGGCGCCGCGCGCCCGCCTCCGTCACTCCGGCCACCTTCTCCCTGTACGGGCCGGTGATCGACGGCCACTACTGGCTCGCCCTCCTGCACACCCTCGTCGTCGCACCGCTGCTCTCGACGGTCTTCGCGGCGGTCCTGCTCGGCTGGACGCTCGCCGGTCTCGGCACGCTCGTCTCCGTGCTCGGCGGCACGGCCGGGGGGACGACGACGGCGGTGCAGTGGGTCGTGGAGCGAGCGACGACGCTGCTCGGCCTGCCCGACCCGCCCCCGGCGCTCGTCGCCCTCGCTGCCGTCGCGATGATCGTGCTGTTCGTGTCGACCCTCCCGTTCGCGACGCGCGGGCTCACGCTGGCGCGCTACCTCGTCGACCGGCTGCTGCTCGGTCCCTGGGGGTCGGAGGCACTCCAGCGCGAGGTCGCCGAGCTGAGCGCCTCGCGCGGCGCGGCGGTCGCGGCCGAGGACCGCGCGCTCCGCCAGCTCGAGCGCGACATCCACGACGGCCCGCAGCAGCGGCTGATCAGGGTGCAGATGGACCTCGGGTCGGCGAAGAGCCGGGTGGGCTCCGATCCGGAGGCGGCGGCGGCCCTGATCGACGAGGCACGCGAGCACGTGCGGGCGGCCCTCGACGAGCTCCGCGCCCTCTCGCGCGGCGTGGCGCCGCCGATCCTGCAGGACCGCGGCTTCGAGGCGGCCGTGCACTCCCTCGCGGCGATGAGCCCCGTGCCGGTCCAGGTTCTGACCGAGCACCCCGTCGAGGGGGTCCCCCCGGAGGTCGAGCGCAGCGTCTACTTCGTCGTCGCGGAACTGCTCGCGAACGCGTCGAAGCACGCATCGGCGCAGACGGTGCGGGTGCACCTCGATGTGCGCGACGCGGGCTCGACAGGGGAGCGCTGGCTCGACGCCTGGGTGATCGACGACGGAGTCGGCGGCGCCGCTCCGGTCGCCGGGCACGGCCTCGAAGGGGTCGCGGGCCGGGTCAGGGGGCTCCGCGGACTCCTCACGGTCGAGTCGCCGCGCGGCGGGCCGACGACGATCGGCGTCCACGTGCCGTTCCGCCCCACCGCACCGGCGGACCCCGTGGATCCGGGGGCTCCCGCCTCCGCGGCCTAGTCTGAGGGCGTGCCCGCCTCCGCTCCTCTCCGCGTCGCCATCGCCGAGGACTCCGTCCTGCTGCGCGAGGGCCTGGTCCGCCTCTTCGAGGACGCCGGGTTCGACGCGGTGGGAGCCCACGGCGATGCGGAGGGGCTCCTCGCGTCCCTCGAGGGCGCCCCGGACGCCGTCGATGTCGCCGTCCTCGATGTGCGGATGCCGCCCACCTTTCGCGACGAGGGCGTCCGGGCGGCCCTCGAGATCCGCAGGCGGCATCCCCGCGTCGCCGTCCTGATCCTGAGTCAGTACGTCGAGGTCACCTACGCGCAGGAGCTCCTGGGCTCGGGGGAGGGTGGGATGGGCTACCTCCTCAAAGACCGCGTCGCGTCGGTCGACGAGCTGCGCGACGCCGTCGAGCGGGTCGCGGCGGGCGGCACCGTCCTCGATCCGCAGGTCGTCGCCTTGCTGCTCCAGCGCAATCGCGATCCGCTCGCGGCCCTGACGCCGCGCGAGCGCGAGGTCCTCGAGGCGATGGCCCAGGGCCGCACGAACGCGGGCATCGCCTCCGCCCTGTTCGTCGGGGTGGGAGCGGTGGAGAAGAACGTGACGTCGATCTTCCAGGAGCTCGGGCTCGAGGACTCCGGGTCCGACCACCGCCGGGTCCTCGCCGTCCTCGCCTGGCTGCGCGCCGGTCGATGACGGCGCGTCAGCCCAGTGCGGTCCGCTCGGCCTCGTAGAGCGCGCGGACCTCGTCGGCCGTGAGCGCCCTGTCCCATACGCGGAGCTTCGCGAAGGTGCCCTGCGCGTAGTTGCCCGGACCGGTCGAGAGCTCGACCGCTCCCACCGTGAAGTCGCCCGGCGTGGGGTTCAGCCCGTCGGGGAACAGGTAGGGGTTCTTGGCGTAGACGTTCTTCTGGTTGTCGACGAAACGCGGGATCGCGACCGCGGCGCCGTCGAGGTACGAGACGGCCTGAGTGCCGTCGTAGGTCCCGACGTGCAGCTGCCACACGTTCCGCGTGAAGTTCTGGCCCGATGCCGAGTAATCCCGCGAGTAGGGGTAGCCCGGGGTCGGTCCGCCGGTCCGGGAGACGTGGAAGTTCGCGCGCTCGTCGCCGCCGTACATGCTCAGGTCGTAGAAGAGGCCGTAGGAGCGACCCGGATTCGCGGAGTTCTCCTTCCACGGTCCCGCGATGAACCCGGCGTTCGTGTCGGTCATGTCGACCCAGGCGGCGACGGTCACGGCGTTCCCGGTCGCCCCGACGGTGAGCCGTCCGGTCGACGCCGCGGGGATGCGGAGATAGCTCGTACCGGTCATCCGGATGCCGGTTCCCCAGGGAGTCGTCGTCGACAGTGCGGCCGTCCGGCCCGCCTGGGTGAGAGGCAGGTCGCCGACGGTCGTCCGGTAGGGCGCGGCCGCCTCCGAGAAGTCCCACTGCGCGAGAGGCACCGGCACTCCCGGAGTCGGGGGCTGCGGTGTCGGGGTCGGCGTGGCCGTCGGGGAGACGGTCGGTGCCGGAGTGGGAGTGGCCGTCGGCGTCACCGACGGAGCGGGCGTCGCGGTCGGGCTGGAGGTGGGCGTCGGGGACGCGGTCGCGACGGCCACGATCGTGATCGCCGCGCTGCTCCCGATGTTGCCCGCGGCGTCACGGGCTTTCGCGAGGATCGTGTGGGACCGGGCGTCGAGCGCCCGCGCCGAGGTGACGAGGACCCAGTCGCCGCCGTCGCGCTGAACGGCGTTGCCCAGGCGCGTCGATCCCGACCAGAACGAGACCGCGGTCACGGCCACGTCATCGGTCGCCGTCGCGATGAACGTCGTGCTCCCCGAGACCGTGGCTCCACTCCTCGGCGCCGTGATGACGGCGGTGGGCTTCTTCGTGTCGGGCCGCGGGGTCCCCGAGGGCGTGGGTGCCGGTGCGGTGGGCGTCGCAGTCGCGGTCGCCGACGGGGTCGGCGTCGGAGTCGCCGTCGGAGTCGGTGACGGTGCAGGCGTCGCGGTCGGTCCCGGCGTGGGGCCCGCGTGCGAGACGACGACTCTGACCGCGCTGCTGGTGCCGATGTTGCCCGCGGCGTCACGCGCCTTCGCTGTCAGCACCAGGGGTCCTTCCTGCAGCGAGCGGGTGTCGAGGTCGAGCCGCCACGATCCGGAGTCGGCGGCGGCATAGCCCAGCCGGCGCGATCCCTCCCAGAACGAGACGGCGCTGACCCCGGTGCCGTCCGTGGCGGAGGCGCGCAGCACGGTCGTTCCCGTCACCGTCGATCCCGCAGTCGGAGCGGTGATGCGGACGACCGGCTTGGTCGTGTCCGTCGCGGCGACCGCAGAGCCTCCCGTCGATCCCACGGCGAGCGACAGGAGCAGGAGGCCGGCCAGTGCTGCGAGCGTCGTCCGCCGCCCTCGGGAGCCGTCCTTCGTCGTGCGCGTCATCGCCAGCCCCGTCCGCCCCCACGGGATCCCCCGTAACGGGGACAGCCTAGGTCGTCCGGCTGCCGCCGCGCGTGCCTCGGGCGGTGACATCCGATCGGCCTCTCGGAGGCGGTCCGCAGACCTGCGGCCGGCAGGCTGTGCTCGTGCGCGCCTCGGTCGCAGCTGCCAGGATCGAGTCGACCCGACCTGCGACGAGAGGACCGACGATGTCGACCAGCGGATCCGACGGCGCGCGCGTGCTCACCCTGCCGGGCGGCCGTGCACCCGTGATCGCCACCACCGCCTGGGTCGCGCCCGGCGCGACTCTCGTCGGATCCGTCGAGCTGGGGGAGCGGTCGAGCGTCTGGTACGGCGCCGTCCTGCGTGCCGAGAACGCCAGGATCACGCTCGGTCGCGGCAGCAACCTCCAGGACGGAGTCGTCGTCCATGTCGACGCCGGCTTCGACGCCACGATCGGCGAGGACGTGTCCGTCGGGCACCACGCGGTGCTGCACGGCTGCACGCTCGAGTCCGACGTGCTCGTCGGCATGAACGCGACGGTCCTGAACGGAGCGGTCATCGGCACGGGATCGCTCGTCGCGGCGGGCGCCGTGGTCCTGGAGGGAACGGTGGTGCCGCCCGGCTCGCTGGTCGCCGGAGTCCCCGCGAAGGTCCGCCGCGACCTGACCGACGAGGAGCGCGCCGGCATCCGCCGGAACGCCGCCTCCTACCTCGAGCTGACCGAGCTGCACCGGGAGGCCCGCGCCGCCGACTGACGACCGCGGGGTACTTGCCGCGGCGATCCGATCGCGTCACACTCGTGCTGACCGCCCCCTGGTCTCCGGCACCCCCTCTCGATCGACGGCCCCCGCCGCCCGCTCGGATCCCCGCCTCCGTCCACAGGCACCCAGATCTCCACTCCGCTCGCGCCCTCCGCGCATCCCGAGAGCAGTGACATGGCCGACAGACCCCCTCGCTCGGTCCTCCGCCCGCTGGTCGCGGTGCTCGCGCTGCTCGTGCTCGCCGGGGGAGTCGCGGTGCCCGTCGCCGCAGAACCGCGCACGATCTCGGTCGTGTCGTTCGGTGACTCGGTCACCCGCGGCACGGCGAGCTGCACCTCGAGGGCGGACTGCCCGGTCAACTCCTGGGCGACCGGGTCGGCCCCCGCAGTCCGCTCGATCGCCCAGCGGTTGCAGGAGGTGAATCCGGGAAGCGTCGTCACCACGGCGAACTACGCCAAGGCCGGGAGCATGATCCGCGCGGTCTCCGCGATGGTCTCCACCGCCGCCGCCGCTCGTATCGAGGCCGACTACGTGACCGTCCTGGTCGGCGGCAACGACCTCTGCCACCGCGACATCAGGGCGGCGTCCGACGGCTACACGATGACGCCCTCGACGGCGTTCACCGCATCGGCGTCGAGTCTTCTGCGGCAGATCGGCACCACCTGGCCGACCGCGACGATCCTCCTCAGCTCGACACCGGACGTGGCCTCGGAGTGGGCGGGACTGCGGGGCGGGCCCGCTGATGCCGAGTGGTCGAAGGGCAAGCTGTGCCGGACGACGCGCGGTGTGACGCCTGAAGGCGTCGCTCTGACCGGCGACGCGTACGCCGCGTCGGTGGCCGCAGCGGCGGAGCGGACCCGGCAGTACAACGGCGCTCTCGCGGCCGCCTGCGCGTCGGTCGGACCGCGGTGCGTCTGGGACGGAGGGGCGCTCACGGCCACGCCGCTGCCGCCGGAGATCGTGTCGACCGTCGACTGGTTCCACCCGAACGTCCGCGGCCAGGCGCTGATCGCGGGCGTGCTCTGGGGTCCCGAGGCCGTGCCGGCGTGGGCAGTGCCCGGAGGCGCTCCGACGCCGACCGCTTCGCCGACCGCTTCGCCGACGGCATCGAGTACTCCGGGGCCGTCGGGCGCGCCGACTCCCGAGGCGTCTGCGTCTGCGACGGCGACCCCTTCGCCGGAGGCGTCCGCGTCGCCGACGCCGGCCGCGACTCCGACTCCTTCGGAGTCGCCGACTCCGACCGTGTCGCCGGCTCCGTCGGCGTCGCCCACCCCGACCGCGCTGCCGTCCCCGTGGGCGTCGCCCACCCCGACCGTGACGCCCTCTCCGTCGGCGTCGGCCACTGCGACGGTCTCGCCCACTCCGTCGGCAGCGCCTTCCGCGACCCCGTCGTCCACCGCGACCCCTGCCCCCACTGCGACCCCGACCCCCACTGCGACCCCGACCCCCACTGCGACCCCGACCCCCACTGCGACCCCGACCCCTAGCGCGTCGCCGACGTCTACCCCGTCCCCGACCCCCGCTGCGTCTGCGACGCCTCCTCCGTCCGCCACGCCTACTCCCACCGTGTCGCCTGCCCCGACCGTGTCGCCCACTCCGTCGGCCACCCCCACGGCGTCGCCGACCGGCACTCCGCCGCCGACGACAGCGCCGACACCGACGACACCGACGCCGACACCGACGGCAGCGCCTACGCCGACAGCGACAGGCACCGCAACGGCGTCACCCACTCCCACCCGCGACACCACCGCGCCCCAGGTGCGCATCACCAGCCCGGCCTCCGGCAGCACGGTGTCCGGCACGGTCACGCTGGTCGCCGCCTCCGACTCCGACACCGCCTCGGTCGTCTACTGGACGGGCTCGATCAGGATCGGCACCGCGAAGCAGGCCGCCGACGGCACGTGGAGGCTGACGGTGTCGACGATCGGGTTCGCGAAGGGGCCGCACCCGGTCGTCGCGAAGGCGGTCGACCGCTCGGGCAACGCCTCGACGAGCCCTGCTGTGACCGTCACCGTCCGCTGAGCGGACCCGGTGCCCGGCGACACTTCGGGTTCGCAGGGAGAGGCACTGAGGGCCCCGGCGCACCGAGGGCCTCGGGAACGCGAGGGCCTCGGGAACGCGAGGGCCTCAGGAACGCGAGGGTCTCACGAGTGAACGAGCAACGGAGGGGCTGACGAGAATCGAACTCGCATCATCTGTTTGGAAGACAGAGGCTTTACCACTAAGCTACAGCCCCGAATCGCAGCGTCCGGAGGACCGGTACTGCGCTTCGCCGCCCGCCGGCGGGAGACCACCGTCGAGCACCACGTCAGCGTAGTACATGCCGGGCGCCACGGTCGACGCCTGCCTCCGCGCGTCCCCGGGGAGGCGTTCCGGACGCTCGAGCCGCCGTGCAGTACACTTGCGAAGGCCATTTCGGCGTGTCGCGCGAGCGGACGTGCGGGAAGGGCTCGACGAGAGTCCTCACGGCACGGTCCACCGGCCCGGGCATCCGGGGCGTAGCTCAGCTTGGCTAGAGCGCCCGCTTTGGGAGCGGGAGGTCGCAGGTTCGAATCCTGTCGCCCCGACCACGAGTACTCATCGTGACGACCTCGACCCGTGACGACCGGTCACACGGCGCCGACACCAACCAGCACAGGAGATCCCCTCACGTGAAGACCACGGTAGAACAGCTCAGCCCAACCCGCGTGAAGCTCGCGATTTCGGTCACCCCGGACGAGCTCGGCCCCAGCATCAAGCACGCCTACGGCCACATCGCCGAGCAGATCAACGTCCCCGGCTTCCGCAAGGGCAAGGTCCCGCCCGCCATCGTCGACCAGCGGGTCGGCAAGGCCGCCGTGCTCGAGCACGCGGTCAACGAGGGCCTCGACGGCTTCTACCGCGAGGCCGTCCGCGAGAGCGAGGTGCGCCCCCTCGGCCGCCCCCAGGCGGACATCGTCGCGTGGCCGAGCGACAAGGACTTCACCGGAGACCTCGAGCTCGCCATCGAGGTCGATGTGCGCCCCGAGATCACCGTCCCCGACTACGAGGGCATCGAGCTGACGGTGGACGCCGCCGAGGTCACCGACGCCGACGTCGACGCCGAGCTCGACCGCCTGCGCAGCCGCTTCGGGACGCTCGTCACGGTCGACCGCCCCGCGACCACGGGCGACTTCGCCCAGATCGACCTCATCGCGACGATCGACGGCGTCGAGGTCGACACCGCCAACGCCATCTCCTACGAGCTCGGCTCCGGCGAGCTCATCGAGGGCATCGACGAGGCGCTCGACTCGCTCACCGCGGGCGAGAGCACGACCTTCACCGCTCCGCTGCTCGGAGGCGACCACGCCGGCGAGCAGGCCGAGATCGCGGTCACGCTGACGGCCGTCAAGGAGCGCGAGCTCCCCGAGGCCGACGACGACTTCGCCCAGATCGCGAGCGAGTTCGACACCATCGCCGAGCTGCGCGAGTCGCTCAAGGAGCAGGCGGCGCAGCAGAAGACCTTCGGCCAGGGCGGACAGGCGCGCGAGAAGCTCGTCGAGGCGCTCCTCGAGCTCGTCGAGGTCCCCGTGCCGGCGTCGCTCGTCGAGGACGAGGTGCACCGCCACCTCGAGGGCGAGAACCGCCTCGAGGACGACGAGCACCGCGCCGAGGTGACCGAGGCTAGCGAGAAGACCTTCAAGACCCAGATCCTCCTCGACCACGTCGTCGAGCAGGAGGGGGTCCAGGTCAGCCAGGACGAGCTCACGCAGTACCTCATCCAGGGTGCGGCGCAGTACGGCATGGAGCCGAACGAGTTCATCAAGATCCTGTCCGAGAACAACCAGATCGGCCAGATGGTCGGCGAGGTCGCCCGCAACAAGGCGCTCGCGATCGTCCTCGGCAAGGCCACGGTCGTCGACACCGAGGGCAACCCGGTCGACCTGACCGACTTCACCGCCGTCCCCGGCGAGGACGAGGCCACCGACGACGACGCCGCGACCGTCGAGGTCGAGGCGGACGAGGTCGCGACCGACGAGGTCGAGGCAGCGCCCGCGGCCGAGGTCGACGCCCCCGTCGAGGAGGAGGCCGCGCCCGCTCCGAAGAAGAAGCGCGCGCCCGCCAAGAAGAAGGCCGACGCCGCCGAGACGCCGGCAGCCGAGTAGGCGACCGACCGCACGCACAGGAGCCGCCCCCGATCCGTCGGGGGCGGCTCCTCTGCGTCGCGGCACCGCCGCGGATCCGCCCCGGGCGAACACCGGCCCCTCCCGCTCCGCCCCCGGCGAACACGGCCGGGTCGCGTCGGCACCGTCCGATAGATTCGCCTCCGAAGCGACAACTGAAACGGAGCGACACATGGCCGACATGGTTATGCCCAACAGTGTTTTCGACCGCCTGCTGAAGGACCGGATCATCTGGCTCGGCTCTGAGGTGCGCGACGAGAACGCGAACGAGATCGCGGCGAAGCTGCTGCTGCTCGCGGCCGAGGACGCCGAGAAGGACATCTTCCTCTACATCAACTCGCCCGGCGGCTCCATCACCGCGGGCATGGCGATCTACGACACCATGCAGTTCGTCCCGAACGACATCGTGACGGTCGGCATCGGCATGGCGGCCTCGATGGGTCAGCTCCTGCTCACCGCGGGGACCCAGGGCAAGCGCTACATCACCCCGAACGCCCGGGTGCTGCTCCACCAGCCGCACGGCGGCTTCGGCGGAACCGCGTCCGACATCCAGACCCAGGCGCAGCTCATCCTCGACATGAAGAAGCGCCTCGCCGAGATCACCGCCAAGGCGACCGGCAAGACCGTCGAGCAGGTCAACGAGGACGGCGACCGCGACCGCTGGTTCAGCGCCGAGGAGGCGCTCGCCTACGGCTTCGTCGACCACATCCGAGCCTCCGCGACCGACGTGGCCGGCGGCGGCGGAACCGCCATCGACGACTGACCCCCACACCGACGGATGACACAGACGCGCCGAGAGATCAGGAACTGACAATGAACACACCCACCTTCGGCGGGACGGCCTTCGGCTCCGGAGCCGCTCCCTCCTCGCGCTACATCCTCCCCACGTTCGAGGAGCGCACCGCCTACGGCTACAAGCGCCAGGACCCCTACGCCAAGCTGTTCGAGGACCGCATCATCTTCCTCGGCGTCCAGGTCGACGACGCGTCGGCCGACGACATCATGGCGCAGCTCCTCGTGCTCGAGAGCCAGGACCCGGACCGCGACATCGTGATGTACATCAACTCGCCCGGTGGATCCTTCACCGCGATGACGGCGATCTACGACACGATGCAGTACATCCGCCCGCACATCCAGACGGTCGTGCTGGGTCAGGCGGCCTCGGCCGCAGCGGTGCTGACGGCTGCGGGCACCCCGGGCAAGCGCCTCGCGCTCCCGAACGCGCGCATCCTCATCCACCAGCCCGCCGTGCAGCAGGGCGGAGGCCAGGCCTCGGACATCGAGATCCAGGCGGCGGAGATCATGCGCATGCGCGAGTGGCTCGAGGAGACGCTGTCCCACCACTCGAACCGCACTCCGGAGCAGGTCAAGAAGGACATCGACCGCGACAAGATCCTCGGCGCGGACGACGCGCTCGAGTACGGTCTGATCGACCAGATCCTGACCAGCCGCAAGAGCCTCCCCGCTCTCACGGCGTAGTCGACGATCAGGAAGGGCCGGGAGGCGGAGTGATCCGCCTCCCGGCCCTTCCGTGTCCGCGGCACCGGCCGTGGACACGAGCCGCGGGACAGCGGCGATCCTTCGCCGCACGAGCGAAGACGGGGGAATCCGGCCCGCCTGCCGAGCCCCCGCGGCTCAGCGGCTAGGCTCGACCCAGAGATCCGAGGTCCCGGGGACCCGCGGCGTCTCTGCCGGAGCCCGCGGGCCCCGACGCACGCCGAGGCACGACGACACCGACGCACGACAAGGAAGTGGGGCATTCCCGTGGCACGTATTGGCGAAAGCGCCGACCTGCTGAAGTGCTCGTTCTGCGGCAAGAGCCAAAAGCAGGTCCAGCAGCTCATCGCCGGGCCCGGCGTCTACATCTGCGACGAGTGCGTCGAGCTCTGCAACGAGATCATCGAGGAGCGCCTCTCCGAGTCGAGCGAGGAGACGAGCCACGAGTTCGACCTCCCGAAGCCGAAGGAGATCTTCGGCTTCCTCGAGGAGTACGTCATCGGCCAGGAGGCGGCGAAGAAGTCGCTCGCGGTCGCGGTCTACAACCACTACAAGCGGGTCAGGGCCCGCAACACCATCACGGCCGCCGATGCGATCCACGACGAGGTCGAGATCGCCAAGAGCAACATCCTGCTGATCGGCCCGACGGGGTGCGGCAAGACCTACCTCGCGCAGACCCTCGCCAAGCGGCTGAACGTGCCGTTCGCGGTCGCCGACGCGACGGCCCTCACCGAGGCGGGCTACGTCGGCGAGGACGTCGAGAACATCCTCCTGAAGCTCATCCAGGCCGCCGACTACGACGTCAAGCGCGCCGAGACCGGCATCATCTACATCGACGAGGTCGACAAGATCGCCCGCAAGGCCGAGAACCCCTCGATCACGAGGGATGTGTCGGGCGAGGGCGTGCAGCAGGCGCTGCTGAAGATCCTGGAGGGAACGGTCGCCTCGGTTCCGCCGCAGGGCGGTCGCAAGCACCCTCACCAGGAGTTCATCCAGATCGACACCACGAACGTGCTGTTCATCGTCGCCGGAGCGTTCGCCGGGCTCGAGGACATCATCTCGTCGCGGGCGGGCAAGCGGGGCATCGGCTTCGGCGCTCCTCTGCACAACAAGGACGACGAGATCAACATCTTCAGCGAGGTGCTCCCCGAGGACCTGCACAAGTTCGGCCTGATCCCGGAGTTCATCGGCCGGCTCCCGGTCGTGACGACGGTGACCCAGCTCGACCAGCACGCCCTCATGCAGATCCTGACCGAGCCGCGCAACGCGCTCGTGAAGCAGTACCAGCGGATGTTCGAGATCGACGGCGTCGAGCTCGAGTTCGACCGCGGTGCCCTCGAGGCGATCGCCGATCTCGCCGTTCTTCGCCAGACCGGTGCCCGCGGACTCCGCGCCATCCTCGAGGAGGTCCTCGGGCCGATCATGTTCGAGGTCCCGTCCTCCGACGAGGTCGCGAGAGTGGTCGTCACCCGTGCGGCCGTTCTCGACAACGCGGCACCGACGATCGTCCCGCACGCCCCCCGACGCCAGGAGAAGAGCGCCTGACCCGATCGGGCCGGTGCCGTTGACCGATCCGCCAATCGGGTCGGATTGGCCCGTTCGATCGTCGGAGGGCGCAGTCCCCGTTCCCTACTCTGGCTGAGCGCCCCCGGAGGGGCGCCCGCCGGGTGATCCGAGCGGAAGCAGCGACCGGAGGCCTCGTGATCGTCCAGCCGCTCCTCGCCGGGATCGTCGCCGCGCTGACGGGCTTCTCGAGCTCGTTCGCGATCGTCCTGGCCGGTGTCGTGGCCGTCGGTGCCACCGACGAGCAGGCCGCGTCGGGTCTTCTCGCGGTCTGCGTGCTCCAGGGCGTGCTCTGCATCGTGCTCAGCGTCCGCTACCGGGTGCCGTTGACCTTCGCCTGGAGCACGCCCGGGGCAGCCCTCCTGGCCGCGACGGCGACGCTGCCCGGCGGATTCGACCGCGCCGTCGGCGCGTTCCTGGTCGCGTCCGCCCTGCTCGTCGTCACGGGCCTGTGGCCGGCGCTCGGCCGATTGGTCGCACGCATCCCGCGCCCGATCGCGAACGCCATGCTCGCGGGGATCCTCTTCCCGCTCGTGCTCGCCCCGGTGACGGCGGCGGTCGAGATCCCGATGCTCGCCCTGCCGGTGATCCTGCTCTGGCTGATCCTCCTGCGTCTGCTCCCGCGCTGGGCGGTCCCGGCGGCCATCGCGCTGGCCGTCGTCCTGCTCCTGGTGACCGACGGAGCAGCCCTCGCCGGTGCGCCGCTGCTGCCGACGCTGCAATTCGTCCCTCCGGTGTTCGAGTTCGGCGCGGTCGTGGGGATCGGCCTGCCGCTCTACGTGGTCACGATGGCCGGGCAGAACATCCCGGGCATCGCCGTCCTCTCGAGCTTCGGCTACGAGTCCCACTCCCGGCCGGCCATCGTCTCGTCGGGAGCGTTCTCGGGCGTCGCGGCGGTCTTCGGGGGAGTGCCGGTGAATCTGGCGGCGCTCAGCGCGGCGCTCACCGCCGGTCCGGAGGCGTCACCGCTCCGGGAGCGACGGTGGATCGCCTCGGTGAGCGCCGGCGCGTCCTACCTGGTGCTCGGAGGGGTCGCGGGCGCGGCGACCGCGCTGGTCTCCTCTGCCAGCCCCCTGCTGATCGAGGCCGTCGCGGGACTCGCGCTCCTCGGGGTCTTCGTCTCGGCCGTCCAGGCGGCGGTCGAGGACGTCCGGCTGCGCCTCCCGGCCGCGGCGACCCTGCTGGTCACCGCCTCCGGGACCTCGATCGCGGGGATCGGCTCGGCCTTCTGGGGCCTGGTGGTCGGCCTCGTCCTCCTCGCGTGGCTGCTGCCGCGCCGCGCGGCTCGAGTCTGAGCCCGGCCGCCTCAGACGAGGCCGCGACGACGCAGGAGCGGTTCGGTGCGCGCCTCCCGCCCGCGGAACTCGCGGTACGCCGCCAGGGGATCGCGGGAGCCGCCGATCCCGAGGATCATCCTGCGGAAGCGCTCGCCCGCGGCGCGATCGAGCCCGCCGTTCTCGGCGAACCACTCGACGGTGTCCGCGTCGAGGATCTCGCTCCAGATGTAGGAGTAGTAGCCCGCCGAGTAGCCGCCGGAGAAGACATGGGCGAAGTAGCTGCTCCGGTACCGCGGCGGGACGGCCGGGAGGAGCAGACCGACCTCGCCGAGCACCCGGGTCTCGAACTCGGCGACGTCGCGCTCCTCGACCGGCGCCGGCAGCTCGTGCCAGGCGAGGTCGAGCAGGGCGGAGGCGAGGTACTCGCTCGTCGCGAAGCCCTCGCCCCAGAGTGCCGCGGCCTCCAGCTGCTCGATGATCTCGGCCGGGAGCGCCTCGCCGGTCTCGACGTGGCGGGCGTACTCGGGCAGGAGCGACGGCCAGCGCACCCACATCTCGTTCACCTGGCTCGGGAACTCGACGAAGTCGCGGAAGACGCTCGTCCCGCCGAAGCGGGGGTAGTGCGTCGTCGCGAAGAGGCCGTGCAGCGCATGGCCGAACTCGTGGAAGAGCGTCTCGACCTCGTCGAGGCTGAGGAGCGCGTGCTCCCCCGGACCGGGGTCCGAGAGGTTCAGGTTGTTGACGACGACGGCGGAGTCGCCGAGAAGGGTGGTCCGCGTCGCGAGCGAGTTCATCCATGCGCCTCCGCGCTTTGAATCGCGAGTGAAGGGGTCGAAGAGGAAGAGGCCGAGGGCGGAGCCGTCCTCCTCGAGCACCTCGAAGACGCGGACGTGCGCGCTGTACCCGACGAGGTCGCTCCGCTCCTCGAAGCGGACTCCGTAGAGACCGGCGGCAGCAGCGAACACGCCGTCGCGCAGCACCCGCTCGAGTTCGAAGTAGGGGCGCAGGGCACTGGAGTCGACGGCGTAGCTCGCGGCACGCACGCGCTCCTCGTAGAACGCGCGGTCCCAGGCCTCGAGCGCGAAGCGCGGCCCGCCGGCCGCGTCCTGCTCGGCGTCGGCGAGCTCCTGCGAGCGCTCGAGCTCGGCCCGCACGTTGCGCGACGCCGGGACGGCGAGCTCCTCGAGGAGCGAGCGGACGCGCTCGGGCGAGCCCGCGGTCTGCCCCGAGACGACGAGCTCGGCGTGGGACGCGAAGCCGAGCAGTCGCGCCCGCTCGGCCCGCAGAGCGGCGATCCGCTGGAGGTCTCCGCGGTTGTCGTGCGGTCCTCCCTCCGCCGCGCGACCGACGGAGGCGCGCAGGATGCGCTCGCGGACGGCTCTGTCGCGCAGACGTGCGAGCCAGGGGTGCCCGGAGTAGAGGGGGAGGGTGACGAGGTAGCCGTCGGCGCCCCGATCCTCGGCGGCGCGGGCGGCGGCGGCGATCTCCGACGCGTCGAGGCCGTCGAGGTCGGCGGCCGACTCGAGCAGGACCGCGCGCTCGTTGGTCTCGGCGAGGAGGTTCTTCTCGAACCGGGTCGTCAGGGTCGAGAGCTGTTCGTTGAGCGAGCTCAGACGCGCCTTCCCGTCGTCGTCGAGCAGGGCACCAGCGCGCTCGAAGCGCGAGAGGACGCGCTCGAGGAGGTAGGCGGTCTCGGCGCCGAGGTCGAGCGCCGCCGCCGTGTCGGCGAGCCTGCGGAGGCGCCGCACGAGACGCGGATCGAGGGTGATGGCGTCGTCGTGCGCCGAGAGGAGCGGGGCGAGCTCCTCCTCGAGCGCGTCGGTCAGCTCGGTGCGATCGGAGGCGGCGACGGTGAAGAAGACGGCGCTGACCCGGCGGAGGGCGCGGCCCGATCTCTCCAGCGCGACGAGGGTGTTCTCGATGGTGGGCTCGTCGGGCGAGCCGGCGATCGCCTCGACCTCGGCGCGGTGCCGGCGCAGCGCCTCCGTGAAGGCGCCGCGGTAGGCGTTCGGGTCGACCGCCGCGAAGTCGGGCAGTCCGTGCGGAAGAGTGCTCGGCTCGAGCAGGACGGCGACGGGATCGGAGGCGCTCATCCTGCGAGCCTAGGGGCGACGGCGGCCCTGCCGCCGTCAGCCCCAGTCGTCGTCGTCCTCACCCTCGACGCGGCCCTGCGGCTGCGTGATGTACGCCGCATCCTCGTCGGGACGGTAGGTGATGGTGGTGCCGTCGTCGAGCTCGACGACCGGCCTGCCCTCGAGCCAGGTCAGCTGCCAGCGCCACTGGGCGGTGTCGGTCCCGGAGGAGACCAGCTCCTCCTCGACGTCGCGGACGGCGGTCACGACGATCTCGGGCAGGGTCTGCGGCGGCTGCTGGCCGAGAGGCCAGCGTGTTCCGAGTTGCATGAGGGGCTCCTCTGGTCAGGGCGGGCCGCGCGGTGTCGTCGCGGCCCGCCTCCGGTTCTAGCTCTCGGTCTCGAGCTCGATCGCGACGGCCAGCGCCGCCCCCTCGACCACGTCGAGGGAGGCGATGCGGCCGACGGCCGCGAGGTCGCCCGCCGCGAGCCGCAGCGGCGCGACGGCCTCGGCGGGGGCCGTCACGACGGCCGAGCGCACCGGGGTCTTCTGCGAGGCCTTCGCATCGGTCTTCGCGCGGCGGATCGCCGTGAGCACCGCGCTGGCCGCGCTGAGAACGGTCGCGTCGCCTCCCAGCCCGCTCGCCACCGGCCACGGCTGCACGTGCACCGAGCCGTCGTGCGACCACGACCAGGTCTCCTCCGTCGCGAACGGGATGAACGGGGCGAAGAGCCGCTGGAGCGTGTCGAGCGCCAGGTGCAGCGCGGCGGCCGCGGAGGCGCCGTCCTCGCCGTAGGCGCGCTCCTTGACGAGCTCGAGGTAGTCGTCGCAGAAGGTCCAGAAGAACGCCTCGGTGTTCTCGAGCGCACGGGCGTGGTCGTAGTTCTCGAGAGCAGTCGTCGCCTCGGCCACGACCGCGTCGAGGGTGGCGAGCATGCTCAGATCGAGAGGATCGGTGACCTGCGCGCCCTCGGGCAGAGGGAAGCCGTGGATGAACTTCGCCGCGTTGAGGACCTTGATCGCCAGGCGGCGCCCGATCTTGATCTGCGTCGGGTTCTGCGGGTCGAACGCCGCGTCGGTGCCCAGGCGCGAGGAGGCGGCCCAGTAGCGGACTGCGTCCGAGCCGTGCTGCTCGAGCATCCCGGCGGGAGTCACGACGTTGCCCTTCGACTTCGACATCTTCTTGCGGTCGGGGTCGACGATGAAGCCCGAGACCGTCGCGTTCCCCCAGGGAGCGCGGCCGTCCTCGAGCTGCGAGCGCAGCAGGGTCGAGAAGAGCCAGGTGCGGATGATGTCCTGACCCTGCGGGCGCAGGTCGTAGGGCGCGACAAGCTTCCACAGTTCGTCGTCGCGCTCCCAGCCGCCCGCGAGCTGCGGGGTGAGCGACGAGGTCGCCCAGGTGTCCATGACGTCGAGCTCGCCCTGGAAGCCGCCGGGGACTCCGCGCTGGTCCTCGGAGTAGCCGGGTGCCGCATCGGAGGAGGGGTCGACCGGCAGCGCCGACTCGTCGGGGACCAGCGGCTCGTCGAAGACGGGGTTGCCGTCGCCGTCCAGCGGGTACCAGACGGGGATAGGCACGCCGAAGAAGCGCTGGCGCGAGATCAGCCAGTCACCCGAGAGGCCGTTCACCCAGTTCTCGTAGCGGACACGCATGAACTCGGGCACGAACCGCACGTCGCGGCCCAGCTCGAGCAGGCGCTCCTTGAGCGCCGCGTCGCGGGCGCCGTTGGTGATGTACCACTGCCGGGTCGACACGATCTCGAGGGGCTTGTCGCCCTTCTCGAAGAACTTGACGGGGTGCGTGATCGGACGCGCCTCGCCGACCATCTCGCCCGACTCCTGGAGCAGCGCGACGACGGCCTGCTTCGCCGAGAACACGGTCTTGCCCGCGAGCTGCTCGTACGCCGCGCGGCCGGAGTCGCTGGTGATCGCGGCGGGGGCCTCCGAGACGATGCGGCCGTCGAAGCCGATGATCGCGCGGTTCGGGAGGTCGAGCTCGCGCCACCAGACGACGTCGGTCACGTCGCCGAACGTGCAGATCATCGCGATCCCCGAGCCCTTGTCCTTCTGCGCGAGGTGGTGCGCGAGCACCGGCACCTCGACGTCGAAGAGCGGGGTGCGCACCGTGGTTCCGAACAGCGGCTGGTAGCGCTCGTCGTCGGGGTGCGCGACGAGCGCGACGCAGGCGGGGAGGAGCTCGGGGCGCGTGGTCTCGATGAAGACGTCGTCGGCTCCGTCGCGGTGGAACGCGATGCGGTGGTAGGCGCCGGGCTGCTCCTTGTCCTCGAGCTCGGCCTGCGCGACCGCGGTGCGGAACGTGATGTCCCAGAGTGTCGGCGCCTGCGCCTGGTACGCCTCGCCGCGGGCGAGGTTCCGCAGGAACGCACGCTGGGAGGCGGCCTGCGACTCCTCGCCGATGGTGCGGTAGCTCTGCGACCAGTCGACTGAGAGGCCGAGTGTGCGCCACAGGTCCTCGAACTGCTTCTCGTCCTCGACGGTCAGCCGCTCGCACAGCTCGATGAAGTTGCGGCGCGAGATCGGCTTCTGGTCGGCGGCCTTGCTGCTCTTGTTGTCGCCGCCCTCGAAGGGAGGCGTGAATCCGGCCTCGTAGGGCAGCGTCGGGTCGCAGCGCACCCCGTAGTAGTTCTGCACCCGGCGCTCGGTCGGCAGGCCGTTGTCGTCCCAGCCCATCGGGTAGAAGACGCTCCGGCCGCGCATCCGCTGGAACCGGGCGACCACGTCGGTGTGCGTGTACGAGAAGACGTGGCCGATGTGCAGCGACCCCGAGGCGGTCGGGGGCGGGGTGTCGATCGAGTAGACGTCCTGGCGCGTGAGCCCGGTGCGATCGAACCGGTAGGTGCCGTCGGTCTTCCAGACGAGGCCCCACTTGCTCTCGAGACCCTCGAGGGCGGGCTTGGCGGGGAGGTGCGCGGCGACGGTCATGGTTCTCCGGTTCGATATGGGCGGCACCGTGTCGGTGGTGATGATGCCTGGATGGGGGCTCTGGAGCGGATCTCTCTCGGGCCGCATCGATTCTACGGGGCGCGGGCGCGGACGGTGTCCGGGCGGGGTGGGTCTCGAGACGCCGTCTCCCGCGACTGCTCGACAGCCGCTGCGTGTCGAGCGGCGCCTCCCCTGCTGATCGAGCCGACCGTCAGCCGACCACCGGCGCGAAGCCGCTGCAGACCGGAGCGAGCGCCTCGTCGAGATAGGGCACGAGCTCTCCCCGGGTCGGCCCCGCGGACGCCCAGGCCTGCACGGCGGCGACAGCGGCCCCGACGCTCGCGTAGGCGACCGCCCGCGTGAGGTGGGAGGGGAGCGGATGCGCGGACCGCCGCTCGACGAACGCCGCGACCACCGCGGCCTGCCGGACCAGGCGCGACAGGGCGGACGCCTGCAGCTCGTGCACGCTGCCGATCAGCTCCGACTGGGTCAGCGCCCAGGGCACGGTCGACGGACCGAACCCCGCGCCGACCGCCAGCAGCGCCCCGCGGAGCGCCTCCATCACGGGAAGCGCGGGATCGGCCGCCGCGAGCGCCCCCGGGAGCTCGGCGAGGCGGTCGTCGACGAGGACCCAGAAGACGTCGCTCTTGGACTCGAAGTAGTTGAAGAAGGTGTTGCGCGAGACCCCAGCCCGCTGGGCGATCTGCTCGACCGTCGTGCCGGCGTAGCTCTGCTCGACGAAGAGGTCGAGCGCCGCGTCCTCGAGCATGGATCTCGAGGAGGCGCGGGGCCGTCCCCGTGCTGCCGCTCGCGCCATGACCGCTCCTGCCCCGCCTCCGCCGACGCGCTAGGATATCGGCTGGACGACATCGACCCGGCCATCACCGGCGAGTCTCCGGAAGAACGGCTCCGGCTCCGGCCGAGGCCCAGTAGAACCGGACGGGTACGGCCCGTGACAGCCGATCGAGTGGGAACGCCGCAGCCTGTGCTGAGCGGACCAAGCGAGGTGGTACCGCGACCCGGCCCGGGCTGAGAGATCCGGGCGGGCCGTCCTCGTGCAGACCAGCATCATTGCCAGGAGAACGCACGTGAGCTATCCGTTGACCCCGCCCGCCCGCCGCGACGCCGGCGACTCCGCCTTCGGCCGCGGGGTGAGCGCCTCGCCGCGCTTCCCCAAGATCGAGGAGGGCGTCCTCGCCTACTGGAAGGCCGACGACACCTTCCAGGAGTCGATCCGCGCCCGCGAGGGAGCTCCCGAGTGGGTCTTCTACGACGGCCCGCCGTTCGCCAACGGCCTGCCGCACTACGGGCACCTGCTCACCGGCTACGCCAAGGACGTCTTCCCGCGCTTCGAGACCATGCGCGGCAAGCAGGTGCACCGCCGCTTCGGCTGGGACACCCACGGGCTCCCCGCCGAGCTCGAGGCGGAGCGGCAGCTCGGCATCACCGACAAGTCCCAGATCGAGGAGATGGGCATCGCCGCGTTCAACGCCGCGGCGAAGGAGTCGGTGCTGCGCTACACGGGGGAGTGGCAGGACTACGTCACCCGTCAGGCGCGCTGGGTCGACTTCGACGACGACTACAAGACGCTCGACCCCTCCTTCATGGAGTCGGTGATCTGGGCGTTCAAGCAGCTCTACGACAAGGGCCTCGCCTACGAGGGCTACCGCGTCCTGCCCTACTGCTGGCGCGACCAGACCCCGCTCTCGAACCACGAGCTGCGGATGGACGACGACGTCTACAAGATGCGTCAGGACCAGACGGTCACCGTGACCTTCCCGCTCGTCGGCGAGACCGCCGAGGCGCTCGGACTCACCGCCGTGCGCGCGCTCGCCTGGACCACGACCCCGTGGACCCTGCCGACCAACCTCGCCCTCGCTGTCGGTCCCGACATCGAGTACGCCGTCGTGCCGGCCGGCCCGAACGGCGCCGCCGACGGCAAGGGCGAGCCGGAGGAGCGCGAGCTCGCCGCCGAGTACCTGGTCGCCATCGACCAGGTCGGCGCCTACGCGAAGGATCTCGGCTACGCCGACACCCGGGAGGCGCTCGCCGCCGTCTCGCGCACCCATCGCGGCCGCGAGCTCGAGGGCATCAGCTACGACCGCCTCTGGGACCACTACGCCGACACCGAGGTCTGGGGCACGCAGAACGCGTGGCGCATCCTCGTCGCCGACTACGTGACGACCAGCGAGGGCACGGGCATCGTGCACCAGGCGCCCGCCTACGGCGAGGACGACCAGAAGGTGTGCGAGGCGGCGGGGATCCCCGTCATCATCTCCGTCGACGACGGCGGCCGGTTCCTCCCGCAGATCGAGGAGGTCGCGGGCCTCCAGGTCTTCGAGGCCAACAAGCCGCTCACCCAGCTGCTGCGCGCCGAGCACCGGCTGCTGCGCCAGGCGAGCTACGAGCACTCCTACCCGCACTGCTGGCGCTGCCGCAATCCGCTGATCTACAAGGCCGTCTCGAGCTGGTTCGTCCGCGTCACCGCGATCCGCGACCGGATGGAGGAGCTCAACCAGGAGATCACCTGGGTGCCGGGCAACGTGAAGGACGGCCAGTTCGGCAAGTGGCTCTCGGGTGCCCGCGACTGGTCGATCAGCCGGAACCGCTACTTCGGCTCGCCCATCCCGGTCTGGAAGAGCGACGACCCCGAGTACACGCGCATCGACGTCTACGGCTCGCTCGACGAGCTCGAGCGCGACTTCGGCGTTCGTCCGGAGGATCTGCACCGCCCCTTCATCGACGAGCTCACGCGGCCCAATCCCGACGACCCGACCGGCCGCTCGACGATGCGCCGCATCACCGACGTGCTCGACGTCTGGTTCGACTCGGGGTCCATGCCGTTCGCGCAGGTGCACTACCCGTTCGAGAACGCGGACTGGTTCGACACCCACAACCCGGCCGACTTCATCGTCGAGTACATCGGGCAGACGCGGGGCTGGTTCTACACGCTCCACGTGCTCTCGACCGCGCTCTTCGACCGGCCGGCGTTCCGCAACGTGGTCAGCCACGGCATCGTCCTCGGCAACGACGGCCAGAAGATGTCGAAGTCGCTGCGCAACTACCCCGACGTCGCCGAGGTGTTCGACCGCGACGGCTCCGACGCGATGCGCTGGTTCCTGATGTCGAGCCCGGTGCTGCGCGGCGGCAACCTCGTGGTGACCGAGGAGGGCATCCGCGAGGGCGTCCGCCAGGTGCTGCTGCCGCTGTGGAACACGTGGTACTTCTTCTCGCTCTACGCCAACGCCTCCGGGTCGGGCGGCTACAGCGCGGCTCGGCGCACCGACTCCGAGGACGTCCTCGACCGCTACCTGCTCGCGAAGACGCACGACCTCGTCGAGACGGTCACCGGGCACCTCGAGGCGCTCGACTCCACGCTCGCGGCCGCCGCGCTGCGCGACTTCGCCGACGTGCTCACCAACTGGTACGTCCGCCGCTCGCGTGACCGCTTCTGGCAGGGCGTCGACGACGAGGGCCGCGGCTCCGAGGCGTTCGACACGCTGTACACGGTCCTCGAGACCGTCTGCCGGGTCGCGGCACCGCTGCTCCCGCTGATCTCGGAGGAGATCTGGCAGGGCCTCACGGGCGGTCGGAGCGTCCACCTGGCCGACTGGCCCGACGCGTCCGAGTTCCCCGTCGACGAGGAGCTGGTACACGCGATGGACGCGGTGCGCGCCATCTCGTCGACGGCGCTCTCGCTGCGCAAGCAGGCGGGGCTGCGCGTCCGGCTGCCGCTCGCCCGCCTGACGGTGGTCGTGGCGGAGGCGGACGAGCTCGCCCCGTTCGAGGCGATCCTCCGCGATGAGCTGAACGTGAAGGAGGTGGCACTGGTCCCGCTGGTCGACTCCAGCGCCGCCGACTACGGCGTCACCTCGCGGCTCTCGGTCAACGCTCGCGCCGCCGGCCCGCGCCTGGGCCGCGGCGTCCAAACCGTCATCAGGGCGGCCAAGGCGGGCGACTGGAGCGAATCCGACGGCGTGGTCACCGCCGGTGGCGTCGAGCTCGTCGAGGGCGAGTACGAGCTGACCCTCGAGGTCTCGGGCTCCGGTGCCGACGACCGCGCCATCGCGCTGCTCCCGCGCGGGGGCTTCGTGCTGCTCGACACGGCGACGACCCCCGAGCTCGAGGCCGAGGGACTCGCCCGCGACCTCGTCCGCGCGGTCCAGGACGCCCGCAAGGCGGCCGGCCTCGAGGTGAGCGACCGCATCGTCCTCGAGATCGTGCTCGACGAGCCGAGCCTCGCCGCGCTCGAACCGCACGCCGTGTGGATCGCCGACGAGACTCTCGCGACCGGCTTCGCCTTCGCCCCGCTCACGGTCCCCCTCGAGGGCGGCGAGGGAGCAGTGACCTTCGGCCCCGCCGGCACCGCCATCATCCGCATCGAGAAGGTCGAGGGAGCCGATGTCTGATCTCTTCGACGACGGAGGCGATCGGCGCGCTGCCGACGCCGTCTACGCGACGCTCCTGGAGCGTCTCGGCGAGGCGAGCATCCGCCCCCGCCTCGCCCCCACGCGGCGCGCCGTCGAGATCCTCGGCGACCCGCAGCGGGCCTACCCGGTGATCCAGATCGCGGGCACCAACGGCAAGACGTCGACCAGCCGCATGATCGAGAGCCTCCTGCGCGCGCACGGTCTGCGGGTGGGCCTGTTCACGAGTCCGCACCTCGAGCGCTTCAACGAGCGCATCGTGATCGACGGCGAGCCCATCTCCGACGAGAGCCTCGTCGCGAACTGGCAGGACGTCGAGCCCTACATCCGGATGACCGACGCCGAGCTCGCGGAGCAGGGCGAGACTCCGCTCTCGTTCTTCGAGGCGATCACCGTGCTCGCCTACGCCGCCTTCGCCGACGCTCCCGTCGACGTGGCGGTCGTCGAGGTGGGGATGGGCGGCGAGTGGGACTCGACGAACGTGGCCGACGCGCAGGTCGCCGTCTTCACTCCGATCGCCCTCGACCACACCGACCGGCTCGGCTCCACGATCGAGGAGATCGCGCGGACCAAGTCGGGGATCGTGAAGCCGCTGGCGTCCGTGGTCTCGGCCAAGCAGACCGCCGAGGCCGAGGCGGTGCTGCGGAACGCCGCGTCCGCGACCGAGTCGACGATCGTCTTCGAGGGCGCCGACTTCGACGTCTCCTCGACCACCGTCGCCGTCGGCGGACAGCTCGTCTCGGTGCGGGGACTCGTCACCTCCTACGAGCAGCTGCTGCTGCCGTTCTTCGGTGATCACCAGGCCGAGAACGCGGCCGTGGCGGTCGCCGCCGTCGAGACGTTCCTGGGTGGAGGCACCCAGCAGCTCACCGGCGACGTCCTCGACGAGGGCTTCGCCTCCGCCACCTCGCCCGGCCGCCTGCAGCTGGTCGGCCTGTCGCCGCGCACGATCGTCGACGCCGCCCACAACCCGCACGGCGCGGCGTCCCTCGCCGCCGCTCTGGGCCGCTACTTCGACTTCGACCGCGTCACCGCCGTTCTCGGAGTGCTCGCCGAGAAGGACGCCGAGGGGATCCTCCGCGAGCTCCGGCCCGTCGTCGACGAGCTGATCATCACGACGGCGCCGAGCGCCCGGGCGCTCCCCTCGGCCGATCTCGCCGCCCTGGCCCGCACGGTGTTCCCGGAGGAGGCGGTGCACGTCGCCGACGACCCGCACGCAGCGCTGACGGCAGGCCGGCTCCTCGCCGCGCGCACCGACAAGGGCGCGCTGATCGTCACCGGATCGATCACCCTGGTCGGGACCACCCTGACCGTCTCCCGCGACGAGAACTGGCTCGGTTCGTGAGGGCGGGGCGACCGCGGCGCAGCAGGACGGTCCGCGAGAGCCTCGGCTCGATCGTGCTCGGTTTCGAGACGGTCATCGTGTTCCTGGCGACCCTCGTCGCCTTCGGCCTGAAGACCGCCGACCCGGTCGTCGTGCTCGTGGGCGGCGCCGTCCTCTGCCTCGCCCTCGTCGCGACGCTCGGCCTGCTGAACCGGCCGATCGGATTCCGGATCGGCTGGGTCCTCCAGTTCGTTATCGTGGCCACGGGCCTGCTCGTCCCGATCATGTTCCTCATCGGCGCGGCGTTCGTCGCGCTGTGGGCGTACTGCATGGTGACCGGCGCCCGACTCGACGCCCAGGGCCGCCCACCGGCGGCCGGGACCACCGACCCCATCGAAGGAGACCGCTGAACCATGGCCATCCAGGAGACCCTCGTCCTCGTCAAGCCCGACGGCGTCGCCCGCAACCTCACCGGCGAGATCCTCCGCCGCATCGAGGCGAAGGGCTACTCGCTCGTCGACATCAAGCTCGTCGAGGCCGACCGCGAGCTGCTCGCCGCCCACTACGCCGAGCACGAGGGCAAGCCGTTCTACGAGCCCCTCGTGGAGTTCATGGAAAGCGGACCCATCGTCGCCCTCCGCATCGCGGGAGACCGCGTCATCGAGGGCTTCCGCTCCCTCGCCGGCACCACCGACCCCACCACCGCGGCCCCTGGCACCATCCGCGGCGACCTCGGCCGCGACTGGGGCCTGAAGGTCCAGCAGAACCTCGTGCACGGGAGCGACAGTGTGGAATCCGCGGAGCGCGAGCTCTCACTCTGGTTCGCCTGAGCTCGTTCGCGCCGCGGTGATCCGCGGCGCCGCGGTCGTCTTTCCGAGGCGGTAGCGCTCCAGAGAGCGTCCTGCCTGCGGCGACGGGAAAGCGCTCCAACGCGCTTTCCCGGATACGCCGTTCCTCTTCGCGCCGCGGTGATCCGCGGCGCCGCGGTCGTCTTTCCGAGGCGGTAGCCCTCCCGAGAGCGTCCTGCGTGCGGCGACGGGAAAGCGCTCGGACGCGCTTTCCCGGATACGCCTCCGACTTGGTCACCGACTCTGGAGAGTGACACATGGGCGGAGAACTGACCGCGGCCGTTCTCTGGGTCGAGTGTCCAGGAGTTGTCGTACTCGAGTGGCGACTACGACAACTTCTGGACTCTCGTGGCCGGAGTCGCGCGCACCCGTCGGTGCTCCGCGCGTCATCGAGGCGCTGGTCCGGTCGCAGAGCGACCGAGACCTCAGAAGTTGTCGCACTCGTGTGCCGAGTACGACAACTTCTGGACAGTCGACCGCTTCAGCCGGGCGCTCGGCTCCGAGGCCACCGGCCACGCCCGAGGCATGTGCGGGAGAGCGCCTCCCGCGCGGTCCTGTCGGCGCACGCAGGACGCACGACGGAGCGCGGCCACGCCGGGAAGCCGGCCGCGGCACCGCGGATCGCCGCGGTGCACAGGATCACAGGTACGACAGCACGTCCAGGCGGACCTGCGCCAGCACGGCGATCGCGAGGTAGCAGACGAGCGTGATGAAGGGGATCCAGCCGTAGGCGGCTCCGGCCGCGCGGCGGACCGCTGCGGGCACCGGGAACAGGCCGTCGCGGAGCGTGCGCAGCGTCACCAGCCAGAAACTCGGGATCACGACTGCCCACGTGAGCATGCACCAGGGGCAGAGGGTACCCAGCACGAACAGGCTCGTGCCGATCAGCCAGATCACGAAGCCGAGCGCGAAGACGAAGCCGAGAGTGAACAGCGCCCAGAACCAGCGGGCGAAGCGGGCCCCCGCGAGCAGACCCGCGCCGACCACGATCGGCGCGATCCAGGCCGCGACTCCGATGAGCGGGTTGGGGAAGCCGAAGACCGCGCCCTGCGGCGAGTTCAGGTTCGCGCTGCACTGCACGAGGAGGCTGAAGTCGCACCCGAGGCCCGTCGTCGGGTCGGTCAGGGCGGTGAACTTGTCGATGGTCAGCGCGAACGCCGCGGTCCAGCCCACGGCTCCGAGCACGATCAGCAGGACCGCGAACACGGTCGGGCGAGGGGGAGTGGCGGTGCTGGGCACCGCGGGATCGCTGGACACCGGGGGATTATGGCATGCGCCGGATCGGCGGCTCTGGGAATGCGTGCGATAATCGGTTCCGTCGGTCAGGGAGATCCCGCTCCGACGAGAAGAAGGTTTACCGGGCGAGCACCGGGCCACAGAAGATCGACAGCGTTCCGCGAATGGACGTGACTGATCAGAGCTCCTCCGCGAGACGACCGAGGTCGCACCGCGGCGGGGCACGTGTCGGATAGTCAGTTCCGAGAGTGAAGCTGCACCCAGAGTCCGCGCCACGTGAGCGACGGAACCGGGGGAGCGGAAGGATTCGCGACGGGCCCCAGGCGGTCCGCTCGCACGACAAGAGCATCCGGGTGAGAAGGCGCGGCGGACGACCCGGCCGAGGAGTGCACCAGTAATGGTGGAAGAGAACAACACGAGCGGATCCGATCCGGACCGCGACGAGCCCCGCAGCGGGGCCAGGAAGATCAGCCGCCTCTTCGGTGGCCGTCGGGCGACCCGGCGGACCGAGTCGAGCGCGCCAGCGACAGGGGGAACGATCATCGATACCGACGAGACCGACCAGACCGAGCAGGGGACTCCCGGCGCAGAGGCGGCCGACGAGCCGTCGACGTCGACGGGTGCCGTGTTCTTCAACGCTCTGCCGCCGCTGGCGACGCAGGAGGCGGACGGGCGGCCGAGCAGGCCGGCCCTCCCGAGCACGTCCCTCCTCTTCCAGGCGCCCGAGCTCCCCGACTACGTCGAGCTGGCGCCCCTCCCGCCCCGCGGTGCGCCGCTGGGCGTCCGCGAGGAGCGCGACGCGCCGGTGGAGGAGCAGGGCTCGGTCCGCCGCCGGACCCGTCGCCGCAGCGGCGAGGGTGATCGGAGCGGAGCGGACGACTCCGAGAACACCGTCGTCCGGGTCCGCCAGCCCCGCGAGCAGAGGGAGCCCCGCGAGCCGGAGCTCATCACCGAACCCCAGCGGATCAAGGGCTCGACCCGCCTCGAGGCCAAGAAGCAGCGCCGCCGCGACGGTCGCGATGCGGGTCGTCGCCGCACGGTCGTCACCGAGTCCGAGTTCCTCGCCCGTCGTGAGGCCGTCGACCGCGTCATGGTCGTCCGCTCGAAGCAGGACAGCATCCGCATCGGCGTCCTCGAGGACGGCGTGCTCGCCGAGCACTACGTCGCCCGCTCGCAGGAGGCGTCCCTCATCGGGAACGTGTACCTCGGCCGGGTGCAGAACGTCCTGCCGAGCATGGAGGCGGCCTTCGTCGACATCGGGCGCGGTCGCAACGCCGTGCTCTACTCCGGAGAGGTCGACTGGGACGCGGCGAACAACGCCGGCGGCCCCCGCCGCATCGAGCTCGCGCTGAAGCCGGGCGACCGCGTCCTGGTGCAGGTCACGAAGGACCCGATCGGGCACAAGGGCGCCCGCCTGACGAGCCAGATCTCGCTCCCGGGCCGCTACCTGGTCTACGTACCCAACGGCTCCATGAACGGCATCTCGCGCAAGCTCCCCGACACCGAGCGGGCGCGCCTCAAGAAGATCCTCAAGGAGGTCCTCCCCGAGAACGTCGGCGTCATCGTGCGCACGGCAGCCGAGGGCGCCACCGAGGAGCAGCTCACCGTCGACGTCGAGCGCCTCACCGCGCAGTGGACGGCGCTCAGCGAGAAGGCGGCGACCGGGCAGGCTCCCGCGCTCCTGCACAGCGAGCCCGACCTGCTCATCAAGATCGTCCGCGACGTCTTCAACGAGGACTTCGAGAAGATGGTCATCGCCGGGGACGACGCCCGCGAGACGATCGAGCTCTACCTCAGCCAGGTCGCCCCCGATCTGCTCGAGCGCGTCGAGATCTACGCCGGCGAGGAGGACGCGTTCGACGCGTTCCGCATCACGGAGCAGATCGAGAAGGCCCTCGAGCGCAAGGTCTGGCTGCCCAGCGGCGGGTCGCTCGTGATCGACCGCACCGAGGCGATGACGGTCGTCGACGTCAACACCGGCAAGTTCGTCGGCTCGGGCGGCAACCTCGAAGAGACGGTCACCAAGAACAACCTCGAGGCCGCGGAGGAGATCGTCCGGCAGCTGCGTCTGCGCGACATCGGCGGCATCATCGTCGTCGACTTCATCGACATGGTCCTCGAGTCCAACCGCGACCTCGTGCTCCGCCGCCTCGTGGAGTGCCTGAGCCGTGACCGCACGAAGCACCAGGTCGCCGAGGTCACCTCCCTCGGTCTGGTGCAGATGACCCGCAAGAAGCTGGGCCTCGGCCTCCTCGAGACCTTCAGCGAGAACTGCGAGGTCTGCGCCGGCCGCGGCGTGATCGTCCACCACGACCCCGTGCTCAAGCACCGCTCGACCGCGGCGCCGCAGCAGGAGCGCCGCCGCGGCAAGCCCGCGTCCGGCGACCAGGCTCCGTCCGGCGGGTCCAGCCGCTCGAACGGGCAGAACGGCTCCGGAGGCGTCAAGTCGGTCAGCACGCACGCGATCACGGACGACGCCAAGAACGCGCTCGCCCAGATCGCCGCGAGCACCATCCACCCGCCGGCCGTCCGGCAGGTCGCGGAGGAGGCGGTGGCACTCGTCGACGACGCGGCCGAGTCGCTCACGGACGAGACCGCGACGGCCGAACCGTCTGCACCCTCTGCCGACGAGTCCGAGGGGGCGCCGCGCGCCGAGCGCGAGCCCTCGAGCCGGCGAGGTGACCGCCCCGCCCGCGGTGAGCGCCGTCGGCGAGGACGCGACCGCGAGCCGCGTGCCGAGGCGACCGACGCCCCCGCCGAGGAGGAGGCCGCGCCGACGCCGGTCGAGCCCGCCGCCGTCCCCATCCTCGACATCCCTCTCACGCCCGCTGCGCCCGTCGAGCGTCGGGTGCCGAGCGAGGTCGCCGAGCACCTGCTCGACTCAGTGCTCGACGCCCTTCCGGCGCCGAAGCAGCCGGGTCAGGGGCGCGCGAAGAGCCGTCGCGTGACGACCGCCGCCCTGACCGGCGTCGCCGTCATCCCCGAGCAGACGCCGCGCCGCGCCGAGCAGCAGTAGCGCACGCCCGGAGCGATCAGCCCGGAGCGTTCAGTGGGGCCCGGCGCCCGGCGAGAGCCGGCGCCGGGCCCTCTCGCTCTCGCGGTCCCGCCCCTTGACCCGGAGTCCGCTGTCCCGGAGTCGCTCCACCAGCTCGCGAGCGCCGACCGGAACGGCCCCGGCCGCGATCAGCGCCGCACGCCGCTCCTCGGGCACGTCGTAGTGATCGAGGTCGAAACTGCGCTCGGGGAGGCCGACGCGACGGGCGAAGGCGTGCAGCTCCTCCAGCGAGGTGTCGCTCACCAGGTGCGCCCAGAGCGTGTCGTGGGCCGGCCAGCGCGCCGCGTCGAGGAGGATCGCCATCCGTCGATCGTAGGCGGCGCGCCGCAGACCACGGCCGCGCCTCCTCGACTATCGTGACGGGGTCGTCCGTTCGCGAGTGCGAAGACCTCCCGGCATCCCGTGGCCATCCCGCCGCGTTTGACCGGTGGCCCCGCATCCCGTACTCTTGACCGTTGGTGTGGCGCGATCCATGTGCTCACGCAGATTTCCGTCGTCGCTCGTCTCCTCCGGGAGGACGGGCCGCGGTGCCGGTTCCCTCGTGTCGTGTGGGAGACGGGAACGAATCGGAAGACCGGGGCTCCGCCCCGTCCATACAAGCCCCCGGATGGCCCATGCGCCCGTCCAGACGAGAAACAGGTACGAGAAGTGGTTTACGCAGTAGTGCGCGCCGGCGGTCGGCAGGAGAAGGTCGAGATCGGCACCATCGTGACGATGGACCGCATCAAGGCCGGCAAGGGCAGCACCGTGCAGCTTCCTGCCGTGCTCCTCGTCGACGGTGAGTCGATCACCTCCGACGCAGCGGCCCTCGCGAGCGTCTCGGTCACGGCCGAGGTGCTCGAGGATCTCCGCGGTCCGAAGATCATCATCCAGAAGTTCAAGAACAAGACCGGCTACAAGAAGCGCCAGGGGCACCGTCAGGACCTCACGCGCGTCAAGGTCACAGGCATCAAGTAACCCCGCCGTCAGGCACACCGTGCCGTCCAGGCACAAGAGCTGACCTGCGGAGCGAGCCATCGCCCGCAGGACACCAGCACGGGGCTGCGGCCCCCCGGTCTCGAGGAGATGAGAAATGGCACACAAGAAGGGCGCGAGCTCCACTCGCAACGGTCGCGACTCGAACGCGCAGCGTCTCGGCGTCAAGCGCTTCGGCGGTCAGGTCGTGAGCGCGGGCGAGATCATCGTCCGCCAGCGCGGAACCCACTTCCACCCCGGCGCGAACGTCGGACGCGGCGGCGACGACACGCTGTTCGCCCTCTCGGCCGGCGCGGTCGAGTTCGGCAGCAAGGGCGGCCGCAAGGTCGTCAACATCGTGGCGGCCGCCCAGTAGTCAGGGTCGACCTCCTCGGCCGAGCAGGCACAGGACGCAAGGGGCGGGCTTCGGCTCGCCCCTTGCGCGTTCCAGCCGCGACTCGCCTCCCGGCGCTCGGCACCCCGACGCCACCACATCACATCGGACGGAATTCACAACCATGGTCACCTTCGTCGACAACGTCACGCTGCACCTGCGTGCCGGCCACGGCGGGAACGGCTGCGTCTCCGTCCGCCGCGAGAAGTTCAAGCCTCTGGCCGGCCCCGACGGCGGCAACGGCGGTCACGGAGGCGACATCGTCCTCGTCGCCGACCCGCAGACCACCACGCTGCTCGCCTACCACCGCCACCCCCACCGCTCCTCCGACAACGGCGGACCCGGCATGGGCGACCACCGCGCAGGAGGCAACGGCGAGACCCTCGAGTTGCCCGTCCCGCTGGGGACGGTCGTCAAGTCGCCCGACGGCGACGAGCTCATCGACATGGACGAGCCGGGCCTGCGCTACATCATC
The DNA here is from genome assembly GCF_900177245.1 of Rathayibacter oskolensis. Classification (GTDB taxonomy): domain Bacteria; phylum Actinomycetota; class Actinomycetes; order Actinomycetales; family Microbacteriaceae; genus Rathayibacter; species Rathayibacter oskolensis. Next base: position 1,433,345 of record NZ_FXBM01000001.1, read on the forward strand.
GCGCCCGGCGGGCAGGGCGGGCTCGGCAACGCCTCGCTGGCCACCACCAAGCGCAAGGCGCCCGGATTCGCTCTCCTCGGCACCCCGGGCTGGGAGGGCGATGTCGTCCTCGAGCTGAAGACGGTCGCCGACGTCGCCCTGGTGGGCTTCCCCTCCGCCGGCAAGTCGAGCCTGGTGGCCGCGATCTCGGCCGCGAAGCCGAAGATCGCCGACTACCCGTTCACCACGCTGGCTCCCAACCTCGGCGTCGTCCAGGCAGGGGAGTCGCGCTACACGGTCGCCGACGTCCCCGGTCTCATCGAGGGCGCGAGCGAGGGCAAGGGCCTCGGCCTCGAGTTCCTCCGCCACGTCGAGCGGTGCACGGCCCTCGTGCACGTGCTCGACTGCGCGACGCTGGAGCCCGGCCGCGACCCGCTGACCGACCTCGACGTGATCCTCGGCGAGCTCGCCGCCTATCCCGTCGGCGACGGCCAGGTCCCGCTCATCGAGCGCCCGCAGCTCATCGCCCTCAACAAGGTCGACGTTCCCGAGGCGCAGGAGCTCGCGGCCTTCGTGCGCGCCGATCTCGAGGCCCGCGGGTACCGCGTGTTCGAGATCTCGACCGTCAGCCACTCCGGCCTCCGCCAGCTCACCTTCGCCCTCGGCGAGATCGTCGAGCAGCACCGCCTCGAGCTCGCCGCCGTCCCCAAGGTCGAGCGCATCACGATCCGTCCGCGCGCCGTCGACGAGAAGGACTTCGAGATCCGCGTCGAGGGAGGCTCCTACGGCAACGTCTACCGCGTGCTCGGAACCAAGCCCGTGCGCTGGGTCGCCCAGACCGACTTCACGAACGACGAGGCGGTGGGCTTCCTGGCCGACCGCCTGGCGAAGCTGGGTGTCGAGAACGGCCTGTTCTCGGCGGGCGCCGTCGCCGGCTCCACCGTCGTCATCGGCAAGGGCGACGGAGTCGTCTTCGACTGGGAGCCCACGCTCACCTCGACCGCCGAGCTCATCAGCGCACCGCGCGGCACCGACATGCGTCTCGACGAGAACCAGCGCAAGACGCGCAACGAGCGCCGCGAGGACTACTTCGAGCGGATGGACGCCAAGGCCGCGGCCCGTGCCGAGCTGGAGCGCGAGCGCCAGGGCGGCGTCTGGCGCGTGGCCGACGAGGGCGAGCCCTCCGAAGACTGACCCGGCCCGCGAGCGATCAGCAGGCACCTGGGCGATCTGCCGGTCCGGGTGCGGTCAGCAGGCACCTGCGCGATCAGCAGGTGCCTGCGCGATCTGCAGGCTTCGCCGGCGATCGAGCCACCGGCCAGGACTCGCTCCGCGAAGCCTGATCGCCTGCAGATCGCACCTCCGCCGCCCGCCTTCGGCACCGAATACACTGGTCCGATGCCGCAGACGACCCTCGACCGCAGCGCCGAACTGACCGAGCGCTTCGCCGCCTCCCGTCTGGCCTCGCGCTCTCTCCGCAGCGCCACGACCGACCTCAAGAACCGCGCTCTCCTCGCCATCGCGGACGCCGTGCGCGCAGGCACCGACCGCATCGTCCCCGCGAACGCCCTCGACCTGGCCGCCGGACGCGAGAGCGGGATGAGCGCCGGCCTCCAGGACAGGCTCCGTCTCGACGAGGCGCGGCTCGGTTCCCTCGCCGATGCGGTCGTCGCCGTCGCCGGCCTGGTCGACCCGGTCGGGCAGACCGTCCGCGGCTCCCTCCTCCCCAACGGCGCCTCGTTGACCCAGGTCCGCGTGCCGTTCGGCGTCGTCGGAGCCATCTACGAGGCGCGACCCAATGTCACCATCGACATCGCGGCGCTGGCTCTCAAGAGCGGCAACGCCGTCGTCCTCCGGGGAGGCTCGGCGGCCGAGAACACCAATCGCGTCCTCGTCGAGCTCCTCCAGGAGGCCGTCGCCTCCGTCGGCCTCCCGGCTGAGCTGATCCAGACGGTCGACGACCACGGGCGCGACGGGGCGAGGGCGCTGATGCGCGCCCGCGGCTACGTCGACGTCCTGGTGCCGCGGGGGAGCGCCGGCCTGATCGAGTCCGTCGTCACCGAGTCGACGGTTCCGGTCATCGAGACGGGCGCCGGAGTGGTGCACGTCTTCCTCGACGAGACCGCCGACGAGCGATGGGCGATCGACATCGTCCACAACGCCAAGACCCAGCGGCCGAGCACCTGCAACGCTCTCGAGACGCTCCTCGTCCACCGCGCAGCCGCCGAGAGGCTGCTCCCGCCGGTCCTCGGCCGTCTCGTGCGCGCCGGAGTGACGGTGCACGGCGACGAGAGGGTCCGCAGACTCTTCCCCGACGCGGTGCCCGCGACGGAGGAGGACTGGTCGGCCGAGTACTACTCGCTCGACATCGCGGTGGCCGTCGTCGACGACCTCGACGCCGCGATGGACCACATCGCGCGCTACTCGACCCACCACACCGAGTCGATCGTCACGAACGACCTCGGCAGCGCCGAGCGCTTCCTCGCCGAGGTCGACTCCGCGGTGGTCATGGTCAACGCCTCCACCCGGTTCACCGACGGAGGCGAGTTCGGCTTCGGCGCCGAGGTCGGCATCTCGACGCAGAAGCTGCACGCCCGAGGCCCGATGGGCCTCCCCGAGCTGACCAGCACCAAGTGGCTCCTGCGGGGCGCGGGCCAGGTCCGCGCCTAGCGCGACAGCGTCCGGGTAGACTCGTCGAAGCCCCGCGCGGGCACCCCCGACTTTCAAGGAGCACAGCATGTCCCTGGCGACGACCGTCCTCGCAGAGGCCTCGACGCACGTCGAGCTGCCGTTCCCCGCCCTCGTCTTCGGCCTGATCGCCGTGGTGGCCTTCTCGGCGCTCGGCTTCGTCACGTGGAGCTACCGCGACGTCGCGAACCGCCACTCCCACAAGACCGCCGGTGCCTCGCACGACCAGCACGGCCACGGCCACTAGTCCGGCGGCCCCGCGATCGTGACGTCCGCCGTCAGCGGTGACCCGCGGCGTCCCCGCATCGGCGTGATGGGCGGCACGTTCGACCCGATCCACCACGGGCACCTCGTCGCCGCCTCCGAGGTAGCCCAGTCCTTCGACCTCGACGAGGTCGTGTTCGTCCCCACGGGCCAGCCCTGGCACAAGAAGACGGTGACCTCGGCCGAGCACCGCTACCTCATGACGGTCATCGCGACGGCGGCCAACCCCCGCTTCACCGTCAGCAGGGTCGACGTCGACCGGATCGGCACGACCTACACGATCGACACGCTGCGCGACATCCATGCGGCGCATCCCGACGCCGAGCTCTTCTTCATCACCGGAGCGGACGCCGTCGCCCAGATCCTGAGCTGGAAGGACTACGACGAGCTCTGGGAGCTGGCGCACTTCGTCGCGGTCAGCCGCCCCGGCCACGTGCTCAACGTTTCGGGTTTGCCGGCCCAGGACGTATCCTTGTTGGAAATTCCGGCGCTAGCGATTTCCTCGACGGATTGTCGGAGCCGCGTGAACCGGGGTCATCCGGTCTGGTATCTGGTTCCCGATGGTGTCGTCCAGTACATCTCGAAGCACCACCTGTATCGGAGTACGTCATGACAGTTCAGCCCGAGGAGAAGCCGCTCACCCGGCGCGAGATCCGCGAGCGCGAGCGACGTGAGGCAGGTGCCGCCCCCGCCGCCGTGCCCACGACCTCCCGGCGGGCCGCGACGGCGACCGTCACCGCCGCAGGCGAGATGCCCGTCCTCACGGCGACCCAGGCGATCCGGATCACCGCGGTCGAGCCCACTCCCGCCGGTGAGCCGGAGCTGCGCACGTCGTCTATCGACATCGTCGGTGCCGACGGTGAGCGCCCCCTCACCCGTCGCGAGCTGCGCGCACTGCTCGCCAAGCAGCAGGCCGAGCAGGTCGCCGCGACTCCGGCGGTCGATGCCGCGCCGGCTCCGGCCGACCACTCCGGGCCGAGCTCCACTGCGCCGGGGGCGGACGGTCCCGAGCCGGTTCCCTCCGACGGGGCCGAGGAGCGCGAGCAGACCGAGGTCGAGCGTGCACTGGGTCGCGCCTCGTCGCTCCCCGCCACCGGCCCCGTCGCAGAGGCGGTGGTCGTCGAGCAGCCCAAGCTCAACACGGCCCTCTTCGCCACGGTCGGCGGCTCCCTCGACATCGCCGACGAGAAGGCGACCGAGATCACCGGCAGCTTCCACCCGCCGATCGAGCACCTGGCCATCACCGACGAGCTCGACAGCAAGTCGAAGGAGGAGGTGGACGCGTCGTTCGACTCGCTGATCGCGAGCGGCGTCGCCTCGACCGGGGCGGTCACCACGACGAACGCGCTCATCCTCCCGACCTCGGGCGACGCGAAGGCCGACACCGGCGAGGTGCTGGTGACCGGCTCGTTCGACCTCCCGCGCAGCCTCGGCTCGACCGGTCAGCACCCCAACCTCTACGACTCCCCGGACGTCGACCGCTACGTCGACCGCATCGACCGGGAGCAGCCCGCCGCCGACTCCGAGCCCGTCCGTGCGTCGAGCGCCGTCTCGACGCACGCCGCGGGCACCGCCATGATCGCCCCGCAGAAGCGGCGCGGCATCAGCACTCCGGTCGTGCTCGCCATCACGGCGGCCGTCCTCCTGGTGGCGTCGATCGCGCTGTTCATCGGCGGCTTCGTCCTCAACATCTTCTGACCCATCACCGACTCTGAAGGCTTCATGACTGCGACCGATTCCGCCCGCGCACTGCTCGACATCGCGGCAACCGCCGCCGACTCCAAGGGCGGGGAGGATCTGGTCGCACTGGACGTCTCCGGTCCGCTGCCGCTCGTCGACATCTTCTTCCTCGTGACCGGTCGTTCCGAGCGCAACGTCGTGGCGATCGCCAACGAGGTGGAGGATCGGCTCCACGACTCCGGGGCCAAGCTCCTCCGCCGCGAGGGTCGAGCAGAGGGCCGCTGGATCCTCCTCGACTTCGGCGACCTCGTCGTGCACGTCTTCCACGAGGAGGACCGGATGTACTACTCCCTCGAGCGGCTCTGGAAGGACTGCCCGGTCGTGCCGTTCACCGTCGACCATCCCGTCCGGGTCGACTCCGCGGCACCGTCCAACTGACGAACACGCCCGGCGACGCCGACCGATTTCCTCCGGCGCGCTCGGTGTTGTAAGTTGTTCGAGTTGCTTCCGCCGGGCGGAGGACCGGATCGTGAGATCCGACGACGACGAGGGTCCGTGGCGCAGCTGGTAGCGCACCTGCATGGCATGCAGGGGGTCAGGGGTTCGAATCCCCTCGGATCCACCGAGATGAAGAAGCCGCCCGCGGGCGGCTTCTTCTCGTTGAGCGCCTCACCCGAACCCTGCGCACGAAGAGGGGCCACGGCGGCCCGGATCTCCTCCGCCAGACTGAGTCCATGCCGACTCCGACCGCCCCGCGCGGCCTCATCACCCAGTTCTCGATCGTCGACGCCCTGCTCGCCGGCCTCTTCGACGGAGTCGTCTCACGGTCCGAGGCCGACCTCGCCGGCGACTTCGGGCTCGGCTGCGGCGACCACATGGACGGCGAGCTGGTTGTCCTGGACGGCGTGCACCGCCTCTTCCGCGGGGACGGATCGGTCCGCGTCCTCGCGCCGGAGGACACCATCGCCTTCGCCGAGATCGCGCTGTTCACGCCGGACGCGACGGCGGACCTCGATGCCACCGCCTCCCTCGAGGGTCTGCTCGAGGCCGTGCGACGGATCATCCCCAGTCCGAACGTCTTCGTCGGCGTCCGGGTGCGCGGGCGGTTCGACCGACTGACGCTCCGGCAGCCGATCGCCCAGGTCAAGCCGTACCTCCGGCTCGCCGACGCGATGCACGATCAGCGCGAGATGCACCTGACCGGGGTGCAGGGCACCCTGATCGGGTTCATCGGACCGAGGCCGTTCCAGGGCATCAGCGTCGCGGGTCTGCACACGCACTTCGTCGACGGGAGCGGGACGGTCGGCGGCCACGTGCTCGCCGCCTCCGGACTGCACGGTGAGCTCGCCGTCGAGCAGTACGGCGGCATCACGGTGCGGCTGCCCGAGTCCGAGGACTACCTGGCCGCCGACCTCGAGGACGACGCCTCGGTCGCCGACGCCGCGATCCGCGCCGTCGAGACCGACCACGCACACTGACCGCCCCTACCCTGGAACCATGCCCAGCCTCCGCGACGTCCACGCCGTCATCGACCGACTCTGGCCCGAGGGAGCGGCGGAGAGCTGGGATGCTCCCGGTCTCGTGACCGGCGATCCCGACGCCTCCGTCGAGCGCATCCTGCTCACGGTCGACGTGGTCTCGGACACCGTCGCGGAGGCGGTCGAGGGCGGGTACCAGCTCCTCCTCGCCCATCACCCGCTGCTGCTGCGCGGGGTCACCACGATCGCCGAGGACGGCTACAAGGGCCGTCTGCTCGCCGAGCTCATCCGCGGCCGGTGCGCGGTGATCTCGGCCCACACCAACGCCGACATCGTCGCCGACGGCGTCTCGGACGTCATCGCCACCCGACTGGGACTCTCGGGGACGACTCCGATCGTGCCGGGTGAGGACCCGTCGGTCGGTCTCGGACGAGTCGGCGACCTCCCGGAGGAGGTGCCCCTCGGACGCCTCGCCCGCGCCGTGGCCGACCTGCTGCCCGCGACGGCCGGGGGAGTGCGCGTCGCAGGAGACTACGAGACGCCCGTCAGGCGGGTCTCGCTCTGCGGTGGCGCGGGGGACTCCCTCCTCGACGCTCCGGGCGTCCGCACGAGCGACGTCTACCTCACCGCCGACCTGCGCCACCACCCGGCCTCGGAGGCGCGCGAGAAGGCCCTCCACGGGACCGGTCCCGCACTCATCGACGTCTCGCACTGGGCCAGCGAGTGGCTGTGGCTCGATGTCGCCGCCGCCGCACTCCGGCGGGCACTCCCGACGCTGGCCATCGATGTGAGCGAGACCCGCACCGACCCGTGGGATTTCGCGATCGTCCACTAGGCGCCCGCCGGCACGGGAGAATGGTCGCGGCACGCCACCCTCCGTGCCGGGAACGAGGACCGCGACGTGAAAGCCAGCCCCGCAGACCAGCGCGAACTCCTGACCCTGCAGAGTCTCGACACGCGAGGCGCGCAGCTGCGCCACGCCATCGCGACCCTGCCGCAGATCGCGAAGATCCAGGCGATGCAGGCGCGCGACAGCCAGACCCGACGGACGCTGGCCGAGCGGGTCGGCCGCCTCGAGGACGTGCGCACCGAGCTGGGCCGCATCGAGTCCGACGTGACCGTCGTCGAGAAGCGCCTCGCGCGCGACCGGGAGCGCCTGCAGACCGCGTCATCGTCGAAGGACATCGCGGCCCTCGAGGGCGAGATCACCTCGCTCATCAAGCGCCGGAGCGATCTCGAGGACATCGAGCTCACCCTGATGGAGCGCATCGAGGGGATCGAGGCCGAGGTCGCCGCCGCTCAGGCTGAGCGCGACGACGTCGTCGCCGCCCTCAGCACCCTCGCCGACGAGAAGGACGCGCAGGCCGAGAAGCTGGCCGGCAAGCAGGAGGCGCTCGCCCGCGACCGCGCCTCGCTCGTCGCGACGATCCCGGAGGACCTCGTCGAGCTCTACGAGAAGCAGCGCAGCCGCTACGGGATCGGCGCAGCGCTCCTGCGCGGCAAGGTGTCCGAGGGCAGCGGAGTCGCCCTCACCGAGTCCGACCTGTCCTGGATCCGCGCCGCAGCACCCGACGAGGTCGTCCTCTGCCCCGACAGCGGATGCATCCTCGTCCGCGGAGACGAGTCGACGCTCGCCTGATCGGGCCCTACACTGAACGGGCGAACGGGCCGGCAAGACGGTCGCGTCGCCGGAGCGAGAGCCCCGGCGCCGAGGAACGTCCGGGCTCCGCAGAGCAGGGCGGTGGGCAACACCCACCCGGGGCGACCCGCGAGACAGTGCCACAGAAAGCAGACCGCCACGGGCCCCGGCCCGCGGTAAGGGTGAAACGGTGGTGTAAGAGACCACCAGGGGCAGGAGTGATCCTGCCCGCTCGGTAAACCTCGCCCGGAGCAAGGTCAGACAGAGGACGATGCGGCTGCTCGTCGGGTCCTCGGGTAGACCGCTGGAGGGTCACGGCAACGTGACTCCGAGAGAGATGGCCGTCCAGCGCCCGCCGAGAGGCGCGGCGTGAACAGAACCCGGCGTATCAGCCGACCCCTTCGCCCCAGAATGCCCCGCCTCGGCGGGGCATTCTGGGGCTTCGGGGTCGGCTGAGTGTTCTTCTTCCGCGGCGGTCCCCGCCCGCCGCGGCGCGGTCGGCTTCGTGAGGTGGTCGCGTTCCGGAGAGCGTCCTGCGGCCGGCTCCCAGAAAACGCTGGCACGCGTTTTCTCGATTCGCCTCGACCCTGAGGGTGAAGGCCTCCCTCGCAGGTGGGCTCGGCTGTGCCGTCGACTCCCTACGGGCTCGGCTGCGCCGTCGACCCCTTGCGGGCTCGGCTGCGCCGTCGACCCCTTGCGGGCTCGGCTGCGCCATCGAACCTCCTTGCGGGCTCGGCTCCGCCGTCGACTCCCTACGGACTCGGCTGCGCCATCGAACCTCCTTGCGGGCTCGGCTCCGCCGTCGACTCCCTACGGACTCGGCTGCGCCATCGAACCTCCTTGCGGGCTCGGCTCCGCCGTCGACTCCTTGCGGGCTCGGCTGTGCTATCGACTCCTCGCAGAGCGGCATGCTGATGGGGCGGGCTCTGCCTGCTGTCGAGTAGCCCGAGGAGCGGGGGTATCGAGATACGCCGGCGTCAGGGCAGGACACGTCCGGACGTGACCTGCCGACGATGGCGGGTCTCGATACGGCCCTTCACGGCTACTCGACCAGCAGAGGAGGGGAGGCCGACCCTGAGGCTGGCGAGCGGAAGACCATCCGTCTCTCCAGCGGCGCACTGTCGGACCCGCCGCCCTCTGCAAGACGAACAGGCGAAACGCGTGCCAGCGTTTCGTCGTAGTCGAACGCAGGACGCTCTACCGAACGCCACCGCCCCCATCTGGCCGACTGCGCCGCGGCGGGCGGGGACCGCCGCGGGAACAGGCACCTCGACTGCGCCGCGGCGGGCGGGGACCGCCGCACCATCGGATCGGCCGAACCGGCGAAACGCGTGCCAGCGTTTCGTCGTAGCCGGACGGGACCCGCTCTGCGGAGCGCACCACCTCAAAGGGCCGACTGCGCCGCGGCGGGCGGGGACCGCCGCGGGATGGGCTCAGCGCCGCACGCCGCCTCCGGCGAGGGCCGCGGCGCCGAGGATGCCCGCGTTGTTGCGCAGCTCGGCGGGCACGATCGGGGTGCGGAGATCCAGCAGGGGCAGGAACTCGTCGTAGTGCTTCGAGATGCCGCCGCCGACGATGATCAGGTCGGGCCAGAGCAGCGCCTCGAGGTGGGAGTAGTAGCGCTGGAGGCGCTTGGCCCAGTGCTTGTAGTCGAGGTCGTCCCGCTCCTTCGCGGCGAACGACGCCTTCTTCTCGTAGTCCCCGCCATTGATCTCGAGGTGGCCGAGCTCGGCGTTGGGGATGAGCACGCCGTCGTAGATCTGTGCGGTGCCGATGCCGGTGCCGAGGGTGGTCATGATGACCAGGCCCTTCTTGTCCTTCGCGGCGCCGAAGCGCGATTCGGCGTAGCCCGCCGCGTCGGCGTCGTTGACGAAGAAGATGTCGCGCCCGATGGCGTCCTCGAACAGCTTCTCGGCCTCGAGGCCGATCCACTCGTCCGAGACGTTCGCCGCCGACATGGTGCGACCGTGCACGACCGCCGCCGGGAAGCAGATCCCGACCGGGGTGTCCGCAGCCGCATCCGGGAGCATCGCGAGGATCTGCTGGACCGTGTCGACGATGTCCTTCGGACGGCCGCCCTCGGGGGTCGCGACCTTCATCCGGTCGGTGAGGAGGGTCCCTCCCTCGAGGTCGACCAGTGCCCCCTTGATGCCGGTCCCCCCGATGTCGATTCCGATAGCGGTCGTCGCAGCAGTCATACCGGTCATGCTAGCGAAGCGGGGTCACGCAGAACGGGGGCGGGACCGGCCGCGGGCGTCGGCGTATGATCGGCCGCATGTCTGACGGTGACGCGAACTCCTGGTGGTACAACCTCTCGTCCGGCGCGGTGGAGCAGGGGTTCGTGTCCCCGTCCGTCGACCGCGTGGGCCCGTTCTCGTCGCGCGTCGACGCCGAGCACGCGCTCGACAAACTGCGCGAGAACAGTCGCAAGTGGGCCGAGGAGGACGCGGCGGAGGACCGCTGACTCCGGTCCTGCTCGTGCCCGCTACTCGTAGCTGTGCTCGGCGGCCGGGTAGGCGCCGGACTCCACGTCGTCGCGGTACGCGGTGACGGCACCCGTCAGCACTCCGCGCAGATCCGCGTACTGCTTGACGAAGCGCGGGACCCGTCCGGTGGTGAAGCCGGCGAAATCCGTCCAGACCAGCAGCTGACCGTCCACGTGCGGACCAGCTCCGACGCCGATGGTCGGGATCCTCAGCTCCTCCGTCACCTGACGCGCCGCCTCGCTCGGCACCATCTCGAGCACGACGGCGAAGGCACCCGCCTCCTGCACGGCACGCGCGTCGGCGAGCAGCTGCTCGAGCCCGTCTCCGCGTCCCTGGACGATGTGGCCACCCAGACCGTGCTCGCTCTGCGGGGTGAAGCCGATGTGCGCCATGACGGGGATGCCCGCGTCGACGATGCGGCGGATCTGCTCGGCCGAGCGCACGCCGCCCTCGAGCTTCACGGCGTGCGCGTGGGTCTCCTTCATGAAGCGGAACGCCGTGTGCAGAGCGTCGTCCGGACCCGACTCGTACGAGCCGAACGGCATGTCGGCGACGACGAAGGCCCGCTCGACGGCTCCGGCGACCGCGCGGGCGAAGGGGATGAGCTCGTCGACGGTGACCGGCAGCGTCGTGTCGTAGCCCAGCACGTTGTTCCCGGCGGAGTCGCCGACGAGCAGGAAGTCGATGCCCGCCTCGTCGAAGATCCGAGCGGTGAGCTGGTCGTAGCTGGTGAGTCCGGTGATGCGCACCCCGGACTCCTTGGCGTTCTGGAAGTGACGGGTTCGAACGCGTTTCACGGGCTGCGCTGACATGGCCGCAAGTCTATGCGCGCCGTGCCGGGGCGGCGGGGGGCGCCTCCGGCTCCCAGCGGCCCCGGGGCGGAGCCACTAGCCTTAGGGGCGAAACAGGAAGGGCCTTGATGGACAAGCAACGGGACTTCGTTCTTCGCACGATCGAAGAGCGAGGGATCAAATTCGTTCGCCTCTGGTTCACCGACGTCGTCGGCACGCTCAAGTCGGTCGCGATCGCGCCGGCAGAGGTCGAGGGCGCGTTCGCCGAGGGCCTCGGCTTCGACGGCTCCGCGATCGAGGGCCTCACGCGCTCGTTCGAGGCTGACGTGCTCGCCCACCCCGATCCGTCGACCTTCCAGATCCTCCCGTGGCGCGGCGAGATCGACCCGACCGCGCGGATGTTCTGCGACATCACGACCCCCGACGGCCAGCCGGCGGTGGCGGATCCCCGCAACGTGCTCAAGCGCACGCTCGCCAAGGCCGCCGAGCGCGGCTTCACGTTCTACACGCACCCCGAGATCGAGTTCTACCTGCTCAAGTCCTCGACCTTCGGTGCCGAGGGCCCCGAGCCGGTCGACTCCGCGGGCTACTTCGACAACGTCCCCGGAGGGACGGCCCACGACTTCCGCCGACGCTCCGTCCGGATGCTCGAGGATCTGGGCATCTCGGTAGAGTTCAGCCACCACGAGGCGGGACCCGGTCAGAACGAGATCGACCTCCGCTACGCCGACGCCCTGACGACGGCCGACAACATCATGACCTTCCGCACCGTGATCAAGGAGGTGGCGATCGAGCAGGGCGTCTATGCGACGTTCATGCCCAAGCCGCTCTCCGGACACCCCGGCTCGGGCATGCACACCCACCTCTCGCTGTTCGAGGGCGACATCAACGTGTTCTACGAGCAGGGTGCGCAGTACCAGCTGTCGAAGCTCGGCCGTCAGTTCATCGCGGGCCTGCTCAAGCACGCGCCCGAGATCACGGCGGTCACGAACCAGTTCGTCAACTCCTACAAGCGCCTGTGGGGCGGCGACGAGGCGCCGAGCTACGTCTCGTGGGGCCACAACAACCGCTCGGCGCTCGTGCGGGTGCCGCTCTACAAGCCCAACAAGGGCCAGTCGTCGCGCATCGAGTACCGCGCACTCGACTCCGCGGCGAACCCCTACCTCGCCTACTCGCTGCTCCTCGCAGCGGGCCTCAAGGGCATCGAGGAGGGCTACGAGCTCCCGGCCGAGGCCGAGGACAACGTCTGGTCGCTCTCGGACGCGGAGCGTCGCGCGCTGGGCTACAGCCCTCTGCCGGCGAGCCTGGATCGCGCCATCTCGCTGATGGAGGAGTCGGAGCTCGTCGCCGAGACCCTCGGCGAGCAGGTGTTCAACTTCGTCCTGCTCAACAAGCGGAAGGACTGGGCCGAGTACCGCGCGCAGGTGACTCCGTACGAGCTGCGCAGCAACCTCGAGATGCTCTGACCCGTCCCTCCCATGGCCCGCGACCGCACTCTCAGCGACTTCGCGCGCCTCGGCTTCGCTGAGCTCGGCGAGGCCGGGGCGCGTCTCGCCGAGGCGGAGGAGCTGGCCGGCCGGTCGCTCGACCACCTCGATCCCGCTTTCGCGCGCGCAGCCGATCCCGACGCCGCACTCCGCGCGCTGATCGACCTGCTGCGGAGTCATCGCGACCGGATGGACGTCGTCCTGGACGACGACGCCGCGCTCACCCGCCTCCTGCTGGTGCTCGGCGCGTCCTCCGGTCTGGCCGACTTCCTCCACCGGCGGCCGGCCGAGCTCGAGACCTTCCGCGACGCCGTCACGACCCTCCCCGGGCGGGCCGAGCTGCGGCAGGAGCTCCTCGACTCGGTCGGCGCCGTCGAGGGTTTCGCGACCCTCGGCGAGGAGGCCGGCTGGACGGCACTGCGGACCCGGTACCGCCGGCTGCTGACCCGCGTGGTCGTCCACGATCTGAGCCAGCTCGATCCGGTCGCGGCGATCGACCGCGTCAGCCGCACGCTCGCCGATCTGGCGGGTGCGGCCCTCGAGGCGTCCCTCGCCGTCGCACGCGCCGATCTGGTGCACGGCTCCGGCCCGGGCCGCTTCACGCGAGACGAGGTCGAGGCGACTCGGTTCGCCGTGATCGGGATGGGCAAGGCGGGTGCCTCCGAGCTGAACTACGTGAGCGATGTCGACGTCATCTTCGTCGCCGAGGGCGATCCGGAGCGCGAGCTCTCGAATGCGCGCGCGATCGACATCGCGACCCGGCTGGCGGTGCTTCTGATGCGGGGGACGTCGGCTCTCGCCCTCGAGCCGGAGCTGTGGGAGGTCGACCCGAACCTGCGTCCCGAGGGCAAGCAGGGGGCCCTGGTCAGGACCCTCGACTCGCACATCGCCTACTACGACCGCTGGGCGAAGAGCTGGGAGTTCCAGGCGCTGCTGAAGGCGCGACCGCTCGCCGGCGACTCCGAGCTCGGGCGCGCCTACGTCGACGCCGTGGCCCCGAAGGTCTGGTCGAGCGCGTCGCGCGAGAACTTCGTCGAGTCGGTGCAGCGGATGCGCGAGCGCGTCACCGAGAACATCCCGCAGAACGACGTGCACTACCAGATCAAGCTCGGACCGGGCGGGCTGCGCGACATCGAGTTCACGGTCCAGCTCCTCCAGCTGGTGCACGGTCAGACCGACGATGAGATCCGGATGCCGGGCACGCTGCTCGCGCTCGGGGCCCTCGCCGACCGCGGCTACATCGGCCGGTCGGCCGCCGACGAGTTCTCCCGCGACTACCGCGCCCTCCGGCTCCTCGAGCACCGCCTCCAGCTGCGGAGGCTCCGCCGCACCCACCTGATGCCGCGGGACGAGCACGAGCTGCGGACCCTCGCCCGTTCGAGCGGCCTCGCGACGAACGCGGACGAGCTGCTCGTGGTCTGGAACGGGATCAAGCACCGGGTGCGCGGTCTGCACGAGAAGCTGTTCTACCGTCCGCTCCTCTCGGCCGTGGCCGCTCTGTCCGACGGGGGAGCGGAGCTCTCGACCGGCCAGGCGGAGGCGCGTCTCGCCGCCATCGGCTTCACCGACTCCCGCGGAGCGCTCGGGCACATCGCGGCGATGACCACGGGCGTGTCGCGTCGAGCCACCATCCAGCGTCACCTGGTTCCCGTCATGCTGCAGTGGTTCGCCGACGGAGCCGACCCCGACTACGGCCTCCTCGCGTTCCGGCGCCTGAGCGACACGCTGGGCGGGACGCCGTGGTTCCTCCGGATGCTCCGCGACTCCTCCGGGGCGGCCAAGCGCCTGACGACCGTGCTCTCGGGGTCGCGCTTCGTCGGCGAGCTGCTCGACCGCATCCCGGAGTCGGCGGCCTGGCTCGAGGACGACGACGCGCTGCGTCCCCGGAGCGCCTCCGCCCTCGGCGAGGAGGTCAGGGCCGTGCTCGCGCGCCACGACACCCCGGAGGCGGTGGCCGCGGTCCTCCGAGCGATGCGCCGACGCGAGGTGCTGCGGACCGCGATGGGGGGCGTGCTCGGTCTGAACACGATCGAGGAGACCGCGCAGAGCCTCACGGACATCATCACCGCTCTGCTCACCGGAGTGCTCGGCGCGGTGCGCCGATCGAGTGCCGGCCGGCCGGGGGCCGACGCGCGGTTCGCAGTGATCGGCATGGGGCGCTACGGGGGAGCGGAGCTGGGCTTCGGCTCGGACGCCGATGTGATGTACGTCCAGCGCCCGGTGTCCGGCGAGCCGCGGGACGCCCAGCTGTACGCGCAGCATCTGGTGGCCGAGCTCGTCCGGCTCACGGACGACTCCCGCCTCCCGCTCGACCTCGACGCCGACCTCCGACCGGAGGGCAAGAACGGCCCGCTCGTGCGCTCCCTCGACTCCTACCGTGCCTACTACGCGCGGTGGTCGCTGACCTGGGAGGCCCAGACCCTCCTCCGCGCCCGAGGAGTCGCCGGCGACGAGGAGCTGATCACCGACTTCGAGGCACTCGCCGACGGCGTCCGGTATCCCTCCGCGATCTCCGACCGCGACATCCGCGAGGTGAAGCGGATCAAGGCGCGCGTCGAGAAGGAGCGCCTCCCGCAGGGAGCCGACCCGCTGCGGCACATCAAGCTCGGTAGGGGGTCGCTGAGCGACGTGGAGTGGCTCGTGCAGCTCCTGCAGCTCCAGCACGCCCGCACTGTGCCCGCCCTGCGCACGACCTCGACCGTCACCGCGCTCCGAGTCGCGGAGGAGGCGGGCCTCATCACTGCCCCGGATGCGGACCGTCTGCGCAGGGCCTGGCGATTCTCCTCCCGCGTGCGCTCGGCGATGACCCTGTGGACGAACCGCACGAGCGACGTCCTCCCGACCGACAGACGGCAGCTCGACGCGATCGCGCGCCTCCTCGAGTACCCCGCGGGCTCCGCCACTCGGCTCGAGGACGACTACCTCGGAGTCACCCGCCGGGCCCGCGCCGTCTTCGAGCGCCGCTTCTACGGCCCGGCCGAGGGCGAGCAGCCGACCTACCGCTGACCCCGTCGCCGCGCGGCCGACCTGCGCCGTGGTTCCGACGATTTGACTCGGTGGCAGAGCTCCCTGGGTGCTGTGGTCGGTCCCGATGCACGCGCCGTGCCGCGGAGTCGACGGAGCTGGAAGCCTGCGGGTGCGGTCCACCGATGACGAGACTCCAGCTCTCGAGCAACCCCGATCCGGCGTTCGCCAATCCGAACGCCGCAGGCTGACGAATCGATACGACGCCTTCGAGCGACCCGTGAGCACCCGAAGCTCGCAGCCACACGGCGGTCGCGGCGCCGACACCCTGGGGTGACCATGTCTTCCTTCTTCGCTGCACTCGTCCCGTCTCGCCGGTGCGTGGCCTGCGGTGCGTCTCCAGCCGTGCGTCCGAGCCCGTTCTGCTCCTCCGCGTGCGCGCGCACCAACCACCTCTACTCCTGAGGGACGCGTCCGGATCGGCCTGCCGAGAACCTTTCGGTTCGATACGCACGTATGCTTTTCGCTTCTCCTCAACCCTGGGTGGGACCCGAACCCCGCAGACTGAGAGCACGTGATGAACCACCACTCCCGTACGACATCAGCGATCTCCTCACCGTCCGACGCGGTCGCGCTCACCGCAGGCGAGCTTCGCGCCGCACTGCTCGACCCCGGAGCGGTCCATCCCGGGCTCGCAGCGCACGTCCTCGCCCAGCTGCACCAGCTCGGTCGCGCAGTCGATCAGGATGTCGCGGCCTGAGCGGTTCGCCTCGCGATCGGCCCCTCCTCGGGCACGAACGGCAGTGAGCCCGTGTCGGCGAAGAAGACGACCGAGCCCGACGGGTTGGTATCGCGGGCCAGACCAGTCAGCACTGCCGACGCGCCGCACGGCGAAGGGCCGCCCCTCCGAGGAGGGACGGCCCTTGCAGTGGTTCCGAGGATCAGACTCCGTAGTAGAGCTCGAACTCGAAGGGGTGCGGACGCTGTGCGAGCGGCTTGATCTCCTTCTCGCGCTTGAACTCGATCCAGGTGTCGATGAGCTCCTGCGTGAACACGCCGCCCTGCAGCAGGAAGTCGTGGTCGGCGGCCAGGGCGTCGAGCGCCTCGCCGAGCGACGCGGGAACCTGCGGGATGAGCTTGGCCTCCTCCGGGGGCAGCTCGTACAGGTCCTTGTCGACGGGCTCGTGCGGCTCGATGCGGTTCTTGATGCCGTCGAGGCCGGCCATGAGCTGCGCGGCGAACGCCAGGTAGGGGTTGCCCGACGCGTCCGGAGCGCGGAACTCGATGCGCTTGGCCTTCGGGTTGGTGCCCGTGATCGGGATGCGGATCGACGCGGAGCGGTTGCCCGCCGAGTAGACCAGGTTCACCGGCGCCTCGAAGCCCGGGATGAGGCGGTGGTAGGAGTTGACCGTCGGGTTCGTGAAGGCCAGGACCGCCGGGGCGTGCTTGAGCAGGCCGCCGATGTACCAGCGGGCGAGGTCCGAGAGGCCCCCGTAGCCGTTCTCGTCGTAGAAGAGGGGAGTGCCGTCGTTCCAGAGCGACTGGTGGGTGTGCATGCCCGAACCGTTGTCGCCGAAGAGCGGCTTCGGCATGAACGTGGCGGTCTTGCCCCACTGCTCGGCCGTGTTCTTCACGATGTACTTGAACTTGAGGATGTCGTCCGCCGCGTGGACCATGGTGTCGAAGCGGTAGTTGATCTCGGCCTGGCCGCCGGTGCCCACCTCGTGGTGCGAGCGCTCGAGGATGAGGCCGGCGTCGATGAGCTTCAGGCAGATGTCGTCGCGCAGGTCGGCCTGCTTGTCGACGGGGCTGACGGGGAAGTAGCCGCCCTTGTAGGGCGTCTTGTTGCCGAGGTTGCCGCCCTCTTCGACGCGGCCCGAGTTCCACGCACCCTCGACGGAGTCGACGACGTGGAACGCGGCGTTCTGCGTGACCTCGTAGCGGACGTCGTCGAAGATGTAGAACTCCGCCTCCGGGGCGAAGAACGCGGTGTCGGCGATGCCGGTGGAGGCGAGGTACTTCTCGGCCTTCTTGGCGACCTGGCGAGGGTCCTTCGAGTAGATCTCGCCGTTGCGCGGGTTGTAGATGTCGAAGACCAGGATCAGCGTGCGCTCGACGCGGAACGGGTCCACGTAGGCGGTCGTCACGTCAGGGATCAGCTGCATGTCCGATTCGTGGATGTTCGCGAATCCACGGATCGAGGACCCGTCGAAGAGCTGGCCGACGGAGAAGAACTCCTCGTCCACGGTCGAGGCGGGGATGTTGAAGTGCTGCTGGACACCGGGGAGATCGGTGAACCGGATGTCGAGGAACTTGACGTCCGTGTCCTTGATGAACTTGAGCACCTCGGAAGAATCTTTAAACATGCAAAGGTCTCCAATGGCATAACGGGTTGCTGCAGAGCGCAGCCGTTTCAGGGTAGTGACAGGGGGTTTCCCTCCCGTGTCCCTTTTGTTTCCGGCGTGTTACGGGGCCGGGCAGCGGTCGCTCCGGCTCACGGGACGTTCCGGGGCGACGCCGATAGGATCGCGGGATGCCAGGAGCCGACCGCAGGACCTTCGCCGATGTCGGACCGAGTTCGTGGCCGGGGGAGCGCCTCGGGCTCCCCGAGCACGGTCGGATGTCCGTCGGACGGGTCGGCCGGCGGTTCGCGGCCCTCGCCGTCGACCTCGCGGTGGCTGCGCTGCTCTCGCTCGCCTTCTTCGACTACGACCGCTGGGCGAGCCTCGTGCTCTTCATCGTGCTGCAGGCGGTCTTCATCCCCACCATCGGCGGCAGCGTCGGGCACCGGCTGCTCGGCATGAGGGTCGTGCGGCTCGGCGGCGGCTGGGTGGGCGTCTGGCGGCCGCTGGTGCGGTCCGTGATGCTCGCCGTGCTCGTCCCCGCCCTCGTCTGGGACTCGGACCAGCGGGGCTTCCACGACAAGGTCGCCGGCACGGTGCTCGTCCGCTACTGACTCCGTCCCGCCCGCGAACGACGAAGAGCCCGTGCCCGGAGGCACGGGCTCTTCGCGCGGAGGTCGACGTGGCTCAGCGGGAGCGCTGCGGTCGCACCTTGAACGGGTCGACGCCCTTCGGGATGGGCAGCGAGGTGTTGAGCGACGCGAGGCGGTTCTTCACGGCCAGCACCTCGGCCTTCGTGAGGACCTTCTTGGTCTTCGCGAGCGTGCGCGGCACGCGATGCAGGGGGACGGCGTCCGCGTCCGGTCCGACGTGCACGAAGGTGACGGGCACGTTCGGCAGGATCCGCGTGACCTTGCGCCGCTCGTCCTCGAGCATCCGCTTCGTCCGCCCCGTCGGGCCCTCCGCGATCAGGACGACTCCGCCGCGGCCGACGGCGCGGTAGACGGCGTCCTGGGTCTTGCCGTTGACGGCGACCGGCATCTCGCCGCCCGTCCACGTCCCGCGGAGTCCGCTGCGCAGCACCGCGCCGACGGCTCCGGGCTGGCCGGCGATCTGACCGTAGGCGGCGCGTTCGGCGCGACGGGAGAGGACGGCGAGGCCCGCCACCATTCCCGCGAGGATCCCGACGAGCACCCAGAGGGCGATGACGAAGCCGTTGCCGTCTCCGAGCAGCACACCGAGGAGGACGCCGAGGAGGACCGGCAGGAGCGCGGCGAGCAGGATGATCCACACCGCGTTGCTGTCGTAGCGGCGGGTCATCTGGAACACCTGCCACATCTGCTTGAGACGTCCGGGTTCCTTGACCGCCTTCGTCGACGGTTCCGTGCTGCGTGCCATGAGGTCAAGGATACCGAGCGGACCCCGGGAGCAGGACCGGAGGTCAGGATCGGACCAGCGGCACTCCTCCTCAGGCGTCGATCCGCGGCTCCGTCCACCGATCGAGCACGCGTCGCTCGACGGGAGCAGGGCCGGGTGCAGGCTCGTGGCATGGAATCCGGGAGCGCCGCGCGGGAGGGGGGAGTCGAGGAGGCGGAGCGCTTCGGGGGCTTCGAGGTCGTCGGAGCGACCTTCCGAGGGCCCCTGGTGCGCACGGGCACCGGGCAGACGGCCTCCGCGGTGGTGCTCTCGCGGGAGCGTGCAGCGGCCGCGCTGCGAGACGGGCTCGCCCGACTCCCGCACCACGAGCATCGCGAGACACTGGTCGACGTCGCGGTGGGCCGCGAGGGTCCGGTCCTCGTCACCGCGCCTCCCGTGGTGACCACGCTCGAACGCGTCCTCGACTCGGGTCACCCGCTGTCGCCGGGTCACCTCGTGACCGTGCTCGCGCCGATCGCCGATGCGATCCGCGACGCGGCCGCCTCCGGGGTCGACCTCGCCGTCGACGCCTCGCAGGTCGGCCTGACGGGCGACGGGGCACCGGTGCTGCTGCTCAGCGGGGGCCGCTCGGCGGCGGCCGACGAGTCGCCCGCCTCGGCGCTCCGCTCCCTGATCGTGCGCTGCGCCGAGCACTGCGCCGACCCCCTGGTCGTCCTCGGCGAGGACGTGGGGCTCGAGGAGCTGGAGGCGTTCCTCTACCGGACGGCGCCGCCGCTGCCACTCGGGCCGCTCCTCCGGGCCCGACCTCGGCCCGTGCTCGAGCCGACCGAGGCGCCGCCGCGGCGTCAGGCCTCGTCCCGGCTCCGAATGCCGAGGGCGGCGGGTGAGCGTGGACCGGCGACCCGGCCGGCACTGCCGAGTGCCCCGTCGTCGGAGGCGTCCGCCCCGCCGGCTCGTCATCGCAGGGGGCATCCCCTCGACGGCTGGCAGTCGCGCCTGGTGTCTCTGATGAAGCGCCATCGCGGACCTCTGGCAGCGGCGGCGGTCATCCTGCTCGGCTCCGTTGTCGCCTCGGGAGTGAGCGCGGGCCCCTCCGCCGACGGGCCCGCCCCGCAGCCGACCAGGGCCGGCTCGTCCGGTCCCCCGTCGTCGGCGTCGGAGGTCGTCGAGCGTCCTCCGCCCGACTCCTCTCCGGAGGCAGCGGCCCGAGGGCTCGTCGAGTCGGCGAGCAACTGCACCGGCGGCTTCGACGCCTGCGCCGAGGCGCTGACGACGGCCGACTCGCCGCTCCGCACGGGCGGCGCCGAACGGGTCCAGGAGCTGCTCCCGGCCGGGGCCGCGATCGACGCCGTCCTGGCCGACGAGAACGGCGCCTCCGCTCTCGTCAGGCTGGTCTCCGGCGACACGACGACAGCGGCCTCCGTCCTGATCATCAGGACGGAGGCCGGCTGGTTCATCCGCGACGTCTTCGCCGACGGCCGCGACTAGCGCGCGGAGTCGGCGGAGGCGTCAGATGCCGAGGTCGTTCTCGAACGAGCCCTCCTCGAGGCGCTGCTTGATCGCGACCAGGAAGCGGGCCGCGTCGGCGCCGTCGACCGTGCGGTGGTCGTAGGACAGCGCCAGGTAGACGGTGGAGCGGATCGCGATCGCGTCCTGACCGTCGACCTGGACCACGGCCGGCTTCTTGGTGACGATGCCGGTGCCGAGGATCGCGGTCTGCGGGAGGAAGACGACCGGAGTGTCGAAGAGAGCACCGCGGGAGCCGGTGTTCGTCAGCGTGAAGGTGCCGCCGGCCAGCTCGTCGGGCTTGAGCTTGTTGTTGCGAGTGCGCTCGGCGAGGTCGCCGATCGTCGACGCGATCTGGGCGAGCGAGAGGTCGGCCGCGTTCTTCAGCACGGGCGTGAGCAGCCCGCGCTCGGTGTCGACCGCGATGCTGATGTTCTCGTGGTCGGGGTAGACGATCGAGTCGCCGTCGAGCGTCGAGTTGATCACCGGGTAGGCCTTCAGCGCCTCGGCGGCGGCGAGGGCGAAGAACGGCAGGAAGGACAGCTTGGCGCCGGTCTTCTCCTGGAAGCTCTTCTTCACCGAATCACGGAAGCGCGCCACTGCGGTGACGTCGACCTCGACGACGGAGGTGAGCTGAGCGCTCGACTGCATCGACTCGACCGCGCGCTGGGCGAGGACCTTGCGCAGGCGCGACATCGGCTGCGTGGTGCCGCGCAGCGGGGACGTCTCGAGCGGGGTGCGTGCCGTCTTGGCAGCAGCCGCGGCGGGAGCCGACACTGGAGCGGGGGCGGACTTCGCCGCCTCGACCGCGTCGAGGACGTCCTGCTTGCGGATGCGACCGCCGACTCCGGTGCCGGTGAGACCGGCCAGGTCGATGCCGTGCTCGCTCGCGAGCTTGCGCACCAGAGGCGTGACGTAGCCCGGGTTCGAGTCGGTCGGCTCGGGGGTCGCTGCGGGAGCGGGAGCGGCCGCAGGCGCTGCCGCGGCGGGCGCGGGCACCGAGGGAGCGGGAGCCGACACCTCGGGCGCTGCGGGCTTCTCGGCAGCGGGTGCCGGCTCGGGCTCGGCGGGCGCGGGCGCCTCGTCGTCGCTGTCCGAGTCGACGGAGGGCGTCGCGACGTCGGTGGGCTCGGCCTCGGCCGCCTCGACCTCGGGTGCCTCCTCGGCCGGAGCCTCGGGCTCGGGCGCTGCTGCACCGGAGCCGTCGCCGATCCGGACGAGCTCGGCGCCGACCTCGACCGTCTCGTCCTCCTGGACGAGGATCTCCTCGATGACACCGGCGATGGGCGACGGGATCTCGGTGTCGACCTTGTCGGTCGAGACCTCGAGCAGGGGCTCGTCGACCTCGACGCGGTCCCCGACGTTCTTCAGCCAGCGGGTGACCGTTCCTTCCGTGACACTCTCTCCGAGTGCCGGGAGGCTGACGGATTCGCTCATGAGCCTGTCTCCTTAAGACGCGTTGTTTCGATCTTCAGCTTAGTGAAGCGGGAGCAGCGGGTCGCCGCTCCCGGTGGTTCTACAGGGCGTGCAACGGCTTGCCGGCCAGTGCGAGGTGCGCCTCGCCGAGCGCCTCGTTCTGAGTGGGATGGGCGTGCACGAACGGTGCGACGTCCTCCGGGTGTGCCTCCCAGTTCACGATGAGCTGGGCCTCGCCGATCAGCTCGCCCACGCGGGCGCCGATCATGTGCACGCCGACGACGGGACCGTCGACGACTCGGACGACCTTCACCGAGCCCGCGGTGCCGATGATGGTGCTCCGGGCGTTCCCCGCCAGGCCGTAGTCGTAGCTGGCGATCCGCTCGGCGCCGTACTCGGCGATCGCCCTCGCCTCGGTGAGACCGACCGACGCGACCTCGGGATCGCTGTAGGTCACCTTCGGCACGTTCAGATCGGCGACGGTCTGCGGGCCGAGTCCGGCGATCTCCTCTGCGACGAAGATCCCCTGCTGGAAGCTGCGGTGGGCGAGCTGGAGCCCGGGGACGATGTCGCCGACGGCGTAGACGTTCGGGACCGAGGTCTGCAGGCGCTCGTCCGTGACGACGTAGCCGCGGTCGAGGCGGACGCCGATCTCCTCGAGTCCGATTCCGGCGGTGACCGGGCCCCGCCCGACCGCGACGAGCAGGATGTCGCCCTCGACGGACGCGCCGGACTCGAGCGAGACCGTCACCCCGGCGTCCGTCTGCGAGACGGACGACACGCGCGACCCGAGGGTGAACGCGATCCCGCGCTTCCGGAACGCGCGCTCGAGCTGCTTGCTCATGCTCTCGTCCTCGTTGGGGACCAGGTGCGGAAGCGCCTCGACGATCGTGACCTCGGCCCCGAACGAGCGCCACACGCTCGCGAACTCGACGCCGATGACTCCTCCGCCCAGGACGACCACGCGGTCGGGGACGTGATCGAGCTCGAGCGCCTGATCGCTCGTGATGACGCGACCGCCGATCTCGATGCCCGGCAGTGTCCTGGAGGAGGATCCGGTGGCGACCACGACGGTGCCGCCGTGCAGAACGTGCTCTCCGACGACGACCGTGCCCGGTGCCGTGAGCCGGCCCTCCCCGGTGACGACGGTGATGCCGCGCGCGGAGACGAGGCTCTGCAGACCCTTGTACTTGCCGGCGACCACTCCCTCGCGGTAGCGCGTGACTCCGGCGATGTCGATGCCGCGGAACTCGGCGAGCACGCCGTACTTCTGCGCGTCCTTCGCGCCGTCGGCCAGCTCCGCGGCGTGGAGCAGGGCCTTGGTCGGCACGCAGCCGCGGTGGAGGCAGGTGCCTCCGAGCTTGTCCCGCTCGACGATCGCGACGCTCATCCCGAGCTGGGCCGCACGGAGGGCCGCCGCGTAGCCGCCGCTGCCACCACCGAGCACGACGAGGTCGTAGCGCTCTTCCGACACGGAGTGACTCCCTTGCGACGCGGGTCCCCTCGCCTCCTGAGCGGCTCCGGCGCGGTGCGCACGAGGCCTGCGGAGGGGGGACGAGGCGGGATCTCCCGCCCCGTCGACCCTACTACGCGCTCGCGAAGCCCTCGGCCAGCACGAGGAGCGCCCGCACCGAGACTCCGGTCGGCCCCCCTGCCGTGAAGCCGTGCGCCCCGCCGGAGTTGTTGGCGGCGCCCGCGATGTCGAGGTGGACCCAGGGGATCGTGGTGGCGTCCTCGCCCTCGCCGCGCGTGCCGACGAACTCCTTCAGGAAGTGCCCGGCGATCAGCATGCCGCCCGCCGTGTTGCCCGGCTTCACGTTCGCGATGTCGGCGATGTCCGAGTTGAGCAGGGGACGCAGCTCCGGAGGGAGCGGCATGTGCCAGAAGGTCTCGCCCGCTGCCGTCGCCGCCTCGATCACCGTGCCGATCAGCTCGTCGTCGCCCATCGCGCCGACGTAGCGGTTGCCGAGCGCGACCATCGCCGCACCGGTGAGCGTCGCGACGTCGACGATGGCGTCGGGCTGCTCCTCGCTCGCGGCGACGATCCCGTCGGCGAGCACGAGGCGTCCCTCGGCGTCGGTGTTGAGCACCTCCACGGTCGTGCCTCCTCGGATGGTGAGGACGTCGTTGGGTCGGATGGCCGTGCCCGACGGCAGGTTCTCGGCGATGCAGAGCCACGCGGTGATCCGCACCGGGAGGCTCAGCTCGGCTGCCGCGCGCACGACCGCGTAGACGGTTGCGGCGCCGGTCATGTCGTACTTCATGCCGATCATCGACGCCGGCGGCTTGAGCGAGAGTCCGCCGCTGTCGAACGTGATGCCCTTGCCGACGAGAGCGAGGTGCGCCGTCGCGCCCTCGGGCGAGTAGGCGACCTTGACGAGTCGCGGCGGCCGGGAGGAGCCGCTGCCCACGCCGAGGATCCCGCCGAAACCCTCGGCCTCGAGCGCCTCCTCGTCCCAGACCGTCACCTCGAGGGGGAGCCCGGCGGATCCCTCCTGGACCGCCTCGGCCATCGTCCGGGGGTAGAGGTGCGACGGGGGAGTGTTGACGAGGTCCTTGACGGTCGAGACGGCGCGGCCGATGACGAGCGCGCGCTCGAGGATCGCGGTGTCGCCGCCCTCGGGCGCGAGCAGGACGACGTCCTGGACCGGGCGCTTGACCGAGTCGGCGGTGCTGCCGCGGTAGGCCGAGAAGGAGTAGGCGCCGAGTGCCGCACCTTCGGCGACCGCGGCGAGCGCGCCGTCGGCGCCGGCGGGCAGCGCGAGAGCGACGGAGGCGCTCCCCGCGAGCGACCGGACGGCCAGGCCCGCGGCTGCTCGGAGGACCGTGGCCGACGGCTCGGACGAGCCGAGACCGACGAGGACGAGGACGCCGGCGCGCACGGGGGACGGGACGCGGACCAGGGTCTCGACCGCTCCGGTGGCACCGAGCGCAGGGAGGGCGCTCACGAGCTCGTCGAAGCCCTCGACGCCGACCAGACGGGGACCGTCCGGTCCCGGCGCGACCCCGAGGACGAGGGCGTCCGAGTCGATGTCGGAGGCCGGAACAGTCGAGAACTCGAGAGAGGAGAGGGGCATGCGCGCAATCGTAGGCGCTGTTCGCTCAGGGCTCAGCGCCGCCGCCGAGGGGCTGGACGGGCGCCGTCTACAGTTGATCGCATGCTGGATCCGGAAGAGCTGTTCGAGATCGAGGGCGACCTGTCGGAGGTTCCGCGCGGGCTGCACCTGGTCGCGGGGCTCACCGGGTTCGCCGATGCCGGCGGTGCCGTCGCACAGGTGGGCGAGTACCTGCTCGACACCCTCCAGCACCGGCCGATCGTCTCGTTCGACCAGGATCAGCTGCTCGACTACCGGGCTCGTCGACCCATCATCACCTTCGATCAGGACCACCTGACCGACTACCGCCCGGCGACGCTGCGACTCTCCATCGCCTACGACGAGCTGCACCAGCCCTTCCTCCTGCTGACCGGCTTCGAGCCCGACTTCCAGTGGGAGCGGTTCACACGCGCCGTGGTCTCGCTGATCGACCGGCTCGAGGTCGCGGGCACCACCTGGGTGCACGCGATCCCCATGCCGGTCCCGCACACCCGGCCGGTGGGCGTGACCGTGAGCGGCAACCGCGAGGACCTGATCGACGCGATGTCGGTCTGGAAGCCGCACACGCAGGTCCCCTCGAACGTGCTGCACCTGCTCGAGTACCGGCTGTACGAGCGCGGGACGCCCGCGGTCGGCTTCGCCCTGCTCATCCCGCACTACCTCTCGGACACCGAGTACCCCCAGGCCGCCGTCGCCGCGCTCGAGAGCATCTCCGCCTCGACCGGCCTCATCTTCCCGACCGACCGCCTCCGGGAGAGCGGTCGCGAGTTCCTCGCGAAGGTCGACGAGCAGGTCGCCGGCAACGAGGAGCTGCAGAAGCTGGTGCAGGCGCTCGAGTCGCGGCACGACACCTACATGGAGGGGACGAGCCTGCGCTCGCCGCTGACGGACGAGGACGGCTTCGTCCCGAGTGCCGATGCGCTGGCCGCGGAGCTCGAGAAGTTCCTCGCGATCCGCCGACCCGGGGACGAGCCCGCCGCCTCCTGAGCCCCTCGGCCCGCTTGCTAGGCTCGGGCGAGTGCGATCTCGTCGAGCCTGGTTCGTCTTCGGTGCCGGTTCGTTCGCCTACCTCGTCGCGGTCCTGAACCGCACGACCCTCGGTGTCGCGGGGATCGACGCCGCCGAGCGGTTCGGAGTCGCCGCCGCGGTCCTCTCCACCCTCGCCGTCGTCCAGCTCATCGTGTACGCGGGGATGCAGATCCCGGTCGGCATCCTGATCGACCGCTTCGGGCCCAGGACGCTGATCCTCAGCGGTACCGCTCTGATGATGATCGGCCAGGTCGTGCTCGCGGTCGCCCCCTCGATCGGGATCGCCGTCCTGGGCCGGGTCCTCGTGGGGGCCGGTGACGCGGCGATCTTCACCTCCGTCATCCGTCTGACGGTGACCTGGTTCAGCGGGCCGACCGTCCCGCAGCTCTCGCAGTGGATCGGGAACATCGGCCAGATCGGGCAGATCCTCTCGGCGCTCCCGTTCGCGGCGCTCCTGCACTCCGTCGGGTGGACGCCCGCGTTCCTCAGCGCGGCGGGGCTCGGAGCGGTCGCCTTCCTGGGCGTGCTCCTCCTGATCAGCGACGTCCCTCCACGCACGGAGCCGATCGTGATCGTGCCGCCGACACTGCGGGCGACGATCGCGCAGCTCGTGGTCAGTCTCCGGCGACCCGGTACGCAGCTCGGCTTCTGGTCGCACTTCGTGACGCAGTCCTCGGGAACGGTCTTCACGCTGCTCTGGGGCTACCCGTTCCTCGTCTACGCGATCGGCCTGCCTCCGAGCTCCGCCGCTCCGACGCTGACGATCGTCGTGGTCGCGGGGATCATCGTCGGTCCGGTCCTCGGAGTGCTGACCGCGCGGCATCCGATGCGGCGGAGCAACCTCGTGATCGGGATCGTGTCGGCCATGGCCGTCGCCTGGACGGTCGTCCTGCTCTGGCCCGGTGTCCCGCCGTACTGGCTGATCGTCCTCCTGCTCATCGTGATCGGCGCGGGCGGGCCCGGCTCCATGATCGGATTCGACTTCGCGAGGACCTTCAACCCCCAGCGGAGCCTCGGTGCGGCGAACGGCGTGGTCAACGTCGGCGGATTCCTCGCGACCTTCACGATGATGTTCGCGATGGGGCTCCTCCTCGACGCGCTCGCGGGCCCCGGCGCCGACTCGGCACGCCTCTACTCGATGGACAGCTTCCGGCTCGCGTGGTGCGTGCAGTACATCGTGGTGGGCGCGGGAGTCGTGGGACTCGTCAGCGCCCGTCGGCGGACCCGGCGCCGTCTCGCCGAGGACGAGGGAATAATGGTGGCCCCTCTCTGGGTTGCACTGAGTGACCGGCTCCGTCGTGGGCGCTCGGGACGCTGACCGCCGCTTCGGCTCCGCCCCGCGCACGATGTCCCGCCCGCGAGGGGAGTCGTGAGGATCGGATCGGGAGATCCGTGCTCGCCACCCGCCGATCGGCGCGATCCCACTACTCAGGCGTGCAATAATTGTCAATAGGACCCGTTCGGGTCGAGGAGCACCAGGCCCACGTCGGGCGTGCGACGTCCTCGACTTGACATGGGTCCTCGTAATGCCCACCGACGGACGACGCCCTCCCGGCGACGTGCGCTACCGGGACGCAACGGATGGAGAGGTGCCGCCATGGCCACCAGAGCTACCAAGACAGCAACGCTCGACGCCGTCGACGACGACGCGACGACGACCAAGAAGCCGGCCGCGCGCAAGCCCGCAGCCGCCAAGACCCCGCGCGCCCGCGCCTCCGCGAAGACCGCTGCGCCCGCCACGGCCGCCGAGGAGGAGACTCCCGACGCGCCCGAGCCCGACGAGGCGGAGGTGACGGAGGACGACGAGACCGAGACGGTCGTCGAGGAGCCCGAGGCCGACGCCAAGGACGACACCGAGACCCCCGAGACCCCTGCCGTCGCCGTGGCTGCGCCGGCGGAGCCGCTCCCGAGCGGCGCCCTCGTCCTGTCCTTCGGCGGCGACGACGACGAGGTCCCCGTCTACTCGACGGCGATCACCGGCGCGACCGCCGACCCCGTCAAGGACTACCTCAAGCAGATCGGCAAGGTCGCGCTCCTGAACGCGGCCGAGGAGGTCGAGCTCGCGATGCGCATCGAGGCGGGCCTCTTCGCCGAGGACAAGCTCGCCAACACGAGCGACCTCAGCCCGGAGCTCGTCCGCGAGCTCCGCTGGGTCGCGAAGGACGGGCAGCGGGCGAAGAGCCACCTGCTCGGTGCGAACCTCCGACTCGTCGTCAGCCTCGCGAAGCGCTACACGGGTCGTGGCATGCAGTTCCTGGACCTCATCCAGGAGGGCAACCTCGGCCTCATCCGCGCCGTCGAGAAGTTCGACTACACCAAGGGCTTCAAGTTCTCGACCTATGCGACCTGGTGGATCCGTCAGGCGATCACCCGCGCCATGGCCGACCAGGCGCGCACCATCCGCATCCCGGTCCACATGGTCGAGGTCATCAACAAGCTCGCCCGCGTCCAGCGGCAGATGCTCCAGGATCTGGGCCGCGAGCCCACTCCGGAGGAGCTGTCCCGCGAGCTCGACATGACCCCCGAGAAGGTCATCGAGGTGCAGAAGTACGGCCGCGAGCCGATCTCGCTGCACACCCCGCTCGGCGAGGACGGCGACAGCGAGTTCGGCGACCTCATCGAGGACACCGAGGCCGTTGTGCCGGCCGACGCCGTGGGCTTCACGATGCTGCAGAAGCAGCTCGAGTCGCTCCTCGACTCCCTGTCGGAGCGTGAGGCCGGAGTCATCCGCATGCGCTTCGGTCTCGGCGACGGCATGCCGAAGACCCTCGACCAGATCGGCGACACGTTCGGCGTCACGCGCGAGCGCATCCGTCAGATCGAGTCGAAGACGATGGCGAAGCTGCGCCACCCCTCCCGCTCGCAGTCGCTGCGCGACTACCTCGAGTAGGCCGGTGATCCGCTACGCGCCGGCGGTCCTCCTGGGGAGGGCCGCCCGCTTCGCGGCGCGTGTCCGGAAGCCCGGCGGGGGCTCCGCCGTCCCCGGACTCGTGGTCAACCGCCTCGCGCCCGGATTCCTCCCGGCTGTCCTCGAGGGCTTCGCCGAGGGGCTCGTCGTCGTCACGGGGTCGGCGGGCAAGTCGACGACGACCAAGATGCTCGTCGCGGTGCTCCGAGCACATGGGCTGCGGGTGTTCACGAATCCCTCGACCGCCAACATCGCACAGGGGCTCACCTCGGCCCTCCTCGAGCGCTCGGACCTCCGCGGCCGGATCGACGCTGACATCGCCGTCCTCGAGATGGACGAAGGGCACGGCGCTCGGCTCGCGCCGCGCATGCGCCCGAGAGTCGTGCTGCTGACGAATGTGGTCGTCGATCAGATCGACCGCTTCTTCGACCCCGCGATGGTCGCCCGCATGCTCGGCACCATCGCCGAGCGGGCCACCGGCCCGGTCGTGTTGAACGCGGACGACCGCCACGTCGCCGAGATCGCGACCGCGCTGCCGCAGGACGGCGTCCGCTGGTACGGCGTGTCCGCTCCGGTGCGCGAGGACGCGGTCGGCGGGCTCGGCTACGCCGCTGCGGCCGAGGGCGGAGCCGAGCGGGCCACGACCGTCGTCGAGTCGACCTCGGGCGCGAGCGCTCGGATCGTGAGCGACGGCGACACGCTCGACGTGCGCCTGCCGGCGCGCGGCGTCCACTACGCCGTCGACGCCGCAGCAGCGGTCTCGGCCGCGCGCGCGGTTCTCAGCGAGCGCTTCGACGCCGATGTCGCCTCCGCGGCCCTCTCCTCGATCGATCCCGTCTTCGGACGCGGCGAGGTGGTCACCGTCCGCGGCCAGGAGGTGGAGTTCGTGCTGGTGCAGAACCCGGCGAGCTACCGGCTGAACCTGGCCGAGATCCCGCAGGGCACCGAGCAGATCATGCTCGCGATCGGCTCCGACGTGCGCGATCCCTCCTACTTCTGGCCCGTCGACACCTCCGGCCTCGGTCGGGTGCGCGTCGTCTCGGGGTCGAAGGCCCACGAGGCCGCCCTGCAGCTGCGCTACGACGGAGTCGCGATCGACGCGGTCGACGAGGATCTGGGTCGAGCTCTCGACAGCTTCCTCGCGCTGCCCACACCCGTCTCTGGCAGGAAGACGATCGTCTTCTCGGCCGACTCGATGCGCCGCACCCGCGCCCACCTTCAGCTCGCCTCCAACCGCGAGGAGGACTCGTGACCACTCTCCGCATCGGCGTGCTCGCGCCGGAGGCTCTCGACAGCAACGGCGACGCGGCGAACGCGCGGGTCCTCGTGGCTCGGGCCCGGTGGGCGGGTCTCGACGCCGAGGCGGTGCAGTTGCGCTCCGCCGGCGACTTCGCCGTCCGACCCGATGTGCTCGTGGCCGGCACCGGCGCCGATCAGGATCTCCCGGCCGTCCTCGACCTCCTGCAGGAGGTCGGTGACGAGCTCCGCGGCTGGGTCGGTGACGGCGTCGAGATCGTGGCCGTCGGAGCCGGCTGGGAACTGCTGACCGAGTCCTTCGAGACACCCTCGGGGGTCGTGCAGGGCCTCGGGGTCTTCCCGGGCAGAGCGGTGACCGGTGAGCGGACGACCGGGGACCTCGTCGTCCAGTCGACCGACGGCGTGCTCGTCGGGTTCGAGAACCACGTCCGCCGGATCGACGGCTTCGACACCACCTCGGCGCTCGGGCGAGTGCTGCACGGAGTCGGCGACGGTCACGGCGTCGAGGGGTACCGGAGCGGCTCGCTGCTCGGCACGCACCTGCACGGACCGGTCCTGGCCAAGAATCCTGCACTCGCCGACGCGATCCTCCGCAGGACGGCCGATCGCCACGGTCTCGCGTACGCGGCGACGGACGAGCGGATCCGGGCGTCCGATGAAACGGCACGAGCCGCCCGCGAGGTGATCGCGAAGCGGCTCGGTGTCGTTCGGTAGGGCGTCTCAGCGACGCTCCGACGTCTCGCCGTGGCTCAGGGCCGCTGCTCTTCGAAGAGTCGCGCGGACTCGTCGTGCCAGCTCTGTGCGATGCTCGAGAGCTTCTCCTGGTACTTCTTGCCGTGGTGGGCGCAGAACAGAAGCTCTCCGTTGTTCACCACGACTCGGATGTACGCCTGGGCGCCGCAGCTGTCGCAGCGGTCGGCGGCGGAGAGCTGGTGGACGCCAGCGAGTTCGTCCACGCCGTTCTGGGTTGCTGTGGTCGACATGACTTGGCCTCCTGCACTCGGTCTTCGATCTCTGCTTAGTGGAACCATCAAAGCACGCGAATGTTTCCGCACAGAGACGATCGAGCGGCATTTCGCTGTGCGCGTAGGCGCTCTGTGGTACTGGACGGCATGCGCGTTCACGCTCGCCGCGTCGCGCACGGGGAGAGGAGCCCCCGAAAGTAAACTGGAGGAATGGCCTCCTCCGATTACTCCGCTCGACACCTCTCCGTCCTCGAGGGTCTCGAGGCGGTCCGGAAGCGCCCGGGCATGTACATCGGATCGACCGACTCCCGCGGACTCATGCACTGCCTCTGGGAGGTCATCGACAACTCCGTCGACGAGGCTCTGGCGGGGCACGGCACCGAGATCAGCGTCGTGCTGCACTCCGACGACAGCGTCGAGGTGCGCGACCGGGCGCGCGGGATCCCCGTCGACATCGAGCCGAAGACCGGACTGACCGGCGTCGAGGTCGTCTTCACGAAGCTCCACGCGGGCGGCAAGTTCGGCTCCGGCTCCTACGCGGCGTCGGGCGGACTGCACGGGGTCGGCGCGTCGGTGGTGAACGCCCTGTCGGAGCGGCTCGACGTCGAGGTCGACCGCGACGGTCGCACCTACCGCATGTCGTTCCACCGCGGGGAGCCCGGCCGCTTCGCCGACGCGGGCGAGCCCACTCCCGATGCTCCGTTCACTCCGTTCGAGAACGGGTCGGAGCTGGCCGTCGTCGGCAAGGTCGCGAAGGGCGTCACGGGGACGCGCGTGCGCTACTGGGCCGATCGGCAGATCTTCACGAAGGGCGCGGCGTTCCAGACCGACGACCTCGTGACCCGCGCTCGGCAGACGGCCTTCCTCGTCCCGGGGCTCACGATCGACATCGTCGACGACCGCGAGGACGAGCGGCGTGCCGAGATGTTCCGCTACGACGGGGGGATCTCGGAGTTCGTGGAGTTCCTGGCGCCCGACTCGGCGGTGACCGACGTCCTCCGGCTCTCGGGCTCGGGCGCCTTCACAGAGACGGTCCCGGTGCTGACGCCGGGCGGCGCGATGGTGCCCACCGAGGTGGAGCGCACGTGCGAGGTCGACATCGCCCTGCGCTGGGGCACCGGCTACGAGACCGTGATGCGCAGCTTCGTGAACATCATCTCGACTCCCAAGGGCGGGACCCACCAGACCGGCTTCGAGCAGGGCCTGCTGAAACTGCTCCGCTCGCAGGTCGAGGCGAATGCGCGTCGGCTCAAGGTCGGCTCCGACAAGCTCGAGAAGGACGACATGCTCGCCGGCCTGACGGCCGTGCTCACCGTCCGGCTCCCCGAACCGCAGTTCGAGGGCCAGACGAAGGAGGTGCTCGGCACCCCGGCGGTGCGCGCCATCGTCGCGCAGACCATCGGCTCGACGCTCGGCGCGGTCTTCTCCTCGACCAAGCGCGAGGACAAGGCGCAGATGTCGCAGCTGCTCGAGAAGCTGGTCGCCGAGATGAAGTCGCGCATCTCGGCACGTGCCCACAAGGAGACGCAGCGGCGCAAGAACGCCCTCGAGTCCTCCTCCCTCCCCGCGAAGCTCGTCGACTGCCGCAGCAACGACGTCGAGAACAGCGAGCTGTTCATCGTCGAGGGGGATTCCGCCCTCGGCACCGCGAAGAGCGCCCGCAACAGCGAGTACCAGGCACTCCTGCCCATCCGCGGCAAGATCCTGAACGTGCAGAAGGCGAGCATCGCCGACATGCTCTCGAACGCCGAGTGCGCGTCGATGATCCAGGTCATCGGAGCCGGGTCCGGCCGATCGTTCGACCTGTCGGCCGCGCGCTACGGCAAGATCATCCTGATGAGCGACGCCGACGTCGACGGGGCGCACATCCGCACGCTCCTGCTGACCCTCTTCTTCCGCTACATGCGCCCGCTGGTCGAGGCCGGCCGGGTCTTCGCGGCGGTACCGCCGCTGCATCGCGTCGTCGTGATGAACGCGGGGAAGAAGCCGAACGAGACGATCTACACCTACTCCGAGAAGGAGCTCACCGGGGTGCTGGCCTCGCTCGCCAAGGCGGGCCGGCGCTACCAGGACCCGATCCAGCGCTACAAGGGTCTCGGCGAGATGGATGCCGACCAGCTGGCGACGACGACCATGGACCGCTCGCGCAGGACGCTCCGCCGGGTGCGGGTCGCCGATGCCGAGAACGCCGGCCGCGTCTTCGAGCTCCTGATGGGCAACGACGTCGCACCGCGCAAGGAGTTCATCGTCCGCGGCTCGGAGACGCTCTCGCGCGACCGCATCGACGTGTAGGGCTCAGCACCCCGCGGGTGCCGGTGCGCTCTGCAGGTCCGCGGGCGCTCTGCAGGTGTTCGTGCGATCTGCAGGTGCTCGCGCTCTGCAGTTGTTGGTGCGATCTGCGGGTGCTGGCGCACGAAGAGTCCGTCCTCCGCGACGGAACCCCAGGAAGGCGCTGCACCCCCTGCAGATCGCACGGCGACGCACCGCAGTCGCTCGGAGCGCCACTCCCGCGAGGTGACGATCAGAGCAGCTCGGGAGCTGCTCCGATGCTGGCGATCGGCGCGGCGAGGGCCACTCCCGAGGCGTCCCGCTTCATCCCGGACTCGGGGAGGGCGGCGACGGCGCCGTTCGCCTCGAGGGCGTGAGCCGGCGCCGGGCCGACCCACGCGACTCCGAGCGCCGTCTCGCCCTTCAGGAACCGCTGCGCCCGGACGCCGCCGGTCGCGCGCCCCTTGGCCGGGAACTCCGAGAACGCCGAGACCTTCGCGCTCCCGGTGTCGGTCCCGGAGAGCGCCCAGCTGTCGACCGCCACCGTCGCGACGACCGCCTCGTCGCGATCGGCCTCGGGGACGACGGCGAAGTGCACGACCTCGTCGGTCTCGCCGAGCTTCACTCCCGCCATCCCGGCCGCGGTCCGCCCCTGAGGGCGCACGGAGGAGGCGCTGAAGCGCAGCAGCTGCGCCTCTCCCGTCACGAAGACGAGCTCGTCCTCGTCGGCGGCGGGCGCGGCGCCGACGACCGCGTCCTTCGGCTTGAGGGCGATCAGCTCGAGGTCGGGACGATCGGGCAGGTCGGCGAGTGACACGCGCTTCACGATGCCCTGGAGGGTGCCGAGCGCGACGGGCCGCGGGTCCTCGAGAGAGACGAGCGCGAGGACGCGCTCGTCCTTTCCGAGGTGGGTGAGGTAGTCGGCCATCCTGACCCCGGCCCCCAGCTGGACGGAGGTCGACGGGACGGCCGGGACGTCGACCGGGGAGAAGCGCAGGAGCCTCCCGGCCGACGTGACCGCTCCGATCTCGGTGCGCGTGGTCGTGTCGATCACGCTGAGCACCGCGTCGTGCTTGCTGCGGCGGGAGGCGCGCTCGGGGTGGGGAGCCGCCTCCGGATCCCGGTCGACCCGCACCATGCGACCGGTCGTGCTGAGGTGGATCCGGCACGGGGCATCGGCGATCTCGAGGACCGCGGCCGTCTTGCGCCCGGTCGTCGCCACGGAGGGGCGGGCCTCGGTCAGCAGCGTGCGGCGCGGCGTGCCGAGGCGCTGCGCGACGTCGTCGAGCTCGTCCGAGACGAGCTCCTCGATGCGGGCGCGGCTCGCCAGCAGCGCCTCGAGCTCGGCGATCTCGGCGAGGAGGGTGTCGCGCTCGGCCTCGAGCTCGATCCGGGAGAACTTGGTGAGCCGTCGCAGCTGGAGCTCGAGGATGTAGTCGGCCTGCACGGTGCTGAGGTCGAAGACCTCGATCAGGCGCGCCCGGGCGGCGGCGGTGTCGTCGCTGCCGCGGATCAGCTGGATGACCTCGTCGATGTCGAGGATCGCGACCAGGAGACCCTCCACGAGGTGCAGGCGGTCCTGACGCTTGCGCAGCCGGTAGCGCGAGCGGCGCGTCACCACCTGGACGCGGTGACCGACGTAGACCTGCAGCAGCTCCTTGAGCCCGAGCGTGCGCGGTCCGCCGTCGACCAGGGCCACGTTGTTGATCGCGAACGTGTCCTCGAGGGGCGTGTACCGGTAGAGCTGCTCGAGCACCGCCTCCGGGCTGAAGCCGGTCTTGATGCCGATGACGAGGCGGAGGCCGTTGTCGCGGTCGGTCAGGTCCGTGACATCCGAGATGCCGCTGAGCTTCTTGCTCTGGACGCCGTCCTTGATCTTGTCGATCACCTTCTCGGTCCCGACGAGATAGGGGAGCTCGGTGACGACGAGGCCGGACTTGCGCGCGGTGATGCTCTCGACCGAGACCCGTGCGCGTGTCTTGAAGCTGCCGCGCCCCGTGGCGTAGGCGTCGCGGACCCCCGCCAGGCCGACGATCGTTCCTCCACTCGGGAAGTCGGGGCCGGGCACGAACGACATCAGGTCGTCGAGCGAGGCGTCGGGGTTGCTGATCAGGTGCCGGGCGGCGCCGATGACCTCGACCAGGTTGTGCGGAGCCATGTTCGTCGCCATGCCGACCGCGATGCCGCTCGCGCCGTTTACCAGGAGGTTCGGGAAGGCGGACGGCAGCACCTCCGGCTGCGTCAGCTGGTTGTCGTAGTTGGGCACGAAGTCGACGACGTCCTCGCCGAGGTGCTCGGTCATCGCCAGAGCCGCCGGAGCGAGGCGCGCCTCGGTGTAGCGGGCGGCCGCCGGTCCGTCGTCGAGCGAGCCGAAGTTGCCGTGCCCGTCGACGAGGGGGACGCGCATCGTGAACGGCTGGGCGAGGCGCACCAGCGAGTCGTAGATGGAGGCGTCGCCGTGCGGGTGGAGCTTGCCCATCACCTCGCCGGTGACGCGCGCCGACTTCACATGACCGTGATCGGGCCGCAGCCCCATCTCGCTCATCATGTAGAGGATGCGCCGCTGGACGGGCTTCAGGCCGTCGCGGGCGTCGGGCAGGGCGCGGGAGTAGATGACCGAGTAGGCGTACTCGAGGAACGACCCCTCCATCTCGGCGGAGACGTCGACGTCCTCGATGCGCTCGGTCAGGGAGGATCCGGAGGCGGGGGCTGCAGCGTTCATGACTCACTTCGATGGCGGGCGCAGGGCGACGGCGACGGGTTGGCGCCTCTTCTCCGCGGCCCGTCGCACGCGGGTCCGACGGCGGCGGCCGGCCGGGGCCTTCTCCACCACCGGACCGGCGGCCCTGGGCGGAGCCGGAGCGCTCATCTCTCGAGACCCGCGGCAGCGGGGCTCGCCCCGCGGAACGGAGCACCGTGCGACACTGGGCGCGATGACCCACATGCTACCGGTCGCCCCCGCCGGGCGGCGGAGCCTCGCCGATGTCCTGCCCGGAGCCCTCGATGCCGTCCTCGGTCGACCCGGAGTCTTCGGCTCCCCCCGCGTCGAGCGGATCGTCGTCGTCCTGGTCGACGGTCTCGGTGCCTCGAGCCTGCGTCAGCGTGCCGGCCACGCCCGCACCCTCGCGCCCGCTCTGACCCGGGCGTCGACCCTCGCCTCCGGATTCCCGACGACGACCGCCGCGGCACTGGCCAGCCTCACGACGGGCCTCCGCCCGGGGGAGCACGGGATGGTGGGCTACCGCGTCCTCGATCGCGCCTCGGACCGGCTGGTGAACCAGCTCTCGGGCTGGGACGCGGGCATGGTGCCCGAGGAGTGGCAGCCGCATCCCACGGTCTTCGAGCGCGCCCGCGACGAGGGGGTGAGTGCGAGCGTCATCGGCCCGGCCCGGTACGCGCGGTCCGGTCTGACGCGTGCGATCCTCCGCGGTGCCGACTACCGGCCGGCGGGGACGATCGCCGAGCGCTTCGCGGCGGCCCGCGACGCCCTCGACGCAGGCGGACGGCAGCTCGTCTACCTCTACGTCCCCGAGCTCGACATGACCGCTCACGCCCGCGGGTGGGAGTCACCGGAGTGGACCGCCGCGCTCGAGCTCCTCGACGGCGAGTTCTCGGCGTTCGCCCGCCGTCTCTCGGCGAGAGAGGCAGCGCTCGTCACGGCGGATCACGGAGTGCTCGACGTGCCGGCGTCCTCGCACGTGCTGGTGGGGCAGGGCGCGCTGCTGGATGGCGTGCGGCACCTCGCCGGCGAGCCGCGCTGCCTGCAGCTCCACCTCGAGCCCGGAGCCGACGTCGACGCGATCGCCGCGCGATGGATCGAGTCCGAGGGCTCGCGGGCGTGGATCGCGACCCGGGACGAGGTCAGGGCGAGCGGCTGGTTCGGGACCACCGGGCCGGCAGCGGCTGACCGCATGGGCGATCTCTTCGTCGCCGCCCGGAAGGCGATCGCGTACTACTCGGCCGACGACGCCTCCGGACGCTCCATGATCGGCCAGCACGGATCGCTGACCCCGGAGGAGATCCAGGTGCCACTGCTGGGGTTCGGGGCGCTCGCGGGCGTCTGAACGCCTGCGCGCCTCCCGAGCGTCGGCCAGGGAGGCGGGACACGGCTCAGTCGTCGCTGCGTGCGCCGAAGACGATCTCGTCCCAGCTCGGCATCGCCGCGCGACCCCTGCGAAGGCCCGTGCGCAAGCCGGCCGCCGGGTGGTCGTTCGGGGGAGTGGGCCGCTCGGGCTCGGGCGTCTTCTCGACGACCGGGGCCTCGCGCTCCGGATCCTCGCGCACGCGCAGGGTCGAGGCGTGATCGCGCTCGCCCCGTCGGCGGCGGAGCGCGTCGAGGAGATCCGCGGTGTCGTTCAGGTTGCGCTCGCGCTGCTCCGTGGTGCTCGAGACCGGACGGGGGAGCGTGGAGACGGGGCGCGGTGCATCGGACAGCGCGGGCTGCGGCTCGGTGTCCGACTGACGGACAGCGGCCGGCCGCGAGTGCTGGCGTACGGCTGACGGACGACCCGGCGCAGAATGCTCGGACCGCGGCGCGCGCGGGGCGTCGGGCGCCGGCTTCGCGAACGCGTCGGTGTCGAAGCGGGTGGCGAGCTCGTCGACGGCGGCGGGGATGACCGCTCGCAGGCGGGGGATGAGGGTCGGCCGGATCTCACCCTGCTGCGAGAGCGTCGTCGCCTCAGCGGTGAGCGGGGAGAGCACCGCCTTCTTCGGATCGAAGCGCCACCGTGCGTCGTGGTCGATCTCGTCGGAGCGGAACAGGAGCTTGACGACCCAGCCCTCGTCCTCCTTCCAGCTCGACCACTGCTCGCCCTCGGCGCCCAGGGCCGCGAGGCGCTCGCGGATGACGTCGCCGAAGGGAGTGCCCTCCTCGAGAGGATCGGGATCGGCGCTCGTGTAGACGCGGACGGCGAGGGCGGAGGCGACGATGTGCTCGCGCTCGGCGGTCACCGGGCCCTCGAAGCGCTCGACGTAGTCCAGCGCGGCTCCCGTCAGCTCGGCGACCTCGTCCGCGGACAGGCCGGAGCGGATGTGAGCCTGGATCTCCCGCGGCGACACGCGCTTCTCGCGGGCGGGCAGGGAGTGCACGCGGGGCCGGAGCTGGCTCTGCAGCGTCTCGTCGATCCGGACCGAGAACCGTTCGCCGCCGTCCGAGACGAGGACGAGCGATCCGCTCTCGACGCCGATCACCTTCAGTTCCATCATCGTGCTGGACCTCCTTCTGGACGCGAACGGGGCAAGGATCGCACGCGATCGGCCGGATGCCCGGGAATACACCGGGCGGGTCGAAAGTTGGGGCGGAAGGAAGGCGTCGCCGACCCCCTCGGGGGAGGTGCGCCGCACCTCGTCGGGGAGTGCTCCGCGGAGCCCGTCACCGGTGCTCCGAAGGGCCTGTCAAGACCGCGTCGATGCGGTTTGCGAATCGATACGTCTTGATGCACACTGACCCCGCCGAATTTTCGAACAGCTGAATAAGAAGTGGAATGGGAATGGCTACGGACTACGACGCCCCCCGCAAGACCGATGACGACTCCGAGTCGATCGAGGCCCTGAAGGAGCGAGTCCCCGACAAGATGTCCGGAGTCGTCGACGTCGATGACGCCGACAACCCGGGCGGATTCGAACTGCCCGGCGCCGATCTCTCCGACCTCGATCTGGACGTCGTGGTCCTTCCGCCCCAGGCGGACGAGTTCACGTGCGTCAACTGCTTCCTCGTGAAGCACCGCTCCCAGATCGACCACGAGGAGAAGCTCGGACCGATCTGCCTGGAGTGCGCCGCCTAGGCGTCTCCTCGCTCGGAAGGACGACCGCTCCGTCGCCGTGATCCTCGGATCGCGGCGACGATGTCGTTGGGGCGACGACTCGACAGCAGCCAGTACGGGGTCGGGTCCTGCGCGTCCTCGATCGGGATCTTGACCACGTCCTTGACCCAGCCCCGGATCACGAGGAACGCCCTCGCGTCCAGCCGCGGTCCGCGCTGCGCGAAGGCGCGCTCGCCCGTGTACGCCGTCGGCTCGCCCACCAGCTCGAGAGGGATGTGCGCGCGTCCGGCCCTCAGCTCTCCGTCGACGATCTCGATCGTCGGCGACAGGGTGAGCAGCGACACCACGCAGCCCGCGTACAGCACCACGGCCACGATGACGCCGACGACGAGGTCGATCGGCGCGAAGACGAGGATGCTGGCGGGGATCACGAGGGCTGTGGAGACGAAGAGCCAGGGCGCGGGCCACAGCCTCTCCCGGTAGGACTGCATAGCTCTATTGCACCAGACAACTGGACTACCCTCGTCACGTGAATCAATCCGTCGACGTCCCGATCCGTGCGGAGCAGCTCCCGTCCTACGCGCATCCCGGTGACGCGGGGGCGGATCTGCGCTCCACCGACGACGTGGTGCTCGCCCCGGGGGAGCGCGTCAGCGTCGGCACCGGAGTCTCGATCGCACTCCCGGAGGACCACGTCGGCTTCGTCGTCCCGCGCAGCGGTCTCGCCTTCAAGCACGGTCTGACGATCGTCAACGCACCCGGCACGATCGATGCGGGCTACCGGGGCGAGATCCGGGTCGCCCTGCTCAACACCGACCCCCGCGAGAGCTACCGCATCGCCGCGGGCGACCGCATCGCGCAGCTCGTGATCGTCCCCGTCGTCCGCGCCCGTTTCGTCCCCGTCGACGAGCTCCCCGACTCCGCCCGCGGGGCCGGTGGATTCGGCTCGACCGGGTACTCCGCCGACGTCGTCGCGGGGACGGCGGGCACCCACCAGGCCAGTACCACTGAGGAGACCGCATGAGCGACATCCAGCCCGCGGGCACGACCGACGCGTCCGCCGAGCCCGTGGAGCAGGACTTCGAGAAGTCCGCCCCCGACGACCGGGCAGAGGCCGGCCCCCTCGACGAGCGCGAGGCCAACCCGGTCCGTCCCTACATCGACCTCGGCGGAGTGAAGGTGCTGCCCCGCGAGGGCATGCACATCCGCCTCGAGGTCGAGGAGGGGACCAAGCGCGTCATCGCCGTCGGCCTCGACTACGCCGGCTCGACCCTCCAGGTGCAGCCCTTCGCCGCGCCGCGGTCGTCGGGTCTCTGGCACGAGATCCGCGGCCAGATCGCCGATCAGATCGCCAAGCAGGGCGGCACCACCGCCGAGCGCGAGGGGACGTTCGGGCCCGAGCTCGTCGCCGAGCTGCCGATCGTCGGCGGGCAGACCCGCGTCGCGCGCTTCGTCGGGGTCGACGGTCCGCGCTGGTTCCTCCGGGGTGTCATCGCCGGGGCGGGCGCGGTCGACGAGCAGGCGGCCGCCGCCGTCGAGGAGCTCTTCCGGAGCATCGTCGTCGTGCGCGGCACGGGTCCGATGCCTCCGCGGGATCTGATCCCGCTCAAGGTGCCGACCGGCGGCCAGACCCAGCAGAGCGCGAGCTGACCGCATGGAGTCGAGCCCGCCGGAGCGCGGGGACAGCCAGAAGGAGCCGGCCCGCCCCGAGGTGGGCGAGGCGATAGCCGAGGCGGCGCGGCGCTCCGGGCTGGGCGTGGTCGCCGACGGCGAGCCCTTCGACGGGCGGGCCCTCCTGCGGACCATGGGCGGTGTGCGGGGGATCCTCGAGGCCGTCGTGCCCGGGATCGCCTTCGTCCTCCTCTTCACGATCACGGGAGAGCTCGTGCTCTCCCTCGTGGCGTCCGTCGGCATGGCGGTTCTCTTCACCGTCGCGCGGATCCTCGGGCGCACCCCAGTCGTCCAGGCGGTCGGCGGCCTCCTGGGCGTCGTCGTCTCGGCGGCGCTCGCGCTGTTCACCGGCCGCGCCGTGGACAACTTCGTGCCCGGGCTGATCACCAACCTGGCCTACGGACTCGTGTTCCTCGTCTCGGTGCTCGTGCGCTGGCCGCTCATCGGAGTCGCCGCCGGCTACCTGATGGGGGACGGCACCCAGTGGCGCGCCGACCGGCGCAAGCGCCGGTTGTTCTCGGCGCTCACCCTCGCCTGGGCCGGCCTCTTCCTCCTCCGTCTCGCCGTGCAGTACCCGCTCTTCCTCGCCGAGGACACGACCGCACTGGGCACGTGGAAGCTGGTGCTCGGTCTCCCTCTCTATGCGCCGCTGCTCGTGCTGACGGTTCTCGCCGTCCGCTCCGAGTACCGCGGCGCGGCGGAGCGCGCCGACGAGGGACCGACCGCCGGACGTGCGTAGAATTGTCTCGACGTCGAGATAAATAGCACGCCTGCCCACCCGTCCTCCCGGGGCGGATCCGGCCGTGCGACGGCGTCGAGGTGTTAGGTCCTCCTTGGTGGCAGGTCGCGATGCGCGGTCGCCAAGATGGAGACGGATACGTGGGTCCGCCCGTCGGCGGAGCGACGTCAGCGAAGGAGAGGGCGACATGTCCGCGGTAGACAGCTTTGGATCCAAGGACACCTTGACGGTCGGCTCGACCGACTACGAGGTGTTCCGCATCGACCGGGTCCCCGGTCACGAGAAGCTCCCGTTCAGCCTCAAGGTGCTGCTCGAGAACCTCCTCCGCACGGAGGACGGCGCGAACATCACCGCCGACCACATCCGCGCCCTCGGCGACTGGGTCCCGGAGTCGGAGCCCGACACCGAGATCCAGTTCACCCCTGCACGCGTGGTGATGCAGGACTTCACCGGCGTGCCCTGCATCGTCGACCTCGCGACCATGCGCGAGGCCGTCGCGGCCCTCGGCGGCGACGCGAACAAGATCAACCCGCTCGCCCCCGCCGAGATGGTGATCGACCACTCGGTCATCGCCGACCTGTTCGGGACCGAGGACGCCCTCGAGCGCAACGTCGAGCTCGAGTACGAGCGCAACGGCGAGCGCTACCAGTTCCTGCGCTGGGGCCAGACCGCCTTCGACGACTTCAAGGTCGTCCCGCCCGGAACGGGCATCGTCCACCAGGTCAACATCGAGTACCTGGCCCGCGTCACCATGACGCGCGAGGTCGGCGGCGTCCTGCGCGCCTACCCCGACACCTGCGTCGGCACGGACTCGCACACCACGATGGTCAACGGACTCGGCGTCCTCGGCTGGGGCGTCGGCGGCATCGAGGCCGAGGCGGCCATGCTCGGCCAGCCCGTCTCGATGCTCATCCCCAAGGTCGTCGGCTTCAAGCTCTCCGGCGCGATCCCGACGGGCGTGACGGCCACCGACGTCGTCCTCACCATCACCGAGATGCTGCGCAAGCACGGCGTGGTCGGCAAGTTCGTCGAGTTCTACGGAGCCGGCGTCGCCGAGGTCCCGCTCGCGAACCGCGCCACCATCGGCAACATGAGCCCGGAGTTCGGCTCCACCGCGGCCATGTTCCCGATCGACGACGTCACGCTCGACTACCTGCGCCTCACCGGCCGCAGCGACGAGCAGATCGCGCTCGTCGAGCAGTACTCGAAGCTGCAGAAGCTCTGGCACGACGCCGACGTCGAGCCCGTCTTCAGCGAGTACCTCGAGCTCG
Source organism: Rathayibacter oskolensis (assembly GCF_900177245.1). Classification (GTDB taxonomy): domain Bacteria; phylum Actinomycetota; class Actinomycetes; order Actinomycetales; family Microbacteriaceae; genus Rathayibacter; species Rathayibacter oskolensis. The sequence continues at coordinate 1,476,407 of NZ_FXBM01000001.1, forward strand.
ACCTCAGCACCGTCGTCCCGTCGATCGCCGGCCCGAAGCGTCCCCAGGACCGCATCGAGCTGACCTCGGCGAAGACGCAGTTCGAGTCCGATCTGAACAACTACGCCGACGTCTCGCACGACATCGTCGACCTGACGATCTCGGAGTCGTTCCCCGCCTCCGACCCCGGTGAGCTGCAGCCGCAGGACGCGCACAGCTCGCACGAGCACATCCACCGCTCGCACGCGCCGTCGACGGCCTCGAAGCCCACGACGGTCGAGCTCGGCGACAAGGGCGAGACCTTCACCATCGACCACGGCGCCGTCGCGATCGCGGCCATCACCTCCTGCACCAACACCTCGAACCCGTCGGTCATGCTCGCGGCGGGCCTCCTCGCCCGCAACGCGGCGCAGAAGGGCCTGAAGGCCAAGCCGTGGGTCAAGACCACGCTCGCTCCGGGCTCGAAGGTCGTCACCGACTACTACGAGAAGGCGGGGCTCACCGAGTCGCTCGAGGCCCTCGGCTTCTACACCGTCGGCTACGGCTGCACGACCTGCATCGGTAACTCGGGCCCGCTGCTCGAGGAGATCTCCGCGGCGGTCCAGGACAACGATCTGGCCGTCACCGCCGTGCTCTCGGGCAACCGCAACTTCGAGGGGCGGATCAACCCCGACGTGAAGATGAACTACCTGGCGAGCCCGCCGCTGGTCATCGCCTACGCCCTCGCCGGTTCGATGAACTTCGACTTCGAGGTCGACGCGCTCGGCACCGACGGTGACGGCAACGACGTGTTCCTGAAGGACATCTGGCCGGACGCCGCCGAGGTCCAGGCGACGATCGACTCCTCGATCGACAAGTCGATGTTCGACACCCAGTACGCCGGCGTGTTCGAGGGCGACGAGCGCTGGCGCGCGCTGCAGACCCCGGAGGGCTCGATCTTCGAGTGGGACGAGGACTCGACCTATGTGCGCAAGCCCCCGTACTTCGACGGCATGACGATGGAGACCACGCCCGTCTCCGACATCGCCGATGCCCGCGTGCTCGCCAAGCTCGGCGACTCCGTCACGACCGACCACATCAGCCCCGCGGGCTCGATCAAGGGCGACAGCCCGGCAGGTCAGTACCTCGCGGCGCACGGAGTGGACCGCAAGGACTACAACTCCTACGGATCGCGTCGCGGCAACCACGAGGTCATGATCCGCGGCACCTTCGCGAACATCCGGCTGAAGAACCAGCTCCTCGACGGCGTCGAGGGCGGCTACACCCGCGACTTCACGAAGGCCGACGCGCCGCAGTCGTTCATCTACGACGCCTCCGAGAACTACCAGGCCGAGGGCACCCCGCTCGTCATCCTCGGTGGCAAGGAGTACGGCTCGGGGTCCTCGCGCGACTGGGCGGCCAAGGGCACGAGCCTGCTGGGCGTCAAGGCGGTCATCGTCGAGAGCTTCGAGCGCATCCACCGCTCGAACCTCATCGGCATGGGCGTCATCCCGCTGCAGTTCCCCGCCGGCGAGTCCTGGGCGTCTCTCGGTCTCGACGGCACCGAGTCGATCAGCATCTCGGGCATCGAGGCGCTGAACGACGGAGTCACCCCGAAGACGGTCCACGTCGTCGCGGTGCCGACCGCCCACTCGGCAGAGGGCAGGCAGCCGATCGAGTTCGACGCGGTCGTGCGCATCGACACGCCCGGCGAGGCCGACTACTACCGCAACGGCGGCATCCTGCAGTACGTCCTCCGCTCCCTCGTCTGATCCCGACACGCGTGTGCGCCTTCCCGCAAGGGGGAGGCGCACACGCGTTCCTGCGCGCCTCCGTGCGTAGACTCGGGAGACGATCACACCCTCCCTCGACCAGGAAAGGCGGCGCGAATGGCTGTTCTCGAGACCATCGGCGGCCCGCGCGATCTCGATCGCCTGACCAAGGCCGAGCTCGAGACCCTGGCGCAGGAGATCCGCGACTTCCTCGTCCGCGAGGTGTCGAAGACCGGCGGCCACCTCGGGCCGAACCTCGGCGTCGTCGAGACGACGATCGCGATCCACCGGGTCTTCGACTCGCCCCGCGACTCGATCATCTTCGACACCGGGCACCAGTCGTACGTGCACAAGCTGCTGACCGGCCGCCAGGACTTCTCGGGCCTGCGGCAGCGCGGCGGGCTCGCCGGCTACCCGCAGCGCTCGGAGTCGCCGCACGACATCGTCGAGAGCTCGCACGCCTCCAGCTCGCTCTCGTGGGCCGACGGGATCTCGCGCGCGTTCACCATGACCGGGCAGACCGACCGCCACGTCGTCGCCGTCGTCGGAGACGGCGCCCTCACCGGGGGCATGACGTGGGAAGCGCTGAACAACATCAGCGACGACAACGCGCGCGGCCTGGTGATCGTCGTCAACGACAACGGCCGCTCCTACGCCCCGACGATCGGCGGCATGGCGCGCTTCCTCAACGGCGTGCGCACGCGCCGCACCTACCGCACCCTGCACCGCGGGTCGCGGGCCGTCTCCGAGCGTCTCGGCGGACCGGCCGCGGCCGTCTACCGCGGCGTGCGCGGAGGCATGCACGGGTTCCTCAGCCGCTTCATCAACAACGAGGCCCTGTACTCCAACCTCGACATCAAGTACCTCGGCCCGATCGACGGTCACGACGTGACGGCGATGGAGGAGGCGCTGCAGCAGGCGAAGGACTACGGCCAGCCGGTCATCGTCCACGCCATCACGCAGAAGGGCAAGGGCTTCGGTCCGGCCGTCCAGGACCTCGCCGACCAGTTCCACGCGGTGGGGCAGATCGACCCGGAGACGGGAGAACCCCTGAGCGCGAGCGGCGCCCGCTCGTGGACCTCGGTCTTCGCGGAGGAGATCGTCACGCTCGCGGACGAGGACGCGACCATCGTCGGCATCACCGCCGCGATGCTCCGACCCGTCGGGCTCGACCGGCTCGCCGAGAAGTACCCCGACCGCGTCTTCGACGTCGGCATCGCCGAGCAGCACGCCGTCACCTCGGCGGCCGGCCTCGCCTTCGGCGGGCTGCACCCCGTCGTCGCGCTCTACGCGACCTTCGTCAACCGCGCCTTCGACCAGATCCTCATGGATGTGGCGTTGCACCGTGCGGGAGTGACCTTCGTGCTCGACCGCGCCGGCGTCACCGGTCCGGACGGTCCGAGCCACCACGGCATGTGGGACCTCGCGATCCTCCAGGTGGTGCCGAACATCCGGCTCGCAGCGCCGCGCGACTCGGTCCGGCTCCGGGAGGAGCTCAGGGAGGCGGTCGGAGTGACCGATGCGCCCACGGTCGTGCGCTTCTCGAAGGGCAACGTCGGCGACGAGATCGACGCGGTCGAGCGCCTCGAGGACGGGGTCGACGTGCTGTCGCGCGCCGAGCGCAAGGACGTGCTCCTGGTGACCGTCGGCCCGATGGCCACGATGGGCCTCGACGTCGCACGCCGCCTCGCAGCACAGGGGATCGGCGCCACCGTCGTCGATCCGCGCTGGGTCGTCCCCGTCCCCAAGAGCGTCATCGAGCTCGCCCGTGACCACCGCATCGTGGTCTCGATCGAGGACGGGGTCCGCGTCGGCGGGATCGGCACGCGCATCCGCCAGGATCTGCGCGAGGCCGGAGTCGACACGGCCGTGACCGAGCTCGGCCTGCCCGACCAGTTCCTCGACCACGCGCTCCGCGAGGAGATCCTCGAGGACGTCGGGCTCACCCCGCAGCACATCGCGCGCGACGTCGTGGCGCAGGTGCTCGGCAGCAAGATCCCCGTCGCCCGGCCGCTTCCCGAAGAGGTCGGCGCCCGCGACGACGCGCGGAGCGACTGATCCGCGTCGCGCGCTGACGGGCATCGGACGCTGAACTCCGTCGGGCGCGGACCGGCCTCGGCATCGAGCCGCCTCAGAGTCTGTGCGCCAGCTCGATCGCACCCCCGCCGAACGTCGTCGTCCCCATCAGAGCGAGCGGAGCCGTACGTCGGAACGGGAGCAGCGGCCGTCCGCTCCCGAGCACCACGGGCATCACCGTGACGCGGAGCTCGTCGAGAGCGGGCACCTCGGCGAACCGGGCCGCGACGCCTCCGCCGCCGACCACCCGGACATCGCGACCGGAGGCGCTCTCGAGGATCGCGGGGAGCAGTTCGGAGGCGAGGCGCAGATCGGCGCCTCCTCATCGGCGATGAGGACGTCGAGCGAGGACCCGACGTCGTACACGGTGCGAGTCATACCCGCGGGGTGGAGCCCCCATCGCACCACCGACACGACGAAGGCGTCCGCTGCGGTGCGAGCTGCAGGAGTCGGCGCGGTCCCTGCAGACCGCACCGACTCCTGCGAACCGAACCGGCACCCGCCGAACGACCGGAGGTCGGGAGTCCTCAGGCCACGCCGCGGATGACCGGGTGGTGGAACGTGTCGCCGAAGGCCCGCTCGCTCGCCCCGACACGGTCGAGGTAGGGGGTGAGCCCGCCCATCTGGAACGGGTAGCCCGCTCCGAGGATGAGGCAGAGGTCGATGTCCTCGGCGGCGTGCACGACGTCGTCGTCCAGCATCCGCTTCACCTCGTCGGCGAGACCGGTCTCGACACGCAGGCGCAGCTCGTCCGCCGTCATCGGCTCGGTGCCTCCCGACACGATCGCGACCGCGCGCTTGTCGACTCCCTTCACCCGCCCCTTCGAGTCGCGCTCGAAGACGTGCCCCAGCTCGGCGAGCCGGTGCAGGTTCGCGCTGTCGTAGAAGCGGTCGGGGAACGCGGCGTGGTGGGTGTCGAGCACGTGCGCGCCCACCTTGAGCCCGACCAGCTCCAGGAGCTCGAAGGGGGTCATCGGGAGGCCGAACGGCGCGAGGGACTGCTCGACCACCTCGAAGGGCGTGCCGGTGTCGACGGCGTGCATCGCCTCTCCGAGCACCTTGGCGAGGACACGGTTGACGACGAACCCAGGCGTGTCGCGGGTGATCACGGCGTTCTTCTTCAGCTTCGCCGCCGTCACCATCGCCGTCGAGAGCGTCTCGTCGTCGGTGTGCGGCGTGCGGACGACCTCGATCAGCGGCATCACCGCGACCGGGTTGAAGAAGTGGAAGCCGACGAGCCGCTCGGGGTGCGCGAGACGCTCGCCGATCCGCTCGACCGAGAGGGAGGAGGTGTTGGTCGCCAGCACCGCGGTGGGCGAGACGTAGCGCTCGATGTCGGCGAAGACCTCCTGCTTGACGCCGAGCTCCTCGAAGACCGCCTCGATCACCCAGTCGGCGTCGGCGAAGTCGGCGCGGTCGGTCGTCCCGGTGATCAGTCCACGGAGCCGATTCGACTCGTCGGTCGAGATCCGGCCCTTCGAGAGCAGCGAATCGATCTCGCGGACGATGGTCGCGACTCCCTTGTCGACGCGCTCCTGGTCGAGGTCGGTGATCACGACCGGGACCTGCAGCCGGCGGAGGAAGAGCAGCGCGAACTGAGTGGCCATGAGACCCGCTCCGACGACTCCCACCTTCGAGACGGGCTTCGCCAGCCCCTTGTCGGGAGCGCCGGCCGGCCGCTTCGCGCGCTTCTGCACGAGATCGAACGCGTAGATGCTCGCTCGGAACTGATCGCCCGAGACGAGATCGGCGAGGGCCTCGTCCTCGGCGGCGAAGCCCTCCTCGCGGGTCGTGCTCTTCGCGGCCTTGAGCAGATCCAGGGCGCGGTACGGCGATGCCGCCACCGTTCCGATCTTCGACTCGAGCTGCTTGCGCGCGATCGAGATCGCGACGTCCCACTTCACGAGACGCTCGAGCCTGCCCGGCGCGTTCGGGCGCTCGACCTTCACCGAGCCGCCGAGCACGCCGTCGGCCCAGCGCAGAGAGTCCTCGAGGAACGCCGCCGGCGGGAAGATCGCGTCGGCGATGCCGAGATCGAACACGTCCTGGCCCTTGAGGGTCCGGTTGTTCTTCAGGGGGTTCTCGACGACCACCTTGAGGGCGTTCTCGATGCCGATGAGGTTCGGGAGCAGCCACGCCCCGCCCCAGCCCGGGATGATGCCGAGGAAGACCTCGGGCAGTCCGAGAGCCGCGATCGAGGAGTCGACGGTGCGGTAGTCGGCGTTCAGCGCGATCTCCGTGCCGCCGCCGAGCGCCAGGCCGTTGATGAAGACGAACGACGGGACGCCGAGCTCGCTCAGCATGCCGAGGGTGCGGTGCCCGAGCCGGGCGAGCTGGCGGCCGAGCTCACGGCTCGGGATGCTGCCGACCTTGCTCAGATCGGCACCCGCGGCCAGGATGAACGGCTTGCCGGTGACGGCGACGCCCTGGATCTCTCCGGCGGCGGCCCTCGCCTTCTGCGCGAGCAGCACGTCGGCCAGCTCGAAGAGACCCGCGGGCCCGAACGTGCTCGGCCGGGTGTGGTCGCGGTCGTTGTCGAGGGTGATCAGAGCGATGACGCGGCCGCTGGCGAGCGGGACGTCGCGCACGTAGGAGTGGGTGACGACCTCGCCCTCGGCGAGATCGACGAGGTTCTCGAATCCGTCGAGCATGAGTCAGCGTCCCTTCCGCTTGGCGCGCTTGCCGTCGAAGTGCGGGTTCTCCCAGATGACCGAGCCGCCCTGACCGAGCCCCACGCACATCGCGGTGAGGCCGTACTGCACCTCGGGGTGCGACTCGAACTGCCGTGCGAGCTGGATCATCAGCCGCACGCCGGAGGAGGCGAGCGGGTGGCCGACGGCGATCGCGCCTCCGTACTCGTTGACGCGGGCGTCGTCGTCATCGATGCCGAAGTGGTCGAGGAACGAGAGGACCTGCACGGCGAACGCCTCGTTGAGCTCGAAGAGGCCGATGTCCTCGATGCCGAGCCCCGCCTTCCGCAGAGCCTTCTCGGTGGAGGGGACCGGGCCGATGCCCATGATCTCGGGCTCGACACCGGCGAACGCGAAGCTGACGAGGCGCATCTTCTCGGTGAGCCCGAGCTCCTTCGCGGCGTCCGCGCTCGCGAGCAGCGACACCGCGGCTCCGTCGTTCAGTCCGGAGGAGTTGCCGGCGGTCACCCGCCCGTGCGGCCGGAACGGGGTGCGCAGGCCCGCGAGGCCCTCCAGGGTCGTCTCGGGTCGCGGTGCCTCGTCGGCGGTCGCGAGACCCCACCCGGAGCCGCTGCGCGTCGCCACCGGCACCAGGTCGGGCTGCACGAGCCCCGACTCGTACGCGGCCGCGAGCTTCTGCTGGCTGCGCAGCGCGTAGCGGTCGGAGCGCTCCTTGGTGAGCTGGGGGAAGCGGTCGTGGATGCGCTCCGCCGTCTTGCCCATGTTGAGCGCGTCCTCGCTCACGAGCCGCTCAGAGAGGAAGCGCGGGTTCGGGTCGGCGTTGAAGCCCATCGGGTGCCGGCCCATGTGCTCGACTCCGCCCGCGATCACCACGTCGTAGGCGCCGAACGCGATACCGCCGGCGGTCGTCGTGACCGAGGTCATCGCTCCGGCGCACATCCGGTCGATCGCGTAGCCGGGCACCGACCGGGGGAGGCCCGCCAGGAGCGCGGTGGTGCGTCCCAGCGTGAGCCCCTGGTCGCCCTGCTGCGTCGTCGCGGCGATGGCGACCTCGTCGACCCGGTCCTTCGGCAGCGCCGCGTTCCGCTCGAGCAGGCCGATCATCGCCTTGACGACGAGGTCGTCGGCTCTGGTCTGCCAGTACATGCCCTTCTCACCGGCTCGACCGAACGGAGTACGGACTCCATCGACGAAAACGACTTCGGATCTCTCGGCCACAATGCCTCCCAGGAACTCACGGTCGCCGTCGATCGTAGGAAGGGGACGGAGGGGACCTGAATCCTTTGCCGCTTCCTACGAAGCGGTTTCCGTGCTCTCCGCGGGCGCTTGGGCTGCTTCCACAAACGCGGTCGCGATCGAGCCGGCGGTCGCGTCGATCTGCCAGGGCCGCGCGCCGCCGCGTTCGAGGTCGGCGGCGATCGACGCGGCGTCGAGCGGCTCGGGCGGGCTCCAGGCGAGACGGCGGAGGAGGTCGGGGGTCAGCAGGTTCTCGACCGGGAGGGAGAGCAGCTCGGCGATCTCGCCCACCACCGCTCGACCCGCCTTGAGGCGCGCATCGGCGGCCGGGTTGCGGTCTCCCCAGGCGCGGGGAGGAGGGAGCGTGTCCGCGGCGGGACGGACCGCCGTCGGCAGATCCTCCGTGGTCATGCCGCGCTCGATCGCGGCCCACCAGCGCTCGACCTCGCCTCGGCTGGCGCGCCCGGTGAAGTCGCGACGCCCCGAGAGCTGGCTGACGCTCGTCGGGATGTTGCGCGAGACGGCGATGATCGAGGCGTCCGGGATCAGCCGCCCGGGAGCGATGTCGCGCTCGCGCGCGAAGGCGTCTCGGGCGAGCCAGAGCTCGCGGGCGACGGCGAGGGGCCGGAGCCCGCGCAGCGAGTGGACACCGGAGAGGCGGCGCCACGGGTCGGGGGGAGCGACCTTGGGCTGCCGGCGCAGCGTCGCCTCGAACTCCTCCCGCGCGATCCGCGTCTTGCGGGCCTCGACGAGCATCTCCTCCATGCGGTCGCGCAGATCGACCAGGAGCTCGACGTCCTTCGCCGCGTAGACGAGCCAGCTCTGCGGCAGGGGACGGGTGGACCAGTCGGCGGCCGAGTGCTCCTTGGCCAGGTGGATGCCCAGGAGGTCCTCCACGACGGCGCCGAGACCGACCTTGGGCAGACCGAGCAGACGGGCCGCGAGCTCCGTGTCGAAGATCCGGGAGGGGTCGAGACCGACCTCGCGCAGGCACGCCAGATCCTGGCTGGCCGCGTGCAGCACCCACTCCTCGTCGCCGATGACGTCCTGCAGGGCGTCCATCCTCCCGATCGCCGGGGGGTCGAAGAGGAACGCTCCCGACCCCCGCCGGTACATCTGGATGAGATAGGCGCGCTGCGAGTAGGTGAAGCCGGACGCCCGCTCGGCGTCCACGGCCACCGGGCCGTGACCCGCCGCGAGGGCGTCGACAGCGGCGTGGAACTCGGAGGGGGTGGAGAGGACGCGGTAATCAGTCACGGTTGTTCCGTCGGAAGGCGAGTGAGGTCACGCCGTCGCCCGACACGGGCGGGAGGCCCGCCAGCATGCACAACAGCTCTCCCCAGCCTTCCACGTGTGCGGCGAGCTGCGCATCCTCGGGACTCCACGAGGCACGGATCTCGATCTGCGCGCCGTCGCCCTGCGCCGCGAGCTCGCCGAACCCCGTGGAGAGGACCTTGGTCGCTGTACCGGACGCCGCCGCGTAGGCGGCCCCGCGGACCTCGAGGGCGTCGATCAGCCACGACCAGGCGACCTCGGCGAGGAACGGGTCGGTGCCGATCTCGATCTCGAGGGGAGCCTGGGCGAAGCAGACGACGCGGAACGGTCCGCCCCACTGCTCGGGCTCCTCCGGGTCGTAGAGGAGGATGAACCGGCCGGTGCCCAGCTCGGAGTCGCGGCCGTGCGCCCGCGGTGACACGTCGCCCGAGAGCGCGAGGGCCCAGGGCGCGAGCCCGGTCGGCGAGGCGATCTCGGAGACCGTCAGTTCGGATCGCGTCGAGACCGCGCGGATCGACTCCGTCGCGGCCCGGAACGCCTCCGGGAGCTGAGACGGTGCTGAGAAATCGGACACGTCCGCAGACTAGAGTTCCCGCATGCCCGAAGCCCGCAGGCACGCCGCGGAAGGCGGGCGTCGAGCCGGCCTCCTCCTCGTCGGCATCCTCTCGATCCCCGCCCTGGTGCTCGCCGGAGCGGTCGGCGCCTCGGCGCTGGTCACGGCGTTCGTGCGGGGCGTGGTGATCCCGCCCTCGCGCCGCTCGCAGGACTCCCGTGTCCTCGCGGTGCGCCAGGAGGCGGGGGAGATCGTCCTCGCGGCCGACGCCGACTCCTCGGTGCGCGGCTCCTTCAGCCTGTGGTTCGACGGCGGCCGCGGGCACGCGCGGGTCGGTCGGCTGCTGGCCACCGGGCCCGGACGCGTCGTGCGCGAGCTCGGACCTGTCGACCGCGGCCGGCTCCGCGCGGGCGTGCGGGCGAGGATCAACGGCTGGCTGTTCCTCAGCCCGCGCGAAAGGGGCCTCCCCTTCTCGGCGGAGGAGGTGCCCACCCAGTTCGGAGCGGCCCCGGCCTGGCTCTTCCCGGCGCAGGACCCCGACGCCGACGTCTGGGCCGTGCACGTGCACGGCCGCGGCACGACGAGGGAGGAGACGCTGCGCGGCATCGACGCCTTCCACCGCTCCGGTCTGACCTCGCTGGTGGTCTCGTACCGGAACGACGGCGATGCGCCGGCGAGCCCCGACCGCCGCTACGGCCTCGGCGACACCGAGTGGCGCGACGTCGACGCCGCGATCCGGTTCGCCGAGCGGCGCGGCGCGCGGTCCGTCGTCCTGGTCGGCTGGTCCATGGGCGGTGCGATCGCGCTGCAGACCGTCCTCCGATCCTCCCGACGCGGCGTCGTCTCCGGGCTCGTGCTCGACTCGCCCGTGATCGACTGGTTCGAGACCCTGCGCGGACAGGCGCGACTGCGGCGCATCCCGCCGGTCGTCGCGGCCCTCGCGATGACCGTGATGCAGCGCCCGTGGTCGACCGCCCTCACCGGCCAGAGCACGCCGATCCCGCTGGCCGGGCTCGATCTCGTCGCCCGCGCTGCAGAGCTCGAGACGCCGATTTTGCTGATGCACAGCGTCGACGACGACTTCGTGCCCAGCGGCCCCTCGGAGGCGCTGGCCGCCGCCCGGCCGGACCTGGTCGAGCTCGTGCTCTTCCGCGGCGCCCGGCACACCCGGCTGTGGAACGACGACCGCCTGCTGTGGGAGTCGTCGGTCGAGCTCTGGCTCGCCCGGCGGGGCCTCAGCCGTTCCGGCTCCAGCGCGCATAGGTGAATCCGGAGTCGTCGACCGCGAGCGAGGTCAGGGAGTAGCGGTCGTCGACCGCCCTGTCGGCCAGGGCGACCGGGAGCCCGGGGAGGACGACGCGCGGAGCCGTCGTCAGGCAGATCTCGTCGACCCGGCCGGAGGCGAGGAACTGGCCCGAGAGCGTCGCACCGCCCTCGCAGACGACCCGCTCGAGACCGAGCCCGGCGAGCGCATCGAGGATCGCGTCGACGCTCAGGCGATCGCCGTCGGCCGCGACGCGGACGATCTCGACACCGCGGGGGAGCGAGTGGCCCTCCCGCCACGACTCCGGCACCAGGAGCAGCACTCGGGCGCCCTCCTGCAGCTCCAGCCGATGACCGGCGAGGTCGCCCGAGGCCGAGACGACCGCCAGCGGCACCCGCTTCGGAACCCGGTAGCCCTCGGCGCGGACACTCGCCGCTCCCACGACCACGACATCGGCCTGGGCCCGGATGACGCCGAGGATCGTGCGGTCGACCCGATTGGTGAGGGTCTCGCTCGTGCCGTCGGAGCCGATGCTCGAGCCGTTCACGCTCGCGATCATGTTGAGTCGCACCCGCACCGCGACATCGGGACGGTAGGCGTCCTCGATGACCGACCGCGCCCCGTCGTCGCCGAGGCGCACGCGATCGCCGACGGGGAGCAGGGGCTGGAGGATCACGCGGCCAGGTGCGCGCGGATCTGCCGCTTGGTGCGGCCGAGCAGCGCGCTCATCCCGCGCAGGCGCAGCGGCGAGACGGCCTCGGAGAGTCCGATCGTCTGGGGGAAGTCGTCCGGCACGGCGAGGACCTGCTCGGCGGTCAGCCCGTCGAGCCCCTGCGCCAGGATCGAGGCGAACCCGCGGGTGGTCGGCGCCTCCCGGGGAGCGGTCGCGTGCAGGTGCACCAGGTCGCCGTCGAAGTCGACGACGATGAACACCGGTGCCTGGCACTCCTCGACCCGCTCGAACAGATCGGGGTGGTCGCGGTAGCGCTCGGGCAGCTCGGGCAGCTCGTTCGAGAACTCGAGCAGCAGCTGCAGCCGCTCGGGCTTGTCGAGAGCCAGGAACTCGTCACGGATGTCGCGGAGCGCGGAGGGGAGTTCGGCGGAAGTCATCACGGTCATCCTCTCAGAGGAGAGGACCCCGGACGCTGGGCGCCCGAGGTCCTCCGGCCTCGTCCTCACCGGGGCGCGGGTGCCTCGCCGGGCTCGGCGCCGGTGGCGATCGGGACGCGCACCGCGCTGCCCCACTCGGTCCACGAGCCGTCGTAGTTGCGCACGCCCTCGAAGCCGAGCAGGTGGGTCAGGACGAACCAGGTGTGCGAGGAGCGCTCTCCGATCCGGCAGTAGGCGATGACCGAGTCGCCCTCCTCGAGCCCCGCGCCGTCGCGGTAGATGCCGTTCAGCTCGTCGAGCGGGCGGAAGGTGCCGTCCTCGGCGGCCGCCTTGCCCCACGGCACGTTCTGCGCGCTGGGGATGTGGCCGGCGCGGAGGGCGCCCTCCTCCGGGTAGGCGGGCGCCGTCGTGCGCGCGCCCGAGAACTCCTCGGGGGAGCGCACGTCGATGAGGGGGCTGCCGAAGTGGGCGAGCACGTCCTCCTTGAACGCGCGGATGTCTCCGTCGCGCCGCTCGACGACCGGGTACTCGACCGGCTCCGGGCTCGAGGCGTCGGTGGTGATCGGACGACCGTCGGCGATCCACTTGTCGCGGCCTCCGTCGAGGAGGCGGACGTCCTCGTGGCCGAAGAGCGTGAACACCCAGAGGGCGTAGGCGGCCCACCAGTTGTTCTTGTCGCCGTAGATGACGACGGTGGTGTCGCGGGCGATGCCCTTGCCGCCGAGCAGCGCGGCGAAGGCCTCGCCGCCGATGTAGTCGCGCTCGACAGGGTCGTTGAGATCGGTGTGCCAGTCGATCTTCACGGAGCCGGGGATGTGGCCGGTCTCGTAGAGCAGGACGTCCTCGTCGGACTCGACGACGACGAGACCGGGCGTGCCGAGTCGTTGTTCGAGCCACTCACCGCTGACGAGTCGTTCGGGGTGCGCGTAAGCGGCGAACTTCGGCGACGGATCGAGTTCAACGGACAAGGAGGACCTCCAGGGTGGTGCGCGGAGCGCAGGCGTGATTCCTTGGGCGGGCTACGCTGGAGCCCGCCCTTCAGCGACAGTACGCGCCCGCGAGCGCGGGTGCACGGAAGGCGGCGTAAGAGTTCGACACACTGTCAGACCCCCGTGGCCGGCCCTCTCCGGACGCATGATGCGAGGTGCGCGTGACCCCCGACGACGTCCGATCCACGAGCAGTCTCACGACGCGCTCGCCGCAGATCAGCGGTCATGAGATCGCATCGACGCTCGTCCCGCCGCGGCAGTTCGAGGGGGCGACCTTCGAGAGCTACCGCCCCGACCCGGAGTACCCCTCGCAGGCCGAGGCGGTGGAGGCGCTGCGCGCCTTCGCTGCGGGAGGCGGCTCGCGGGGCGGGGGCGGCGGCTTCTTCGGGTTCGGCCGCAAGAAGGCTCCGGAGGTGAAGCCGGGCGTCTACCTCGACGGCGGCTTCGGAGTGGGCAAGACCCACCTGCTCGCGGCGATCTGGCACGCGGTGCCCGGCCGCACCTACTTCGGCACCTTCATCGAGTACACCGCCCTCGTGGGCGCGCTCGGCTACGCGGCGACCGTCTCGCTCCTCAAGGGCTCCGCGCTGCTGTGCATCGACGAGTTCGAGCTCGACGACCCGGGCGACACCATGCTGATGACCCGGCTGCTCGGCGAGCTGGTCGCCTCCGGGACGCGCATCGCCGCGACGTCGAACACGCCCCCGAATGCTCTGGGCGAGGGGAGATTCGCCGCGGCCGACTTCCTCCGCGAGATCCACGCGATGGCCGAGCACTTCGAGACGATGCGGATCGACGGCACCGACTACCGTCGCCGCGACATCGAGGGGCATGCGCTCTCGCGGAGCGACGACGAGATCGGCGAGCTCCTCGCTGCCGCCCCCGCGGGAGCCGTCGTCACGGACGACGCCTTCCGCTCGGCCGTCGACCACCTCGGCACCGTCCACCCCTCGCGCTACATCAAGGTCATCGAGGGCGTCGACGCCATCGTCCTCCGCGACGTCACGGCGCTCACCGACCAGACCGATGCGCTGCGCCTCGTCGCGTTCATCGACCGCGTCTACGACGCGCAGATCGCCGTGCTCGCCACCGGCGTGCCGCTCGACGAGGTCTTCGGTGGCGACATGCTCAGCGGCGGCTACCGCAAGAAGTACCTCCGCTCGATGTCGCGTCTCATCGCGCTCACCTCGATGACGCCCTTCGCCACCGCCTGATCCGAGGCGTTCGTACGTTCCGCGCCTGAGGGAGCGGGCACACGGCGATCGGTCGGCGGGCACCGGGGTGATCGGCAGCGCGCTGTAACGCGCTATTTACACAGCCGGTCCGCTCGTAACCTGCGCGAAACCTCGTGCCGCACGAGACGAAACCTCACGCCGCCAGACTGTGGGCTACCCGAGGTGACCCGACACCCGCGTGTCTCTGGGATGTGCGCCTCCAGCACTCCCGCATCGGGTTCATCCCTGCACAATCACGACCTGCACAATCACGAGAGGTTCAACTATGGATCAAGGCAATACCGCGTTCCTGCTCCTGGCGGCGGCGCTGGTCCTGCTCATGACCCCCGGGCTCGCCTTCTTCTACGGCGGACTCGTTCGTGCGAAGAGCGTCATCAGCATGATGATGCTCAGCTTCGGCGCGATGGGACTCATCGGCGTGCTGTGGGTGCTCTACGGCTACGCGATCACCTTCTCCAATGCGGGTGTGGGCGACTTCGTCGGCATCGACGGCATCCTCGGCATCGACCTCAGCCAGCTCGGCCTCGCCGGCGCCTACGCCGAGGCTCAGGGCGACATCGAGACCGCGTTCCCGACGCTGGCCTTCGCCGCCTTCCAGGCGACCTTCGCCATCATCACCGTCGCGCTGATCTCGGGCGCCATCGCCGACCGGGCCAAGTTCGGCGCGTGGATGGTCTTCGCCGGGGTCTGGGCGACGATCGTCTACTTCCCGGTCGCCTCCTGGGTCTTCAACTTCACCCTCGGCGAGGAGGGCGTCACCGACGGCGGCTGGATCGCTTACTCCGTCGGCGCGATCGACTTCGCCGGTGGAACCGCGGTCCACATCAACGCCGGTGCGGCGGCCCTCGCCCTCGCCCTGGTCCTCGGCAAGCGCGTCAACTTCACCAAGGGCGCGCACCAGCCGCACAACCCGCCGTTCGTCCTCCTCGGCGCCGGTCTCCTCTGGTTCGGCTGGTTCGGCTTCAACGCCGGCTCCGAGCTCGCGGCAGACGGCTTCGCGGCCATCGCCTTCCTCAACACCATCGCCGCTCCCGCCGCCGCCATCCTCGGCTGGCTGGTCGTCGAGAAGATCAAGGACGGCAAGCCCACCTCGATCGGCGCCGCCTCCGGAGCCGTCGCGGGTCTGGTCGCGATCACCCCGGCCTGCGCCAGCCTCTCGCCGTTCTGGGCCATCGTGCTCGGCATCATCACCGGTGCCGTCTGCGCCCTGGCGATCGACCTGAAGTACAAGCTCGGCTACGACGACTCGCTCGACGTGGTCGGCGTGCACCTGGTCGGCGGTCTGATCGGAACGCTCTACATCGGCTTCTTCGGCACCGACGTCGGCCTGTTCCTCGGCGGCGGCTTCGAGCAGCTCGGCCGCCAGGCCATCGCAGCCTTCTCGGTCCTCATCTACTCGTTCGTCCTGACCTACGCGATCGGCTGGATCATCCAGCGCACGATCGGGTTCCGCGTCAAGAACGAGGACGAGGTCGCGGGCATCGACACCGCGATCCACGGCGAGAACGGCTACGTCCTGGCCGACTAGCACTCGCAGCACACCACAGCACCGGAAGGGGTGCCGGCTCCTCGGAGCCGGCACCCCTTCCGCGGTCCACGCTCCGGCCGCCCGCCCGGGCTAGGGTTCCGGAGTGCCCTCCTCACGCTCGGTCGCGTCCCTGCTCCTCCGACTGCTCGGTCGCGCGAGCGCGTCGCGACCCGACCCGGTCCAGGCCCCGCGGCGGCCGTACCTGACCACGACGGCGACGACTCCGGGCGCCAGCGGCGTCGGGCGGACCGCCGAGATCGATCCGGGGCGCGTCAGGGGAGTCCACCTCGGCTACGCCCCCTCCTCGGACGGGGATCCCGACCCCGGGGAGATCGTCTGGACCTGGGTCCCCTACGAGGAGGACGACGGCCGGGGCAAGGACCGCCCCGTCCTCGTGCTCGCCGTCGAGAAGGCCGGGACCGTGCTCGCCGTGCGCCTGAGCTCGAAGGAGCACGACGGCTACCTCCCGATCGGCACGGGACCCTGGGACCAGGAGGGACGACCGAGCTGGGTCGATCCCGAACGCGTGTTCCGCGTGCATCCCGCCGGCATGCGCCGCGAAGGAGCCGCTCTGGATCGGCCGCGGTTCGACGTCGTGGCCCGCGAGATCGCGGAGCGCTACGGCTGGCGCTGACCCGCGATCGTCGGCGACGTGACGGCACCGCCGACCTCAGCAGACCGGAGACCTCCGATCCGGCATCTGTCCCCCGATCAGGACGTGCACCTCGACGACGAGCGGGCCTAGAATGCCGCTCGACAGGCCCGGCGTCGAGTCTGTCCGTCCCACAGCTGGGGGGAGTCGGCCGTGCTCGTGGCTCGTGGTTCGGTGCGTGTGCCGGCCGGACAGGATCCGCGGGAGTGGTCCGTCCACGCCCTCACCTGGGACGACGGAGCACCGCCGGAGATCCTGTCGGGGACGCACCCGGACCAGGACGGCGCCTTCGCGATCGAGGTCGACGACCAGCGCCTGCTGTCGCTGCTCTCTCTCGTGCTCGCGGATCAGGACGGGCGGGTCCGCGCCTGGTCGAACGATCCGCGCCGGATGCGCCGGGCGCTTCTGGTGGCGGACGCCGACGCCCAGGGAGAGCTGCGGCCGCCGGTCGACCTGGTCGAGCGGCCGGCTCCGGAGACGTCGGGGCAGCGCGTCGTCCGGGGGATCGTCACCGACACGGCCGGCAGACCGTTGCGCGGCGTCGTCGTGCGAGCCGTCGACCGCGATCTGCGCAGCGAGACACCGCTCGGTCCTCTCGCTCCTGACTTCCGGGAGGAGACTCGGACGGCGGCCGACGGGCGGTACGAGATCTCCTACGCGCCGTCGTCGGTCAGCCGCGCCGAGAGGGGCGGCGCCGACCTGCAGATCCGTGCCCTCGGGGCACAGGGGGAGGTCGTCGCAGCGTCGCCGATCCTGTTCGACGCGGGGGAGGAGGAGGTGGTCGACCTCGTCGTCGTCAGCGGGGAGCTCCTCGGCTCCGACTGGGAGCGCCTCGTCGCGGCAGTGCTGCCGCTGCTCGAGTCGGCGGACGAGGAGAGCCTGCGCACGATCCTCCCCGAGGAGCGGACGTTCCTCCTGGGCGAGACGCGCCTCCCGGAGCGTCTCGTCGACACCCTGCTCGGGGGCGTAGCGCTGGCGGACGCGATCGCGGCCGACGTCCCGATCGTCGGCTGCTACGCCCTGGCGCACGCGCTGCCCGGGGCCGCGTCACGAGCGGCGTCGGTGGTCGCCGCCCGCGGAGTCCCGCGGCTGACCGCCGACATCGAGAGCGCCGTCGACGACGCCGCCGTTCCCGAGAGGATCCGCGCCGACGCCTCCGCGATCGCCGAGCGGGTGGTCACCGCCGCCCGCGACGCCGCCGCGCGGGATCGTGATCGGAGCTCCCCGGTCGCGGAACCGGACGTGCTCTTCGCCGAGACGGCCGTGGCCGAAGCGCTCGCCGTGGACGACGCGCTCGACGCGGCCCTGCGTTCCGCGGTCCTGGCGAGTGTGCCGCAGGCATCGCCGCGTCTCGCCGCGGCGCTCGCGGCGCGCGTCCCGCGTGCGCGGGCGGATCGTGCGGCCGGGACGACCCTCACCGAGGTCGTGGTCGCGGCTCTGCGCGGCCTGCGCGACGACTCCACCGTCGCCGGCGAGGCGCTCGCCGCTGCCGGGACGACAAGGGCCGACGACCGCACGGTGGCCGAACTGCTCTCCCTCGAGAAGCGGGTGCAGGACAATCCGCTGCTCTCGCGCGTCGTGCAGCCCGCGATCGCACGGTCGCTGGCCGAGACGGCCGGCTGGTCGGGTGACGAGGTGCTGGTCGCCGAGGCTGTGGCGGAGTCGCTGCTCACCCGCCCGGCCCTGGCGGAGCGCCGGATGCGCGACAGCGGGATCGACGAAGGGTCGGTGACCCGCCTCCGCGCCGTCCGCGAGGTGTCGACCGCACTCGGGCACCATCTCCCGCTCGTCCGTGCCGTTGCCGATGCGCACGCGACCGACAACCGGGCGCTGGCCGGATGGTCACCGGAGCGGTGGGCGGACGCGATCGGAGACGGTGCACTCCCGGGCGGCTCCACCCGGGAGGCGTACGTCCGCAGCATCGTCACGGCCCTGGATCGGGCGCATCCGACCGCGGCGCTGCAGGCCCGGCTCTCGGGGACCCCGGACGAGACGCCGGCGGTGTCCGCGGTGCTGGCGGCGAATCCCCAGCTGGAGCTGGCGACCGCCGTCCTGCGCGACGGCGCGCCCGTCGCCTTCGACTGGGGCGCAGTGCCGGAGGTCGAGCGCGCCGGCACGCTCCGGCGGATGCGCGGCATCCAGCGGGTGATCGCTCTCGGCGACTCCGCCGAGACCCGCGCGACGCTGCTGCGCACCGGGTTCACCTCTGCTCGAGCGATCACGGCGCTCTCGGAGGAGGCCTTCGTGGTGCGCTCCGAGCTCAGGCTCGGAGTCGCGCGCACCGTCTACGCGAAGGCCACCCGGCTCCGACTGGCCGCGGGAACGGCGTTCGGCGCGGGCATCGACCTCCTGGGCGGATCGATGCCGACAGCGCTCGCCGCCACAGCCGCGACCGCCACGGCCCGCACCGAGCTCCTCCAGGTGCAGGGCTACGCGGAGCTGTTCGGCGACCAGTCGTTCCACCGCTGCCCGGAGTGCCGCACGGTCCTCGGTGCTCCGGCCTACCTCGTCCGCCTGCTGCGCTTCCTCGATCGCTGCGTGACGGACGCCGTCTTCACGGGAGCGCGAGCGTCGTCACCGCTGAGCCTGCGAGTGCGTCGACCCGACATCCGCCGGCTGCGCCTCGACTGCGCGAACACGAACGACCGGGTGCGCTACCTGGACATCGCCTGCGATGTGCTCGAAGCCGACGCCGCCGAGCACCTCCCGGGCGGTGCGGGCACGATCGCCGACGTCTACGCGGCCATCGGCGGCGCGGGGGGAGCCGCGGCGTCCTCGTTCGAGCTGCCGGCCGACCACCCCTCCCGGCGACTCGTCGCCGCCCTCGCCCGCTTCGGTCTCACCCCGCCCGAGGTGTACCGGATGCTCGGCCGCGGCACGGACGTCTCCGACTCGGGAGTGCCGGACATCGACGCCGCTCTGATCACGACGCCCGATCCGGGCAGCGCCGCAGCCCGCCTCGGCGTCGTCGCCCTCGACCCGGTGCCGCTGACCACGATCCTCGACCGCGCGCGGCTCAGCCGGACAGAGTGGAGCGGAACCACGGCGGATCCGCTGCTCGCGGCGCTGACGATCACCGTCGATCCGATCACCGGCGCCGAGACTCTGCACGGACTGACGGCCGACCTCGCCGACCGCCTGCACCGGCTCGTGCGCCTCGGCCGTGCCCTCGGCTGGGGCCTGCCCGAGACGATCTCCCTCGTCGAGTCGACGAACGGCGGAGACCTCGACACCGTCCTGGCCGCCGTCGGTCCGTTCCTCCGGGCAGCGCGGGCGGACGCGCTGACACCGGCGGTCGTCCTCGGGCTCGCGGCGAGCATCGATCCGGCCGGGCTCGCGGCCGCGCAGGACGCAGCAGACGAGGTGGGCGCCGCCGGCCTCGGTGCGGAGGCGGTGCTCTTCGCCGCGGACGGCGTGGAGAGCGCGTCGGTGCGCTTCTCCTCCACCCTCGACGTGGCCGAGACCGCCCTCGAGTCCGTCCTCACCGCAGTGCGATCGGCGACCGACCCCTCCGCGGCGGCGAGGCCAGCCCTCGACGACGCGCTCCAGCGCGGGTTCGGTCTCTCCTCGACCGCCCTGCGGGCGTGCCTCGCCTGGGGCGACGCCGACGCGCGAGCCGCGGCGATCGCGACCGCGACGGTGATGCTTCCCGCTGACGACGCGGGGCGGGACGCGCTCCGCCTGGAGGTCAGGGACCTGCTCCGCGCGGTGGAACGAATCGCGTTCCTGGTCGACACGGCGGGCCTCGACGACGCTGCACTGGTCTTCGCGACCGCGCACCCGGTTCTGCTCGGCCTGCCCGGCCGCGTCCTCGACCGCCGCGCGGTGCTGGCCCTCGGGCACCTCGGCCGGCTCGGTGCCCGCCCGCCGGCGACGGGGGTGCACGGCATCACTGAACCCGGTGCGGGCGACCCGGCCGCGGTCGTGATCCGCCGCCTGCTGCTCTCAGCGGGTGCCGCAGGCGGAGCGGGCCTGCCCGACTCCGCGGCCGAGGACGTCGCTGCGCTCTTCGGCTGGGAGCCGTCGGCCGCGGCCGCGGTGCTGCCCGCTCCGGCCGCGGATCCGCTCACCGCGCTCGTCGCCGTCGATCGCCTCGCGGAGCTCGCGACGCGGCTGGGGACCTCGCCCGCCGAGGCGAGCATCATCGGCGACCCCGCGCAGGTCCCCGCGGCGGCCGAACTCGCCGTCGGAGCGGTGGACGCCGCGGCGGAGAGCGGGACGCTGACGCCCGAGGACGCCGAGCGGATGCACGATCGACTGGCCGAGATCCGCCGCGATGTGCTCGCGGCCTTCCTCATCGACGCCTCCGGCCGCGGCTTCGGCTCCCTCGACGATCTCTTCAGCTACTACCTGCTCGATCTCAGGACGCAGGGCATCGTCACGACGTCGCCCGTCTCGTGCGCCATCGGCAGTCTGCAGCACTACGGCGAGCGCGTCCGCACCGGCTACGAGCGCTCGGCCGACGGCACCGACGCCGTGTCCCCGACCCGCATCCCGGAGGAGGAGTGGGCCCGCATCGGGCGGTTCCGGATCGACTCGGCCGCGGTGAGCGCGTTCCTGCACCCCGACGCCTTCATGCTGCCGGGACTGCGCGTCGGCAAGACGCCGCTCTTCGAGCAGCTCGAGGCCGAGATCCTGCAGGGAGAGGTGACCGAGGAGCGGATGACGGATGCTCTCCTGCGCTACCTCCGCGGCCTCTCGGAACTCGCGCACCTGCGCATCGTCGGCGCGCACAAGGACCCCGACGGTGTCTACTGGCTCGTCGGGCGCACGACGGACGATCCGCCGGTGCACCACCTGCGGTCGTGGGACGGGACGACGTGGTCGCCCTGGCGTCGACTCGACCTGCCGATCGATGCCCCCGCCGTCTCGCTCGCGACCTCGGCCGGTCGGCTGCACGTGTTCTGGACCGATGCGACGATCACGAAGAACTCGACGATCTCGGGAGGGTCGCAGCACGAGGCGTTCTCGACGGTGGACGTCGCGCTGGTCTTCGCCTCCCGCACCGCCGACGGCGGATGGACGGCACCGCAGCGCGTGCGCGGGCTGCTGCCCCTCGACGGCTCGGCGAGCCGTGCGATCCCGCCGTCCGTCGACCGCGAGGCGTCGAAGGGCCTGAAAGCCCTCTGGCGCGCCTACCCGCGGGCCTCGGCCGGACGGATCCTGATCGACACCGTCGATCCGCTCTTCGACCTGACCCCGTGGGCCGACCCTCCCGTCGTCCGACAGCGTCTCGACCTCTGGCGGCGGGTCCTCCTGCCGGCCGTCGACTTCGCGATGACGGGCGAGGCGCAGGCGATCCGGCTCTCCGGCCGGAACGGGAAGGCGCGCCTCGTGGTCGATCCGATGCGGCGCTCGTCGGCGCTGCTCGATCTGCGCCCCGCATCGACCGAGGACGATCCGGTGACGGGGACGTGGGCCCACCCGGTCGGGCGACCCGTCACGGACCTGGTCGAGGTCGTGCACGGCGGCGACCTGGAGACGGTCATCACTGTCGGGGACCAGCAGTACCTCCTGCACTCCCTCGGCCGTGCCGCCACCCGCATCGACCCGTGGATCGTCGTTGATCACGCCGTGCACGAGCGGGTCGACCTCGTCGCTGCGGCACTCGCCGAGGCGGCGACGCACGTCGATCCGGCGACGGCGAGCACCTCCGCGCTGCAGCAGGCGACGGTCGCCGCGCTGCCTCCGTCGGTGCTTCCGATGTTCGGCGACGTGCGCGTCTGGCAGCAGTCGGCCGTCGTCGGCGGTCCGGTGCTGACCGCATCGCTGAACGTCTCCTCCACACGCCCCCTCGGCCCCGGTCTCGGTCTCGTCGTCGCCGAGAAGCCGAGCCTCGTCCGTCCCGCCGTCGACGCCGCGGCGGTCCGCCACCCTCCGGTGTCCTTCGGCGTGCGGGACGTGCGCGCGAGCGAGATGGTCCGGCTCACCGCTACGACCGCCGACCGGCTCGGCGAGGCTCTCGCTGCGCGCGGGCTCGACGGGCTCTTCGACCTCGCGACGCAGCTCGCGGCGAAGGAGCCGCCCCCGGGAGTCGACGGCGTGCCGGTCGCCTTCACCGACGCGGCCGTGCTCGCGCCCCCGCAGACACCGGATCGGCTCGACCTGGAGGGGTCTCTCGGCGACTACTACCGCGAGGTCTTCCGTGACGCACCCTGGCTGATCTCGGACACCCTGCGCGCCGCAGGTCTCTACACCGAGGCGCTGCGGTGGGCCCGGCGAGTGGTGGACCCGTTCGCGGCGCCCGCGGACCCCGAGCGGCCGTGGCGCTTCATCGGCCTCCGCGGTCTCACCGCCGACTCCCTCCTCGCATCCCTGACCGATCCGAGGGCGGTGGCCGTGTACCGCTCGGACCCGTTCAATCCCTTCGCCATCGCCGCGGTGCGTCCGGTCGCTGTGCAGAAGGCCCTCTACCGGCACCTCATCACGCTGTGCCTCGACGCCGGGGACGCGGCCTTCTCGTCGGTCTCCTCGGAGGAGGACGTCCGCGAGGCGCTGCGGTGGTACACGCTGGCCTCGCAGATCGCGGGGGAGCGGCCGCGCGAGGGGGCGCCGTGCCCGCCTCCGCCGGACCCGTTCGATTACGAGCATCTCGAAGCGCAGATCGACGACGACGAGGACGTGGTGGTCGTGCTCGAGAACGTGCTGGCGGAGTCGCCCGCTCCGGGTGCCGCCGCGGCGCTCGCGGACGGAGCGTCCGCCGTCGCGGCGACCGACGCCCTGGCCGAGCGGCTGGGCACGCTGACCGGGTCGCCGACGCCGCCCTCGGTGGCGGCCGGCCTGCTCGAGCAGACTCTCGCCTTCCATCTGCCTGTCGACGAGACTCTGCTCGCGCTCTGGGACCGGATCGACGACCGGCTCCACAAGATCCGCAACGGCCTCGACATCACCGGGCAGCGCAGCGACGTCCCGCTGTTCGGGCCGCCGATCGACCCGATGGCGCTCGTCCGCGCACGAGCTGCAGGACTGTCCACGGCGCAGGCCGCTGCGGCGGTCTCGGGTGCCGAGGTGCCGGTGCACCGTTTCGCTGCCCTTCTGCCCCGGGTGAAGGAGGCCATCGCGGCGGTCGGCGCACTCGAGTCGGAGCTGCTGCAGGCACTCGAGCGCAAGGACGGAGAGGAGCTCGCCCTGCTCCGCTCGACCCACGAGCGCACGCTGCAGGGGCTCGCGACGAGCGTGCGCGAACGGCAGCTCGAGGAGGCCCAGCTGCACGAGGCGGCGGCGCTCTCCGCGGAGGCGACCGCCCGGGCGTCCGTCGACGCACTGACCGAGCGGATCACGGCGGGACTGCTCGCGGAGGAGGACCTGGAGGTCGACAAGCGCGCGGAGGGACGGAGCCTGCGCGCGACCGCAGAGGTCTTCCGCGTCAGCGCCGTCATCGCCTATCTGATCCCGCAGGTCGGCTCTCCGCTGGCGATGACCTTCGGTGGCCAGCAGCTCGGCGGATCCTTGTCCGCCGCCGCCGGGGTGAACGACACGAACGCGAACGCCAAGGAGGGCGAGGCGCTCTCTGCCGCACTGACCGCCTCCCGCTTCCGCCGACTCGAGGAGTGGCGGCAGCAGCTCGCCCGGTCGCAGGGCGACCTCGACCAGCTGACGTCGACGGCCGCCGCCGCCGGACGGCGCGTGGTCGCCGCCGAGCGGGAACTTGCCGCACACCGCAGAGGCATCGAGCTCGCGCAGGAGCTCGACGAGTTCCTCCGAGGCAAGCTCACGGGGCTCGGCCTGTACACCTACCAGGCGCAGGCGCTCTCGACGCTGCACCGTCAGGCGTACACCGCTGCGATGGCGAGGGCGAAGAAGCTGCAGCAGGCGTACGCGTTCGAGAACGACGACTCGACCGTGTTCGTGACGCCCGACGGCTGGGACGCCGCGCGCCTCGGCGTCGGAGCGGCCGCCCGGCTGCGACTGCAGGTCACCATGATGGAGGACGCGGCGCTCGACCGCGACGCACGCCGCCGCGAGATCACGCAGACCTTCCCCCTCTCGCTCTTCGGCGACGCGCTCGAGCGCCTGCGTCGCACCGGCAGCTGCACGATCACGATCCCCGAGCTGCTGTTCGACATCGTGCACCCCGGCCACTACCACCGCGTTCTTCGCGGGATCCGGCTCGCGACGCCCGGGCTCGCCGGCCCGCACACCTCGATCGCGGCGACGCTCAGCTACCAGAGCGGTGCCGTGCGGCTGGATCCGCCGATCGCATATCCGGGTGCTCCCGCGACGGCGCGCCCCGTGCCGAGTGCGATCACCGCGTCGATCTCGACCAGCGGCCGGGGAGGCGGCGCGGGCGGGCCGGGCGAGGACGGACGGCTCGAGAGCGGCGTCCCCGAGGAGCGCTATCGCCCGTTCGAGGGTCTCGGTGCCGTCGACAGCACCGTGACCATCCGCTTCCCGCAGGCGGTCCGCTCCTTCGACTACGACTCGATCTCAGAGGCGCTGCTCACCTACGAGTACACCGCGAAGGCCGACGCGCTCGCCGCCGAGGCGGTGGAGGCGGGCATCCGCGCCGAACTGTCGAAGGTGGTCGCGGCCGGCGGCTTCACGAAGACGTTCAGCCTGCGCGGCGACTTCCCGGAGGCGCTCGCGCAGCTCACCAGGACCGACGGGCCTGCAGGAGAGGTGACCGCCGATCTCACCGTCGCGCAGCGGCACTTCCCGTACTTCCTCGCCGAGGAGGATCTGCCCGTCTCGCGCATCGAGCTCTCGCTCGTGGCACCGAGCGGGGCGCCGCCCGCCCTCCGTGTCGACGGCGTCCTCGCCGCCTGGACCACGGACCCGGAGACGGGCGATGTGCGCGCCTCCGTTCCCCTGCCGGCGGCCCGCTCGGCTGTCGGAACGCATACGCTCGCCGGTCCCCGCGGAGCGCTCGCCTCGGTGAGTGACGTGCGCATCGTGCTGCACGCGTGAGAACAGCGCGCGGAGGGGATGCGAGATGACCGGGCGCGAGGAGGAGACGACCGGCTCCGGCGCGGCCGGAGGCACGACACGGTCGTCGTTCTCGCTCGGAGCCTCGCCCTCCGGTCCGCGCTCGTTCGCCGAACCGCCCACGCTCGAGATCCCGAGCGGGGGTGGGTCGCTCCGGGGGATGGGCGAGGCGCTCACCCCGGTCTCGCTGCACGGCACCGCAGGCTTCGAGGTGCCCCTGCGGGCGCCGGACGGCCGTCGACTGCAGCCCGACCTCGCCCTGCGCTACTCCTCGGGCGAGGGGAACGGACCGTTCGGACTGGGCTGGTCGCTCGGGCTGCCGGCGGTCCGCCTGCGCACCGACCGCGGTGTGCCCGAGTACGCGGGCGGCGACACCGCCTTCCTCGACGGCGCGGACGATCTCGTCCGCGTGTCGCGAGGGGAGCGCCCGGCGCCGTGGGGCGGTTCCGGCCCGCCGGTCGTGACCGACCGGTACCGTCCGCGCACCGAGACGCAGTACGCCCGGATCGAGCGGCACACCCGGGCCGACGGCTCCGTCTTCTGGAGCGTGCTCGACTCCACCGACGTGCTCTCCGTCTTCGGGCGGAGTGCGTCCGCGCGCATCGCGGACCCGGGGGACCCGGCCCGCGTCGCCGTGTGGCTCCTGGAGGACGTCTTCGACGGCGCGGGCGAGCGGATGCACTACCGCTGGGTGTCGGACGACCGGTCCGGTGTACCCCGGACCGTGTCGGAGGCGCACCGGGCGGAGCCCGCCCAGCGGGTGCTGAGCGAGATCCTCTATCTGGTGCGGGACCCGGTGCCCGACCGGTTCGCGGCCGCTCCGATCGACCACTCCGGAGCGGGCTGGCGCGCCCCCTTCCACCGTGCGCTCGCCTTCGACCACGGCGAGCGGGCCGACGGCCTCCTGGAGGGGTCGGGGACCTGGACCGCGCGACCCGATCGGTTCTCCGATCACCGGTCCGGCTTCGAGGTGCGCACGCAGCGGCGGTGCTCGCGGGTGCTGGGCTTCCAGCGGAACGTCGACGAGGTCGAGTGGACGCTCGTCGGGGCGACCGAGCTCACCTACGCGGATCGCCCGACGTCGTCGCTGCTCGTCCGAGCGCGCTATCGCGGCTCCGCTGCTGACGGGTCGGAGCGGGCGCTGCCTCCTCTCGACTTCGAGTACACCCCGTCGAGCGCACCCGGCCCGGTGCGTCCCGTCGACAGCGCCTGCCTCGCCGACGCTCCCGCCGGCACCAGGCACGGCGTGCAGTGGGCCGACCTCGACGCCGTCGGCGCGCCCGGACTGCTCAGCGCGTCCGAGGTGGCGTGGAGCTTCGCCTCCAATCTCGGAGACGGCCGGTTCGCTGCCAGCCGCACCGTCTCCTCCGCTCCCGCGGGCGCGGTCCGTGTCGGTGCGATGTTCGGCGACGGCCGCCTCGTCGCCACGACGGCGGACGGCGCGGTGCGCTACGCCGTGCGCGACCCGCTGACCCGTGAGTGGAACACCTGGTACGACTTCGACGCGGTCCCGGTCGGCAGCGGCGGCAGACGTCTCAGCATCGACCTCGAGGGCGACGGTCTGGCGGAGGCGGTCGAGCACCGCGGTGACACGATCGCGTGGAACCGGTTCCTCGGTCCCGAGGGCTTCGCCCCCGAGCGACGGCGCGTCCTCGCGGACGACGGACCGCGCGTCGCGCTCGATGATCCGACCGCCGCGGTGCTCTCGGCCGACCTCACCGGTGACGGCCTCGACGACCTCGTCGTGGTCCGCTCGGATTCGGTGGTCTACTGGCCCGCCCTCGGGCACGGCCGCTTCGCCGGTCCGGTCGTGACGGAGCATCCGCCCGAGCTCGGCGGGAGGTTCGACCCCCGCCGAGTGCTCCTGGGCGACACCGACGGCAGCGGCCCGTGCGATCTGCTCTACCTCGGCGACGACGGGGTGCGCTGCTGGCAGAACCTCTCGGGCAACGGATGGGGGCCGTCGCGCCTGATCGACACGTCGGTGCTCGCGACCGAGGTCGACTCCGTGGAGCTGGTCGATGTCCTCGGCTCAGGGACCGCCTGCCTGGTGATCTCGAGCGATCTGCCCGGCGGACCGCCGATGCGGATGGTGGAGCTGTGCCCCGACGGCAAGCCCGATCTGCTGAGGCGGGCGACCAACGGTCGCGGGCGCGAGGTCGTCCTCGGCTACAGCACCTCGGCCCGGGAGGCGGTGGCCGCGCGGGCGGCGGGCCGGCCGTGGTCGACACCGCTGCCCGTCCCCGTGCACGTCGTCGCCGAGACCGTGGAGTCGGATCTCGTCACCGGGGTCCGCACCCGCCGGAGCTACGGCTACCGGGACGGGTACTTCGACACCGACGACCGGGAGTTCCGCGGCTTCGCGCGCGTGGACACGACCCAGCACGACGACGTCGGCGACGGCCGGCTCTCCACGTCGATCTCCTGGTACCGGACGGGCGCCCCGACCGCGACCGCTCCCGACGGCGCACTCCGCGACCGCTTCGAGGGCGGCGCGCAGAGCCACTACCGGGAGGCCCTGCGCGCACTGCGCGGCACGCTCGTCCGCACCGCGGTGTACGCGCTCGACGACGGCGAGCGGGCGCACCGGCCGTACGCCGTGACGGAGGTCAGCCGCCGGGTGCGGGTGCTCGCCGAGGGAGACGCCGGTGGCGTCGTCTGCGCCGCGCTGCCGGCGGAGACGCTGGCGTGGACGGTGGAACGCGTCCCCTGCCCACCCGGGTTCCACCATCCCGAGCATCGGGTGCTCGCCGAGACCGTCGACCCGCTCGACCCGATGCGGGTGCGGTACGAGGCGGTCACCCGCGTCTCCGATCTCGGGCGCGTTGAGCGGTCGGTCGCGATCGCCTGGGGCCGGACCGACGGCGGGGCCCACGAGACGCAGCGCACGGGCGCGGTGCTCGTCGTCGAGTCCGACGCGGTCGATCGACTGGACGACCCCGCTGTGCTCGTGGTCGCCGCTGCGGTCGAGGAGCGCGTCTTCGAACTGATCGGAGCACCGGTTCCCGCCGTTCCACCGGGCGACGCGTTCCTCTCGCTGGTCGAGACGGCGCCGATGATCGCTCCGGACGCCGCGGCCCCGGCCGGACCGGCGCGACGGCTGCTCACGGCGACCCGCACGCGGTACTGGGACGACGCCCTCGACGGCGAGCTGCCGCAGGGCGAGGTGGGGAGGCGCGGCTACGCCCGCCGCGAGCTCGACGCCGCGCTGACCGCCGGTCAGGCTGCGTTCTTCGAACCGCTGCTCGGCTCCGGGACCCTGACCGCGGAGGGCGGCTATCGGGTCGAGGACGGTCCTGGCGGCCCTCTGCTGTGGGCGCCGGGCGGCGTCGTGCGGCCCGACCGTGATCGCTTCCTCCTGCCCGTGGCGTTCGTGGACGCGTTCGGCCGCGGCACCTTCGTCGAGTACGACGCTCTCTCGCGGCTGCCCGCCGCGGTGCTGGCGACGCTCAGCACCGACGACCTCCGCCCGGACCCCGCCGCGCCCGCCTGGAACCGGGTGCGCGCGCACTGGGACGAGCGGTGCTCCCTCCCGCGTCGGCTGGTCGACCCGCACGGGACGGTCACCGAGGCGGAGTACGACGCACTCGGGATGCTGGTGCGCTCGCGCGTCCGCGGGGAGAACGGCGAGGGCGGGCCGGCCGACTCGTGGGATGCGGAGCACTCCGTCGACCTCGGTCCGTTCGTCTCGGCGCCGTTGCGCGTCGAGGTGACGCGCCGGGTGAGCGACACCGAGCGCATCCGCTCGGTGTCGCACCTCGACGGACACGGTCGGGAGGTGCTCGTCAAGGTGCAGGCCGAGGCGGGACCGTCGTCGTTCTACTCGGTGGACGGGTCCCTGGCCCGCACGCCGGACGGCCGCCCCGAGCGGCGCGAGACCGACGGCCGCTGGGTCGGCACGGGCCGGGCGGTCTTCGACGGCGCCGGCCGCCCCGTGTCCCGCTTCGATCCGTACTTCGCGCCCGATGAGCGCTACGACGTCGACCCCGCGCTGGTGCAGCAGGGGGCTCCGGCGCAGCTGCACTACGACCCGCTCGGTCGGCCCGTCCGCATCGTCTTCGCCGACGGGTCGTTCGAGCGGACCACCTACGCGCCCTGGTCGGTCGTGGTGGAGGACCGCTCGGACACCGTTCTCGAGAGCGACTGGTACGCCGCGCGCGACCCGGCGGCTCCGGAGGCCGTGGCGAGCGCCGCGCACGCCGGCACGCCGAGCACGACCCTCCTCGACGCGCTGGGCCGAGGCACGGTGGCGGTGGAGATCCTGGGAACGACTGCCGGCCGGCGCGTGCTCTCGACGACCCTGCGTCACGATGTGCAGGGCCGGGTGGTCGCGGTCGTGGATCCGCGCGGAGCGACCGTTCTCGAGCGCACGCTCGACCTGCTCGGCCGGCCGCTGCGCGAGGCGAGCGCGGATTCGGGCGACTCCCGAGTGGCCAGCGATGCGGCCGGGCGCGTGCTGCGGGCGTGGGCGGGTGTCGGCGTCTGGCCCGACGCCGAGCTCGAGAGCCGCATCGTCCGCGACGGACTCGGGCGTGAACGCGAGCTGTGGCACACGGAGCACGGTGCGGCGCGCTGCTCCGTCGTCACCCTCTACGGCGACGAGGACCCGGTGAGCGGCCGGGCGCGGCGCGTTCTCGGGCTCGCCGACCGGGTGCTCGACGGCTCGGGGCTCGCGACTGTGAAGCGCTGCGACGAGCGCGGACGGCCGATCGAGACGGCCCGCCGGTTCGCGGTCGATGCGACCGCGCGCCCGGACTGGTCGGCCGCCGCTGCCGCTCCCGATGCGGTCAGCGCGGCGGCCGGGCTGCTGGAGGCGGGCGAGGCCGTCTCTCGCACGACGACGGACGCTCTGGGCCGTGTCGTCTCGGCGACCGCGCCCGACGGATCCGTCATCGCGACCCGCTACACACCGCGCGACCAGGTCGCCTCCGTCACCGTGACGACTCCGGGCGATGCGCCGCTGACCGTGCTCGACACCGCGCGCTACGACGCGCACGGGCGGCGCGAGCTGGTGCGCTGCGGGCCGGGCGGGGGCGCTGCAGAGACGCAGTGGCACGTCGATCCGCTCACTCAGCGCGTCGTCGAGGTGACCAGCACCGGCGCGGCCACGACCCTTCAGCGGCTCACCATCCGGTACGACGTGCGCGGGATCGTCATCGGGGTGACGGATGCGGCCGTGCCGACCCGCTTCTTCGCCAACTCGGTCGTGACCGCCGACCGGGAGTACCGCTCCGACAGTCTCGGGCGCCTCGTCGAGGCGACCGGCCGGGAGGCGCCGGGGACCGATCACACGACCGCCGACAGCAGGCGGCATCCGGGTCTGCGAGATCTGCCCGATCCCGACGGCGACGTGGTCGTGCGGTACCGCGAGCGCTACGACCACGACGACTCGGGTTCCCTGGTCAGGATCACGCACGTGCAGGAGGTGCTCGGCGGCGCGTCCTGGACGCGGGAGATCGCGGCGGAGGCATCCGCCAACAGGGTCTCGGCCACGATCGTCGGAGGCGCGTCGGAGCCGGTCTCCACCGACCGCCGGGGTCGGATCACCCGGCTCGGCGCCCGCGAGCTGACCTGGGGCGCAGCCGACGTGCTCGAGCGCGCAGTCGTGAGCGGGTCGCTGACGGCGCACTACCGGGTCGACGCCGCCGGTCACCGCACCCGGACGCTGCTGGTGGCGGCCGGGCGCCGCGAGGAGCGCCGCATCGTCGGTGCACTCGAGACCGTCTCGGTCCGGAGCGGGGGTGGGCCCCCCGCTGAGGAGAGCGCGCTGCGCATCGACGCGGGCGGTGCGGTGACGGCCGTGCTCGAGCGCAGCTACCGCGACGACGGCGTCGTCGCGCGGAGGGTGGTGCGGTACCAGCTTCCCGACCATCTCGGCTCGGCCTCGATCGAGGTGGACGACGCGGGGGCGCCGCTCACTCGGGAGGAGTTCCATCCGTGGGGCACGACCGCCTACGCCTCCGCTCGGCCCGGGGCGGGCCGGAAGCGCTACCGGTTCCTCGCTCGCGAGTGCGACGACGAGACCGGACTGGCGAGGCTGGGGGAGCGGCTGCTCGTTCCGTGGCTCGGCCGCTGGGCGAGCGCGGACCCGGCGGGCATCTCCGACGGCACCAACCGGTTCGCGTACGCGCGGGGAGCACCGCATACGCGCAC
Source organism: Rathayibacter oskolensis (assembly GCF_900177245.1). Lineage (GTDB taxonomy): Bacteria > Actinomycetota > Actinomycetes > Actinomycetales > Microbacteriaceae > Rathayibacter > Rathayibacter oskolensis. Next base: position 1,507,784 of record NZ_FXBM01000001.1, read on the forward strand.
CGACGGCAACGGGCGCCAGAGCGTCGGCGCCGACGATCTCGTGCTGCAGGGGATCGTCACGATCGACGGTGTCCGGTACCGCCAGTACTCGACCTTCGCGGGCGACTTCGTCCTGCAGGAGCGGGTCGACCCCGAGCCGCGGCCCGGCGCGCAACCGGCCGCGGCGACGGCGCCCGCTCCCGAGGCGGGAGCTCGGCCGCTGCCCCCTCCGCCGACGCCTGAGCCGCCCGTGGACCCGGAGACGGAGGAGGAGGACTCGGGCCCGGAGGCCGCGCCGCAGGATCCCGAGGAGCAGGACGCTCCCTGGCGGGAGAGCCTGCCGGTGCAGGTCGCGGTCGGACTCCTCGTCGGCGTGGGGGAGGGAGTGATGCCGTTCGGCGCTGACGCCGATCTCGTCGCGACCGAGACCGGTGTGGTCTCACGGGGAACGCGCGCCGCCCAGGTCAGCAAGGGCGTGGGCCAGATCATCGGGGGGTTCTACCTCGGTGTCTCCTCCGTCGGCGGCGCCTTCGTGGGCACCGGCCTCAGCTTCACCGGCGCCGGCGCGGCGATCGGGGTGCCGGTCGTCGCCGTCTCCGCCGCAGTCGCGGTCGGAGGCCTCGGCAACGTCGTCGCGGGCGCGGCGACGATCGCGGGCGCCTACAAGTCGCCGTGGAAGGGAGTCGAGGACCTGGGCACCGCCGTCTCGAAGACACGCGGCGGGCTCGTCGGCAAGGCGGAGAAGCACCACGTGTTCCCCGACAAGGAGCGGAAGTGGTTCGCATCGAAGGGGATCGCGATCGACGAGTACACACTGAAGATCGATCGGGAGACCCACAAGGTCATCCACGGCAAGGGCAAGCACCTGGAGGACTTCCGCAGGTCGTTCCAGACGTGGATCGACGCCCATCGGGGCGCGAGCGAGCAGGAGATCTTCGCGCAGGCCGGTCGCCTGATGGACGAGTACGGTCTCTCCCTCGGCTCCGGTCCGTTCGTGCGCTACTGAGGGACGCGATCGCGGGCGGCTCGTCGGCGCGCTCCGAGGACTCTCCGACCGCCACGGGTGCCGCTGACCTCAGCCGATCGGATCGATCGGCACGAAGCCGGGGTACTTCGCCGTCCGGCCGTCACCGGAGGAGGTCCCGGTCAGGCGCCTCCTGACCCAGGGGGCGACGTGCCGCCGGTAGTACTCGGCCGAGCCTCCCCTGGCCGCCGCCGTCTGAGCGGGGGCGTCGCGCCAGTCGGCCGGGGGAGTGAGGCCGAGGGAGGACAGCACGCGGGACGCGACCCGGTGGTGGCCGCGCGGGCCCATGTGCAGGCGGTCCTCCGACCAGAGCTCCGGCCGGGCGAACTCCGGATCGTTCCAGTTGTCGGCGACGACGACGTCGGTCCGCTGATCGAGCCGGCGCAGGACCGCGGTGGTGAGTGCGTCGCCGCGCCTCTTGATCAGGCGGCCCAGGGGGAGCCGTGCCGAGGGGTCGGCACCCGCGAGGGCGATCAGCGTCACGCCCTCCTCGTCGCAGCGCTCGAGGACCCGGAGGTAGGAGTCGGCGATGCGATCGATGTCGGCCCGCGGCCGGAGCATGTCGTTGCCTCCGCCGTTGAACGACAGGTGCGTCGGCTTCAGTGCCAGGGCCGGCTCGAGCTGCTCGTCGACGATCGGCCCGATCAGGCGCCCGCGGATCGCGAGGTTGGCGTACAGGAGGCGCTCGCCGGTGGCGTCGGCCCAGCCCTGCGCGGTGAGGTCGGCCCATCCCCTGGCCGTGCCGTCGGGCAGCTCGTCGCCCACGCCCTCGGTGAAGGAATCGCCGATCGCGACGAAGCGGACGGTCATCGGGGGAGCTGTCTCGAGCGGGGCATCGACGCACTGTATCGCGCCCGCAGCCCCGACCGACGAGGGCCCTGCGAGGTCATCGGCCTCCGGCGGGAGAGCGCGGGCCGGAGGCGGTCCAGGTGATCTCGAGCTCGCTGCGGGCGCCGGGCGGCAGCGCGGTCAGCGGCCCGAGCACCTCGAGCTCGACGAGGTGGGCCGAGGGGTGCAGGCCGGCGAGCGCGTCGATCGGCGCGGCGGTGGGGCGCTGCAGCCAGACCTCCACGATCGAGCCGCCGTCGGGCCACTCGCCGCCGGCCTCCTGGTCGGTCGCGAGCCGGAGGGAGGCGCCGGAGGGCTCCCGGTACTCCGCGGATCCCGAGGCTCGCGGGTAGCCGCGCTTCGCGACTCCGGTGCCCAGGGGGAGCAGGACGTCCTGCCCCTCGGTGTGCGAGGAGACCGCGCCCTCGTAGGAGCCCAGGTCGAGCTCGAGCGGATCCCGATCGTGCGCAACGACGACGGCGGCACCCTCGACGGGACGGCCCTCCGGCGCGGTCGCGACCTGGCACACCTCCCAGATCGCCCACCTCCGGTCGAGCGCGGAGACGTTCTCGAACGTCACGCGCTCGAGGAACGACGAGCCCGTCGCGGGGACTCTGAAGCGCCGCGTCACCCTGAGCCCGGAGCGGGGATCGTCGGGGCTCGTCAGCACCACCTCGACCACGTGCGGCTCGCGCGTCCACTCCGCCGACCACTCGCCGGAGTCGAGGACGGGATCGGGGGGCCCTGCCCACTCGTCCGGCCCCGACCAGCCCTGGGGAGCCGGCCAGGTCTTCGCGCCGCCGGGATTCGCCCAGGTCGACATGCCGCCCGTCCCCGCCGGCCAGGCGGCCACCGGGACGGCCGGGCCGAGCGCTGCGTCGATCAGCTCGGGGTTCTGCCAGAGGAGCTCGCGCCCCGAGGCTCTCAGAGAGAGGAGCCGGCCGCCGCAGGCGGGCGCGAACACCAGCGCCAGCTCGGGTGTCGTCACGGCCAGCAGCGGCAGCTCCGGGCTGCCGCGCCGTTCGACGACGATGCTCACGAGGCGTCGGGAACGGCGGCCGGCAGCGCGGCGCGCAGCTCGGCGACGACGCGGCGCAGCCGAGCCACCTCCTCGTCGCGGAGCAGCTGCGGGTCGGTGTGGAACAGCAGCATCGCCGGCAGCGAGGTCGCGAAGTAGTCGACCTCGCCGGGCGCGGCGGCGAGGTCGTCGACGTAGGCCTCGAAGCGGTCGAGGACCTCGCCGGCGGCCCGCGCGTCGCCGAGGCGGGCGAGAGCGAGGATCGCCGCCGCGCTGCGCTCGGTGAAGGGCTGCGCCGCCATGCCGGCGAAGTCCCCGGTGGCGCGGGACGACTCCCTCCACGCCGCGCGCGCCCCCTCGGAGTCGCCGTGAGCCGCGAGCGCGTCGCCGAGCGCGAGGTGCAGCTCGGCCGTCGTGGCGAGCGTGTGCCTGGCCTCGCCGAGAGTCGACGGAGGCGTCAGCGCGGCCAGCACCGCGGACCGGGCCGTGTCGGGATCCCCGGAGGCGAGGGCGTGTCGAGCCGCCGCGAGCGAGGCGTCGTCCCACGCGCCGAGCACCTCCCCCTCGCCGCCCTCCCAGGGCTGGAAGCGCCGCGACGCGAGCGCGCGCAGCGCTTCGCCGTGACGGCCCACGGCCGTGAGCAGCCGCGCCGAGACGACGCTCAGGTCGTCCCGCTCCTCGACGAGGGCCGGGCGAGCCTCGAGCGTCGCGAGACGTGCCGCGGGGCTCTCTCCCCGGCGCTCGGCCAGCTGGTCGGCCTCGAAGAGCAGCCGGGCGTCGTCGGGGAGGCGCGTGCGGGCGGAGGCGTAGTAGCGGGCGGCGAGATCGGCGTCGTGCAGCACGTTGTAGGAGGCGACACCGAGGTTCCGCTCGACGAGCGCCGCGCGGGAGTCGTCGAGGCCGGCGTCGAGCGCCGACCGCCACGCCTCCATCGCCTCGCCGCCCCGGCCCCGGTCGTACAGCCAGCTGCCCAGCAGCGACCGGGCCAGGCCGTCGCGGGGATCCAGGCGCGCCGCCTCCTCGAGCACCGCGACGTCGTCGAGCCGCGAGGGGAGGCAGTGGGTGGCGTCGCTGCGGCTCGCCCGCGCTCTCGCCTCCCGGGCCTCCGATGCCCGCCCCGACCGGGCGAGCAGCGACGCGCGGTGGTAGCCCACCAGCGGGCCGACGTTCACCTGGCCGGGCGCGGTCGCGGCGGCGGCGCTCTCGGCGCGGTCGAGGACCTCGAGCGCCTCCTCGTCCCAGCCCGCCGACGCGTACTCGAGAGCGATGTCGAGCAGTGTCGGGGCATCGGCGGTCATCGACTCACCGGCCAGGTGCCGCGCCCACTGGTCGAGCGGATCGAGCGCGAGGGTCTCGGCGAGGAGGCGCCCCGCCTCGTCCGATCGGCCGAGGGCCCGGAGGGCGAGCACCAGCAGATCCCGCGCCTGGAGGTTCTCGGCGTCGTGCCTCAGCACGGTGCGCAGCAGCTCCTCGGTGCGGGCGGCGTCGGCGGCGCCGACCAGTCGCGCGAGGGCCAGCGAGGCGGGACCGGACCAGGCGGCGTTCCATGCGGCCTTCGCGAACGCCTCCGACGCCTCGGGTGCGCGCCCCAGCCGCCGCAGCGCGAGCCCGAGGCGGAAGAGCGCCTCGCCGTCGGCGGGGTTCGGCGCCCAGGCGAGCTGGCGCTGGAGCGCAGTGGTCAGGAGGGCTCGCGCCTCGTCGTAGCGGGCGGCGGAGTGGCGGTGGGCGGCCAGCGCGACGTTGCTGCGCACATCGGAGGGGTCGCGGCGCAGCGCCTCCTCCCAGTACGGCTCGGGCGAGCGCGTGGCGTGGCGGTACTGCTGCAGGTACTGCCCGATGAGGAAGAGCTCCTCGGTCGTGCCGACCTCGGCGGGCGCCGGCGGCGCGACCGCGGGCGCCGGGGCCTCGCCGCGGGGCTCGGCGCGGTCGACCGCGGATCCCCGGAGCGCGACGAGCAGGCGCCCGCCGTGCCGCACCTCCACGACGAGATCGGCGAGCCGGACGCCGGGCGGCAGCTCGCGGTCGACGACGACGGGGGAGCCCGGCTCCGCGTCGTGCAGGGAGCGATCAGGGGAGGCGCCGTGGACCACGATCTCGAGGCCGGTGCGGACCGCCGTGACGACGACGCCGATCCGCAGCACCGACTCGTCGACGAGGTCGAGGCGCAGGGCGGCGTCGCGGGTGGCCTGCTGCGCGGGTCCGATCTCGGTGATCGGGTACCAGTACTGGCTGAAGGCCTTGGTCTCTCCGGGCGCCAGGAACGAGAAGTCGGGCTGGTTGTCGGTGTAGACGCCCGCCATCAGCTCGACGTACGGCCCGTCGGTGTCGGTGAGGTTCGCATCCCAGGCGTGGCCGAACGGCGCGTCGCCCCACGTCCACTGCTTCTTGCCGGGTGAGATCGCGCGGTCGGCCCAGTGCACGAAGCCGGCGCGGCGCCCGTGGTCGTAGCCGCCGAAGAAGGCGTCGGCCGTCTCGGTCACCATGTACGACGTCGGCACGGGGATGTTGCGGTACCAGTCGAGCCGGTCGGCATCCGGATGCTCGGCGTCGACCCGCGACGGGTAGTCGACGCCGTAGTACTCGCCCTCGACCCGGGGGAAGGAGACGACAGCCCGCTTGGCGTGGTCGGCCACGTACTCGACGTCGGTCGGGAAGAACGACTGGTAGTCGTCGTTGACGGCCGCCGCGACGTTCGCCCACCAGAGGAACGTCTGCGTCTCGTCGCTGCGGTTGAACAGGCGCACCCGCGCCTCGATGAGCGAGGAGTCGGGACGGAGGCGGATGCCGTGCATCCCCTTCATCCGGGCGAAGGGATCGTGGTCGGAGCACCACACCGTGACCGAGCCGTCGGCCTCGTGCTCGATCGAGACGTCGGTGGGGAGGAAGGTCGCCGGCCGGTGGTGCTGCGGCCAGTTGAACTCGATCCCTCCCGAGATCCACGGGCCCGCGAGCCCGACCAGGGCCGGCTTGATGACGTTGTTGCGGTAGAAGACGTCGTACTCGGCGCTCTTGTCGTAAGCGATGTGGAGCCGGCCGCCGAGCTGGGGGAGCACGACCAGACGCAGCCAGCGGTTCTCGAGATGCACCGCGTCCCACGGGTGCGGCGACTTCTCGGCGGCGATCCGCTCGTGGAAGGGGAGGGGGAACACCCGTCCCGACGATCCCTGGTAGACGCGGGAGTCGAGGAACGCGGGATAGCGGTCCGGCTCTCCCGGCAGGTACGTGTCGATCACGAGCGGCTCCGACCAGACGGCGACGGCGGCGTCGGCCTGGTCGGCGGGCACGGGAGGGAGGATCAGCTTCGACTCGGCGTTGAGCATGCGCACATCGTAGGAACAGGGTCACGGGGGGCGGAACGCCCGATCCGGCGACAAGCCTGGACGAAACGATGATCATCCGGCAGGCTGGCCGGATGGTGGTCGAGGACGGATTCCCCGGGCAGCGGCTGCTGGTGATGCCGCGCCCGAGAGTGCGGTCGGCGCTCGCCAGCCCCGGTACTTCCCACCTCGTCGTCACCGACTCCGGCTACTTCCCCGAGGCGCGAGCACACGGGATGACGCGGCGGGAGGGCGTCGCGCAGTGCGTCATCCTGGTCTGCACCCGCGGCTCCGGATGGTGCGAGGTCGACGGCGTCAGGCACCCCGTCCGGGCGGGTCAGGTGGTCATCGTGCCGCCGGGCGCGCCGCACACCTACGGTGCCGACACGGCCACTCCCTGGACGCTGTGGTGGCTGCACGTCGTCGGCCGAGACCTCGCGGAGTTCCTCAGGGTCGCGGGCGTGACGGCGGCGGCACCGGTTCGCGAGCTGTCCGACACCTACCGCATCGTCGCCCTCGTCGAGGAGGTGGTGCAGGCCATGGAGCGCGACCAGACCTTCGCGAGCACGCTCGCCGCCTCCGGAGCGGCCTGGCACCTGATGGCCCTGCTCTGCTCCGAGCGCACCACGGGGGCGCCCCGCGTGTCGGCGATCGACCAGGCGATCGAGTACCTCCGTCAGCACGTCACCGACCACGTCTCGATCGACGAGCTCGCGAGGATGGCGCGGTTGAGCCCGTCGCACTTCGCCGCGCGCTTCCGCCAGGAGACCGGGTCGTCGCCGTTGAAGTACCAGACCCAGCTGCGCATGTCGCGGGCGAGGGAGCTGCTGGACACCACAGATCTGCCCGTCGCGCAGATCGCCGCGAGGGTCGGCTACGCCGATCCCTTCTACTTCGCGCGGCAGTTCACGTCGGTGCACGGCGTCCCGCCGATCCGGTACCGGAGGCAGCGCAAGGGCTGACAGCGCCCTCACCCGTCCTGCGGCTCGAGCACGAGGACGTCGGCGTCGGGAGCCCACGCGAAGGCGACCGGCAGCCCGACTCCCCGGGCGGTCTCGGCGCTGACGACGAGGTCGGTGCCGCGGAGGCGGTAGCGGACGCCCGGAGCGAGGCGGGTGGGGAACACCCGCGGCGACTCCCGATCGCGATGGCGATCGCGATCGCGGTCGAAGACGAAGACGACGATGCGGCCGTCGGCGCCGGCGTACTCGGTCGAGTAGAGGGGAGCGGTGGGGTCGCCGTGCACCGTGACGTCGCCGGTCAGCACCACGTCGCGGATCCCGCGGTAGGCGGCCACGCGGGACGCCGCCTCCTCGCGCTCGTCCGCCGTCCAGGCGAGCAGATCGGAGCCGATGCCGAGCACGCCGCCCATGGCGACGGTGAAGCGGTAGCCGAGCGAGACGGGGGAGCGGTCGCGATGCCCGGGGTCGTCCGATACCCACGAGCTCATCACGTGCGGCGGGTAGGCCGACAGGAAGCCGTCCTGGATGACGAGGCGATCCCGGGCGCCCACCTGATCGCTCGTCCAGACCACGTCGGCCAGCGCGAGGACCGCGGTGTCGATCCGCGCGCCTCCGCTCGCGCAGGCCTCGACGGTGACCCGGGGGAACTCGTCCCGCAGCATCCTGAGCACGCGGTAGTAGCCGCGGGTGTGCTGCAGCGGCCACTCCCGGCCGTGCACGTCCCCGGGGCGGCCGCCGTCGGTGACCGGTCGGTTCATGTCCCACTTGAGATAGGTGATCGGAGTCGTCGTCAGGAGCTCGCGGAGCGTCGCGCAGATCCAGTCGACGACCTCCGGCCGCCCCAGATCGAGCACGTACTGGTGGCGGATCGCGATCGGCGACCGATCGGCGGCGCGGTAGACCCAGTCGGGATGCTCGCGGTAGAGGTCGCTGTCGGGATTCACCGCCTCCGGTTCGATCCACAGACCGAAGCGCATCCCCGCCGCGAGGACCCGGTCGGACAGCTCGGTGAGGCCGCGGGGGAACTTCGCCGGGTCGGGTCGCCAGTCGCCCAGCCCTGCGTCGTCGTCGTCGCGTCCGGCGAACCAGCCGTCGTCCACGACGAACACCTCGACGCCGATCTCGGCCGCGAGCGCGGCGAGCTGCGCCTGGTGCTCGACGCGCACGTCGAACCGCGTCGCCATCCACGAGTTGTAGACGATCGGCCGGTGCTCGGGCGTGAGGCTCCTGGCGAGGGTCCGCTGGAACACGTGCCACGCGTCGGACACGCCCTGAGCGCCGCCCGCGCTGAAGACGCCCAGGGCGTCCGGAGCGGTGAAGGTCTCGCCGGGGAGCAGCGTCACGACGGTCGTGTCGTCGTCGACGCCTCCCGAGACGCGGATGCTCTGGCCGAGCGGCGTGGAGTCGGCCTGGAGGCGCCACGATCCGCTCCAGTCGAGCGCGACGCCGTAGGCCTCGCCCGGGGGCCTTCTGAAGGAGTCGCCGCCCGGCCGCGCCGTCAGCGTCATCGTCGGCGCGAAGGTCATGCCCGTCACTCCCTGCCGGCTGCCGAGGCCGAAGGTGCCCCACTCGAGATCGACCGAGCGCCGGTTCGTCTCGTAGGCCCAGGCCCCGGCGAGGTAGTCGATCCGGGCCGACTGCCCGACGGGCACGTTCCACCCCGCCGAGAACGCCCGACGCAGCTCGATCGTCGTCGGGCCGGAGTTGGTGAGCGTCACCGAGCGCCGCACCACGTCGTGCGCGTCCGAGACGACGTAGTGGAGCGTCAGGCGGAGCGTCCCGGTCTCGTCGACGAACGGAACGCCGAGCGACGCCTCCGTCTGCCGCACCTCGTCGGCGACGACCCGCCAGCGCGCACCGGTCCGCCCCTCTCCGCGGTCGACGAGCAGCTCGCTGAAGGCGACGTGCCGCTGACCCGCGGAGGCGTACTCGAGGGGAGCGGCGTCGGCGGCGGTCGCGAACCCCGCGAACCGCTCGGGCTCGCTCCACTCCGGGATCGCCTCCGGGGTCGCCGCGCCCCAGTAGTCGAGCGCCAGTCCGTCGCCGCTCCCGTCGTCGTCGCGCAGCAGCGAGACGACGTAGAGGGTCGACGCGGTGCGGAGGCGCCACTGGGTCATCCGCCGGCCCCCGTCACTTGCCCGACCCGAGCGTGAGGCCCGAGACGAACTGCTTCTGGAAGGCGAAGAAGACGATCGCGGTGGGGATCGCGGCGACGACCGCTCCCGAGGCGACGACGTTCCACTGGCTGACGTAGCCGCCCTGGATGTTGAGCAGCGCCGCCGTGATGGGGAAGTTCGTCTCCGTGCGCAGCACGGTCACGGCCCAGATCAGGTCGTTCCAGATCCAGGTCGTCGCGAGCGCCCCGAGAGCCGCGAGGGAGGGGCGGCACAGCGGCAGGATGATGCGCCAGTAGGTGCGGATCGCGCCGGCTCCGTCGACCTGGGCCGCCTCGAAGATCTCGGCGGGGATCGAGCGCATGAACCCGTGCAGCACGAACGTGTAGAAGCCGAGCCCGAAGCCGACCTGCACCACGACGAGCGCGAAGAGGGTGTCGTAGATCCCGAGGCTCTCGGTGATCCGCGACACCGGGATGAGCAGGATCTGCGGAGGCAGCAGGTTGCCGGCCAGCATCAGCAGGAGGATCCCGCGGCGGAACGGGATCGCGAAGCGGCTGAGCGCGAAGGCGGCCCACGAGGCGAGCAGCAGCGACAGGAGCACCGTGAAGACGGTGACGATGACGCTGTTGACGAGGGCCTCGCCGACGAGGCCGGCGGTGAAGACCGTGACGAAGCCGTCCAGCGAGAAGCTCGACGGCAGCGCCCCGAGGCCGTTGCTCGTGATGTCGTCGAAGCTGCGGACGGCGACGAAGAGCACGAAGACCATCGGCAGCACCCACAGCACCGCGATCGGCGCCATGACCGCGTGGAAGATCCAGGAGCCCTTCACCCGGCGCGGCCGCGAGCTCGCCGCGGGCGCGGCGTCGGGACCGGCGGGGATGATCGGCGCGATGACGGCCATCTCAGTCCTCCTTCGTGGCACGCACGAGGTACGTGATGATGAAGACGATCGCGAGGAGGAAGATCACCACGGCGATCGCGGAGCCGTAGCCGAGGTTCAGCACGGTGAAGCTCTCCTGGAACATGTAGGTCGAGAGCAGCTGGGTCGAGTTGTAGGGCCCGCCCCTGGTCATCGCCCAGACGATGTCGAAGGTGCGCAGCGAGTCGATGACGGTGACCGCGAACACCACTCCGTTCACGCCCTTGAGCTGCGGCATCACGATGCGCCAGAAGCGCTGGCTGCGGGAGGCGCCGTCGACCGCGGCCGCCTCTTCGAGCGTCGGATCCACGCCCTTCAGACCCGCCAGGTAGAGCACCATGATGTAGCCGCACTGCCGCCAGACGGCCGCGACCAGGACGGCGTACAGGGCCAGCGTCGGATCGGCGAGCCACTGCCGCTCGAGATCGCCGAGCCCGACGACGCCGAGGAAGCTGTTGACGACTCCGTCGGGCTGGTAGATCACCCGCCAGAAGAGACCGGTGACGGCGAGCGAGAACACCATCGGCAGGTAGATCGCGCTGCGGTAGAAGCCGACTCCGCGACGGGGCTTGTTGAGTGCGACGGCCAGCGCGAGGCCGATCGCGACCGAGAGCCCGCCGAAGCCGATCACCCAGATCACGTTGTTGACGAGCGCGGTCGCGAAGATCGGGTCGGAGCCGAGATCGACGAAGTTGTCGAGGCCGATGAACTCGGGGTCGCCGATGCCGTTCCAGCGGGTGAGCGAGAGGTAGAAGGAGTTGATCGCCGGCCAGAACACCCAGGCGAGCTCGACGGCGAGCGGGAGGAGCAGGAACAGCCAGACGGCCAGGGGGACCCGGGTGATGCGCCGGGTGCCGCGCGGACGGACCGGCCTGCGGGGGGTCGTCCGTTCCGGCACCGCGCCGGGCGCCGCCGACTGCGGCGCCGGAGCGGTCTGCGACGGCGTCGTCACGGGTTGAAGACCTTGTCGGCGGCCGTCTGCCACTCCTTCAGGATGCTGTCGACCTCCCCGGGCTGCGCGATGAACTTCGTGAGCGCGGCGTCGGCGGTCGTCTGCAGGTCGTCGGAGGAGTCGCGGTTGAAGAACTGCGTGATCTGATCGGTGCTCGAGAGCAGCTCCACGCCCTTCTGCACGAGCGGCGAGAACCCGGAGGTGTCGACGTCGGGGGAGGTGGGCAGGTTCGACGACTGCGACGCCGCGATGTAGGCCGACTGGCTCTCGGCGCCGGCGAGGTAGGCGAGGAACGCCTTGGTCGCCTCCGCGTCCTTCGTCTTCGCGCTGGCGAAGTAGCCGTCGGTGGGGGCCTCCTCGGCGGTCGGGATCGACGCGTCGATCACCGGGACCGAGAAGAAGTCGAGGTCGTCGCCCTCGCCCTCGGGCATGTTCTGGCTGATGAACGCGCCGACGAGGTACATCGCGTTCTTCTTCTGCACGAGCGGGGTGACCGCGTCCTGCCAGGCGTACGACGGGGCGTTCGGGTCCATGAAGGGGACGATGTCGGCGTAGTACTTCATGACGTTCTTGACCTCGGTCGAGTCGAACGACGAGTTCCCCGCCAGCAGCTCCTTGTGGTAGTCCGCGCCGTTGACGCGGAGGTTGAGGATGTCGAACCAGCCCGAGGCCATCCACGGCGTCGAGCCGATGCCGTTCGAGAGCGGGACGATGCCCTTGCCCTGCAGCGTCTCGCAGAGCGCCATGAACTCGTCCCACGTCGTCGGCACCTCGACGCCCCACTCCTCGAAGGCGGACTTCCGGTAGAAGACGGCCCACCAGTAGTAGTTCGTCGGCAGGAAGATCTGCTTGCCGCTGCCGTCGGTCGAGAGGTCCTTGAGCGCGGGGGAGTAGTTCGCCGCCGCTCCGTCGCCCGTCCACATGTCGGAGAGGTCGAGCAGCAGATCCTGGCTCGCGTAGTCGCGGGCGACCGAGCCGGCGTACCAGGTGAGCACGTCGGGCGGGTTGCCCGAGGTGAGGTAGGTCGAGAGCTGCGCGCGGAACTGCTCGATCGCGACGGTGTTGAGCGTCACGGTCCCTTCGGAGTAGCTCTCGACGAGCGCCTCGAGTGCCGCCTTCGGAGCCGGGTCGGAGAGCGAGGACTGCAGGACGATGCCGCCGCCCCCGCTCGCGCCTCCGCCTCCTCCGCTCATGCAGGCCGTCAGCGCGGCGGTCGTGCCGAGCGCGGTGGCTCCGTAGAGGAAGCCTCTGCGGGTGAGATGCGGGAACTGCTGCTGCTGGGTGGTCATGGTGTCCTCCTCGACTCCGTGATGCTGTGCTTCGGTGATGCTGCGCGGTGGTGATGCTGTGCTTCGGTGATGCTGCGCGGTGGTGATGCCGTGCGGTGATGATGCCGGGTGCTGGTGCTGTCGGGGCGCTCAGCGCTCGCCGGAGAAGATGGCGTTGCACTCGAGCTGGAGGGCGACGTCGTCCCACATCGGGTGCTGCGGAGCCGCATTCGAGCAGACGATCGAGCCCCGCGCGCCGACCCGCCGCGACTCGCGCATGGCGAGGCGGCAGTACTCGGCGCCCACGGGCCCCTCCTCGAAGCGGCCCTCGAGCGGCGTGTAGCCGACCCAGCCCTCGCCGAAGACGAGCGGGATGCCGCGCATCGCCGCGTGATCGGCCGCGACGGCGATCCACGTCCGCAGCGTCGCCTCCATCTCGAGCTGGTGGCGGCCGTAGTGCTCGTAGAGGAAGCGGTCGATCTTCTCGGCGTCGCCCCAGTCGTGCGCGTAGATCTCGCCCTTGCCGACGATGGTCGCGGTCAGCTTCCACTGCGCCTGGGGCGGCAGCGTCCACTCCGCGATCGGAGGCGCCCCGTCGAGCAGGAAGGTCCGCCCGGCCGCCTCCTGCTCGAACTCGTCGATCGGCCGCCGCAGCGCGAAGTCGCGGATGAAGTCGTCGAGCACTCCGTAGATGTAGGGGTGCACGACCAGGACGTCGGAGTTCCACGGGATCCCGCGCATGCCGCCCACGGGCACGTGCGCGTAGTTCACCGAGCACGGCACCCCGGGCGCCAGCTCGTGGAAGCGGTCGATGCCTCGCGTCAGCCGCGGCCGGAGCGCGAGGGTCGCGGCGTCGAGGTCGGAGCGGTCGTAGTCGAGTCCCTCGGTCAGGTGCCCGGCCTGCACCTCGTTGTGCAGCTCGACGAAGGCGATGCGGTCGTCGAGCCCGTGCTCGCGGAGGAGGGCGACCAGCCCTGCGTGCGCCTCGGCGAGGCGCTCGGCCCGCTCCTCAGGCGGAACGGCCATCAGCGCGTCGAACCAGGCGCGATCCGCGGCGAAGGAGGAGGACTGCTGGTACTCCCAGGACGAGACGATCACGAACACGTCGTGCCTCTTCGCCGCCTCGAACAGGGCGAGGAGGTGCCGCCGCGCGTCGATGACGGTGGGGGCATCGACGTCGTACCAGCGCACGCGCTGGGCGTACCCGCCGCCGAGGGGGCCGAGCTCCAGGGCGCTCGTGTCGAGGTCGGTGCCGAAGAGCAGGAAAGGCATCGCGCAGATGCGGATCGTGTTGTAGCCGCGCTCGAGGGCGCCGGCGAAGGCGGCGTCGAGATCCTCGAAAGGCTCTCCCGGGCCGGTGCGCACGTACCAGGAGAAGTCCCAGAGGGTGATCGTCAGACGGTCCGGAACCTGAGGTGCGAGCGGCACGGGCTGGATGCGGGAGTCGTACTCGTCGATGAGCATGGGGTCAGCGTAAGGAGAGGGACAGGTACGGGCCCATGGCCGATCTGGCGGAGTTCCTGGACGAAACGCTGGGTGGCGAGCTCCGGCCGCGGCGCCCGCATCGGCGGGCTGCGCGGTCTCGCGGAGGTGATCAGATGTTGTTCTACCGGAGGCGGCCGCACGCCGACGTTCCCAGACCATGGACGATCTGGCGGTCGGCCCCGGTGCGACCGATGGAGGCGGCCGACACCCCGAGGCGCTCCTCCCGTCGGAGCGGGCGCGGGTCGGGCGCGCGGCTGATCGCGCGTGCGCGACGGAGCAGACCCGGCCCCCAGCGCACGAGCAGACCCGGGCGACGACGGCCGCGCACGTCACGAGAGTGCCGGCGTCCGTCGTCCGGGAGGACCCGATGCCCTAGATCGACCGTGAAGGGCCCGCGGACGTCGATCGTCGGACGACGAGCTCGGGCCGGAAGACCGTCTGTCGAGGGATCAGTCCAGGATCCGCGGCCTCCTCGAGCAGAACCCGCAGCGCGGTCCGGCCGATGGTGACGCTCGGCTGGCGCATGGACGAGAGCGGGACGGCGGCGGCCGCGGCGAAGGAGATGTCGTCGAAGCCGATCAGCGCGATCTCGGCGGGCACGAGCATCCGCCCGTCGACCGTGAGCGACTGGAGGAGCCCGAGGGCGAGCAGGTCGTTCGCCGCGAAGACGGCGTCGGGGCGGTCGCGTCGCGGGCGCAGGAGGAGGCGCTCACCCGCCGCGACCCCCTCGGCGACAGTCAGGGCCGAGGTCGCCACGACCTCGATGTCGACGGGCGGCGAGCTGTCCTCCGCGGCCACGCGGGCGCCGGCGAGTCGATCGGTGACCTGGCGGATCTCGAACGGCCCGCCGACGAAGGCGATCCGCCGCCGCCCCGTGGCGATCAGGTGATCGACGGCCATCCGCCCGCCGGCGACGTTGTCGACCGAGACCGAGCTGAACCGGCCGTCGCCGCTGAAGCGATCGACGAGCACGGCGGGGATCCCGCGCTCCCGGAGCCGTTCGAGACGCCGGGTGATGTCTCCGTGCGGCGAGATCAGCACGCCGCGCACCTGCTGCTCCTCGAAGAGGTCGAGGTAGAGCCGCTCGCGTGCGACGTCCTCATCGGTGTTGCCGTGCAGGACGGCGATCCCGGTGCGGGAGGCCTCGTCGACCGCGCCGTGCACGACGTCGCCGAAGAACGGGTTGCGCCCGTCGAGCACCACGAAGCCGACGGTCGAGCTCACGCCGTTGCGGAGCTTGCGCGCGGCGTCGTTGCGCACGTAGCCGAGCTCCTCGATGGCGCGGTTCACCCGCGCCAGGTTCTCAGCCGAGACCTCGTCGGGACGGTTGAGGACGTTCGACACGGTGCCGACGGACACTCCCGCGTGCTGCGCGACATCGCGGATGCTCGCTGCCACAGTTCCACGAAGGGCCGCGGGCTCCGGCGCCTCGGCACAGTGACCGCGGCGGCGGTGGCGTTCGCCCTCGTCGCGACCGGCTGCTCCGCCGGCGGCGACAGCGACTCCGGCTCGGGCGGCGGCGAAGGAGGCGACGCGAACTACGCGATCACCTTCCTTCCCAAGAACCTCGGCAACGCGTACTTCGACACCTCCGACGCCGGCGGAGAGAAGGCCATCGGCGAGTTCGGCGGCACCTACGCCGAGGTCGGCCCGTCGGAGGCGACCCCCGACGCCCAGGTCTCCTACATCAACACCCTCACCCAGCAGGGCGCCGGCGCGATCATCGTCTCGGCGAACGACCCCAAGGCGATCTGCGACGCGCTGAACGAGGCGCGCGACAACGACGTGAAGGTCGTCACGTTCGACTCCGACACGAACGCCGACTGCCGCGACCTCTACATCAACCAGGCCACCGCCGAGGGCATCGCCAAGGCGCAGGTCGACCTGATCACCGAGCAGATCGGCGACTCGGGCGAGATCGCCGTGCTGTCGGCCTCGGCGAACGCGACGAACCAGAACACCTGGATCGACCTGATGAAGGAGGAGCTCGAGGCGAACCACCCCGACGTCACCCTCGTCGACACCGTCTACGGCGACGACGACGACCAGACCTCGTTCGACAAGACCGCCGCGCTGCTGCAGTCGCACCCCGACCTCAAGGGCATCGTCTCGCCCACCACGGTCGGCATCGCGGCGGCCGCCCGCTACCTGTCCACCTCGGACTACAAGGGCAAGGTCGCGCTGACCGGTCTCGGCACGCCGAACCAGATGCGCGAGTACGTCGAGGACGGAACCGTCACCGCGTTCGCGCTGTGGAACCCGGGAGACCTCGGCTACCTCGCGGCCTACGCCGCGAAGGCCCTGATCGACGGAGACATCACCGGCGAGACCGGCGACTCGTTCGAGGCCGGCGACCTGGGCACCTTCGAGGTGGGCGAGGACGCGACCGTGCTCCTCGGCGACCCGTTCGTGTTCGACGCCGACAACATCGCCGAGTTCGACTTCTGATCGGAAGCGCTGCCTGGGGAGGCCCCCGCGACCACTGCGGTCGCGGGGGCCTCCCGCGTCTCGAGGGGGCGTGTCAGAGCTCGATGACCAGCTCCTCGTCGATCTCGACGCGAGCGATCGATCAGGCTCGTCCTGAGGTCCTCGCCACGAGCCCCGAGAACCGAGAACGCCATCGAGAGCGAGTTCTCGCGCGCTTCGCGCTGAGGGCTACTGTTCGCACTGTGAGGCTTTCTTCTCTGCCAGGGGCCGCGAGCTGGATCCATCGGAGCGCCCGCGTGGGATTCGAGGTGGCGTTCTTCGCGGAATCGAGTGGCGGCCACCGTATGACCGGCCACACCACTGCGGTAGAAGGTTCCTCCTCCTGGTCCACGGGCTACGACGTCGCGCTCGAGAGCACGTGGGCGACTCGGAGTGTGAGAGCCACGACTCTCGGCCCGGGCGGACTCGCACGACTCGTGCTGATCCGCCGGTCAGAGAGCTCCTGGAGCGTCAACGGCGACGTCCGAGCGGATCTCGACGGCTGCGTCGACGCCGACCTCGAGTCGTCGGCCGTGACCAACACACTCCCGATCCACCGCCTCGATTTCACGCCCGGCGAACCGGTCGACGTGCCGGCGGCGTTCGTGCGCGCAGAGGATCTGAGGGTCGAGCGTCTGGAGCAGACGTACACCCTCGTGGGCGAGACGTGCCAAGGGATCGTGTTCCACTACGAGTCGTCGACGTTCGGTTTCGAGTGTGAGCTGCGATACGACGTCACGGGCCTGATCGTGGACTATCCGGGGATCGCGGTGCGGCACTCCTAGCGCTCCTTCCAAGGGTCTTCTGCCCTTCGAGACGAAGTCTCACTCCTCCCTCGGTCGCCTGCGACTCCGGAGCCGAGTTCAGCGAGGCCTGTCGCGAGGATCTCGGTGAGGAGCCGTCCGTAGTCCCCGGACGGGTCCAGGTCGGGATCGAAGACCGTCACCGAGGCCCCGATGGCGGCCGGGGCCAGGTAGCCGAGCAGGTCGACGAGTTGGCCCGCATCGAACCCGCCCGGATCGGGGCTGTCGACCGCCGGCATGATCGTCGGGTCGAGGACGTCGACGTCGAGCTGGAGCCAGTAGCCGCTCCCCGCGACGCGGCGCGCGCGACCCGCTGTCGAGGCCGCTCCCTCGATGACCGCCTCGCTCGCCGGGATCAGGAGGCCGAGATGGTCCCGAGCGTCGGCGGCGTACTCATCGTTCTCGCGGTGCCCGATGAGCACGGCCTGCGCCGGGTGGAAGTACGGGCCGGCGCCCTCGATGTCAGCGATCGCCGACACGTGCAGCCCGACTGCGGCCGCGAGATCCTCGCCGGCAACACTTGCGCAGTCGTCACTTGTCGCGGGTCGGCGGAAGTCGGTGTGACCGTCGATGTGCACGAGACCTGTCCGGCCCCACTTCGCGAGCGCGAGACCGATGCCGAGGAGGATGCTGCAGTCGCCGCCCAGAACCAGCGGGGAGCCTCCGCGGTCGAGGACCGCTCCGAGGCGAGCGGCAAGGAGACGAGCGTGCGCGATCATCGTCGCCTCGTTGCGGAGACGCCCGCTCGGACGAGTCGCATCGTCGTCGAGGTAGCGACCCGCACGAACGACTCCCGCGTCCTGAGCTCCCCTGCTGACGAAGCGCTCGTGGAGACCGGCGTCGCGCAGCGCCTCCGGGGCTCTGCTCGTGCCCGGGACGCCGCCGCCGACGGGAGGTCGTAGTCCGAGGTTGCTCGGCGCGGAGAGCAGAGTGATCACGCCCCCAGCGTGACAGACCGCACCGGCCCTCCGCCGCGGATTCCCGGACGGAGAGAGCGTCAGGCACCTCGCTCAGATCACCGCCGCGAGTACAGCGGATGCGGGACGGCGCGGTACGCCGCGACGCTCGTGCCGGCGAGCCATGCCCAGCCGACGACGACGGCGAGCCAGAGCAGTGCCACGCCGGCCGGACCGGCGGAGAGCGCGCCGCCGGCGAGGAACGCGAGGAGTACGACACTGCCCGCGAGGATCGAGAGCGCGCGTCCGCGGCCCGAGCCTCGTCGGCGGAACCATCCGGCCGCCGAGAGGGCTGCGACAGCGAGGGCGAGGAATCCCAGTCCTCCGAAGGCGAGGTGGAGGATCCCGCCCACGGTGCCGGTGCCGCTTCCGGGGCGGTCGGGTGCGGCGAACGCACTGAGCACGAGTCCGAGGCCGTAGATGCCGACGAGCGCGGGCGTTGCGCGGCTCATGTCGGGGGTTCGGGCGAGCCCGACGGCCGCGGTGATCGTCATCACGCCCGAGAGGATCAGATTGAGGGCCTGGAGCCAGCCGAGGTCTCCGAGGAGCAGGATGCTCAGCGCATCCCGGGTGATGTCGAACCCGGGCCGGGTGACGGCGAGGATCAGCCCGAACACGAGGTAGAACACCCCGGCGACGACTCCCCAGCCCAGCAGTGAGCGGGACACGGCCGCACCGCGGTCCAGCCCGGTTCTCTGTGCATCCGTCACGGTGCCTCCTCTGCGGGGGCCGTCGCTGTGTCCGCGACTTTCTGCACTCCCCGGTGCATAATCGCAGGGTGGCGTCCTTCTCGGCAAGAACCGCTTCGGAGCGGACCCCTGACCCCCGCCCCGCACGCTCGCGTGCCGTGATCCTCGACGCGGCGCTCGCGCACTTCCTCGCGCGGGGCTATCCCGCCGCGACCGTGGACGGCATCGCTGCGGAGGCCGGGCTCGCCAAGCGCACGGTCTACAACCTGTTCCCCGGCAAAGAAGACCTCTTCCGCGCCGTCGTCCAGCGCGCCACTGCCACAGCCGAGACGTTCGTGGCCGTGCACGTCGACCCCGGTATCGGTGCCGGCGACGTGGAGGACGAGATCCACGAGCTCGCGCTGGCTCATGCTCGTGCCGTGCTCGCTCCGCGGGTGCTCGCCACCCGGCGGCTGCTCATCGGTGAGACGCACCGCTTCCCTGAGCTCGCGGTCGACTACTTCGACCGAGTGCCCACCGCCGTCATGCACGCGATCGCGAAACGCCTCGAGCGGTACGACTCACTCGGTCTGCTGCGAGTCGCGGACTCCGAGAGAGCTGCGGAGCACTTCGCCTACCTCGTCCTGGGGGCCACTCTGGATCGAGCGCTCTTCGACGCCGCAGGACCGAGCAGCGCGACCATCGACAGCACCGCGAGAGCCGGCGCAGAGGCCTTCCTCCGCGCCTACCGGGGCTGGGCCGAACCGGCATGAACGCCGCTCTCGTGCGACGAGCGCAGCGGATCCGGGCCACTGCGGTCGGGCAGGGATGGGTGAGCCGGCACGGCCGTCGACCCCGCGGTTCCGGTAGATCGCAGAGTCCGGACACGCTCCGCGAGCGGTCCCGGGCCGACGGGCCCTGCGGCTGACACGGGCGAGTGCGCGGCGCTCTGCCGCCTTCGTCACCGACGCTTCTGCACCGACCGGTGCCCCCGGGGAGGGGTGCTGACGACGCCGCCCCCCTCCCGCCGAGCACGGAGAGGGGGGTCGGCGCGGGCCGGAGACGCTACTTCAGGGTCACCGTCACGGGAGTGCTCACGGTGGTGTTCCCCGCCGCGTCGGTCGCGCGGGCGGTGAGCGGGAAGGTTCCGCGCAGGCCCGTCGTGCTCGTGGTCAGCGACCAGGTGGACGCGTCGGTCCGGACGGCGTCGCCGACCGGGAAGCTGCCGACGAAGAACGTCACACCTGTCACGGCGGTGTCGTCGGCGGCGGTGACGGTGGCGGTGGTCATGCCGCTGAGCACGGCGCCGGCTTGCGGTGAGGTGATCGCGACCGTCGGAGCGGTCGTGTCGGCGACGGGCGCCTCCGGCTGCTCGTCCGGCTCCTCGGACTCGTCCGGCGCCTCGGGAGCCGGGGTCGGCTCCGGGGTCGCGGTCGGCGTCGCAGTGGGCGTCGGCGTTGCAGTGGGCGTGGGCGTCGCGGTCGGAGTGGGCTCTGCGATCGGCGTGGACGTGGGCGTCGCGCTCGGGGTGGGCACTGCGGTCGGCGCGGGCGCCGGAACGCTCGCCCACTCGACGTCGTCCCAGATGTCGGCGAGATAGGCCGTCGTCGGCCGCGTGCTCAGCGCGTCGAGGTCGTCGGCCGTCATCGAGCTGAGCGTCGGGTCGAGCGTGAAGCCACCCGATCGCGCCACCTTGCCGGGGATGTTCGTGCGGGAGTTCGAGACGGCGTCCCACGTCGGCTGCAGGGAGCCGATGAAGGTCGAGCCGGACGCGTCGACGTTGCCACCGCCCGAGCCCTGGACGGCGCTGAGGCTGCCCGCGCTGTTGATCGCTCCGGGGTATCCGGCACCGCCCTTGAGGAACGGGTAGCGCTTGGCGGTGACGGTGCTCCCGACGATCAGCGACTGGTCGAACGCGACGTTCCTGACGCCGCCGATGATGACGGCGGTGTTGTTCGAGCCGAACACGACCGTGTCCCTGACCGTGACCTGGCCGGTGACCCCGCTGCCCTCGATCTGGAGGCTGTCGGTGTGAGGGCGCGGCGGGTTCGAGCCGCCGTACCGCGCGTCGACGTAGTACGACGGGGCGATGTAGCCGCCCTCGATCAGCACATCGCTCATCACGTTGGGCGCGTACGCCTTGATCTGCGACGAGTCGCCGCTCTGCAGCCTCGACTCGGGCTCGACGACCTCGATGAGCTCCACGTCGCGCACCGGAACGTTCGTCATGGCGGCGAGGCCGACCCAGTTCCCCCTGACCCGCAGCCAGGCGAAGGACGAGTGCGTCGCCCCCTTCACATCGATCGACTCGACGTCGAAGCGCATGAGGGTGATGCCCGTGACCGACTTCAGGGCCCACCTGCCGCCGGTCACCGACTGGAAGCCGTCGCGCGCCGTGATCAGCACCTTCGTGCCTCCGGCGTTCTTGTACCCGTTGAGGGCGGAGAGGTCGGCGATGTGCCCCGGCGCCACGCGGATGACCGCTCCCGCCGCGATCTCGGCCGGCTTGAGAGCGTTGAGCGCCTTCCGGATCGCCGTGCCCGAGGCCGCGACGTCCACGACGGTGTAGCTGGAGCGCTCGGAGCGGATGTCGGGGGTGTCCGACGGGTAGTGCGTGCCGTCCGGGCCGTAGGTCGAGCTGCCCACGGCGGCGGACGCGGGCGGCGCCTCCAGGATGGACGTCGCCGTCACGGCGATCCCCACGGCGGCCGTGACCGCGAGGACCCGCACGAAGGTCCTCCTCGCACGCCGCGCGACCTCCGCGCTCAGAGTCCGGGGCGGTGAGGTGCGGGAGGGAGTGGCTCTGGCCATGGGGTGTCTTCCGATCGACTCGTGCTGCGGGGGAGGGAAGTGCCCGGGACGCGTCGCGGCGGGAGGCTCGAAGCGGGTGGCGGAGCGGCACCGCTCCCACGAGGGGAGTGGACCGCGGGCCTACGCGTCACTGCGTTCCGGGCGGATCGTGCGGGACGTCGCCCACCTCTGATGCTGTGAATCAGGGGCGGAGACGATGGTGCTGCGGGCGGTCGAGTCCTCTGATCGTGACGGTCACGGGTTCGAAGCGCCGGCGGGCCGCAGCTTCGGCAGCTCTCGCCACGACGGTCCCGACGGCCGCCGACGCCGAGGGGGTTGACCCGCGGCTGCCTGGTGTGACGCTATCGGCCGCCAGGTCACGGACGGCCGCCTGAACTGAAGCTCCGCAGCTGCGACACCCAAAGAGGGGGAACCGCTGCGTGCGACCCGCGGTACGGCGGCGGAGAGACGCGCGTGGCGTCGCTCACGCCTCCCTCGTTCGACAGAGGGTCGACGGCCGACAGGAGGGCGTCGGCCCGGAGCTCACCTCTCCTGGGAGCGGAGGAGTTCGCGCAGCGAGGAGTAACGGCGCTCCTGATAGACCCCGTGCAGCACGGCGAGCAGCACGGCCGTGGCCAGTCCGGCGAGGACGGCCGGTGACGCCTCACCCGAGGCCTGCACGGTGATGATCGCCACTCCGGCGCCCGCCACGATGGAGTTGACGATCGCGATCGCGGTGGACGTCGTGAAGAACACGCCGATCCAGCTCGCGCGACGCCCGATCGGCAGCATCTCGTTCGGAGCGTGCGGCCCGCTCGGTCGGGGGAAGTACTTCGCGGCGCCCGGAAGAGTCGCGGAGTAGACCGCTCGGATGCGCTGGATGGCATCGAGTGCAGCGACGTCCTCGAGGGACGTCTCGACGAGCCTCTCGTAGGTGAAGATCCCGAGGAGCACGATCACCGGGATGATCACGGTCAGGAAGCCGAGGGCGTAGTCGGTCTGCGCGAGGAAGCCGAAAGCGACCAGAGCGCTGGAGAGAGTCGTGAGGTAGAGGGCTGCGCGGCTGCTGGCCTCGCTCACCGTGATGCCCCGCGCCGATTCGAGCACGAAGTGCTCGGTCAGCAGGGCGCTGTAGAACGCTCCTGCACGGTCCGACAGCGCTTCGAGAGCCTCGTCCGCCGTCGGCAGTGCACTCGCGTCGGCCGGCTCGGGCGCCGGCGTCGTGGCGTCAGTCACCGCGAGGCTCCTCCCGCACCGAGAAGAGGTTGCCGAACGGATCGAGGAGCTGACACAGCCTCTCCCCGGTGAACACGGTCTTCGGGCCGCGATGAGCCGTCGCCCCGTGAGAGGTCCACTCCTGGACGACGACGTCGACATCGGGCATCGTCCAGTACGGACTCGCGCCTGCAGGGCCGGGTGTGTTCAGTGCGTCTGTCCGATGCAGCGTGAGCCTCGTACCTCCGAGGTCGAAGGCGACGAGCGCTCCGCCGCGCACCGCGGGTTCGCGCTGGAGCCGGGCCGTGTACCACTCGACAGCGGCGTCGAGGTCGTCGACGAAGGAGAACACGTTGCCCACTCCGGCAGTCGGTGGTCCGCTCATGCCGGATCCGCTGCGAGCGCCGACTGCAGGAACGCGAGGGACGGCCCGATGGCGTGCTGCGTGTACCCCTCCGCGTGACGGGTCCCGGGGATCAGCTGAAGCGTGCTGGCCACACCGACAGCGGAGAGGGCGGACTGGAGCGACACCGGATCGCTGACCGGGACGAACTCTGCGAGCGAGTTCGCGAGGAACACCGGCCCGCACTGCGCAGAAGCGCGGCGCGTCGTCGAGGCGGCGGCGAGGAGACCGCGGTCGCCGCCGACCTCTCCGAGGATGGTCCACCGCAGGAAGGCGTCGTCCCGCCCGGTCTGGTTGATGTCGGCGCTCTTCATGGCGTCCACGTCCTGGGTCGTGGTCGTCGCGGGAAGCGAATCGGTGGCTTCGACGATGGCGAGGAGATCGAAGATCCCGGACCAGCTGACGGCCGGTCGACCGGTGGCCATGCTCGCCTCGACAGCCAGGTTCCCTCCGGCCGACCCGCCGAAGAACGCGACCTTCGTGCGATCGAACGCCCACTCCGAGGCGAGCGCCCACTCAGCGGCCGCCAGCACGTCGTCCCGGCTGGCGGGGAACGTGGACGCCGGTGCCTCCCGGTAGTTCGGGGCGAAGACGAGGTAGCCGGCCTCGACCAGCATCATCGCCAGTGCGTGCTCCTTTGCTCTTGTCACCGCGGAACCAGCCGCCCCCGTGAATGAGCACGACGGCTGCTCTCGACGCATCCGCCTCAGCCGACACGCTCCGGCTGTAGACGTCGACCGATCGCGAGTCCGAGGCGGTCGACCCGTAGGGGACGTCGAGAGTGACCAGCGGTTCTGCGAGCATGGATCGCCCTTCCCTCAGGGTGCGCAGCGGAGATCGGCACGGGGAGACAGTACGGGCGGAACGGATCCGCGACCTGGCCCTGCTGGGGCCACCGTAGCGCGGACGTCCTGACGCGCGCGATACCGGTGGAGCCGGGCGCCGTTCTCGAGGGCGCAGCCGAGGTGCCGAGGTGCTGTTCGGCTTCGCCGATCAGGGCCGGGACGACGACGAGGCTGCGGTCGCGGGTGCCGGGCGGCGGGCGGCGCCGGGAGGAGCCGACCGCTGACGCTCAGGGCAGCACGCAGCGCCGGGGCGTGGCTAGCAGGTTCCGAGAGACTCGAGGGCCGGTCCGAGGGTGGGAACCCGCCGAGCAGAGTGACGTGATCGAGGTCGTGCTCCTGCAGCGCCGCGCGGGTGGCCTGCGGGATGCAGGTCGGCTCGCTGAGATACAGCGGGGCGCCATGGTCGGCCGCCGCCGGCCCGGCAGCCAGGGCATCCGCGAAGTTCGTCGCGGATGCCAGATAGACGACGTCGGTGAACTCCGTCGGCGGGAAACGGTCGTTGAGAAGACGGCTGGTGTCGTGCCGGTCGACTCCGGCCACGCGATGGACGGTGTCCACGAGCCCGGAGGCTCGCAGGTCGGCCTCGAAACCGGCGATGATCGAGGGAGTGCCCCCGAGCAGCTCCCCGGTTCCCGGGGAGAAGCGGTCGATCGCGGCTCGAGTCGCAGCCTGGGGAGTCGTCTTCTTCGTCCGACGAGCGCAGCGCCTCCGCAGGAGGGACGGGCAGCAGTGAGTGCTGGCACCGTTCACTTTGCTCTCCGCGCTCGCCTTGGTCGGCCGTCCTTCCGCAGACTGGAGTTCGATTGCTCCGCACAACAAGGCGTGTAGCGCCCGTTCACAGGGGCCCCCTAGTGTCGGGATCGATGGGGGCACTGCGCTCCCGCTGAGGGGATCTTCATGTCACTGTTCTCACGCGGCGCCGCCCGGCGGTCGCTCGCCGTTGTCGCGGCCGTCCTGATCGTCGGCTCCGCGCTCGCTACCCCCGCCTACGCCGACACGCTGGAGGAGACCGGCACGATGAGCGGCCGGTTCCTGCTCGAGGGCACTCCCGACGCTCCTCCCGCCGCGGGCACGGAGGTGTACCTGCTCCCAGCGACCGTGAGCGACGCGACTCCCACCGTCATCGCGACGACGGACGCCGACGGCGACTTCAGCGCCGAGGTCGTGGCCGACGAGGACTACACCGTCCTCGCGCAGGTCGAGGACGGCGTGCACGTGCCCCGCAGCCTCGGCGGCACCACACGCACCGACTCGGGGACCGTCTTCACGGTCGCCGCCGGCGAGACGCTCCTCCTTCCCGAGTACGTGCTGCCGCTGGGCGCGACCATCAGCGGCCACGTCGAGACCGACGACGGTGCGTCCGTTCCCGTCACCGCTCAGCAGCCCTTCTACTACGTCGAGACCGTGACGGATGCGGACGGCGACTACACGATCCGTGGACTCGACCTCGGCACCTACACCGTGTCCTTCGACGACCGCACCGGCGACCCGCAGCAGTGGTGGCCGAACACGCCGAACCAGGACGACGCCCAGCCCATCGTCATCACCAGCCTGGGCCAGGCCGTCACCGGGATCGACGCCGACCTCCGCGCCACCCCGAGCACGAACCCGCTCGACTCCGCCCCCTGCCTCGACCGCTCGACGCTGACCGTCGCAAAGGCCACCGCCGCCGCCCGCGCCTACCTTCGCAGCCACCCCGAACTCGGGGCGCTGAAGGACCTCACTCGCGCCGATGTGAAGCAGTACCTCGCCCGCTGCGCCTGACCGTTCTGATCGACTGAGCGGCCGCCGGCACCACGTCGGCGGCCGCTCGCGTCTGCCATCCGGAGAAACATGCTCTTCAGGTGCCGAGAAACTTTCCTCACGAGGTTCGTGCGTGCCGGGGATCAGCCGGGAATCCGTACGCTGAACGCATGGGGTTGAATGCGCAGCGAGTGGTCGGCGTTGGTCTTGTTCCCCTCGCCGTCGCTTTCGTCGGTGTCGCTGTCGGCCTAGCGGTGGCGCCCGATGTGCGAGCAGGGTGGATTGTCGGTGGCGTGACAGCGGCCGCCGTCGGGATCTCGACGCTCGTCGTTGCGCTGTACCTCTTCAGACGTCGATAGGAATCGACACGGTTGTGCGGCGCGCGCGAGGCGGACAAAGGTTCCCCGCCTCGAGCGTGAGATCGGGCACGTTCTCGACGCGATGAACGCGGATTGGATGCACGCGTTCAGAAGCCGACATAACGGTAAGGAAGGCGGTGACTCCCTCGGTGAAGCGGACGCCGTCCGGTCCGTCGGTGTAGGTGACCTGCGGCGTGCACGGGAGCTGCGCGAGGTAGACCACGCCCTCGAAGTCCGTCTGCTGTGGTGCATCGGCCGGCTGCTCCACGAGCCAGCGGTACTTCTGGTGCTGCGAGCTCGCGGCGAGCAGGGCATCGGCCCGCTGCTCCGGCGTCTTCGCGGCATCCATCCAGGCGACCGTCGAGCAGTCGGCGGCGACCACAGCGCTGGCACCCGATGCGCCGAGGATCGTGGGGGAGGTCAGGGCAAGAGCCTGAATCGCTTCAATCTCCCTGAGGAGTGCGGACGCTCGGAGTCAATGGCACGAGCGCGGTCGGCTTCGACGCCCGTCGGCCGCTAGATGTCCCGCAGGGACGGGGACGGCTCCGAGGTCAGCGCGTCCGAGACGGCGTCCCCGATCTTCAGCAGGAGCGGAAGCACCAGCTCCCGTTCCTCGACGGTGAGTCCGTCGTCGGCGATCGCCTCGAGTCGTCCCCAGATCGCCTCGACCCGGTCGCGGAGAGCGTTGCCCGCCGCCGTGGGCTCGACGAGGGTGGCGCGTCGGTCGGTCGGATCGACCCGTCGCCGGACGTATCCCGCGTGCTCCAGTCGCTGCACCGTGCGGGTCGTCGATGCCGAGTCCTTCCCGAATCGTGTCGCCAGCACCGTCTGCCGGACTGGTCCGACCGACCAGAGGTACATCATCAGAGCGCCCTGGTCGGGATGGAGCCCCACCTCGCCCATCAGCTGGGTCGCCAGCGCTCGATGCGCGCGTCCCAGACGGATGATCGCCTGGCTGAGGGGACCGAAGTCGAGCGGTTCGACCGCGGGCTCACTCGCCGCGACGCCCTGTGGTGTCCGCGTCTCCGGTCTCATCAGCTGCCTCCGACAGTAGTCTTCCTGATCTCAAGTCCGGGTAGACCCTACCCGGATCGCAAGAGTCAGAACCCTGAGAATCGGGCCGCTTCACGGAGATAGCTGTGCACAACAGGTAATGTCGCTGTCCTAGACACAGGAGGACACCATGACCCAACCCGGGCCCCCCGCTCACCGCATCGACAGGGACGGGACCGTCGAGCGCTACCGGCTTCTCCCGGCCGCGACGACCGTTCTATTCCGCACCCGGCACCTCTTCGGGCTCGGTGAGGTCGCCGGTACTGTTCAGCTCGCCTCCGGGGGAGTGGACGTCGTCGCCGGCACTCGAGAGCTGCTCTCGCTGGAGGCGGAGCTCGACATGCGGACGTTCGACTCGGGCAGCCGCGCCCGGGACAGAGCGGTCGCGAAGAGGAACGTCCTCGACGTCGAGAACCACCCGCGCGCGCTGTACCGGTCCACCGCTGCCGACCGCACCGCGGACGGATGGCTGGTCCACGGCTCACTCACCGTGAAGGGCATCGCGGCTCCGGTGGACCTCGTGGTCGCCGACCTCGACCCGGACGCCGTGCTCGAGGCTCGTGCGACTGCAGCGCTCGACCGATTCGCGTACGGCATCGCCTTCCCCGCGTTCCTCGCCGACCGTGCGCTGTCGATCTCGATCCTCGCGCGAGCCGAACGGGTCCCCTCCCGTGCCGGAAGCGCCTCCTGATGGCGACGGTAGTGGTGGCGGGTGGCAGGGGAGATCTGGGCGCTCGGATCGTCGACCGTCTCCGGGATCGCGACGCGACCGTCCGGGTACTGACGCGGTCCGGGGGAGGCGGATCAACATCGACGCGAGACGACGTCGAGTTCGTCGAGGCCGACTACAGCGACCAGGAGGCTCTCCGCCGTGCGGTGACCGGCGCTGACGTCGTCGTCTCGGCACTCAGCGGAGCGCGCCCCGTCATCATCGACGCCCAGCGCGCTCTGCTGGATGCGGCGGTCGCCGCCGGCGTTCCGCGGTTCATCCCCTCGGACTACTCCGCCGACTACCGCTCCATCAGGCCGGGCACGAATCGGAACCTGGAACTGCGCCGCGAGTTCGCGAGTGCTCTCGATGCCGCGCCCCTCCGGTCGACCTCCGTCTTCAACGGGGCGTTCACCGATCTGCTGACCGGCCAGGCCCCGCTGATTCTGCCGCGACTGCGCCGGGTCCTCTTCTGGTCGCACCCGGATCAGGTCCTCGACTTCACCACCAAGGACGACACCGCGCGGGTCGCCGCGCTCGTCGCGCTGGACCCGGAGGCGCCGCGGGCTGTGGAGGTGGCAGGGGACAGGGTGACGGCGCGCGGCCTGGCCCGGACGATGTCCGAGCTGACGGGCGACTCCTATCGGCTGCAGTGGGCAGGGACGGTCGGCGGGCTCTCGCAGCTGACGAGAGTGCTCCGTGCCTCGTCGCGCGACACCACGAGTGCCTTCCCCGCGTGGCAGGGGATGCAGTACGTCGTCACCATGTTCAGCGGGGAGGGTCAGCTGCACCACATCGACAACGACCGCTACGGGCCGATCGCCTGGACCACCGCCCGCGACGTCATGGCGCTGCACCTCGCCCGCGCCAGCGACCGCTCCTGAGCGCCGAGCCGGGCCTCACCGCGAGCGAACGGTGAACGCCTCTCCGGGGGCGACGACGCGGATCCGGGACGGATTCACGATGCGCGACCAGAGCACAGCAGGGTCGCCGTTGAACGGCGCGAACTCGGGCGAGTCGACCGAACCCCAGTGGTGGAGGACCAGATCGGCGCGGGGGTAGGCGTTCGCCATCTCGACGGCGCCGTCGAGCCCGAAGTGCCACTCGCTGTCGGAGAAGTCGAAGAGGAGGACGTCGGGCGCGGGCCTCGTGAGGTGGTGAGCGCGGATGAGGCGGGAATCGCCGGGTGCCCAGACGACTCCGTCGACGGTCTCGACCCAGAAGCCGCAGCTGTCCTCGTCGGCGAACCTGCGGCCGTGGTAGCCGGGCTGGGCGTTCTGCCAGGCGTGATCGGCGGGGAGAACGGTGACGCGGACCTGCCCGCCGACGGAGAAGTCGTCGCCGATGTCGTGACCGGTCCCGGGAACGCCCTCGTCCGCCATCACGGACGCGACGTACCGAGTCGTGTGGAAGGCGGCCGTCACGGGAGCCAGCTCCCGGCAGGTCGGGACGCTGAAGTGATCGTTGTCCCCGTGGGTGACGAGGACCGCGTCCACCCGGAGAACGTCTGCGACGCGCAGAGGGATGTCGACGAGCAACGGCATGTCGAAGCTGTGGAGGACGGGATCGATCAGGATCGTGGTTCCTCGGGCGTTGAGGAGGAACCCGGCCATCCCCAGCCACCGCAGAGTGGTGCCGCTGTCGTCCACGAAGGCGTCCTCGCCGATCGGGATGCTGGGAGGGGCGACCGCCTGGCAGGGCTCTCGTGCCGTGCTCATCGGTCGAGGTAGCCCATGTGCTGGGCGTTGTAGCGGTCGCCGTGCACGCCGACGCGGTCGGCGAGGCCGTCGAGGTCGGCGAGCTCGTCGGGGGAGAGGGTGACGGTCGTCGCGTCGGCGTTCTCCTGCACGCGCGAGGCGCGTCGCGTTCCGGGGATCGGCACGATCCAGGGCTGCTGCAGGAGCAGCCAGGCCAGCGCGATCTGCCCGGGGGTGACCTCCTTCGAGGCCGCGAGGGCGGAGACGTGATCGACGAGGGCCTGGTTCGCGGCGAGGTTCTGCGCCTCGAAGCGGGGGACCCGGCGACGGATGTCGTCCGCCGAGAAGGACGCTCCCGCCGTGACGCCTCCCGTGAGGAAGCCCTTGCCGAGAGGACTGAACGGGACGAAGCCGATGCCCAGCTCTGCGAGGACGGGAAGCACCTCGGCTTCCGGATCGCGCGTCCAGAGCGAGTACTCGCTCTGGACGGCCGCCACCGGGTGCACGGCGTGCGCACGGCGGATCGTCTCGGCGGACGCCTCGGACAACCCGAGGTGCCTGACCTTGCCCTCCTCGATGAGCCCGCCCACGGTCCCGGCGACGTCCTCGATGGGCACGTCCGGGTCGACCCTGTGCTGGTAGAAGAGGTCGATCGCGTCGGTGCGCAGGCGGGCGAGGGACGCTTCGGCGACGCGGCGGATCTGCTCCGGGCGACTGTCGAGGCCCGTGCTCACCCCGTCCCGGATGTCCCACCCGAACTTGGTGGCGATGACGACCTGGTCCCGGACGGGGGCGAGGGCCTCCCCGACGAGCTCCTCGTTCTCGTAGGGCCCGTACACCTCGGCGGTGTCGAAGAAGGTGACTCCCACCTCGACCGCGCCGCGGAGCACGCCGATCATGTCGTCGCGGCTGCCGGGATTGGGACCGTAGCTCTGCGACATGCCCATCGCACCGAGACCGATCGCGGACACCCGCAGGCCGTCACCGAGTGTGCGCAGATGCATGGGAACTCCTTCGTCTCGCCGTTGCGGTTCACGATCGACCGTAGGGTCTCCGTCGGCATCGCGGGGTGCTCTGCCCGGACACCTCTCACCAGAGCATCCCGCG
Source organism: Rathayibacter oskolensis (assembly GCF_900177245.1). Lineage (GTDB taxonomy): Bacteria > Actinomycetota > Actinomycetes > Actinomycetales > Microbacteriaceae > Rathayibacter > Rathayibacter oskolensis. The sequence continues at coordinate 1,538,467 of NZ_FXBM01000001.1, forward strand.
ACACGGTCCGCGCACAGACCCGCTCCCCGAGGCGCTCCGGCGAGAGGTGTCCTGCAGGAGCACCCCGGGCGGCCGGGTGCGGCCGTAGCGTGTCCGTCATGGACAACCGGAACGAGGTGCGCGAGTTCCTGACCTCGCGTCGCGCTCGCGTGCAACCCGAGCAGGTGCAGCTGCCGGGCGGCCCGAACCGTCGGGTGGCGGGTCTGCGCCGGAGCGAGGTCGCGATGCTGGCGGGCGTGAGCGTGGAGTACTACTCGCGTCTCGAGCGCGGCGATCTCGGTGGGGTGTCCGACACTGTTCTGGCCGCGATCTCGTCGGCGCTGCTGCTGGACGACGCCGAACGCGCTCACCTGGTCGACCTCTCGCGCGCCGCGAACGAGTCGCCCCTGCGCACTCGGCGCGCTGCGCCGAAGAAGCTGAGGTCGAGCATGCAGCTCGTCCTCGACGCCGTCACTGCGGCACCCGCGTTCGTCCGCAACGGCCGGATGGACGTCCTCGCCGAGAACGCTCTCTTCCGCGCCCTCTACACCGACATGTACGGGTCGCCCGAGCGCCCGGTCAACCTCGCGCGCTACGTGTTCCTGCACCGGGAGCGCGCAGAGGAGTTCTACCCCGACTGGTCCCAGGCAGCCGACATCACCGTGGCGATCCTCCGGACGGAGGCCGGCCGGAACCCGCACGATCGGCAGCTGCAGGACCTCGTCGGAGAGCTCTCGACCAGGAGCGACGAGTTCCGGACGCGGTGGGGCGCGCACAACGTGCGGCACCACGTCGCCGGTCAGAAGCACTTCCGCCACCCGGTCGTCGGCGACCTGCACCTGGTCTACGAGGCCATGGAGCCGATGGACTCGCCGGGTCTGAACTTCCTGATCTACAGCGCCGAAGCGGGATCGGCCACCGCCGAGCGGCTGCGCCTGCTCGCGAGCTGGGCGGCGACGTCGCCGACCGTGCCGCCCTCCGCACTCCGGACGGCCCGATCGGAGCGGTCCGACCGTTCGCGCACCTCGTGACGGAGGCGTCGCCGCGGCGGCGTCATCGACTGACCCTGCTGCTGTGCTCGTCCGGCTTCTTCCTGATCACGCTCGACATCCTGATCGTGAACGTCGCTCTGACCGCCATCGGCCGCGATCTGGGCGGTGACACCGTCGCCCTCCAGTGGACCATCGACAGCTACACGCTGGTGTTCGCGGCCCTGCTGCTCCTCGCCGGCAACCTGTCCGAGCGCCTGGGCGCGAAGCGCGCCTTCCGGATCGGGATCATCCTGTTCGCCGCGGCGTCGATCGCGTGCGCCACGGCTCCCTCCATCGAGCTGCTGATCGCCTCCCGTGCCGTCCAGGGAGCCGGAGCCGCTGTGATGCTGCCGGCCTCCATGGCGCTGATCCGCGAGGCGTACGACGACGATCGCGAACGCACGAGGGCGCTGGGGATCTGGGCCGTCGGCGGCGCCGTGGCGACCGCCGTCGGCCCGGTCCTGGGCGGTGCTCTCACCTCCGGCGACTGGCGGCTCGTGTTCGCGATCAACCTGCCCGTCTGCGCACTGATGCTCGTCCTGCTGCGCGCCGTGGGCCGATCCCCGGTCCACAGCTCGCCGTTCGACTGGGCCGGTCAGGTCGCCTCCGTCGTCGGGCTGACCGCGCTGGTCTTCGGCCTCATCGAGGGCGGTGCAGTCGGATTCACTGCACCGCTCGTCCTCGCGAGCCTCGTCACTGCCGTCGCCGCGATCGCCCTCTTCCTCGCGATCCAGGCGCGAGTCCCGCACCCGATGATGCCGCTGGACCTGTTCCGCTCGAGCGGCATGCGGATCTCGCTCGGAGTCGGCTTCGCCTTCATGGTGAGCAACTTCGGCACGGTCTTCGTCCTGAGCCTCTTCCTCCAGCAGCAGCTCGGCCTGCCACCGCTCCTCGCCGGTCTCGTGTTCCTCCCCGGAGCCGGGTTCAGCATCCTCGGCAACGTCCTCAGCGGAACGCTGGCCAACCGCTTCGGCACCCGCGTGCCGATCGTCTCGGGGCTGGTCCTGATGGCGTCCGGTCTCGTCCTCGCCGTCCTCACGGCGCCCCTGGCCTCGCCGGTGCTGGTCGGGACGGCGGTCTGCCTCACCGGCTTCGGAGGCGCGGTCACGATGCCGCCGGTGACCTCGGTGGTGCTCAGCAGCGTCCCGCCCGCTCGGGCGGGAACGGCCAGCGCGGTGTTCAACACCTTCCGTCAGGTCGGAGGCGCGGTGGCGATCGCCGTCTTCGGCGCCTTCATCGCCGACAGCGACTCCTTCGTCCCTGGCCTGCAGCTCAGCCTCGGTACAGCGGCCGTGCTCATCGTCGGTGCTGCGGTCGCGAGCTTCTTCCTCCGCACCGAGCCGCACGCGGCGTAGGTCGGGGTCCCGCCGCGAGCGGGAGCGGGACGGCGACATCCGTCGCGATGGCCGGTCCGATCACTTCAGGGCACCGCCGAGCAGACCGGCGACGTAGCCCTCCGACGAGCGGTCCATCAGTCGGGGGAGCGGCGAGGTGTACGGCGCCTGCGGTCGACTCAGGTGGCGACAGGTTCGAGCGGAACCCATCAATTCTTCGGCTTGTCCCTAGCGCGGGCATCACGACTGGTGAACACGTGGAAGGAGAACGTCTCGTGCCGTTTGACCGTGTACACCGACATCGCACGGGCCGCGAAAAGCTCAGCCGCCGACGACCCAGCGGCCTCACCGCGAGCTGCGCAGACTCTGGCATCCTGTGTCAGAGGGAGCACCCGAACGTGTCTCCTGGCGCTTCCCGAAAGCCCGTAGGAGCGAGCCCGGGCAGAGGCGTCGGCCACCGCGGTGGGGGCGCTCTTCCTCAAGAGAAGGATTCCTGATGGCGGAACCGACACTCGTGGACGTCGCGCGAGTCGCCGGGGTGTCTCGCGCGACCGCCGCTCGAGTTCTTGCAGGCAGAACCAACGTCGATGCCGGTATGACCGCGGCCGTTGAGCACGCGGCGAAGCAACTGGGCTACGAGGCGAACGGTGCCGCGAGGATGCTGCGCGGGGGACGCGCGGACTCGATCGCGTTGATCGTGGCCTTCCACGATCTCGACCGTCTGCCCGGGACCATCCTCACGGCTGTCCTGAAGGGCGCCGCTGCGTCCCTCCACGCCCAGGGAATTCAACCCATCCTGCTGCCTGCCGATCACAACGACAGCGGACGGGTGTCTCGGCTGCTTCGCTCGCGCGCGATCGACGGAGCGATCGTGATTCTCCAGAACGAGATGACGGAGGTGACCCAGACGCTCGCGAACTCTTCCGCCCCGATCGCCTGGGTGGGACGGCCGCGCGTCGGTCTCGCCGAGAACGCGATCGTGGTCGACGCGGACAACTACGGGGGCGGGAGGCTCGCCGCGCGAACACTGGCGGAATCCGGCCGTCGCCGACTCGGCATCATCGCCGGTCCCCATGACATGAAGCCGGCACGCGAACGGTTGCGCGGCTGGCGCGACGAGCTGGTGCACCTGGGCATCGACTACACGCCGCTGGTGCACGGCGCGTTCACGATAGAGAGCGGCTTGTCGGCGATGGTGCGTCTCCTGCAGCGCCACCCCGACCTCGACGGCGTCTTCGCCTCCTCGGACCTCATGGCCAACGGCGCGATCCACGCCCTCCAGGCGTCCGGACGGCACGTGCCGACCGATGTCTCGGTCGTCGGATTCGACGACGTCGCCATCGCGATCACCACGAATCCACCGCTCACCACCATCCGGCAGCCCCTCGCGGACATGGGCCGCGTCGCCGCCGAAACGGTCGTCGCGATCCTGCACGGACGCGAGGTGGACCGGCAGCCGATCCTGGCCACCCACCTCGTTCAGCGGGAGTCCGCGTAAGTGCAGAAGACACCAGGGATGAATGCCGCCAGTCCGCGAATTGACATAATGTGCATTATCGGATATGCCGAGAGGGGGTCTCGCCGCCACCGCCGGTCACGTCGAAGCTCAGACGGCCCGCCGAGCGTTCTTCTCGACTAGCTGAGACGCCGGAGATCGTCCTTGGCGATGTCGACAGCGCGCTTCGCGTTCTTGACGGCTGACCGCGCCGGTCCCACCTTGTCGAAGCCCCTCGCCAGGTCTTCCTTCTCGGTCTTGAGATGGACGCCGAGAACCGCTCTAGCAGCGCTGAGCTCTCCCTCAAGTCGCCTGAGTGCGGCCTGTGCTTGCTCTTTCGGTGTCGCCATCGGGCTTCCTCCATCTTGTGTGATCCGCACCCGGCTCGAACCTGTCGAAAGGTGTCGATTCGGGACATGAATCTCGCGTGGTGCATCCCGGTCGAGATGTTCGACCGGCGCTTGCTCTTGCCGCCTTGATATCTTGCTTTCGGTATTGAAATGTACTCTTGCGAGTTGAGAGTGAACCCGCTTCTGTTGAGTGTTCGTTGTCCCAAGTGCTCGGCTTGATCTGCGCCAATCTAGCGTCGGGTCACTTGCACTACCAGAGCAATATCTCGAATTGATGAGCATGCGCCCACGATCGCAGCGCATACCAGGCCCCGCGGGAGGGCACGCACCTCAGACACCGTGCCTCTGTGTGAATCTGATCGCTGTATCTGAACGGGTCGCACCTCGTGCGAACATACCAGCTTCGAACCGACGTATCTTGCTCATATCGGAGGCCTATCGCTAGCGGCAGAAAAGGACCGCTGGCGTTTCGGCGACGACCCAATGAAGAATTCTTGTTCGACAAGGACGGCAACTGGATCGGCCGGTCTACCTCGGAACAACTGTCAGGAATCGCCTCCTCGCCCACTCCACTCCGCGCTGCCGCCACCACCTGGGGAACCCTCCGTCGATGCGATCTGCTCGACGGGAAGCCGGCCGGCGCAGGGGCACTGTTGATCGGATCCCCCGGAGGCGCGACGCTGGGTGGAGCCGGAGTCTCCGGCGTTCTCGGCGGACCAGGAGGATCAGATGGGGAAGATCGTCGTCAGCAGCATGGTGAGCATCGACGGCTTCACCGAGGGCTCAGGCGGTGACGTGTCGCAGATGCCCATGGACCTCGCGTTCGCCGAGCACAACGCCGACCGGGTCCGTTCGGCGAGCCGTCTGCTGTTCGGAGCGAGGAGCTACGTCGGGATGATGCAGTACTGGCCCCACCAGGTCGACAACGAGGAGGCGATCCCCGAAGACCGGTACATCGCCTCCCGGTACGCGACCGATCTCGGCATCACCGTGGTGTCCGACAGCCTGACCCGCGCCGACGTCACCGTGTGGAGCGACCGCACCGAGATCGTCTCGCGCCCGGAGGCGCACGCCCATCTGAGGAGGCTGCGCGAGACCGAGGCCGAGGACATCCTCGTCTTCGGCAGCCGCACCCTCTGGACGGACCTGCTCGCTCACGGCCTGGTGGACGAGATGCACCTGCTCGTCGGGCCGAAGATCGTCGCAGGCGACGCCCGTGCCTTCACCGGACTCCCCCGGATCGACCTCACGCTGCTCGGAGTGCGCACCTGGAAGGACTCGAGCACGGTCGCTCTCTCCTACCGTCCCGAGAACGCTCCCCGGGCGACGGCTCGTGACGTGGCGTACAACTGAGGCCGGCTCAGAGCCAGCCGCCGTCCACGACCCAGTTCTGCGCCGTGCACATCGCGGAGTCGTCCGCGGCGAGCCAGAGGACGAGACGCGCGACGTCCTCCGGCACGAGGCGGCCGGGAAGGCACTGGCTCTCGTCGATGTGCAGCTCCGCCTCCGGGGTGACGACGTGCCGCAGCTGCCGCTCGGTCATGATCCACCCGGGGATCACGCAGTTGACGCGCACTCCCCCGGCACCGAGCTCGCGCGCGAGAGCGCGCGTCATGCCCTCGATCCCGGCCTTGGCCGTGATGTAGCCGACCAGGTCGACGAGGTCGATGTGGGCGCTGATCGACCCGAGGTTGATGATCGAGCCCGCCCGGGCGCGCAGCATCTGCCGTGACACCAGTCGCGCGGCGAAGAACTGGTGCCGGAGGTTCACGGCCATGCGGTCGTCCCAGTACTCCGGATCGAGGTCCTCGATCGTGTGGCGCGCATCGTTCGCCGCGTTGTTGACGAGCACATGGGCGGCGCCGAGATCGGCCGTGAGCCGCCCGACGGCGCGCTCGAGGGCCGCGACGTCGCGGACGTCGCACGCTTCGAACCGCACGCCCTCGCCGAGCTCGCGAGCGAGATCCTCGCCCCGCTCGGCGTCGAGGTCGACGAACCCCACCCGCGCCCCCTGAGCGACGAACTGGCGGACGAACTCGGCGCCCAGGCCGGAGGCGCCGCCGGTGACGACCACCGTCCTGTCGACCAGGCTCGGGTACATGGCGTACGAGCTCATCGGGTCGCGCCCTGGGCGGGGATGACGATCGAGCGCCCGACGCTGCCGTGCTGCAGCGCGTCGAAGGCCGAGTCGATGGCATCGAGGGTGAACCGCTCGCCGATCAGGAGATCGAGGGGCAGTGCGCCGCTGCGGTAGAGGTCGAAGATCCTCGGGAGGTCCAGCTGCGGGATCGAGGACCCGTACAGCGACCCGGCCACGCGCTTCTGCTTCTGCACGAGATCGTTGATGCCGATGTCGAAGCGCTGCCCGACCCGGCCCAGTCCCACGGCGATCGCTGTTCCTCCCGGCTGCAGCACGGCCACGGCCGACGCCAGTGTCTCCGCCCGGCCCACCGCCTCCACGACCCACGGCACCCCGCCGGGCACGAGGGCGAGGACCTGCTCGGCCGTGTCGCCTCGAGCGCCGTCGACCACGTGCGTCGCACCCAGTGTGGTCGCGAGCGCGAGCCGACTGTCGTCGACGTCGACCGCGATGACGGTGCTCGCGCCCGCGGCTCGGGCGCCCATGACGGCCGAGAGGCCGACACCGCCGGCGCCGATCACCACGACCGCATCGCCGAGGCACGCGCCGATCACGTTCAGCACCGCCCCGACTCCCGTGATGACCGCGCAGCCGGCGATCGCCGCGATCTCCGCGGGGACGTCGTCGGGAACGCGCACCACGCTGCGCTCGGGCACGACCACCTGCTCGGCGAAGCACGACACCCCGAGGAGGTGGTGGATGGTCTCGCCGTCCCGGCTGAGGCGGCTCGTGCCGTCGAGGAGGCCACCGGACGCCGCCTGGATCGGGCCGGACTCGCACATGATCGGCCTGCCCGCGACGCACTGCCGACACCTGCCGCAGTTGGGGCGCCAGAGCAGCGCCACCCGGTCCCCCACCTCGAATCCCTCGCGGACATCGGGCCCGAGGCCGATGATGCGCCCCGCACCCTCGTGGCCCGGAACCACCGGCAGCGGACAGCGCAGATCGCCGCGGAGGTAGTGCAGATCGGAGTGGCAGACGCCCGCCGCCTCGATCTCGACCAGGAGCTCGCCCCGACCGGGGTCGCTGATGTCGATCTCCTCCACCGAGAGCGGCGCTCCGAACTCCCGCAGCACCGCTGCGCGCGCCCGGGTGCTCATCGGGGTCCCCGTCTGGTCGTCCGCGTCATCGTCTCTTCCTTCTCACAGCTCGGTCTTCTCACGGGCTCAGTGGGATTCGCGCATCACGTCGGGACCGGTCGAGCCGGTCAGGAAGTCCAGGTCGGCTCCCCGCTCGGCCTGCTCGACGTGGTCCACGTAGAGCCGCTCCCAGCCCCGCACGGGTGTCGCGTACGCGGCGACGGTGGCGGCGGGCTGCCGACGGGAGGCGAGCTCCTCGTCGCCCACGAGGAGCGTCAGGGAGCGCGACGCGACGTCGAGCTCGATGAGGTCGCCGTCCTGGACCAGCCCGAGGGCTCCGCCGACCGCCGACTCCGGGGTCACGTGCAGCACGATCGTGCCGTAGGCCGTGCCGCTCATGCGTCCGTCGCAGATGCGGACCATGTCGCGGACGCCTGCGTCGAGCAGGCGCTTGGGAAGCGGCATGTTCGCCACCTCGGGCATGCCCGGGTACCCGCGCGGGCCGCACCCGCGCAGGACCAGGACCGAGTCGGCGGTGACGTCGAGCTCCGGCGAGTCGATCCTCGCGTGCATGTCCTCGACGGAGTCGAAGACGACCGCCGGGCCTCGATGGTGCAGCAGGGCCGCGGTGGCGGCGGCCGGCTTGATGATCGAGCCGGTGGGCGACAGGTTCCCGCGGAGCACGGCGATCCCGGCGGCGGCGAGGAGCGGCTGATCGACCGGTCGGATCACCTCGCGGTCCCAGACCTCGTGCCCGGCGAGCTCCTCGACGAAGGGCCGGCCGAGCACCGTCACGGCGGTCGGGTCGAGCATCGCCCTCACCTCGTTCATGACGGCGAGGAACCCGCCCGCCCGGAACAGGTCCTCCATGAGGTGCGCACCGGCCGGCTGCAGATCGACGAGCAGCGGCACGTCGGCGCCGATGCGGTCGAAGTCCTCGAGGTCGAGGTCGACGCCGAGCCGGCCCGCGATCGCGAGCAGGTGCACCACGGCGTTCGTCGAACCGCCGATCGCCGCGAGAGCGACGATCGCGTTGTGGAACGCCGCCTTGGTCATGACGTCCGCCGGCGTCCGCTCCTCCCCCACCATCGTCACGATGTGGTTCCCGGTCGCGTGGGCGAACTGCAGCAGCCGGCTGTCGGAGGCGGGGACCCCCGCGACACCCGGCAGCGTCATGCCGAGAGCCTCCGCGACGCACGCCATGGAGGACGCGGTTCCCATGGTGTTGCAGTGTCCGCGGCTGCGGATCATCGACGACTCCGACTGCACGAAGTAGTCGCTGTCGAGCCGGCCCGCCCGCACCTCCTCGCTCAGCCGCCAGACGTCGGTGCCACAGCCGAGCGGGCTGCCGCGGAAGGTGCCGTTGAGCATCGGACCTCCGGGGACGACGATCGCCGGGATCCCGACGCTGGCGGCGGCCATCAGCAGCGCGGGGATCGTCTTGTCGCACCCGCCGAGGAGCACCAGGCCGTCGACGGGGTTGGCCCGGAAGAGCTCCTCCGCAGCCATCGCGACCATGTTCCGCCACAGCATCGCCGTGGTCCGGACGGTCGTCTCTCCGAGGGAGATCACGGGAAGGTTGTAGGGGATGCCGCCGGCTTCGTACACGCCGTTCTTCACACTCTGGGCGACCTCGTCGAGGTGCGAGTTGCACGGCGACAGGTCGGAGGCGGTGTTCGCGATGGCGATCTGTGGCCGGCCGTCGAACGCGTGGTCGGGAGTGCCTCGCCGCATCCACGCCCGGTGGAGGTAGGTGTTCCGGTCGTCGCCGCCGTACCACTGGGCGCTGCGGACGGGTCGGCCCGTCCTGATCACCGGGCCCAGGCCGGACGGAGGTGTGGAGCCCTGGTCGTTCATCGAGGGACCTGTCTGCCGTCGCGGCGGTGAGGGAGGCGGGCGAGGCCCGCGTCGGTGAGATCCGCCGGCAGGACGCGCTGGGGCGCCCCCTGGTAGGCGATCGGTCGGAGGAAGCGGCGGATCGCGGTCGCTCCCACCGAGGTGTGCTGCGAGGTCGAGGCCGGCCAGGGTCCCCCGTGGTTCTGCCCCCAGGTGACGCTGACACCGGTCGGCCACCCGTCGAAGACGACGCGGCCGGAGCGCTCCGCCATCAGCGCGACCAGCCCGTCGATGTCCTCGCCCGGCTCGCTGTGCACCGTGGCGGTCAAGGAGCCGCTCACCCGCGCCAGCGCCGCGACGACGTCGTCCGGGGAGCGGTACTCCACCAGCAGGGTCGACGGCCCGAAGCACTCCTCGAGGAGCAGATCGCTGTGCTCGAGGAAGTCGTCGAGCGTCGTCGTCAGGACCACCGGAGACTGCGCGAGCACCCCGTCCGCCGATCCGCGAGCGAGAGCACGCACGTCGCCCGCCGACTCCACCCGGCGCGTGGACTCGGTGAAGGACTCCGAGATGCGCTCGGTCAGCAGCGTCATCCTCGGCAGGGCGTCGACCCGCTCCGTCACCGCATCGGCGAACGTCGACGACGCCGGGACGAAGACCACGCCGGGCTTCGTGCAGAACTGCCCGCCGCCCAGCGTGAACGAGGCGACGAGCTCCGCGGCGAGCTCGGACGTGCGGCTGTGCGCCGCTCCGGGGGTGATCACGACGGGATTCACGCTGCCGAGCTCTCCGAAGAACGGGATCGGCTCCTCGCGCTCGGACATCGCGCTCATCAGCGCCTCGGCGCCCCGGAGCGAGCCGGTGAAGGCGACGGCGCGCACGTGCGGGTCGGCGACGAGGGCCAGCCCGGCCGCACGCCCCTCCACCAGGTCGAAGACGCCGCGCGGTGCACCCGCCTCCTCCAGCGCCCGATCGACGACGGCAGCCGTCCGTCGCGAGAGCTCGGGATGCCCGGGATGCGCCTTCACGACCACCGGGCAGCCCGCCGCGAGTGCCGACGCCGTGTCGCCGCCGGCGACCGAGAAGGCGAACGGGAAGTTCGAGGCCGAGAACACCGCGACCGCGCCGAGGGGGCGCAGGTACCGTCGGATCTCCTGCGAGCCGTCGCCGCCGATCGTGCCGGCGACGTCCACCGACGCCTCGAGGTAGGAGCCCTCCTCGACGACCTCGGCGAACAGGCGCAACTGGCCGCTCGTGCGCGCCACCTCGCCTCTCAACCGGTCCGCACCCAGGTGCGTCTCCCCCTCCGCCACCGCGACCAGGTCGTCACGAGCCTCGTCGAGCCGCAGAGCGATCCGCGTGAGCCAGCGCGCGCGCTCGGCCCTGGACGACGCAAGCGCCGCCGGCACCGCACCCGCAGCCGCGAGGACGCGGTCCTCGACGATGCGCGTGCCGGCGGCGGCGTGCACGAGCTCCTCGTGCGCTTCGATGGTCATCGCTCCACCACGACCGTGATCGGACCGCTGCCCGCCGCCAGCTCCACCTCGGAGGAGGCGCCTCCGGCCGCGATGCGGTACCGCCCCGCGAACCCCTGCAGTGGCACCCGCCCGTCCGCTCCGGTCCTCGCGGTGGTCCCGTCGTGCCACCACTGGCGGCGGATGAGGTCGTGCAGCGCGTCGTAGCCGGGCTTCCTGCTCCCGTCGCGCCGCAGCAGACCGGACGGAGCACCCAGCCAGGCGCCGTCGTCGGTGAGACCCCAGTAGGTCAGCGACTCGACCGCGGGATGCGCGAGGACGTTCCGGTAGTGGCGGACGAGCTCGTCCGCCTGACGGGCTTCGCCGTCCTCGGTGCTGGGCCAGGACTCGACCTGGTAGTCGTTCAGGTCCTCGATCTCCTTCGGCATGAGATCACCGGAGAGCAGGGTCGTCTCCGTCATCTGCAACGGGAGCCCGAAGCGGGAGAACCGTTCGAGGACCTCGCTGATCCGGTCCTCCCCCCGGTACCCCTGGTGCATGTGCGTCTGAAGCCCGATGGCGTCGATCGGGATCCCCGCGTCGAGGCAGTCCTCGATGAGGTGCTCGTAGTCGCTCGAGAGGTCGAAGTCGTTGAGCACGAAGCGGCCCGCCGTTCCGACGGAGCGCGCCTCCTCGAACGCCAGCGCGACCATCCCGACGCGTCCGAGACGTGTCGCGAGACCGGTGATCGCGTTCGCCTCCGCCGTGAAGCGCGGCATGATCACGGTCTCGTTGATGGCGTCCCACTGGTCCACGATCCCGGCGAAGTCCGCGACCTCGCGGCGGATCCTGGCCCGGAGGACCTCCTCGACCTCCGCGTCGTCGAGCGGGAGCAGCCACTCGGGCGCCAGCGTGTGCCAGACGAGCGGATGTCCCTTCACCCGCACCCCCCGCTCGGCGAACCACTCCGCCGTCTTCTTCAGGCGTGCCGTCTCGGGACGCCCCCGTTCGGGCTCGAACCCGCGCCAGTAGAAGGGCAGCGTCACCGTGTTGAACACCTCCAGCCACGCGTCCGCGAGCATCCGGGGGTCGGACGAGAGCCGGCCGCCGAAGAACTGCGACGCGTCGCCGCCGGTGGCCAGCGGAGGGCCTCCCAGCCAGTCGACGAAGTCGAATCCGATGTTGCCGAAGCCGAACGCGTGAGCGAGCTGCGTCGTCGTCACGGCCACGTCCGGCACGGGCCGGCCCTGGTCGTCGACGACGAGGACGTCCGTCGTGAGGGTGCGATGGCAGAGATCAGGCACGGATGAACCTCCGCGTCGTCGCGTCGTGCGGCGGAGCGACCGTCATCGTTCGCCCCTCGCCCCGGGGTACCAGTCCTCGAGCGTGTTCTCGGTGATCGCGATGAACACGTCGTCCGGGCGCACCCCCTCCGCCTCGAGCCGCCGGGCCACGGCCTCGAACATCGCCGACTTCGCCTCCTGGTCGTACATGCGGACCATCAGCACGCGGACGTAGACCACGTCCCGCCGGTCCCCGCCGAGGTAGTGGGCGTCGGCGATGATGTGGTCGGCGGGCAGGGGGTGGATGACCTGGAAGCGGTCCTCCGCATCCATGCCCAGGCCTTCGACGAGACCGGCGTTGACGGCCTCCGCGTAGGCGAACCTCTTCTCCACCGAGACGGTGTCGGCTACTTCAATGGTGACGAGAGGCATCAGGCCCACGCTTCCTTGCTCACGCGCACATCGGCGCTGGTTCGTACGGACTCCTCGATCGCGAGACCGAGGAGGTGGTCTTGGCAGGCTTCCGCGAGCGGGTACGGCTCCGGCCCGGCGTCGCGGGCCCACCGCCCCGTCGCCTCGAGGAAGTCGGCGACGGCGAGGTCGTCCTCGGAGAGTCGTGTGCCGATCCAGGCGTTCCTCCAGACGAACCGGCCCTCGAAGGAGGCGGACACCACTTCGTTGCCCTCGAGGTTCATGTCGACGCCGGTGCGGCGGTAGGAGATCGGGGAGACGACGACTCCCTCGTCGGTGAGGTGCGTGACGGTGTCGTCGGAGATCTCGCCCAGCGAGCCCCTGATGACGATCCGCCGGCTCAGCAGCGGATTCCACCACTGGTTGTCCACGAAGTCGTAGAGGCCCATCCGACCGTCGCCGAAGTCGAGCGTGCCGATGGTGGTGGTGCGCGGTTCCGGTGTCGGGTCCTCGCGCCAGCCGTCGAAGGTCAGCGGGTCGGCCTGGGGAGCGGTGAAGGCGCGTGCGCTCACGACGGCCTCCGCCATGCCTGCTCCGAGGAACCCGCGCATCAGGCTGGTCGCGTGGTAGAGGTGCGTGGAGGCCACCTGAACGGCTGTCGGAGCACCGATGGCGCCGCTGTCGATCACCGACTTCCGTGCCGCGTGACCCGGCATCAGCATGTACTGCTCCGCCACCTGCACGCGGCCCGACGAGCCGACGGCCGACCACAGCTCGCGCAGCCCGTCGGCCGTCGGCGCGGGCGGAGTCTCGGCGAGCACCGGGATCCCGAGCTCCACGAGGCGAGTGGTGACGGTCGGCATCGACGACCACGAGACGGCGGCGATCACGAAGTCCGGACGGAGGGCGAGCGCCTCCTCCAGGGTCCGGACGACAGGAGCGTCCCATCTCGCAGACATCCGCGCCTCGGCCTCGGCGGAGTTCGCCACCACGGCGACCGCCTGCAGCCTCGCGGGCGAAGCGTTCGCCAGGCGGAGGTAGAACTCCGACCGCCACCCCGTCCCCACTACAGCGAACTTCACGGGCTCAGTCATCTCGGACCTTCTCTTTCGTGGACGGGATCGTGCAGGGGTACGGAGAACGGGTGGTCATATCTGACTCATCCCGCCGTCGACGACGAGTTCGGCGCCGGCGACGAAGCTGGACTCGTCGCTCGCGAGGAAGAGGACCGCTGCGGCGACCTCCTCGGGCCGGCCGATGCGCCCCACCGGTATCTGCGAGGCGACCGCCTGCTCGACGGCGACGGAGCCTCCGGTGAACCTGTCGAAGCCGGCGGTCGCGATCGGGCCGGGACTCACCGCGTTGGCGCGGATGCGACGGTCGGCGAGCTCTGCGGTCAGCGTGCGCGCCAGGGAGCGCACGGCGGCCTTGGTCGCGTTGTAGACGGCGTGTCCCGCACCGCCGTTGTGCGCGGCGATCGAGGAGACGAGGACGATGCGCCCGTCGTCCGCCATCAGCGGGACGATGGCGCGGGAGGTCAGGAACGCCCCGCGGAAGTTCAGATCGCTCACGTGGTCGAACATCTCCGGCGTCGTGTCGACGATCGGCGTCGCCTCGACGTCCCGTCCCGCGTTCACGACGAGGATGTCGACTCCGCGACCGTCCTCGCCGACGGCCCGCGCCAGCGACTCCAGATGCTCGAGCCGCGAGCCGTCTCCGACCACGGTGCGCACGGAGCCGTCGGTCTCGCGACGGAGCGCCTCCGCGCGCTCCGCACTGGTACCCGTCGCGATGACGTCGGCCCCCTCAGCGACCAGGCGGAGTACGACGGCCCGACCGATCCCGGCGGTACCGGCGGTGACGACGGCCAGCTTCCCACTCAGGCTCCCGCTCGCCGCGGTCACTTGAGCGCTCCGGCGGCCAGGCCGCGCTCGAACGAGCGCTGGAGGAGGAGGTAGGCGACGATGACCGGCACAGCGGTGATCACCGCTGCGGCCAGGACGCCGGTCTGGTCGTTCGTGTACTGGCTGGTGAAGAACGAGGGCAGGAGCGTGACGACCTGCTTGTCCGGGTCGTTGAGCATGAGCAGCGGGAGGAGGAACGCGTTCCAGCTGTTGATCAGCGTGAGCACCACGATCGCGCCGGCGATCGGCCGGGTCAGCGGCAGGACGATGTACCAGAAGACCTTCCCGATGCCCGCTCCGTCGACTCGCCCTGCGTCCATCAGCTCCGAGGGGATCCCGGCGAAGAAGCTCCGCGCGAGCAGGACCGTGAAGGGGATCTGGAGAGCGGCCAGCGGCAGGATCACCGCGATGAGCTCGTTGTACACGTCGAGCGTCGACGCCGTGACGAACAGGGGCGTCAGCAGCACCGCCTCCGGCATCGTCAGAGCGGCGATCAGGAGCCAGAACCACACCTCCTTGCCGCGGATGCGCAGCTTGGCGAACCCGAAGGCGGCGAGCATGGTGCAGACGTAGACCAGCGCGACGGTGGAGGCCGCCACGATGATCGAGTTCCGGAAGTAGACGGGGACCACACCGGTCGCGAAGACCTTGACGTAGTTTCCCCAGCCCTGTCCGGCCAGCGAGCCCTGGACCATCGCCACGAGGGCGAAGAGGTAGGGGATGACGATGACGGTCGCGAGCAGCTGCACGCCGATGCGGGAGCGGATCGATCGGAGTTCGAACACGACGGCCTCAGCTCTCGTCGGCGCGGCGCCGGAGGTTCATGAGCACTCCGCCACCGACCGCGAGGACGAGGAGAGCGATCGAGATGGCGGCGGCGTATCCGAAGTGCTTCTCGGCGACCATCGTCTGGTAGATGTACGTGCCCAGGAACTCGGTCGCGTGATTCGGACCGCCCTTGGTCACGAGGTAGGGCACGTCGAAGGTCTTGAGCGCCCCGATGATGCCCAGCGTGGCGAGAGCGATCGTGGTGCCCTTGCACATCGGCCAGACGATCGAGACGAGCGAGCGGAAGTTGCTCGCACCGTCGATGCGGGCCGCCTCGAGGACCTCCGGCTCGATCTGGGCCATCGCGGCGTAGAAGAGGATGAACGTGAGTCCGGTCCACTGCCAGACGGTGATCGCCATGACGACGGGCATCGCGGTCGCCGGATCCGCGAGCCAGGGATGGGCGAGATCGCCCAGTCCCACGGTGCGCAGGATCGAGTTGAACTGGCCTTCGACATCGAAGATCGCTCGGAAGACCGGGGCCATGGACGCCGGCGCGAGGACGGTCGGCACGAAGATCAGCACCTTGTAGAGAGGCGCGAGACGGATCCTCGAGTGCATGATCGCCGCGAAGGTGAAGCCGATCGCCGTCTGCACTGCGAAGGTGACCACGAAGAAGATCGCCGTGTGCCAGATCGCGCGCCAGAAGACGTCGTCCTGGAACATCTGCACGAAGTTGGCCGCGCCCACCGACTCCGACGGGCTGAGGATGAATCCGTTCCAGTCGAGGGTCGAGACGTAGCCGGTGTAGCCGATCGCGAAGTAGATCATGCCCAGCACCAGGATGATCGCCGGGAGGATCCAGATCATCCCGGGGCCGAAGATCACCCTCTTCCGCGGTCGCCCCGGGGAGGGCTCGACGCCTCGAGCGGCGCTGTCGGGCGCTCCCGCGCCGGATCTCGCGATGGCCGTTGTCATGTCAGCTCCATTGCCTGATGCCGTGCCGTGGGTGGTCCGCTCGGACGTGATCCGCACGGACCACCCACGGCACGCGGTGGGTCTTACTTCTGGGCGTCCGAGACGGACTGCAGGCCCTCGAGGGCCTCATCGACGGTCCTGTCACCGGAGGCGACGCCGATGAGCGCGTCCCGGAAGGCCGTGTTGAGATCGGCGCTGACCGTCGCGAAGCGGGGGTCGGTGGCCTCGCTGGCCGTCGCCGTGTACTCCTTGAGCGCGTCGAGCTGAGCATCCGGGGCGACGAGGTCGATGCTGTCCCAGTCGGGCTGCACTCCCGTCAGAGACGGGATGTCGTTCAGGGTGTTCGCTACCGCCGTCTGGCCGGCCTCGGACGTCGTCAGCCACACCGCGAAGGTCGTGGCCGCTGCCTGCGCGTCCGACTTCGTGCTCACCGCGAGTCCGTAGTCGGCGTCGCCGAACATCTCGCCGACGTTCCCGGTGCCCGCGACGTCGGGGAACTGGATCGGGACCATCGTGAACGGCTCGGGGTTCGCCACGCCTGCGGCCTCCATGGCCGTGACCATCGCGTCGCGCACGGTGTACTGCGTGTACCAGCTGCCCATCATGATCATCGCGTACTTCTCGGACATGAAGGCGTTGTTCGCGTCGGGGTACTGCTGCAGCCCGATCGCCCCCTCCTGCATGATGCCGTCGTCGAAGAGGCTCTTCCAGATCTCCATCCCCTGCTCGAAAGCAGGATCCGTGTAGTCCATCTCGCCGAGGGAGGCCTTCGCGTAGGCGCCCGGCTCGATGTTCTGCATGATCGCCTCGAAGGTGTCCATGTCGAACGCCCACTGACCGGCGCCCTGGACGAAGCATCCCTTGCCTGCGGCCTCCAGGGCCTGGCACGCCTGCAGCCACTCGTCGTAGGTGGTGGGCGCCGTCACGCCGACCTCGTCGAGCATGTCCTGGTTGACCCAGATGCTCCCGGAGTAGACGGCACCTGCCGAGAGGCCGACGACCTTGTCGTCGACGGCGAGGCCCTCGACGCCCGACGCCGCGAGCTTGTCCTTCCAGTCCGACCCCAGCTCCGCCTCGACAGCGGGAGCGAGATCGATGGCACCCGCCTGGAACGTCTCCACTCCGCCGTTGGCCGAGCCCGGTGCGACGTTGAACACGTCCGGGCCGTCCGCGGAGGTGATCGCCGGGCCGAGGACCGAGTCGTAGCTGTCGATCGGCTTCGAGACGAACTCCACCTCGATGTCCGGGTACTCCTCGTTGAACGAGGCGATGAGCTTGTCCGCCAGCGGCTTGTCCGGCGTCCACCCCCACCAGGTGATCGATCCCTCTGTGGCGGAGCCGGGATCGCTCGTGCCTCCTCCACCGCTGCAGGCCGCGAGCGACACCGCCAGGATGCCGGCCGCGACCATCGCGAGACCGCCTTGCCGTCCGAACGTCTTCTTCGACATCGAGCTACTCCTCCAAGCTCCGCGTCGTCGCGGAGTGTTCATGGGATACAGGTGCGGAGTCCCCGCCTCGGGTGACTCGCGATCAACTTACCTGCAAGTTACAACGCAACTTGCGTACGGTTTGCAGTGTAAAGTAGCGTGAAGCTCATCGTCAAGACCAGGACGAACGCGGAGCAAGGGGGGTCTCGTGGCTGATTCCGGCGCAACACTCGCGCAGATAGCCGAGGCCGCGGGCGTCTCGATACCGACGGTGTCGCGTGTCCTCAACGGCAAGCCCGGCATCTCCCCCCTCAAGCGCAACGAGATCGAGCAGCTGATCGAGGATCTCGGCTACGCCCGGCGCAAGACGAAGCGCACGGCGTCGCTGATCGACTTCGTGGTCTCCAGCCTCGAGACCCAGTGGGCGACGGAGCTCCTCCGGGGGGCTCAGGCCGAGGCGGCGCGCGCGGGCGTCGACATGGTGCTCAACGTCACGCACAGCACGCCGGCGGGCGCGCCCGACTGGATCGATCGCATCGCCTCCCGCGGATCGGACGGCATCGTGCTCGTCGTGTCGGAGTGGACGCCGGACGCGCGGAAGCGACTCGCGAAGCTCAAGCTGCCCGTCGTGGCCATCGACCCGCTGGGGAACGACACCGAGTCGTTCGCGACCGTCTCAGCGACCGACTGGGTGGGCGGTCGAGAGGCCACCGAGCACCTGCTCGCCCTCGGGCATCGGCGCATCGGGTTCGTCACCGGGCCCATGGAGCTCGAGTGCCACCAGGACCGTCTCGACGGGTACATGAGCGCGCTGGGTCGCGCCGATGTCGCGCCGCAGAAGGATCTGGTGCGACACGGCGACTCGCTGATCAGCGGTGGTCAGAGGTACGGCGGCGAGCTGCTCGACCTTCCGGACCGCCCCACCGCGATCATCAGCGGCTCCGACGAGCAGGCCTACGGTGTCTACCTGGCGGCCCGGGATCGCGGCATCCGCATCCCCGAGGACCTGTCGGTCGTCGGCTTCGACGACGTCGATCTCTGCCGGTGGGTCAGTCCGCAGCTGACCACCGTCCGCCAGCCGCTCGCGAGCATGGCCTCCGAGGCCACCCGGCTCCTCCTCAAGCTCGCGGCCGGCGAAGCGGTCGACACTCCGACCGTGCGGCTGGCCTCCGCGCTCATCGTCCGGGAGTCGACGGCGCCCATCGCGTCGTGAGAGCCGCCCGACCGTCCCGCCGGGACGACGGGCCACGGAGGCAGCACCCCGGCCGCTCCTGCGCAGGCGGGCGACTCCGGTCGCCGCTGAGTCGTGCCGGGCCGCCCGCCGAGCGTTTCCCCGCTATTCGGCGACGAAGTCCGAGGTGTCGCCGACCAGGCGGGTGTTGTCCGCCGGCACTGGCTCGACCGCCGCGAGAGCGACCTCCGCCGCGAACTCGCCGACGTTGTAGAGCTTGCCCGCCGACTCGCGGCGCGAGCTGATCGCGCCCGGGTTGGAGCGCTCGAGCAGCGTCGCCGTGATCGTGCCCTCGATCATGTCGCCCGAGACGACGACGAACTCGATCCCGCGCTCCGAGAGCTCGGCGATCCGCTCGCGCAGGGCGTCCTCGCCGGCGCGCTTCGAGAGGGCGACCGGCTCGTACTCGGGCATCGTCGGCGTGGTGCGGATGAAGTGGGCCTGGTGGCTGGTCACGAAGACGATCCGCGAGCCGGCGCCGAGCAGCGGGAGCGCCGCCTCCAGGGTCGCGACCTGCGAGTCGCGGTTCAGGACCATCGCGTAGTCCTCCCCCATGGCGCTCTCCATGCCGCCCGAGGCGTTGAGGACGAGGACGTCGAGTCCGCCGAGCTCCTGCTCGATGCGCGCGAACATCTCGGAGCGCGACGCGGGATCGGTGAGGTCGGCGCCCACCGCGAAGGCCGAGCCTCCGGCCGCGACGATCTGATCGACGAGCTTGTTCGCGCGCGGCGCCTTCGAGCGGTAGTTGACGACCACCCGGGCACCCGCCTCGGCGAAGTAGCGGACGGTGTCGGCGCCGATGCCGCGCGAGGAGCCGGTCACGAGGATCCGCTTGCCGTCGAGCGAACCGGGAGCGAGGGGGTTGGACACGAGGAGTTCCTCCAGGACGCCGGCGCTTGGTCCGGAACGGGCACGATGACGGGCGACAGCCCGACTGAGGAGCCTAGCGCTCCCCCTCCCAGCCCGCTCGCGGCGGGCCTTGTTACGGTGAAGTCGCTCATCGTGGGGAAGGAGCAACGGCAATGGATGCTGTCACCCAGTACGCGTGGATCCTCTGGCTCGCGCTCATTCTGATCTTCGTGATCGTCGAGATGATCACTCTCGAATTCACCTTCCTGATGCTCGCCGTCGGAAGCGTCGGCGGTCTGCTGACCGGCCTCGTGGGCGCGCCGTTCTGGGTCCAGGTCCCGTTCGCCGCCGTGCTCGCGGCCCTGCTGCTGTTCACGGTGCGGCCCTCGCTACTCCGGCTCCTCAAGCGCGGCGGTGATCCGACTCCGTCGGGCTCCGACGCCCTCCTCGGACTCGCCGGGAGCGTCGTGATCGCAGGTTCCGGTCCCGGCCAGGTCAAGCTCGCCAACGGCGAGACCTGGACCGCGCGGCTGTCGCCGCTCGTCGAGGACCGCCCGCTCGGAGTCGGCGAGCGCGTCGTCGTCACTGCCATCGACGGCGCGACCGCTGTCGTCGTCCCTGCCGAAAGGAGCTCTTCGTGAACACCTCCGCCATCGTGACGACGGTCATCGTCGCCGCCATCGTGCTCTTCGCACTGGTGGTGCTCTTCCGCTCGATCCGCATCATCCCGCAGGCCACCGCCGGCGTCGTGGAGCGCCTCGGCAAGTATCACAAGACGCTCCTCCCGGGTCTGAACCTCGTGGTCCCGTTCGTCGACCGCGTGCGCCCCCTGATCGATCTCCGCGAGCAGGTCGTCTCGTTCCCGCCGCAGCCCGTGATCACCGAGGACAACCTCGTGGTCTCGATCGACACGGTCGTCTACTTCCAGGTGAACGACGCGCGCGCCGCGACCTACGAGATCGCCAACTACCTCGGAGCGGTCGAGCAGCTCACGACCACCACGCTCCGCAACGTCGTCGGCGGTCTGAACCTCGAGGAGGCGCTCACCTCGCGCGACAACATCAACGGCCAGCTGCGCATCGTCCTCGACGAGGCCACCGGCAAGTGGGGCATCCGCGTCGGACGCGTCGAGCTCAAGGCGATCGACCCGCCCCTCTCGATCCAGGACTCGATGGAGAAGCAGATGCGCGCCGAGCGCGATCGCCGCGCCGTCATCCTCACCGCCGAGGGGACCAAGCAGTCGCAGATCCTGAACGCCGAGGGTCAGCGCCAGGCGGCCATCCTCGCCGCGGAGGGCCAGGCCAAGGCCGCGGTCCTGCGGGCCGAGGGTGAGGCCAAGGCGATCACGACCGTCTTCCAGGCGATCCACGACGGACGCCCCGACAGCGGCCTGCTCGCCTACCAGTACCTGCAGACCCTCCCGAAGATCGCCGAGGGCAGCGCCAACAAGCTCTGGGTCGTCCCGAGCGAGCTGACGGAGGCGCTGAAGGGCGTCGGCCAGGCGTTCGGGCAGAACGCCGCTCCCCGACCGACCGACCAGCAGGACGCCGGGACCACTCCCCCGACTCCGTCGTTCTGACTCGCTCCCACCCTCGATGAGCGACCCGGGCCGCGTCCCCTACCTGTCGGGGCCGCGGCCCCGCGTGATCGCCCACCGGGGCTTCGACCTCGACGGGCCGGGAAACACGCTCGAGTCCTTCCGACGCGCGCTCGACGCCGGTGCCGACCTGCTCGAGTCCGATGTGCGCAGCTCCGTCGACGGGGTCGCCTTCCTCCAGCACGACGGCGAGATCGTCGAGCGGGGCGGTCGCCGTCACCGCGTCGACCGCCTGCGTGCGGAGGAGCTCTCGAAGCTGGAACTCGTCGGTGGTGAGCACCCGGTCTCGCTCGCCGACGCCCTGCGCCTCCTCCCCCTGGCCCGGTTCAATCTCGACGTGAAGTCGGCCGACGCGATCGCGCCGACGGTCCGCGCGGTGAGGGAGGCACGCGCCGAGCACCGGGTGCTCGTCGCCTCCTTCTCGGAGGCGCGCCGAGCACGGACCCTGCGCGCCCTCCCCGGAGCAGCGACGTCCGCCTCGGCGCTCCGGTTCGTCCTCGCACTGGTCGCCGCCCACCTCGGAGCGACGCCCCTGATCGAGTACGCCCTCCACGGGATCGACGCCCTGCAGGTCCCGGAACGGGTGCTCGGTCTGGCCGTCGCGGAGCCGCGCATCCTCCGACGGCTGCGCTCCACCGGCTGCGAGATCCACCTCTGGACGGTGAACGATCCCGACCGGATGCGGGAGCTCCTCCGGCTGGGTGTCGACGGCCTGATCACCGACCGCACCGACCTCGCTCGCGAGGCCGTCGACGACCTCCGGAGCGGCACCGGCGCGACCGCACGACGCGCACGGAAATCGGCCGCGACCTGAGGGTTCTCTGGCAAAGGCAGGGCGCCCGGGACCACCTCCAGGTACGCGGTCGACACTGGTCGGAGCACAGCGAGAGGAGACCACACAATGGCAGATCGAAGCTTGCGCGGCATGAGGCTCGGATCCCAGAGCCTGCAGAGCGAAGAAGGCGTCGTCTTCTCACCGCGTTCGACGTACGAGTACCACTGCTCGAATTGCGGATACGACACCGACATGGTGTTCTCAGCCGACGCCGAGGCGCCGGAGACCTGGGAGTGCCGCTCCTGCGGCCACGAAGCCATCCTGATGGTGGATTCGAAGCCCGTCGTCGTGGATCGGGGCGAGCAGAAGGCCGTCCGGACCCACTGGGACATGCTGCTCGAACGACGCACCCGCGCCGAGTTGGAGGAGCTGCTCGAGGAGCGGCTCGCCTTCCTCCGCGCGCGGCGCGGTGAGCACAAGATCGGCGCTTAGCGTCGGTCAGCGGACCCGACGTCGTCGGGGCTCGCGCGTCCGG
The DNA here is from genome assembly GCF_900177245.1 of Rathayibacter oskolensis. Taxonomy (GTDB): domain Bacteria; phylum Actinomycetota; class Actinomycetes; order Actinomycetales; family Microbacteriaceae; genus Rathayibacter; species Rathayibacter oskolensis. The sequence goes on from NZ_FXBM01000001.1 coordinate 1,560,923, forward strand.
AGGACGAACGAGACCAGAGCGACGAGACCGGCGGCGAGGAAGTACCAGCCGAGGTCACGGGCCCACACCAGAGCCGGGGTCGTGGTGGATGCAAGGGGAACCTCGTCCACCATGGCACCCGGCTCGAACCATTCCAGGGAGTCGATCGTCCCGCCGTCGGGGCCGATGATCGCGCTCGTCCCCACGGTCGAGATGTTGACCACGCTGCGACCGGTCTCGATCGCCCGCAGCCGCGCGATCGCCAGCTGCTGGACGCTCTCGTCGGTCCGCCCGAAGTCGGCGTTGTTGGTCTGAGCGAGGATCACCTGGGCGCCCCCGTCGACCATCGCGTTGGTCAGGGCGTCGTCCGAGATGTCGAAGCAGATCGCGATCCCGGCGAGGACGCCGTCGATGTCGAAGACGTTCGAGCGGGTGCCGATGGAGTAGTCGCGGCTGACGAGGTCGACGAGGTCCGGTGCGAACATCCGCCAGAAGGAGCGATCGGGGACGTACTCGGCGAACGGGACCGGATGCACCTTGTCGTAGATCTGGGTCGCTCCCTCCCCCGCCTTCCACAGCAGCGAGCTGTTGTAGAACACGTCCTCCTCGGGATTCGTGATCGTCCCGACGATGAAGGGCACGTCCATCTCGCGGCTGAGGTAGTCGAGGACCGCGGCTGACTGCTCGTTGCGGGTCGGGTCGATGTCGACGCCGTTCTCGGGCCAGACGACCATGTCGACGTCCTCGTCGAGGATCGGCAGCGTCGCCGAGGTGTGGTCCTCGAGGATCTGGCCTCGGTAGCTCTGTGAGAACAGGCCGGCATCGGAGTCGCCCTGGACGGCCGCGATCCGGGTCCCGCCCTCGGTCGGTGCCGGCCAGGCGGGGAAGACGAGGGCCGCGACGGCGAAGCCCGCGACCGTGGCGATCCGCGCGGTCGCGGGAACGGACACCACCCGCACGGCCTGCGCCAGGAGGGCCGCCAGGAACGCGACGACGAAGCTGAGCCCGGTGAAGCCGACCCAGGCGGCGAGGTCGGCGAGGGGCCCCGTCGACTGCGAGAGCGCCAGACGCCCCCAGGCGAACCCTCCGTAGGGCCACACGCTCGTGATCGTCTCGCGACCGGCCCAGAGAGCCGCCAGCAGCGCCGGGATGCCCACCATCCGGCCGAGCGGACCCGTCCACACGCGGTTCCCGCGGGTCGACACGACCGCCATCGCTCCGGCCGAGACGGCGAAGAAGATCGCCTGCAGACCGGCGAGGGCGAGCCAGGGGATCGGGCCGAGGTAGAGCGTCAGCCACGAGATGTGGATACCCCAGAACACGCCTCCGCCGACGAGCCCGACGAGCGCGCCGCTCCAGAAGGAGCGACCGGCGAGCGCGAGGAGGATCGCGGCCGCGCCGACGATCGCCAGCGGCCACACGTCGGTGTCGGGGAAGCCCTGGTCGAGGACGGCGCCGCCCAGAGCCGCGAGAGGGAGCGCGAGCCACAGCGGAGCGATCCGCCCCGCGGGCGGTGCGATCAGGTCCCTCATGCGACCGAGGAGTAGGCGACGATCCCCCGGCGGACGGATTCGAGCGCGGTCCGGGCGGCGCGACCGACCTTGCCGTCGGCCACGACGGAGAGCTGGTCGAGGAGGTCGATGGTCTGCTTCGACCAGCGGACGAAGTCGCCCGCCGCCATGTCGGCCTCGCGGAGCACCGCATCGAGCGGCATCCCGCGTGCCCACATGTTCATCGCGAGGGCGAGGCTCGTCGAGATCGGGTTGCTGCCCGGGAGGCGGTGATCGCGCTCGACGTCGTCGAGCTTCGCCCAGAGCAGCTGCGTCTTCTCGAGCGCCTCGGGGAAGGTGCCGCGGGGCAGGTACTTCTCGCCGATGGTCCCCTCTTCGCGTCGCGGCTCGAAGACCAGGCAGCACGCCATGGCGGCGAGCCCCGCCGGGTCGAGCTCGGTCCAGGCCTGCTTGCGGAGACACTCCGCGATCAGGAGGTCCCGCTCGCCGTAGATGCGGCGCAGGGTGCGTCCGTTCGGGGTGAGCGAGAGCTCCCCGGCGTCGTCGCGGCGGAAGTAGCCGAGCTCGAGGAGCACCTCGGTGATGCGGTCGAAGATCCGCGCCACGGCGCCTGTCCGCGCGCGGATCTGGCGCTCGATCTCGTCGGTCTCGCGGCGCAGCTTCCACCAGCGCTCGGCCCAGCGCGCGTGCTGCTCGCGGTCCTTGCAGGCGTGGCAGGGGTGCGCCTTCATCCGGCGCCGGAGGGTGTTCAGCTCGCCCTGCCGCTTCTCGCGCTCGCTGTGCGACGCGGACTCCTTGCGGACGGCACCGCGGCGCTCGAGCTCGCCGATCTCGCGACGGATGGCCGCGTACTGCTCGAAGTCGCCGAGGTGGCACTGCATCGCCGTGACGTAGCCCTCGAGCGACTCCTCCTGCTGGCGCACCCGGCGGGCGAGGTCGACGACGGAGCGGTCGGCCTGGAACTGAGCGAAGGACGACTCCAGGATCTCGCGGGTGCGGGTCCGGCCGAACTGCTCGATCAGGTTCGCCGCCATGTTGTAGCTGGGGCGGAAGCTGGAGTTCAGAGGGTAGGTGCGGCGGGAGGCGAGGGAGGCGACCGCCTGCGGATTCATCCCCCCGCGCCACTGGATGACGGAGTGGCCCTCGACGTCGATCCCGCGTCGACCGGCGCGCCCGGTCAGCTGCGTGTACTCCCCGGGCGTGATCGGCACGCGCGCCTCGCCGTTGAACTTCTCGAGCTTCTCGAGCACGACGGTCCGCGCGGGCATGTTGATGCCGAGGGCGAGGGTCTCGGTGGCGAAGACCACCCGGACGAGACGGCGGAGGAAGAGCTCCTCCACGACCTCCTTGAACGCGGGGAGCATGCCCGCGTGGTGGGCCGCCACGCCGCGCTGCAGGCCGTCGAGCCACTCCCAGTAGCCGAGGACCGCGAGGTCCTCGTCGCGGATGGTCCGGCAGCGCTCCTCGACGATCGCGCGGATCTCGTCGCGCTCGTGCCGCTCGGTCAGCCGGACGCCGGAGCGGAGGACCTGCCGCACGGCCTGGTCGCAGCCGGCCCTGCTGAAGACGAAGAAGATGGCGGGCAGCAGGTTCTTGCCGCGGAGGATCTCGACGACCTCGGACCGCGGGACGAGATCCTCGGTCCGCGACTCGTGGAAACGCCCACCGCGACCACCGCGCTGAGAACCGCGACCGCCGCGCTCGACGCGGGTACCGCCCTGGGCCAGTCGTGCCAGTTCCGGGTTCACCCGGTTCGTCGCGGCGCGTCCGGAGGAGTCGAACAGGTCGAGGAGCTTGCCGCCCACGAGGACGTGCTGATCGAGCGGGACGGGCCGCTCCTCCGAGACGATGACCTCGGTCTCGCCGCGGACGGTCTGCAGCCAGTCCCCGAACTCCTCGGCGTTCGAGACCGTCGCGCTCAACGAGACCAGGCGCACCCGCTGCGGGAGGTGGATGATGACCTCCTCCCAGACGGCTCCGCGGAAGCGGTCGGCGAGGTAGTGCACCTCGTCCATCACGACGTAGGCGAGATCGCGGAGCAGATCGGAGTCGGCGTAGAGCATGTTGCGCAGGACCTCGGTCGTCATCACGACGATCCGGGCCCGGGCGTTCACGTTGGAGTCGCCGGTGAGCAGCCCGACCTCCGAGGCCCCGTACTCGGCGACGAACTCCTGGAACTTCTGGTTGCTCAGCGCCTTCATCGGCGTCGTGTAGAAGACCTTCGCCGCCGGGTCCTGCATGGCGAGGTGGATCGCGAACTCGGCGACCGCCGTCTTGCCCGCGCCGGTCGGCGCCGCGACGAGGACGCTCCGCCCGTCGTCGAGTGCGCTGCACGCCTCGTACTGGAACGGGTCGAGGTCGAACGCCAGGGTCGAGCGGAACGTCTCGACCCTGGCGTGCCCCTGGCGCGTGCGGAACGCAGCGAAGCGCTCGGCGGGTGACTGCTCGATCACGCCGGCAGGTCGGACGGGGTGCCGTCGAAGACCACCTGGCGCTTGGCGACGCGCCTGTCGTGCAGGATCGCGATGCCGCATGCGGCGAAGAACAGGATGATGATCGGGATCGCGAGCAGGAACATCGAGATCGGGTCGGCGGCCGGGGTCGCGATAGCGGTGAAGAGGACGATCACCATGATGGCCACGCGCCACGACTTCAGGATCGTCATCCCCGGGAGGATGCCGACGAAGTTGAGCAGCACGAGGAACACCGGCAGGACGAAGGCGATGCCGACGACGAGCACCAGCTTGAGGACGAAGTCGTAGTAGACCTTCGCATCGAGGAAGCTCGCCGCGTCGCCTCCCGTGAAGCCCGTGAGGAGCTCGACGATGTGCGGGAAGACGAACCAGCCGGACAGGCAGCCCGCGAGGAACAGCGGGATGGCCGTCAGGATGAAGCCGATCCCGTAGCGCTTCTCCTTGCCCGTCAGCCCGGGAACGAGGAACGCCCAGACCTGGTAGAGCCACACCGGGCTCGCGATGACGACGCCGATCGTCATGGCGATCTGGAGCTTGAGATCGAAGGCACCCGTGATCGTCGGGAAGTTGAGGACGGCCTCTTTGTTCTGCGTCGCCGCGACGACGGCGATCGGGGCCTTGAGCGCCTCGAAGACCCAGTCGGAGAGGAACCAGCCGCCCACGCAGGCGATGGCGATCGCGATGGCGGAGATGAAGAGCCGATTGCGAAGCTCGATCAGATGGGCCCCGAGCGACATGCGCCCTTCGGGGTCCTTCTTCGAGCGCTTCGTCCGTGGCTTCTTCGCTGCCACGGAGGTCATTACTTGATCGGGGTCTCGGGCGGCGTGGTCGCGCTGGACGTCGTCGTCCCGGTCGCGGTCGTACCGGTGCCGGTGACCGTGCCGTCCGTCGAGTCCTTGCGCTCAGCGCCGTCCTCGTCCTTCATGGTCTTGACCTCGCTCTTGAAGATCCGCATCGACTGCCCGACGCTGCGGGCGAGCTGCGGGAGCTTGGGCGCACCGAACAGGAGGAGGATCACGGCGAGGATGATGAGGAGGTGCCACCCCTGGAGGCCAGCGAACATTGCAGACTCACTTCACTTGTCGGTTGCGGTGTACGAGGAGCTTACCTCGTTCGACGCGGGCTGACCGTCGATCCTCAGCTCTGTCGCGGCAGGAGTCGCGCCGCGATTCGTGTGCGCGTCTCACGTCGTCGCGATCGGCGAACAGGGAGGACGGAGGACGGGGCGCCACCGGCAGGTCGGATGCGGGCTGGATCGCGTCGAGCTGCGCGGTGAGCTCGTCGAGCTGCCGGAGCAGGACTCGGCCCTTCCGCCAGTAGGAGAGCGCGAACAGCACGAGCACGCCCACGGCAGCGAGCGCGAGGCCGAGCCAGATCAGGATCCACGACCACCAGGTCATCAGGCCTCCTCGTCGTTGGCGCGCAGGGCGGCGCGCGTCCACTCGGCGACGGCGCGCCTCGCCCCGTCGGGAGCCACGACGGCGACGAGTCCGGGCAGGGAGGCGACCAGTCGCGTCAGCCCCTCGAGATGCGCGACGCGGATGCGGACCACGACTGACTCCTCCCCCGACGCCACCGGCGGGAACTCGGCGTCGGCCGCGTAGTCGCCGAGGAGGGCGACGGAGCTCGGCGCCACCCGCAGATCGACGACGAGGTCGGAGGCCGAAGCCTCGAAGAGCCGCTCGGGCAGGGTGACCTCGTTGCGCCTGCGCACGATGGGCGCACCCGTGTCGGCGAGCGAGCGCATCCGGTCGACGCGGAAGGTGCGGACGCCCTCGCGCAGGTGGCACCAGCCGCGGAGGTACCAGTCGCGGTCGACCGACTCGAGCAGGAACGGGTCGACGACCCGCGCCTCCGTCTCGCCACGGCCGCTGCGGTAGTCGAAGGCGAGCTGCGTCCCCGCGGAGAGAGCGGTGCGGATCGTCGCGACCGCCTCGTCGGCTCCGGTGCCCCTCGCGACGGCGACGGCGCTCGGAGCGCTGGAGGCGCCTCGGGACAGCTTGCCCATCAGCGCGGCGATGCGGTCGTTGCCCTGGTTCTCGGGGAGAGCGGCGAGGTACTGCATCCCGGCGATCAGGGCCGCCGCCTCCCGCGCCGAGAAGCGCGGCGAGTCGTCGATGGCGACCTGCTGGGTCAGGACGATGTGGTCGTTCTCCTCGAAGTCGTCCCAGCTGATGTCGAAGAGGTCGTTGGCCTGGTACTGCGCCGTCTCTCCGGGCACGCCGGAGACGGCGATGAGCCGCACGGCCCGACGGACCTCCTCCTCGGCGATGTCGAAGTGCTCGGCGACCTCGGCGACCCCGACGCGACCGCGGTCGAGGAGGTAGGGCACGAGGGAGAGCAGCACGGCGAGTCGGTCGCGCGCCTGCAGCGAGCGGGGTCTAGCCATCGAGAGCTCCTCCGTGGTCGGACAGCGAGCGGCGCAGGCGGTCGACGACCTTGCGGCGCAGGCTCGCGGGCTCGAGCACGACGACCTCGGGACCGTAGCCGGCGAGCTCATCGGCGAGGATGTCGGCGTCGGTGAAGTGCAGGCGCAGCAGGTGCGCCCCCTCCCCCTCGGCCTCCGCCCGGCGACCGAGGCGCAGCGCCGCGTCGGAGTCGACGGCGACCCGGAGGAGCGCCGAGTTGCGTCGCAGGATCTCGTCGAGCTGCGCGAGGGCGGTCGCGGCGTGGTCGCCCTCCTCGATCGGCGCCGTCCGGCCGGTCGAGGAGACCGGGCCGACGATCCGGGCGAGGAGGAAGGTGCGGGTGCCCTCCGCCTTCTCGTCCCAGGCGTGCAGGTGCCAGCGGCCCTGGTGGTTCACGAGAGCGCGCGGGTGGACGGTGCGCACCCGCGGCTGCTCCCCTCCCGGCTTGAGATAGGGGAAGCGGACGACCTGGCCGCGGTCGAGTGCCGCGCTGAGCGGCTCGAACGACGCCTCGCGGACGCGGATCGACGGGCTGACTCCGATGACCGGATCGACCGACTCGACGCCGATCGAGCGCAGCTTGATCAGCGCGCGGCGGGACTCCGCCGAGAGCGTCCCCTCGCGCCAGACGGCGCCGGCGAGGCGGAGGAGCGCGACCTCCTCGGGGTCGAACGAGATGTCGGCCGGGAGGTCGTAGCTGCGCTTGGCGATGCGGTAGCGCACGGTCTGGGTGTTGCCGGGGTCACCGGGCGAGTCGACGGTCTCGATCGGGATGCCGAGCTCGCGCAGGTCGTCCTTGTCGCGCTCGAACTGCCGCTCGAGGGAGGCGCGGTCGCCGCGGTCGGACCGCTGGCGGTAGCCCTGCACCGTCGAGAGCACGTCGCTCTTCGTCAGCCCGTTCTCGGCTGCGACGAGCGCGAGCACGAGGTTGAAGAGACGCTCCTCGGCCGGGATGCGGCTCGAGGACGAGACGTCTGCAGGCACGCTCTCCAGTCTAGGGCCGGGCCCGGTCAGGCGATCCCGAGCACGTCGGCCACGAAGACGATGGTGGAGCCGGCGGGGATGCCGTCCTGCGCAGTGTCGCCGTAGCCGTCCTCGGGCGGGATGATCGCGATCACCTGGGAGCCGACCGGCTGACCGATCAGCGCCTCCGCGAAGCCGGCGATGACGCCGCCCTGGGTCGTGCTGCCGTCGGCCGCGGTGAAGACGGCGGGCGCGCCGTTCTCCCAGCTGGAGTCGAAGACGCTGCCGTCGCTCCAGAGCCAGCCGGTGTAGTTGACGACGACCTGGTCGCCCTCCTCCACGACGGCGCCGTCGCCCTTCTTGAGCTGCGCGATCCGGAGGTCGGTGGGGGCGTCTCCGGAGGGCTTGGCGAGACCGGGGGTGCCGTTCTCGTCGAGGGTCACGATCGGGAAGCCGTTCGGCGCCGGCTGCGGGTCGCCGTCGGCGCGGGCGAGCGAGGCGCTCTGCACGTCGGCGACGAGGACGAGGGTGTCCTCGGGCGTGATGCCCAGCTGGGACGCGGCGTCTCCGAAGCCGTCCTCCGGGGCGATCGCGATGGCGACCCGCGAGCCGACCTGCGTGCAGAGGAGGCCCTCGTTGAGGCCGATCAGGCCGGCACCGCCGACGGTGAAGCGCGCGGTGCTCTCGCCGTCGTAGGGCGACGCCTCGAGGACGGTCCCGTCGGCGCCGTTGACCAGCGTGTAGTCGATCGTGACCAGCTGGCCCTTCTCGAGCGGGTCGCCGGAGCCCTCGATCAGAGTGCTGACCTGCGTTCCGTCGGCGTTCAACGGGGTGGGGACCGTCACGTCGGGCTGGTAGCCGAAGTCGCCCGTCGCATCGACGGCGGCGGAGGAGTCACCCGGGCCGTAGGGCGCGTCGCAGTCGGCGACCGAGGACGACGCGGTGCATCCGGCGAGTGCGGCCACGATGCCGATGCTGGCGATGAGCGCGACGGTCCTGCGCACGGGTCCTCTATTCGTCGGAGTGGGAGTGGTGGGGCCCGAGTGCGAGACGATCGGGAGGAGGCCCGAGGGCCGGATTCAGCTTAGACGATGCCCTCGTCGTCGCCGGGTGCGGCGGCCTCGCCCTCGCTGAAGCCGCGGGCGCGGGACAGCTCGGCGCTCGTCGCCGACTCGCGCACCCGCTTGCGCAGGCTCTTGGGGCTGACCACCCGCTCGCCGAGGGCACCGGGCGTCCACGCCTCGACGTCCTCGTCGCTGAAGTCGCTCTTCGAGGGGCGGCGCTTCAGCTCGGGCAGCACAGCGCCGGGGGCGAGCCGGCGCGCGGTGATCAGGAAGCCGGTGTGCCCGATCATCCGGTGGTCGGGACGCACCGCGAGACCCTCGACGTGCCAGCCGCGCACCATCGTCTCGTTCGACGCGGGGTTGGTGAAGAGCCCGGAGGCGCGGATCGCCTCGGCCGTCCGCGACAGCTGCGTCACCGTCGCGACGTAGCAGAGCAGCACGCCGCCCGGAGTCAGCGCATCAGCGGCCACGTCGAGGCACTCCCAGGGAGCGAGCATGTCGAGGACGACGCGATCGGCCTCTCCGGGTGCGACCGCCTCCGGCAGGGCGTCGACGAGATCGCCCACCGTGACGCTCCAGTTGTCGGGCGTGTAGCCGAGGAACGTCTCGATGTTGCCCCGCGCGACCTCCGCGAACTCCTCGCGGCGCTCGAAGGACGAGAGACGACCCGTGGGGCCGACCGCGCGCAGGAGCCAGAGCGACAGCGCTCCGGATCCGACACCGGCCTCGACGACGCGCGCGCCGGGGAAGACGTCGGCGAGAGCGAGGATCTGCGCCGCATCCTTGGGGTAGACGATCGCTGCTCCTCGGGGCATCGACATCACGAAGTCGGCGAGCAGCGGGCGGAGCGCGAGGTGCTCGACTCCCACCGTGTTCTCGACGACCGAGCCGTCGGGCAGGCCGATCACCGTGTCGTGCTCGATACCGCCGCGGTGGGTGTGGAAGACCTTGCCCGGCACGAGGGTGATGGTGTTCATCCGCCCCTTCGGCCCCGTGAGCTGAACGCGGTCGCCCGCGCGGAAAGGGCCGGAATGCTGCAGTGCCTCACCGGTCATCGGCGGGCCTCCGTCTCGGTGGGGTGCGGCCGGGAGCCGCGGTGGTCGATGGACACCTGCGCGAGATCCGCGACGGTGCGGCCCGCGAGAGTGGGCCAGTGGGCGTAGGGTCCGTCGACGACGAGCTCGAGCTGGTGCGGGACGCCGATCACGGCGGCTCCGGCCGCGACGGCGGACGCGAGGCCGGCGTGGGAGTCCTCGATCGCCACGCAGTCCGCGATGTCGACGCCGAGCGTCTGCGCGGCGAGGAGGTACGCCTCCGGGTCGGGCTTGCTGCGCTCGACCATGTCCCCGCTGACGACGGCGTCGAACGCCGCGAACGGGAGGCGGTCGACGACGGCGCGGGCCATGCGCCCGATCGACATCGTGACCAGTGCCTGGCGGACTCCGGCCTCCCGCACCGCGGAGAGCAGCTCGAGGGCACCCGGCCGCCACGGGATACCGCCGGCGAGCTGCGCGACGACCTCGTCGGTCATCCGGTCGATGATCGCCTGGACCGGGAGATCCACCCCCTTGCCCTGGAGGATGCGGGCCGACGCGGGCAGGCCGGAGCCGACGAGGCTCATCGCGTCCTCGTGCGTCCACACTCCGCCGAAGGAGGCGACCAGCGCGTGCTCGGAGGCCATCCAGTACGGCTCGGTGTCCACGAGGGTGCCGTCCATGTCCCAGAGGACCGCGGCGGGGACGCTCGCCCCCTCCGTCGTGGAGGCGCGGTCCCTGGTCGTCGGAGCGGAGGCGTCGGAAGTCACGAGCGACCATGGTACCGGGACCCCGGTGCGGCGGCCCCGTACGCGGACAGCGGAAAGGCCGGGGGCCGTGCGGAGCGGTCGGAGGCCGGGTCCTATCCTGGACCGACGGGGCGGGCGCAGCCCGCGCACCCCGGACACCGAGCCGAACGCGGAGACCGTGCCTATGAACGTGATCAAGGGGAACGTCCTGGTCGTGGCCTTCGAGGGCTGGAACGACGCAGGCGATGCAGCCAGCGGAGCCGTCCGCCTGGTCAAGGACGACGGCGACTACGTGCCGCTCTTCGCCGTCGACGCCGAGCAGTACTACGACTTCCAGTACACCCGGCCGATGCTCTCGATCGGCGAGGACGGCCGGCGCACGCTGTCGTGGCCCGGCACGCAGATCTTCGGCCCCGCCGACACCTCCGTCGACGCCGAGAGCGCCCTCTACGTGATGATCGGCACCGAGCCGTCGCGCAGCTGGAAGAGCTTCGCCGCCGAGGTCGTCGACGCGATGCTCGCGATCGACATCTCGACCGTCGTGTTCCTCGGCGCCATGCTCGCCGACGTCCCGCACACGCGGCCGATCTCGATCTTCGCCTCGAGCGAGAACGCCGAGCTCCGCAGCGAGTTCGAGCTGGAGCGCTCGAGCTACGAGGGTCCGGTCGGCATCCTCAGCGTCATCGGGGAGGCCGCGCAGAAGGTGGGCATCCCCGCCGTCTCGATCTGGGCCTCCGTGCCGCACTACGTGCACAACGCCCCGTCGCCGAAGGCCATGCTCGCCCTGCTCGAGAAGCTCGAGGAGGTCGTCGGCCTGACCGTGCCGCGCGGCGAGCTCATCGAGGAGGCCGAGGAGTGGGAGCGCGGCATCGACGCGCTCGCCGCGGACGACGAGGAGATGGCTGCCTACATCGCCCAGCTCGAGCAGGCGCGCGACACGGTCGACTCGCCCGAGGCGAGCGGAGAGGCCATCGCGCAGGAGTTCGAGCGCTACCTCCGCCGTCGCGGCGACGGGCGCTCGGGCGAGGAGCCCTGGCGCCCCTGACGCGTCCGGGTCGCTGTCCCTCGCCTCGTCAGGAGAGCCGGACGCCCAGGAGGGCGTCGACGGCGTCGCGGAGCAGCGCCGGGTCGTCCACGCCCTCGATCACCGCGGAATCCAGGGTGCTGAGTGCGGCCGGGGTGTCGAGATCGTCGGCGAGAGCGGCCCGGAGTCGCGTCAGGACGTCCATCGCCGACTCCGGTCCGCGAGCGGCGAGGCCCGCCTCCCACTCGGCGAGGCGCGCGACGGCCGCGGGCAGATCGGTGGGGAGCCACTCCCAGTCGCTCCGGTAGTGGTGGGCGAGCAGGGCGAGCCTGATCGCCCGCGGGTCGGCGCCGTCGGCGCGCAGGCGGGAGACGAGGACGAGGTTCCCGAGCGACTTGCTCATCTTCTCGCCCTCGTAGGCGACCATGCCGGCGTGCGCGTAGGCGCCTGCGAGCGGCCGCCCCGAGAGGGAGGCGGCGTGTGCGGCGCTGAACTCGTGGTGCGGGAAGACCAGGTCGCTGCCTCCGCCCTGGAGCGTGAAGTCGGGGCCGAGACGATCGAGGGCGATGACCGAGCACTCGATGTGCCAGCCGGGACGGCCGCGGCCGACGCCGGCGTCCCAGGCCGGCTCGCCCGCGCGCTCGGCGCGCCAGAGCAGCGGGTCGAGCGGGTGCCGCTTGCCCGCCCGCTGGGGGTCTCCGCCGCGGAGGGCGAACAGCTCGGCCATCGTCTCGCGATCGAGGGCGCTCTCGGCGCCGAGGTGCCAGACCGCTCCCTCGGCGGCCGCGATGTCGTAGTAGAGGTCCTCGGCTCCCGCGACCGCGGCATCGGGGGCGGCAACGCGGTAGGCGATGCCGTCGCGCTCCAGGCGGGCGACCGCCTCCGCGATCGGGGCGATGGTCTCGGTGACGCCGACGTAGTGCGCGGGCGGCAGGATGCGCAGCGCGGCCATGTCGCCGCGGAAGAGCTCGACCTGCTCCTCGGCCAGCGCGCGCCAGTCGACGCCCGTCGCTGTGGCGCGCTCGAGGAGCGGATCGTCGACGTCGGTCACGTTCTGGGCGTAGTCGACGGTGAGGCCCGCGTCGAGCCAGACCCGCTGGACGGTGTCGAACGCGAGATAGGTCGAGGCGTGGCCGAGATGGGTCGCGTCGTAGGGGGTGATCCCGCAGACGTACAGGCGGGCGACGCCGTCGGTGCCGGACAGCTCGACCCGGTCACCCGAGGAGGTGTCGTGCACGCGGGGCGCGGCTCCGCGGCCGGGCAGGACGGGGACGGAGGGCGCGGGCCAGGCTCGCATCTAGGCGGCGATGGCGCCGGTCGCCAGGGCGACCATGAGGACGCCGCCCAGGAGGATCCGGTAGATCACGAACGGCAGGAAGCTGCGCCGGGAGATGTAGCCCATGAAGAACGCGATCACGACGAAGCCGACGACGAACGCGACGATCGTGGCGACGAGCGTCTCGAGACCGCCCACCTGGATCTGGTTCGGCAGCACCTCGGGGTCGCTGATGCTCTTGTACAGCTGGTAGAGGCCGCTGCCGAACACCGCCGGGATCGCGAGGAGGAAGGAGTACCTCGCCGCGGCCTTCCGCTCGTAGCCCATGAAGAGGCCGGCGGTGATGGTGCCGCCCGAGCGGGACACTCCGGGGATCAGGGCGAGCGCCTGCGCGCCTCCGTAGATCAGGCCGTCGCGGACGTTCAGGTCGCGCAGCCGGCGCTTCTTCGCGCCCACCGCGTCGGCGATGCCGAGGAGGATGCCGAAGACGATCAGGGTCGTCGCGACGACCCAGAGCGAGCGGAGGGTGGTCTCGATGGCGTCCTGGAAGACGAGGCCCAGCACGATGATCGGGATGCTGCCGATGATGATCAGCCAGCCCATCCGCGCGTTCGCATCGGTGCGCGGGACCCTGCCGACCAGCGAGCGGGCCCAGTTCGACACGATCTTCACGATGTCGCGCCAGAAGTAGATGATGACCGCGGTCTCGGTGCCCAGCTGCGTGATGGCGGTGAACGCCGCCCCGGTGTCCCGGCCGTCGAGGCTCGGCAGCAGCTCGCTGACGATCCTGAGGTGGGCGCTGGAGGAGATGGGGAGGAATTCGGTCAGACCCTGGACGAGTCCGAGGATCAGCGCGTCGAGCAGGCCCATGCGTCACTTTCGAGGAGGGCTGGGGCGTCGTCGGCCAGCAGGCGGTCGGTGGCGGGTCGGATCCGGGCGTCAGGATCGCAGGAGGAGGTCCGTCAGGACCTTCCTGCCAAACACTAGTGCGTCGAGCGGAACCCGCTCGTCGACCCCGTGGAACAGCGCGGGGAAGTCGAGCGAGCCCGGGAGCTGCAGCGGAGCGAAGCCGTAGCCGGTGATCCCGAGCGTCGAGAGGGCCTTGTTGTCGGTGCCTCCGGAGAGCAGGTAGGGCAGCACCTCCGCCTCCGGATCGAAGCGGCGGAGCGACTCGGCCATGCTCTCGACGAGCGGGCCGGCGAAGGGGACCTCGAGGCCGATGTCGCGGTGCTGCACCAGGATCTCGACGTGCTCGCCCGCGAGGACCCTGATGCGCTCGAGCACCGAGTCCTCCTCCCCCGGCAGCACGCGGACGTCGATCGTCGCCTCGGCGGTGTCGGGGATGACGTTCGCCTTGTAGCCCGCCGACAGCATCGAGGGGTTGGCGGTGGTGCGCAGCGTCGCGGAGATGAAGCGGGAGGCCGTCCCCGTGGCGAGGGCGAGCTCCTCCGGTGTGCTGCGCTGCGGGTCGTGGCCGAGGATGCGCGCGACCTCGTCGAGGAGCTGACGGGTCGTGTCGGTGAGCCGGGTCGGCCACTCCTCGCTGCCGATGCGCGCGATCGCCTCGGCGAGGCGGGTGACGGCGTTCTCGCTGTTGATCTGCGACCCGTGGCCGGCGGTGCCGTGAGCGCGGAGGGTCAGCCACATCAGCGCCTTCTCCCCGGTCTGCACGAGGTAGGCGCGCTTGCCGCCGAGCTCGATCGAGTAGCCGCCGACCTCGCTGATCGCCTCGGTGGCGCCGGCGAAGAGCTCCGGCTGCGTGCGGACGAGATGGCCCGAGCCGCGGACGCCGCCCGCCTCCTCGTCGGCGAAGAACGCGACGACCAGGTCGCGCGAGGGCTTCCGCCCTGAGCGGAGGATGTCGCCGAGGGAGGCGAGGATCATCGCGTCCATGTTCTTCATGTCGACCGCGCCGCGGCCCCAGAGCATGCCGTCCTTGATCACACCGCCGAAGGGGTCGACGCTCCAGTTGTCCGCGATGGCGGGCACCACGTCGAGGTGCCCGTGGACGACCAGCGCGCCGCGGTCGCGGTCCTCCCCCGCCACCCGCGCCACGACGCTGGTCCGGCCGGGATCGGAGTCGACGAGGAGCGGCTCGAGGCCGAGGTCGCGCAGATGCGCGGCGACGTACTCGGCGGCCTCGCGTTCGGGCTCGGCCCGCCCCTCGCCGTAGTTGCTCGTGTCGAAGCGGATCAGGTCGCGCGCGATCAGCGCGGTCTCGTCGAGCTCGGGGAGGTCGTCGCGGTCGGGCGTCGTCATGCGAGCAACGGTACCGCGGCGGGTCGATGCACCCGGTCGGGGCACTGCTCCTGCGGCCCCTCTCCGGCGTCGTCCGGGGCTCTGAAAGCGTGCTAATGTCTTCTTCGGCCGCGGAAACGCAGGCCGGAGCAACACCTGTCCGGGTGGCGGAAATGGCAGACGCGCTAGCTTGAGGTGCTAGTGCCCGTATAGGGCGTGGGGGTTCAAGTCCCCCCTCGGACACAGATCAGAACCCCCGTATCTTCGTGAGAAGGTGCGGGGGTTCTTCGTGTTCCGGCGGCGTCCCGCGTCGCCCGGGGAACGCGATCTCGGCGGGACACCGCACCGGAGGCGGTGTCTCGCCGAGAAGTGGTCGCTCCTCCGTCAGGAGGCGGGCGTCAGCGCCGCCGACGACCACCCGAGCGAGGGAGCGATCGACTCCGCGACGGTCCGGAGGAGCCTCGCGTTGTAGTCGACGCCGAGCTGGTTCGGCACGGTGAGCAGCAGCGTGTCCGCCTCCTGCACAGCGATGTCCGCCGCGAGCTCTGCGGCGATCACGTCGGGCTCGCCCGTGTAGCTGCGGCCGAAGCGGGCGCGGACGCCCTCGAGGGAGGCGACCTGGTCGCGCTCGCCGCGGCCGCCGAAGTAGAGGCGGTCGAGGTCGCTCGTGATCGGCAGCACGCTCCGCGAGACCGAGACGCGCGGGGTGCGCTCCCAGCCGGCGTCGGCCCATGCCGTCCGGTACTCGCGGATCTGGCGCGCCTGCAGCTCGTCGAACGGGATCCCCTCCTCTTCGAGCAGCAGGGTGGACGACTGCAGGTTCATCCCCTGCTCTGCCGCCCAGCGCGCGGTCGCGAAGCTGCCGGCACCCCACCAGATGCGGTCCTCCAGACCGGGCGAGCGGGGTTCGATCGCGAGCGGGATCGCCTGGCGGGTCATGGCCGGGTCCGACTGGGCGACGGGAGCGCCCGCGAGCGCCTCACGGAACAGCTGCACCTTGCGGCGAGCCAGATCGGCGTCGGTCGTGCCCTCCTCGGGCACGTAGCCGAACGCCTCGGAGCCGCGCAGCGCCGTCTCGGGTGACCCCCGGCTCACGCCGAGCTCGAGCCTGCCGCCCGAGATCAGGTCGGTGGCCGCCGCCTCCTCCGCCATGTAGAGGGGGTTCTCGTAGCGCATGTCGATGACTCCCGTGCCGATCTCGATGCGGCGCGTGCGGGCGGCGATGGCCGCGAGCAGCGGGAAGGGGGACGCGAGCTGCGGGGCGAAGTGGTGCACGCGGACGTGGGCGCCGTCGATGCCGATCTCCTCCGCCGCCTCGGCGAGCTCGATCGTCTGCAGGAGGACGTCCCGGGCGGTGTGCGTCAGGGAGCCCTGCACCGCCTGGTAGTGGCCGAAGGAGAGGAAGCCGATGCGCGAGACCATGTGGAGGTCAGCGTCGCGGTGGCCGGTGCTATTCCCGCGGAGGCTCCTCCACAACGCCGACATCAGGCTAATCGTCCACAGATCGCTTCTTCGACCCCGGAGGCTCCCCCGCGGTTCCTACCGTCTTCCGCACGCAGACGCTCCGTGACAGACCAGTCGAGACCCGTTCGATACCCGTATGGTGTCCGGATCCCGCGCCTCCTGCCTCCCAGCCGCGCTCCGCGGGTCGAACGATCGGATCGAATCCCATGGCCGCTCTTCTGCTCGCCCTCGTGTCCGCCACCGCGTACGGTGTCAGCGACTTCCTCGGGGGGCTCGCCTCTCGTCGGGTCGCCGCACTCCGGGTCGTCCTGGTCTCGTACCCCGTCTCGGCCCTGGTGATCGCCGCTCTGGCGCCGTTCGCCGGGGGTCGCCTCGACACGCCGTCGCTGCTGTGGGGAGCGGCCTCGGGCGCCGTGATGGCCGTGGCCATGTGGTGCTTCTATCTGGCCCTCGCCGAAGGTCCCATGACCATCGTCTCGCCGGTGACGGCCGTGATGGTCGCCGGCGTGCCGGTCGTAGTGGGAGTCGCTCTCGGCGAGCGGCCGTCCCCGGTCTCGCTCATCGGCATCTTCCTGGCCGTCACTGCGATCGTCCTCGTGAGCCGCGAGACGTCGACACCCGAAGACGCGCGTCGCTTCACGCCGCGGGTCGCACGACTCACCCTCGGAGCGGGCACCTGCTTCGCACTGAGCTTCGTCTTCACCGACCGCATCGACGAGAGCTCAGGGCTCTGGGCGCTCGTGGCCGCGCGGGTGGTCGCCTCCTACCTGGTTGCGGTCGCGACGATGCGGACGACGCGGACGGCACCGCTCCGCGGGCGGCTCCTCGTGCTCGCCGTCGGCGTCGGGCTTCTCGACGTCGTCGCCAATATCGGCATGCTCTACGCCTTCCGTGACGGCATGCTCTCGCTGGTGAGCGTGCTCATCGCCCTCTACCCCGCCGTCACCGTGAGCCTCGCCGTGGTCGTACTTCGCGAGCGCCTCGGGCCTGGCCAGTGGGCCGGCCTGGCGCTCGCCTCCGGTGCCGTCGTCACGATAGCGGTGGCGGGATGAGCGCGCCGAGAACTGCCGGGGAGCGCTCGTCGGTGCGGCACTCGTCCACCGACTGATCGGCGGCCGGAGCGGAGTGGCCGGGCAGGTCGTCCGAGACTCTCACCGCGACGAAGGAACGGGTGTCGGCCTGCTCGCCCAAGTAGTCCGGCGGCTTCCCTCGGACAGGCACACCTCTTCTTCTACGGGAAGCTCGTCTACGACGGGCTCTGGCACGGCCCGCTGCGCTCAGCGCTCGACGCGTTCGTCTCCTTCACCCAGCGGTACGTGGACGGGACCATTCGGCTGCGCCTGTTCAAGGGGTCGGCGACAGTGGTCGGGCGCGGGGCGCCTACTCCCCTGTACCGACGCGACCTGGTCACTTACAGCGAGGGCTCCACGTTCGATCAGGGCAGCGCGACCGGGTTCATCGATCTCTTCGGGCTGCCCGGCCGCATCTGGGCGACGGCGCACGGCCTCTAGCGGAGCAGCTCAGACGGCCTCGAAGTCGGCGGAGACCGCGGCCGAGACCTCGATGTCCTCGGGTTTGAGGGCGAGCTCCTCCTGCCCGCCGAACTTCGCGGCACGGCTCATCAGCGCCGCGCCGCCCTCGATCCGGGTGTGAGGCCGGAGTCCGGGCTCGAAGAGCGTCAGCACGCGCACGTCGCCGAGGCCGAGAGCCGCGGCGTAGGCGGCGGCACGCTCCCGTGCATCGCGCACCGCGGCGATCCGCACCTCGCGTTCGGCGGTCGCGCGGCGCGCGGCCGTGACGTCCCAGTCGACTCCGGCGACGACCACGCCCGGACGTTCGGAGACCGACCCTACCCAGCGGCCGAGCGCGTCGAAGTCGCGGTACTTCACGCGGACGGACGCCGCGGCGACGTGGAAGAGCTCCGTGACGTCGGAGTCCTTGAGGTAGCGGCGGACGGTCGAGACCGACACCTGATCGGCCGACCACCAGGTCGCGACTCCGGAGGACTGCTCTGCGGCCGCCTCGCCGCGCACCCTCCCGTGCTCCGCGGTCACCTCGGAGAGCGCCTGCGACCGCGAGCGGGACTCGCGCCGGATCTCGAGGCGGACGGTTCCCCGCTCGGCAGGGAGGAAGTGCTGAGCGAGACCGGAGACGGTGATGGTGACCATCGCTCCATCGTGCCGCATCCGGCTCCGTCAGCGCGGGGAGCGGATCGAGCTCCTGATCTGCTCGGCGAGGACGCGCTCGACCACCAGATTGCTGAGCACCTGCTCGCGGTGGCCGCCGCGAGCAGGGGGGACGATCTCGCCGGATCGCGGATCGACGAAGCCGCGGAGAGCCCGCTCCCCCTCGGCGATCGACTCCTCGAGCAGCGCGAGTCGACGTGCGAGCCGATCGGACTCGAAGGTCTCGACGGTGATGCGGTCGTCGAACGGGTGGCGGGTGGCGGGGGCGTGGATGCTCATCATGTTCCGATCCATCGGGGCGCCCGGGGTCGGCGCCGTCCCCAGAGAGACATGCGGGGCGGGTGTTCATGACGCTTTGGCGCGGAATGCACCCTCCTGGTGGCGCGAGTGTGCCGCTGCGGCGAGGTCAGTCGCGGAAGACGGCGAGCTGCTCGTTCTCGACGATCGCGAGCGTGCGCACGAGCCGCGTGTAGCGCTCGACGAGCTCCGACTCCTCCGACGCCTGGCCGACCAGGGCTGCGATGCTCTCGGCGGGGAACAGGCCGACGATCTCCATCGCCACCGCTCGAGCGTGCTCGAAGGAGAGCCCGTGGGCGTACTCGATCGCGCGGGTCAGCTGCGGGCGCTCCCCGTCGGTCGGGGCGGAGGCCGACCCGGAGTCGGCCGCGTGGGCGAGGACGGCGACGAACACCCGGGCGATCTCGTCGACGCGGAGCGCTCGGACCAGAGTCAGCAGGCGCGAGGACACCCGGGAGACACCCCGCGCGAGCAGCTCGCCGCTGAGCGCGCGGACCTCGATCACGTCGCCCCCGACGAAGTCGCCCGAGACGCGCTTGATCCCCGACGCGAACAGGCTCGACCCCGAGCCGATGCTGCGCTCGGCCTCGAGGTTGATCTCGACGCGCCCGCGGGCGGTCGCGACACCCGAGATCCAGCGCTGCTCGACCGCGGGGTGCGTGTGGACCGCTCGGACGAGCGTGCCCGGACCGGGGTCGGAGAGGGCTCCCAGGATGACCTCGGGAGTCCGCGACCCCGCGATCCTGGTCGAGACGCCGTTGTGGGCGGCGAGCTCGGCGGCCCTGAGCTTCGAGCGGATGCCGCCGCGGCCCGTTCCACCCTTCTGGACCCCGATGCCGCGAAGCTGCGCGATCCCGAGCTCCTCGAGGTGGACGCCCTCGGCGATGCTGCCGGCGAAGACCCCCGGCACATCGGTCAGCAGCATCAGCAGGTCGGCACCGAGGAGCATCGCGAGGGCTCCCGCTACCGCGTCGTTGTCGGAACCCGCCGAGTCGATCGTGTCGTTGCCGTTCACGATCGGCACGACTCCGGCGTCGAGGGCGTGACGGATCGCCTCCGCGACGTGCGCCATCTGCGCGGGAGAGGCGAGGTCGGACTCGCCGATCAGGATCTGAGCGACCAGCTCGCCCGAGAGCTCGGCGACCGAGCGGTAGAAGCCCATCAGGACGGTCTGCCCCACCGCCGCGGCGAGGCGGGGGCTGATCGGCGCGTCCTGGGAGCGGGCGAAGAGGGCACGCCCGGAGGAGACGGCTCCGGAGGACACCAGGACGACGTCCCAGCCGAGGTCGCGGGCGGTGAAGGCGCTCTCGAGCGCGCTCGCGAGCAGGACGGGATCGGGCCCCGACTGCTTGGTGACCGAGCTGGAGCCCATCTTCACGACGAGCGTCCGCCGCCGCGGCGTGGAGGGCTCGGCGGAGTCGGGGAGGGCGTCGGGCATGGCTCCCATGGTAGAGGCGCGGTCGGGGCCGGCCGGAGCCCGTCACCGATTACCGAGTGTCGATCGGTTTTGGCGGTACCCTGCCTGTGGAGCCGACGAGGGCTCCCGCCCCGGAAGGAACCCCATGACACCGTCGTCAGCACCCTCGGACACCGGCCCCTCGGTCGACCGCAGCTACCTCGATCCGCTGCGCTCCACCTCGGAACGGGTGGAGATCCTCCTCGCGCAGATGACGCTGGAGGAGAAGGCAGGGCTGTTCTTCCAGACGATGATCGTGATGGGCGAGGGCGGCGCGCTCGCCGGAGCGGACGGAGCCTTCGGGCTCCCGTCGACCTCGGCGATGGTCCTCGACAAGCGGATGTCGCACTTCAACCTCCTCGGCGGCGCCACGGCCACGGCCCGCGAGATCGCCGAGTGGCACAACCGACTGCAGGAGCTCGCCTCCTCCACCCGGCTCGGGATCCCGGTGACCCTCTCGACCGACCCGCGCCACTCCTTCACCGACAACCCGGGGACCGGCGCGCAGTCGGCGGCGTTCTCGCAGTGGCCCGAGCCACTCGGACTCGGCGCGATCGGCGACGAGGAGCTCGTCCGGCGGTTCGGCGACATCGCCCGGCGGGAGTATCTCGCCGTGGGACTGCGCGTCGCGCTGCACCCGCAGATCGACCTGGCGACCGAGTCGCGCTGGGCCAGGCAGGTGGGCACCTTCGGCGAGGACGCCGAGCTCACCGGGCGACTGGGGGCCGCCTACATCCGCGGGTTCCAGGGCGACACGCTGGGTCCGCAGTCCGTGGCCACGATGACCAAGCACTTCCCGGGCGGAGGCCCGCAGAAGGACGGCGAGGACCCCCACTTCCCCTACGGCCGCGAGCAGGTGTACCCGGGCGGGAACGCCGAGTACCACCTGACGCCGTTCGAGCGGGCCTTCGAAGCGGGCACGAGCCAGATCATGCCGTACTACGGGATGCCCGTCGGGACCTCGCTCGAGGAGGTCGGCTTCGGCTTCAACCGCTCGGTGATCACGGGCCTGCTGCGCGAGCGGTTCGGCTTCAACGGCATCGTCTGCACCGACTGGGGGCTCCTCTCGGACGCCTGGATCATGGGCGACCTGCATCCTGCGCGCGCCTGGGGGGTCGAGCACCTGTCGGTCCCCGAGCGGATGGCGAAGGCGATCGGGGCGGGTGTCGACCAGTTCGGCGGAGAGGCGATCCCGGAGGTGCTGATCGCGCTGGTCGAGGAGGGGACGATCGCCGAGGAGCGGCTCGACGTCTCGGTGCGCCGGCTGCTGCGCGAGAAGTTCGTGCTCGGGCTGTTCGACGAGCGGATCGTCGACCCCGAGGCGGCGGAGGCCGTGGTCGGCTCGGCGGAGTTCCGCGCAGCGGGTGAGGACGCGCAGCGGGCGGCGATCACCGTGCTGGCGAACGACGGTGTCCTGCCGGCGCGTCGGGGGCTCCGGCTCTACGTGGAGGGAGTGGACCCGGTGACCGCCTCCGCCTACGGCACGGTCGTCGACTCGCCGGAGGAGGCGGATCTGGCGGTGGTCCGGCTCCAGGCGCCGTTCGAGCAGCGCGAGACGGCGTTCGAGAGCTTCTTCCACGCGGGGTCTCTCGACTTCCCCGAGGAGGTGCTCGACCACGTCGCCGCCGTGGCGGAGAGGGTCCCGACGGTCGTCGACGTGTTCCTGGACCGGCCCGCGATCCTGACTCCGTTCGTCGGGAGCGTCGCCGCTCTGCTCGGCGACTTCGGGGCCTCGGGAGCCGCACTGCTGGACGTGGTCTTCGGGATGTCGGCGGCGCGTGGGAGGCTTCCGATGGATCTGCCCCGCTCGATGGCGGCGGCGGCGGAGCGACGGCCGGACGTCCCGTTCGACACCGCGGATCCGCTGTTCCACTTCGGTCACGGGCTCACGATCTAGGGTCGGCCGGGAGGCCGGTCAGCAGGCGGATCGGTCCTCCACAGCCGCCTGGACAGGGGTTCCTCCCCGGGGGCGAGCAGAGCTCGCGGCGGATGTCGGTGGCGATTGACATACTCGAACACATGTTCGAACATGGGCAGATGAGCCCCCCTTCCCCACCCCTCTCCGCGGGGACGGCCGAGGCTGCAGAACCCCTTCTGCGGCAGCTCGCGTCGGTGAAGGAGCTGCAGTCCCGGATTCGCGACATGCAGGCGACCACGCTCGAGACGAAGAGCATGGCGACCCTGCCGGCCTTCGCCTCCGCCCTCCCGGGAGGATCTCTGAAGCAGGGCGCCGCCTACTCGGTCGAGGGCTCGATGAGTCTCGCGATGGGCCTGCTCGCCGGCCCCTCCGCCGACGGCGCGTGGTGCGGTGTGGTGGGCGTGCCCGAGTTCGGAGCCGAGGCGGCGGCGGACATGGGGATCGATCTCGAGAGGCTGGTCCTCGTCCCCTCCCCCGCCGAGCACTGGCTCACGGTCACCGCCGCACTGGTCGACGTCCTGACCGTCGTGCTCACCCGCCCGCCCGCCTCCGTCTCCTCGGCCGACGTCTCCCGGCTGAGTGCTCGGCTGCGGCAGCGGGGGGCGGCCCTCATCGTGCTCGGCGAGTGGCCGCAGGCCGAGGCGCGCCTGAGCCTGCGCAGCAGCCGGTGGGAGGGGCTGGGCGCCGGACACGGCTATCTGCGCACCAGGGACGCGCTCGTCGACGTCGTGGGTCGCGCGGGTACCAGGGTCCGCACGGTCCGGATGAGCATGCCGGGAACGGCCGGCGCCTTCGGGGTCCTCGACGAGCGCTCGCGGCTGCACGAACGGGCGGTGTGAGATGACGAGCGCACCCGAGCTGCGGCGGACCATCCTCGTCTGGTGCCCGGACTGGCCGTCCTCGGCGGCCGCGGCTGCTGCGGGGATCGCCGCGGAGGCCCCGCTGGCCCTCACCGAGAAGAGCAGGGTCTTCGCCTGCTCCCCGTCGGCGCGCGGCGAAGGAGTGCGACGGGGGATGCGGATCCGCGAGGCCCAGTCGCGCTGCACCGGTCTCACCGTGCTCCCCTACGACCCGGTGCTCGATCACCGCGCCTTCGAGCCCCTGATCCAGGCGCTCGAGGAGATCACCCCCGGTGTCCAGCTGATCCGTCCCGGCCTGTGTGCGCTCAGGGCCAGAGGTCCTCGTCGCTACTACGGGAGCGAGCAGTCGGCAGCGGAGGCCGTGCTGCACCGCCTCGCCGAGCTGGGTGTCGCGCGGGCGCGCATCGGGATCGCCGACGGCCTCTTCGCCTCCGAGCTCGCGGCGAAGCACTCCGGCGAGTCCCTCGCCATCGTGCCCGCCGGCCGGACGGCGGAGTTCCTCTCCCGCCTCCCCCTCGACGCTCTCGAAACCGAGGCCGTCGGGATGAGGACACGACCACCGGTCAGAGGAGAAGACCTGGTGACCCTCCTGCGCCGACTCGGTGTGCGCACGCTCGGAGCCTTCGCGGGTCTCCCCCGAGAAGACGTGGCCGCCAGGTTCGGTCCCGACGGAGCCCGCGCGCACCTGCTCGCCTCGGGCGCCGAGACGGAGACGGTGGTCCCGCGGCTCCCCCCCGAGCGGCTCGATCGCGAACTCGAGTTCGAGCCGCCGCTGGATCGGATCGATCAGGCGGCCTTCGCCTTCCGCGTCCCTGCGGAGGAGTTCGTCGACGGGCTCACCCGCGCCCAGCTGGTGGCCACCGCCATTCGCATCGAGGTCACGAGCGACAGCGGAGAGGTCTCGTCCCGGAGCTGGCTGCATCCGCGCTGGTTCACCCCGGGCGACGTCCTCGATCGCGTGCGCTGGCAGCTCCAGGGCAGCGGAGCCGTCGACTCCGGGCTGAGCTCCCCCCTCTCCCGCATCCGCGTCGAGCCGGAGGCCGTGGACGCCATCGGCAACCACGAGCAGGGTCTGTGGGGCACGGCCCCCGAGGAGCGGGTGCACCACGGTCTGAGCCGGGTGCAGAGCATGCTGGGCCACGAGGCGGTGGTCACGGCGTCGGTCGGCGGAGGGCGGGCCCTGCGGGACCGTCAGCACCTGGTCCCGTGGGGGGATCGCGAACCCGGGGACTCCCGCCCGCGGGGGCTGCCGTGGCCCGGCTCCCTGCCGCCGCCCCTGCCGCCGACGGTCTTCCCCGAGCCCGCGGCCGTGCTGGTGCGGGGGCCGCGGGGCGAACCGGTCTCGGTCGACGACCGCGGGACGCTCACCTCGGTCCCCGCCTACTTCACTCCCGGCACCTCCCAGGCACGCCTCGAGCCGGTGGCGGGCTGGGCCGGTCCCTGGCCGATCGACGAGCGGTGGTGGGACGCGCGGACGGCCGTCCGCTACGACCGCTTCCAGGTGGTCGACTCCGGAGGGGTCGCCTGGCTGCTGCTCTGCCTGGACGGCGAGTGGGCGGCCGAGGCCCGCTACGACTGACCGCACGGCGTCCTCTCCTGACACGTCCCTCACCTCACGATCCGCACGAACCGCACGAACCGGTGCGACGCCGAACGACGACCGAAGGAGCCTCATGGGCTGGAACAACCCGCCGATCCCCTGGTCGGAGTTCGAACGGCGCCTCTCCACCGGCCGCCGCGGCGACGGGACCGTCGTCCGCGGCGACGGCGGGGACAGCCCCGCCTGGTCGCACAAGCGCCCCGCCTACTCCCCCGGCGACGACGTCCGGCCGCCCGACGAGAAGGTCCCCTACGCCGAACTGCACGCCCACTCCAACTTCAGCTTCCTCGACGGCGCCAACCGGCCGGAGCAGCTGGTCGAGGAGGCGGTCCGCCTCGGGATCGACACCCTCGCCCTCACCGATCACGACGGCCTCTACGGGATCGTGAGGATGGCGGAGGCGGCGCAGGGCCAGAGCGTGCGCACCGCCTTCGGTGCCGAGCTCTCGCTCGGCCTCAGCGCGCCCCAGAACGGCGTCGCCGACCCCGAGGGATCCCACCTCCTCGTCCTCGCGCGCCGAGAGGAGGGCTACCACCGGCTGGCGAGGGCGATCACGACGGCGCAGCTCGCCGGAGCCGAGAAGGGCAAGCCCAGCTACGACCTCGACGAGCTCGCCCGTGCGGCGGGCGGGCACTGGATCGTGCTCACGGGCTGCAGGAAGGGACGCGTCCGCAGCGCCCTGGTCGCAGGAGGACGAGCAGCGGCCGAGGCCGAGGTGCGCGAGCTCGTGAGCCTGTTCGGAGCGGGCAACGTCCTCGTCGAGCTCTACGACCACGGCGACCCGCTCGCCTCCCTGCACAACGACCTGCTCGCCGAGATCGCCGGGAGCCTGCGCCTGCGCCTCGTCGCCACCGGCAACGTGCACTACGCCCGACCCCAGGACCGTCCGCTGCAGACGGCGCTGTCCGCCGTCCGCGCGAGGCGGAGCCTCGACGAGATGGACGGCTGGCTCCCCGCGGCGGCCGGGGCGCACCTGCGCTCCGGCGCCGAGATGGCCGAGCGTTTCGCGCGCTATCCGGGCGCGGTCGAGAACACGGTCCGTGTCGCCGACGAGATCGCCTTCGAGCTGGGTCGCGTGCGACCGCGACTGCCCCGGCAGGAGGTCCCGGAGGGTCACACGCCGATGAGCTGGCTCCGCGAGCTGGTCGGGCGCGCCGTACCGGCGAAGTACCCCGACGCCGACTCCGACGTCCTCGACCGCCTCGAGAAGGAGCTCGCGGTCATCGAGGCCAAGGACTTCCCGGGGTACTTCCTGATCGTGCACGACATCGTCCACTTCGCGAAAGGCAGGGGGATCCTCTGCCAGGGGCGCGGCTCGGCCGCCAACTCCGCGGTCTGCTACGTCCTGGGGATCACCGCGGTGGACTCGATCTTCTACGACCTCCCCTTCGAGCGGTTCCTCTCCAGCATCCGCGACGAGGAGCCCGACATCGACGTCGACTTCGACTCCGAGCGGCGCGAGGAGGTCATCCAGCACGTCTACGAGAAGTACGGGCGACTCAACGCCGCTCAGGTCGCCAACGTGATCACCTACCGGCCGAAGTTCGCCGTGCGAGACATGGCCAAGGCCCTCGGCTACAGCGCCGGCCAGCAGGACGGCTGGTCGAAGCAGATCGAGAGGTGGGGCGCCATCACCGAGAGCACCGATCACGACATCCCCGACGACGTCATCGCGCTGGCCACGCAGGTGCTCGGTGCACCCCGTCACCTGGGCATCCACTCCGGCGGGATGGTGCTCACCGACCGTCCCGTGGGCGAGGTCTGCCCGATCGAGCCCGCCCGGATGGAGAAGCGGACCGTCCTGCAGTGGGACAAGGACGACTGCGCGTGGATGGGCCTGGTCAAGTTCGACCTCCTGGGCCTCGGGATGCTCGCCGCCCTGCAGTACACCTTCGACCTCGTCGCCGAGCACGTCGGCGAGAAATGGGACCTCTCGACGATCCCCCGAGAGGAGAAGGGCGTGTACGACCAGCTGTGCCGAGCGGATTCCATCGGGGTGTTCCAGGTCGAGAGCCGAGCCCAGATGGGCACCCTGCCCAGACTCCAGCCGCGGCGCTTCTACGACCTGGTCATCGAGGTGGCCCTGATCCGCCCGGGACCCATCCAGGGCGGCGCGGTGCATCCCTACATCCGGCGCAAGCTCGGCGAGGAGCCGGTCAGCTACCAGCACCCCCTGCTGGTCACGCCTCTCAAGCGCACGCTCGGCGTCCCGCTCTTCCAGGAGCAGCTCATGCAGGTCGCGGTCGCGGTCGGCGACTGCAACGCGGAGGACGCCGACCTCCTCCGCCGGGCGATGGGGTCCAAGCGGGGCACGGAGAAGATCGAGACCCTGCGCGAGCGCCTCTACGAGGGCATGGCCCGCAACGGCATCACCGGCGATGTCGCCGACGACATCTACCTGAGGATCCAGGCCTTCGCCAACTTCGGCTTCGCCGAGAGCCACGCGATCAGCTTCGCCCTGCTCGTCTACGCGAGCGCCTGGCTGCGCCTGCACTACCCGGCCGCCTTCACCGCAGCCCTGCTGCGCGCCCAGCCGATGGGCTTCTACGCCCCGCACACGCTGGTCGCCGACGCCCGCCGCCACGGCGTGCGCATCGGCTCCCCCGACGTCAACCTGTCCCTCTCCCACCCCGGGCTCGAACCGCTCGGCGACGCCTCCCCCCGCGGAGGCGCACCCGCGGGTCGTGACGCATGCCTCGCCGCCGACCAGCCCCCGACCGGACTCTTCGACCGCTCGGAGCACTTCGACACCGACGACCACCGGCGCGACGGCGCCTTCCTGGTGCGCCTGGGGCTGGCCGAGGTGAAGGGCATCGGGCAGGCGCTCGCCGAGCACGTCGTCGCCGAGCGGGAGCGCGGCGGGCTCTACACGAGCATGGCCGACCTCTCGCGCAGGGCGGGGCTGACCGCGGGTCAGCTCGAGGCGCTCGGGGCGGCCGGGGCGTTCGACTCGCTCGGGCTCGAGCGCCGCCAGGCCCTGTGGGAGGCGGGGACCGCGTCGGCGGACCGCGAGGAGTTCCTCCCCGGCTCCGTGGTCGCCGTGCAGCCTCCTCTGCTTCCGATGCTCTCGGCGCAGGAGCGGGTCGTCTTCGACTTCTGGGCCACCGGGATCTCGCCGGACGACCACCCGATGCGGCACCTGCGGGAGAGCCTCGCCGCCCGGGGCTCCCGCTCCACGGCCGACCTCCTGGGCACACCCTCCGGCACCCGGATCGAGGTCGGCGGGGTCGTGATCCACCGCCAACGTCCCTCCACAGCCGGCGGAGTGACCTTCATGAACCTCGAGGACGAGCACGGGATCCTCAACGTGATCTGCTCCGTCGGAGTATGGAACCGCTACCGGCGGGTCGCCCGCGAAGCTCCGGCACTGCTCATCAGAGGCATCCTCGAGCGCTCGGACGAGGGAGTCACGAACCTGCTCGCCGATCGCTTCGAGGCCCTCACGGTCAACGCGCGCACCACCTCCCGCAACTTCCGATGATCACCGGGGTCCACCGCTCCGCCGGACGATCCACCCACGAGAAAGCGACACCCATGACGCACACCGATCACGCCGCCCCTCCCTCGCCCCTCGACGCACCCCTCCTCGACGACAAGGAGCTGCGCGACCGCGTCTCCTCGCTGATCGGACCCGCCTACCGGCGAGCACTGTGGCCGATCTTCCTCGACCGCGAGGGAGTCCAGCTGCCGATCCTCTACCCGGTCGACGGGCTCCCCGTCCACCCGGACGAGGAGAAGACGGAGCGCATCGTCGCCACACTCGCCAAGGCCGTCGCCCACCAGGACGTGGGAGCGCTCGCCTTCGCTCTCGAGCGCCCGGGTCGCGCCTTCCTCGGCGAGACCGACCGCGTCCTCGCTCGGCACCTCGCCGCCGCCTGCCACCGGCGGGCGATCCCCCTCCGCGCCCTCCTGCTCGTCCACGACGAGGGCGTCCGGATCATCGCCGCATCGGAGTACGCGACGGCCGCGCGGTGAGGAGGCGACCGCCGGAGGTGCGGGTGCCTCAGGCGCCGGCGGCGAGCGTGATCAGAAGCGACGAGGAACCGAGATCGACCTCGGAGTCACCCGGCTGGACCGCGTACTCGCCCACGCCGAGCAGCGACTCCGAGACCTCGGGCAGAGGCACTCGCGCAGCGGCGTCGCCGACGTTGATCGAGATCGTCACACGGCCGCGTCCGAGCGTGAGCCAGCGCTCCTGCTCGTCGAAGGCGACCCGCACAGAACCGAACCGCGGGTCGGTCAGCTCGGGGAAGCGCCGACGCAGAACGGCGAGCTCGCGGTACACCTCCAGGATGCGGGCGTGACGCCCCTCCTCGACCTCCGACCAGTCGAGGCGGGAGCGGGTGAAGGTCTCCGGATCCTGCGGGTCGGGCACGACCTCGGGGTCCCAGCCCATCCGGGCGAACTCCGCGATCCGGCCCTTCGCGGTGGCCTCGCCGAGGTCCTTCTCGGGGTGCGAGGTGAAGAACTGCCAGGGAGTGGACGCCGCCCACTCCTCGCCCATGAAGAGCATCGGCGTGAACGGACTGAGCAGGGTCAGCGCCGCCGCGATCGCGAGTCGGCCCTCGTCGAGGGTCGCCGTCAGACGGTCGCCGATCGCTCGGTTGCCGATCTGGTCGTGGTTCTGGCTGCAGACCACGAGCCGCCAGGTGGGCAGGTGCTCGAGGTCGATCGGCCGGCCGTGGTGGCGACCGCGGAAGGTCGAGAGCGTGCCGTCGTGGAAGAAGCCGCGTGTCAGCACCTTCTCGAGTGCGCCGAGCGGCGCGAAGTCCTCGTAGTAGCCGGTCGTCTCGCCCGTCAGCGCGACGTGCACCGCGTGATGGAAATCGTCGCTCCACTGGGCGTCGAGTCCGTAGCCTCGCGCCTCCCGCGGAGTGATCAGCTTCGGATCGTTCAGATCCGACTCCGCGATCAGGGTCAGCGGCCGCCCCACGTGCGCCGAGAGAACGGCGACCTCGCCCGCCATCTCCTCGAGCACGTGCACCGCGCCCTCGTCCGAGAGCGCGTGCACCGCATCGAGACGGAGCGCGTCGACGTGGTAGTCGCGGAGCCACATCAGCGCGTTGTCGATGATGTAGCCCCGGACGACATCGGAGCCCGAACCGTCGAGGTTGATCGAGCTGCCCCAGGTGTTGGCCTTCTCGCTCTTGAGGTAGGGGCCGAACTCGGGCAGGTAGTTGCCGCTCGGGCCGAGGTGGTTGTAGACGACGTCCTGCACCACGCCGATTCCCGCCCGGTGCGCGGCGTCGACGAAGCGCTGGTACGCCTCCGGTCCGCCGTACGGCTCGTGGACGGCGTACCAGAGCACTCCGTCGTAGCCCCAGTTGTGCGTCCCGTTGACCGCGTTGACCGGCAGGATCTCGACGAAGTCGACTCCGATCGAGCGCAGGTGTCCCAGCTTCCCGATCGCCGCGTCGAGGGTGCCCTCGGGAGTGAAGGTGCCGATGTGCAGCTCGTAGATCACCGCGCCCGCGAGCTGACGACCGGTCCACTCCTCATCGGTCCAGGTGTGGACGGCGGGGTCGAAGGTCCGCGACAGCTCGTGGACTCCCGCCGGCTGGCGCCGGGACCGCGGGTCGGGGAACGGCCCGGCACCATCGATCCGGTAGCCGTAGTCGACCTCGCCCGTCCCGGCGACGGGGCCGGCGGCGCGCCACCAGCCCGCCTCCTCGGAGGCCGCCATCGGGACGGCGGCACCGCCGCCGATCACCAGCTCGACCGACGAGGCCTCGGGTGCCCAGACGTCGAAGCGCTCGGGTCCGGAGGTCGGCAGGGCGTAGCGGTAGGGAGTCGTGCTCTTCACGGCGGTCTCCAGGGTCGTTGGTGCAGGTGGGAGCGAGAGGGAGGACGTGCGTCAGGCGACCGGCGCGAGGAGCGCGACGGGCAGATCGACGAGGATCTCCGAGACGGGGGTCGGTCCGCCCCCGAAGGTGCGCCCGGTCAGGACGTCCTCGAGGGGGTGCCCCGGCAGCACGATCAGCGTGTCGCCCCAGCCGCCGGCTGCAGCCAGGCCCGCCGGCAGGCGCGTGGCGACACTCACGACGCCGCCCCGGTCGAAGGCGATGATGTGCTCGGCGGCGGGTCCGACCGGAGTGACGGGGGCGTAGCGCGTGAAGAGCTCCGGCCGATCACGGCGCAGACGCAGCGCCCGCGAGGTGACGAGCAGCTTCGCCGCCCCCTCCTCGTCGATCGGGGGCAGCCATCCGCCGTCGAGGCGCTCGAGCAGCGCCCGGCGCTCGACGAAGTCGACAGGACGCCGGTTGTCGGGATCGACCAGCGAGGTCTCCCACAGCTCGCTCCCCTGGTACACGTCGGGGATGCCGGGAGCCGTCAGCTGGACGAGCTTCGCCGAGAGGCTGTTCGACCACCCGGTGGCCTTCACCCGCTCGACGGTGTCCACGATCAGACCGCGCACAGCAGGCTCGTCGAAGGCCGCGTCGACCGCGGCGTGCATGCGCTTCTCGAACGCCTCGTCCGGAGCGGTCCAGCGCGTCGAGCTGCCCGCCTCGCGCGACGCCTTCTCGGCGTAGGCGTGGAGGCGCTCCCGGGACGCGGGCCAGGATCCGACGATCGCCTCCCAGAGCAGGTGCTCGACGGGGCCGTCGCCGAAGCCGACGAGCCCGTGGAGCGAGCGCAGCGTCGTCGCCCAGGCCTCCGGGTCCTCGGCCAGCGCGGTGATGCGCGCGCGGGTGTCCTCGCCGCGCTTCGTGTCGTGGGTGGACAGCGTGGTCAGCGAGGCGGGGAAGGAGGCCTGGCGGACCGACTGGCGACGGTGGAACTCGTCCAGGTCGATCCAGAACTCGTCCGGATCGGCACCGACCTCGTTGAGCGAGGTGAGTCGGCTGTAGCGGTAGAACGCGGTGTCCTCGACGCCCTTCGCCATCACCATGCCCGACGTCTGCTGGAAGCGGACCGACACCGGTGTGCCCGTCTCGCCGAGCAGCTCCGCGACCCGGTCGATGATCGGGGCGATCTCGGGGCGGCGGTGGACGGCGTCCACCCGCGCGTGCTCGAGGTGCTCCGCGCCGACCGGGAGGTAGCTGCGGTACACGGGGAAGGTCGCGAGGAGCTCGGCCAGCGCGTCGTCCGCTCCGTCGACCTCGGGGATCAGTCGAGCGAGCCGGAGGACCTCGGAGCGGAGGATGCCGTCGGCGATCCCGCGCTTCGTGTCGTGGATGAGATCGGCCCAGACGACCGGGGAGCCGCCGCCGCTCAGCTCCGCGTCGAGGCCCTCGAGCACGGGGCGGGCATCCGGGTCGACCAGGATCCGGTCGATGTCGGCCAGAGCGTCGTACCCCGTGGTGCCGACCGTCGCCCAGTGCGGGGGCAGCTGCTCGTCGCCCTCGAGGATCTTCTCGACCCAGACCGGCGCGCCGCCGATGACTCGGGCGAGGTCGTCGAGGTACCCGCCCGGGTCGGCCAGTCCGTCCGGGTGGTCCACCCGCAGGCCGTCGGCGAGCCCCTCGGTGAACCAGCGCACGATCTCGCGGTGCGAGGCGTCGAAGACCTCGGGGCGCTCGACCGTGATCGCCGCGAGCGTGTTCACCGCGAAGAACCGGCGGTAGTTCAGCTCGGCGTCGGCGCGGCGCCAGTTGACGAGCTCGTAGCTCTGGCGCGCGTGCACCGTGCGGCCGGAGTCGCCGGGCTCGGCGGTCCCGGGCGCGATCGGCAGCCGGTTGTCGTAGTAGTGCAGCTCGTCGCCGACGACCTCGAGCGCGTCGAGCTCGCTGTCGCTGTCACCCTCACTCGCCCCGTCGCCGAGGATCGGCACGCGCAGGCGGCCGCCTCCGGCCTCCCAGTCGATGTCGAACGACGTGGCGTAGCGGGAGGAGCGCCCGTTCTCGAGCAGGTCCCACCACCACGCGTTCTCGATCGGCGTCGCGACACCCATGTGGTTCGGCACGATGTCGATCAGCACGCCGAGGCCCTCGGCCTTCGCGGCCGCCGAGGCGTGCGCGAGTCCCTCGGCACCCCCGCGGTCGGGGTCGATCCGGTCGTGATCGACGACGTCGTAGCCGTGGTCCGATCCCGGCTCCGCACGCAGCAGCGGCGAGAAGTAGAGCCAGTCCGCGCCCAGCGAGCGCACGTAGTCGGCGATCTGCGCCGCCTCGTCGAGATCGAAGCCGGAGCGGATCTGGAGTCGGTAGGTCGAAGCGGGCAGTCGCACGTCAGGCTCCTGTCGAAGGGGCGGTCGCGGCGTCGGTCGACTCCGCGTGGGGGCTCATGTGGCTGGTGATGATCGGGATGGCCGAGGTGGCGGCCTGCGAGGCGAGGGAGGCGGCCACGGAGTGGTCCACCTCGGGCTCGGGAGCGCTGTGCTCCTGCAGGATCACGAGCGACTTCGCCTGCACGGTGAGGATCGCGCCGGCGGGGCGGGGGATCGAGTCGGCCTCGGCTCCTGCCGTGTCCACGAGGACGGCCCACTCGAGCGCGTACTCGTCGCTCGGGATAGTGAACTCCACGTCGACGTCGTCGGCGTTGAAGTAGAGCAGGAAGCTGTCGTCCATCACCGGCTGGCCGCGCTCGTCGCGCTCGCGGATCCCGTTGCCGTTGAGGTAGATGCCGACCGAGCGGTCCAGGCCCGAGTCCCAGTCGGACGGCGTCATCTCGGTGCCGTCCGCCTTGAACCAGACGATGTCGGGCAGCGGCTCCTCGGACCCGCGGAGAACGGGCCGGCCGTCGAAGAAGCGGCCGCGGCGGAACGTCGGGTGCTCGGCGCGGAGCCGGATGAGCGCGGCCGTGAACTCGAGGAGGGGCCGATCGGCGGTGGACCAGTCGATCCAGGTCAGCTCGCTGTCCTGGGCGTAGGTGTTGTTGTTGCCGTCCTGGGTCCGGCCCAGCTCGTCGCCGTGCAGGATCATGGGCACGCCCTGCGAGATCAGCATCGTCGCGAGGAAGTTCCGCTGCTGACGGGCGCGCAGCCCGAGGACCTTCGGATCGTCCGTCGGCCCCTCGACCCCGTGGTTCCAGGAGCGGTTGTGCGACTCGCCGTCGTTGCCGTTCTCGCCGTTGGCCTCGTTGTGCTTCTCGTTGTACGACACG
This sequence comes from Rathayibacter oskolensis, assembly GCF_900177245.1. GTDB lineage: Bacteria > Actinomycetota > Actinomycetes > Actinomycetales > Microbacteriaceae > Rathayibacter > Rathayibacter oskolensis. Next base: position 1,594,466 of record NZ_FXBM01000001.1, read on the forward strand.
AGATCGCGCAGGGTGAAGCCGTCGTGAGCGGTCACGAAGTTGATGGAGGCGACCGGACGGCGGCCGGAGCGGGCGTACAGATCGGCCGACCCGGTCAGCCGCGACGCGAACTCGCCCAGCGTCGACGGCTCGCCGCGCCAGAAGTCGCGCACGGTGTCGCGGTACTTCCCGTTCCACTCCGTCCACTGGGGCGGGAAGTTCCCGACCTGGTAGCCGCCGGGACCGACGTCCCACGGCTCGGCGATCAGCTTGACCTGCGAGACCACCGGGTCCTGCTGCACGAGCTCGAAGAAGGTCGAGAGGCGGTCGACGTCGTAGAACTCGCGCGCGAGGGCCGACGCGAGGTCGAAGCGGAAGCCGTCGACGCGCATCTCGGTCACCCAGTAGCGGAGGGAGTCCATGATCAGCTGCAGCGAGTGCGGGTGACGCACGTTCAGCGTGTTGCCGGTGCCGGTGTAGTCCATGTAGTAGCGCTTGTCGTCGTCGACGAGGCGGTAGTAGGCCTCGTTGTCGATGCCGCGGAACGACAGGGTCGGGCCGAGGTGGTTGCCCTCCGCCGTGTGGTTGTAGACCACGTCGAGGATGACCTCGATGCCGGCCGCGTGCAGCGCCCGGACCATGCTCTTGAACTCCTGCACCTGCTGGCCGTGATCCCCGGTGGAGGAGTAGGTGTTCTGCGGGGCGAAGAAGCCGATGGTGTTGTAGCCCCAGTAGTTCGAGAGGCCCTTGTCGATCAGCGTGGAGTCGTTGACGAACTGGTGCACCGGCATGAGCTCGATCGCCGTGATGCCGAGGTGCTTGAGGTGGGCGATGACCGCCGGATGGGCGACGCCCGCGTACGTGCCGCGGAGCTCCTCCGGGATGTCGGGGTGGGTCTTGGTGAGCCCCTTCACGTGCGCCTCGTAGATCACCGTGCTGTCGTACGAGGTGCGGGGGCGCCGGTCGCCCGCCCAGTCGAAGAAGGGGTTGATGACGACGCCCATCATCATGTGCGGCGCCGAATCCTCGTCGTTGGTGGAGTCGGGGTCGCCGAAGGTGTACGAGAACAGCGACTGGTCCCAGTCGATCTCTCCCGCGACCGCCTTCGCGTAGGGGTCGAGCAGCAGCTTGTTCGGGTTGCACCGCTGACCCGCCTCGGGGTCGTAGGGCCCGTGGATCCGGTAGCCGTAGCGCTGGCCCGGCTGGACCTGCGGGAGGTAGCAGTGCCAGACGTACGCGTCCGACTCGAGCACGTCGACGCGGATCTCGGTGCCGTCCTCCTCGAAGAGGCAGAGCTCGACGCGCTCGGCGATCTCGCTGAAGAGAGCGAAGTTCGTGCCGCTTCCGTCGAAGGTGGCGCCCAAGGGGTAGGCGGTTCCGGGCCAGGTCTCCACGAGACTCCTCTGGGTTCTGGTCTCGGGCGATCCGTGGGAGGCCGTCGTGCGGTCTGCGGATGCCCGACGTCGGGGGTGATGGTCCAGCGCCTGGGCGACGGACCGACTGCCCAGCTTAGCGAGAGCCGTCTCCGTGATCTCCGGCGGGGCTTCCTCACGGCCGAACGGGTGTACTGCGGCGGCAGGCTTCGGCCCCTCTTCGGGGAGGGCCGTCGCCGGGGCGGGCGGGAGCGACGTGGTGGCTCCACGCCGTCACGCTCGAACAGTACGGAGGGCCCGATCGCGCCGGGAGGGCTGGCGCCGCGCGGTGCCGATCGGGTAGGACCCGCCGACCGGCGCACCCTGCGGTCAGTGCGAGCCGAGGCGCCTGCGCAGCAGGTCGATGCGGGCCTGCAGCTGCGTCACGCTCGCCTGCGCGACCGCCGGGCCGCCGCAGAGCCGCCGCAGCTCGGAGTGGACCGTTCCGTGCGTCTCGCCGGTGTTGCGCGCCCAGAGACCGACGAGGGAGTTGAGCAGGCTCCGCTGCTCCTTGAGCGTGCGGTAGAGCGGCGCCGGGATCTCGCTCGCCTTCGGCTCTCCCGGCGCCTCGGAGGCGGAGCGCGCGCCGGCGCGCTTCGCCTGGCGCTGCTGCCGGTGCTGGAGCAGCTCCCGCACCTGGTCGGGCTCGAGGAGCCCGGGGAGCCCGATGAAGTCGAGCTCCTCCTCGCTCTCGACCTCCACCTCCATCCCGAACTCCGCGCCCTCGTAGACGACGCGGTCGAACGTCGCCTCCGACCCGAGCGACTCGAACCGTCCCTCGTCGAGGAGCTCGGACGACGCCTTCTCGCTCCGTTCGGCATCGGCCATCAGATCGGCCTCGGGGTACTCCTCGTCGTCGGAGGTGCGCCGGTCGAGGGCGTGGTCGCGCTGGAGCTCCATCGAGCCGGCGAGCGCGAGCAGGCCGGGGACGTTCGGGAGGAACACCGAGGCGGTCTCCCCGCGGCGGCGCGCCCGCACGAAGCGCCCGATCGCCTGGGCAAAGAACAGCGGAGTCGAGGCCGAGGTCGCGTAGACGCCCACGGCCAGTCGCGGCACGTCGACGCCCTCCGAGACCATCCGCACGGCGACCATCCAGCGCGAGGTGTCCTTCGCGAAGGACTCGATCCGGTCGCTCGCCTCCTTCTCGTCCGAGAGGACGACGGTGACGGGCTCTCCGCTGATCTCGCGGAGCGCGGCGGCGTAGGCGCGAGCGCTGTAGTGGTCCGTGGCGATGACCAGCCCGCCCGCATCCGGGATCGCGCGCCGCACCTCCGTCAGGCGCGTGTTCGCCGCCCGCAGCACCGAGGGGATCCAGTCCCCCTTCGGGTCCAGCGCCGTGCGCCAGGCCTGCGAGGTGATGTCCTTCGTGTTGCCCTCGCCGAGCCGCGCCTCCATCTCGTCGCCGGCCTTCGACTTCCAGCGCATCTGGCCGGCGTAGACCATGAACAGCACGGGCCGCACCACTCCGTCGGCCAGGGCCCGCCCGTAGCCGTAGGCGTAGTCGGTGAGGGAGGTGCGGATCCCCTCGTCGTCGGCCAGGTAGCTCACGAAGGGGATGGGCGCGGTGTCGGAGCGGAACGGCGTCCCGGTCAGCGAGAGGCGGCGGACGGCCGGCTCGAACGCCTCCCGCACCGCGTCGCCCCAGCTCATCGCATCGCCGGCGTGGTGCACCTCGTCGAGGATCACGAGGGTCCGGCCCGAGAGCGTCAGCTCGCGGTGCAGCTCGGCGCGCACGGCGACCTGCGCGTAGGTGACCGCGACGCCGTGGTAGTGGCGGGCGTGCCGCCCCATCCTGTTGGTGAAGGTCGGGTCGAGCCGGATGCCGACGCGGTGCGCCGCCTCGGCCCACTGGCGCTTGAGGTGCTCGGTCGGCGCCACCACCGTGATGCGGTCGACGGTGCGATTGTGCAGCAGCTCGGCGGCGAGCCGGAGGGCGAACGTCGTCTTGCCCGCACCGGGTGTCGCGGCAGCGAGGAAGTCGCGCGGCTCGTGCTGGAAGTAGGCCTCGAGCGCCTCGGCCTGCCAGGCGCGGAGCTTGTCGGCGGTGCCCCAGGGGGCGCGGCCCGGGAACGACGGCGACAGGTGCTCGGCGGCGGAGGTGCCGACCGGATGACCGAAGCTCGAGGGACTGTTCACGTGGGCCAAGGCTACGCGACACCACCGACACGGGGCCCTCCTCCGCACGCCGCCGCGGGGGCACCGGCGTGTCGTGATCGGTCTTCCGACGGATCCCCGCGGTCGATCCCGGGAGCAGAATGGAGGGATGGTCGATCAGCCTCATCCGTGGTCCCGCTTCGTCGCCCTGGGCGATTCGTTCACCGAGGGCATCGGCGATCCGGCGCCCGCGAGCCCCGGCGGTCATCGCGGCTGGGCCGACCGCGTCGCCGAGGTGCTCGGGGGCCTGAACGACGATTTCACCTACGCGAACCTCGCCGTGCGCGGCCGGCTGCTGCAGCAGATCGTGGACGAGCAGATCGAGCCGGCCCTCGCGCTCCGACCCGACCTGATCACCATCTCGGCCGGAGGGAACGACGTCATCCGCCCGCGGACCGACCCCGACGACATCGCCGCGCGCTTCGAGGAGGGGCTGGCACGGCTGCGGTCCGGCGGGGCGACGGTCGTCCTCTTCACCGGTGTCGACGTCGGGTTCTCGCCCGTCTTCAGCCGGATCCGCGGCAAGGTCGCCATCTACAACGAGAACCTCCGCGCCCTCGCCAAGCGCTACGACTGCGTCGTCGCCGACCAGTGGTCGCTCCAGGAGATCCAGGACGTGCGGATGTGGGCGCCCGATCGGCTGCATCTGAACCCGCACGGCCACCACGAGGTGGCGCGCATGGTGCTCGACGCGCTGGGCGTCGAGAACTCGCTCCGGCCTCTCGCACCCGAGCCGCTCCACGAGACGACCTGGCGATCCGCCCGCACCGAGGATCTGCAGTGGGCGAGGCAGTACCTGGTGCCGTGGGTCGTCCGCCGCGTCCGGCACCAGTCGTCGGGCGACTTCATCACCGCCAAGCGCCCGTCCGCGGAGCCGTACCTCGCCCAGAGCGAGCCGGGCACCGCTGTCGAGGGCAACGCCACCCCCGAGCAGGTCGCCGCCGACATCGCCACGGCGGGCGTGCGGATCGTCGTCGACGACGGGTCGAAGCGCTAGCCGAACAGCTCGGCCGGGTGCGAGACGCGCCAGCCGAAGCCCGGATCCTCGATCTCCCCGTCCGCGACGAGAGGCAGTTCGTAGGGAGTGCCGTTGACGTCGACCGTCGCCGTGCCGATCGACGCGCCGTCGGCGACCACCTCGACGGGGTCGAGGGCGACGGTGGTGCTCGTCGTGACCGCGCCCCAGACGAGCACCGACCGCGCCTCCTCGGTCTCGGCGACGGCCGACTCGCCCCACGCGCTCGTGTACGAGCCGTAGTCCTGCCCCGCCGTCGTGAGGGGGACCGTGTGGAACCCCTCTTCCACGGTCGGGAGGAGCGTGAGGACATCGGAGGCCAGCTGCGGGTGCGTGCGGGCACCGACCACCACCCCGACGAGCGTCATTGGCTGCCCGTCCACGGTCGTGTCGACCGAGAACAGGAGGCACGCGCCGGCCTCGTCGGTCGTGCCCGTCTTGATCCCGTCCACTCCCCCGCTGCCGAGCAGCGTGTTCGTGTTCTCGATCAGCCCGACTCCGGGGATCACGGCAGACGGCAGGGCGACGATCGGGGCGAGCACCGGGTCGGCCACGAGCAGCTCGCCGAGCCGCACCATCTCGGCCGTCGTGCTCACCGTGTCCGGTGAGAGCCCGCTGGTGTCGGTGACGACGGTCCGCACGAGTCCCTGCCCGTCGAGCCACGCGCGAGCGGCGGCGAGGTAGGCGTCCTCGGAGCCGTAGGCCCAGATCGCGAGCGACTTCGCGTAGTTGTTGGCCGAGGGGAGCATGAGGACCGTCAGCGCCTGGCGCTCGGTCAGCTCGAGGCCCGCCGACACCGGGGCGACCGAGCCGTTCTCGGCGACCGACTCGTCGTAGTAGCCCACGTCGGCGCTGGTGAAGGTGATCGTCTCACCGTCGGTGCCCTCGGCGATCGGCTTCGCGGCGAGGACCACCAGAGCGGTCACGACCTTGGCGATGCTTCCGGTCGGCACCGGATCCGTCGACCCGTAGCTCGCGAGCACTCCCCCCTCCCCCGCCCCGTCGAGGCCGACGGCGGCGACGGCGCCCGAGCCGTAGGAGGGCCACGCGAGCACCGGGGCGTCGAGGACGGTGCCGGCCGTCTCCTCGACGACGGCGCTCGCCGCCGGCAGCTCGGCGGTCGCCGCGTTCGCCCCGTAGGCGCCTCCTGCGCTGAGGATCACCGCACCGGCCACGACGGCGGCGATCACGGCGGGCCGCCGGCTCCGCCGTCTCGGCGCTGCGGCGGGCGACTCCGACTCGGGAACGCCGAAGATGTCGAGCGGCGAGGCGTCGGGGCGCGTCGGAGAGGTCACCCGGTCATCGTAGGGCGGCGCCCAGGGAGGATCCGAGCGGCTCGCTAGCGTGCGGCGAGGGGCGGGCGGGTCAGCGCCCACAGCGCCACCGCTCCGGCGGACGCGACGTTCAGCGAGTCGACGCCGTGCAGCATCGGGATCGTGACGACCGTGTCGGCCGCATCGAGCGCAGCCCGCGACAGGCCGTCCCCCTCCGTCCCGAGGACGACCGCGACCCGCTCGGGTCGGGAGGCGGCGTACTCGTCGAGCGGCACCGCCTCCGGAGAGAGGGCCAGCGCCGCGAGAGAGAAGCCCGCCGCCACGAGCTCGGCCCGCGCAGGCGCCCACTCGGGCATCCGCGTCCACGGCACCTGGAGGACCGTCCCCATGCTCACTCTCACGCTGCGGCGGTAGAGCGGATCGGCGCAGCGCGGCGTGACCAGTACGGCGTCCGCCCCCATGCCGGCGGCGGCCCGGAAGACCGCGCCGACGTTCGTGTGGTCGACGATGTCCTCGAGGATGACGACCAGGCGGGCGCCGACGAGGAGCTCGCCCATCGCGCGGAGCGCGGGCCGGTGCATCGAGGCGAGGGCGCCCCGGTGCAGATGGAAGCCGGTCAGCTCCTCGAGCACCGCATCCGGCCCTACGAACACGGGCACGTCGGGGAACCGCTCGAGCACTGCGGCGGCGTCGGGCAGCCTCTTCTCCTGCACGAGGACCGAGCGGGGCCGGTGCCCCGCGTCGAGCGCGCGCCCGATCACCTTCCCCGACTCCGCGATGTAGAGGCCGCCCTCGGGCTCGAGCACACGGCGGAGGGCGACGTCGGTCAGACGGTGGTAGTCGGCCAGGAGGGGGTGGTCGAGGTCCTCGATGTGCACGATCGGCATCCCGGCACCCTAGGGCACCGGGCTCGCCGCGCTCGTCCGGCACCCGCTCGGGCGGCACTAAACTCGTCCGGGGGCCGCCCGCTCGCGGAGGCCCTCCTGACGGGAGGCGCGGATGGAGTCGAGTCCGACACCGGTCGCCGACGGCACGAGGGCCGAGGCGATCGAGCAGGCCGTCGAGCTGCTCGGCGGGCGCCGGGTCGCGGCGGTCACGGGCGCCGGCGTCAGCACCGACTCCGGGATCCCCGACTACCGCGGAGCGGGTGCCCCGGTGCGCACCCCGATGACCTACTCCCAGTTCGTCGCCGACCCCGACTACCGCCGTCGCTACTGGGCGGGCAGCCAGCTCGGCTGGCGCCGCTTCACGAGCACGCTGCCGAACGACGGCCACCGAGCGCTCGCCCGGCTCGAGGAGCGCGGCGTGCTGGCGGGCGTCGTCACCCAGAACGTCGACGGCCTGCACGTCCGAGCCGGGTCGCGCCGCGTGGTCGACCTGCACGGCTCCGCCGACCGCGTCCGCTGCATGACCTGCGGGCAGTACTTCGCCCGCGATGCCGTGGCCGAACGGATCGACAGCCTGAACCCCTGGCTCGACGACCCCGACATCTCCTCCCTCAACCCCGACGGCGACGCCGAGGTGCACGACGTCTCGGCGATGATCGTGCCCGAGTGCACGGTCTGCGGCGGGATCCTCAAGCCCGACATCGTCTTCTTCGGGGAGTTCATCCCGACCGAGAAGTTCCAGGAGGCACGGGCGATCGTCGCCGGTGCCGACGCCCTCCTCGTGGCCGGCTCGTCTCTCGTCGTGAACTCCGGCATCCGATTCCTCGAGATCGCCCGCCGCGGCAAGCTGCCCATCGTGATCGTCAACCGCGGGACGACCAAGGGCGACTCCCGGGCGAGCATCAAGATCGACGGAGGCACCAGCGAGGTCCTCCGCACCCTCGCCGACCGCCTGCCCGCGCTCTGACCGCCCGCGCCCCGACTCCCGTCACCCGAGAGGCCCCCGTGACCCAGCTGACCCTCGTCCGACACGGACAGACCGACTGGAACGCCGCGCGCCGCATCCAGGGCGCGAGCGACATCCCCCTGAACGAGATCGGGCGCTCGCAGGCGAGGGCCGCTGCGCGCCTCCTCCGCGAGCGCGAGTGGGACGCGGTCGTCGCGAGTCCCCTCGGACGCGCCTACGAGACCGGGGCCATCATCGCGAGGGGACTCGGCCTCGACGAGCCCCTGGTCGTCCCCGGGCTGGCCGAGCGCGCCTACGGCGAGGCCGAGGGCATGACGGCGGCGGATCTGCGCGAGCTGTTCCCCGGGGGCATCGAGGGCCAGGGCGTCCCCGGCTGCGAGACCCGCGCCCAGGTCGTCGAGCGCGCGACGGCGGCGCTGCTCGAGGTCTCCGATCGCTTCCCCGGCGCGCGGGTGATCGTCGCTACCCACGGAGCCGTCATCGGCAGCCTCCTGCGCTTCCTCAGCGCCGACGAGCTGCCGCCGCAGGGCATCACCGTCGGCAACGGCTCCCGGCACGACTTCTCGATCGTCGACGGCGGGCTGCAGATCGTCGCGTTCGACGGCTCCGGAGACGTGGTCGTCGCCGACGACGACCTCGAGGACGTGCTGAGCCCGGTCCCCGGCAGCTGAGACGCGGCGGGGCCGAGCCCCTTCCGCCTCCTGCCAGCACCGGCCTCCGGTCAGCGCCGACCGACCTCGAGCAGCAGGTCGAGCAGCACCCGGGCGGAGTCGCGCCACGAGTACGCCGACGCCCGCTCCCGCGACCGGCGGGACCGCTCCGCCCACTCCCCCGGCTCCTCGAGAGCGCGGACCCCGTCCGCGACCGCCTTGGCACTCGACGGATCGACGTAGACGGCGGCGTCCCCTCCGATCTCGCGGAAGATCGGGATGTCGCTGACGACGACCGGTGTGCCGAGCGCCATCGCCTCGACGAGCGGGATGCCGAATCCCTCGTCCCGGCTCGCGGTCACCAGCGCGGTCGCCCTGGCGAGCACGGCGCGGTACTCCGCGTCGTCGGCGCCCTGGTGGAACACGAGCTTCGCCGTCGGCGCGAGCGAGCGGAGGGTCTCCACTGTCTCCTCGCTCGCACGGCTCATCAGATGCAGCTCGTAGTCGGGCAGCAGCCGCATGGCGCGCGCCAGCGTCTCGACGTTCTTGTACGGCATGAACGAGCCCATGTAGACGAGCGTGCGCGCCCCTGAGCGGTCGGGGAGCGTCGCGGACAGCGCCGCGCTCGCCTCGTCCGGCGCTCCGGCGGCGTTCGGCACGACCACGACGGGCCGCGTCGTCAGGCGGTGGCTCCGGAGGAGGCCGCGCGTGGTCTCCGACACCGTCACGACGGCGTCCGCGCGCTGCAGCAGCCTCCGCTGCGGCCACCAGGCCAGGTGGTACAGCCGCCACAGCCCGCGGACGGGAGCCGGCAGATCCCGCGGCGGGGTGCGGTGGCGGTAGTAGATGAGGTCGTGCACGGTCAGGACCAGACGGTAGCGGCGGCCGAGCGTGCCCATCGTCTGCATCGGCGAGAAGACCACGTCGGGCTTCAGCCGGTTGACGAGGAGCGCGACGAACGGCTCGAACGCACTCGTGGGGCCGGTCACCTTCTCCCAGGGCAGCGCGGGCAGCATCGCCAGCTGCCGGCGATCGCTGATCAGCATCGTGACGTCGTGCAGCGCCGCGAGCTCTCGCACGAGCTCGGCGGTGTAGCGGCTGATGCCGTCGTGACGCTCGAGGCGGGTGTATCGGCAGTCGACGACGATCCTCATCGGTCGATCCCCTCGTCCAGGGCCGCACGCAGCACCGCGGCGGCCTCGTCCGGCGTCTCGTAGTGGATCAGGTGACCCACTCCGTCGATCACGTGCAGACGCCCGTGCGGCAGCTGCTCGAGGAGCCGGTACTGAGCGGGGAGCGGCGTGATGTCGTCCTGCGCGGCGGCGATCAGCTGGGTCGGCACCTCGATCCGGCTCGCGTACTCGCTCACGTCGTGCGACACCGAGGCGCGGAACGCCTCGAGGACCGTGTCCCGCGAGGCGAAGGCGCTGAAGTAGCGGTCGTGCTGGTCGTGGACGAAGCGGCGCAGGGCCGGGTCCTTCGTCTTCACCATCGACAGGCTCATCACGCGCACGATGCGCCGATCGCGGAGCAGGCCGAAGCCCAGCACCCGGGGCAGCACGGCTCCGAGCCGGTAGTAGAGCACCGCGAGCCGTGTCAGAACACCCCGCGGCCCCGCGAGAGCGGGTGCCGCGATGGGGTTCACGAGGACGAGGAGGGGGGTCGGCAGGCCACCGGACACGGCCGCGGCCGCCACGATCGAACCGAAGGAGTGTCCCAGCACCACCGCGCGCCCTCGCAGCTCCAGGGCGTCGAGGAACTCGCCGAGCCACGCCGCGTAGCCGTCGACGTCGTGGGCGTGGGCCGTCATGGGCGGCGAGGCGCCGAACCCGGGCAGGTCGGGAGCGATGACACGGACGTCGGCGCCGCCCGCGAGCAGCCGCGCGATCACCGGCTCGAGGCCGTGGTGCTCGCCGCGGAAGCCGTGCACCAGCACGAGCACCGTGCTCGCCGACGGCGACCCGTAGGTCCAGTAGGCGGTGGTCGCCCCGGACACGCTCACGACACCCTCGCTGATGGCGAGGCGTGCGAGGTCGTCCGCATAGGGTGAGGCAGTGGTCATGGCGTTCCCCATCGTAGGCACCGCCCGGTGAACTTCTCGCCGCAACGCCTTGCCTCACCCGATCCCACCCGGGAGCATGAGGACGCGCTCGCGCCGCGACGCACCGCCCCGTCCCCATGACGGTCATCCGCTCAGGAAGCAGCAGAAGGAGCACCGTGAGCTTCACGTCGCCGATCCAACTCCCAGGGCTCGCCCTCGACCCGCAGTGGTACCGCAGGGCGGTGTTCTACGAGGTGATGATCCGGACGTACGTCGACTCGAACGGCGACGGTGCCGGAGACATCAACGGTCTGGCCTCCAAGCTGGACTACCTCCAGTGGCTCGGGATCGATGCGCTCTGGCTGCCGCCCTTCTACATGTCGCCGCTGCGCGACGGCGGCTACGACGTCTCGGACTTCAAGGCGATCCTCCCCGAGTTCGGCACGATGGAGGACTTCCGCGACCTGGTGCGGAAGGCTCACGAGCGCAACATGCGCATCGTGATGGACTTCCCGCTCAACCACACGAGCGACCAGCACGAGTGGTTCCAGCAGTCCCGCTCCGACCCCGAGGGGCCCTACGGCGACTTCTACGTCTGGAACGACACCGACGAGAGATACCCCGACATCCGCATCATCTTCGTCGACACGGAGGACTCGAACTGGGCGTTCGACTCCGAGCGCCGCCAGTTCTACTTCCACCGCTTCTTCTCGCACCAGCCCGACCTGAACTTCGAGAACCCGGCCGTGCACGAGGCGATCCACGACATCGTCCGCTTCTGGCTCGACCTCGGAGTCGACGGCATCCGGCTCGACGCGATCCCCTACCTCTACGAGTCCGACGAGGGCAACGGAGAGGGCGAGCCGCCCACGCACGACTTCATCAAGAACCTGCGCACGATGGTCGACCGCGACTACCCGGGCCGCATCCTCATCGCGGAGGCGAACCAGTGGCCGCGCGAGGTCGCCGCGTTCTTCGGCACCGAGGAGGAGCCGGAGTGCCACATGGCCTTCGACTTCCCCGTGATGCCGCGCATCTTCTACTCGCTCCGCGCGCAGACGGCGAACGAGCTGAAGAAGGTGCTCTCCGAGACCTTCGACATCCCCTCGGGAGCCGCGTGGGGCGTCTTCCTCCGCAACCACGACGAGCTCACCCTCGAGATGGTCTCGGAGGAGTACCGCCAGGCGATGTACGGCTGGTACGCCTACGACCCGCGGATGCGCTCGAACATCGGCATCCGGCGCCGGCTCGCCCCCCTCCTCGACAACTCGCGCGCCGAGCTCGAGCTGATCAACGCCCTCCTCTTCTCGCTCGCCGGCAGCCCGTTCCTGTACTACGGCGACGAGATCGGCATGGGCGACAACATCTGGCTCAACGACCGCGACGCCTCCCGGACGCCGATGCAGTGGACGCCCGACCGCAACGCCGGGTTCTCGGCCGCCGACCCCGGCAAGCTCGTGCAGCCGGTCGTGCAGTCGCTCGTCTACCACTACAACCAGGTCAACGTGGAGGCGCAGCTCGCGCAGTCCCGCTCGCTCCTGCACTGGATGCGCAACGTCCTGCACGTGCGGCGCGGTCACCCCGCGTTCGGGCTCGGCTCGATGCGGGTCCTCGAGACCGACCACGAGTCGGTGCTCGCCTTCGTCCGCGAGTACGCCGGCTCGGGCAGCGCGATGGGCGACCAGCCCGAGGACGTGCTCTGCGTCTTCAGCTTCAACCACAACCCGGTCTCGGTGACGATCACCGACCCCGAGAACGGCGGCTCGACCCTCACCGACCTCTTCGGCGGCGGACGCTTCCCCGGTTTCCAGGACGACGGGTCGCTCACGATGACGCTGGGCACGCAGGGCTTCTTCTGGCTGCACGTCGCGAAGGCGCCCCAGTCCCGCTGACGACCGGATCCGCCGTGCACCGCGGGGCCTCCTGGCGATGTCGGAGGCCCCGCTTACTCTGATCGGGTGAGCATCACCGAAGCGAGCGCGGAGCCGACCCTGTTCGATCTCGACCCCGGATTCGGCCGTGCGCTGACGTCCGATCCGGTCCTCCAGCAGCCGGCGGGCCGGCGGTGGTTCGACGAGCTCGCGGTCTTCGATCTCGAGACCACGGGGATCGACGTCCGCACGAGCCGGATCGTCACCGCGCACGTCGGGGTCCTCGACGCAGCCGGCGAGCCCGTCGAGTCGACCACGTGGCTCGCCGACCCCGGAGTCGAGATCCCCGAGGGTGCGAGCGCGGTGCACGGCATCACCACCCGGTACGCGCGAGCCCACGGCCGGCCGGCCGGAGAGGTCGTCGCCGAGGTCTCGGAGGCGCTGCGCTCCCTCCTCGCGCGCGAGATCCCCGTGGTCGTCTACAACGCCCCCTACGACCTCTCGCTCCTCGCCCACGAGTCCCGCCGCTGGGGCGTGCCCGTCCTGCTCGACCCCTGCCCGATCATCGATCCGCTCGTGATCGACAAGGCGCTCGACCGCTACCGGAGGGGCAAGCGCACCCTCGTGCACGCCGCGGAGCACTACGGCGTCTCGCTGACCGAGGCGCACGACGCCGGAGCCGACGCCGTGGCGGCCGGCCGTCTCGCGCAGGCGCTGGGCAGGGCCTACGCCGACGAGCTCGAAGTCGACGCTCCCACCTTGCACGGGCTCCAGGTCGAGTGGTCCCGCACCCAGGCGGAGTCGTTCCAGGAGTACATGCGCCGCGTCCGCGACGAGGGCTTCGTGGCCGACGGCGGCTGGCCCGTCCGCCACTGACCAGTGGCCGCGCGCGCCACGGCTCTCAGACCAGGCCGCGGCCCTCGGCGAGCATGGCGACGTACTCCTGGATCCGACGGGTCCGCGTCTCCGGGCGCTTGAGCTGCTGCAGGCGGAAGAGGAACGCGAACCGCTGCTGCGCGCCGAGGCTCGCGAAGAACTCCGACGCCGCGGGGTTCGCGTCCAGCGCCGCCCGCAGATCGGCGGGCACCTCGGCTCCCTTCTGGCGGTACGCGGCGTCCCAGCGCCCGTCGGCCTTCGCGCGCTCGATCTCGGCGTGGCCCGCCGGCCGCATCCGCCCCTCCTCGATGAGGCGCGCGACGTGCTCGCGGTTGACCTGCGACCAGGGGCTGGCCTTCCGGCGGGGCGTGAACGCCTGCAGGCTGAACTGCTCGTCGAACGCGCCGGCCTGCCCGTCGATCCAGCCGTGGCAGAGCGCCACGTCGAGCGCCTCGGCGTAGGTGATGCCGGGGTCGACCGCGTTCTTCTTGCGCATCTTCAGGCGGACTCCCCCGGGGTCGGGATCGCCGCTGAGATACGCGTCCCACTCGTCGGCGGTGACGAACGGGAGGATCGGCTTGTCGGCCCAGGACACCATGCCCGGACGCTACCGCACCGGCTCCCCGACCGGAACGCCCGGCTCCCGCGGCCCGGCCGCTCGGAGGCCGGAACGACGAAGGGCCCCCGACCGCGAGGTCGAGGGCCCTTCGTGAGGCGTGCTACTTGCCGAAGTTCTTGTAGCGGCTGTTGAACTTCTCGACGCGGCCGGCCGAGTCCATGATGCGCTGCTTGCCCGTGTAGAACGGGTGCGAGGCGGAGGAGATCTCGACGTCGATGACGGGGTAGGTCACGCCGTCGAGCTCGATGGTCTTGCTGCTCTTCGCCGTCGAACGGGTGAGGAAGGTCTCACCGGACGCGAGGTCTCGGAAGACGATCGCCTCGTACACGGGGTGGATGTCGGACTTCATGATGGATTCCTGTCGCTGAATGGTCCTGAACCGCACCTGTCGTCGACGGGAACGGGTGGAAGTGTGGTGGGCGCACGGAGAACGGGCCCGAACCGACTATCGAGGATACCAGATCGTCCGCCCCGCGGAAAGGAGCGGCCGACGAGGTCAGCCGCGCGCGCGGGCCGAGTAGCGCCCGTTCTCGCGGGTCAGCGCGATGTCGAGCCCGAAGGTCTCGGCGAGCGTCGCCTCCGTGAGCGCCTCGTCGAGAGGTCCGGCCGCCACGACGGCGCCGTCGCGCAGGAGCAGCGCGTGCGTGAAGCCGTCGGGGATCTCCTCGACGTGGTGGGTGACCATGACGATCGCGGGCGAGGCGGGGTCCTTCGCGAAGCCGCCGAGCAGCTGCAGGAGCTCCTCGCGGGCCCCGAGGTCGAGGCTCGCGGCGGGCTCGTCGAGCAGGAGCAGCTCGGGGTCGGTCATGATCGCGCGGGCGATCTGGACGCGCTTCTGCTCGCCGTCCGAGAGGGTGCCGAAGGTGCGGTCGGCGAGGTGGTCGAGCTTCCACTCGGCGAGGACGCGACGGGCGCGACGCTCGTCGATCTCGTCGTAGCCCTCGTTCCAGCGTCCGGTCACGGCGTAGGCGGCCGTCATGACGACATCGAGCACCGACTCGCCCGCGGGCAGCCGCCGGGCCATCGCGGTCGACGCGTAGCCGATGCGCGGGCGCAGCTCGAAGACGTCGACGCGCCCCAGCGTCTCCTCGAGCAGGTGCGCCTGCCCGGTCGAGGGGTAGTTCTGCGCTGCCGCGATCTGCAGGATCGAGGTCTTCCCGGCGCCGTTGGGGCCGAGGATCACCCAGCGGTCCTCCTCGGCGACGGCCCACTCGACGTGGTCGAGGATCCGCTTGCCGTTCCGGACGAAGGACACATCGACGAACGAGACAACGCTGGGCATGCGTCCAATCCTAAGCGGAGGGAGTGACCCGGCCGGACGAGCGGCCGGGTCAGACGAGGGAGGCGTAGATCGCGCGGGTGTCGCGGGCGATCTGGGTCCAGCTGAAGTCGCTCTGCGCGCGCTCGCGCCCGGCGGCGCCCATCCGCTTGGCCGCGGCGGGGTCGGCTACGACCTCCGCGAGGGCCGCCGCGAGGTCGGCGACGTAGCGATCGGGGTCCACCGGTGTCCCGGTGCCGTCCGTCACCTGCTCGATCGGCACCAGCCGGCCGGTGACGCCGTCGACGACGACCTCGGGGATGCCTCCGGTCGCCGTGCCGACGACGGCGGCGCCGCACGCCATCGCCTCGAGGTTCACGATGCCCAGCGGCTCGTAGATCGACGGGCAGACGAAGGTGGTCGCCGCGGTGAGGACCGCCGAGAGCTGATGGCGCGGGAGGTGGCGGTCGATCCAGACCACGCCGGTGCGCTCCTCCTGCAGCCCGCGCACCAGGGCGGTGACCTCGGCCATGATCTCGGGGGTGTCGGGCGCGCCGGCGCAGAGCACCAGCTGCACCTCCGGAGGCAGGGTCGCCGCCGCGCGCAGCAGGTAGGGCAGACCCTTCTGGCGGGTGATGCGGCCGACGAAGACGACGGACGGACGGGACGGGTCGATCCCGAGCTCGTGCAGCACGGCCTCGTCGTCGACGGGGTGCCAGGCGTCGAGGTCGATGCCGTTGTAGACGACGTGCACCTTCGCCGGATCGAGGGCGGGGTACGAGCGGAGGATGTCGGCGCGCATGCCTCCCGAGACCGCGATGACCGCGTCGGCGCTCTCGTACGCCTCCCGCTCGATCCAGCTCGACACGCGGTAGCCTCCGCCGAGCTGCTCGGCCTTCCACGGGCGCAGCGGCTCGAGGCTGTGCGCCGAGACCACGTGCGGGATGCCGTGCAGCAGCTGCGAGAGCCGGCCCGCCGCATTCGCGTACCAGGTGTGGGAGTGGACCAGATCGGCACCCGCCGTGTCCTGGGCGATCTGCAGGTCGACTCCGAGGGTCTGCAGCGCGCCGTTGGCGTGAGCGAGCTCGGAGGGA
This sequence comes from Rathayibacter oskolensis, assembly GCF_900177245.1. GTDB lineage: Bacteria > Actinomycetota > Actinomycetes > Actinomycetales > Microbacteriaceae > Rathayibacter > Rathayibacter oskolensis. The sequence continues at coordinate 1,610,563 of NZ_FXBM01000001.1, forward strand.
ACGGGGTACGCGAACGCGCCCGGTTCGTCGCGAGGTGCGCCGAAGCAGCGCACCACGACCTCGATGTCGCTGCGCAGCGCCTTGGTGAGCTCGGCCACGTGCACGCCGGCTCCCCCGTACACCTCGGGCGGATATTCCTTGGTCAGCAGATCGACTCGCACATCCGAACCGTAGTACAGCCCCGCGACGGCTGATACCCGGGTTCGCGCGGAGGGTCGGCACCCCTACTGTTGAGCCATGCAGTCAAAGAAGATTTTCGGCATCGTCCTCGCCGGCGGCGAGGGCAAGCGGCTCATGCCCCTCACGGCCGACCGGGCCAAGCCCGCTGTCCCGTTCGGCGGGCAGTACCGACTGATCGACTTCGCGCTGTCGAACCTCATCAATTCGGGGCTCACCCAGATCGTCGTGCTGACGCAGTACAAGTCGCACTCGCTCGACCGCCACGTCTCGCAGACCTGGCGCCTGTCGGGGCTGCTCAACTCCTACGTCGCGTCGGTGCCCGCGCAGCAGCGCCTGGGCAAGCGCTGGTTCAGCGGATCCGCCGACGCGATCCTGCAGAGCCTCAACCTCATCCGCGACGAGAAGCCCGACATCGTCGTCGTGGTCGGCGCCGACCACGTCTACCGCATGGACTTCTCGCAGATGATCCAGGCGCACATCGCCTCCGGCGCCAAGGCGACCGTCGCGGCGATCCGCCAGCCCATCGAGCTCGCCGACCAGTTCGGAGTCATCCAGCTCGCGGGCGACGAGGCGGGCGACGGCATCGTCCCGACGAAGATCGCGGAGTTCCTCGAGAAGCCGAAGGACGCCGTCGGGCTCGCCGACTCCCCGCACGAGGTCCTCGCCTCGATGGGCAACTACGTCTTCGACGCCGACGCGCTGATCGACGCGGTCATCCGCGACGGCGAGCTCTCGACCTCCGACCACGACATGGGCGGCGACATCATCCCGGACTTCGTCGCGCGCGGCGAGGCGGGCGTCTACGACCTCAAGCTCAACGAGGTCCCCGGCTCCACCGATCGCGACCGCTACTACTGGCGCGACGTGGGGACGATCGACTCGTTCTACGAGGCGCACCAGGACCTGATCTCGGCGCTGCCGGTGTTCAACCTCTACAACCAGCAGTGGCCGATCTTCTCGTCGCAGCTGAACTCGCCTCCAGCGAAGATCGTGCGCGACGGCCGCGGCAACATGGGCTCGACCGTCGACTCCGTGGTCTCGCTCGGAACCGTGATCTCGGGAGCGCACATCGAGCGCAGCGTGATCGGGCCGTGGACCGTCATCGAGTCCAACGCCACCGTCGCCGACTCGGTGGTCTTCGACAAGGTGCGGATCGGCCCGGACGCCCTGGTGGTGCGCGCTATCCTCGACAAGGACGTCGTCGTCGAGCCCGGTGCCCGTGTCGGTGTGGACCACGCCCACGACCGCGAGCGCGGGTTCACCGTCACCGAGTCGGGGATCACCGTCGTCGGCAAGGGCGTCGTCGTCCGCCCGTAGCACCCCCGCGGGCCGAGAGCACCGCTCCTCCGGGAGCACCGCGTCCGCGCGCCGGCGACGCGGACCGACCGATTGGCCCGCCCATGAGTGAGCGTCCTCTGGCGCCTGCCCGCTTCCTCGTCGTCCTCGACGCCGACTCGACCCTGCTGCAGGACGAGGTGATCGAGCTCCTCGCCGCTCACGCCGGGTCGGGGGCCAGGGTCGCCGCGGTGACGGAGCGCGCGATGCGCGGCGAGATCGACTTCGGCGAGAGTCTGCGCGAGCGCGTCGCGACCCTCGCGGGTCTGCCGCAGGAGATCTGCGCGGGAGTCAGCGGCGACGTCCGCGTCACGCCGGGCGTCGAGCAGCTGGTCGCGGGTGTGCACGCGGCGGGCGGCAGGATCGGAGTCGTCTCCGGGGGCTTCCACGAGGTCCTCGACCCGGTCGCCGGGGAGCTCGGCCTCGATCACATCCGCGCGAACCGCCTCGCCAGCACCGACGGCCGCCTGACCGGAGGAGTCGACGGACCGGTCATCGACGCCTCCGCCAAGGCCGCCGCGCTGCGGGAGTGGGCGAGCGGGGCCGGCGTCCCCCTCCGACGGACGATCGCGGTGGGAGACGGCGCCAACGACCTCGAGATGATGGCGGTCGCCGGGCTCTCGGTCGCGTTCAACGCGAAGCCCGTCGTGCGGGCGAGCGCCGACCTCGTCGTCGGGGGCATCGACCTCAGCCAGCTGCTGCCGGTCCTCGGCCTGCGCGGCTGACGCTCGGTCTCCGAAGGCCGACGCGAGCGTCCAGGCGAGTCAGTGACCCATCCCGAGGCCGCCGTCGACGGGGATGACGGCGCCGGAGATGTAGTCGGCCTCCTCCCCCGCCAGCCAGCGGGTCACCCGAGCGACCTCGGCGGCCGTGCCGTAGCGGGCGAGCGGGATGCTCGAGCGGTACTCCGCCTGCTGCTCGGCCGAGAGCTCCGCGGTCATGTCGGTCTCGATGAATCCCGGGGCCACGACGTTGGCGGTGATGTTGCGGGCGCCGAGCTCCCGGGTGAGCGAGCGGGCGAAGCCGACGAGCGCCGCCTTCGAGGAGGAGTAGTTGATCTGACCGGGCGATCCGTAGAGCCCCACCACGCTCGAGATCAGGACGATCCGGCCGAAGCGCTGCTTGAGCATGCCCTTCGATGCGCGCTTCACCACGCGGAAGGCCCCGGTGAGGTTCGTGTCGATGACCGAGGTGAAGTCCTCCTCCGACATCCGCAGCAGGAGCGTGTCGCGGGTGATCCCCGCGTTCGCGACGACGACCTCGACCGAGCCGAGCTCCGCCTCGACCTGGGTGAACGCCGCGTCGATGGAGGCGGTGTCCGTCACATCCGCGACGACCGTCAGCGAGCCCGCAGGGCCGGAGCCGGACCGCGCGGTGACCGCCACCCGGTGACCCGCCGCCACGAACTCCTCGGCGATGGCGTAGCCGATCCCTCGGTTGCCTCCGGTGACGAGAACGGTGCGCGGCGTGGTCATGGTGTCCCTCCTGCCGGCACACGGGCAGCGCCGGACGACCCGTACATCCTAGAGGCGCCTCGCGCAACAGATTCCGGGAAGCCGGGGGGCGGGCCTCGTGCCCTGCCCGGCGACGTAGGCTTGCAGGGCTGTGAAACCCCGCGAATCGCTCACCACTCTCCCGCCGTCACCGACCGCCGAGAGGCGCTCCCGCCTGATCAAGTACTCGATCGCGATGAGCATCAGGATGATCTGCGTGTTCTGCCTCATCTTCGCGCAGGGATGGTGGCTGCTCTTCTTCGCACTCGGCGCCATCGTGCTCCCCTACTTCGCCGTCGTGCTCGCCAATGTCGGCAGCTCGGGCGAGAGCGGGAACGTCGAGCGACCGGGCGCCGTCGTCCTGGCTCGACCGGTCCCGCCGATGCCGGGCTACCCGACGGGCGGCGAACCCCGCGCCGACGGATCGGCGGATTCCGCCCGGGGCGGCGATCCGGCGGAGGGCCGGCGATGATCTCCCTCGGCTCGCAGCCGGAGGCGCAGACCTGCTCGCGGGCGGGATGCACCCTCATCGCGAGCTGGGCCCTCGAGTGGCGGAACCCCAGGATCCACACGGAGGACCGCCGCAAGACCTGGCTCGCCTGCGGCGAGCACCTCGACTACCTCCGCGAGTTCCTCGCCGCGCGGGAGTTCCCGCTCGAGGTGAAGCCGCTCCACACGCTCGACAAGGGCACGGCCCGGTGAGCGGGGTCGCGCCGAAGGCGTCCTGGCGGTTCGCCTTCTCGCGCCGCTGGTTCGGCTACCTCGCGCTGACCGTCGTGTTCGCCGTCGCCTGTGTGCTGCTGAGCCGCTGGCAGGTCGCGCGTCTCGACGAGGCCTCGTCGACGAACCGGCTCGTCAGTGCGAACTGGACCGCGGATCCGGTGCAGCTGGACAGCCTCCTCGGCGCGGACGCCGACTGGGACGACGCCTTCGAGTACCGCCTCGTCGAGGTGACCGGCGAGTACGAGACCGACGACCAGACGCTGGTGCGCAACCGGCCCTACAACGGCAACCCCGGCTTCGAGATCCTCACGCCGCTCCGCCTGGCGGACGGCAGCGTCTTCGTCGTCGACCGCGGCTGGGTGCCCGTGGGCTCGGAGCAGGACTCCCCCGACGTCATCCCGGCTCCGCCCGAGGGCGAGGTGACGGTCACGGTGCGCCTCAAGCCCGGAGAGGGTCGGATCGAGGGACGCTCCGCTCCCGCCGGTCAGATCGCCACCATCCAGCTCGACGACCTCTCGGCGCAGCTGGACGAGCCGATCAGGACATCGGCCTACGGCCTCCTCGTCGCGGAGGAGCCGGCACCCGTCGACGCGCCTCCGCTCGCCGCGATCAAGCCGGTCGCAGACGAGGGGCTGCACATCAGCTACGCCATCCAGTGGGTCCTCTTCGCCCTGATGGGGTTCGGCGGACTGGGCTGGGCGATCCGGCACGAGTACCGCATCCGCAACGCCGAGGACCCCGACGTCATCGCTGCCGAGGAGCGCCGCGAGGAGCGACGACTCCGCCGCGGGCGCACCGACGCCGAGATCGAGGACGAGCTGCTCGACGCGTCCCGCTGACGCCCGGGGCACCTCCCGCTCGTCGAACCGCGGTCAGCTCGCGAGGATCGGCCGATCCGGCGAGCCGGACGGGCTTCCGCGAGCCCGGAACAGGCAGTACAGCTAGGCGAGCGTGATCAGGTCGAGGTAGTCGGCGGTCCAGTGGTCCTCGGTGCCCTCGGGCATGATCAGCACCCGCTCGGGGTTGAGCGCCTCGACCGCGCCCTCGTCGTGACTGACCAGCACGACCGCGCCCTCGTAGTGCGCGAGCGCATCCAGGATCTCGTCGCGGCTGGCAGGGTCGAGGTTGTTCGTCGGCTCGTCGAGCAGCAGCACGTTCGCCCCCGAGACGACGATCATCGCCAGCGCGAGGCGGGTCTTCTCGCCACCCGACAGCACGCCGGCTGGCTTGTGGGAGTCGTCGCCCGTGAAGAGGAACGAGCCCAGCACCCGGCGCGCCTCGGTCTCGGTGAGGTTAGGGCTCGCCGACACCATGTTCTCGAGCACCGAGCGCTTGACGTCGATCGTCTCGTGCTCCTGTGCGTAGTAGCCGATCCGGAGCCCGTGGCCGGCCTCGATCGAGCCGGTGTCGGGAGCGTCCACGCCGCCGAGGATGCGCAGCAGCGTGGTCTTGCCCGCACCGTTCAGCCCGAGGATCACCACCTTCGACCCGCGGTCGATGGCGAGATCGACCGCCGTGAAGATCTCGAGCGAGCCGTAGCTCTTCGAGAGGTTCTCGGCCTGCAGCGGCGTGCGGCCGCACGGCATGGGCGTCGGGAAGCGGAGCTTGGCGACGCGGTCGACCGCGCGCACCTCCTCGAGCCCGCTGAGCATCCGCTCGGCGCGGGCGACCATCTGGTGGGCCGCGGCGGCCTTGGAGGCCTTGGCGCCGAAGCGGGCCGCCTGCAGCTGGAGGGCGCCCGCCTTCTTCTCGACGTTGACGCGCTCCTTCTTGCGGCGCTCCTCGTCGGCGGCGCGCTGGCGCTGGTAGTTCTTCCAATTCATGTTGTAGACGTCGATGACCTGGCGGTTGGCGTCGAGGTAGAAGACGCGGTTCACCGTCTCGCCGACGAGCTCGATGTCGTGGCTGATGACGATGAAGCCGCCGCGGTAGCCCTTCAGGAACTCGCGGAGCCAGACCACGGAATCGGCGTCGAGGTGGTTGGTCGGCTCGTCGAGGATGAGCGTGCTGGCGTCGGAGAAGAGGATGCGCGCGAGCTCGATGCGTCGGCGCTGACCTCCGGAGAGCGTCTTCAGCGGCTGGTCGAGGATGCGGTCGGGGAGGTTGAGGTTGCTCGCGATCGACGCCGCCTCGGCCTCGGCCGCGTAGCCGCCGAGCGAGAGGAAGCGATCGGTGAGGTTGCCGTACTTCTTCATCCCCGCCTCGCTCTCGGCGGGGTCGGCGCTCGACATCGCGACGGTCGCCTCCTGCATGCCGAGGACCAGCTGACCGAGACCGCGGGCGTCGAGGATGCGCGTGCGCGCGAGCTCCTCGGGATCGCCGGAGCGCGGGTCCTGCGGGAGGTAGCCGATCTCGCCGCCGCGGTCGACGGTTCCCTTCGCCGCGATCAGGTCACCCGCGAGCACCTTGGTGAGCGTCGTCTTCCCGGCTCCGTTGCGGCCGACGAGGCCGACCTTGTCGCCGTCGCCGACCCGGAAGGAGACGTTCTCCATCAGGAGTCGGGCGCCGACTCGGAGTTCGAGGTCGTGCACGCTGAGCACTGTGCTGTCCGTTCTCGCCAAGAAATGGCGGTCCGTTCGGGAGGTGTGGGGCAAGAGGCCGCGATGCGGCAGCCCCCTAGTATATTTCCTGAGCCGCGGGGCCGGTTCACGTCCGCTTCCCGCGGACGCATTCGATCCTCGCTCTCGGGCGACCCGGTCTTGGGAGAACAGACATGTCCGACTACTCGCTCGCTCCGTCGCGTCCGGTCCTCGCGGACCGCCTGTTCGCGCGCTCGATCGCCACCGATCTGATCCTCGTCGTCGCCGGCGCCGGCCTCACCGCCGCCATGGCGCAGCTCTACATCCCGATGTGGCCCGTGCCGTTCACCGGGCAGACCTTCGCGGTGCTGCTGGTCGGCACGACCCTCGGAGCCCTCCGCGGCGCGCTGTCGATGCTCGTCTACGCGCTGGTCGGTGCGCTCGGCGCTCCGATCTTCACCGAGGCCTCCGGTGGCTGGTCCGTCATCGCCGGGCCGACCGGCGGCTACATCGTCGGCTTCCTCCTCGCCGCGGTCGTCACCGGCTGGCTCGCCCAGCGCGAGTGGGACCGCCGCGTCGTCGGCACCCTGGTCACCTTCCTCGCGGGGACGGCCACGATCTACCTCGTCGGCCTTCCCTGGCTCGCCACCGCGCTCGGCTCGCTCGGCTACCCGGCCGACCTCGGCTCGGTGCTGAACGCCGGTCTGGTGCCGTTCCTCGTCGGCGACCTGCTCAAGGCGCTCCTCGCCGCAGCGCTGCTCCCCGCCGGCTGGGCCCTGCTCTCGCGACGCACTCGCTGATCGCGGCGCAGCGAACGACGAAGGGCCCGGAGGTTCGCCTCCGGGCCCTTCGTCGTTCGCGTGGCTAGATCGAGAAGCCGAGAGCGCGCATCATGTCGCGGCCGTCCTCGGTGATGCGCTCGGGGCCCCACGGCGGCATCCAGACCCAGTTGATCCGGAAGGCCTCGACGATCCCGTCGAGCGACTCGGCGGTCTGCTCCTCGAGCACGTCGGTGAGCGGGCAGCCGGCGGAGGTGAGCGTCATGTGGATGACGAGCGCGTCGTTCTCGTCGTCCCAGCCCAGGTCGTAGATGAGGCCGAGGTCGACGACGTTGACCCCGAGCTCGGGATCCATGACGTCCTTGAGCGCCTCCTCGACCTGGTCGAAGAGCTTGGGCTCGAGTGTGGTGACGGCCATGATCAGGCCGTCGCCGGGATGAGGAAGCGGTCGTAGCCCTCGTCCTCGAGTCGGGTCGCCAGCTCCTTGCCGCCCTGCTCGGCGACGCGGCCGGCGACGAAGACGTGCACGAAGTCGGGCTCGATGTAGCGCAGGATCCGCGTGTAGTGCGTGATCAGCAGCACGCCGAGTCCGGTCGTCGCGTGGGCGCGGTTCACGCCCTCCGAGACGATCTTGAGCGCGTCGACGTCGAGGCCGGAGTCGGTCTCGTCGAGGACGGCGAAGCGGGGCGCGAGCAGCTCGAGCTGGAGGATCTCGTTGCGCTTCTTCTCACCGCCCGAGAAGCCCTCGTTCACGTTGCGCGAGGCGAAGGAGGGGTCCATCTTGAGATTGGACATCGCCGACTTGACGTCCTTCGTCCAGGTGCGGATCGCCGGCGCCTCGCCGTCGATCGCGGTCTTCGCGGTACGGAGGAAGTTCGTGTTCGTCACTCCGGGGATCTCGACCGGGTACTGCATCGCGAGGAAGAGACCCGCGCGGGCGCGCTCGTCTACCGTCATGTCGAGCACCTCGACGCCGTCGAGGGTGATCGAGCCGCCGTCGACGTGGTACTTGGGGTGACCCGCGATCGTGTAGGCGAGCGTCGACTTGCCCGACCCGTTCGGGCCCATGATCGCGTGGATCTCACCCTGGTTGATGGTGAGGTCGACACCGCGGAGGATCTGCTTGGTCCCCTGCTCGGTCTCGACACTGACGTGGAGATCGCTGATCTGGAGAACGGACATTCAGACTTCCTTCGTGACGGTCGGGTCGATGTAGACGTCGCCGTCGATGATCTCGACGGCGAAGACGGGGACCGGCTCGTAGGCCGGCAGGTTGAGCGGGGCACCGGTGCGGAGCGAGAACTGCGACCCGTGGGCCCAGCACTCGAGGGTCTCGCCCTCGACGAACCCCTCGGACAGCGAGATCTCGCCGTGCGTGCAGGTGTCGCCGATGGCGTGGATCTCGCCGGCGGAGTCCTGGACGACGGCGATGGCGACGCCGTCGACCTCCACGCGCATGGCCTGGTTCGGCACGAGCTCGGACACCGAGCAGATCATGGCGGCGTTGCTCATGCCGAGACCTCCGACGGGCGGGAGCCGGTCTGGCCGGCGCTGTTCGCGAGCTCGGCCTCGATCGCGAGCTGGAGGCGGTCCTCGAGCTCGGCGACCTTGATCTGCTGCACGATCTCGCTGAGGAACCCGCGGACGACCAGGCGGCGCGCCTCGTCCTCGGCGATGCCGCGGGACTGCAGGTAGAAGAGCTGCTCGTCGTCGAAGCGGCCGGTGGCGGAGGCGTGGCCGGCACCGGCGATGTCGCCGGTCTCGATCTCGAGGTTCGGGATCGAGTCGGCGCGCGTGCCGTCCGAGAGGACGAGGTTGCGGTTCTGCTCGTAGCTGTCCGTGCCTGTGGCGCGGTTGCGGATGAGGACGTCGCCGATCCAGACCGTGCGCGCTCCCTCGCCCTGCAGGGCACCCTTGTAGGTCACCCGGCTGCGGGTGTCGGGGGCGTCGTGGTCGACGTAGACCTGCTGCTCGAGGTGCTGACCGCCGTCGGCGAAGTAGAGGCCGAAGAGCTCGGCGTCGCCTCCGCGCTCGACGAGGTGGGCGGACGGATTCACGCGGACGACCGAGCCGCCGAGCGTGACGACGATGTGCTTGACCTTCGCGTCGCGGCCGATGCGGAGGAAGTGGTTGGCGAGGTGCCGGGCGTCGTCGTCCCACTCCTGGAGGGTCACCACGGTGAGCTGCGCGCCCTCGCCGACGAGGATCTCGACGTTCTCGGCGAGCGTCGCCGCACCCTCGTTCTGGAGGACGACGACACCGCGCGCGTAGGGAGCGGCCTCGATGATCGTGTGCGCCGCGCGAGGCCCGGAGCCGAGGCCCGAGCGGATCAGCGTCGCGACCTTCTCGTCCTCGCCGCTCACGCGGATCGCGAGCGCCTGCTCGAACTGCGACCAGGCGTTCGCCGCCGCGCGGTCCTCGGGCAGACCGGCGGTGCCGATCCGCTGGTCGTCGCGCCCGACCCACGAGACGTCGACTCCCTCGACGGGGGCCGTCTCGAGCGGGGTGGCCGAGCCGTCGAGGTCGCCGCCGATCAGATCGCCTAGCCGCGCCACCGGCGTCAGCTTCCAGGCGACCTCACGGCCGGTGACCGTCTCGAACGCGTCGACGTCCGTCGAGGCGAAGCGCTCGGAGCGCGTCTGCACGGGCGTGAACGCCCCGTCGGAGTGGGCGGTGATGCCCAGGCGCGCAGCGGCGTCCGCGCCGTCGACCGCGGGGGTCGTCTCGGCGCTCGTGGGGACCGTCATCAGGCGGTGGTTCCTTTCGCAGTGTGCAGGGCGCCCCTGGTGGGCGCCCCGGTGGAGACGGGGAGAGCGATCAACCGACGCTCCCCTCCATCCCCATCTCGATGAGCTTGTTGAGCTCGAGGGCGTACTCCATCGGCAGCTCGCGTGCGATCGGCTCGATGAAGCCGCGGACGATCATGGCCATGGCCTCGTCCTCGGGCATCCCGCGGGACATCAGGTAGAAGAGCTGCTCCTCGCTGACCTTCGAGACGGTGGCCTCGTGGCCGAGCTGGACGTCGTCGACCCGGATGTCGATCGCGGGGTAGGTGTCCGAGCGCGAGATGGTGTCGACGAGCAGAGCGTCGCACCGCACGGTGTTGGCGGAGTGGTGCGCGTTCGCATCGACCCGCACCTCACCGCGGTACCCGGCGCGCCCGCCTCCCCTGGCGATCGACTTCGAGACGATCGACGACTGCGTGTAGGGAGCCATGTGGATCATCTTGGCGCCGGCGTCCTGGTGCTGACCGGGACCGGCGAAGGCGACGGAGAGGGTCTCGCCCTTCGCGTGCTCGCCGACGAGGAAGATCGACGGGTACTTCATCGTCACCTTGGAGCCGATGTTGCCGTCGATCCACTCCATCGTCGCGCCCTCGTGGGCGATGGCGCGCTTGGTGACCAGGTTGTAGACGTTGTTCGACCAGTTCTGGATCGTCGTGTAGCGCACCCGGGCGTTCTTCTTCACGATGATCTCGACCACGGCGGAGTGCAGCGAGTCCGACTTGTAGATCGGCGCGGTGCAGCCCTCGATGTAGTGGACGTAGCTGTCCTCGTCGGCGATGATCAGCGTCCGCTCGAACTGGCCCATGTTCTCGGTGTTGATCCGGAAGTAGGCCTGCAGCGGGATGTCGACGTGGACGCCCTTGGGGACGTAGACGAAGGAGCCGCCCGACCAGACCGCCGTGTTCAGAGCCGCGAACTTGTTGTCGCCGGCGGGGATGACGGTCCCGAAGTACTCCTGGAAGATCTCGGGGTGCTCGCGCAGCGCCGTGTCGGTGTCCATGAAGATGACGCCCTGCTCCTCCAGATCCTCGCGGATCTGGTGGTAGACGACCTCGGACTCGTACTGGGCGGCCACGCCGCCGACGAGTCGCTGACGCTCGGCCTCCGGGATGCCGAGTCGCTCGTAGGTGTTCTTGATGTCGTCGGGGAGGTCGTCCCAGGTCTGCGCCTGCTTCTCGGTCGAGCGCACGAAGTACTTGATGTTGTCGAAGTCGATGGCCGACAGGTCGGCTCCCCACGTCGGCATGGGCTTGCGCTCGAAGAGCTTCAGCGCCTTCATCCGGCGCTCGCGCATCCAGGCGGGCTCGTTCTTCAGCGCGGAGATGTCGGAGACGACCTCGGGTGAGATGCCGCGGCGCGCGGACGCACCGGCGGAGTCCGAGTCGGACCAGCCGAACTCGTAGACGCCGAGGCTCTCGAGCTCGGGGCGGTCGATCAGGATGTCTGACATGTGTACCTCGTTTCCTACCCACTGCTAACCGGTCGGGCTCCGGAGTCATTCCCCCGGGGTGGACCCGTGAGGTGCGTTCCGGCCGGTCGCGCGATCGGAGAGATGCGCGGAGCGGGTGATGTGCGTCCCTGGGATGTCCTGAGGCGTGCTGCGGCGCTCCATCGGGCCGTCGGTCCCGGCTCCCGCGATCTGCGCGGAGGGCGCGTCCCGCGCCGAACCTGAACCAGCTACTCATCTTACGGACGGTGCGAGCCGAGCGGAACCTCCGCACCTGGGTGTCGGCCGGGTAGAGCGCGTCGCGACGTCAGACGCGCATGGCCATACGCGTGTCAGTGGTCCGTGGTGGAGTGCAGCCATGCAGAACGACGACCGCCTCCCCCGACTCCCTCGCCTCCTCATCGCGCTGACGCGCCTGCGCCTCGCGCGCGACGAGGCGCCCGTCTTCACGCACCTCGCCGAGGCGCTCGCCCGGGAGCTGCCCGGCCGCGCGCTGCCGATGGCGCTCCTCCGGCTCCGGCACCACCTGCACACGTCGAGCCGCGGGTGACGCTCAGCGCGTGGGCTGGAGCTCCTCCGCGGCCTGACGCCGCTGCGACCGCACGGTGAAGAGCCGCGGGTTGACGTCGAGGAGCACCCGGACGGCACCGACCCAGACGAGCGCCGATCCGAGCAGGTGGACGGCGACGAGCGCCTCCGGGAGGGCGAGCAGCGACTGCGCGACACCGACGACGGCCTGCAGGACGACGACGATCACGAAGGTCAGCACCCGGCGTCGTGCGAGCTCCGATCCCGGGGCGCGCGCGAGCAGCGCGAAGAGGGCGATCCCCAGCACGAGCGAGGCGGTCCCGAGGATCCCGTGGACGACGGTGACGCTCTCCCAGTGGAACTGCATGCGCGGCACCTCCGCCGAGTCGCCCGCATGGGGACCGGTGCCCGTCACGAGCGTGCCGACCAGGATCACGAGCAGGGTCGCGACGACCACGGCGATGCTGATGCCGCGCGTCAGGGCGTCGGGCTCGAACGACGTCGACTGCGAGCGGTGCGCCCGGTGCCAGGTCAGGGAGGTCGTCGTGAGCAGCGCGATCGCCAGGACGAAGTGCCCCGCGACGATGTACGGGTTCAGACCCGAGTGCACGGTCGCGCCGCCCGCGAGCGCGTTGGCCACGACGAGCCAGAACTGCGACCAGGCCAGCCGGGTCATCGTCCGGTCGCGCGGCCTCTGGAGCCGCGCGGCGGTGATCGCCCAGCCGACGGCGACGATGAGGACGCCGGTGAAGGCGCGATTGGTGAACTCGATGAACCCGTGGATCCCGAGCTCGGGCGTCGAGGTCAACGACCCCGCCTCGCAGGCCGGCCAGGTCGGGCAGCCGAGACCCGAGCCGGTGAGCCGCACCACTCCCCCGAAGAAGATGATCAGGATGCTCGCCACCAGAGCGGCGGTCGTGCCCCAGCGCAGCGCCCGGGGCGTCAGCGTGACGCGCTCGGCGAGGAGGGAGAACGGCGTCACCATCAGAAGGGCAGCAGCGGGTCGATGCCGACGGCGAGGAACAGCAGCGTCAGGTAGCCGATCGAGCCGTGGAACACGCGCATCGGCGACACGTGCTCGTGGCGGATGGCGAGGTTGTAGAGCCGGTGCGTCTCGGCGACGAACCACACTCCGCTCGCAAGGGCCACCACGGTGTAGACGACGCCCATCCCGGCGATCGGGATCAGCAGGAGCGAGCAGGCGACGGTCGCCCAGGCGTACAGGATCACCTGGAGGCCGACGATCGTCCGCCCGCGCACCACGGCCAGCATCGGGACACCGGCGGCCTGGTAGTCGTCGCGGTACTTCATCGAGAGCGGCCAGTAGTGCGGCGGCGTCCAGAGGAAGATGACCGAGAACAGGATGACCGGCGCCCAGTCGAGCGAGCCCGTCACCGCCGCCCAGCCGATCAGGACGGGCATGCAGCCCGCGATCCCGCCCCAGACGATGTTCTGCGGCGTCCGGCGCTTGAGGAACAGCGTGTAGAAGACGACGTAGATGAGGATCGCCGCGAGCGAGAGGGCGGCCGCGAGCCAGTTGGCCGTGAGGCCGAGCCAGAGGATCGACAGCACGCCGATCGTGGTCGCGAACACCAGCGCGGCGCGATCCGAGATCTCGCCCGTGACGAGGGGCCGGTTCTTCGTCCGGTTCATGATGCGGTCGATGTCGCGGTCGAAGTAGCAGTTGAACGCGCCGGCCGACCCGGCGCTCAGCGCTCCGCCGATGAGGACGTTCAGCACGAGGAGCAGGTCCGGGATGCCGCCCTGCGCGAGGATCATCGTCGGCGCCGTGACGACGAGGAGCAGCTCGATCACCCGGGGCTTGGTCAACGAGACGAACGCCCTGACCTTGCGAGAGAGCGCCGACCGCGAGGGTCCGCCTCGCTCGACGGCGGTGGTCTCTACGGCTACGTCCATTGCTCCTCTAACGATCGATGATCCCGAACGAGTGTAATGCGCCGTCGCCGCACGGGAGCCGCGAGTGCACGCTTGCCCAAACGAGCGCCGACATATGCGAAGCCGCAACCCCCGCGGGGCGGGACCCTCCCGTCGGTAGGATCGGTACTGCTCGCCAGAGCGCCCGGCACGCACCCGAGCCCGTCCGACCGATCGGTCCTACGCGGCCGAGAGGGCCGTCGCCGGAGCATCGTGCCGAAGTCGTCATGCGGCGTGCTCCACCATGCGAGAGGGCGGACGGTCCCCGTCTGCCCCACGTCTCGAGAAGGGTCAGTACCAAGTGTCAGAACTGCAATGGGAATCCATTGACGAGAAGGCAGTCGACACGGCGAGGGTCCTCGCCGCGGATGCGGTCGAGAAGGTCGGCAACGGCCATCCCGGAACCGCCATGAGCCTCGCGCCCGCCGCCTACCTCCTGTTCCAGAAGGTCATGCGCCGCGACCCCTCCGATGCGACCTGGATCGGACGCGACCGCTTCATCCTCTCGGTCGGCCACTCCTCGCTGACCCAGTACGTCCAGTTCTACCTGGGTGGCTACGGACTCGAGCTCGACGACCTCAAGGCTCTGCGGACCTGGGGCTCCAAGACCCCCGGGCACCCCGAGTACGGACACACCGACGGCGTCGAGATCACGACGGGCCCGCTCGGCCAGGGCCTCGCCTCCGCCGTCGGCTTCGCCTACGCGTCCCGCTTCGAGCGCGACCTCTTCGACCCCGAGGCCGACGCCGGCACCTCGCCCTTCGACCACTTCGTCTACGTGATCGCCGGCGACGGCGACCTCCAGGAGGGCGTCACCAGCGAGGCCTCCTCGCTGGCGGGCCACCAGAAGCTCGGCAACCTCGTCGTCATCTACGACTCCAACCAGATCTCGATCGAGGACGACACCAACATCGCCTTCACCGAGGACGTCAGGGCCCGCTACGAGGCCTACGACTGGCAGGTGCAGGTCGTCGACTGGAAGAAGACCGGCGAGTACCACGAGGACGTCGCCGAGCTCCACGCCGCGATCGAGGCCGCGAAGGGCGAGACCGACAAGCCGTCGCTCATCATCCTGCGGACGATCATCGGCTGGCCCTCGCCGAAGAAGCAGAACACCGGCAAGATCCACGGCTCGGCGCTCGGCGCCGACGAGCTGCGCGGCCTCAAGGAGGTCCTCGGCTTCGACCCGGAGAAGACCTTCGACGTCGCCGACGAGGTCATCGAGCACACCCGCAAGGCCGTCGAGCGCGGCCAGGCGGCGCACGCCGAGTGGAACGAGCAGTTCGACGCCTGGGCGTCGGCCAACCCCGACAAGAAGGTCCTCCTCGACCGCGTCCTGAGCGGCGCGCTGCCCGAGGGCGTCCAGGAGGCGCTGCCCGTCTTCGAGCCCGGCAAGGAGGTGTCGACCCGCGCCGCGTCCGGCAAGGTCATCAACGCCCTCGCCGGCGTCGTGCCCGAGCTCTGGGGCGGCTCCGCCGACCTCGCGGAGTCGAACAACACGACGATCGAGGGAGCCGGCTCCTTCGTGCCCACCGAGTTCTCGACCCACGAGTGGACCGGCAAGAAGGGCGGCCGCGTGCTGCACTTCGGCATTCGCGAGCACGCCATGGGCTCGATCCTCAACGGCATCGTGCTGCACGGCAACACGCGCCCCTTCGGCGGCACCTTCCTGATCTTCTCGGACTACATGCGCCCGGCGGTCCGTCTCGCCGCGCTCATGAAGGCGCCCGCAATCTACGTCTGGACCCACGACTCCGTCGCTCTCGGCGAGGACGGCCCGACGCACCAGCCGGTCGAGCAGCTCGCCGCCCTCCGCGCGATCCCGGGACTGGACATCGTCCGCCCCGGGGACGCGAACGAGGTCGCCTACGCCTGGAAGACGATCCTCGAGCGCCGCGAGGGCCCGGCCGGCCTGGCGCTCACCCGCCAGAACATCCCGGTGTTCGAGCGAGGAGACGGCGAGGCCGAGGGCGAGACCTTCGCGCACGCCTCGAACGTCGCCAAGGGCGCCTACGTGCTCGCCGAGGCGCCGAACGGCACGCCCGACGTTATCTTCATCGCCACGGGCTCCGAGCTGCAGATCGCCGTCGAGGCGCGCCAGCTGCTGAAGGACGAGGGCATCAACGCCCGCGTCGTGTCGGCGCCGTCGCTCGAGTGGTTCGAGGAGCAGGACGCCGAGTACCGCGAGAAGGTGCTCCCCTCCTCCGTCAAGGCCCGCGTCTCGATCGAGGCCGGCCTCAGCCTCGGCTGGCAGAAGTACGTCGGCGACGCCGGCCGCTCGGTCTCGATCGAGCACTTCGGTGCCTCCGCCGACTACAAGACCCTGTTCCGCGAGTTCGGGATCACGACCGACGCGGCACTCACCGCCGCGAAGGAGTCGATCGAGGCTTCCTGACCCCGAAGGCCGCGTCCACCACGGACGCGGCCTTCGCCGTCAGCCCGACGACTCCCCCCACGACCCGCACCACCTACGCACGAAGAAGAAGAGACATGACTGAGAACACCCCCACCGCAGAGCTCTCCGCCGCCGGCGTCAGCATCTGGCTCGACGACCTCTCTCGCACCCGCATCTCGTCCGGCGGACTGCAGAAGCTGATCGAGGAGAGGAACGTCGTCGGAGTCACCACCAACCCGACGATCTTCGCCGCCGCCCTCGCCAACGGCGAGTCCTACGACGCCCAGGTGCGCGAGCTCGCCGCCGCCGACACCTCGGTGACCGACGCCGTCTTCGAGATCACCACCGACGACGTCGCCGCCGCCTCCGACATCTTCCGCCCCGTCTACGACGCGACGAACGGCTACGACGGCCGCGTCTCGATCGAGGTCGAGCCCGGCCTCGCGCACGACGCGCAGGGCACGATCGAGCAGGCCAAGGCCCTCTGGGCCAAGGTCGACCGCCCCAACGCCATGATCAAGATCCCGGCGACCGTCGAGGGCCTCGAGGCCATCACCGAGGTCATCGGCTCCGGCATCTCGGTCAACGTCACCCTGATCTTCTCGCTCGCCCGCTACCGCGCGGTCATCAACGCCTACCTGGCAGGGCTCGAGAAGGCCAAGGAGGCGGGCATCGACCTGTCGACGATCCACTCCGTCGCCTCGTTCTTCGTCTCGCGCGTCGACACCGAGATCGACAAGCGCCTCGAGGCCGTCGGCACCGACGAGGCCCGCGCTCTGAAGAGCAAGTCGGGCGTCGCCAACGCGCAGCTCGCCTACGAGGTGTTCGTCGAGGCGTTCGCCACCGAGCGCGCCCTGCTGCTCCAGGAGTCGGGAGCGAACCGCCAGCGCCCGCTCTGGGCCTCGACCGGCGTCAAGTCGACCGACCTGCCCGACACCCTCTACGTGACCGAGCTCGTCGCGGCCGGCGTCGTCAACACGATGCCCGAGAAGACCCTCGAGGCGACCTTCGACCACGGCGAGATCACCGGCGACACCGTCACCGGCTCCTACGCCGAGGCGAACGCGGTGCTCGACGCCGTCGCCGCCCAGGGCGTCTCGTACGCCGACGTCACCGAGCTCCTCGAGAAGGAGGGCGTCGAGAAGTTCGTCGTCTCGTGGAACGAGCTGCTCGACACCGTCACCGGCGCGCTCGAGGGCGCGAAGGCGAAGGCCTGAGCATGGCGATCCAGATCCACGTCAGCGGCGACGCCGAGAAGGCCGTCGACCGCGTCGTCCCCGATCTCGTCGCCGACGAGGTCGCCTCCGGCATCACCGCGCAGGTCCCGACGCTCTGGGGCGCCGAGGCCGAGGAGGAGTCGGCCAAGCGACTCGGCTGGACCGAGTCGACCACCGTCTCCCGCCCGCTGATCCCCGAGATCGTCGCGCTCCGCGAGGAGTTCCACGCGAAGGGCGTCGATCACATCGTGCTCGGCGGCATGGGCGGCTCCTCCCTCGCTCCCGAGGTCATCACGCGCACCGCGGGCGTCGAGCTCACCGTGCTCGACTCGACCGCTCCCGGTCAGGTGCTCGCCGCCCTGAACGACCGGCTGGCCTCGACCGCGGTCGTGATCTCGTCGAAGTCGGGATCCACCGTCGAGACCGCCAGCCAGAAGAAGGCGTACGAGAAGGCCTTCACCGAGGCCGGCATCGACCCGCTGGACCGCATCGTGATCGTGACCGACCCGGGCTCGCCGCTCGACACGTCCGCGCGCGAGGCCGGCTACCGCGTCTTCAACGCCGACCCGAACATCGGCGGCCGCTTCTCGGCGCTGTCGGCCTTCGGTCTCGTGCCGTCCGGGCTCGCGGGTGCCGACATCGAGGCCCTCCTCGACGAGGCTTCGGAGGCGTCGCTCGGCCTGGCCGTCGACTCCCCCGAGAACCCGGGACTGATCCTGGGAGCAGCCATCGCCGCTACCAGCCCGCGCCGCGACAAGCTCGCGATCGTCGCCGACGGCACCCACATCGTGGGCTTCGCCGACTGGGCGGAGCAGCTGATCGCCGAGTCGACCGGCAAGGACGGCACGGGCATCCTCCCCGTCGTCCTCGGGACGCTCGCTCCGGAGCTGTCGGAGGACCTGCCGGACGTGCAGGTCGTCCGCCTCGTGGACGACGCCAGCGCCCTGCACCTGTTCCCGCGCGACCGGCACGAGGGCGAGATCCTCCTCTCCGGTTCGCTCGGTGCGCAGATGCTCACGTGGGAGTACGCCGTGGCCGTCGCGGGTCGACTGCTCGGGATCAACCCGTTCGACCAGCCCGACGTCGAGTCGGCGAAGATCGCGACCCGTGCTCTGCTCGAGAAGCGTCCGGAGCCGGCAACTCCGGCGTTCACGGACGCCGGCATCGATGTCACCGGCACGCCCGCCGTGACCGAGGGCGCCACGACGGTCGCGCAGGCCGTCGACCTGCTCCTCGCCCAGCTGGGCGACGGCGGCTACGTGTCGATCCAGGCCTACGTCGACCGCCTCGCGCTCCCGCAGCTCGAGGGCGTCCGCGACCTCCTGGCGGCTCAGGCGCAGCGCCCGGTCACCTTCGGGTGGGGCCCGCGCTTCCTGCACTCGACCGGGCAGTACCACAAGGGCGGAGCGCCGACCGGCGTCTTCCTCCAGATCACCGAGCGCGCGAGCGTGGACCTCGAGATCCCCGAGAGCCCGTTCACCTTCGGCCAGCTGATCCTCGCTCAGGCCGCCGGCGACGCGAGCGTGCTCGCCGAGCACGGCCGTCCCGTGCTCACGCTGACGCTGACCGACCCCGAGGCCGACCTCGAGGCGCTCTTCGAGGCGCTCAACACCTGATCCGCCGGGCACGTCCCTCCCGCCGTCACGGCGGCGAGGGGCGTGCCCGTCGTCCGTCACCCCTCTGCGGAGGAGCGCCGCGTCCTCCGATCCCGGCCGGCGCGGCGCCTCCTCCCCCTCGTCACCGATCGCAGTGCGCCGGCCCGCCCGGCACACAGAAGGACACTGCACATGTCTGTGGACATCACCCCCGAGTTCAACCCCCTGCGGTTGAGCTTCGACCGTCGGTTGAACCGGATCGCGGGACCCAGCGGCCTCGTCATCTTCGGAGTCACCGGCGACCTCTCCCGCAAGAAGCTGATGCCGGCGGTCTACGACCTCGCCAATCGCGGTCTGCTCCCTCCGGGCTTCGCCCTCGTCGGCTTCGCCCGGCGCGACTGGGACGACCAGGACTTCGAGAAGGTCGTGCACGACTCCGTCAAGAAGTACGCGCGCACCGAGTTCCACGAGGAGGTGTGGACCCAGCTGGCGCAGGGCATCCGCTTCGTGCAGGGCGAGTTCGACGACCCCGACGCCTTCGCCCGCCTCAAGACGACCGTCGACGAGCTCGACCGCGAGCGCGGGACGAACGGCAACTTCGCCTTCTACCTCTCGATCCCGCCGAAGTCGTTCCCGCAGGTGACCGAGCAGCTGCGCAGCTCCGGGCTCGCCGAGCAGAAGGAGGGGCAGTGGCGACGGGTCGTCATCGAGAAGCCCTTCGGCAGCGACCTCAAGACGGCCCGTGAGCTGAACGGCGTCGTCGAGTCGGTCTTCCCGCCCGACTCCGTCTTCCGGATCGACCACTACCTCGGCAAGGAGACCGTCCAGAACATCCTGGCGCTGCGCTTCGCCAACATGATGTACGAGCCGCTCTGGAACTCGAACTACGTCGACCACGTGCAGATCACGATGGCCGAGGACATCGGAGTGGGCGGCCGGGCCGGCTACTACGACGGGATCGGCGCCGCTCGCGATGTCATCCAGAACCACCTCCTCCAGCTCCTCGCCCTGACCGCGATGGAGGAGCCGATCTCGTTCGACGCCGCCGACCTGCGCGCCGAGAAGGAGAAGGTCCTCGCCGCCGTCCGACTGCCGAAAGATCTGTCGACCATCACCGCCCGCGGTCAGTACTCGGGCGGCTGGCAGGGCGGGGAGAAGGTCCTCGGGTTCCTCGAGGAGGACGGGATGAGCCCGACCTCGACGACCGAGACCTTCGCCGCGATGCGCCTCGACATCGGCACCCGCCGGTGGGCGGGCGTCCCCTTCTACCTGCGCGCCGGCAAGCGCCTCGGCCGCCGCGTGACCGAGATCGCCGTCGTCTTCAAGCGCGCTCCCCAGCAGCTCTTCGCCGAGAGCCAGACGACCTCGCTGGGTCAGAACGCGCTCGTCATCCGCGTGCAGCCCGACGAGGGAGTGACCATGCGCTTCGGCTCGAAGGTCCCCGGCGCCGGCATGCAGGTGCGCGACGTGACGATGGACTTCGGTTACGGCCACGCGTTCACCGAGGCCAGCCCGGAGGCGTACGAGCGCCTCATCCTCGACGTCCTGCTGGGCGAGCCGCCGCTGTTCCCGCGGCACGAGGAGGTCGAGCTGTCCTGGAAGATCCTCGACCCGATCGAGGAGTACTGGAGCACGCAGGGCCAGCCCGAGCAGTACCGCCCCGGAACCTGGGGCCCCGAATCCGCCGACGAGCTCCTCGCCCGCGACGGCCGCACCTGGAGGCGCCCATGATCGTCGATCTGCCCGACACCACGACGAGCGAGGTCTCGAAGACCCTCGTCAAGATCCGCGAGGAGGGCGGCGCCGTCGCCCTCGGCCGCGTCCTCACCCTCATCATCGCGACCTCGCGCGGTCACGAGGAGGAGGCGATCGACGCCGCGAACGACGCCTCCCGCGAGCACCCCATGCGCGTGATCGTCGTCTCGAAGGACGACGGACTGACGACCGTCTCCGTCGACGCGACCGCCCGCCTCGACGCGCAGATCCGGGTCGGCGGCGACGCCGGCGCGAGCGAGGTCGTCGTCCTCCGCCCCTACGGAGACGCCGCGAGCGACGAGGAGAGCCTCGTCACCGGTCTCCTCCTGCCCGACGCTCCCGTCGTCGCCTGGTGGCCCAACAGCGCCCCCGACAGCGCCTCGCAGTCGCCCATCGGGCGGATCGCGACGCGTCGCATCACCGACGCCTCCGCGCAGTCCAACCCGGCGGAGGCGCTGCACCACCTCGCCTCCACCTACGCCCCCGGCGACACCGACTTCGCCTGGACCCGCCTCACGCTCTGGCGGGCTCAGCTCGCAGCGGTCCTCGACCAGCCGCCGTACGAGTCGATCGACGCGGTCGAGGTGTCGGGCGCCCCCGACTCCCCCTCGACGATCCTGCTCGCCGCGTGGCTGCAGCTCGAGCTCGACATCCCCGTCGACCACGAGCTCACCATCAGCGCGACGGGGTCCTCCGGGATCCACGGGGTGCGCCTGTTCCGGGAGTCCGGAGTGATCGAGCTCGAGCGCTCGATTCCCAACGTGGCGACGCTGACCCAGCCGGATCAGCCCGTTCACGACATCTCCCTCCCGCGCAGGAGCCTGCGGGACTGCCTGGCCGAGGAGCTGCGCAGACTCGACCCGGATGACCTGTACGGTGAGGTGATCTCGCGCGGCGTGGACATGCTCTCGGAGAAGTCCGAGGCGCGCAGCGCGTCCTGATCCACACCGGCCTGCAGCGCAGACCGGCGCTTCCTCACCGGAGTCGAGCACCCGCCGATCGGCGACCACCTGAAGGAGACCCTGCATGACCACTGAACGTCGTGTGCTCGTCCACCGTGACAAGCAGACCCTCGCCGGCTCGGTGGCCGCGCGCTTCCTGACGAAGACGATCGACATCCTCGACGATCTGGGCTCGGCGAACGTCGTGCTGACCGGAGGCACGATGGGGGCGGCGACTCTGCAGGAGATCGGCGCCTCCTCGGCCGCGGGCAACGTGGACTGGTCGCGCGTGCACTTCTGGTGGGGGGACGAGCGCTGGGTCCCCCGCGGACACGAGGACCGCAACGACGTGCAGGCGGGCGACCTCTTCACCCGGCTCGACGTGCCGGCGGCGAACGTCCACTCCTACCCCGCCTCCGACGAGGGGATCGACCTCGATGCGGCCGCGGCCGTCTACGACGCCGAGCTCCGTGCCCACGCGACGGAGGGGCGCGACTACCCGCGCTTCGACATCACGTTCCTCGGGGTCGGACCCGACGGCCACATCGCCTCCCTCTTCCCCGAGCGATCCGCGATCAGGAACCCCGAGCCCGGTGTCCTGCCGGTGCGCAACTCCCCCAAGCCGCCGCCGGAGCGCCTCACCCTCACGCTTCCGCTGATCAACCAGTCCGACCGGATCTGGATGGTCCTCGCGGGCGCGGACAAGGCCTCGGCGCTCGGCCTCGCCCTCGCCGGAGCGAGCACCAACGAGGTGCCGGCGTCCGGAGCGTTCGGACGCAAGCGGACCGTGTTCTTCGTCGACCAGGAGGCCGCGGCCGAGGTCCCCGAGGCGCTCATCGCCCCGAGCTACTGAGGCGCCCACACGAACGAAGGGCCCGACTCCTGCAGAGGAGTCGGGCCCTTCGCTCGTCAGCGATGCCTGATCAGGACGGGGTCGCGGTTCCGCGCCGGGCACGGAGCTGCTGGAGCGCCTCCTCGAGGAGCTGCGCGGCCTCGGCCTCGGTGCGGCGCTCCTTCACGTAGGCGAGGTGCGTCTTGTAGGGCTCGGTCTTCGCGACCTGCGGCGGGTTCGCCCGGTCGCGACCGGCCGGGAGGCCGGACTGCGGAGAGTCGATGACCTCGGGGATCTCGTCCTCGGGGAGGGCCGCCGAGAAGTGGCGCACCGTCTCGTTGCCGAGGGCGTCCCAGTAGGAGACCGCGACGCGCTCCGCGTGGAAGCCCCGGTCCTGCTCGCCCATGGGTCCCGCGCCGACGCGCGAACCGCGGATTGCACTGCCGCCTGATGCCATTCCGTGTACCCCTATGCTCCGGTGTCGAACTTGGTGATGAGACCGAGAACCACGATGCTGGCGACCCAGACAAGTCCGAGGATCACGGTGATGCGGTTCAGGTTGCGTTCCGCGACGCCTGAGGCGCCGAGGTTGGAGGTGACCCCACCGCCGAACATGTCGGACAGACCGCCGCCGCGCCCCTTGTGGAGCAGGATCAGCATGGTGAGCAGGAGGCTCGTGATGCCCAGGACGACCTGGAGCACGACCTGGAGGATGTCCACGCGGTACCTTTCGAAGTTCTGACGCGTTGCGCGCCCCGTCGAGTATAACGGGCGCCTGCGAATCCCCCGACGAAACCACGCCTCCTCTTGGTGCGGCGGTATACGCGGCGAATGGTGACGTGGCGCTCTGGAGAGGGACGGGAGGGGTGGCCTCGTCACAGCGCCATCCCGCACCGCTGCGCGGTGCCCGCCAGACCCGAGCCAGGCGCTGCGACGAGGCCACCCCTCCCGTCCCGCGTCCGGAGGACGGCGGAGACGGGGAAGGCGGCGCCGGATGGCGTCCGAGCAGCCGGAGCGCGGCCGTGTGGCCTCCTGCTGATCGAGTAGCCCTCGCAGAGGGAGGATGGAGATCCCCCCCACCGCCAGCACGGCCGCCTCCACACCGCCCCCCTGATGCGGGTGGGGCTCGCCGGGGCTACTCGACCAGCAGGCAGGCTGCGGAACGTCTCCTGAAGGTCAGTCTGCAGATCGCCACTCGGGATGAGGCGAACCGGCGATTCGCGTGACAGCGAATCGACGTAGCCGGACGGAGGACGCTCTGCGGAATCCGACCACCCCCAGAAGCCGACCGCGCCATGCCGCGCGGGGAGCGGCATGGATACAGCACAGCCCGACTGCGCCACGCCGCGCGGGGAGCGGCGTGGACGACGAAAGGGCGGGCCCGACGGGCCCGCCCTTTCGTCGCAGGAACTCAGACGCCCACGTGATTGCGGAACCGGCAGATCGCCGCGAACTCCTCGACCTGGAGGCTGGCGCCTCCGACGAGGGCGCCGTCGACGTCGGGTTCGCGCATGAAGCCGGCGATGTTGCCCGACTTCACCGAGCCGCCGTAGAGGATGCGGGTCTTCGCCGCGGTGTCGGCTCCGAGGACCTCGGAGACGACGTCGCGAAGCGCCTTGCAGACCTGCTGCGCCTGGTCGGGCGTCGCGGCCTGTCCGGAGCCGATCGCCCAGACGGGCTCGTAGGCGACCACGAGGTCGGCGTCCGAGGGAAGGCCGGTGAGAGCCTCTTTCAGCTGGCCGACGGGAACGGCCGAGGGGCCGTGCTTCTCGAGGTCCTCGGCGGTCTCACCGACGCAGATGATCGGTGCGACTCCGTGCTTGACCGCCGCGGCCGACTTCGCCGCGATGTCCGCATCCGTCTCGCCGTGGAGCGTGCGACGCTCCGAGTGGCCGACGATCACGTAGTCGCAGTCGAGCTGCTTCAGGAACTGACCCGAGATCTCGCCCGTGTAGGCCCCGCTGTCGAACTTCGACAGGTCCTGCGCGCCGTACTTGAGCGGCAGCTTGTCGGAGTCGACGAGGATCTGCACCGGCCGGAGGTCGGTGAAGGGCGGGAACACCGCGACCTCGACGCCGTCGAAGTCGTGGTTCGCGTCCTTGAGGCTCCATGCGAGCTTCTGGACGAAGGCGATGGCCTGGAGGTGGTCCAGGTTCATCTTCCAGTTGCCGGCGATCAGCGGCGTCCGCTCGAGCGAGGAGGGGACGCCTCCCGTGCTGTCTACTGCCATCCGAGGACCTCCAGTCCGGGGAGTCGCTTGCCCTCGAGGAATTCGAGGCTCGCGCCGCCTCCCGTCGAGATGTGGCCGAACTGGCCGTCCTCGAAGCCGAGGGCGCGGACGGCCGCGGCCGAGTCGCCTCCCCCGACGACGCTGAGCCCGTCGACCTCGGTGAGGGCCTGGGCGACGGCCTTCGTTCCGGCCGCGAACGGCTCGAGCTCGAAGACGCCCATCGGCCCGTTCCAGAACACGGTCTTCGACGCGGCGACGATCTCCGCGAACCGCTTCGCGGTGTCCGGTCCGATGTCGAGGCCGAGACCGGAGGATCCGAAGGGAGTGCCCTCGATCGCGTCGGCCGGCGCGGTCTCGTACTCCGCGTCGGCTCCGAACTTCGAGGCGACGACGACGTCCGTCGGCAGAACGATCTCGACGCCCAGCTCCTTCGCCTTCGCGAGGTAGCCGAGCACCGTGTCGACCTGGTCGGCCTCGAGCAGGCTCGCCCCGACCTCGTGGCCCTGGGCCTTGAGGAAGGTGAACAGCATGCCGCCGCCGATGAGGATCGAATCGACCCTCGGGAGGAGGTGCTCGATCACGCCGAGCTTGTCCGAGACCTTCGAGCCGCCGAGGACGACCGTGTAGGGGCGCTCCGGCTTCTCGGTGAGGCGGTCGAGGACTTCGAGCTCGGCCGCGATCAGGGTGCCGGCGGCACTGGGCAGCAGCTGGGCGAGCTCGTAGACGCTCGCCTGCTTGCGGTGCACGACGCCGAAGCCGTCCGAGACGAAGGCGTCGCCGAAGGCGGCCAGCTTCTCGGCGAAGGCGCGGCGCTCGTCCGCGTCCTTGCTGGTCTCGGCGGCGTTGAAGCGCAGGTTCTCGAGCACCACGATCTCGCCGTCGGCGAGGGCGTCGACCGCTGCGGACGCCTCGTCGCCGACGGTGTCCCCGGCGAACGACACGGGCGCGTCGATCAGTTCACCGAGTCGCTTCGCGACCGGCTCGAGGCTGTACTTCGGGTCGGGCTCCCCGTCGGGGCGCCCGAGGTGGCTCACGACCACGACTCGGGCGCCCTCGGCGGTCAGCCGCTGGAGCGTGGGCACCGACGCGCGCACGCGGCCGTCGTCCGTGATCGAACCGTCCTTCAGGGGGACGTTCAGATCGCAGCGGACGACGACGCGCTTGCCCGACAGGGGACCCAGTGAGTCCAGAGTGCGGAACGTCACGGAGTCAGGCCTAGAGCTTGCCGGCGACGAGCTCGGCGACGTCGACGAGGCGGTTGGAGTAGCCCCACTCGTTGTCGTACCAGGAGGCGACCTTGACCTGGTTGCCGATGACCTTGGTCAGGCCCGAGTCGAAGATCGACGAGTGCGGGTCGGTGACGATGTCGCTCGAGACGATCGGGTCCTCGGTGTACTTGAGGATCCCCTTGAGGTCGCCCTCTGCGGCGGCCTTGTAGGCGGCGTTGATCTCCTCGACGGTGGCGGGGTTCGTCAGCTCGACGGTGAGGTCGGTGATCGAGCCGGTCGGGACCGGCACGCGGAGGGCGTAGCCGTCGAGCTTGCCGACGAGCTCGGGGATGACGAGGCCGAGGGCCTTGGCTGCACCGGTCGACGTCGGGATGATGTTGACGGCGGCGGCGCGCGCGCGACGGAGGTCGCTGTGCGGGCCGTCCTGCAGGTTCTGGTCGGCGGTGTAGGCGTGGACCGTCGTCATGAGACCGCGCTCGATGCCGAAGTTGTCGAGCAGCACCTTGGCGAGCGGCGCGAGGCAGTTCGTAGTGCACGACGCGTTCGAGACGATGTCGTGGACCTCGGGGTCGTAGGTGCCCTCGTTGACGCCGAGAACGATGGTCGCGACGTCGCTGCCGCTCGCGGGGGCCGAGACGATGACCTTCTTGGCGCCGGCGGTGATGTGCTTGCGCGCGTCCTCCGACTTGGTGAAGCGGCCGGTCGACTCGATGACGACGTCGACGCCCAGCTCGCCCCAGGGGAGGTTCGCGGGGTCGCGCTCCTCGAGCACGATGATCGGCTTGCCGTTGACGACGATCTTGTCGCCGTCGAGCTCCACCGTCGCGTCGAGGCGGCCGGTGATGGAGTCGTACTTCAGGAGGTGCGCGAGCGCCTTGTTGTCGGTGAGGTCGTTGACCGCGACGATCTCGAGGTCGCTGCCCTTGGCGAGGGCCGCACGGAGGAAGTTACGGCCGATACGACCGAAGCCGTTGATGCCGATCTTGACGGACACAGATATCTCCTGATGAGGAAGGGCACCTCGACGGTGCAGTGGAGGGGTGGATCGCAGAGGACCGGGAACCCGGTCCGGGCGTCCCGGGCACGGAGCCCGGGACGCCGAGATCGCTACGACAGTAGCAGCAGGCCCGAAGTCTTCTCGCGGGCCTTCTCGAAGCGCGCCGAGACGTCCGCCCAGTCGACGATGTTCCAGAAAGCCTTGACGTAGTCGGCCTTCACATTGACGTAGTCGAGGTAGAAGGCGTGCTCCCACATGTCGAGCAGGAGGACCGGCACGGTCGCCGCGGCGAGGTTGCCCTGGTGGTCGTACAGCTGCTCGATGATGAGCTTCTCGCCGAGCGAGTCCCACGCGAGGATCGACCAGCCGGAGCCCTGGATGCCCAGCGCGGAGGCGGTGAAGTGGGCGCGGAACTTGTCGAACGAGCCGAAGTTGTCGTCGATCGCCGCAGCGAGCTCGCCGACGGGCTTGTCGCCGCCGTCGGGCGAGAGGTTGTTCCAGAACACGGTGTGGTTCACGTGACCGGCGAGGTTGAACGCCAGATCCTTCTGGAGCTTGTTGACGTTCGCGAGGTTCTCGCTGTCGCGGGCCTCCTGGAGCGCGGCGAGGGCGGTGTTCGCGCCCGCGACGTAGGTGGCGTGGTGCTTGTCGTGGTGGAGCTCCATGATCCGCCCACTGATGTTCGGCTCGAGAGCCGAGTAGTCGTAGGGCAGTTCGGCGAGCGTGTAGTCAGCCATGTGCGATCTCCTGTTCGTGGTCGTCGGTCTCAGGCGTCCCACCGGACTCGATCCGCGTCCGCGCACGGCGGTGGAGCGGCTGCCGGGGTGTCCTGAACGACCTTTCCAGTCTAGTGAGGGGCCCCCTTCGCGCTCGGAGGGTTTCCCCCGTTCAACCAGCAGACACTCAGCGTTCGCAGAAGACTCTCCGTCGCCGGACACGCAGCCGTCACCGGAGACGCCGCGTCCCCACCGCGCCCGGCGGTGGCCGCGCCGGCTCAGAGGTCCTGGAGCTCCGCCGGCAGGTTCGCGTCGGTGCCGGGGATGTCGAGGTCCGAGGCGCGCTTGTCGGCCATCGCGAGGAGGCGTCGGATGCGGCCCGCGACCGCGTCCTTGGTCATCGGCGGGTCGGCGTGGTGGCCGAGCTCGTCGAGGCTGGCGTCGCGGTGCGCGAGGCGGAGCGTCCCGGCGTAGCGGAGGTGCTCGGGGATGTCGTCGCCGAGGATCTCCATCGCCCGCTCCACCCGGGAGCACGCGGCGACCGCGGCCTGAGCCGAACGACGGAGGTTGGCGTCGTCGAAGTTGACGAGCCGGTTCGCCGTCGCGCGCACCTCGCGGCGCTGGCGCAGCTCCTCCCAGCTCGCGACGGTCGACGTGGCGCCCATCAGCGTCAGCATCGCGCTGATGCTCTCGCCGTCGCGGATGACGACGCGGTGGACGCCGCGCACCTCCCGCGACTTGGCCTGGACACCGAGGCGACCGGCCGCGCCGACGATGGCCATCGCGGCCTCGTTTCCGGGGCAGACGATCTCGAGAGCAGCCGAGCGGCCGGGATCGGTGAGCGACCCCTGAGCGAGGAAGGCGCCCCGCCAGACGGCGGCGAGCTCGTCCCGGGAGCCGGTGGTCAGGCGGTTGGGCAGGCCGCGCACCGGACGGCCGCGCTGATCGAGGAGCCCCGTCTGGCGGGCGAGGGTGTCGCCGCCCTCGACGACGCGGACGAGCCAGCTCGTGGTCCGACGAGAGCCTCCGGCGGAGACGATCGTCCCCTCGCTCCGGACGCCGTAGAGCTCGGCGAGGTCTCGACGCACCCGGGTCGCCAGCGGCGCCGAGTCGAGTTCGACCTCGACCGCGAGGCGGTTCGAGATGATGTGCAGTCCGCCGGAGAAGCGGAGGACGGTCGCCAGTTCAGCGGCACGGACGGTGTTCTTGCGCGAGACGATCGCGACCAGTTCGCCCTTGACGTCTGCGGTGAGGGCCACGGAGTCTTCCTTACGTCGGGTGCGCGGCGGAGCGCGCGGGATTCATTCTCGGCCCAGGTCGCGGTGCGCCACGTTGACGGCGACTCCGGGCAGCTCGGCCAGTCGGGCCGCGATGCGGCCGGCGACCGCTACCGAGCGGTGCTTGCCTCCCGTGCATCCGATGGCGATGGTCGCGTGGCGCTTGTTCTCGCGCTGGTAGCCGTCGAGCACCGGCCGGAGCGCACGCGAGTAGGAGTCGATGAACTCCTCCGCACCCTGCTGGGCCAGCACGTATTCTCTCACCTCTTCGTCGAGCCCCGTGTGTGGTCGCAGTTCGGGGATCCAGTAGGGGTTCGGGAGGAAGCGCGCGTCGGCGACCATGTCGGCGTCGGTCGGCAGCCCGTACTTGAAGCCGAAGCTCATCACCGTGATCTGCAGCCCGGCTCGACCCGCCTCGGCGAACCGCTCCGTGATCGTGGTCGCGAGCTGGTGGATGTTCAGGTCGGAGGTGTCGATGACGATGTCCGCCGACTCGCGCAGCTGGGCGAGACGCCCGCGCTCCGCCGAGATCCCGTCGAGCAGCGTGCCCCGGCCCTGGAGGGGGTGGGGACGACGGACCTGCTCGAAGCGGCGGACCAGCGCCGCATCCGTGGCCTCGAGGAAGACGACGCGCAGGTCGACCCCCGCGCGCAGCTCGCGGACGATCTCGCCGAGATCGGCGAAGAAGTCGCGGCCGCGGACGTCGACGACGGCCGCGATCTTGGGGAGGGTGTCCCCCGCGCGCTGCGCGAGGTCGACCAGGGGTCGGAGCATCTGCGGCGGGAGGTTGTCGACCACGTACCAGCCGAGGTCCTCCAGTGCATTGGCGGCCGTGGACCGCCCGGCGCCGGACATTCCCGTGACGATCAGCACGTCCTGCTGCTCGCTCTCCGTGCTCATGGGTTCTCCGTGCTCGTGTCTCGGTCTCGGATCCCTCCTTCGAGGGCCGGGTCTCCAGCCTAGGGCGTGGTCTCGCGCGGCCGATCGTCGGCGTGCAGATGGCCGTGGACGGCGGCGGCGAGCGTCGGCCCGATCCCCTTGACCTCGGCGATCTCGGAGGCGGCGGCCTCGCGCAGCCGCGCGACCGACCCGAAGTGCTTCAGGAGATCGCGGACGCGGGTGCCCCCCAGGCCGGGGATCTCGCTGAGCTGCGACGAGATGTCGCGCTTGCGGCGCTGGCGCTGATGGGTGATGGCGAAGCGGTGGGCCTCGTCGCGGATGCGCTGGAACAGGAACAGGGCGTCGCTGTTGCGGGGCAGGATCACCGGGAAGTCGGAGTCGGGCAGCCAGATCTCCTCGAGCCGCTTCGCGATGCCGCAGAGGGTGATCCCGGTGACGCCGGACTCGTCGAGCGCACGCTGGGCGGCGGCGACCTGGGGCTGCCCGCCGTCGACGATGAGGAGGTTCGGCGGGTAGGCGAACTTGCGGCGCTTGGCCTCGCCCGTCTCGGGGTCGACCTCCGCCGGTTCGACGGGTTCGCGGAGGTAGGCGAGGCGGCGCGTGAGCACCTGGTGGAGCGACTCCGTGTCGTCGGTCGACTCGGCGATCGTGAAGCGCCGGTACTGGTCCTTGCGGGCGAGACCGTCCTCGAAGACGACCATCGACGCGACGATGTTCGTGCCGCTCAGGTGCGACACGTCGTAGCACTCCATCCGCAGCGGCGCCTCGGCCATGCCGAGTGCGTCGCGGATGTCCTCGAGCGCCTGGGTCCGCGCGGTGAAGTCCGCGGAGCGCCGGGTCTTGTAGAGCATCAGCGAGTGCCCGGCGTTCTGCGTCGCGGTCTCGAGCAGGGCAGCCTTGTCGCCCCGCTGCGCCGCGCGCAGACGGACGTTCGCCCCGCGGATGCTCGAGAGCCACTCCTCGAGCGCCTCGCTGTCCTCCGGGAGCTCGGGGACGACGACCTCGCGGGGCGGGATGTCGCCGTTCTCGTAGGCCGCCTGGAGCGCGGTGTCGACGAGCTCCGCGGTGGTCATGTCGAGCTCCTTGTCGACCACCCAGCCTCGCTCGCCGCGGATGCGACCGCCCCGGACGCGGAACTGCTGCACGGACGCGGCGAGCTCGTCGTGCACGATCGCATAGAGATCGACGTCGACGTTGTCCTTCAGCACGACCGCGCTCTTCGCGAGCACGGCGTCGAGCGCCGCGGCCTGATCGCGCAGCTTGCCCGCGCGCTCGTACTCCATCGCCGCTGCGGCCTCGCGCATCTCCTTCTCGAGCTCGCCGATCATCCTCCGGTCGTGGCTCCCCATGAAGGCCACGAAGCGATCGACCATCTCGCGGTGCTCGGCGAAGGTGACCCGGTGCGAGCACGGGCCGCCGCAGCGACCGATCTGCGAGGCGAAGCAGGGCTTGCCGCTCTGCATCGCGCGCTTGTAGTTGGAGTCGTTGCAGGTGCGGATCGGGAAGGCCTTGATCATCAGGTCGATGGTCTCGTGGATGGCCCAGATCTTCGGGTACGGGCCGAAGTAGCGCGCCCCGCGGATCTTCGAGTTGCGCGTCACCATCACCCGCGGTGCCTCGTCTCCGAGGGTCACCGCCATGTAGGGGTAGGACTTGTCGTCGCGGAACTTGACGTTGAACGGCGGGTCGAACTCGTTGATCCAGGTGAACTCGAGCTGCAGGGCCTCGACGTCGGTCCCGACGACGGTCCACTCGACTCCCGCCGCCGAGGTGACCATGCGCCTCGTCCGCTCGTGCAGGCTCGGGAGGGGCGCGAAGTAGTTGCTGAGGCGCGCCCGCAGGTTCTTCGCCTTGCCGACGTAGAGGACCCGGCCTCGCGCGTCCCTGAACCGGTAGACCCCGGGGAGGGTCGGGATCTCGCCGGCCTTGGGCCGGTAGTCGAGTGTCTGCGTCATGCCGTTCGCTCGTCAGCTCGCGCGATCACCCGAGGATCTCCGCGAGGAACCCGCCCGTGTGGCTCCCCGCGACCTTCGCCACGTGCTCCGGGGTGCCGACGGCCACGACCTGACCGCCGCCTGCTCCGCCTTCGGGGCCCATGTCGATCAGCCAGTCGGCGGACTTGATCACATCGAGGTTGTGCTCGATCGTGATGACTGTGTTGCCCTTGTCGACGAGCCCGTTGAGCACGAGGAGCAGCTTGCGGACGTCCTCGAAGTGGAGGCCGGTCGTCGGCTCGTCGAGCACGTAGACGCTCCGGCCGTTCGAACGGCGCTGCAGCTCGGTCGCCAGCTTGACGCGCTGCGCCTCTCCGCCGGACAGGGTCGTCGCGCTCTGCCCGAGTCGGACGTAGCCGAGACCGACGTCGACCAGCGTCTTGAGGAAGCGGTGGATCGAGGTGATCGGCTCGAAGAAGTCGGCCGCCTCGGCGATCGGCATGTCGAGGACCTCGGCGATGCTCTTGCCCTTGTAGTGGACGGTGAGGGTGTCGCGGTTGTAGCGCGCTCCCCCGCAGACCTCGCAGGCGACGTAGACGTCGGGCAGGAAGTTCATCTCGATCTTGATGGTTCCGTCGCCCGAGCACGCCTCGCAGCGGCCGCCCTTGACGTTGAAGCTGAAGCGCCCGGGCAGGTAGCCGCGCGCCTTCGCCTCCGTCGTCTCGGCGAAGAGAGTGCGGATGCGGTCGAACACGCCGGTGTAGGTCGCCGGGTTCGACCGCGGGGTGCGGCCGATCGGGTTCTGGTCGACGTGGACGACCTTGTCGAGGTTCTCGAGGCCCGTGACGCGGGTGTGCTTGCCCGGCACCTTGCGGGCGCCGTTGAGCTGGTTGGCGAGCACCCTGTAGAGGATGTCGTTGACCAGAGTGCTCTTGCCGGAGCCCGAGACGCCGGTCACGGCGACGAAGGTGCCGAGCGGGAACTCGGCGTCGACCTTGCGCAGGTTGTTGGCGTTCGCTCCGATGACCTTGATCATCCGCTTGCGGTCGATCTTGCGCCGCTTCTTCGGAATGTCGATCGAGCGGCGCCCCGAGATGTAGTCGCCGGTGAGCGAGTGCGTGTTCTCGAGGAGCGCGTCGTAGGAGCCCGAGTGCACGACCTTGCCGCCGTTGACGCCGGCTCCGGGCCCGATGTCGACGATCCAGTCGGCGGTGCGGATGGTGTCCTCGTCGTGCTCGACGACGATCAGCGTGTTGCCGAGGTCGCGCAGCTTCAGCAGCGTGTCGATGAGACGCCGGTTGTCTCGCTGGTGCAGCCCGATGCTCGGCTCGTCGAGCACGTAGAGCACGCCGGTGAGTCCCGAGCCGATCTGCGTGGCGAGCCGGATGCGCTGCGCCTCACCGCCGGACAGCGAGGCGGCGGCGCGGGAGAGGTTGAGGTAGTTCAGCCCCACCTCGATGAGGAAGTCGAGGCGCGCCCGGATCTCGCGCAGCACCTGTGCGGCGATGTGCGCCTCGCGGTCGGTCAGCTCGAGACGGCTCATGAAGTCCTGGGCGTCGCCGAGGCTCAGGTCGGCGACGTCGGCGATGCTGGCCCCGTGCACGAGGACCGCGAGGACCTCGGGCTTGAGACGCGAGCCCTTGCAGACCGGGCACGGGATCTCGCGGAGGAACTCGGACCAGCGGGTGCGCTGCACGTCGGTCTCGGCCTGCACGTACTGGCGCTCGATGTAGGGGACGACGCCCTCGAAGCCCGAGGTGTAGCTCATCTCGCGGCCGTAGCGGTTCTTCCACTTGACCTTGACCTCGAAGTTGTCGCCGTGGAGCACGGCCTGCTGCACCTCGGAGCTCAAGCGCTTCCACGGGGTCGTCAGCTTGAAGCCGAGGTCGCGGGAGAGCCCGTCGAGCAGCTTCTCGTAGTACTGGAAGAGGCCCTTGCCCTGGGTGGTCCAGGGGATGATGACGCCCTCGGCGATGCTGAGGTCGGGGTCGCCGAGGAGCAGCTCGTCGTCGACCGACATGCGCGTGCCGAGGCCGGAGCACTCGGGGCAGGCGCCGAACGGCGCGTTGAACGAGAAGGTGCGCGGCTCGATCTCGGTCAGCGAGATCGGGTGGTTGTTGGGGCAGGAGAGCTTCTCGGAGAAGGTCGTCCACGCTCCCTCGCCCTCGCCGTCGACGAAGTTGATCTGGACGATGCCGTCGGTCAGGCGCAGAGCCGTCTCGAGGGAGTCGGTCAGCCGGCCGAGGATGTCGGGGCCCGCCACGAGGCGGTCGACCACGACGGAGATGTCGTGCTTGTACTGCTTCTTGAGGGTCGGCGGGTCGCTGAGCTGGATGAGGGAGCCGTCGACCATCGCCCGCGAGTAGCCTCCGGCCGTCAGCTCCTTGAAGAGGTCGACGAACTCGCCCTTCTTCTGCGAGACGACCGGGCTGAGGATCTGGTAGCGGGTGCCGCTCTCGAGCTCCATCAGCTGATCGGCGATCTGCTGCACGGTCTGCGCCGAGATCCTCTCGCTGCAGATCGGGCAGTGCGGGACGCCGATCCGGGCCCAGAGCAGGCGCATGTAGTCGAAGATCTCGGTGATCGTGCCGACGGTCGAGCGCGGGTTGCGGTTGGTCGACTTCTGATCGATCGACACCGCCGGGCTCAGGCCCTCGATGAAGTCGACGTCGGGGCGGTCGACCTGCCCGAGGAACTGCCGGGCGTAGGCGGACAGCGACTCGACGTAGCGGCGCTGCCCCTCCGCGAAGATCGTGTCGAAGGCCAGGGACGACTTGCCCGACCCCGAGAGACCGGTGAAGACGACCATCGAATCGCGGGGGATCTCGAGGTCGACGTTGCGCAGGTTGTGCACCCGGGCGCCGCTGACCACCAGCTTCGAGACCGACTCGTCCAGCGAGGAGACGAAGCGGTGGAAGGAGGGAGCGGGGGCGGGAGACGGGTCCGTCACGGCATTCACGATCGACACCTCGAAAGTGTATGCGGAGCCACCGACATCGCCCGGGCCGTTCGCTGGGCGCTGATCCCGGCGGCTCGCCCTTGCGGATCGGACGCTCCTCCGGCCCCGGCGCCGCCCCCGTCGCGGGCGGCCGCTCCCGCGGCGATCAGGAGAGGTGGCCCGCCTTCTCCATCTGGCGCAGCTCCCGCTTGAGCTCCTGGACCTCGTCGCGCAGGCGCGCCGCGAGCTCGAACTTGAGCTCGCCCGCCGCCTGCAGCATCTGGCCGTTGAGGTCGGAGATGATCGCCTCGAGGTCGTTGCCGCCGTTGGCCGCGAGCCCCTGCCGGCGGAGGTTGGGGGTCGGGCTCTTCTTCTTGGAGTCGCGCCCGGCGAGGAGCTTCGCCGTGTCGGCCCCCTCGCGGGCGAGGGCATCGGTGATGTCGGCGATCTTCTTACGCAGCGGAGTCGGGTCGATCCCGTGCTCGAGGTTGTAGGCGACCTGCTTCTCTCGCCGACGGTCGGTCTCGTCGATGGCGAGACGCATCGAGTCGGTCACCTTGTCGGCGTACATGTGCACCTCGCCGGAGACGTTGCGGGCCGCGCGTCCGATCGTCTGGATCAGCGACGTCGAGGAGCGCAGGAAGCCCTCCTTGTCGGCGTCGAGGATCGCCACGAGCGACACCTCGGGGAGGTCGAGGCCCTCGCGGAGGAGATTGATGCCCACGAGCACGTCGTAGACGCCCGCGCGCAGCTCGGACAGCAGCTCGACGCGCCGCAGTGTGTCGACGTCGGAGTGCAGGTAGCGGACGCGGACGCCGGCCTCGGTGAGGAAGTCGGTGAGCTCCTCGGCCATCCTCTTCGTCAGAGTGGTCACCAGGACGCGCTCGTCGCGCTCAGTGCGGCGCTTGATCTCTTCGAGGAGGTCGTCGATCTGGCCCTTCGTCGGCTTGACGACGATCTCGGGGTCGATCAGACCGGTGGGGCGGATGATCTGCTCGACGATGCCGTCGGCGATGCCCATCTCGTAGCGGCCGGGCGTCGCCGACAGGTAGACGGTCTGCCCGACCCGCTGCTTGAACTCCTCCCACTTGAGCGGTCGGTTGTCCATGGCCGAGGGCAGGCGGAAGCCGTGCTCGACCAGGGTGCGCTTGCGGGACGCGTCCCCCTCGTACATCGCTCCGATCTGCGGGACCGTGACGTGGGACTCGTCGATGACGACCAGGAAGTCGTCGGGGAAGTAGTCGAGGAGGCAGTGCGGCGCCTCGCCCGACTCCCGGCCGTCGATGTGGCGCGAGTAGTTCTCGATGCCCGAGCAGAAGCCGATCTGCTGCATCATCTCGAGGTCGAACGTGGTCCGCATCCGGAGCCGCTGTGCCTCGAGGAGCTTGTTCTGCTTCTCGAGGTCGGCGAGCCGCACCTCGAGCTCCTGCTGGATCGTGTCGATCGCCCGGTGCATGACGTCCTGGCTCGCGACGTAGTGGGAGCCGGGGAAGACCGAGACCGACTCGAGCTTGCGCACGATGTCGCCCGTGAGCGGGTGCAGCGTGTAGAGCGCCTCGATCTCATCGCCGAACATCTCGATCCGGATCGCGAGCTCCTCGTACATGGGGATGATCTCGATCGTGTCGCCCCTGACCCGGAAGGTGCCGCGGGCGAAGTCGACGTCGTTGCGCGCGTACTGCATCGACACGAACTTGCGGATCAGCCGGTCGCGGTCGACGCGCTGGCCGACCTGCAGGGCGACCATCGCCTCGAGGTACTGCTCGGGCTGCCCGAGGCCGTAGATGCACGAGACGGTGGAGACGACGATCACGTCTCGCCGGCTGAGCAGCGAATTCGTGGTGGAGTGCCGGAGCCGCTCGACCTCGGCGTTGACCGAGCTGTCCTTCTCGATGAAGGTGTCGGTCTGGGGGACGTAGGCCTCGGGCTGGTAGTAGTCGTAGTAGGAGACGAAGTACTCGACGGCGTTGTTCGGGAACAGCTCGCGGAACTCGTTCGCGAGCTGCGCGGCGAGGGTCTTGTTGTGCGCGAGCACGAGCGTGGGGCGCTGCACCGCCTCGACCAGCCAGGCGGTGGTCGCCGACTTGCCGGTGCCGGTCGCGCCGAGCAGCACCACGTCGGCCTCGCCGGCCCGGATGCGCGCGCTCAGATCGGCGATCGCCGCCGGCTGATCGCCGCTCGGCTTGTACTCGCTGACGACCTCGAAGGGGTGGACGGCACGGGTGGGCTCCATGCTCGAAGCGTAGCTGTGACCACCGACACGGAACCCGGCGTGCGCTGGCCGCGAACGAGCGATCAGAGTCGCGAGAACCGCAGATCGCGGAGGAAGAGCCGGTCGGCGGCGGCCATCCCCGCGGTCCGCACTCTGAGGACGACGAAGACCGCCCAGTCCGGTGCGGGCAGCGAGTACGCGCCGTCGAGCCGGAAGGACTCGAACCTCTCCGACGCCGCGATCTCCGTCCGCGAGTACCACTGACTGCCGAGTCCGCCCGAGCGGCGAGCTGTCGAGAAGCCCAGATCAACCGCGGCGGTGCCCTCCCCGGCGAAGAGCGCCTCCAACCCGACCAGTACTCGTGCGCCCCGCTCGATGGGCACGAACAGGTACACCGCGCCCACTCCTGTGTCGTCTCCGACGGAGAACGCGCGCACGCCCGACACCGGCGATTCCCCACCGCTGACCGTCGCCTTCCCGGTCGTGACCCAGTCGTCCGCGAGCGACGAACGGTCGCCGTCCGGATCGAGGATTCCACGCTCGCGCTCCCCCGAATGAGGGCGGAGCGCGGTCGATGGGAGCGAAGAGGTCTCGGAGACTGTGAGGGTCCCGTCGCCGCGAGCGAGGAAAGGCAGGAGCGACGTGCCGCCCTGGAACTGGCCGCCCCTGATCACCGCACGCTGTCCTCGTGCGCCCGAGAACTCGATGAGCCCGCACTGCGCCTCGGTCGAGACCTCCACTCGTCCCCGAACGAGGTATCGGCAGTCGGTCAGTGTCACGAGAGCCCCCCACCCCGTGAGCTCGAACCAGCCGTTGCGGTCGGGGATCTGCATCTCGAAATGGCAGTTCGTGAAGTAGATCTGACCCAGGGCGACACTCACGACTCGGCTCTGATTGGTCGAGAAGGTGTCGAACGAGCACTGGTTCACGAAGAACTCCTGGTCCCCGTGGATCTCGATCGCACTCTGGGTGTTGCTGGTGAGATCGCAGCTCTGTATCGAGATCCGCTCGCCGGAGTCGACGGCATCCCTTGTCGCCACGATGCCGATCCGGTTCCCCTGTATCGAGCATGAGCGGAACTCGAGCAAGTAGGCGTGCGATCCGAGTTCCACCGCCGTGTCGAAGGAGCGGAGGACCACGTTCACCAGCGTCAGGTAGGCGGGCTTCGGTCCGGGCTGACGGAGGTGGGGCTCCGCGCCGATGGCGACGCCGCTGTTCGTGCCATCGCCGACGAGATGCAGATTGCTGAGGACCGTCTGATGCTGCCGTGTGAATCCTGCGCCGGTCTTCTGCACGACAGGGCTGGTCGTCTCCAGGAGGAAGCCGGGACCCGAGTTCACGATCTCGCAGTGCCCGTCGATGCTGATCCGCGTGTCCCACGAGAGCGTCTCCTCGACGGTGAAGCTTCCTCCGTACGCGGTGACGACAGCGTGGTGCTCCTCCGGGGTCACGCCCTCATCCGGAATCGCTGCCGCGGTGAGCGCCGCTTTCCACGCAGCGGTGTCCCGCGCGGCGCCGGGCGGTGCCGAGGGGTCGATGTAGTCGTGGACGTCCACGACGCGGGACGTCCCGGCTGGTCGCACGATCGGATCCGGTATCGGCGAAGAGCCTCTGGCTGCCAGGGCGCCCGCTCCGAGGACGGCGCCGGCGCCTGCTGCGAGGAGGATCCGGCGCGAATCCGAGGCGGGCCTACCAGGTCCGTGGGGGCTCATGCGGTCATCCTCCTGGGTGTCCCTGACGCGACTCCCTACCCTACGGACGACTGCTGATCGTCGGCCCCAGTCCCTCAGGACCCGCGCAGGTGCTCCCAGAGCGCGTCGGTCCGGGCCAGCGTCTCGTCGAGGGTTCCGGAGGAGTCGACGACGACGTCGGCGAGGGAGAGCCGCTGCTCGTCGGTCGCCTGCGCGCCGACGCGGGCGCGCGCCTCCGGCTCGGACATGCCTCGCAGCGCCACGAGGCGCTGGACGCGCGTCGACTCCGGCGCGTGCACGACGACCACCTCGTCGAACTCCTCCGCTCCGCGTCCCTCGGCCAGCAGAGGGACGTCGTAGACGACGACGGCGTCCGGGTCGGCCTCCTCGGCTTCGGCGAACAGCCGCTTCGAGCGCTCCCCCACGGCCGGATGCGTGATCGCGTTCAGATCGGCCCGCGCAGAGGCGTCGGCGAAGACGACCGTGCCGAGGGCCGCCCGGTCGAGGGACCCGTCGGTTCGCAGCATCGCCGGGCCGAACCGCTCCACGATCGCCTGCAGGGCCGGCTCCCCGGGCTCGACGACCTCGCGGGCCAGCACGTCGGCGTCGACGACCACCGCTCCGTGCTCGGCGAGACGGCGGGCGACGGTCGACTTGCCGGAGGCGATGCCTCCGGTCAGGGCTACGAGATGCACGCGCACACCCTACTCAGCCGGGGTGCCGGAGGGGGGAACGCCGAACGGCCGGCCCCCGAGGGGACCGGCCGTTCGTGTGCGTGCACTCGATCAGTTGCTCGAGGAGAGCTTCTCGCGGAGCGCGGCGAGCGACTCGTCGTCGGCGAGGGTGCCGGCTCCGGTCGACTCGTTGGTGAAGCCGCCGCCGACCGAGACGCCCTCGGAGACGGTGGCCGCCTCCTCCTGCGACTTGGCGACCTGAGCCTTGTGGGCCTCCCAGCGGGCCTGCGCCGCGGCGTAGTCCTGCTCCCAGGCCTCGCGCTGCGACTCGAAGCCCTCGCGCCACTCGTTGGTCTCCGGGTCGAAGCCGTCGGGGTACTTGTAGTTCCCCTGGTCGTCGTACTCGGTGGCCATGCCGTAGAGCGCCGGGTCGAACTCGGTGCCCTCGGGGTCGATGTTCTCGTTCGCCTGCTTGAGCGAGAGCGAGATGCGGCGGCGGTCGAGGTCGATGTCGATGACCTTGACGAACACCTCTTCACCGACCGACACGACCTGCTCGGCGAGCTCGACGTGCTTCCCCGAGAGCTCCGAGATGTGGACGAGGCCCTCGATGCCGTCCGCGACGCGGACGAAGGCACCGAACGGGACCAGCTTCGTGACCTTGCCCGGTGCGACCTGACCGATCGCGTGGGTGCGGGCGAAGACCTGCCACGGGTCCTCCTGGGTCGCCTTGAGCGAGAGCGACACGCGCTCGCGGTCGAGGTCGACCTCGAGGATCTCGACGGTGACCTCCTGGCCCACCTCGACGACCTCGGAGGCGTGCTCGATGTGCTTCCAGGAGAGCTCGGAGACGTGGACGAGACCGTCGACGCCGCCGAGGTCGACGAACGCACCGAAGTTGACGATCGACGACACGACACCCTTGCGGACCTGACCCTTGTGCAGGTTGTTCAGGAACGTGGTGCGGCTCTCGGACTGCGTCTGCTCGAGGAGCGCGCGACGCGACAGGACCACGTTGTTGCGGTTCTTGTCGAGCTCGAGGATCTTGGCCTCGATCTCCTGGCCGAGGTACGGCGTGAGGTCGCGGACCCGGCGCAGCTCGATGAGCGAGGCAGGGAGGAAGCCGCGGAGGCCGATGTCGACGATGAGCCCGCCCTTGACGACCTCGATGACCGAACCGGTGACGACACCGTCGGACTCCTTGATCTTCTCGACGTCGCCCCATGCGCGCTCGTACTGCGCACGCTTCTTCGAGAGGATCAGGCGACCCTCCTTGTCCTCCTTCTGCAGGACGAGGGCTTCGACGCTGTCGCCCACGTTGACGACCTCGGAGGGGTCGACGTCGTGCTTGATGGAGAGCTCACGCGAGGGGATGACGCCCTCGGTCTTGTATCCGACGTCGAGGAGGACCTCGTCGCGGTCGATCTTCACGACGGTGCCTTCGATGAGGTCTCCGTCGTTGAAGAACTTCAGAGTCTTTTCGACCGCGGCAAGAAAGTCTTCAGCAGACCCGATGTCGTTGATCGCGACCTGCTTGGTTGCCTTTTCGGTCGTTGCGGTTGTCATTAAGGGATGCTCCAGGATGGATGGATGTCGGGCGGCGACCACCGGCGGGCCGTGAGGCATGCCTGATGGGGATCACCGCGGAGGTGAGGGGATGTGCCGGGGCAGAGGGTGACACTCGGACGCCCCGGGCTGTGATCCGGGGCCTCGTCGCTCACCGTGGGCACGGCGGCGCCACGAACGTGACGTTCAAGACTACCTAACCCGGGAGGGTGGTGGCAATCTCCGCGGGCCCCGATCGGAGGCGTCGCTCGTGCGGTTCCCGCCGCGCCCGGTCTCAGCTCGCGAGGCTCGCCCGCAGTGTGTCGAGACCGACCCCGCCGAGGTCGAGCGCCCGGCGGTGGAAGCCCGCGAGCGAGAACGCCGCGCCCTCGCGGGCCGCAGCCTCGTCGCGCAGCTCCTCCCAGATCCGCTGCCCGATCTTGTACGAGGGCGCCTGACCGGGCCAGCCCAGGTAGCGGTTCACCTCGAAGCGGATGAAGGCGTCGTCCATGTTCACGTTCGCGCGCATGAACGCCAGCGCGGACTCCGCGCTCCACACCTCGGTCGAGCCGGGCAGGCGCTTGCGCAGGTGCACGCCGATGTCGACCACGACGCGCGCGGCGCGCATCCGCTGGCCGTCGAGCATCCCGAGCCGGTCGGCCGGGTCGTCCAGGTAGCCGAAGCCCTCCATCAGCCGCTCCGCGTAGAGCGCCCAGCCCTCGGCGTGCCCCGAGCTGCCGGCGAGCTGCCGACGCCACGTGTTCAGCCGCGCGCGATTGACGACCGCCTGCCCCACCTGCAGGTGATGGCCGGGCACGCCCTCGTGGTAGACCGTCGTCAGCTCGCGCCAGGTCGCGAACTCGGTCACGCCCTCGGGGACCGACCACCACATCCGCCCCGGTCGCGCGAAGTCGTCGCTCGGCCCGGTGTAGTAGATCCCGCCCTCGTGCGTCGGAGCGATGAGGCACTCGAGCCGGCGGAGCTCGGCGGGGATGTCGAAGGCGGTGCCGGCGAGCTCGGCGACGGCCCGGTCGCTGGTCTCCTGCATCCACCGCTGCAGCGCGTCGACTCCGTGCAGCGTGCGGGACGGATCACGGTCGAGGTGCGCGATCGCCTCGGCGACGGACGCCCCAGGCAGGATCTCGCGCGCGATCGCCTCCTGCTCGGCGGTCATCCGCGCGAGCTCCTCGATCCCCCACTCGTAGGTCTCGTCGAGGTCGACGACGGCGCCGAGGAAGCGGCGGGACTGCAGGGCGTACAGCTCGCGGCCGACAGCGTCCTCCGTGCCCGCGACCGGGGCGAGCTCGCCGCGGAGGAAGGCCGCGAGGCCCCCGTAGGCCGCACCGGCACGACGAGCGCCCTCCTCGAGTCGGGTGGCGAGCGAGGCGGGCAGGGAGCCGGAGGAGGGCGCCGCCTCTGCCGCGAGGCCGGCGAAGAAACCGCGCGGCGCCGCGATGGCGTCGGACTGCTCGGCGACGAGCCGCACCTGGCGGACGGCGGGCACCACTCCCGACCGGATGCCCTCCCGCAGCGTCTCGGTGTAGCCCGCCACGGCGGCGGGGACGGCGTGCAGCCGGTCGGCGACGGCCTCCCAGTCGGCGACCTCGTCGGTGGGCATGAGATCGAAGACGTCGCGCAGCTCCTGGGGCGGGGAGGCGATGACGTTGAGATCGCGCAGCGGCAGCTGGGCGTCGTGGGCCTCGAGCGTGAGGCGGAGCTCCGAGCCGAGGTCGGCGACCGTGACGCGATCGACCGCGTCGACCGGGACCGCGCTCTCGAGCTCGGTCAGCGCGGCCGCCACCGCATCCCGTGACCGGGCGCGACCCTCCGGTGACAGATCGCCGAGGCGACCGCTCGACTCCACCCGCCCGATGTAGGTGCCGATGGTGGGGTCGAGCTCGACCAGCGTGTCGACCCAGCGCTCGGCGACGAGATCGACGGCGGTCGGCTGACGGGGGGTGTCGGAGGTCATGCGCCCGAGCCTAGCCAGGCCCACTCGGCGCGGGGTCAGTGCGCGGCGTCGTCCCAGTCGGCGCCGTGGCCGACCTGGACCTCGAGGGGGACGCGGAGCTCGACCGCACCGGCCATGCGACCGCGCACGACGCTCTCGAGCGCCTCCTCCTCTCCGGGTGCGACGTCGAAGATGAGCTCGTCGTGCACCTGCAGGAGCATGCGGGAGCCGAGCCCCTGCTCGTCGATGTCGGCCTGGACACCGATCATGGCGAGCTTCATGATGTCGGCGGCCGACCCCTGGATGGGAGAGTTGAGCGCCGCCCGCTCCGCGTTGTCGCGGAGGACGCGGTTGGCGCTCTGCAGATCGGGGAAGGGCCGGCGGCGCCCGAAGATCGTCTCGGTGTAGCCGGTCTCGCGCGCCTCCTCGACGACGGTGCGCAGGTAGTCGCGCACCGCTCCGAAGCGCACGAAGTAGTCGGTCATCAGCTGCTTGGCCTCGGCGCTCGAGATCCGCAGCTGCTTCGACAGCCCGAAGGCGCTGAGGCCGTATGCGAGACCGTAGGACATCGCCTTCACCTTGTTGCGCATCGCCGAGGTGACATCGGCCGGTTCGACGCCGAAGATCCGGGCACCGACGAAGCGGTGCAGGTCCTCTCCGCTGTGGAAGGCCTCGATGAGACCGGCGTCGCCCGAGAGGTGCGCCATAATCCGCATCTCGATCTGCGAGTAGTCGGCCGTGAGCAGCGTGCTCGCCTCGCGGCTGTGCACGAAGGCGGTGCGGATGCGGCGGCCGACCTCGCTGCGCACTGGGATGTTCTGGAGGTTCGGGTCGTTCGACGAGATGCGTCCCGTCGCCGTCCCGGTCTGGTCGTAGCTGGTGTGGATCCGCCCGTCGGCGGTGACCGACTTCTCGAGCGTCTCGATGATCTGCTTGAGCTTCGTCGCATCGCGGTGCTCGAGCAGGAGGCCGAGGAACGGGTGCGGATGCGAGTCCTGCAGATCGGCGAGCGCGGAGGCGTCGGTCGTGTACCCGGTCTTGGTCGCCCGGGTCTTCGGCATGGCGAGCTCCTCGAAGAGCACCTGCTGCAGCTG
The DNA here is from genome assembly GCF_900177245.1 of Rathayibacter oskolensis. Lineage (GTDB taxonomy): Bacteria > Actinomycetota > Actinomycetes > Actinomycetales > Microbacteriaceae > Rathayibacter > Rathayibacter oskolensis. The sequence goes on from NZ_FXBM01000001.1 coordinate 1,654,411, forward strand.
CTTCGGCGAGCCGAGGTTCATCTCGTGCCCGATCTCGGCGAACGCCCGGCTCGCCAGCTCGGCGGCGGTGGTCGTCAGCTCGCCCCGGAGGCGCGCGAGCACCGCGGAGTCGATCGCGACGCCCGTGAGCTCCATCGTCGCGAGCACCTGGACGATGGGCAGCTCGATGTCGACGAGCACCGAGAGCATGCCCTCGCCGAGCAGCTCGGTGAGCGGGGCGACCAGACGGAAGGCGTACCAGGCCTCGGTCGCCGGACCGATCGGCTCCACGCTCGGCACGAGCTGATCGGGGTCGCCCTGGGCCATCGTCTCGTCGAGGTACTGCGCGGTCTGCGCCGGCAGGGTCGCCGCGTGACCGGTGGGCTGCAGGAGGTAGGCCGCGACCCTCGTGTCGAAGGCGAGACCGGAGACGCTCAGCCCGGCACGGCGCAGCGCCTTGACCTGCGGCTTGGCGTCGGCGAAGACCTTGGGCGCCTCGCTCGCGAGCCACTCCTCGAGCGCGGTGTAGTCGGGGCGGCCGGCGGCCCACGGGACGAATGCCGACTCGGTCTCGGTCGCGAGGCCGAGCCCGTCGAGCCCGTCGACTCCGACCTGCACCTGCACGGCCACCGGCGTCGTCCCCCTGGTCGAGACGCGGTCGAGCCAGTGCGCGAGCTCCTCGTCGACGAGGGTGCGCACGGCGGGAGCGGCGGTCACGACGGTGTCGCCGGCCAGCGCGGAGGCCGCACCCTCGACGCCCTCCTCGGCTGCGATCGTGAGCACCCGCTCCTGCAGAGTCTTGAACTCGAGTCGGCTGAAGATCTCGCGGACGGCGTCGACGTCGATCGGGCGGCGATCGAGATCGGCGGGACCCAGCGGCAGCTCGACGTCGGTGACGAGGCGGTTGAGTCGGCGGTTGCGGAGCGCGTTCTCCTTCTGCTCGCGCAGCTTCTCGCCGACGACGCCCTTGATCTCGTCGGCGTGGGCGATGATGTCGGCCACGGTGCCGTACTGGTTGACCCACTTGGCGGCCGTCTTCGGGCCGACCTTGTCGACTCCGGGCAGGTTGTCGCTGGTCTCGCCGACGAGGGCGGCGATCTCGGGGTACTGGTGCGGCTCGACACCGTACTTCTCGAACACCTTGTCGCGGTCGTAGCGGGTGAGCTGCGAGACGCCCTGGGTGGACGGGTAGAGCAGGGTGACCTCGGGGGTGACGAGCTGGATGGTGTCGCGGTCTCCCGAGACGACGAGCACCCGGAACCCGGCCTCGGCGCCCTGCTTCGCCAGTGTCGCGAGGATGTCGTCGGCCTCGAAGTCCTCCTTCGAGACGGTCCGGATGTTCATCGCGTGCAGCGCCTCCTCGAGAAGAGGGACCTGGCCCTTGAACTCGGGAGGGGTCTCTCCGCGGGTGCCCTTGTACTCGGGGTACTCGCGGGTGCGGAAGGAGTAGCGGGAGATGTCGAAGGCGACGCCGAGGTGCGTGGGCTTCTCGTTCTTGAGCAGCAGGATCAGCATCGACAGGAAGCCGTGGATCGCGTTGGTGTGCTGCCCGTCACGGGTCTGGAAACTGTCGACCGGAAGCGCGTAGAACGCCCGGAAGGCCAGCGAATGACCGTCGACGAGCAGGAGGGTAGGCTGATCCGGATCTGACACAGGGCCAGACTACACAGCGCCTCCGACACGGGATCCGGCCCGCTGCACCCGCTGGCCGAGGCCCGCGCGAGGCTCCAGAACAAGGAGTACCGTGACCGATCCCGAGCCCCGCGACACCGTCTGGAGCCGCCCGCCCGCGCTCGATCTGGTCGCCTCGATAGGCCGCGGCGGAGGCGAGCTCGCCGACACCATGGGCATCGTCTGGCACGAGCTCACCCCCGAGCACTCCGTCGCCTCGATGCCCGTCGAAGGCAACCGTCAGCCGTTCGGCATCCTGCACGGAGGCGCGCACGTGGTGCTCGCGGAGTCGATGGGCTCGATCGCCGCGAACGTCCACGCCGGCGAGGGCCGGATCGCGATGGGCATCGAGCTGAACGCGAGTCACAGCCGCTCGACCCGCTCGGGCTTCGTCATCGGCACCTGCGACGCGATCCACCTGGGCTCGACCCTCGTCACCCACGAGATCGTGATCCGAGACGAGGAGGGGCGCCGCCTCTCGACGGTCCGCATCACGAACATCATCCGGAGCCGCTGACCGCGGCGCTCCCCGCCCGCCGCGGCGCAGTCGCGGCGCCATCGGACGCGGCGGTCCCCGCCCGCCGCGGCGCAGTCGCGGCGCCATCGGACGCGGCGGTGCCCGCCCGCCGCGGCGCAGTCGGCTGTGCGAGGTGGTTGCGGTGAGTGGAGCGGGTCGCGAACGGCTACGGGAGAACGCTGACACGCGTTCTCCCGGTTCGCCTCGTGGAACTCGGCTGGTGTGACGGCGCACGCTCGGATTCGGATGGATCGTCGGCGACAGTGATTTCTTGAGTGCGCAAGCCCGGGACGGGGTGTCGGGGGCGACCTAGGCTCGGGACGTGACCTTCCGTGATCTGCTGCGTTCGATGCCGTCCATGCCGTCCGAGCTGCCCGCCTTCGACGCGGAGGCGGCGCCGACCGACCCCGTCGAGCTGTTCTCGCAGTGGCTCGAGGAGGCGGCGGCGGCCGGGCAGCTGCTCCCCCACGGCGCGACGCTGTCGACCGCCGACGAGGAGGGGGACGTCACGGCGCGCGTGCTCGTGCTGCGCGACGTCGACGAGCGCGGCTGGGCGTTCTCGACGCACGCCTCCAGCCCGAAGGGCCGGGCGATGGCCGAGAACCCGCACGCGTCGCTCACGTTCTTCTGGCCTGTGCAGGGACGCCAGGTCCGAGTCGAGGGCCGCGCCGAGAGGGGCACCGCCGACGAATCGGCCGACGACTTCCGCCGTCGGTCCGAGGCGGCGCGCACCGCCCTGCTCGTCGGCCGCCAGAGCGAGCCGATGCGCAGCTCCGCCGACTTCGGCCTGGTCACCCTGCAGACGAGCGTCGCCGTGGGCTGCTCGCCCGCGACGCTGGACCGCGACTGGGCCGTCTACCGCGTCGTCCCCGAGCGGATCGAGTTCTGGCAGGGTTCGACAGCCGCCGAGCAGGACCACGTCCGGCTCGAGTACCGCCCGGGAACGACGGAGGCGGGCGCCTCCGCGTGGGAGCGCACCCGCCTCTGGCCGTGATCCGCTGAAACGGACCTACTTCTTGGGGCTCAGCTGCTCGATGATCGCCTGAGCGACGTCGTGCATGGTCAGGCGACGGTCCATCGACGCCTTCTGGATCCAGCGGAACGCCTCGGGCTCGGTGAGGCCCATCTTCTCGTTGAGCAGGCCCTTGGCGCGGTCGACGAGCTTGCGGGTCTCGAAGCGCTCGACCATGTCGGCGACCTCGGCCTCGAGGGTGATGATCTGGGCGTAGCGGGACAGCGCGATCTCGATCGCGGGCAGCAGATCGTTCGGGGTGAACGGCTTCACGACGTAGGCGAGAGCACCGGCCTCGCTGGCGCGCTCGACGAGCTCCTTCTGGCTGAACGCCGTGAGGAGGACGACCGGGGCGATGTGCGCCTTCGAGAGACGCTCGGCGGCCGAGATGCCGTCGAGCTGGGGCATCTTGACGTCCATGATGACCAGGTCGGGGCGGAGCTCGGTGGCGAGGGCCACGGCCGTCTCGCCGTCTCCGGCCTCACCGACGACCTCGAAGCCGTTGTCGCGGAGGATCTCCACGATGTCCATGCGGATGAGCGATTCGTCTTCGGCGACGACGACCCGGCGGGGTGCGGTCGACGTGGGTTCCTGGTCTGTCACGCCGGAGAGCCTACGGTATTCTCAACGGGCTTGTTGTGCGCCGGTGTGGCGGAATGGCAGACGCGGGGCACTCAAAATGCTCTGTCCGAGAGGGCGTGCGGGTTCGAGTCCCGCCACCGGCACAGCTGCCGACGCGGCGACGGCATCCGGTTCGCTAGCGTCGTCGGATGAGCGATCCCTCGAGTGTCTGGCCCCTCTTCTCGCTCGTCCTGCGCACCCCGCGGCTCGAACTGCATCCGGTCCGCGACGACGATCTGCCCGCTCTGGCGGCCGCCGCTTCGGCGGGGATCCACGAGCCGGGGCGCTCGCCGTTCCCCTCTCCCTGGGCGGAGGCGCCGCCCGAGAGGCTCCCCGCGGACCTCGCGCGCTACCACTGGTCGCTGCGCGCTGCCACGACCGCCGACTCCTGGCGCATCGCCTTCGCGATCCTCGAGGACGGAGCCGTGATCGGCTGCCAGGACCTCGTCGCCGACCGTTTCGCGGCGACCCGCACGGTGTCGTCGGGCTCCTGGCTGACGCGCGGAGCGCAGGGCAGAGGGCTCGGACGCGAGATGCGTGCCGCCGTGCTCGTGTTCGCCTTCGACCACCTCGGCGCCGAGGTGGCGGAGAGCAGCGCACTGGAGTGGAACACGGCCTCGATCGGTGTCTCGACGGCGCTGGGCTACCGGCCGAACGGCACGCAGCGCACGGTCGGAGCCGACGGCGCGGCTGTGGAGGAGACGCGGTTCCGACTGAGCGCCGCGGACTTCCGCCGACCCGACTGGTCGCTCGAGGTCGAGGGGGTCGAGGCGGCGCGCGCGGCACTCGAGCCGCCTGCTCCGGTCTGACGGGTCAGAACCGCGCCAGGCTCCCTCGCAGCCCGCCGCCCGGGTGGTCGCGACGGAGGATCCCCCGGCGCCGGAGGATCGGCACGAGGTCGTCGAGCATCCGGTGCAGCGTGACCGGATGGAAGTCGCCCGAGAAGGCGATGCCGTCGTTGTCGGCGTCGTCGCCGAGCTCCTGGACGAAGTCGGCGACCTCCTCCGCCGTGCCGACGACTCCGCGTCGGTCGGCGATCAACCCCAGCCGCGCCTTCGCCGTGAGTAGTTCGCGCAGCGGGGCGTCCGCGTCCGCTCCGCCGTAGAGACCGGCGATGCTGCCGCGCGACACGTGCTCGCCGAAGACGGAGGGGTCGATCGGGCGGTCGAGATCGAGCGCGGTCAGGTCGGTCTCGAGATCGCTGGACTGCGCGGCGGCGATGGCGAGCAGCGCCTCCTCGTCGGGATGGGCCGAGGCGGCGACGAGGCGCTCGGCCTCCTCCCTGCTCGAGACCACGACGGGCTTGACGACGAACAGGATCGTGAGGTCGTCGGGGTCGCGGCCGTGAGCGGCCGCGGCCGCCCTGGCGCGCTCGCGGTACGAGCGCACGGTGGCGGTGTCGAGCGAGGCCAGTGCCAGCTGGATCTCGGACTGCGCGCCGGCGAAGTCGATCCCGCGAGGCGATCCTCCGGGCGAGACGATGACGGGATCGCCTCCCTCGAACGGCAGGGCGTTCAACGGCCCGTCGAAGACGAAGTGCGCACCGCGGTGCCGCACCGGTCGCAGTCGGGTGCCGTCGGCGAAGCGCCCCGACGCCGCGTCGCGGATCAGCGCACCGTCGTCCCAGCTGTGCCAGAGCTCTCGGATCGAGTCGAGCCACTCGTGCGCGCGATCGTAGGCGGCGTCGTGGGCGAGCGGTTCGAACCCGAAGTGACGACTGCTGCCCACGTCGGTCACGACGTTGAGCCCGAGGCGCCCTCCGCTGAGATGCTGGAGCGTCGCGAACTGGCGCGCCGCCTGGTAGGGGCTGTAGGCCATCGGATTCACGGTGGGAGCGACTCCCAGCGTCTGCGTGGCCTCGAAGAGGTAGGGAGCGAGCATCATCGGGTCGTGCTTGGGGCCGCCGTAGGCTCTGCGCACCCGGAGGTCGAGTGTGCTCGCGTTCCCGAGCGAGAGGGCGTCCTCGATGATCACGAGGTCGAAGCCGGCCTGCTCGAGTTCGCGTGCGCTCTGGCGGTAGAGCTCCGGCTCGGTCCACGAGCGGTCCCAGTCCCAGTTCGGCTGCCCCCACGCCTGCGGGCCGAAGCCGCGCGAGAGGAACCAGGCGAAGTGCTGCGGCCGGCTCACGACGCCTCCGCGAGCTCGAGCGGGCCGACGGCGGACACGGCGGCGAGGCCCCGCTCGAGGTCGGCCAGCAGATCCTCGAGATCCTCGATGCCGATCGACAACCGCAGGAGTCCCGGGCCGATGCCCGCCGCCGCCAGCTGCTCGGAGGTGCGCCCGGTGTGCGTCGTCGAGGCCGGATGCAGGACGAGCGAGCGGACGTCGCCGAGGTGCGTCATCCGCGTGAAGATCCGGAGCGCGTCCGAGAAGCGCCGCGCAGCCTCCACACCGCCGCGGAGCGTGAACGAGAAGACCGACCCCTGGCCGAGCGGCAGGTAGCGCTGCGCCAGCGCGTGCGACGGGCTCGAGGCGAGTCCGCTGTAGTCGACGCTCTCGACCTCAGGGCGGCCCTCGAGCCAGCGCGCGATCAGGAGCGCGCTGCGCGACTGGTGGCGGACCCGCAGCGAGAGCGTCTCGAGTCCCTGCTCGAGCAGGAAGGACGTCAGTGGCGAGACCGTCGGACCCATCCGCCCCGCGACGACGTCGCGCGCGTAGGCGAGGAAGGCACCGTCGCCGGCCACCCCGGCCAGATGCGGGAACCGCTCGCCCGGCTGGCGCCAGTCGAAGCGGCCGGCGTCGACGACCACACCGGCGATGACGGCTCCGTGACCGGCGAGGAACTTGCTCGCCGAGTGCACGACCACGTCGGCACCGTGCTCGATCGGCCGGAGGAGGTAGGGCGTGGCGAAGGTGTTGTCGACGACCAGCGGGACGCCCGCGTTGTGGGCGACCTCGGCGACCAGGCGGACGTCGATGACGTCGTTGCGCGGGTTCGGGATCGACTCGACCAGCACGGCGCGGGTGCGCGGCGTCATCGCTCGGGCCCAGGCCTGCGCGTCGTCGGCCTCCTCGACGAAGGTCGTCGTGATGCCGAGCCGCGCGAGGTTCTCGAGCAGGAGGTTCCGCGTTCCCTCGTACAGGCTCGCGGCGGCGACCACGTGGTCGCCGGCCGAGGCCAGCGTGAGGAGCGCGACCGAGACGGCGGCCTGCCCGCTGCCGACCAGGAGGGCGTCGCGCCCGCCCTCGAGCGCGGCGATGCGGCGCTCGACCGCCTCCGTCGTCGGGTTGCCGACCCGGGTGTAGGTGTAGCCGTCGGCGCCGGCGAAGCGGTCGCGGGCCTGGTCGAACGAGTCGAAGCTGAAGCCCGCGGTGAGGTAGATCGGGGTGCGCCGCGCCTGGAGAGGGTCTTCCGCGCCTCCCGCGTGCAGCTGCCGGGTCGAGAAGCCCCACCGGCTCTCGTCGCGCGCGTCGTCCGCGTCCATGGTCATCCGCCTCCTCGCCGCCGGTCTCCGGCGCGCACCACAGTGGCACGGGAGGAGGACGCGCCGGTGGGGCGTTACCCGGCGTTACGACGGCGGCGGAGGTGCGATCCGCAGGCGATGCCGACGGAAGAGCGCTCTCCTCCGCCGGATCGTCGGCGGTGACCCTCGATCGCCTGCAGACCGCACGAGAGCCTTCAGATCGCGCGCGGGCCCGCGGGCGTCACCAGAACATCGTGCCCGGCGCGCCCTTGAACGGGCCGACGACACGGGAGGTGATCCAGCCGCCGTAGAAGTCGCCGGGCTGCGGCTCCACGGGCTCGCCGTCGACGGTGCACGAGTCCATCCGCCCGGGGTACAGCGCGATCGTGCCGCGCAGGATCTCGAAGCCGGGCAGAGGCTCCGGATACATCCATCCGGCCGCCTCGGCGACGACCCCGCCGCCCTGGACCGACAGGTACGACGCCGCACCCTTGAACTCGCAGATGCTGCGGCCGGGCGCCGGCGAGAGGACGCCGTCGCCGAAGTCGCCGCGGGGCAGGTAGTAGACGGGCGGATGGCTGGTCTCGAGGACGCGGAACGAGGCCCGCGACTCCGCGACCACCACGCCGCCCAGACGCACGACCACGTGCTCGGAGGTCGGCTCGACCCTCGGCGGCCTCGGGTAGTCCCAGACCGATTCCTGGCCCTCGGCGGGCACTGCGCGCTTCATGCCGTCCACGCTACGCGGCGCCCCCGCACCCCGGCCCCGCTCCCAGCCGATGCCCGGCGGCTCCCGGTCCCCGGTCCGCGGATCGCCGCCTGAACCGCGCGAGCACCCCGTGGTCGCGTAACGTCGTTCTTGCGCCGGAACCCCGAGACCGAGCGCAGAAGGAATCCAGAGTGCCCACCGAATGCATCCACGGCCTCGACATCGCGCTCTGCGACGTCTGCTCCCCCGCCAAGCTCCCCGAGCCCGTGGGGCGCAGCACGCGCACCCCCGCGCGCGTCCCCGGGACCTCCCGCGCGGCGACGGCCAGGGCCGCGGCGAGGGGCACGGCGCGCGAGAAGCCCCTGCCCAAGGTCGACATCGCTGCGCAGCGCATCTACCACGTGACCCACATGGACAACCTCGCGGCGATCGTCGCCTCCGGCGCCCTGATCGCCGACCAGCACCTGACCGAGCGCCCCGCGATCGACGTGAGCGCCGAGACCACCCGCGAGCACCGGCGTGCGGTGCAGGTCAAGGACGGCGCGAGCGTCGCCGCCTTCGTGCCCTTCTTCCTCTCCCCCGACGCCGCTCTGTGGGCCGACCTGCGCGGCGAGCGGGTCGCGCCGCACTGGTCCCCCCGCGCGCAGGGCACCACCGCGTCGCAGTACGTCGTGCTCGTCGGCTCGCTGGCCTCGGCTCCCGTCCTGAGCGACGGCGACGCCTCCCACGTCCTCACCCGCTTCACCGAGGGCGACGCCCTCGTGCGCACCTTCGCGCGACTCCTCGTCGACGAGCCGGCGCTGCGCAGCGCGGAGGCGCTCGTGCCCGACCGGTTCCCGCTCGAGGAGATCGCCGTCGTCGGCGTGCCGTCGGTCACGGCCCGAAACAAGGTCAAGGCGCTGTTCGAGGACAGCCCCGCGTCGCCGCGCGTCGCGGTCTACCCGCCGTGGTTCCACCCGGTGGCCGAGGAGGAGTGACCGCGAGCGGTCGCTAGCCCTCGCGGGCGCCCATCAGCTCCATCCGATCGGCGAGGTAGCGGTCGAGAGGCATCAGCCCCTGGTCTCCGAGGCCCGGCGCCCAGCGGACGAGGACCTCGCTCCCCCGGAGCGCGAGCGGCTCCTGACCGGCCAGCAGGCCCTCGGCGTCGATCGACAGTCGGCGCCAGCCGTAGTTCACGATCTCGCCCTCGCGGAACGGTCCGTCGAAGGCCGCGCGCCGGATCTCCCTCCGCGCCTCCTGCGACTCGGACTGGTTGTTCGCATGGAGGGGAGCGACGGCGCGGGTGACCGACCCCGTCGCGAAGAGTCCCCCGTCGCGCTCGAGCAGCAGGACGCCGAGCCGCCAGGCCCTCGTCACGGGCGCCATCACGGGTGCGCGGCGGAAGCCGAGGAAGGCGCGCGGTCGGCGGAGCTCCGCGAGTGCCTGATCGTCGACACCCCGGCGGACGAGCTCCGCGGACACATCGGCGAGCAGGAGGGCCACTCGGGTCGACGCGTGCTGCGCGTCACGCGACTCGGTCATCTTCTCTCCTCGGTCCGTCGACGTCAGCCTAGAACGGGTGACGCGCAGGTCCGGAATCGCCGCGGCTGCCCGCCGGGCACCGTTACGATCACCTGACGACACTGAGGGAGGACGCGATGCGCGTCATCATGATGGGGCCGCCCGGCGTGGGCAAGGGGACGCAGGCGGCCGTCCTGGCCGAGGCCCTGGGAGTGCCCGCGATCTCGACCGGGGAGCTCTTCCGGGCGCACGTCGCCGACGGCACCGAGCTGGGCACCCGGCTCCGCGCGATCGTGGAGGCCGGAGCCTACGTGCCGGACGAGATGACCAATGCGCTCGTGGCCGAACGGCTCGACGAGCCGGATGCTCGGGACGGCTTCATCCTCGACGGCTATCCGCGCACGCTGGCGCAGGTCGACGAGCTCGACCGCATGCTCGAGGCGAGGGGCTCGCGGATCGAGCGGGTCGTGATGCTCGCGGCCGACACCGACGTGGTCGTCGAGCGGCTGCTCGCGCGAGCGGCCGAGCAGAACCGCGCCGACGACGACCCGGAGGTGATCCGTCACCGCATCGCGGTCTACGAGCGCGAGACCGCGCCGCTCGAGAAGGTCTACGCCGACTCCGGACTCGTGGTCAGGATCGACGGCAGCGCCGCGCAGGACGAGGTCGCGCGACGGGTCGTCGCGGCGTGCAGGGCCGAGTGACCGTGCACGCCGCGACGGTCGATCAGATCGCCGAGGCGAGGACCTCGTCGAGCTTGGCCGAGGCCTCCTCGTCGGTGCCCTTGAGGGCGAGCGAGAGCTCGGACACCAGGATCTGGCGGGCCTTGAGCAGCATCCGCTTCTCACCGGCCGAGACTCCGCCCGCCTGCTCGCGGCGCCACAGGTCGCGGACGACCTCGCTGACGCGGTAGACGCTGCCGCTGGCCATCTTCTCCTGGTTGGCCTTGAAGCGGCGCGACCAGTTGCTCGCCTCCTCGGCGACGTCGCTGCGCAGGACGTCGTAGACCGCCTGGACACCGGCGTCGTCGATGATCTCGCGGACGCCGACGAGCTCGGCGTTCTCGACGGGCAGGGTGATCGTGAGCTCACTGGTGTGGACGTTCATCGTCATGAACGTCTTCTCGACGCCCTTGACCGAGCGCTTCTCGAGCCCGGTGATCGTCACCGCTCCGTGGTGCGGGTAGACCAGGGTCTCGCCGACCTCGAATGTCATCATGTCGTGCCTTTCCTCGTGGGGCCTGTGGTGGGATCCGGTGTCCTCAGCGGCGCTTCGGCGAGCCACGGAGGGAGCAGGGCGACGAGGTGCTCCACGAGCTCCTCGTCGGTGCCGTCGATCGAACCGGCGAGCCAGGCGCCGGCGACGGCGAGGACGCCGCCTGCGGCGAAGGTCGCGGTCAGCTCGGGGTCGACGGAGGCTGGAGCGTCGACGCGGGCGAGCACCTCGCGGTGCAGGGCGAGGACGGTGTCGAGGACCGCGTCGTCCGAGGCCACGCGCGCGGAGGCGCGGGCTCGGAGTCGGGCGTGGAACGCGTGCCGGTCGACGAGGCGCTCGACGAGGCGGGCGTATCCGCGGCGGAGCGCGACGGCGCCGGTGGCGTCCTCGGCGTCTCCCTCGGCCACGTCCGCGACGACGAGATCCTCGCGGAGCAGCGCGGAGGCGACGGCGGCCGCGTCGTCGAAGTGCGCGTAGAAGGAGCTGCGGCTGATGCCCGCCTCGCGCACGATGTCACTCACGGCGATGCCCTCAGCGCGCTCGCCCTCGGCCTGCATCACGAGCCGCTCGACGGCGTCAAAGACGCGGCGGCGGGTGCGACGGGCGCGGGGATCCCCCGGATTCGGGGCGAGGTGCGGATCCGCTCCGTGCAGGGAGACGAGGCGAGCGGAAGTCATCCAGGAGAGTATAGCACTTCCCGGACAGGTGTACGAGAAGGAGGATCAGACGGCCTCGGCGGGAGCTCCCCGGAGACGGGCGAGGCGGTTCAGAGCGGCCTGCTCGCTCGGTGAGACGCGGCCGAGGTAGACCTCGAGCGAGCGCAGCAGGACGCGGGTCGCGGTGATGGCGGGCCACCAGGCGCGACGCAGCCCGAGCAGTCGGCGCACCTCCGGGGAGAGCGAGGCGACGGCTCCGGCGAACAGCAGCGGATAGACCAGGCCGGCCTGGCCCGGCAGCTTCACCCGGCGGAGGAACTGCACGGCCGCGTGGACGCGCTCGTCGGGCTTCAGCTCGTCGGCGAATCCCGCGAGCTGCTCGCGCAGCTCGGCCAGGCTCTCCGGAGGGTCGTCGACGCCGAGCAGGCGGCCGGAGGCGGCCCACTCGCGGACGTAGGCGTCGGCGCCGCCAGGGATCGCCCGGCCCCAGATCTCGTGCGCACCGAGGAAGGCGTCGGTGAACGCGTCGTGGACCCAGAGCAGCAGCCGCGGATCCTGCGCCGAGTAGTCGCGCTCGGCGCCCGCCGCGTCCTCGTAGGAGCCGACGATGCGCTCGTGGACGCCGGTCACCCAGCGCGCCGCCCCGCTCGCGGCCGCCGTGTCTCCGAAGCTCGTGGTGAGCACCCAGCGCACGGTGTTGTCGAGGCGCCCCATCGGGTCCTCGCGGTAGCGGGAGTGGTCGTGCACCCCTGCCATCGCACCCGCGTGCAGCGTCTGCATCAGCAGCGCGCGGACGCCGGCGACCATCGTCGGCATTCCGCCGTTGACCGCCCAGACGGCGCTTCCCGGACCGAACAGCCCTGCGTCCTCGCCCGTCTCGAGGGCGGCGACCCAGTCGGGTCGGGGGCGGGGGCGGCGCTGGCTCATCCGCTCAGTGTGCGCCCGGATCCTGGGTCGGGGCTGGTCGTTGGCGTCCCCCTTCGTAGGGGGCTCGCCAGGCCGCGAGCTCACTCCCGCAGCAGCTCCCGCACGTCGTCGGCGGTCAGCGCCTGGGCGAAGAGCTCGCCCTCGTCGAGAGCGGCGGTGCTGAGGCGGGACTTGCGCTCCTTGAGCCGCACGATCTTCTCCTCGATCGTGTCCTTCGCGACGAGCCGGTAGACGTTGACCCTCCGCTCCTGCCCGATGCGGTGCGCGCGGTCGACCGCCTGCGCCTCGGCGGCCGGGTTCCACCACGGGTCGAGGATGAAGACGTGGTCGGCCTCGGTGAGCGTCAGGCCGGTGCCTCCCGCCTTGAGGCTGATCAGGAACACAGGAGCGCGGCCGGCGCGGAACGACGCGATCACCGCCTCCCGGTCGCGCGTCGACCCGTCGAGTTGGACGAACGGGATGCCGCGCGCCCGCAACCGCTCGGCGGCGCGCTCGAGATAGGAGGTGAAGGTGCTGAACACGAGCGCACGCCGCCCCTCGGCCAGCACGTCGTCGAGGTGCTCGAGCAGCGCGTCGAGCTTGGCCGAGGGGACGTGCCGGTAGGCCTGATCGACGAGGGAGGCGTCGAGGGCGAGCAGGCGCAGCAGCGTCAGCGAGCGGAACACGGTGAAGCGCTGCCGGTCGAGATCCTCGACCAGCCCCATCAGCTTGCGGCGCTCGCGCTGCAGGTAGGTGTCGTAGAGCACGCGGTGAGCCGGTGCGAGGGTGACCTCGAGCGTCTGCTCCTGCTTCTCGGGCAGCTCCGGCGCGACCGCCTCCTTCGTGCGCCGCAGCAGGAACGGGCGGATCCGGCTCCGCAGCCGCTCCAGCCGCCGACGCGCGCCCACGCTCTGCGGCACCGTCCGGCCCTCGAAGTGATCCGGCGACGCGATCCCGACCGGCGCGTCGGCGTGCTGCAACGGTCGGGTGTACTCCTCCCTGAAGCGCCGGAGCGGCGGGAGCAGCCCCGGCGCCACCAGCGCGAGGATCGCCCACAGCTCGTCGAGCGAGTTCTCGAGCGGGGTCCCGGTGAGGGCGAGCGTGATGGGCGCGCCCACGCTCCGCGCCGCGCGATGCGTCTGCGAGCCTGGGTTCTTCGCGAACTGCGCCTCGTCGAGCATGAGCGCCGACCACTCGCGGCCGCCCCACGCCTCCGCCGCCAGTCGGAGCACGGCGTAGCTGGTCACGACCACGTCGGTCCCGGGCGGCATCGCGTCGAGAGTCGATCCGCGACCCTCCCGCGAGCTGGTGACGGCGTGGACGCGGAGGGACGGAGCGAACCTCGCCGCCTCCGACACCCAGCCCGGGACGACGGAGGTCGGGGCGACGACCAGGAACGGCGGGCGCCGCTCGCCGCTCGCGCGCGACTCCTCGACCGCCTCGAGCATCATCGCCAGGGCCTGCAGGGTCTTGCCGAGCCCCATGTCGTCGGCGAGGATCCCGCCCAGCCCGTGCCGCCTCCGGTGCACGAGCCAGGCGTAGCCCTCGGCCTGGTAGGGGCGCAGCTCGGCGACGAGCCCGGCGGGTGGCGGCACCGGCTCCGGCGCGCCGGCGGTGAGCGCGGTCTCGAGCACCGTCCGCCAGGCATCGGAGGCGACGGTCTCGTCGGCGAGCTCCTCCAGCTCGTCCCAGAGGGCGGTCTGATGACGGCCGATGCGCGCTCCGGTCTCCCACTCGTCGATCTCGTCGGCGCGGTTCAGCAGCTCGCGCAGACGGTCGAGTCCCGGATGGTCGAGGGAGAGGTAGGAGTGGTCGACGAGGCGGATCCTGGTGCCGCCGGACGCCAGGGCCCGGAACAGAGGGCCGAACGGGACGGAGGCGTCGCCGATGCTCACCACGACGCCGAGATCGAACCAGTCGGCGCTCTCGGTGTCGACCGCAGTGAGGGTGAGCGTGAGCGGACCGGTGAGCAGGCGGTAGTCGGGCGGCACTCCCTCCCGCTCGATGCGGACCCCGCCCACCGCCCCCAGGAGGGGCAGCTGCTCGACGACGAAGACGGCGGCGTCCGCGCCGCGGAGGACGGCGGGGCTCCCGGGATCGGGGACGACGGAGGAGCCGGCCTCGGCCAGGACGGTGCGCGCCCGGCGCAGGATCGACGCTTCGAGCCCCTCGTCGCCGACACCGTCGAGCTCGCTCGCGCGATCGGGGGTGCGCCGCCAGTGCCACGCGACGCGGACGACCCGCCGGGGCTCGAACGAGACCGTGCAGATCAGCTGGGGCGGCTCCGGCTCGTCCAGTTCGATACCGGAGCCGTCGGCGCGCACCGCGACGCGACCGCGGAGGCTCGGCAGGTGGTCGCGGAGGAACTCCTCGACGTCGTCTCCGGGCACGAGCGTGCGCTCGGGGTGGCGCAGCAGCCGCAGCTCCTCGTCGTCGAGGGCGCGGCGCATCGGGGCAAGAAGCAGCGACGACGGGTCGCCCGCCTCGACGACGTAGACGCCGTGGCGCGCGATGGGGCGGGCGGACTCGATCGGGCGCTCCGCGCCGTCGGCCCAGAGTGCGGGACGCAGCTCGAGCGATCCGGCGTCACTCGAGGCCACGAGCGCGAGATGGGCGGCGGAGCCGACGGCGATGCTCCCCTTGTCGGGGGCGAGCAGCGGGATGCGCAGGGCCTCGGCCTGCTCGAGCAGCTGCCAGAGCAGGGGGCTCTCGTAGTCGTCGAGGTGGATCCAGTCGGGATCCTGCCCGAGATGCACTGTCCGCGTCGCCCGGTGGAGGGCCGCGTACTCCGCGAACCAGCGCTGGTGCACGGGATCGAGCGAGAGCCGGTGAGTCTGGTGGTTGAGCGACTTCCAGGTGAGGGTGGTGCGGTTCCACGCCCCGCCGCGCCCGGCTACCACCGGACGGGTGGCCAGACGGTGGTCGTCGCGGTCGGCCGGGTCGTAGCCCTTCGCCGTCACGCGCTCGCTCGCGGGGGCGCGCCACGGATCGTCGGCCCGGCGCACGAGCCTGCGGAGCTCGAACTGCAGACCGATCGGGGTGAGCGGAGGGGTGTCCGCGGACTCCGCTCCCCCGCTCAGCTCGCCGACGCGGGCGCGCCAGGCGGACGGGGTCGGATCGGGGGGCATCGGTCCATGCTGTCACGACCCTCCGACACGGCGGACGCCTCGGTCGGCGCGGGCCGGGAGGGGCACAATCGGAGCATGACGAGCAGCGACTCCCCCGAACCCACTGTCCTCGCGATCGGCGGAGGCGGCCTCCGCGTCGCCCTGACGACCGCGGGCGCCGAGATGACCTCGCTCCGCGACGACGCCGGTCGCGAGTACCTCTGGCAGGCCGGCCCGGAGTGGCGTCGGCACGCACCCGTTCTCTTCCCCATCATCGGGCGCCTCCCCGGCGACACCCTCCATCACGACGGGGTCGACCATCGGATGGGGCAGCACGGCTTCGCGCGCGACCGCGTCTTCGAGCTGGCCGGTGTCTCGGGCGACGAGGCGGTGTTCCGGCTGCGCAGCGACGACGCCACCCGGGCGGTGTTCCCCTTCGACTGGACGCTGCTGATCGCCTACGCGGTCACCGGATCGACCCTGCGGATCACCCAGACGGTCGAGAACCGCGGCCGGGCGCCGCTCGGGGCGTCGGTCGGCAACCACCCGGCCTTCGCGCTGCCGCTCCCCGGGGCGACCGGCGAGCACCGCATCCGCTTCGCCCAGCCCGAGCCCGAGGGGTTCCGCCGCGCCCCCGAGAACCTGCTGATCGAGGAGCGCCACCCCGCCCCGCTGACGGACGGAGTGCTCGCCGTCGACGACAGCTACTTCGAGGACGGCGTGATGATCTTCGACGAGCGGCGTCGAAGGACCCTGCGGCTCGAGGCCGACGGGGCGCGCTCGATCGAGGTAGACTCCGGGGACTTCGACGTCGTCGGGGTGTGGAAGCCCGTCGGGGCGCCCTTCGTCTGCATCGAACCGTGGCGGAGCATCCCGACGCCCGCTGGCTGGGACGGCGACATCGTCGACAAGCCGGGGCAGTTCGTGCTCGACCCCGGCGAGCAGCGGGCCTTCGCCTACAGCATCACGCTCGCCTGAAGGTCCTCGCGCTGCAGCCGGGCGTCGAGGAGCTCGAAGCGCCGGATGATGAGCCCCTCCCGGGTCGCCCAGGGGCAGATGACGAGAGTCTCGACGCCGAGGGCGTCCATCGCCGCCTCGGCGACGAGGGCGCCGGCCAGCAGCTGCGGGGCGCGGAGCGCCGACACTCCAGGCAGCGCAGAACGGTCGGCGGCGCTGATCGCGGCGAGTCGGGAGGACCACAGCCGGAGGTCGACCAGGTGCAGCTCGCGCCGGGCCAGCGGCCCCGCGGCGCTGGGGGCGGCGCCCGCGATCCTGGCGAGCGAGCGGAAGGTCTTGGAGGTTCCGGCGACCAGATTGGGGCGGCCGAGAGCGAGGAAGGCGCGCACCGGCTCGGCGAGCACGTCGCGCGCGTGACGGCGGGCGGCCTTGACGCTGGTCGCCGAGGCAGGATCGCCGACGAGGAGGTCGCGGGTCACGCGGCCCGCACCGAGGGGCACGGAGACGGCGAGCTCGGGGACCTCGTCGACTCCCATCGAGAGCTCGAAGGAGCCGCCGCCGATGTCGAGGTCGAGGATCGTGCCCGCTCCCCAGCCGAACCAGCGCCGCACCGCGAGGAAGGTCGCCGACGCCTCGGCCTCACCGCCCAGCTCCTGGAGGTGCACGCCCGTCTCCGCGCGGACCCGCTCGAGGACGGCTGCGCCGTTGCCCGCCTCGCGGATGGCGGAGGTGGCGAACGCGAGCAGGTCCTCCGCGCGGTGCTGGCGGGCGACCTCGTGCGCTTCGGCGACGAACGAGATCAGCTCGCGCTGCCCCTCCTCGGTGATGTCGCCGGAGGAGTCGAGGTAGGCGACCAGCGCGAGGCTGCGCTTGTGCGACCGGTACGGCACGGGCCGGGCACCGGGGTGAGCGTCGACGAGGAGCAGGTGGACCGTGTTGGAGCCGATGTCGAGCACGCCGAGTCGCATGCGCCCACGCTAGCGCGGGCGGCGCGGCGCCCCGCGCCGGCGAGGAGCCTCAGGCCGTCGAGACGGCTTCGCGCAGCTCGTCGTACGTGGCGCGGACGACCGCGCGCAGGTCGTCCGGATCCGTCGCCGTCGCCCAGCGGTTCCAGCCGGTGGTGAATGCCAGCACCGCTAGGTCTGCGGCGAGACGAGCTCCGGAAGCGGAGGCTCCGCGGTCGCGCAGCGCGCCGGCGACGGCCTGGGCGATGCGCGCCATCTTCAGCAGCTCCCGCTCCTCGAGGCCGCTGTGGCCGGCGATCACGGCGGCGCGGCGCCGCCCGTGCTCATGACTCTCCCCCACCATCGCGGCGGCCTCGTCCATCCCGACCATCGCCGTCTCGAGGGGGGATGACGAGGGATCCGCTGCCGCGATCGCCTCGATGACAGTGGACTGCAGCAGTGCCGACGTCCCGAACAGGACCTCGCGCTTGTCGGCGAAGTAGCGGAAGAACGTGCGCTCGGTGACACCGGCCCGCTCGGCGATGTCGCCGACCGTCGTCTCGTCGAAGCCGCGCTCGCTGTAGAGCTTGAGGGCAGCCGCACTCAGCCGGCCCCGCGCTCCGGGTTGCCATCGTCCCATTCTCCGAGTCTAGTGATGTCAGAGGCAGTCATCAGGGTGTACGGTCATGTCATTCACTGACATAGTCCGGGTCTTCGGACGGAAGGAAGTCCTCATGCGCGTCTTCGTCACCGGTGCCTCCGGATGGATCGGCTCCGCCGTCGTCCCCGAACTGCTCGGAGCGGGCCCCCAGGTCATCGGCCTCGCCCGCTCCCAGGCCTCAGCCGACGCTCTCCTCGCGGCCGGTGCCACGCCCCACCCCGGCAGCCTCGACGATCTCGAGAGCCTGCGCTCCGGGGCGCAGGGCGCCGACGGCGTGATCCACCTCGCCTTCAAGCACGACTTCTCGGACTACGCCGGTGCCGGCCGCACCGAGCGCGCCGCGATGACGACCCTCGGGGACGCTCTCGTCGGCTCCGATCGGCCGCTCCTCTTCGCCTCCGGGCTCGCCGGTATCACGAGCGGGCGGCCGGCGACCGAGCAGGACGCGTCACCGTTCAGCGGGCCGGATGCGCCGCGCGGCGGAGGCGAGAGCCTCGCCCAGGAGTACGCGGAGCGCGGAGTCCGCACCGTCCGCCTCCGCTTCGCACCGACCGTGCACGGGGAGGGCGACCACGGATTCACCGCGACGCTCGCCGCCGTGGCGAGGGCGACGGGTGTCGCCGGCTACGTCGGGGACGGCGGGAACCGGTGGGCCGCGGTGCACCGCAGTGACGCCGGCCGCCTCGTGGCACTGGCTCTGGAGTCCTCGCCCGCCGGGTCCGCCGTGCACGCGGCAGCCGAGGAGGGCGTCGAGACGCGGCGCATCGCCGAAGCACTCGGCGCGGCCCTCGGCGTCCCCGTGCGGTCGATCGACCCCGCGGAGGCGACCGCGCACTTCGGCTGGATCGGCACGTTCTTCGGGATGGACGCCGCCGCCTCGAGCACCCTCACCCGCGAGACGCTCGCCTGGACCCCGACGGGTCCGACCCTGCTCGAGGACATCGAGTCCGGCTTCTACCCGGGGCGCTGAGCCGGCGGAGCCTTCCGATCGCGCACCATCGGCGTCAGCGCCGGTCGGTGAAGGGATCGACGCTCGCAGGCAGGCGGAATCTCCGCGGAAGGTCACCGCGTGCGCTCGTCCGGCCCAGTCGACCCGTCACAGTTGGCTCCCTCATCTCGCTCGAGGGAGCCGTTCGTGACGAATCGATCCTCACCCGGGAGATCCTCCCTCACTCCACCCGGAAGCACTCCGTACCCGCCGCTCGGCCCCGGGTGCAGCTGTTGAGCCGCCCCCCACGGCCTCGCAGCGCAGCTGCCGACCCGAAGAGGTCGATCGGCAGACCAGCCGACCACCTCTCAGGCGAACGGGTGAATCGCGTCCCAGCGATTCGACCTAGCCGAACGCAGGACGCCCTCTGCAGCGCAACCACCCGGGGATGCCGACCGCGCGACGGGCGACGAGCGCAGCGAGGAGCCGCCCCCCACGGCCTCGCAGCGCAGCTGCCGACCCGAAGAGGTCGATCGGCAGACCAGCCGACCACCTCTCAGGCGAACGGGTGAATCGCGTCCCAGCGATTCGACCTAGCCGAACGCAGGACGCCCTCTGCAGCGCAACCACCCGGGGAGCCGACCGCGCGACGGGCGACGAGCGCAGCGAGGAGCCCGTCGACAGAGGGCCCGGCCGCTGTGCGGCCGGGCCCTTTGCAGGAACTCAGTGGTCCCAGTTCTCCACGGGCTCGACCGAGGTGGAGGAGCCGACGACGTGCACGCGCATGTCGTTCGTGGTGCCGGCGCGTCCGGGAGGGGATCCGGAGACGACGACGACGGTCTCGCCGGGCTCGGCGAGGCCCTCGCGGAGGAGCACCTCGTCGACCTGCGCGAACATCGCGTCGGTGTGGTTCACGCGCGGCGTCACGAAGGACTGCACGCCCCAGTTGAGCGCCATGCGGCGGCGGACCGCCGGCTCGGGCGTGAATCCGATGATCGGGATGCCGTGGCGCAGGCGCGTCATGCGGCGGACGGAGTCGCCCGACTCGGTGAACACGCAGAGGAACTTGGCCTCGACGAACTCGGCGACCTCGGCGGCGGCGAGCGTGACCGAGCCGCCCTGGGTGCGCGGCTTGCTGCCGAGCGGGGGGATCCGCTCGAGGCCGTGCTCCTCGGTCGACTCGACGATGCGGGCCATGGTCTGGACGGTGACGACCGGCCAGGCTCCGACGCTGGTCTCGCCCGAGAGCATGACCGCGTCGGCTCCGTCGAGGATCGCGTTCGCGACGTCGGAGGCCTCGGCGCGGGTGGGGCGCGGGCTCTCGATCATCGACTCGAGCATCTGGGTCGCGACGATGACGGGCTTGGCCCAGCGGCGGGCGAGCTCGACGGCGCGCTTCTGCACGATCGGGACGGCCTCGAGGGGCAGCTCGACGCCGAGGTCACCGCGGGCGACCATGATGCCGTCGAAGACGTCGATGATCTCCTGCAGGTTGTCGACGGCCTGCGGCTTCTCGATCTTGGCGATGACGGGTGCCTTGCGGCCCTCCTCCGCCATGATCTCGTGCACGCGCACGATGTCGCTCGCGTTGCGCACGAAGGAGAGCGCGATGATGTCGGCGCCGAGGCGGATGCCCCAGCGGAGGTCGTCCTCGTCCTTCTGCGAGAGCGCGGGGACGTTGACGGCGACTCCGGGCAGGTTGATGCCCTTGTTGTTCGAGATGTTGCCGGGGACGACGCACTCGGTGATCACGCGGGGACCCTCGACGGCGGTGACGCGGACCGCGACCTTGCCGTCGTCGATGAGGAGCATGTCGCCCGGGTTGACGTCGTCGGGCAGGCCCTTGAACGTGGTGCCCGAGAGCTCCTTGGTGCCCAGGACGTCCTCGGTGGTGATGGTGAAGACGTCGCCCTCGTGGAGGGGGTAGGGGCCGCCCTCGAACTTGCCGAGGCGGATCTTGGGACCCTGGAGGTCGACCAGGATCGCGACGGCGCGTCCGGCGTCGTCGGCCGCCTGGCGCACGGTGCGGTAGACGGCCTCGTGGACGTCGTAGCTGCCGTGGCTGAGATTCATGCGGGCCACGTCCACGCCGGCGTCGATGATCGCACGAATGGTCTCGTACGACGACGTTGCCGGGCCGAGGGTGGCGACGATTTTCGCTCGTCTCATTGAGGGGGTGCTCCGTTGTTCTGCGCCCGGAGGCGCGTCGTTAGCGGGGAGGGTGAGCTGGATGCTGGCGGGCAGAGACTATCGCGTCCCCGCGACTACAGCGTGAAGCCCCGGTCGTTCGGGCCGACGGGTGCGGGGAGCTGGGTCGTGCCCTCGAGGTAGCGGTCGACCTCGGCCGCCACGGAGCGGCCCTCGGCGATCGCCCAGACGATCAGGGACTGCCCGCGACCGGCGTCGCCGGCCACGAACACGCCGGGGACGCTGGTCTCGAAGTTGGCTCCGCGGTCGACGTTGCCGCGGTCGGTGAAGGGCACGTCGAGCTGACCGGAGAGCTGGTGCGACTCCGGTCCCGTGAAGCCGAGGGCGAGCAGGACCAGGTCGGCCGGGATCTCGCGCTCGGTGCCGGCCTTCGGGACGCGTCGGCCGTCGAGGTACTCGGTCTCGGCCACGCGGACCGCGCGGACCTCGCCCACCTCGTTGGAGAGGAACTCGACGGTGGAGGCGAGGAACATCCGCTCGCCGCCCTCCTCGTGGGCGCTCGAGACCTCGAACACTGTGGGGTCCATCGGCCAGGGCTGGCCCTCGGGGCGCTCCGACGGCGGCTGCTTGCCGATCGCGAGGTTGGTCACGGAGGCGGCCTTCTGGCGGTGGGCGGTGCCGATGCAGTCCGCTCCGGTGTCGCCTCCGCCCAGGACCACGACGTGCTTGCCCTCGGCCGAGATCTGCTCGAACACCCGGTCGCCGGCGATGGCGTGGTTCGACTGCACCAGGTACTCCATGGCGAAGTGCACTCCGGAGAGGTCGCGCCCCGGGATCGGCAGGTCGCGCGGCACGAGTGCTCCCGTCGCGACCACGACGGCGTCGTAGCGCGCGCGGAGATCGTCCCACGTGATGTCGGAGCCGATGTCGACGCCGGCGCGGAAGCGCGTGCCCTCGGCCTTCATCTGGTTCAGACGCAGCTCGAGGTGCTTCTTCTCCATCTTGAAGTCGGGGATCCCGTAGCGCAGGAGGCCCCCGATGCGGTCGTCGCGCTCGTAGACCGCGACGGTGTGCCCGGCGCGGGTGAGCTGCTGCGCGGCGGCGAGACCGGCGGGCCCGGAGCCGACGACGGCGACGGTCTTGCCGGTGAGGCGCTCCGGCGGGTGCGGCTGCACCCAGTCGTTGTTGAAGGCCTGATCGATGATCGAGACCTCGATCTGCTTGATCGTGACCGCCGGCTGGTTGATCCCCAGCACGCACGACGACTCGCACGGGGCCGGGCAGAGCCGGCCCGTGAACTCGGGGAAGTTGTTCGTCGCGTGCAGGCGCTCGATCGCCTGACGGCCCTCGCCGCGCCACATCAGGTCGTTCCACTCGGGGATCAGGTTCCCGAGCGGGCAGCCCTTGTGGCAGAACGGGATGCCGCAGTCCATGCAGCGGCCGGCCTGCCGACGCAGGACGGCGGAGTCGCCCTGCTCGTAGACCTCCTTCCAGTCCATCAGGCGGACGGACACCGGGCGCCGCTTGGGCAGCTCCCGGTCCTGCACCTTCAGGAATCCCTTGGGATCAGCCACCGGTCACCTCCAGAATCCGTCCCCAGACGACCTCGCCGTCGGGATCGAGCCCCTCCTCCAGCGCCGATGCCCGCGTAGCGAGCACCGCCGCGAAGTCGCGGGGCAGTACCTTGACGAAACGCGAGACGGTTCCGTCGAAATCGTCGAGCATCCCCTGGGCCAGGGTCGACTCGGTCTCGGCGACGTGCCGCTCGAGCAGGTCGCGCAGGATCTCCACGTCGGCGCTGCCGAGCTCCGAGAGCGTCAGCTCGCCCGACGCGAGAGCGTCGCGGTTGACGAGCTCGCGCTGCAGGTCGTGGATGTAGGCGGTGCCACCGGACATGCCGGCGCCGAGGTTGCGCCCGGTCGCCCCGAGGATCACCGCGAGACCGCCCGTCATGTACTCGAGCGCGTGGTCGCCCACGCCCTCGACGACCGCGGTCGCTCCGGAGTTGCGGACCAGGAAGCGCTCGCCGACCATGCCGCGGATGAACATCGTGCCCTGGGTCGCCCCGTAGCCGATGACGTTGCCCGCGATGACGTTGGCCGACGCGTCGAACGTGCTGAGACGGTCGGGCCGCACGACGATCTGGCCGCCCGAGAGCCCCTTGCCGACGTAGTCGTTCGAGTCGCCCTCGAGCCGCAGCGTGATCCCCGCGGGCAGGAAAGCGCCGAGCGACTGACCGGCGGAGCCCCGGAGGATCACCGTGATCGAGTCGGCCGGCAGCCCGTTCTCGCCGTAGCGGACGGTCACCTCGTGCCCGAGCATCGTGCCGACGGCGCGCTCGGTGTTCCTGATCTCGCGCTCGATCACGACGGTGCCGCGGTGGTCGAGCACGTTCGCTGCGCGCCGGATCAGCTCGTTGTCGAAGTGGTGCTCGAGCTCGTGCTGCTGAGCGCGGCCGTGGCGGCGCGGCTCCTCGGCCGAGAAGACGGGGCCGACGAGGATCGGCGTCAGGTCGAGACCGCTCGCCTTCCAGTGCTCGATCGCCTGGTTCACGTCGAGCAGCTCGCGGTGGCCGACGATCTCGTCGATGCTCCGGAAGCCGAGCTGCGAGAGGTACTCCCGCACCTCCTGGGCGATGAACTCGAAGAAGTTGACGACGAACTCCGGCTTGCCCGAGAAGCGCTTGCGCAGCTCCGGGTTCTGCGTCGCGACGCCCACCGGGCAGGTGTCGAGGTGGCAGACGCGCATCATGATGCAGCCCTCGACGATCAGCGGAGCCGTCGCGAAGCCGAACTCCTCGGCGCCCAGGAGCGCGCCGATGACGACGTCGCGACCGGTCTTCATCTGCCCGTCGACCTGCACGACGACGCGATCGCGCATGCCGTTGAGCATGAGCGTCTGCTGCGTCTCGGCGAGTCCGAGCTCCCACGGGGTCCCCGCGTGCTTGAGCGAGTTCACCGGACTGGCGCCGGTGCCGCCGTCGTGGCCCGAGACCAGGATCACGTCGGCGAGGGCCTTCGCGGTGCCCGCGGCGACCGCTCCGATGCCCGACTGGCTGACGAGCTTGGCGTGGATGCGCGCCGAGGGGTTCGCCCGCTTGAGGTCGAAGATCAGCTGCTTGAGGTCCTCGATCGAGTAGATGTCGTGGTGCGGGGGCGGCGAGATGAGGCCGACGCCCGCGGTGGCGTGGCGGGTGCGCGCGATCCAGGGGTAGACCTTCGTCGGCGGCAGCTGACCGCCCTCGCCGGGCTTCGCACCCTGCGCGAGCTTGATCTGGATGTCGTCGGCGTGGGTCAGGTACATGCTGGTGACGCCGAAGCGGCCGGAGGCGACCTGCTTGATCGCGGAGCGGCGCTCGGGGTCGAGCAGGCGCTCCGTGTCCTCGCCGCCCTCGCCCGTGTTCGACTTGCCGCCGAGGCGGTTCATCGCGATGGCCAGCGTCTCGTGCGCCTCCGGCGAGATGGAGCCGTAGCTCATCGCCCCCGTCGAGAAGCGCTTGACGATCGCCTCGACCGGCTCGACCTCGTCGATCGGGATCGGCGTCCGGCCCGCGGTGTCGAGCGCGAACATGCCGCGCAGCGTCATCAGCGACGTCGACTGGTCGTCGACCATCTTCGTGTACTCGCGGAACACGTCGTAGCGACGGTTGCGGGTCGAGTGCTGCAGGCGGAATACCGTGTCGGGGTTGAACAGGTGCGGTGCGCCGTCGCGGCGCCACTGGTACTCGCCGCCGACGGCGAGCCGCTCGTGGGCGATGACGGCGCCGTCCTCGGGGTAGGCGGCGCGGTGCCGGGCGGCGTTCTCCTCGGCCACCACGTCGATCCCGATGCCGCCGAGCTTCGAGACGGTCCCGGTGAAGTACTGGTCGACGAACTGCTGGCTGAGGCCGACCGCCTCGAAGGTCTGCGCTCCGGCGTAGCTCGACACGGTCGAGATGCCCATCTTCGACATGATCTTCAGCACGCCCTTGCCGAGCGCCTTGATCACGTTCTTCACGGCCTTCTCGGGCGAGATGTCCGAGAGCATGCCGCTGCGCACCAGGTCCTCGCAGGTCTCCATGGCGAGGTAGGGGTTCACCGCGGAGGCGCCGTAGCCGATCAGCGTGGCGACGTGGTGCACCTCGCGTACGTCCCCGGCCTCGACGACCAGCCCGACGCGCATCCGGTTCTCGGTGCGGATCAGGTGGTGGTGCACGGCCGCGAGCATCAGCAGCGACGGGATCGGCGCGAGGTCCTTCGTGGAGTCGCGGTCGGACAGCACGAGGAACTGCGCACCGGCCGCGATCGCCTCGTCGGCCTCGGTGCACATCTCGTCGATCCGGTCCTGCATGGCGCGGGGGCCGGCGTCGACGCGGTAGAGCCCGCGGATCGTCGTGGTGATGTGGCTCAGCGGGCGGGGCGCGATGTGCTGGATCTTGGCGAGCTCGTCGTTGTCGATCACCGGGAAGTCGAGGACGACCTGGCGGGCGTGCTCGGCACCGGAGGAGAGGAGGTTCCGCTCCGGCCCCAGGCCGAGACGCAGCGAGGTGACGACCTCCTCGCGGATGGAGTCGAGCGGCGGGTTGGTGACCTGCGCGAACGCCTGGGTGAAGTAGTCGAAGAGCAGGCGCGGTCGCTTGGACAGCACGGCGACCGGGGTGTCGGACCCCATGGCGCCGAGCGGCTCGGCTCCGGCCTTCGCCATCGGCAGCAGGAGGAGGCGGACCTCCTCCTCGGTGTAGCCGAAGGTGCGCTGACGGCGGTTGACCGAGGCGGGGGTGTGCACGATGTGCTCGCGCTCGGGCAGGTCCTTGAGGTTGATGCGGCCGTCGTCGAGCCACTTCTCGTAGGGCGCGGAGTCGGCGAGCTGCGCCTTGATCTCCTCGTCCTCGACGATGCGGCCCTGCTCGGTGTCGACCAGGAACATGCGCCCCGGCTGGAGGCGCCCCTTGCGGACGATCTTCGCGGGGTCGATGTCGAGCACGCCGATCTCGCTCGCGAGCACGACGAGGCCGTCGTCGGTGACGACGTAGCGGCCGGGGCGCAGGCCGTTGCGGTCGAGGGTGGCGCCGACGAGCTCGCCGTCGGTGAAGACGATGGCGGCCGGGCCGTCCCACGGCTCCATGAGCATCGAGTGGTACTCGTAGAACGCGCGGCGCTTCTGGTCGATGGCGGCGGCCTGGTTCTCCCACGCCTCCGGGACCATCATCATGATCGCGTGCGGCAGCGAGCGGCCGGCGAGGTTGAGCAGCTCGACGGTCTCGTCGAACGAGGCGGAGTCGCTGCGACCGGGCGAGACGATCGGGAACAGCGGCGAGAGGTCGCCGAGGGCGGGGCTCTTCAGCTGCGACTGGCGGGCGCGCATCCAGTTGCGGTTGCCCTGCACCGTATTGATCTCGCCGTTGTGCGCGATCATCCGGAACGGCTGGGCCAGCGGCCAGGACGGGAACGTGTTCGTCGAGTAGCGCGAGTGCACCAGGGCGAGCTTCGACGCGAAGCGCTCGTCCGAGAGGTCGGGGTAGAACGGCTCCAGCTGGAGGGTCGTCACCATGCCCTTGTAGACCATCGTGCGGCTCGAGAGAGACATGAAGTACACCTCGAGCTCGCGCTCGACGCGCTTGCGGAGGCGGAAGGTCAGCCGGTCCAGGCGCACGGAGGCGAGCGGCGAGCCGCTGTCGTCGGTCAGCTCGCTCATGACGTAGAGCTGCTCGATCGCCGGCATCGCGGCGCGGGCGAGGGTGCCGATCTCGTCGGGCTGCACGGGCACGGACCGCCAGCCCAGGACCGAGAGGTTCTCCTCGCGGGCGATCTCGGCGATGGTCGACTTGACCCGCTCGCGCTCGAACACGTCGACCGGGAGGAAGGCGTTGCCCACCGCGTACCGGCCGACGACCGGGAGGTCGAACGGGGCGACGGCGCGGAGGAAGTCGTCGGGGA
The DNA here is from genome assembly GCF_900177245.1 of Rathayibacter oskolensis. Taxonomy (GTDB): domain Bacteria; phylum Actinomycetota; class Actinomycetes; order Actinomycetales; family Microbacteriaceae; genus Rathayibacter; species Rathayibacter oskolensis. The sequence continues at coordinate 1,681,261 of NZ_FXBM01000001.1, forward strand.
TCTGCGTGATGATGCCCGCCCCGTCACCCGTGCCCGCGTCGGAGCCGACGGCGCCGCGGTGCTCGAGGTGGCGGAGCGCCTCGAGTGCGAGGTCGATGATGTCGTGTCCGGCGGTGCCGCGCATCGTGGCGACCATCGCCAGGCCGCACGCGTCCTTCTCGGCGGACGGGTCGTACATCCCCTGGGCCGCCGGGGTGCCGAGGAACGGCACGGCGGGGACACGGGGCGAGGGCTGGGCGGGTGCCATGGGAACCGTCCTCACGAGAGTTGTGGCGGATCGGGACGTCGCTGGCCCGCGGTGGTGATGGGGAGCGGCTCCCCGATCGCGAGGGCCGTGTCGTGCCGTTCCGTGAAGCAGCTGGCGTCGTGGGTGGCACGGCGTGAGCATCGCGCGCCGTCGGGCGCGCCCGCGTGGCCAGGACCCGGGTCGGCGCTTGTGGCGCCGGCCCCGAGGGTCGACCGTGCGGTTGTCGGGCATCGGGCGGGGGTCACGGGTTCTCCCGTGGCCTCCGTCAGGTGCGGGAGACCGTCGTCTTCTCGGCGTCGTCGCCGGAATCTGCAGTGGTGGGTTCGGCCGAATCGGAGTCGACGTCCTCGAATTCTACCGCAGCCGGGGCGGGCGTCCACCCGCGTCCGGGCCGGTAAGGCGAGGGTTCGCCACCCGTGTGCTCGCGGCGCTGGATGACGATCAGCAGCAGTCCGATCACGACGGCGACGAGCGCCGCCCAGACGTTCGTGCGGATGCCCCAGAAGATCTCGCTGGGATCGATCCGGATCGACTCGAACCACGTGCGGCCGACGCCGTACCAGATCAGGTACGCGGCGAAGACGGTTCCCCACTGCAGCTTCAGCCGGCGCTCGAGCAGCAGGATGACCGCGATGCCGATGACGTTCCAGACGATCTCGTAGAGGAACGTCGGGTGGAACAGCGTCCCCGCGGGCAGGCCGACGGGGAAGGCGGGATTGCTCGACTCGATCTCGAGCCCCCACGGCAGCGTCGTCGGGAGACCGAAGAGCTCGTGGTTGAACCAGTTGCCGATGCGCCCGATCGCCTGCGCGGCCAGCATCCCGGGGGCGAGGGCGTCGGCGAAGGTCCAGAAGCGCACTCCCGTCCAACGGCAGCCGATCCAGGCGCCGACGGCTCCGCCGATCAGTCCGCCGAAGATCGCGTTGCCGCCGTTCCAGATCCGGACGACCTCCCACGGATCCGCGCCCGAGTAGAAGTAGTCGCCGGGGTGGGTCAGCACGTGGAAGATGCGAGCCCCGACGATGCCGAGCGGGACGGCCCAGATGATGATGTCGAGGACCACCCACGGCTCCGCGCCGCGACGCACCAGGCGGGCGTTCGTCATGATCGTGGCGACGACGATCCCGAGGAGGATGCACACGGCGTAGGTGTGGATCGAGAAGGTCAGGCCGAACAGCGAGAAGTCGTACTGACTCCACGCCTCGGGCGGACTCGGGATGCTCAGCGGTACGGACACCGGTACGTCGACCTTTCAGAGGGGGCTTCCCTGGGGCACGGCGCTGCCGCGCCCCGGCGGGCATCCCGATTGTAGTGGGAGCTGGTCGGCGCGCCGATCAGCGGCGCGTGCCCTCGGCGAGGCCCCTGGCGGTCTCGGCGACCGCGTCGACCCCTCCGGAGGCGAGGGCGCGCACGAGGGCCGACCCGACGATCGCTCCATCGGCGTAGGCGAGGATCTCGGCGACCTGCGCGCCGGTCGAGACGCCGACTCCCACGCAGGCGCTCTCGGCGCCGGCTCCGCGCAGACGCTCGACGAGCGTGCGGGCGGCGCGGTCGACATCGGCGCGGGCACCGGTGATGCCCATGGTCGAGACCGCGTAGACAAAACCGCGGCTCGCCCCCACGGTCTGGCGGAGGCGAGCGTCGGTCGACGACGGCGCGGCGAGGAAGACGCGGTCGAGGCCGAGGCGCTCCGACACGGCGATCCACTCGGCTCCCTCGTCGGGGATGAGGTCGGGGGTGATCAGACCCGATCCCCCCGCCTCGGCGAGATCGGTGGCGAAGCGCTCGACCCCGTACTGCAGCACGGGGTTGTAGTAGGTCATCACGAGCACGGGGACGTCGACGCGTGCGCGGATCTCGCGCACCGCCTCGAAGCCGTGGCGGAGTCGGAACCCACCGGCGATCGCGGCCTGCGTCGCCTCCTGGATGACCGGGCCGTCCATCACCGGATCGGAGTAGGGCAGACCGAGCTCGATCGCGTCGACGCCGTTCTCGGCGAGGGCGACCGCGGCGTCGATGCTCGTGGGGAGGTCGGGGAAGCCCACGGGGAGGTAGCCGATCAGCGCGCCCGCCGCCTCGTCGTTCCGGCGCCGCACGGTGTCGAGGACGCTCGGTCCGATCCCGCTCACGACTGCACCGCGCCCTGGTCCATCAGACCGAAGTAGTGGGCGGCCGTCGTCATGTCCTTGTCGCCGCGACCGCTGAGGTTGACGAGGATGGTCGCCTCGGGGCCGAGCTCGCGCCCGAGCTCGAGGGTGCCGGCGAGCGCGTGGGCCGACTCGATGGCGGGGATGATGCCCTCGGTGCGGCTGAGGAGCATGAGGGCGTCCATGGCGGCGGCGTCGGTCACGGCGCGGTAGTCGGCGCGGCCGATGCTCGCGAGCCAGGAGTGCTCGGGACCGACTCCGGGGTAGTCGAGGCCGGCCGAGATCGAGTGCGACTCGGTCGTCTGCCCGTCCTCGTCCTGGAGGAGGAAGGTGCGGGCGCCGTGCAGGACGCCGGGGCGGCCCTTGCTGATGGTCGCCGCGTGACGTGGGGTCTCGATGCCGTCGCCGCCCGCTTCGAAGCCGACGAGGCGCACCTCCGGGTCGTCGAGGAAGGCGTGGAAGATCCCCATCGCGTTCGATCCGCCGCCGACGCAGGCCGTGACGGCCGTGGGCAGGGAGCCGGTCAGCTCGAGGACCTGCTGGCGCGCCTCCTCGCCGATGATCTTCTGGAAGTCGCGCACGAGTGCCGGGAACGGGTGCGGGCCCGCCACGGTGCCGAAGATGTAGTTGGTCGTCTCGACGTTGGTGACCCAGTCGCGCATGGCGTCGTTGATCGCGTCCTTCAGCGTGCGCGAGCCGGTCGTCACCGGGATCACCTCGGCGCCGAGGAGCCGCATCCGCGCGACGTTGAGCGCCTGGCGCTCGGTGTCGACCTCGCCCATGTAGACGACGCAGTCGAGCCCGAAGAGTGCGGCGGCCGTCGCCGTGGCGACGCCGTGCTGCCCGGCGCCGGTCTCGGCGATCACGCGGGTCTTGCCGATCCGCTTCGTCAGCAGCGCCTGCCCGAGCACGTTGTTGATCTTGTGGGAGCCGGTGTGGTTCAGATCCTCGCGCTTGAGGATGATGCGCGCACCGCCGGCGTGCTCGGCGAACCGGGGTACCTCGGTGATGATCGACGGGCGGCCGGTGTAGCTGCGGTGAAGCTCGGCCAGCTCCGCCTGGAACCCCGGGTCGACCTTCGTGCGCTCGTACTCCGCGCTCAGCTCGTCGAGCGCCTCCACGAGCGACTCGGGGACGTAGCGCCCGCCGAAGTCGCCGAAGTAGGGTCCGAGTTCATCTCGGAGAGCCATGGGGATACCGCCAAACAGTGATCAGTGCGCCAGGAAGCCGGCGAGGGTGGAAACAGGGTCGCCGCCGGTGACGAGCGCCTCGCCGACGAGGACGACATCGGCGCCGGAGCGGCGGTAGTGGGCGACGTCGTCGGAGGAGAGGACCGCCGATTCGGCGACCTTCACCGCATCGGACGGGAAGCGGTCGGCGAGGCGCCCGAAGAGGTCGCGGTCGAGCTCGAAGGTCGAGAGGTCGCGGGCGTTCACCCCGATGAGGCGGGCGCCGATATCGGCGGCGCGCTCGAGCTCGTCGCCCGAGTGCGTCTCGACCAGCGGGGTCATGCCGAGCTGGAGGACGAGCTCGTGCAGCTCGGCGAGCACGCTCTGCTCGAGCGCGGCGACGATGAGCAGGACGAGATCGGCGCCGGCGGCCCGCGCCTCGAGCACCTGGTAGGGCTCGGCGACGAAGTCCTTCCGCAGCACCGGGATCGAGACCTCGGCGCGCACGGCCTCGAGGTCGGCGAGCGAGCCCTTGAACCGGCGCTCCTCGGTGAGGACGCTGATCGCGCTCGCACCGCCGAGCTCGTACTGGGCCGCGAGCAGCGCGGGATCGGGGATCGCGGCGAGCGCGCCCCGGGAGGGGCTCGAGCGCTTCACCTCGGCGATGATGCGGACCCGGTCCGCGGGCGCGAGCGCGCTCAGCGCATCGAGCGCGGGAGTGCGCTCGATCGCTCGGCGCTCGAGGATCTCGAGGGGGACGCTCTCGCGGCGGCGGGCCGCATCGGCCAGCGCGCCCGCGGTCAGATCGGCGAGCACTCTACGCGCGCGCCTTCGGGTTCGCCTTCGCGCCGTTGACGCCGTAGCCCAGCCTCGCGAGCACGATGCCGACGAGGAGGCCGACGACGACGAGACCGGCGGAGAGCCAGACCACGAGGGGCACGTCGAACCAGAACGCGACCGTGCCGATCGTGAAGCCGACCAGCATGATGACGACGGCCGTCCACGCTGCAGGCGAGTGGCCGTGGTTGTCGTCGTCGTGCTCGGTGCTCATGGGTCTCCTCCTGGACGTGCATCGGGACCCCAGCAGTCTAGCGTGCGGTGCCCGGGAGCCCCGCCGGGACGCGGGTCAGCGGCCCGAGGTGGGATCGTCTCCGCGGGACAGCTCGTCCCACGAGACGACGGGGTCGATCGGGCGCTCGCCGTCCGCGGCGTCGACCGCCGGCTCGGCGGTCCCTCCGTGCCCGGAGCCGTCGGCCGGCACGAACCGGGAGGCGCGCTTCCTGCGCGCATCCGGCCACCGGCGCACGGTCACCAGGACCACGATCCCGACCAGGGAGGTCAGCGCGCCCGCGACGAGGGCGACGACCGGCCAGGCGGTCGACGAGCTGGAGTCGACGAGAGCCGCGACCGACTCCTGACCGGCGATGGCCGTCGCCCCCGTCACCAGCGAGGAGCCCGCCCGCACCGGGTCGCCGAGCGCGGTGCTCGCGGCGAGCACGACCGATCCGCCGAGCACGATCTGGAGCAGACCCAGGACGATCCGGAAGGCGGGACCGGCGATCGCGAGGGCCGCGGCCAGGGCGAGCCCGGCCAGGGCGAGGGCCGACAGCGCCGGCGCCGCGACGGTGCCCGCCACCTCCAGCCGCTCCCCGTCACCGGTCGCGGCGACGAGAACCAGCGTGAACCACGGCTGGGTGGAGGAGGTCAGCTCGAGCGCGGCGAGGACGACGATCGCGAGGATCGCCGAGGATTTCAGGCGCCGAGCGCTCACTCCCCCGGCCTCAGATCCGAGACCGGGTCGAGCGGGTCGACGTCGAAGCAGGCGTGCGCGCCCGTGTGGCAGGCCGCTCCGATCTGCTCGACCTGGACCAGGAGCGTGTCGGCGTCGCAGTCGAGGGCGGCGCCGCGCACGTACTGGGCGTGCCCGGAGCTGTCGCCCTTGCGCCAGTACTCCTGTCGCGACCGCGACCAGAAGGTGACCCGCCCCTCGGTGAGGGTGCGACGGAGGGCCTCGCGGTCCATCCACCCCATCATCAGCACCTCGAGGGAGTCGTGCTGCTGGATGATCGCGGGCAGCAGCCCGTTCGCGTCGAAGGCGGCGCGGTCGAGGACCTCGCCGAGTGCGGAGGGTGTCATCGGCGGATCTCGATCCCGGAGTCGTCGAGGGCGTGCTTGACGTCGCCGATCGTCAGCTCCCGATTGTGGAACACGGAGGCGGCGAGGACGGCGTCCGCCCCTGCCCGGATGGCGGGGGCGAAGTGCTCGACAGCGCCGGCGCCTCCGGAGGCGATCACCGGGACGGTGCTCAGCTCGCGCATCGCGGTGATCAGCTCGAGGTCGAAGCCCTGCTTGGTGCCGTCGGCGTCGATGGAGTTGACCAGCAGCTCGCCGGCGCCGCGCTCGACGGCCTCGGCCGCCCAGGCGAGCGCGTCGAGCGTCGTCTCGCGGCGACCGCCGTGCGTGGTGACGACGAATCCGGAGGCGGTGGCGTCGCTCCGCTTCACGTCGAGGGAGAGCACGAGCACCTGGGCCCCGAAGACGTCGGCGATCTCGCCGACCAGCTCGGGGCGCGCGATCGCGGCCGAGTTGACCCCGACCTTGTCGGCTCCGTGGGCGAGGAGGCGCGACACGTCGTCGACCCCGCGGACGCCGCCTCCGACGGTGAGCGGGATGAACACCTGCTCGGCCGTCGCGCGGACGACGTCGTAGGTGGTCGAGCGGTCGTCGACCGTCGCGGTGACGTCGAGGAAGGTGAGCTCGTCGGCCCCCTGCTCGAAGTACAGGCGCGCGAGCTCGACGGGGTCGCCGGCGTCGCGCAGGTTCTGGAAGTTGACGCCCTTGACGACGCGCCCGGCGGCGACGTCGAGGCAGGGGATGACGCGGACGGCGAGAGTCATGGCTCCTCCCCTACAGGCGAGCGGCGTGGATCGAGGTGACCAGGATCGCGCGGGCGCCCAGGTCGTACAGGCGGTCCATCACCTGGTTCATGTCGGCGCGGGGCACCATGACCCTGACGGCCACCCACTCCGCGTCGTGCAGGGGCGACACCGTCGGCGACTCGAAGCCGGGCGCGATCGCGGTGGCGTCCTCGAGCAGCGACACGGGGCAGTCGTAGTCGAGCAGCACGTACTCGCGCGCGACCAGGACTCCCTGCAGCCGGCGGAGGAGGACGGGGATCCCATCGGCGTCACCCGCCGCGGCCGAGACGAGCACCGCGGTCGAGTCGAGGATGACCGGACCGAAGATCTCGAGACCGGCCTTGCGCAGCGTGGTCCCGGTCTCGACGACGTCGGCGATCACGTCGGCGACGCCGAGCTGGATGGCCGACTCCACCGCGCCGTCGAGGCGGATGAGCGTCACGTCGACGCCGTGCTCGCGGAGGAAGCGGCCCACGAGGCCGGGGTAGCTCGTCGCGACGCGCAGGCCGTCGATCTGCTCGAGCGCGGTGTAGCGGCCGGCCGGGCCGGCGAAGCGGAACGTGGAGTCGGCGAAGCCGAGGCTGGCGATCTCGCGGGCCTCGGAGCCGGAGTCGATGAGGAGGTCGCGACCGGTCACTCCCACGTCGAGCGCGCCGGAGCCGACGTAGGTCGCGATGTCGCGGGGGCGCAGGTAGAAGAACTCGACCCCGTTGCGCTCGTCGACGACGTGCAGCTCCTTGGGGTCGCGGCGTCCGGAGTAGCCGGCCTCGGCGAGCATCTGGGCGGCGGTCTCGGAGAGGGAGCCCTTGTTGGGCACGGCGACGCGCAGGAGCGCGGTGGTTGTGGGAGCGGTGGCGTCAGCGCGGAAGGCGGTGGCAGCGGGGATCACGGTGAGACGTCCTCTGGGACTCGACGGGGATTCGGTGAGCGGAGGCGCAGAGCCTCTCTGAGTGTGCGGGCGCGACGCAGCGGAGCGGCGACGCAGCCCGGTGACCGGGGGGACGCTCACAGATGTCGGTAGACGTCGGCCGTCGACAGGCCCTTCGCGAGCATGAGCACCTGGAGGTGGTAGAGCAGCTGCGAGATCTCCTCGGCGGTGCGCTCGTCGCCCTCGTACTCGGCGGCCATCCACACCTCGGCGGCCTCCTCGACGATCTTCTTGCCGATGAAGTGCACGCCGGCGTCGAGCTCGCGGACGGTGCCCGAGCCCTCGGGGCGCGCGGCGGCCTTCTCGCCGAGTTCAGCGAAGAGGTCGTCGAAAGTTTTCACCGGGGAAGTCTATACGGGGCGCGGGGGCTCGGTCGGTGTGCGGGCCGGGAGGGGTGGCCGTGCGGTCTGCAGGAGATGCCGGTGCGATCTGCAGGAGGTGCAGTCGCACCAGCACACCTGCAGACGGCACGGGCAGGCGTCAGTGGTGCAGGTGCGCGGTGGCGGTGTCGCGCAGGGCGGCGATGGCCGCCTCCGGGTCGTCGGCGCCGAAGACGGCGGAGCCGGCGACGAAGGTGTCGGCGCCCGCCTCCGCGGCGATCTCGATCGTGCCGGAGGCGATGCCTCCGTCGACCTGGAGCCAGACGTCGAGCCCGGTGCGGTCGACCACGTGGCGGAGGGTGCGCAGCTTGGGCATCGTCTCCTCCATGAAGGACTGGCCGCCGAAGCCGGGCTCGACGGTCATCACGAGCACCTGGTCGAACTCGGGCAGGAGGTCGAGGTAGTCGTCGACCATCGTGCCGGGCTTGAGAGCGATGCCGGCGCGCGCGCCGATCTCGCGGAGGCGGCGGGCGAGGGCGACGGCGTCCCGCGCCGCCTCGGCGTGGAACGTCACCGAGTAGGCGCCGGTCTCGGCGTAGCCGGGCGCCCAGCGGTCGGGGTCGTCGATCATCAGGTGCACGTCGAGCGGGCGCGGCGACACCTCCTGGAGGCGCTGCACCATCGGCAGTCCGAAGGTCAGGTTGGGGACGAAGTGGTTGTCCATCACGTCGACGTGCACGAGATCGGCCGACGCGATCCGCTGCAGCTCGGCCTCGAAGTTGACGAAGTCGGCGGACAGGATGCTGGGGTTGATCCGTGCGGGCATGCCTCCCAGCCTAGGCGCGCCCCGGTCAGGAGCCGGAGCGGCGCAGGACCTGGATGAACATGGCGTCGGTGCCGTGGCGGTGCGGCCAGAGCTGCACGTGCGAGGTGCCGTCGCGCAGCGGGAGGGGCTCGCGGGTGACGGTCCGGAGGATCGCGGGGGTGTCGAGGAGCTCGAGCGCGTGCCGCTCCTGGGCGAGGGCGAGCACGCGTCGCGTCTCGCCGAGGTGCGGCGAGCAGGTGACGTAGGCGAGCAGTCCCCCCGGCGCGAGGGCCTGCAGCGCCGCGTCGAGCAGCTCGCCCTGCAGGGTCGCGAGCGGTTCGACGTCGGCGGCGGTCTTGCGCCAGCGCGCCTCCGGCCGGCGGCGCAGGGCGCCGAGACCGGTGCACGGGGCGTCGAGCAGGATGCGGTCGAACTCCTCCGGGTGCTCGCGGCCGATGTCGCGGCCGTCGCCGATGCGCACCTCGACGCTCGGATCCACGGCCGCCAGCGCCTGGCGCACCAGACCCGCGCGTCCCGGCACCACCTCGTTCGCGAGGAGCGTCGCTCCCCCGCCGCGCGCCTCCGCGGCGAGCAGCGCGGCCTTGCCGCCCGGACCGGCGCACAGGTCGAGCCAGCGCTCGCCGGCGACGATCGGGCGAGCCCGCGAGAGGGCGAGGGCCGCCAGCTGCGAGCCCTCGTCCTGGACGCGCGCGCGGCCCTCGTGGACCGCGGGGACCGCCTCCGGATCACCGCCGATGCTGACCGCGCCGACCGGCGAGTAGCGGTCGGCGGTCGCCTCGGGCAGCTCCGACGGCTCGGCGAGACCCGGCAGCGCCACCAGGTTCACCCGGGGGGCGAGGTTGTCGGAGGCGAGCAGCGCCTCGAGCTCGCCCGCCGCGCCCTCCGCGGCGAGGGCGCGACGCAGCGCCCTCACGATCCAGACCGGGTGCGAGCTCAGCGCGGCGAGACGGTCGTCGACGGAGGAGGCCGCGGCCGAGACACGCGCGCTCCACTCCTCGGCGCTCTCGCGCGAGACCGTCCGGAGGACCGCGTTCGCGAAGGCGACCGCTCCCCTCGACGAGCCGGAGGCGACGAGGGCGACGCTCTCGTTCACGGCGGCGTGCGGCGCGACCCGCGTGCCGAGGAGCTGGTGCACCCCGAGCCGCAGGGCGTCGAGGACGGGAGGATCGATCGCCTCGACCGCGCGGCCGGCCGCCAGCGCGATCACCCGGTCGTAGTAGCCGGACATCCGCAGGGTGCCGTAGCAGAGCTCGGTCGCGAGGCCCGCGTCGGCGGGCGAGAGGCCGGCGGCGCGGATGCGGGCGGGGAGCACGAGGTTGGCGTAGGCGTCGGAGCCGCTCACGGCGAGGAGGACGTCGTAGGCGACCCTGCGCGCGGGCGCGACCGAGGCGCGCGCGCTCACGCGAGCACCGTGCTCTCGCGCAGGCCGCGCGCCCAGGCGGCACCCGGCATGGGGTTCTTCCCCGCCGGCTGGACGGTCACGAGCTCGACCGCGCCGTCGCCCGTGCCGACCAGTGCGCGCCCCGCCTCGAGGCGCACCCGCCCTGCGTCGAGCGGTGCCGGGGCGTCGGCCGGCCGCGCGGAGAGGACCTTGAGGCGCTGCTCGCCGACCGCGGTGGAGGCCCCCGGCTCGGGAGTGACGCCGCGGACGAGATCGAGGACCCGGCCGCTCGGGGCGGTCCAGTCGATCCGCCCGTCGCTGACGTCGAGCTTGGGTGCGAGGGTGACCTCTCCCGTCTGCGGCACCGCGACGGCTCGGCCCGCGGCGAGATCGCCGACGACGGAGGCGGTGAGCGCGGCGCCCGAGACCGCGAGCACGTCGAGCAGCTCCCCCGCCGAGCGGTCGCCGACCTCCTCGGTGATCTCGGCGAACACGTCGCCCGCGTCGAGCTCGGCGACGAGCTGGAACACGCTCGCGCCGATCGTCCGCTCCCCCGCCATCAGCGCCCGCTGCACCGGGGCGGCTCCCCGCCAGCGCGGGAGGAGCGAGAAGTGCAGGTTGATCCAGCCCAGCCGCGGCACGGCGAGGAGGCGGGTGCGCACGAGTCCGCCGTAGGCGACGATGACCCCGAGGTCGGGCTCGAGGGCGGCGATCCGATCGGTCACCGCCTCGTCGAGACGGTTCGCGCGGATCACGGCGAGACCGAGCTCGTCCGCCGTCGTCGCCACCGGTGACGGCGTGAGCACGCGCTTGCGGCCGACCGGAGCGTCCTCCCGCGTCACCACCTCGACGATCTCGTGCTCCGTGGCGGCGAGGGCGCGCAGGGTCGGGACGGCGGCGGCCGGGGTGCCGGCGAAGACGAGGCGCACGAGGGGCTCCTGGGATCAGAGGATGTCGGGGTCGTCGAGGCGGACGCGCAGCTTCGGGGCCGGCCGGAAGCGGCCCGGCGTGGTCGGCGGGCGGCGGCGGCGGGTGGCGTTGCGGATCACCGCCGACCGGAGGCGGGCGGCCACCTCCGCACCGCGAGCGTAGTCGAAGCGCACGATCGCCCTGACCGTGCCGTCCTCGAGCCCGACCGGCCCGAGCACCTCGTGGCGATCGGCCTCGTCGAGCGCCTGGAGCGCCTCCTCGACGGCCGCGGAGTCGCCGCTGACCGTCGCGAGCCGCACCGCGGGCGGGAAGCGGAGGGCGCGCCGCTCGACCAGCTCGCCGCGCAGGTACTCGGCCTGACGCCACGTGGCCAGCGCGGTCGCGAGGCGGCCGCCGACCCCCACCAGGAGCACGGGGGCGCCGGGGCGGGCGAGAGACGCGGCGTTCGACCAGGTGCGCAGGGCGTCGTCGGCGACGCGGAGGCTCTCGCGGGCGAGCATCCGCTCGCCGTCGAGCAGGAGCACGGCGTGGTAGCCGCCGTCGGCCCGGGGCTCGGCCCCCCGCGTCGCGACGACGAGCGCCGGCTCGGCGGGCAGCGTGAGCACCGGCCGCTGGCCGTCGGCGACGATCACCTTCGCTCCCGGGAACGCGCGGCCGAGCTCCTCCGCCGTCCTCCCGGCCCCGAGGGTGACGAGACGGAGGGAGGTGGCCTCGCAGACGGGGCACGTCCACTCCGCCGCGATCAGCCCGCACCAGCCGCAGCTCGGAGCCGCGCCCGCGGAGTGGACGGCGAGCGGACCCTGGCAGCGGTTGCAGCGCGCGACGGTGCGGCAGCGGGCGCACGCGACGACCGGCGCGTAGCCCGGGCGGGCGACCTGCACGAGCACCGGCCCCGTGTCGAGGCCGACGCGCGCCTGGCGCCACGCCGAGGACGGGATGCGCGCCGCGGCGTCGTGCTCGTCGGCGGCGGACTGCTGAGCGGTCGGCACCACGTGCGGCCGCCTGGCCGGGCGCGGCTCGACCTCCGCGGCGAAGCCGATCTCGACGAGGCGCTCGACCTCGACGGTGCGGCTGTTGCCGAGCAGCACCAGCCCTGCGCCGCTCTGCTCCTGCCGCACGAGGGCGACGTCGCGGGCGTGCGCGTAGGGGGTGAGCGGCTCGGCGAAGAGGGGGTCGCCGTCGTCCCAGAGGGCGATCAGCCCGAGGGTGGACGAGGGCGCGTAGAGCACGGAGCGGTTGCCGACGATCACCCGCGGGCCCGGAGTGAGGCAGCGCAGGAACGCGGCGTAGCGCTCGGCGCCCTTCTGGCGGGCGTCCAGGCGCACGACGGCCTCCGCCGGAACCGTGCCGGCGAGGGCGAGCTCGAGCTGCTCCTGATCGCGGTAGTCGGGGACCGCGAGGATCGCGTCCCTCCCGGTGGCGAGCGCGGTGCGGGCCAGCTCGGCGAGGGTGAGCGCCCAGCCGCCCACCCACTCCCCCGAGGCGAGCTGCACCGGGGTCGGGACGGCGCCGACGGCGAGTCGGCCGCCGTCCGCGAGCGGGTCGAACGCCTCCGGAGTGTAGCCGGAGACGCCGCCCGGCTCGATCGGGGGTGCGGGAGCCGCCGGCTCGGCGGCGACGTGGGCGCGCTCGACGCGCACGTGCCGCCGGGGGACGGCGAGGCGCAGGACGTCGCTCGCCCCGCCCGCCGCCCGGTCGGCGACGCGCCGGGCAAGCGCCCACACCTCCGGGGTGAGCACCACGACGGGCGAGACCAGCTCCTCGATCTCGCTCAGCGCACCCGCGTGCTGCGAGCCCTCGCCCACCTCGACCACGAAGGCGTCGGCGATGCGGCCGCCCGTCCGCAGCGGGACGCGGACGCGCACGCCCTGCCGCAGCTCCTCGAGCATCCGCTCGGGGATCGCGTAGTCGAGCAGCCGATCGAGCTGCGGGAGCGGTGAGTCGAGGAGGACGCGCGCGACGGCGGTGACGCGACCGACCTCGACCACCACCTCCGCCGCGCCCGCTACGAGAGACCCGCTGCTGAGCGGAGGTCGTCGACGCGGTCGAGGCGCTCCCAGGTGAAGTCGGGCAGCTCGCGGCCGAAATGCCCGTAGACCGAGGTCTGCGAGTAGATCGGACGCAGGAGATCGAGGGCGTGGATGATCGCGGCGGGCCGCAGATCGAACACCGAGCGGATCGCCTCCGTGATGATCTCGTCGGGAAGGGTGCCGGTGCCGAAGGTCTCGACGTAGAGGCCGACGGGGGCCGCCTTGCCGATCGCGTAGGCGACCTGCACCTCCATCCGGGAGGCGAGGCCCGCGGCGACCGCGTTCTTCGCGACCCAGCGCATCGCATACGCGGCCGAGCGGTCGACCTTCGACGGGTCCTTGCCCGAGAAGGCCCCGCCGCCGTGCCGCGAGGCGCCGCCGTAGGTGTCGACGATGATCTTGCGGCCGGTGAGCCCGGCGTCGCCCTGCGGGCCGCCGATCTCGAAGCGGCCGGTGGGGTTGATCAGCAGGCGCACCGCGGAGGAGTCGAGGTCGACCGTCTCGAGGACCGGACGGATCACGTGCGCCTCGATGTCGGCGTGGATCGTCTCGGTGCTCACGTGCTCGGCGTGCTGGGTCGACAGCACGACGGTGTCGATCGAGCGGGGCGTCGTGCCCTCGTAGCCGATCGTGACCTGCGTCTTGCCGTCGGGACGGAGGTAGTCGAGCTCGCCCGACTTGCGGACGGCCGCGAGGCGCTCGGCCAGGCGGTGCGAGAGCCAGCTGGGCAGCGGCATGTACTCGGGGGTCTCGTCGGTGGCGAAGCCGAACATCAGACCCTGGTCGCCCGCGCCCTGCCGGTCGAACACGTCGTCGTCGGAGGCGTCGGTCCGGACCTCGAGGGCGGTGTCGACACCGGCGGCGATCTCGGGCGACTGCTGGCCGATCGAGACCGAGACCCCGCACGAGCGGCCGTCGAAGCCCTTCTCGGACGAGTCGTAGCCGATCTCGACGATCGTGTCGCGGACGATCTTGGGGATCTCGACGTACCCCGAGGTCGACACCTCTCCGGCGACGTGCACGAGACCGGTCGTCACGAGCGTCTCGACCGCCACGCGGCTGTGCGGGTCCTCGCGGAGCAGCGCGTCGAGGATCCGGTCGGAGATCTGGTCGCAGATCTTGTCGGGGTGGCCCTCGGTGACCGACTCGGAGGTGAACAGGCGGAGGGGACCGGAGGTGGTCATGGCTGGCGTCTCTTTTCGTACGGAGTCGATGAGCACCTGATCGGTGAGCACCGCGAGCGGTGGGCAGCGGAGTCGATGACCACCGGAGTCGATGAGCACCCGAGTCGGTCGTCACGCACCGGAGCCTGTGCGCGCCGCTCGGCGACGCGGCGCGGACCTCCCGGAGCCGGCGGACCTGCCCGTCGGGAGGGCGGCGTGCCGACTAGCGCGCGACCACGTCGAGGACGCGATCGGCGACCGACGACTTGGTGCCGGAAGCCTCGATCACTATATCGCCGGCCCGATCGAGGACCACGACGGCGTTGCTGTCGCTCTGGAAACCCTCGGTCCAGCCGACCCTGTTGAGGACGAGCAGATCGCAGCCCTTGCGCGCGATCTTGGCCCGCCCGAGCTCCAGCATCGCCTCGCGGTCGGGCTCGGTCTCGGCGGCGAACCCCACGACCAGCTGACCGTCGGTCTTCGCCGCGGAGATCTCGGCGAGGATGTCGGGGTTCTTCACGAGCTCGAGGACGAGCCGATCGCCCTGCTGCTCCTTCTTGATCTTCGACTCGGCGACGCTCGCGGGCCGGTAGTCGGCGACCGCGGCGGCCATGATCACGATGTCGGCGTCCTTCACGGCGGCGAGGACCGCCTCGCGCAGCTCGAGAGCCGTGCCGACCGTACTCACCTCGACCCCGCGGGGCACCTCGATGTCGAGGTTCGCGGCGAGGACGCTCACCCGGGCCCCGCGCGCCGCGGCCGCGAGCGCGAGCGCCACGCCCTGCCGGCCGCTGGAGCGATTGCCGACGAAGCGGACCGGGTCGAGCGGCTCCCGGGTGCCGCCGGCGGTCACGAGGACGCGGAGGCCCTCGAGGTCGCGGCGGGCACCGGAGGAGCGGGCGTGCACCGCGAGCGCCTCGGCGACGATCGTCGCGGGCTCCTCCATGCGGCCGGCTCCGGAGTCGGTGCCGGTGAGCTGCCCCACCGCCGGGCCGACGACGTGCACCCCGCGCGAGCGGAGGGTCGCCATGTTCGCGACGGTCGCCGGATTCGCCCACATCTCGGTGTGCATCGCCGGAGCCACGACCACCGGGGCCGTGCTCGCGAGCACGGTGTTGCCCAACAGGTCGTCAGCGAGGCCGGTCGCGAGCTTGGCGAGCGTGTGCGCGGTCGCCGGGGCGATCACGATCAGATCGGCCGCCTGGCCGATCGCGACGTGGCGGACCTCGGCGACCCCCTCGTAGAGCTCGGTGTGGACCGCGTTGCGGGAGATCGCCTCGAGGGTCGGCTTGCCGACGAAGCGCAGTGCCGCCTCGGTGGCCACGACGTGGACGTCGTGACCCTCGAGGACGAGCGCGCGCACCACCCCGACGGCCTTGTAGGCGGCGATCCCGCCGGTGATGCCGACGACGACGTTCAGCCGCCGGACGGCCTTCCGCGAGGTGCGCACGCGAGCCGTGCTACTCGGCGAGCGGCTGGGCGACGAGCTTGTCCTCGTTGATCTCGTGCAGAGCGACCGACAGCGGCTTGTCGTCGATGGTCGAGTCGACGAGCGGTCCGACGTTGTCGAACAGGCTGCCCTCGTGCAGGTCGGCGTAGTAGTCGTTGATCTGGCGAGCGCGCTTGGACGCGAAGATGACGAGGGCGTACTTGGAGTCGACCTTCGAGAGGAGCTCGTCGATGGGCGGGTCGATGATGCCGAGGTTGTTGGCCATGGTGTCTCCTTGCGTGGCGCATCAGCGCCGATCTGCGGCTCCGGAGCTGCGGGACGCGGCGACCGGAGTCGGGAGCCCTGTGGCGGGAACCCTGTCGAGGTCGGGGCGTCGGCCCGGAGGTGGTCGGTGGCCGGGGCTTCAGCGACCCGCGTCGGCGGGTGCGCCGTCGGCACGAGGCGACATCAATTCTACGACCTCGCGGGCCGCTTCGGGCACGGTGCTGTTCACGACGGCGAAATCGAACTCGTCCTGCGCGGCGAGCTCGACGCGCGCGGTCGCCAGACGGCGCTCCTGCTCCTCGGGACTCTCGGTGCCGCGGCCGACCAGGCGGCGCACCAGCTCGTCCCAGCTGGGCGGCAGGAGGAAGACGAGTCGCGCGTCCGGCATCCGCTCGCGCACCTGCCGCGCGCCCTGGATGTCGATCTCGAGCATGACCTGGCGTCCCTCGGCGAGGGCCGCCTCGATCGGACCGCGCGGCGTGCCGTAGCGGTGCGCGTTGTGCACGGTGGCGTACTCGAGGAACTCCCCCGCCTCGATCATCCGGTCGAACTCGGCCGAGTCGACGAAGTAGTAGCTGACTCCGTCGATCTCGCCCGGGCGCGGCGAGCGGGTCGTCGCCGAGACCGAGAGCAGCACGTCGGGGTAGTTCTCGCGGATGTAGGTCGAGACGGTGCCCTTGCCGACGGCGGTGGGACCGGCGAGCACCAGGAGGCGGTTGCGATCGGACCGGCGCTGACGCGCCTCCCGCTGCTCGAGGAAGGACCGCAGGCCCTCGACCTGCCGGCGTCCGAGACCGCCGAGGCGCTTGGACGGCGCGATCTGCAGCTGCTCCATCACTCGCGGCGTCTTGACGACGCCGAGCGCCGGCACGGCGCGCAGGAGCTCGGTGACGCGCATCCGCCCCTCGACCCCGGTGGGGTCGGCCTGCGCGGCGGCCAGCACGGCCGTGGCGGCGCGGGCGCCCGAGGCGATGTCCTTCTTGACCCCGGCACGGGCGCGTCGAGCGGCGATCGCCGCCGCCGAGGCGGCGCGCCGATCGACCTCGGGGGGCGAGGGGCGGCGTCCGAGCGCTCCGGAGGAGGCGTCCGTCTCGGGACTGACGGGGCTGAGCGATTCAGCGGACAAGGGTCTCCTGGATGTGTGTGGCGCGGCGGTCGATCTCTGCGGCGATCCCCTGGGGTCCCGCGCCGAGGACACTGCGCGACTCGCTCACGATCGCGGCGGCGGCCAGCTCTCCGAACAGCCGCGTCGCGTCGGCGACCTCCGCCCCCTGGTGGCCGAAGCCGGGGGCGAGCACCGGCAGCGCCGGGCTCGGCCGCGAGGAGGTGTCGATGCCGAAGTCGCCGAGGGCGACCGTGGCTCCGAGCACGACGCCGATCGAGCCGATCGACGAGTGCGCGTGTCCCTCGTTCCAGGATGCCACGTCCTCCAGCACCGCGCGCGCCAGGGCGGAGCCGCTGCGGGGTCCGTCCTGGACGACCGCCCGCTGCACAGGGCCCGCCTCCGGGTTCGAGGTGGCGGCGAGGACGAAGACGCCCTTGCCCGCCTCCTCCGCGAGCTCGAGCATGCCCTCGAGCGAGCCGAGGCCCTGGTAGGCGGAGGCGGTCATCGCGTCGGCCTCGAGCGGCGAGCCCGGGCGCAGCCACGCCTCGGCGTAGGCGGTGACGCTCGTGCCGATGTCGCCGCGCTTGGCGTCGGCGATGACGACGAGACCCGCGGCCCGCGCATCCGCGAGGATCCGCTCGAGGGCGAGGTAGCCGGCCGCGCCGTGGCGCTCGAAGAACGCGACCTGCGGCTTGACGATGCCCGCGCGACCGGCGGCCGCCTCCACGACGGCCCTGCCGAACGCCTCGAGACCCGAGGCGTCGTCGGCCAGCCCCCAGGCGTCGAGGAGGAAGGCGTGCGGGTCGATCCCGACGCAGAGCTGCCCGTGGGCCTCGAACGCCCGCTCGAGCCGGTCGCCGAAGGAGGCGCCGCGGGTCGCGTCGATCACGCCGTGCGCTCCGCCCGGCGCAGCGCGTAGTCCTGCAGGCTGGTCACCTCGAAGGGCTCGGCGGCCGCGTCGAGCGAGGCCACGGCGGCCGCGAGCTGGGCGATCGTGGTGAACAGCGGCTTGTCGGCGGCCACGGCGGCGGCGCGGATCTCGTAGCCGTCGGCGCGGGAGGCGCCTCCGCTGGGCGTGTTGATCACGACGTCGACCTCGTCGCGGCTGACGAGCTCCACGATCGAGGGCGCGTCGTCGACGGCCGCCTCGCTGTACTTGCGGACGACGCGCGCCTGGATGCCGTTGCGGTTGAGCACCTCCGCGGTGCCCTGGGTCGCGAGGATCTCGAAGCCGAGCTGACGCAGGCGGAGCGCCGGCAGCACGATCGCCCGCTTGTCGCGGTCGGCGACCGAGATGAACACCGTGCCGCTCGCGGGCATGCCGCCGTAGGCCGCGTCCTGGCTCTTGGCGAAGGCGCGCGGGAAGTCGCGGTCGATCCCCATCACCTCGCCGGTCGAGCGCATCTCGGGGCCGAGCAGCGAGTCGACGATCTGGCCGTCCTTGGTGCGGAAGCGCTTGAAGGGCAGCACCGCCTCCTTCACGGCGATCGGCGAGTCCATCGGCACATCGGAGCCGTCGCGCTCGGGCAGGAGCCCCTCGGCCTTGAGCTCGGCGATCGTCTCGCCGACCATCAGGCGCGAGGCGGCCTTCGCGAGCGGGATGCCGAGCGCCTTCGAGACGAACGGGACGGTGCGCGAGGCGCGCGGGTTCGCCTCCAGGACGTAGAGCACGCCCTGGCCGATCGCGAACTGCACGTTCAGGAGCCCGCGGACCCCGACTCCCTCGGCGATCGCGAGGGTCGCCTCGCGGACGCGGTCGATCTGCGTGCGGCCGAGGGTCACCGGCGGGAGGGTGCAGGCCGAGTCGCCGGAGTGGATGCCGGCCTCCTCGATGTGCTCCATGACGCCGCCGATGTAGAGCTGCTCGCCGTCGTAGAGCGCGTCGACGTCGATCTCGATCGCGTCGTCGAGGAAGCGGTCGACCAGCAGCGGGTGCGTGGCGTCGATGATCCCCTGATCGGCCATCCGCTCGAAGTAGTCCTCGAGCTGCTCCGTCGCGTAGACGATCTCCATGCCGCGGCCGCCGAGGACGAACGACGGGCGCACGAGCACGGGGAAGCCGATGCCGGCCGCGACGTCGAGCGCGCCGGCGAGGTCTGTCGCGGTGCCGTTCTTCGGGGCGAGGAGGCCCGCCTCGTCGAGGATCCGCGAGAACGCGCCGCGCTCCTCCGCGAGATCGATCGCCGCGGGAGTGGTGCCGAGGATCGGCACGCCGGCCGCCTCGAGGCCCGCCGCGAGGCCCAGCGCGGTCTGGCCGCCGAGCTGGACGACGACGCCGACGAGCTCGCCGGACTGCGACTCGGCGTGGATCACCTCGAGCACGTCCTCGAGCGTGAGCGGCTCGAAGTAGAGGCGGTCGGAGGTGTCGTAGTCGGTGGAGACCGTCTCAGGGTTGCAGTTGATCATGATCGTCTCGTAGCCCGCCGCCGAGAGCGCGAAGGAGGCGTGCACGCAGGAGTAGTCGAACTCCACTCCCTGCCCGATCCGGTTGGGGCCGGAGCCGAGGATGACGACCTTGCGGCGGTCGGCCGCGACGACCTCGGTCTCCTCGTCGTAGGAGGAGTAGTGGTACGGCGTGAGGGCCGGGAACTCGCCCGCGCACGTGTCGACGGTCTTGTACACGGGCCGCACGTCGAGCTCGTAGCGGGTGCGGCGCACCTCGGCCTCGTCGAGTCCGCGCAGCTCGGCGATCTGGATGTCGGAGAAGCCGTGGTCCTTCGCGAGGCGCAGGACGCCCGCGTCGAGCGACGGGTGCTCGTGGACCAGCTCGGCGATCTCGTTGATCAGCACGATCTGGTCGAGGAACCACGGGTCGATCTTCGTCGCCTCGAACGCCTGCTCGACGCTCGCGCCCAGACGCAGCGCCTGCTGCACGGTGACGATGCGCCCGTCGGTCGGGGTCTTCGCGATCTCGAGGAGCTCCTCCACCGAGCGCTGCTGAGCGCCCCAGTGGAACGACGAGCCCCGCTTCTCGAGCGAGCGGAGCGCCTTCTGCAGCGCCTGAGCGTAGTTGCGCCCGATCGCCATCGCCTCGCCGACCGACTTCATGGTCGTGGTGAGCGTGGGGTCGGCCGCCGGGAACTTCTCGAAGGCGAAGCGGGGGACCTTGACCACGATGTAGTCGAGGGTCGGCTCGAAGCTCGCCGGGGTCACCTTGGTGATGTCGTTCGGGATCTCGTCGAGTCGGTAGCCGATGGCGAGCTTCGCCGCGATCTTGGCGATCGGGAACCCGGTCGCCTTCGACGCCAGAGCGGAGGAGCGCGAGACCCGCGGGTTCATCTCGATGACGATGATCCGCCCGTCGGCCGGGTCGACCGCGAACTGGATGTTGCAGCCGCCGGTGTCCACGCCCACGTCGCGGATGATCTGGATGCCGATGTCGCGGAGCTTCTGGTACTCGCGGTCGGTGAGCGTGAGCGCCGGCGCGACCGTGATGGAGTCGCCCGTGTGCACGCCGACCGGGTCGACGTTCTCGATCGAGCAGACGACCACCACGTTATCGGCCGTGTCGCGCATCAGCTCGAGCTCGTACTCCTTCCAGCCGAGGATCGACTCCTCGAGGAGCACCTCGGTGGTCGGGCTCTGGTGCAGCCCGTCGGTGACCATCCGCACGAGCTCCTCGCGGGTGTACGCGAAGCCGGAGCCGAGGCCGCCCATGGTGAAGGAGGGCCGGATGACGAGCGGGTAGCCGAGGTCCTCGGCGTACTCCACCGCCTCGTCGACCGTGTGCGCGATGTGCGACCTGGCGACGTCGGCGCCCGCGTCGAGCACGAGCTGCTTGAAGATCTGGCGGTCCTCGCCGCGGTTGATCGCCTCGAAGCTCGCGCCGATCAGCTCGACGTCGTACTTCTCGAGAATCCCGAGGTCGTGCAGCTGGATCGCGGCGTTGAGCGCGGTCTGGCCGCCGAGGGTCGGCAGGATGGCGTCCGGCCTCTCCTTGGCGATGATCGCCTCGATCGCCTTCGGGGTGATCGGCTCGACGTAGGTCGCGTCGGCGAAGTCGGGATCGGTCATGATCGTCGCCGGATTGGAGTTGACCAGGATGACGCGGACGCCCTCCTCGCGCAGCACGCGGCAGGCCTGGGTGCCCGAGTAGTCGAACTCGACGGCCTGACCGATGACGATCGGGCCGGAGCCGATGACGAGGACGCTCTGGATGTCTTCCCTGCGGGGCATCAGTTCTGCTCTCCGGTGGTGGTGGTGGTGGCGGGGACCGCGCCGCCCTGCTCGGCCGTGCGCTGCACGACCATGGCGCGGAAGCGGTCGAAGAGGTAGTTGGAGTCGTGCGGACCGGCCGCCGCCTCCGGGTGGTACTGGACCGAGAAGGCCGGGATGTCGAGGCAGCGCAGCCCCTCGACCACCGAGTCGTTCAGGCTGTAGTGGCTGACCTCGACGCGGCCGAAGCCCTCCGGCGAGTCGAGCTCGCCCTCGATCGGCGCGTCGACCGCGAAGCCGTGGTTCTGCGCCGTGATCTCGACGCGGCCGGTCAGCTTGTCGAGCACCGGCTGGTTGATGCCGCGGTGGCCGAAGGGCAGCTTGTAGGTGCCGAAGCCGAGCGCGCGCCCGAGCAGCTGGTTGCCGAAGCAGATCCCGAAGAAGGGCAGGTCGGCGCGGAGGGTGGTGCGCAGCAGCTCGACGTGACGGTCGGACGCCTCCGGGTCGCCGGGCCCGTTCGAGAAGAAGAGGGCGGAGGGGTCGAGCTCGAGGACCTGCTCGGCCGTCACCGACTCGGGGAGCACGTGCACGTCGAAGCCGCGCTCCGAGAGGTAGTTCACGGTCGACGTCTTGACGCCGAGATCGATGACCGCGACGGAGCCGACCCGCTCGCCCTGCGCCGGCACCGTGTACTGCTCGTCGGTCGAGACCTCCGAGGAGAGGTTGAGCCCCTCCATCTGCGCACCGCCGAGCACCAGCTCGAGCTGCTCGTCGGCGGGGATCGCGAGGTCCTCCCCCGAGAACACGCCGGCGCGCATCGAGCCGGCGGAGCGGATGTGCCGGGTGATGGCGCGGGTGTCGAGCCCCGAGATCCCGACGATGCCGTCGGCCTCGAGATCGTCGTCGAGCGAGCGCTGGGCGCGGAAGTTCGACACGACGCGGGAGGGATCGCGGACGACGTAGCCGGCGACCCAGATGCGGCGCGACTCCCTGTCCTCGTCGTTGGTGCCCGTGTTGCCGATGTGCGGGGCGGTCTGCACGACGATCTGGCCGGCGTAGGACGGGTCGGTGAGGGTCTCCTGGTAGCCGGTCATGCCGGTCGCGAAGACGATCTCACCGAGCGTGCGGCCGCGCGCGCCGTAGGCCTGACCCGAGAATCGTCGCCCGTCCTCGAGGACGAGGACGGCGGTGGGTTCGGTGCTGAGGCGTGTGGTTGGCACGGACTAG
The DNA here is from genome assembly GCF_900177245.1 of Rathayibacter oskolensis. Lineage (GTDB taxonomy): Bacteria > Actinomycetota > Actinomycetes > Actinomycetales > Microbacteriaceae > Rathayibacter > Rathayibacter oskolensis. The sequence continues at coordinate 1,703,521 of NZ_FXBM01000001.1, forward strand.
GAGCCCTTCTGGGTCGGAGCGGAGCCGCCGTCGGCGGCCCCGGGGTGGGAGGGGGAGGCATCGGGGCCGGCGAGGCGGCGGATCTCGGCGACGAGGTGCGCACGCAGGCGCGGCTCGGCGACCCGGAGGTAGCTGTCGACCGTCTCGCCCCCGCGGGGGGACCAGGAGACGACGAGGAGGCCGCCCTCCTCGACCGCGCGGTCGATGACGTAGCTGCCCTCGCCGGCTCCCCGCAGGAGGGTCGCCGGGATGACCGTCACGCGCTCGCCGACCGGGGCGATGACGACTCCGCGCTCGTGGAGGCGCAGGGTCGCGCGGCCGCGGAAGCCGAGCCCCGGGAGGACGACGCGCTCGAGCGGCTGCTCGAAGCGGGTCGTGGCGACGTAGGGCAGCTCGACCGCCTCGGTCTCGGCGCCGAGCGACTCGGCGGGCACCGCCTCCGGGGCGAGATCGGCCGACCGGCGTCGGCGAGCCCGCCACGACAGGATCATCCCGCCGAACACGAGCACGACGAAGACGATGAAGACGATCGTGATGACGGACCTATCCACGGGCCGACCTCGCCGCCGCGGCGACCGTCTCCTGGTCGACGAGCGCGCCGTCGAGCACGGTCGGGTAGCCGGCGTGGAGGGTCGCCACGACGCGACCCGGCAGCTGCCGCCCGAGGTAGGGCGAGTTGACGCTGCGCCCGCGCAGGTCGCCGGTCGAGAACCGGCGCTGCACCTCGGGGTCGTAGAGGACCACGTTCGCGGGAGCGCCCACGGCGAGACCGCGGTCGTAGCCGTCGAGCCGGCCGATGCGCGCGGGGGCGGAAGAGAGCACGCGGGCGACGTCCGACCAGGTCATCCGCCCGTCGTCGACGACCGCGGCGTGCACCACGCTCAGGGCGCTCTCGAGGCCGACCATGCCGAAGGCGGCGGCGTCCCACTCGCAGTCCTTCGCCTCGACCGGATGCGGCGCGTGGTCGGTCGCGACGATGTCGATCGTGCCGTCGGCGAGGGCCTCGCGGAGCGCGAGCACGTCCTCGTCGCGGCGCAGCGGCGGGTTCACCTTGAGGCGGGCGTCGTAGCTCGCGTGCCCGACGGCTCCCTCGTCGCCGGCGCCGCCCGCGATCAGCTGCTCGCTGAGGAGGAGGTGGTGCGGCGTGACCTCGGCGGTCACGTCGATCCCCCGCGCCTTCGCCCAGCGGATGACGTCGACCGAGCCCGCCGTCGAGACGTGGCAGACGTGCAGCCGCGAGCCGACGTGCTCGGCGAGGAGCACATCGCGGGCGATGATCGCCTCCTCGGCGACCGCCGGCCAGCCCTGGAGCCCGAGGGCGCTCGAGACCGCGCCCTCGTTCATCTGCGCGCCGACGGTGAGGCGCGGCTCCTGCGCGTGCTGGGCGACGACTCCGTCGAACGCCTTGACGTACTCGAGCGCACGGCGCATCAGCAGGGCGTCCGAGACGCACTTCCCGTCGTCCGAGAAGACGCGGACGGCGGCCCGGCTGCGGGCCATCGCGCCGAGCTCGGCGAGCGACTCCCCCGCGAGCCCGACGGTGACGGCGCCGATCGGCCGGACGGTCGCGTAGCCCGCGTCCTCGCCGAGGCTCTGCACCTGCTCGACCACGCCCGCGGTGTCCTGCACCGGCGAGGTGTTGGCCATCGCGAAGACGGCGGTGAAGCCTCCGGCCGCGGCCGCGCGCGACCCGGTGAGCACCGTCTCGCTCTGCTCGAAGCCCGGCTCGCGCAGGTGCGTGTGCAGATCGACCAGACCGGGCAGGGCGAGCAGGCCGTCGGCGTCGATCACCCTCGCGCCCCGGGAGTCGAGGTCCGTGCCGATCTCGACGACGACTCCGCCGTCGACGAGGACGTCGGCCGTGCTGTCGTCGGCGAGCGTCGCTCCCGAGATCAGGATCCGCGACCGGTCGGCTGTCGGGTTCTGGCTCATCAGTAGACCTCCCGTTCGCCGGACAGCAGCAGATAGAGCGCGGCCATCCTGACGGACACCCCGTTCGCGACCTGCTCGAGCACCGTGGAGCGGCTCGAATCGGCGGCGGCCGAGGAGATCTCGACGCCTCTGTTCATGGGTCCGGGGTGCATCACCATCGTATCCGGGCCCAGCCGGGCCAGCCGCTCGTCGTCGAGGCCCCAGATGCGCGCGTACTCGCGGCCGTTGGGGAAGAAGCCGCTCGACATGCGCTCCAGCTGGATGCGCAGGAGCATGACGACGTCGGGCAGGCCGGAGTCGATCGCGTCGTCGAGATCGAAGCGGATGGTGGCCGGCCAGTCCTTCGTGTCGACCGGCACGAGCGTCGGCGGGGCGATCAGGGTCACCTCGGCGCCGAGGGTCGTCAGCAGCCAGACGTTCGAGCGCGCGACGCGCGAGTGCAGGATGTCGCCGACGATCGTCACCGCGACGCCGTCGAGGCCCTTGCCCCGCGAGGCCTGCGCACCGTGCAGGCGCCGGCGGATCGTGAACGCGTCGAGCAGCGCCTGGGTCGGGTGCTCGTGCGTGCCGTCGCCGGCGTTCAGGATCGACGCGTCGATCCAGCCGCTCGCTGCGAGCACGGCGGGGGCTCCGGAGGCGCTGTGCCGGATGACCACGCCGTCGGCGCCCATCGCGGCCAGGGTCTGCGCGGTGTCCTTCAGGCTCTCCCCCTTCGACACGCTCGAGCCTTTGGCGCTGAAGTTGATGACGTCGGCCGACAGCCGCTTCGCCGCCGCCTCGAACGAGATGCGGGTGCGGGTCGAGTCCTCGAAGAAGAGGTTCACGACCGTCTTCCCGCGCAGGGTCGGCAGCTTCTTGACCTCGCGGTTCTGCACGTCGGCCATGTCCTCCGCGATGTCGAGGAGGGCGATGGCCTCGGCGCGCCCGAGATCGCGGGTCGAGAGCAGGTGCTTCACGAGGGGCTCCCGTCGGTCGGGGTCGGGGTCGCGGGCTCGGTCGTGGTCGTCGCGTCGGGGGTCGACTCGATCGCGACGAGATCCTCGCCGTCGGTCTCGACGAGGCGCACGTTGATCCGCTCGCTGAGGCTGCTCGGGAGGTTCTTGCCGACGAAGTCCGCGCGGATCGGCAGCTCGCGGTGCCCGCGGTCCACGAGCGCGGCGAGCCTCACCGCGCGCGGGCGGCCGATGTCGCTCAGGGCGTCGAGTGCCGCCCGGATGGTGCGCCCCGAGAAGAGGACGTCGTCGACCAGGATGACGGTGCGTCCGTCGATGCTCGCCGGGACGGCCGTGGGCGAGGGCGTCCGCACCGGATGGCGGGAGAGGTCGTCGCGGTACATCGTCACGTCGAGCGAGCCCGCGAAGACGGGGCCGGCGCCCGGCTCGATGCGGGCGATCGTCTCGGCGATGCGCCGGGCGAGGACGACGCCGCGGGTCGGGATCCCGAGGATCACGAGCGACTGCGCGCCGCGATTCGACTCGAGGATCTCGTGAGCGATGCGCGTGAGCGCACGCGCGATGTCAGCGCCGTTCAGCACGATGCGTGCCGCCACACCGACCTCCTTCCCCGCCTCACTGGACGGCTGTTAAAGGAAAAGCCTCGATGAGTATAGGGGCGCCGCCGGCGTCGGCCGGCGCACCTCCGGCTCGCAGGAGCTTGTTGGGCTCGTCGGACCCGGCGGAATCCGCGAGCCGAAGCCGACGTCGCGAGCCGGCTGAGCAGATAGCCGCGGGAGGTTGGCCGCGATCAGGGTGCCCGCAGCAGACGGCGCACGAGGCGCAGGATCCCGAGGAATCCGAGAAGCCCGATGAACGCCCCGCCCAGGTCGAAGAGGCGCAGGTCGGGAGCGAGCGAGGGCCCGGAGTCGCTGACGACCAGCACGATCGCCAGGACCACCGCGGTGAGGGAGATCAGCGCCGAGACCACCTCGGCGACCAGGCCGCCGACGAAACCGCGGTCGCCGCCGTCGGCGAAGGTCCGCAGCCGCACGCCCAGGGTGCCCCGCTCGAGCTGCTGGGACAGCGACTCCACCCGCCTCGGGATCCTGCGCGCGTACGCCGCCCCGACGGCGGCCTGCGCCTGGGCCGAGGCCGCGACCCGGCGCAGGCTCAGCATCCGCTTCATCAGCTTCGGCACCCGCTCGAGCGCCCGCTCCACCATGTCGAAGTCGGGCACGAGCACGTGGAGGCAGCCCTCCAGCGTCGCGAAGCTGCGGAAGGCGGAGCTCAGCGTCGCGGGAAGGGCGATGTGGTGCTGCCGGATGACGTCGAGCATCATCGTGAAGATGGAGCCGTCGCTGCCCGGCCGGTAGCGCACTGTCGTGAGCACCTGCCCGATGTCGTGGCGGAAGGCGTCGAGGTCGGCGCCGTCCGGCACGTCGACGATCAGCAGCAGGGCGTCCGTCGCGGCGATGTCGTCCTCGCTCGCCGCCGCGAGCAGCAGCGCGGCGAGGTACTCGCGCTGACTGCGCTCGACGATCCCGATCGCGCCGAAGTCGATCAGCCCGAGAGTGCCGTCCTCGCGGAGGATCACGTTGCCGGGGTGCAGATCGGCGTGGAAGACGCCGTGGACGAGGATCTGCTCCAGCACGACGTTCATCAGCCCGACGGCGAGCGCGTCCCGCTGCTGCATCGAGAGCTCCGCCAGGCGGTCGTCCGCGCGGCTCAGAGGCCGCCCGTCGACGCGGTCCATCGTGATCATCTGCTTGCTGCTCGCCTCCGCGTGCACCTCGGGGACGGTGATCACGACGTCGTCCCGCTCGCCGTGCTCGGCGATCTCGACGAGGGTGGCCCGGATCATCTCGGTGTTGCGGTACTCGATGCCGTAGTCGAGCTCGTCGAGCAGGGTGCTCGAGAAGCCGCGGGCGACGGAGGTGGCGCGCAGGTCGCGCCCCTGCCGGGTGTGCAGCTCGGCTCGCTCGGCGAGCCGCAGGATGATGTCGACGTCCGCCTCCACCTGCGCTCGCGCGGTCGGGCGCTGCACCTTGATCACGACGTCCCGGCCGTCGAGGAGCCGAGCCGTGTGCACCTGCGCGACCGAGGCCGCGGCGAGCGGAGTCTCGTCGACGGAGGCGAACACCTCCTCGATCGGGCGGCCGAGCTCGTCGGCGATCTCGGCGCGGATCGTCTCCCACGGCAGCGTCGTCGCACCCGACTGCAGCGAGGAGAGCGCGCTGAGGTAGGGCTCCGGGACGAGATCCCGGCGCGTCGAGAGCACCTGCCCCAGCTTCACGAAGGTGACCCCCGAGGCGTTGATGGTGTCGACGACCGCCTCGGCGCGCTGCTCGGCGGTGGTCGGATCCCCCTCGATGCGGGCGCGGCTGTGGAAGACCCAGCCGAGGCCGTGCCGCGAGGCGATCGCGAGGATCTGCAGGTACCGCCTCGTGCGCCGGCGCTGCCGGAGGGCGCCGCGCACGACATCGATCGGGTTCCGGAGCGAGGCGGTCGGCCAGAAGAGCTCGAGGGCGACCAGGAGGCCGACCCCGAGGGCGAAGACCCATCCGATCGACAGCAGGATCGTGAGGAGCGCGACCCAGGCCGAGCTCTCGACGGTCGCGCGGTCCCCCGAGACGATCCCGGTCTCCCGGGCGACCCAGACTCCGAACGGCAGACCGGCGACGAACACCAGCAGCCCGACGACGACGCTCCTCGGCCACCCCACCGGAGTGCCGAGGATGCGCCGGCTGACCGAGCCGACCGCGATCGAGGAGAGAACCGCCAGGACGACGATCAGAACGGTGACGGCCACGACTGCCTCTCGGACGGCGACGGCAGGGTCGGCGGATCCGCCTGCCGGACCCATGCAACCACCAGGCGGGCGCCGAGCGACAGGCGACCTCGACGCCACTTGGCGTGGTGACGGAGTGGACGCCATCGGCTGCGGGAGGCCCGTGCTGCCCGTCCTCCCGGGCTCCGACCCGCTCTTGTACGACCGTGCTCTCGGCACGGGCGAGATCTCGGGCCCGCGGGACGAGCTCCGGCTCGCCGGAATCGTCCGAATCCGCTAGCCGAACGCGATTCCACGAGCCCGAGATGGGGACCTGGGCCGATCAGGCGGTCGCGCGCGTCTCGACGACGGAGGCGAGCAGCCCGTTGATGAAGCCGGCGGAGTCGTCCGTCGAGAGGACCGTGGCCGCCTCGACCGCCTCCGCGATCGCGACGCCGTCGGGCACCGCGTCGTTGTGGAGGATCTCCCAGACGCCGATCCGCAGGATCGCCCGGTCGACGAGGGGCATCCGCGAGAGCGTCCAGCCCTTCGCGAGCTGCGCGATCAGCGCGTCGATCTCCTCCGCGTTGTCGATGACCCCGTCGACGATCTCGCGCGCGTACAGCCACGACGCCTCACGGGCGGGCTCGTTCGCCGCGCGCTCCGCCTCGGCGCGGAGCGACTCCGAGAACGAGATCTGCCGCACGTCGGCGTTGTAGATGATGTCGAGGGCGCGCTTGCGCGCCTTCGTGCGAGCACTCATCGGAGCGCCGGCTCAGCTGACGCGGCCGAGGTAGTCGCCCGTGCGGGTGTCGACCTTGACCTTCGTGCCGAGCTCGAGGAACAGCGGGACCTGGATCTGGTAGCCGGTCTCGACGGTCGCCGGCTTGGTGCCTCCGGTCGAGCGGTCGCCCTGGAGGCCCGGCTCGGTGTAGGTGATCTCGAGGACCACCGAGGCGGGCAGGTCGATGTAGAGCGGGTCGCCGTCGTGCAGCGCGAGCGTGACGTTCTGGTTCTCGAGCATGAAGTTCGCGGCGTCGCCGACGACGGCCTCGGGGACCGTGATCTGGTCGTAGTCGCTGGTGTCCATGAACACGAAGTCCGCGCCGTCGCGGTAGAGGTACTGGAAGTCGCGTCGGTCGACGTTGGCGGTGTCGATCTTGGCGCCCGCGTTGAAGGTCTTGTCGACGACCTTGCCGGTCAGCACGTTCTTCATCTTGGTGCGGACGAACGCGCCGCCCTTGCCGGGCTTGACATGCTGGAAGTCGATGACGTTCCAGAGCTGACCGTCGATGTTGAGGACGGTGCCGTTCTTGATGTCGGTGGTAGAGGCCATGCGAAGGGGGATCCGTTTCGGTGGAAGTCTGCTGCCGTGTGGCCCGACTCCGCGGGCACGGCGATGTTCGGCCGGTACGGCCAACCCGTCGAGTGTAGTCGAAGAGCCCCGCGAAGCCGAGGGAGCGATCGGAGCAGGCCGTCGACCGAGCCTGGACGCCGCATCCGAGTGTGTTGACCGGCTCCCTCTCCCGCGGGACGGTGGAGGGACAGGAAGTGAAGGAGTCGCACCATGCACATCGTCACGAATCCAGGAGTCCCCGTCTTCTTCGGCATCGTCGCCGCCGCCGTGCCCCTGTTCGTCGTCGCCGTGATCGTCCTCGCGATCGTGCTCGTCGTCGTCAACGTCCGCCGTGCGAAGAAGCTCGGAGTGAACCCGCTCACCCTGCAGACCGACGTCGCCGCGCGCTTCGTGAAGGACGGCGTCGGCGGCGACCGGCCTCTGGCCGACCGCCTCGCCGAGCTCGAGGGCCTGCGGGCCGCGGGCACGATCACCGAGGCCGAGTACACGGCCGCGAGGTCGGCAGCGCTGGGCTCCTAGGAGCCGATCTCCTGATAGGCCGCGAACAGCAGCGACGTCTCGGGCCCCTGCAGGATGCTCGGGCGCGCGAGATCGTCGAGCACGACGAACCGGAGGATGCCGGCACGCGACTTCTTGTCGCGCTGCATCGCCGCGAGGAGCGTCTCCCACCGGCCGAGCGGGTAGCTCGTCGGGAGGGTCAGCGACTCGAGGACGCTGCGGTGCCGGTCGACGACCGCGTCGCTGAGCGTGCCGGTGAGGCGCGAGAGCTCGGCGGCGAAGACCATGCCGACCGACACGGCGGCACCGTGGCGCCACTGGTAGCGCTCGGCGTGCTCGATGGCGTGGCCGAGGGTGTGCCCGTAGTTCAGGATCTCGCGGACTCCCTGCTCGGTGAAGTCCTCGCCGACCACCCGGGCCTTGATGCCGATCGACAGCTCGACGAGGCGGCGGAACTCCTCCGAGGAGGGATCGGTCGACAGATCGACGTCGGACTCGATGATGTCGAGGATCTCGGGCTCGGCGATGAAGCCGTACTTCACGATCTCGCCGAAGCCGGCGAGGATCTCGTTGCGCGGCAGGCTCGTCAGCACGTCGAGATCGGCGACGACGGCGCGCGGCGCGTGGAAGGCGCCGACGAGGTTCTTGCCCTCGGCCGTGTTGATCCCCGTCTTGCCGCCGACGGCGGCGTCGACCATGCCGAGCACCGTCGTCGGCACCTGTACGAGATCCACTCCGCGGAGCCACGTCGCCGCGACGAAGCCCGCGAGGTCGGTGATCGCGCCGCCGCCGAAGCCGACGACGACATCGGTGCGGGTGAAGTCGGACTGGCCCATCACCTGCCAGCAGAACGCCGCCACCTCGACCCGCTTGGCCGCCTCCGCGTCCGGCACCTCGGCGAGCAGCACGTCGTAGCGCTCGAGGAGGCTCTCGCGGATCTCGGCGGCGAGCACGGCGAGGGTCGGCGGGTGCACGATCAGCACCTTGGCCGCGCGCGGACCGATCGCGTCGGCGAGTCCGTCCAGGAGCCCCCGGCCGACGGTGATGTCGTAGCCGTTCTCTCCGGACACGGTGATGGCGGTGGTGCCGTCGTTCATGACTGTCTTCCACTCGGGCGGCCTGTGGTGGCCGCCGATCCTGTCGCTGCGGGTCCGCCGGCGGCGGTCCCGTGGTCTGTTCTCGGGCGCTCCGTCTGCGCGGGGCGGCCCTCGCGCACCCAGGCGGCGATCTCGGCCGCGAGGGCGGTGATCGGCCGTCGCGAGGTGTCGACGACCGTGTCGGCGAGAGCCTCGTAGATCGGGCGTCTCTCCTCGTGGATGCGGGTCCAGTCGGCGACTCCCCCGCGCACCAGCGGGCGGACCCCGGATCCGAGTCGCCCGGCGACGGCCTCGGCCGTGGTCGTGAGCAGCACGACCGGGACCTCCGCGAGATCGGCCCGGGTCGCGGGGTCGAGCACCGCTCCGCCGCCGAGGCTCAGCACCACGTCGCGGCGCACTTCGCGCTCGACGACGGCGCGCTCCTCGCGGCGGAAGGCCGGCTCACCGTGCAGATCGAAGTAGGCGGCGATCGGGCCGTGCCGCCGGACGAACTCGGTGTCGGAGTCGACGAACTCGGCCCCCAGCGCTCGCGCGACCCGCTTGCCGATCGTCGTCTTCCCGGCGCCCATGGGCCCGACGAAGACGACCCGCGCGCGGACCGCGCCGGTATCGTCTCCCGCCATCAGCGCACCCGCGCCCGGCGATCGCGCGGGATCATGCGAGGCCGAGCGCCGGATCGCTCAGCGGCAGGGTGCGCAGCTCCTCCGGGATCGCGGCGAGGTAGCCGTCGAGGTTGCGGCGCGTCTCGGTGACGCTGTCGCCGCCGAACTTCTCGAGGACCGCGTTGGCCAGCACGAGGGCGACCATCGCCTCGGCGACGACACCCGAGGCGGGGACGGCGCAGACGTCGGAGCGCTGGTGGTGCGCGCCGGCGGCCTCCCCCGTCGCGACGTCGACGGTCCGGAGCGCGTGCGGGACGGTGGCGATCGGCTTCATGCCGGCGCGGACGCGCAGCACCGTGCCGGTGCTCATGCCGCCCTCCGTGCCTCCGGCGCGGTCGCTCGAGCGCCCGATGCCCGCGGCGGAGGCGAAGAGCTCGTCGTGCGCCTCCGACCCCCGACGCGTCGTGGTGAGGAAGCCGTCGCCGACCTCGACGCCCTTGATCGCCTGGATGCCCATGAGGGCGGCCGCGAGCTGGGCGTCGAGACGGCGGTCCCAGTGCACGTAGGAGCCGAGCCCCGGCGGCAGATCGTAGGCGAGCACCTCGACGACTCCGCCGAGGGTGTCGCCGTCGTCGTGCGCGCGATCGACCTCGGCGACCATCAGCGCGCTCGTGGCGGCGTCGTGGCAGCGGAGCGGATCGGCGTCGAGGGTGGCGACGTCGGCCGGGGTCGGCAGGGGCGAGCCCTCCGGGACGCGCACCGGCCCGATGGCGAGGGTGTGGCTGACGAGGGTGATGCCGAGCTCGCCGAGGAACCGGCGGGCGACGGCGCCGAGCGCGACCCGGGCGGCCGTCTCGCGGGCGGAGGCGCGCTCGAGCACGTTCCGCGACTCCTCGAAGCCGTACTTCTGCATGCCGACCAGGTCGGCGTGGCCCGGACGCGGCCGGGTGAGCGCGGCTCCCCGGCCCTTGGGCAGGGTCTCGGGGTCGCGCGGCTCGGCCGACATGACGTCGACCCACCGCGGCCACTCGGTGTTGCCGATCCGCAGGGCGATGGGGCTGCCCATCGTCGCGCCGTGGCGGATGCCCGACGAGACGGCGAGCTCGTCCTGCTCGAAGTTCATGCGCGCACCGCGGCCGTAGCCGAGCTTGCGGCGGGCCAGATCGGCGCGGATGTCGTCGAGCGAGACGGGGACCCCCGCGGGGAGTCCTTCGAGGACGGCGACGAGTTCGGGACCGTGGGATTCCCCGGCCGTGAGCCAACGGAGCATCCCACGATTCTCGCACACGCTCTCAGCCCGCGAGGTCCTCCGCCACCGCCACCCGCATGGCCGCGAGCACCTCGTCCTCCCGGGGTAGAGGGAGGCTCGGGTCCCCTCCGACGAAGATCCGCACCTGGATCAGCGCCTGGTGCAGCAGCATGCCGAAGCCCGACACGACCGGTGAGCCGGCTTCCTGCCAGAGCAGGGCGAGGCGGCTGGGCCACGGGGAGTAGGCCACGTCGAAGAGCGTCGAGGAGGCGGCGACCGGGTCGGGCACGCGGAGCGCGTCGGCGGCGCCCCCCGGCAGCGTCGAGACGACGAGCGGATGCGGCTCCCCCCGGTCCCACTCCGAGAGCGGGCGGATCGCCAGTGCGACTCCCACCGCGGCGGCGACCGGCTCGAGCGCCGCCGCCCTCTCGGGAGAGCGCGTCGTCACGGTGACGAGGGCCGCGCCGAGCTCCGCGGCGGCGGCGAGGGCCGAGGCGGCGGTCGCCCCTCCCCCGAGAACCTCGATGCGGTCGGCGGAGGCGACTCCCGCCTCGCCGAGCGCGCGCACGATCCCGGCGACGTCGGTGTTGAAGCCGAGGAGGCGCGACTCCCCCGATCCGCGCTCGACCAGGACCGTGTTGACCGCGCCCGTCACCCGCGCTACGAGATCCTCCTCGGCGAGCAGGGGGCGGACGGCGTGCTTCAGCGGCATCGTCAGCGAGAGCCCGTGCCAGGGGCTGCCCGCGACGACCTCGGCGAGGGTCGCCTCCGTCGTCTCGACGGCGGTGTAGCTCCAGTCGAGGCCGAGCACCCGGTAGGCCGCCGCGTGCAGTGCGGGCGACTTCGAGTGCGCGATCGGCGAGCCGAGGACCGCGAGGCGGTTCCCGGCCGTCGTCACTGGTACTCCGGGTGGTCCCGCATCCAGGCCTGCCACTGGGCGACGGCGGCCTCGTGCTCGGCGTCGGTCGTCGAGTAGACGGTCTCGCCGGTCTCGAGGTTCACCGTGACGAAGTACATCCAGGTGCCGTCGGCGGGGCGGAGGACCGCATCGATCGCGACGTCGCCCGGGTTCGAGATCGGGGCGGGCGGCAGGCCGTCCCGCTGGTAGGTGTTGTAGGGGTTGTTCGCGTCGTCGCGCTCGGCGTCGGTCGTCGTGACCCGGTCGGTCGCTCCCGTGCCGTAGGCGACCGTCGCGTCCGACTGCAGGCGCCAGCCCTGATCGAGGCGGTTCTGGAAGACGCGGGCGACCTTCGGGAAGTCCTCCGCGACGCGCGCCTCGCGCTGCACGAGCGAGGCGAAGACCACGGTGCGGTAGCGCTGGTCGACGGGCACTCCCGCGGCGTCGAGCGACTGGTACATCCGGTTCACGAGCGTCTGCAGGATGTCGTGCGCCGACGTGCTCGGATCGATGTCATAGGTCGCGGGGAAGAGGAAGCCCTCGAGGCTGGTCGCCTCGGCCGGGAGGCCGAAGGAGCCCCAGTCGGCGGCCGCCGCCTGCAGGTCGGCGAGCGGAACTCCCGATCCGTCGGCGATCAGCGGCAGCGCGGCCGCGAGAGCCGTCCCCTCGGGGATGACGAAGGTGTTGGCGAGCCGGGTCGACTCGGAGTCGAGCAGCGCCGAGAGCGCCGCCTTCGAGCTCATCTCGGCCTTCAGCGAGTAGGCGCCGGGCTGGAACACGGGCTCGGGGCTCTGCGAGACCAGGAGCTCGTAGAAGGGCGCGTAGGACTTGATCACGCCGTCGGTGACGAGGTTGTTCGCGATGTCGCTCCCGTCGTCGCCCTGGTGGATCGTGAAGACGACCTCGCTCGTGCCGGTGCCGGCGAAGTCGGTCGGCTCCGGCTCGGCGAAGAGGGCGCGCACCGGCTCGATGAAGATCGTCACGGCGACAGCGACGAGGGCGATGAAGACGCCGAAGGCGAGGAGTCCGCCGATCAGCCCGCGGTGGTTGCGCTGCTTCTTCTGCCGGCGGCGTCGCTTCGGCGAGACGGCGGCATCCGGATGCGCGGGCGCGACGGCCTCGCCGCGGTCGCGAGGGGCCGGCACCTCGGGGCCCGAGAAGAGCTTGTCGAGCGGATCGTGGGCGGACGTCGTCGTCCCGTCCTCAGTCGACGTGACGGGATCCTCCCGGCTCGGCGGGTTCTGCTGATCGGCCTCGGCGGCGCGGGCGGCGCGGCGGCTCGGGGGGACGTCGGCCACGGGTTGGTCGTCCTTCGTTCGGTTCGAGCGCGATGCCAGCCGGGGAACCGGAGGAGCGCTCGGAATCGATGGCGTGCTGCAGGATCACCACGGCGGCGATCTGGTCGATCACGGAGCGGGAGCCGCGGGTGCTGCGGCCGGAGAGGTGCAGGGCGCTCTGCGCGGTCACGGTCGACAGGCGCTCGTCGACGAGCCGCACCGGCGCGGAGGGGACCGCGGCCTCCAGCCGTCCGGCGAACTCCCGCGCGTCGTCGGTCGAGGCGGTCCCGCCTCCTGACAGCGAGAGCGGGAGGCCGACGACCAGTGCGACCGCCGCGTACTCCTCCGCGATCGCCGCGATCCGTGCGACGTCGGAGCCGTCGGTCGCCCGGGCGACGGTCTCGACCGGCAGGGCGAGGAGCCCGTCGGCGTCCGAGCGTGCGACTCCGATGCGGGAGCGACCCACATCGATGCCGAGCCGGACGCCGAACCGCTCCATTCAGCTGGTCGCTTCCGTGACGACGGCGTCGAGGGCGGTGCCGATCGCCGACACGTCGGAGCCGCCGCCCTGGGCGAGGTCGTCCTTGCCGCCCCCGCCGCCCCCGAGGATCCCCGCGGCGCGGCGGGCGAGGACGCCGGCCTTCCGGCCGAGGTCGCGGGCCGCCTGGTTGGTGGCCACGATGACGGCGGGCTTGCCCGAGACGTCGGCAGCGAGGGCGACGACCGCCGCCTCCTGGCCCAGGCGCTCGCGCACGGAGGTGACGAGGGAGCGCAGCTCGTCGGTGGAGCCCGCGGTGCCGATGTTCTCGGCCACGACGGTGACGCCTCCGATCGTGCGGCGGTTCGCCGCGATCGCTGGCACGCGGTCGGCGAGGGCGCGGGCCTCGAACGCCGCGATCCTCTTCTCGGCGGCCTTGAGGCTCGCGACGAGCTCGCTGATGCGCTCGGGCAGCTGCTCGCGCGGAGTCTTCAGCGACGACGAGATCGTGCTGACCAGGGCGCGCTCGGCGGCGAGGTCCTTGAACGCCTCGCGGCCGACGAGCGACTCGACGCGGCGGTTCGTGGATCCGACCGACGACTCGCTGACGAGGCTGATCAGGCCGACCTCGGCGGAGGTGCCGACGTGGGTGCCGGCGCAGAGCTCGCGCGACCAGGGACCGCCGATGTCGACGACCCGCACGACGTCTCCGTACTTCTCGCCGAACAGCGCCATCGCCCCGAGCGCCTTCGCCTCGTCGAGCGGGAGCTCGCGGGTGACCACCTCGAGGTTGTCCCGGATCGCGGTGTTGGCGATGTCCTCGATCTCGGTGCGGGTCTCGAGCGACAGCGCCTGGTTCCACGAGAAGTCGAGGCGCAGGTAGCCGGCCTTGTTGTACGAGCCCGACTGGTGGGCCTGCGGGCCGAGCACCTGGCGGAGCGCCGCGTGGATGAGGTGCGTGCCCGAGTGGGCCTGCGTCGCACCCCGACGCCAGTCGCGGTCGACGACGGAGGTGGCGGCGTCGCCGACTCCCACTTCGCCGCTCGCGACCTGGACGGTGTGGCTGATGAGCCCCTTGACGGGCTTCTGCACGTCGAGCACCTCGAGGTCGAAGCCTGAGCCGACGATGCGGCCCGCGTCCGCCTCCTGTCCACCCGACTCGGCGTAGAGCGACGTGGCCTCGAGGACGACCTCGGCGATGTCGCCGGCGACGGCCTTCGTGACGACGTGACCGCCCACGATCAGGCCGACGATGCGCGACTCGGTCTCGAGGACGTCGTAGCCGGTGAACAGGGTCTCGCCGCGGGCGCGGAAGTCGGCGTAGACCGAGAGGTCGGCCAGGGCCGACTTCTTCGACTTCGCATCGGCCTTCGCGCGCGAGCGCTGAGCCGACATCAGGGAGTCGAACGCCTCGCGGTCGACGCTGAGCCCGGACTCCTCGGCGATCTCGAGGGTCAGATCGATCGGGAAGCCGAAGGTGTCGTGCAGGAGGAACGCGGTGTCGCCGGGCAGCGTCGCCGCCTCGGCCTTCTTGGTCTTGAGCACCGCGAGATCGAGGATCTCGGTGCCGGCGGCGAGAGTGCGCAGGAACGCCTCCTCCTCGCCGAAGGCGCTCGTCGAGAGGCGCTCGTACTCGTCCTGCACCTCGGGGTAGGCGGCGGCCATCGCGTCGCGCGAGGCCGCGAACAGCTCCGGGAACGTGGCCGTGTCGACTCCCAGCAGGCGCATCGCCCGCACGGTGCGGCGCATCAGGCGGCGGAGGATGTAGCCGCGGCCCTCGTTCGACGGCGTCACGCCGTCGGAGAGCAGCATCAGCGACGAGCGGACGTGGTCGGCGATGACCCGCATCCGGACGTCGTCCTCGTGCACGGCGCCGTAGCGGCGGCCCGAGAGCTCGGCCGCGCGGTCGAGGACCGGGCGCACCTGGTCGATCTCGTACATGTTCTCGACGCCCTGCTTGAGGAACGCGACGCGCTCGAGCCCCATTCCGGTGTCGATGTTCTTGCGCGGCAGCTCGCCGAGGATGTCGAAGTCGACCTTGCTGGTGCCCTCCCCGCGCAGGTACTGCATGAAGACGAGGTTCCAGATCTCGACGTAGCGGTCGTCGTCGGTGGCGGGGCCGCCGTCGATGCCGTAGGCGGGGCCGCGGTCGAAGAAGATCTCGGAGCAGGGGCCGGCGGGGCCCGGCTGCCCGGTCGACCAGTAGTTGGTGTCCTTGTCGAGGCGCTGGATGCGCTCGTCGGGCAGACCGGCGATCTTCTTCCAGAGCGCGATGGCCTCGTCGTCGTCCTTGTAGACGGTGACCCAGAGGTCCTTCTCGTCGAAGCCGAGGCCGCCGTCGCTCTCGGCGCCGGTGAGGAGCTCCCAGGCGTAGCCGATCGCTCCCTCCTTGAAGTAGTCGCCGAACGAGAAGTTGCCGTTCATCTGGAAGAAGGTGCCGTGACGCGGCGTCTTGCCGACCTCTTCGATGTCGTTGGTGCGGATGCACTTCTGCACGCTCGTGGCGCGCGGATACGGCGCCGGTACCACTCCGGTGAGGTAGGGCACGAACGGCACCATGCCCGCGACGGTGAAGAGGAGGCTCGGGTCCTCGCTCACCAGGGAGGCGGAGGGGACCACGGTGTGTCCCCGGCTTCCGAAGAAGTCGAGCCAGCGGTTGCGGATGTCAGCGGTCTGCATGGGTTCCGTTACGGTTCGGTCGGTGTCGACGCGGGTGTCGGGGCGAGGCGGGGGTCAACCCGCGCCGATGGCGGCCTTGAGCTCGGCCTCGCGCTGGTGGTAGCCGTCGGAGACGGCCTCGCCGAGCTCCTTGGCCGTGCGGTTGAGGTCCTCGAAGAGCCGGGCGCCGGCGGCGGTCCGGGCGACCTGGTGCGCGAGGGCGAAGCCGAGGCCGATCCCGACGACGATCAGGACGAGGTTCTTCACGGGTGTTCCTTCCACGGCGGCGGGGAGCGCGGGCCTTGTCGATTCTAGAGCGCGAGCCCCGGCCTACCTGGAGGAGGACCTGCGGGTGCGCCGGGAGCTTCTCGCGGTGCCGCGACTCACGGAGTCGCCGACCTTCTCGGCGGTTCGCCCTGCCACGAGGACGGCGCGCACTCCCGCGGTGAAGCCGGCGAGCTTGATCAGCGGTCCGCCGACGGTGGCGGCGGTGAGGGCGACGAGCGCGTTGACGTTGCCGGTGACCTCGGCGACGTCCTTCGTGATGGTGTCGACGCGGGCGAGCTGCTGGTTCGCCTCGCGGAGGGTCGAGGCCGACTCGTCGAGGATCGGGGTCAGGCCGTCGCTGGCCTGCTTGATCGCCTCGCTGGTGCTGTCGAACACGCGACCGAGCTTCCAGAGGGGGATCGCCGCGATCGCGACCAGGATCGCGAACACGCCAGCGGCGATGAGTCCCGCGATGTCTCCACCGGACACGGTGACCTCCGTTTCGACGCCGCTCGAGTGCGGCACCCCAGCCTAGCGACGCCGCGGCGGGAGCCCGGGCCCCGCGGCTGCGCCTCCGGGTGCGAGCCGCCCGTGCCGGCGCGCGATCTGCAGGAGGGCGTGCGATCAGCAGGAGACCGTGCGATCAGCAGGCGAGCGCGGCCGGAGAACGCTCTCCTCCGCCTGGAAGCCGGCGGAGGAGGCGGATCGCCTGCGAATCGCACGCGCGCGCGGCCGGACAGCGGCCGGACGAGCCTCCTCGCCGAGCACACGCCGGCGCCCCAGACGCGACGAAGGCCCCGGCGCAGTGCCGGGGCCTTCGGGGAGAGGCGGCCGAGGACCGCGTCAGGGGTGGCTCAGCGAGCCGCGTAGTACTCGACGACGAGCTGCACTTCGCAGGTCACGGGGACCTCGGCGCGCTTCGGGCGACGCAGGAGCGTCGCCTGGAGCTTGTCGATCTCGACCTCGAGGTAGCCCGGGGTCTTGGGGAGCACGTCGACGTGTCCGCCGGCGGCCGCGACCTGGAAGGGCTCGGTGCCCTCGGAGCGGGTCTTGACGTGGATGACCTGGCCCGGCTTCACGCGGAAGGAGGGGCGGTCGACCGTCTTGCCGTCCACCATGATGTGGCGGTGGGTGACGAACTGGCGGGCCTGCGCGGTCGTGCGGGCGAAGCCCGAGCGGAGCACGAGGGCGTCGAGGCGCATCTCGAGGAGCTCGACCAGGTTCTCACCGGTCAGGCCCTGGGTGCGGCGCGCCTCCTGGAACGCGATGCGGAGCTGCTTCTCGCGGATGCCGTACTGGGCGCGCAGACGCTGCTTCTCACGAAGACGCACCGCGTAGTCGGAGTCGGCCTTGCGCTTGGAGCGGCCGTGCTCACCGGGAGCGTAGGGACGCTTCTCGAGGTAGCGGGCGGCCTTCGGGGTCAGGGGGATGCCGAGGGCGCGCGAGAGGCGCGTCTTCGAACGGGTACGTGAGGTGGTCGACACTGTGGTCCTTCCAAGGTCTGAGAGGTTCGGTCGCAGCTCTCGGCCGCCGGCTCCGGGAGGAGGGCGGCCGCCGTGGTCGTGTCCGCTCGCGGGTGCGAGCGGAAGGGTGACCGCGGTGGCGAACTGCGCGATTCAGAGGGATCGCTGCGCCGCTCGGCTACAGAGCGGTGGGCAACCTCGCAAGACTACCACTCGGCGCCCCCGCCGTCACGCCCGGGATCCGCGGATGATGCGCAGGAGCTTCGCGAGCCGCGCCGAGACGTCGCGCTCGTTGCCGTGCTCGGTCGGGGCGTAGTAGCGCGCGCCCTGCAGGGAGTCGGGCAGGTACTGCTGCTCGAGCACGCCGAGCTCGGCGTCGTGCGGGTAGCGGTACCCCTTGCCGTGCCCGAGCCGCTTGGCGCCCGGGTAGTGCGCATCGCGCAGGTGCGCCGGGACGCGGCCCGCCTTCCCCGCGCGCACATCGGCGATCGCGGCGTCGATCGCCGAGTAGGAGGCGTTCGACTTCGGAGCGGTGGCCAGGTGCACGACCGCCTGCGCCAGGGGGATGCGGCCCTCGGGCATGCCGATGAACTGCACCGCGTCGGCGGCGGCGATCGCCACCACCAGCGCCTGCGGGTCGGCCATGCCGATGTCCTCGGAGGCGGACACGATGATCCGCCGGGCGATGAAGCGGGGGTCCTCCCCCGCCTCGATCATCCGCGCCAGGTAGTGCAGCGCTGCGTCGACGTCGGAGCCGCGGATCGACTTGATGAAGGCGCTGATGACGTCGTAGTGCTCGTCGCCGTTGCGGTCGTAGCGCAGCAGTGCGCGATCGACCGCTCGTGCCACGACCTCGGTGGTGATGAGCGGGAGGGCGGGGTCCTCGGCGGCCGGGCGCTCCTCCTCGTCGTCGTCCTCCTCCTCGTCCCCGCCTTCGGCGCGGGCGGCGACGGCGATCCGGTCGGCCTCCCGCGCCTCCGAGCGGGCCGAGGTCGCTGCCGCCTCGAGCGCGGTGAGCGCCCGCCGGGCGTCTCCGGAGGCGAGCCGGACGATGCTCGCGCGCGCCTCGGGATCGAGGACGACGGAGCCGCGGAGCCCGCGCTCGTCGACGAGCGCCCGGTCGACGAGGATCCCGAGGTCGTCGTCGCTGAGCGGCTCGAGGGTGAGCAGCAGCGACCGCGAGAGGAGAGGGGCGATCACCGAGAAGGAGGGGTTCTCGGTCGTGGCGGCGATCAGGATCACCCAGCCGTTCTCGACCCCCGGGAGCAGCGCGTCCTGCTGGGCCTTCGTGAAGCGGTGGATCTCGTCGAGGAAGAGGACGGTGGAGGTGCCGTACAGGTCGCGAGTGGAGAGCGCCTCCTCCATCACCTGCCGCACGTCCTTCACTCCGGCGGTCACGGCCGAGAGCTCGACGAACCGGCGACCGCTCGAGTGGGCGACGGCCTGCGCCAGCGTGGTCTTGCCGGTGCCGGGCGGCCCCCAGAGGATCACCGACACGGCGCCGCGCTCGCCGGTCGTGTCGGCCGCCAGGGCCACGAGCGGCGAACCGGGGGTCAGCAGGTGCCGCTGACCGGCGACCTCGTCGAGGCTGCGCGGCCGCATCCGGACGGCGAGCGGAGTCGCCCCGGAGCGGAGCCCGGCCTGCTGCATGGTCATGGCGTCCAGCGTAACGACGCGGTCCGACAGCGGCCGGGGCGCCGGTGGGGCCGACTCTTGCGAGACTCCCAGGCGCTGCGTTTTGTCGACCCTCGTGCGCTTCTCGTAGGCTCGACGCCGTCCGCGCTCGCGCGGGCCGCCGCGCCGGACGAGGCGCGATCACCGACGGCGGAGGAACACGTGGCCCAGGGCAAGTCGAACGACCGCGAGGCGCGCACCCGGCTCCGGGCCTACCAGGCCCGCCAGAGCCTCCACCGGAGTCGCGCCCAGCGGCGCACCCGCGACAACATCGTCGCCGCCGTCGCCGGGGTCGTCGTGATCGGCCTCGCGGTCGTGGCCCAGCTCCTCTACTTCTCCGCAGGCCCCGGGACCCCGGTCGCCGAGCCCACCTCGTCGGAGAGCGCGACGCCCACGCCCGCCGCCACCGGTCAGAACACCGGAGACGTCCCGTCGAGCGACCTCGCGGAGGGTCGTGACTGGACCGGCACCATGACCGTCAACGCCGACCCGCTCGACATCACGCTGACCGGCGCCGCCGCTCCGCGGGCGGTCTCGTCCTTCATCTCCCTGGCCCAGTCCGGCTTCTACGACGGAGTGTCGTGCCACCGCCTCACCACCGAGGGCATCTTCGTGCTGCAGTGCGGCGACCCGAACGGCGACGGCACGGGCGGCCCGGGCTACAGCTACGGCCCTGTCGAGAACGCACCGGCCGACGGCGTCTACCCGGCCGGCACGATCGCGATGGCCCGGCAGTCGGGCAACGGCTACAGCCAGGGCAGCCAGTTCTTCATCGTCTACCAGGACACCACGCTGTCGGCCGACGCCGCCGGCGGCTACACCGTCGTCGGTCAGGTCACCTCGGGCCTGGACGCTCTGACCGCCGACGTGATCTCGAAGGGCACGGCCGACGGATCCGGGGACGGCTCCCCCGCCGAGCCCGTCTCGATCACGTCGCTCACCCTCCAGTAGCCGCTGCGCCGCCGAGTCGGCCCGCGCACCGGCACGAGCCCGCGGTGCGGGGAGTGCAATAGGCTGATCGTCACTGCCCGTTCGCGGCCGAGCGCGGTCACCGGCCGACCGGCCGTCGTGCCACACCGGCCGACGACACGGACACCGAACAGCACGACATCGAACAGCAAGGTGAGGCTCCGAGCGATGAGTGACCAGCAGCCGTGGGGACGGGTCGGCGACGACGGGACGGTCTACGTCCGCGTCGGCGACGGGGAGCGCGAGGTCGGCCAGTACCCCGATGCGACTCCCGAGGAGGCGCTCGCCTATTACGAGCGCAAGTACACCGAGCTGGCGGGGCAGGTCTCGCTCCTCGAGCAGCGCGCGAAGCGCGGTGCACCGGCGGGAGATGTCGCCCGCGCGGTGCAGTCGCTGACCGCGGCGATCGCCGAGGCCCACGCCGTCGGTGACCTCGAGGCGCTGCAGACCCGCGTCAGCGCGCTCAGCGGCTCGGTCGAGGATCTGACCGAGCAGCAGGCCGCCGAGACCAAGGCTGCGCTCGCCGAGGCTCTCGCCCACCGCGAGGCGATCGTCGCGGAGGCGGAGGCGCTGGCCGCCGTCGACCCGGCCAAGACGCAGTGGAAGCAGGCGAGCGCCGCGATCGACGACCTGTTCGCGCGCTGGCAGAGCCACCAGCAGCAGGGGCCGCGACTCCCGAAGAACGAGGCCAACGAGCTGTGGCGCCGGTTCCGCGGTGCCCGCACGACGATCGAGCAGAACAGGAAGGCCTTCTTCGCCGAGCTCGACTCCTCGCACCGCGAGGCCAAGTCGGCCAAGCAGGCGCTGATCGACCAGGCGGAGTCGCTGGTGTCGCGGGGCGCGGACGCGATCCCGGAGTACCGCGCCCTGCTCGAGCAGTGGCGGGTCGCCGGCCGCGCGGGCAAGCGGTTCGACGACGCCCTCTGGGCGCGCTTCAAGGCCGCCGGCGATGCGATCTACGGCGCCAAGGCCGAGATCGTCGCTCAGGAGAGCGTCGAGTACACCGAGAACCTCGACCTCAAGCTGGCGCTGCTCGAGGAGGCGGAGCCGCTCCTGGAGGAGCAGGACCGCGAGAAGGCGAAGCGAGTGCTGCTCGGGATCCAGGAGCGCTGGGACGCGATCGGCCGGGTTCCCCGCGAGCAGGTGCGCACCGTCGAGGACCGCCTGCGCAAGGTCGAGGCCCACGTCCGCAAGCTCGACGAGGAGCACTGGAACCGCAGCAACCCCGAGCGCAAGGCGCGCTCGGAGGGGCTCGCCTCGCAGCTGACGGCCGCGATCCAGAAGCTGCAGGACGAGCTCGACGAGGCGAAGGAGCGCGGCGACCGCGCGGCGATCGCGCAGGCCCAGGAGGCGCTCGACGCCCGCAAGGTCTGGCTCGACGCCCTGGGCTGACGCCTCACGACCACCGCCGTCGGCCGATCCCTCCACAGGTCGGCCGTCGGCACCGCAGAGGGGAGGCGCCTCGTCCACGATGAGTGGATGACGCGCCTCCCCTCTGTTCTGCTCCCCGGTGAGCTCCCGCTCGCGGAGCTCTGCGCCGCCCGCCTCGACGGCGAGCTGATCGCCCTCGACGAGGCGTTCCTCGTCGCCGATCTGCCACTCGGGCCCGCCGAGCGAGGAGCGGCCCTGCTCGCGGTCCTCCCCAGCGGGACCGTCGCCGACCGGCGGTCGGCGGCCTGGGTCCACGGCGCCACGGCGGATCCACCCTCCGTGCACAGCGCGTCGATCGACCGGCGGAACCGGCTGCACCCGCCGCTGCTCTCGCGACTGCGCTTCCACGAGGTGCGCCTCGGCCCCGGCGACACGGTCACCCGGGGCGGCTGCCCGGTGACCTCGCCCGTGCGGACCCTGATCGACCTCGCACGGACGCGGGACGAGTGCGAGGACGAGCTGCTCCGCTCCCTCGCGCGAGTCACGAAGACGTCGCTCGAGGAGCTCCTCCTCCGGCTCGAGCCCGCCCGGCCCGTCGTCGCGGGGCGCAGGATCGCCCTCGAGCGGCTGACGACCGCGCTCTCCGCCGCGCAGACGACGGAGCGCGCGGGCGCGGATCAGCCCGCGTTGACCCGGTAGACGTCGTAGACGGCGTCGATCCGGCGGACCGCGTTCAGCACGCGGTCGAGGTGGGTCGTGTCGCCCATCTCGAAGACGAAGCGGCTGATGGCCAGCCGATCGCTCGAGGTCGAGACGGTGGCCGAGAGGATGTTGACGTGGTGCTCCGAGAGGACGCGGGTGACGTCGCTGAGCAGCCCGGAGCGGTCGAGCGCCTCCACCTGGATCTGCACCAGGAAGATGCTCTTCGAGGAGGGCGCCCACTCGACGTCGACGATCCGCTCCGGCTCCTTCAGCAGCTCCTGCACGTTGTGGCAGTTGGCCTGGTGCACCGAGACGCCCGCACCGCGCGTCACGAATCCGACGATCTGATCACCGGGCACGGGCGTGCAGCACTTGGCGAGCTTCACCAGGATGTCGGGCGCGCCCTTCACGAGCACTCCCGACTCGCTGCTGCGGCTGCGGGGGCGCGGAGAGCGCGGGAGGGTGACCTCGTTCTCGTCCGACTCCGGGTCGCCCTGGATCGACGCCACGACCTTCTCGAGCACCGACTGGGTCGAGACGTGCCCCTCGCCGACCGCCGCGTAGAGCGCCTCGACGTCGTTGTAGCGCAGCTGGCTCGCCACCTCGGTGAACGTGTCCTGGCTCATCAGCTTCTGGAGTGGCAGGTTCTGCTTGCGCATCGCGCGGGCGATCGAGTCCTTGCCCTGCTCGATGGCCTCGTCGCGCCGCTCCTTCGTGAACCACTGGCGGATCTTGTTGCGCGCCCGCGGGCTCTGGACGAAGTGCAGCCAGTCCTGACTCGGGCCGGAGTCGGGGTTCTTCGACGTGAAGACCTCGACAACATCACCCGTGGTCAGCGCCGACTCGAGCGGGACGAGGCGGCCGTTGACCTTCGCGCCCATGGTGCGGTGGCCGACCTCGGTGTGCACGGCATAGGCGAAGTCGACCGGAGTCGCGCCCGTGGGCAGGCCGATCACGCGACCCTTCGGCGTGAAGACGTAGACCTCCTTCGCGCCGATCTCGAAGCGGAGGGAGTCGAGGAACTCGTTCGGGTCGGTCGTCTCGGACTGCCAGTCCGAGAGGTGCGCGAGCCAGGCGAGGTCGGTGTCGTTCGAGCCGTCGGTGGGCACCTTGCCGGTGGCCATCTGCTCCTTGTACTTCCAGTGGGCCGCGATGCCGAACTCGGCGTGCTGATGCATCTCGTTCGTGCGGATCTGGATCTCGACGGCGCGGCCCTTGGGGCCGACCACGGTCGTGTGCAGCGACTGGTAGAGGTTGAACTTGGGGGTCGCGATGTAGTCCTTGAAGCGACCGGGCATCGGCGTCCACCGGGCGTGGATCGAGCCGAGGACGGCGTAGCAGTCGCGGACCGAGTTCACCAGGACGCGGATGCCGACCAGGTCGTAGATCTCGTCGAACTCGCGACCGCGCACGACCATCTTCTGGTAGATCGAGTAGTACTGCTTCGGGCGGCCGACGACCCGCCCGCGGATCTTGCCCGCGCGCAGGTCCTCCGAGATCAGGTCGATGACGTTCTGGACGAACTCCTCGCGCTGCGGGGTGCGGCGCTTCACGAGGTTCTCGATCTCGTTGTAGATCTTGGGGTACAGGACCGCGAAGGAGAGGTCCTCGAGCTCCCACTTGATCGCCTGGATGCCGAGGCGGTGCGCGAGCGGGGCGTAGATCTCGAGCGTCTCCGTCGCCTTGCGGGCCGCCGACTCCGCGGGGACGAATCCCCAGGTGCGGGCGTTGTGGAGGCGGTCGGCGAGCTTGATGATCAGCACGCGGATGTCCTTCGACATCGCCACGATCATCTTGCGGACCGTCTCGGCCTGGGCGCTGTCGCCGTACTTGACCTTGTCGAGCTTGGTGACGCCGTCGACGAGCATCGCGACCTCGTCGCCGAAGTCGGCGCGCAGCTCGTCGAGCGTGTACTCCGTGTCCTCGACGGTGTCGTGGAGGAGGGCGGCGGCGATCGTCTTCGAGCCGATGCCGAGATCGGCGAGGATCTGCGCGACCGCGAGCGGATGCGTGATGTAGGGCTCGCCGCTCCGGCGCTTCTGACCGGTGTGCGCGCGCTCGGCGACCGAGTAGGCCCGCTCGATCAGGGCGATGTCGGTCTTGGGGTGGTGCATCCGCACCGTGCGCACCAAAGTGTCGACCGCACCGGACGGCTGCGCGCGCGAGAAGATCCGGGGGACCAGTCTGCGCAGCGCGGCTGTCGAGGACGTGGTCGTGGTCTCCGTCACGCGGGCATCTCCATCGCCCCATTATCGCCCGTGCGAGGGGCGCCCGTGACCGCTCCGCCGGAGGCGAACGGAGCGGGACCCGTCGTGGACGTCGAGCGGCCGCGCTCGGTCGTCAGTCGATGCGTCCGGGGAGGCCGCTCCCGTCGACGACCTCGCCGCCGGCCGCCGCCCACGCCGTCATGCCCGACTCGACGTTCGCGGTCTCGTAGCCCGCGCCGTCCAGGGCCTGGACGACCCGCGCCGAGCGGACGCCGGAGTGGCAGACGACGAGGATCGGCGCATCGTCCGGCAGCTCGTCCTGGCGCGCTCCGAGCTCCCCCATCGGGATGTGGTGCGCCGACGGAGCGTGCCCGAGTGCCCACTCGTGCGGCTCGCGGACGTCGAGCAGCCAGACCTCGTCGCGCTGGACGAGGCCGATCGCATCGGCGGCGGTGACCTGTGCGTAGTCGGCCACGACGCCTCCTAGGAGCCCTGCACGACGGGAGTGGTCGCGCGGACGCGGGCCGACTCGACGCGCTTGTCGTGCTTGGACACCTCGGGCTCCCGGCTGCGCAGCTGGGCGTAGAGCGGAGCCGCCACGAAGATCGTCGAGTAGGTGCCGACGATGATGCCGATGAGCAGCGCGAGCGAGATGTCGCGCAGGGTACCCGCGCCGAGCACGAACGCTCCGATCACCAGGATCGCCGCGACCGGCAGGGCGGCGACGATCGACGTGTTGATCGAGCGGACGAGGGTCTGGTTCTCGGCGAGGTTGACGGTCTCGGAGAACGTCCGGGTGGTGCTGCCGAGCGCCTCCGCGGTGTTCTCGCGGATCTTGTCGAAGACCACGACCGTGTCGTAGAGCGAGTAGCCGAGGATGGTCAGGAGGCCGATGACCGCCGCGGGCGACACCTCCGTGCCGGTGATGCCGTAGACGCCGGCGACGATGACCAGGTCGTGGAGCAGCGCGACGATCGCGGCGAGCGACATCTTCCAGGTGCGGAAGTAGGCCCACATCGCCAGAGCCGCGAGGACCACGAAGATGATCAGGCCGCGGACCGCCTGCTGCGTCACGTCGGATCCCCACGCCGCGCCGATGAACGACGAGGCGACCTGGTCGTTCGCGACGCCGTACGCCTCGGCGAGCGAGTTGCGCACGGCGGTCGACTCGTCGGTCGAGAGCTGGGTGGTCTGCACCCGGATGGAGTCGTCGCCGACGATCGAGACGCGCGGAACGGTCTCGGGCGACACCGAGGTGACCGCGTCGGTCGCCGTGCTCTGGTCGAGGCTCGACGGCGAGGTCACCGTGAACTCGGAGCCGCCGGTGAACTCGATGCTGAAGTTGAAGCCTCCTCGCGCGGCCGTCCCGAGGACGGTCAGCAGGATGATCGCGATCGAGATCAGGTACCAGGTGCGTCGCCGTCCGACGAAGTCGACGGAGCGCTTGCCGGTGTAGAGGTCGTTTCCGAACTGCGAGAAGCTGGCCATCACGCGTCCTTCCCGTTCGAGTCGTTGGAACCGGAGGCCCGGGCCGCCTCGGCGGCCTTGCGTTCGGCGATGGTCTGACGCTTCGCGGCCTCCCGCGCGGCCGATGAGCCCTTGCCCGCGGCGACCGCGTCCTGCGGACGGAACGCCGCCCGACCGCGGTAGACGGCTCCGAGGGCACGCGGGTCCAGGCCGGAGGCGCGATGCCCCTCCGAGAAGAACTTCGTCGTGGCGAGCAGTTGCAGCATCGGGTGTGTGAACAGGATCACGACCACGAGGTCGATGAGGGTCGTGATGCCGAGCGTGAGCGCGAATCCGCGGACGCTGCCCACCGCGAGGGCGAAGAGCACGACCGCCGCGAGCAGGTTGACCATGTCCGAGGCGAAGATCGTGCGCAGGGCGCGCCTCCAGCCGGCCTCGACGGACGACTCGAGCCCGCGCCCGTCGCGCAGCTCGTCGCGGATGCGCTCGAAGTAGACGATGAAGGAGTCGGCCGTGATGCCGATCGCGACGATCAGGCCCGCGACTCCCGCGAGCGAGAGGCGCAGCCCCTCGCGCCAGGACAGGATCGTCACCACGAGGTAGGTCACGACAGCCGCGACGATGAGCGAGGCGATGGTGACGGCGCCGAGGACGCGGTACTGCGCGATGGAGTAGACGACGACGAGGATCAGGCCGATCAGACCCGCGAGCAGGCCGCTCGCGAGCTGCGTCGAGCCGAGGGTCGCCGAGATGCTGTCGGAGCTCTGCACCTGGAAGCCGATCGGCAGCGCGCCGTACTTGAGCTGGTCGGCGAGCGTCTTGGACGACTCCTGCGTGAAGGAGCCCGAGATCTGCGCGTTGCCGTCGGTGATCGCGGCGTTCGTCGAGGGAGCCGAGATGACGCGGCCGTCGAGGACGATCGCGAACTGGTTCTGCGAGCCGCTGAGCGCGACGAGGCGCGAGGTGACGGCGCCGAACGCCTCCGTGCCCTGGTCGTCGAACGAGAGGTTGACCGCCCAGGTGCCGGTGCTGGCGCCGGAGGAGGTGGTCATCAGGCCGTTCGACGCGTCGGCGATGTCCTCGCCGGTGATCTCGACCGGACCGAGGATGTACTTGACCGTCCCGGTGTCGTCGCAGGTGATCAGCGGCTCGTCGGCGGGCGCGAGGTTCGGGTCCTGGCTGCTGAGGTAGGCGCAGTCGAACGAGGTGTACTGCGCCTCGAGCGCCGGCGTGATGTAGGCGAGATCGCTCGCGTTCGTCGGAGACGCGGTCGGCTCGGTCGAGAGCGACGGGTCGACGGGGGTCGGCGTCGGAGACGCGGTCGAGTCGCCGCCGACCGACGAGTTCGTCGCCTGGCTGGCGACCAGCACGGGGCGGAAGTCGAGCTTCGCGGACGCCTCGATGCGCTGCAGGGTCTCGTCGTCGGGCGTTCCGGGGATCGAGACGACGATGTTGCTCGAGCCCTGGGTGGTGATCTCGGCCTCGGAGACTCCGGAGGCGTCGATGCGCTGGCGGATGATCGAGACGGCCTGGGTGAGCTGCTCGGACGAGACGCTCTCACCGTCGGTGAGCTGCGGCTGCAGGACGATCTGCGTGCCGCCCTCGAGGTCGAGGGCGAGCTTCGGGGTCCAGGAGCCGCCGCCCCAGAGGACGGCCGCGGTGTTCAGTCCGACGAGTGCGAGGATCAGGACACCGAGCCAGCTCAGAGAGCGCCGGGCCTTGCGGACGGGGGTTGATGCGGCCACCCAGGGCTCAGCTTTCTCTTCGTTCGACGATGATCGGCCCGGGAGTCGTGCCCCGGACGTGGAAGGGCGGGCGAGGCGCTCGCGCGCCCGGCCCGCCCCGGAGACTACTGCGCGTCGGGCTTGCGGTCGCGCTCGAGGGGGTCGACCACGGGGTCGGCCTGGTGCGCGGCGTCGCGCTCGCCGAACGCGGGCGACTCGACGGCGGCGACGGTCTCGGTCTCGGAGTCGTCGGTGGCGACGGCGTTCTCGGCCGGGTCGATCAGCCGGGCGATCGCCTGGCGGTGGATCGTCAGCAGCGTGCCGGGGGTCGACTCGATCACGATCTTGTTCTCGTCGTCATCGATCGAGACCACGGTGCCGAACAGACCAGAGCCGGTCATCAGCTCGACCCCGGGGACGAGACCGCTCTTCATCTTCTCGGCGTCGCGCTGCCGCTTCTTGTTGTTGCGGAACATGAAGATGATCATCACGGCGAGAAGCAGGACGAGCAGGATGATCGTCGGATCCATGGGTGAGCCTTCCGGAGTGGGTGGTGATCCCCCACGTGGCGTCAGCCCCGGCGCGAGTGGATCGAGCGGCCTGTCGGGCCTTGAAGATTATAGGTCATCTCCGAACAGCGACTGCTGGGACGGAGCCTCGGCCCCCCTCTGAACCGCCCCTCCGCCGGGAACGATCCCGAAGTGCCGGTAGGCGGCGGGGGTCGCCACGCGACCGCGCGGCGTGCGCGTCAGCAGACCGATGCGCACCAGGAAGGGCTCGACGACGGACTCGACGGTGTCCGCCTCCTCCCCCACCGAGACCGCGAGGGTGTTGAGACCGACCGGGCCGCCGTCGAAGCGGGTCAGGACGATGTCCATGACCGCCCTGTCGAGACGGTCGAGTCCGAGCGAGTCGACGTCGTAGAGCTCGAGTGCCGCGCGGACGGCGGTCACGTCGGCGCGCCCGCCGTGGACGAGGGCGAAGTCGCGGACGCGCCGCAGGAGCCGGTTGGCGATGCGCGGAGTGCCCCGGCAGCGGCCGGCGATCTCGGCGATCGCCTCGCCGTCTATGTCGAGATCGAGCAGGCGCGCGGCACGCATCAGGACCTGCCGCAGCTCGTCCTCGGCGTAGAACTCGAGATGGGCCGTGAATCCGAATCGGTCGCGCAGCGGATTGGGCAGCAGACCCGAACGGGTCGTGGCACCGACCAGCGTGAACGGGGCGAGATCGAGCGGGACCGAGGTTGCTCCGGCACCCTTGCCGACCATGATGTCGATGCGGAAGTCCTCCATCGCGAGGTACAGCATCTCCTCGGCGGCGCGCGCCATGCGGTGGATCTCGTCGATGAAGAGGATCTCGCCGGGCAGGAGGGACGAGAGCACCGCCGCGAGGTCGCCCGCGTGCTGGATCGCCGGGCCGCTCGAGAGGCGCAGCGGCGACGAGCTCTCCTCGGCCACGATCATCGCGAGGGTGGTCTTGCCGAGCCCGGGCGGGCCGGCGAGCAGGATGTGGTCGGGCGTGCGGCCCTGCATCGCGGCCGCCTTGAGGAGCAGCTCGAGCTGGCCCCTGACCTTGCGCTGCCCCACGAACTCGCTGAGGCTCTTCGGGCGCAGGGCCCCCTCGAAGGCGATCTCGGCCTCGGAGGCGACCTCGGGGCCGAGGACGTCGTCGCTCACGAGCGCGCCGCCGGGCCGAGACGGGCGAGAGCGAGGCGGAGCAGCGCCTGCACGCTCGCGGCGTCGGACGCCTGCGCGTCGAGGAGGATCTCGTCGACCGCCTCGGCCGCCGTGCGCTCGGGCCAGCCGAGGCCGACGAGGGCTGAGAGCACGCTCTGCGCGGCGGTCGCGCCGGGACCGGTGCCGCGGGCGGCGCGCGGGCGGACGGCGAGCTTGCCGGCGAGGCTCAGCACGATGAGCTTGGCGGTCTTGGGTCCGATGCCGGTCACCTTGCGGAAGACCGCGTCGTCCTCGTCGGCGACGGCCTGCGCGATGCGGTCGGGCTCGACCGCCCCGAGGACGCCGAGGGCGGACTTGGGGCCGACCCCCGTCACTCCGATCAGCAGCTCGAAGATCTCGAGCTGCTCCTGATCGGGGAAGCCGTAGAGGGTGAGCGAGTCCTCGCGCACGATCATCGTCGTGGTCAGGGTCGTCTCGTCGCCGACCCGCAGCTCGAGCGCGTGCTGCGGGGTGACGTTGACCGCGAAGCCGACCCCGTGGACGTCGACGACGGCCAGACTCCCGCGGGCGGAGAGGACGGTGCCGCGGAGGGAGGAGATCACCGCGTCAGTCTAGGTGCTCGAACAGGCGTTCGAGTGGAGGCCTCCGCGGCGCGCCACGCACGCTGAGCAGGGGTCTCGTCGCCGCCCGCGGCGGGTCCGGCGGCGAGCGGCGCCCGCCAGGCGTGGCAGACGGCCAGGGCGAGGGCGTCAGCGGCGTCGGCAGGGCTCGGCGGGGTGTCCAGGCGCAGGACGCGCTGGATCATCGCGGTGACCTGTCGCTTGTCGGCGGCTCCGTAGCCGGTGACCGCGGCCTTCACCTCGGAGGGCGTGTGCATGCCGACCGGAAGAGACCGCCGAGCGGCCGCGACGAGCGCGACTCCGCTGATCTGCGCGATGCCCATCACGGTGCGCACGTTGTTCTGGGCGAACACGCGCTCGATCGCGACCGCGTCGGGACGGTGCTCGTCGAGCAGCGCCTCGATGCCGTCGCCGAGCGCGAGGAGCCGGCGCTCGAGCGGGTCGTCGGTGGGCGTGCGCAGGACGCTCACGTGCACGAGCGTCGCGCGGCGGTCCCGGGCGACGTCGACGATGCCGACGCCGCAGCGGGTGAGCCCGGGATCGATCCCGAGGACGCGCATCAGCGCGCCCCGCCGGGACGGATCGGGCGCACCGCGTCAGTCCTCGTCGGTCTCGAGCTCGGCGCGGACCTCGGGCGTGATGTCGAGGTTCGTGTAGACGTTCTGCACGTCGTCCGAGTCCTCGAGGGCGTCGATGAGGCGGAACACCTTGCGGGCGGTCTCGGCGTCGGCCTCGACCTGCAGCGAGGCGACGAACTCGACGTCGGCCGCGTCGTAGTCGATCCCCGCCTCCTGGAGGGCGGAGCGGGCGGGGACGAGCTCGCTCGGCTCGGTGCGGACCTCGAAGCTCTCGCCGTGATCGATGACGTCGTCGACTCCGAAGTCGAGGACGGCGCCCAGGACGTCGTCCTCGGTGACGCCGTCGCCGTGCGGGACCGTGATGACGCCCTTGCGGGCGAAGTTGTAGGCGACGCTGCCCGGATCGGCCATCGTGCCGCCGTTGCGGGTCATCGCCGTGCGGACGTCGGCCGCGGCACGGTTCTTGTTGTCGGTCAGGCACTCGACGAGCAGCGCGATGCCGTTCGGGCCGTACGCCTCGTACATGATCGTCGTGTAGTCGATGACCTCGCCGGTGAGGCCGGCGCCGCGCTTGATCGCGCGGTCGATGTTGTCGTTCGGGACCGAGGTCTTCTTCGCCTTCTGCACGGCATCGACGAGCGTCGGGTTGCCGGAGAGGTCGGCGCCGCCGATCTTGGCAGCCACCTCGATGTTCTTGATCAGCTTGGCGAAGGACTTCGCGCGACGCGAGTCCTTGATCGCCTTCTGGTGCTTGGTCGTGGCCCACTTGGAATGCCCGGACACGGTGCTCCCTCGGAAATCTGTTTCGACGCGACCCCCGCAGGCGCCGCCCAATAGCTGACCCAGTCTAACTTCCGGGCCGGTCCCTGCCCGGCCCGGCGCGGTCGGCCTGTCGAGATGGTCGCGCAGGTGGAGCGTGTCGCGTCCGGCTACGGCGATCCGCCTGTTCGCTTCGCGAACGGCCCGCATGACCGAGGCGGACCACCGACCACCGGAGCCGCGAGTGGTACCGAGCGCCCGCGCCTCGCCGTGTCGGCCGCCGAAGCCGGCTCGCCCCGATCGATCCGTCGGAGAAGGCCCGTGGGAGTCGCGCACACGGGCCGTCTTCGACCGATCGATCGCTGCACGACGTCTCCGAAGATCATCCGGTCTCCGGAGATCAGCCTGCAGATCGGCGACCCCCTCCGAGGCGGACCGGCGATTCGCGTGCCAGCGAATCGGCGTAGCCGTCCCAACCCGCTCCACCCACGCGACCACCTCCGCGAGCCGACCGCGGCGAGCCGGGCGATGACCGGCTCGCACACAAGCACAGGCGGACCGACGATTCGCGTGCGAGCGAATCGGCGTAGCCGTTCGCACGACGCTCCACCTGCGCGACCACCCCCGGGAGCCGACTGCGCTGCGCCGGGCAGGGACCGGCGCAGACGCGGTTGCTCGAGTAGCGAGCCCGCCGTCGGCGGGTTCGCTACTTGAGCAACCGCGAGAGAACACGGTCCGCGAGGGGCTTCCCGTTCGTCTGGCAGGTCGGGCAGTACTGGAGGGTGGAGTCGGCGAAGATCACCTGGCGGACGGTGTCGCCGCAGACGGGGCAGGCCTCGCCGGTTCGGCCGTGGACGCGCATGCCGAGCTTCTTCTCGCGCTTGAGGTCGGCGGCGTGCAGCCCCTCGGCGCGCCCGAGCGCCTCCTCGAGCGTGTAGCGGAGGGCGGAGTAGAGCCGGTCGAGCTCGTCGTCGGTGAGCGTGGCCGGCTTGAACGGCGACATGCGGGCGACGTGGAGGATCTCGTCGGAGTAGGCGTTGCCGATGCCGGCGATGCGCGACTGGTCGCGGAGCACTCCCTTGAGCTGGGCCCGACCGGCCGTCGCGAGGATCGCACCGAGGATCTCGCGGGAGAAGGCGGGGTCGAGCGGATCGGGCCCGAGGCGGGCGACTCCGGGGACGTCGCGCGGGTCGGCGACGATCGAGAGGGCGAGGCTCTTCTTCGTGCCCGCCTCGGTGATGTCGAACCCGGAGCCGTCGTCGAGGACCAGGCGCGCCGCGAGCGGTCCGCGGCCCGGCTTGACCGGCGCGGTGGGCCGCTCCGGGCGCCAGCGCACCCAGCCGGCGCGCGCGAGGTGCAGGAGGACGTGGGCGTCGCCGATCGAGAGATCGAGGAACTTGCCGTGCCGCGCGACTCCGTGGATCGTCTGCCCGGCGAGGGAGGACGTCGGGATCGCCACGGTCTTGAGCGCCGAGATGGCGTAGACGCTGAGGCTCTCGAGGACGCGGCCGCCCAAGCGCTCATCGAGGTCGCGCGCGAGCGCCTGCACTTCAGGGAGTTCGGGCATGCGACCACTGTGGACCGCGCCTCCGACACCGTCCACCCCTGGCGGAGTGTGCCGCGGCTAGGCGCCGAAGCGGGTCGCGGCGACCTTGCGGAGGAAGAGCTCGTGGAAGCGGTAGTCGCCCGTGATCTCGGGGTGGAACGACGTGCCGAGGAGGTTGCCCTGCTCGACCGCCACGACGCGGCCGTCGGCCACGGAGGCGAGGGCGGTCGCCCGCTCCCCCAACTCCTCGACGATCGGCGCGCGGATGAAGACCGCGTGCATCGGCGGGTCGCCGATCACGGGGATGTCGAGATCGGTCTCGAAGGAGTCGAGCTGGTTGCCGAAGGCGTTGCGGCGCACGGTCACGTCGAGCCCGCCGAAGCTCGACTGGCCGTCGATGCGGTCGAGCACCCGGTCGGCCAGCATGATCAGCCCGGCGCAGGTTCCGTAGACGGGGAGTCCCGCCTCGATCGCCTCCGCGACCGGCTCGGCGAGGCCGAAGAGGCGCGAGAGCTTGTCCATCACCGTGGACTCGCCTCCGGGGATCACCAGTCCGGCGACGGAGGCGAGCTCGGACGGGCGGCGGACGAGCACCACCTCGGCCCCCAGCTCGCGCAGCACGTGCGCGTGCTCGCGGAAGTCGCCCTGGAGGGCGAGGACGCCGACGCGGAGCCCCTCGAGGGACTCGCGCGTCTCGCCGGCTCCCGCGACGGGCGCGTCGGCGCTACCAGCCACGCTCGGAGAGGCGGTGCGGCGCGGGCACGTCGGCGACGTTGATGCCGACCATGGCCTCGCCGAGCCCGCGCGACGCCTCCGCGACGACCTTCGCGTCGTCGAAGAACGTGGTCGCCTTGACGATCGCGGCCGCGCGCTTGGCCGGCTCGCCCGACTTGAAGACTCCGGAGCCGACGAAGACGCCGTCGGCGCCCAGCTGCATCATGAGCGCCGCGTCCGCCGGGGTCGCCACGCCGCCGGCGGTGAAGAGGACGACGGGGAGCTTGCCGGTGCGCGCGATCTCGGCGACGAGGTCGTAGGGCGCCTGCAGCTCCTTGGCCGCGACGTAGAGCTCGTCGTGGGTGAGGGACTTCAGGCGGTTGACCTCGGCCGAGATGGTGCGGATGTGCTTGGTGGCCTCGGAGACGTCTCCGGTGCCGGCCTCGCCCTTGGAGCGGATCATCGCCGCGCCCTCGGTGATGCGGCGCAGCGCCTCGCCCAGGTTGGTCGCACCGCAGACGAAGGGGACGGTGAACTTCCACTTGTCGATGTGGTTCACGTAGTCGGCCGGCGAGAGGACCTCGGACTCGTCGATGTAGTCGACTCCGAGCTCCTGCAGGATCTGCGCCTCGACGAAGTGGCCGATACGCGCCTTCGCCATGACCGGGATGGAGACGGCAGCGACGATGCCGTCGATGAGGTCGGGGTCGCTCATCCGCGCGACGCCGCCCTGCGAGCGGATGTCGGCGGGGACGCGCTCGAGCGCCATCACGGCGACCGCTCCCGCGTCCTCCGCGATACGGGCCTGCTCGGCGTTGACGACGTCCATGATGACGCCGCCCTTGAGCATCTCGGCGAGCCCGCGCTTGACGCGGCTCGAGCCGAACTGCTCCGGGGCGGACGAGGACGAAGTGGTGGTGTCAGTCATGTTCGCAGTGTCCTGTTCTGTGCGGCGTCTTCCGCCGACGGCAGCCACGAGTCTACGAGACGGCGCCGGATGCCCGCGGCTCTGGACAGGCGGGGCGCCGGGGGTCTAGCCGGCGGGCCAGGCCGCGGCGATGCTCGTCCGGACGTCGCCGAGCAGCTGCGGGAGGGCCTTCGTGCGGGCGATGATCGGGAAGAAGTTCGCGTCGGTCGCCCAGCGCGGAACCACGTGCTGGTGCAGGTGCGCGGCGATCCCGGCTCCGGCGACCGCGCCCTGGTTCATGCCCAGGTTGAAGCCGTCGTTGTTCGAGACCTGCCGGATCACCCGCATCGCGGTCTGGGTGAGGGAGCCGATCTCGGCCACTTCTTCGGGGGTGGCCTCGTCGTACAGCGGGATGTGGCGGTACGGGCAGACCAGCAGGTGACCGGAGTTGTAGGGGAAGAGGTTCAGGAGCACGTAGGCGTGGGTGCCACGGGCGACGATGAGCGCCTCCTCGTCGCTCAGCGTGGGGGCGACGCAGAAGGGGCAGTCGTGGGCGCCCGGCTGGCCCTTCTGGATGTAGACCATCCGGTGCGGGGTCCACAGCCGCTGGAACTCGTCCGGCACCCCCGCGAGGTGAGCGGATCCCTCCGCGCCCTCGGGGATCTGCTCGTCCGCGCCCGGCTCGTCGAGCATCAGACCTGCGCCTTCGTCGCGATCGCCTCGCGGATGCGGGCGACGGCGTCGGCGACGGGGATGCCGTTCTCCTGCGTCCCGTCGCGGAAGCGGAAGCTGACGGCTCCGGCGTCGCGGTCCTTCTCGCCGACGATGAGCTGGAAGGGCACCTTCTGGAGCGTGGCGTTGCGGATCTTCTTCTGCATGCGGTCGCTCGAGTAGTCGATCTCGGCGCGGACGCCGGACTTCTTCAGCTCGCCGATGACCCCCTCGAGGTAGGGCAGGTACTCGTCGGCGATCGGGATGCCGATCACCTGCACGGGCGAGAGCCAGACCGGGAACGCGCCGGCGTAGTGCTCGGTGAGGATCGCGAAGAAGCGCTCGATCGATCCGAAGAGGGCGCGGTGGATCATCACCGGCTGCTTCTTGGTGCCGTCGGACGCGGTGTACTCGAGCTCGAAGCGCTCGGGCTGGTTGAAGTCGAGCTGGATGGTCGACATCTGCCAGGTGCGGCCGATGGCGTCGCGGGCCTGGACCGAGATCTTGGGACCGTAGAACGCGGCTCCGCCCGGATCGGGAACCAGCTCGAGGCCGGACGCGACCGCCACCGCCCGGAGCGACTCGATCGCCTCCTCCCACTGCTCGGCCGCGCCGACGAACTTGGGGTTGCCCTCCTCGTTCGTCGACAGCTCGAGGTAGAAGTCGTCGAGGCCGTAGTCGCGCAGGACCTGGAGCACGAACTCGAGGTTGCGGGTGAGCTCGGCCGCCACGTCCTCCTGGGCGACGTAGATGTGCGCGTCGTCCTGAGTGAGGCCGCGGACGCGGGTGAGCCCCTGCAGCGTGCCGCTCTTCTCGTAGCGGTACACGGTGCCGAACTCGGCCAGGCGCAACGGCAGCTCTCGGTAGCTGCGCCCCCGCGAGCGGAAGATCAGGTTGTGGAAGGGGCAGTTCATGGGCTTGAGGTAGTAGTCCTGGCCCTGACGGGTGATCGTGCCGTCCTCGTCCTGCAGCTCGTCGAGGTGCATCGGGGGGAACATCCCCTCGGAGTACCACTGCAGGTGGCCGCTCGTCATGAAGAGGTCGCCCTTGGTGATGTGGGGCGAGTAGACGAGCTCGTAGTCGTGCGCGAGCAGCTGCTCGCGCATGTACTGCTCGATCTCGTAGCGGATGATGCCGCCCTTGGGGTGGAACACCGCGAGACCGGAGCCGATCTCGTCGGGGAAGGAGAAGAGGTCGAGCTCGTGCCCGATCTTGCGGTGATCGCGGCGGGCCGCCTCGTCGAGGCGCGCCTGGTGCGCACGCAGCTCGTCCTTCGTGGGCCAGGCGGTGCCGTAGACCCGCTGGAGCTGCGGGTTCTTCTCAGAACCGCGCCAGTAGGCGGCGGCGTTGCGCGTCAGCGCGTAGCCGTTGCCGATCATCCGGGTGTTAGGGAGGTGCGGGCCGCGGCAGAGGTCCTTCCAGACGGTCTCGCCCGATCGCGGGTCGACGTTGTCGTAGATGGTGAGCTCGGCACCGCCGACCTCGACGGACTCGCCGTCGGAGCCGCCGCCCTTCAGCCCGATCAGCTCGAGCTTGTAGGGCTCGGCCGAGAGCTCGGCGCGGGCCTCGTCCTCGGTCACGACGCGGCGCACGAAGCGCTGGCCCTGCCGGATGATCCGGTCCATCGCCTTCTCGAGCGCCTTCATCGCCTCGGGCGTGAAGGGCTCCTCGACGTCGAAGTCGTAGTAGAAGCCGTCGGTGACGGGCGGGCCGATGCCCAGCTTCGCCTCCGGGTTGGTCTGCTGCACCGCCTG
This sequence comes from Rathayibacter oskolensis, assembly GCF_900177245.1. Taxonomy (GTDB): domain Bacteria; phylum Actinomycetota; class Actinomycetes; order Actinomycetales; family Microbacteriaceae; genus Rathayibacter; species Rathayibacter oskolensis. The sequence continues at coordinate 1,740,378 of NZ_FXBM01000001.1, forward strand.
CGCGAGCACGTGCGCGGCGGAGTGGCGGAGGATGTCCAGCCCGTCGGGCGAGGAGATCAGCACCGGCTCGATCCGGTCGCCGGGAACGACATCGGCGGCCAGATCGCGGAGTTCCCCGTTGACTCGGAGGGCGACGACGGCCCGGTCGGTGAAGTGCGTGAACCCCGTTCCGGCCTCGGTCACCTCGAGGGACGACTCGTTCTCGGGGGGATTCGACGATTCGTTCGACACGCGCGGACACTCCTCAGGCTTCGCCAACCCCTCGACTTTAGTCGCCCGCGCGGCGCGGCCGGACGCGCGTGCGGGGAGAGTCGGCGGCACGCCGGAAGGAGTGCCGCGGGACTGCCGATCGGGAGAGGAGGAGATATCAGCCGGCACTTCCGGGGATTCTCCGATAAGCGGGACGAACGGCCGAGCGGCCGTCTGTCGCGAGGATCGCATCGAGATCTCTCGAGGAATTCCATGGGAGGACCCTCTCGAGCTCGGATTACGGGAAGATCCTGATCAGGCGGCCCGTCTGCGCTCGTACCGCCGCCCGGGGACCCGAGGGACCGGCACCGCGGAAGCGCTTCGATTCCGTGGCGGAACAGCGCCGGAGAAGACGTGGACTCGGCCTCGGAAAGGAGAACGCGGTTCGGAAGGTGACCTTCCGAACCGCGCCGGGCTCCCTGAGGCTCCGTCTCGATTCCTGGCGGTCGGGGGCTTTCGGGAACCCTCGACGCCGACGCGCGACCCGATCGCGCGACCGACCCCGAGTCGATTCTAGAAGATCGGAGGCGAGCCGAGAGCGCGGCCCACTGTGTCCCAGAAAGTGTGACCCTCGTAGTGGGGTCGCAGCGCGCGACATCTCTACCGCTATGTTCAGCAGAGCACTACCGGACCACCGGATCCGGCGGAGCCCGCGAACCCTGACGCGGAGCCGCCGACCGACACGAGGCAGCATTCCGCACGTCCTGCTCATTCCTGGGAGCACGACGATCGGCATGAGGTCGACGAGGCAACGACGCACTACGGCCCCGAAGCCGAGGTGCCATCCGCGCCCACCCGAGAAACCCCTTTCCCTGTAAACCCGAAATGCAGGTTGATCCACGTGTACGCACCATCGGTGCGCCTCCTCGGCGCGCCCTCCCCCCGGCTCTGTCCACCCTCGACTCCCCGTCGCCACCCCCCGGCGACCCGAGATACGAGCGGCGGTGAGAGCAGGAGCCGGCGGTGACCGCCGTCTCCACCGCGGCCCGGTCCCCCCGTCGCGACCCCGGCGACCTCGTCCTCGTCCCCGCGCCGAAAGCCGCGGCATCGAGCTGGCGACGGCGCTACTCGCGCAGGGTCCTGGCCGCGGACGTCTTCATCGTGCTCGGCGCGGTCTCGCTCGCCGCAGCACTGCGGTTCTCGAGTGAGTCGCTGAGCACCGATCTCGCCGTCGCGGCACTCCTCGCCGCCCTCTGGACCGGAGCGGTCCTGCTTGCGCAGCGCCGCCTCCCCCACCTGATCGGCGAGGGCGCGGACGAGTTCCGGCGCCTCCTGTCGGCGACGATCCTGACCTTCGGCATCGCCTCGGTCGCCTCGGTCCTCACCCGCATCGACCTGCCCCGGCTGCACGTCCTGGTCGCCCTGCCGATCGGGCTGGGCGGGATGCTCGCCGCGCACGCCCTCAGCCGACGTCACCTGGCGCGGGAGCGTCGGGCCGGTCGCGCCCTGTCCCGGGTGATCGTGCTCGGTCGAGAGAGCGACGTCGCGCACGTCGTCTCGCAGATCGACCGCCGGCGCGGACGGGTCGAGTACGACGTCGTGGGCGTCGCCGTGGCCGGCGCGGGCGACCAGCGCTCGATCACCGTGCACGGACGCTCGATCCCGATCGTCAGCGCGGTCGAGCACGTGGCCCACGCGGTCGACGAGCGCCGTGCGGACGCGGTCGTCGTGGCCGGACCGGTCGACGGCGGAGACGCCTTCCTCCGACACCTCTGCTGGGCACTCGAGCCCTTCGCGGTCGAGCTCGTGCTCGCACCGGGGCTCAGCAGCGTCGCGGGACCGCGCATCCACTGGCGACCGGTCGACGGACTGCCGCTGATGCGGGTGGAGCCGCCGCGCTACTCCGGCCCGAGGCACGCGCTCAAGCGGGCGGTCGACGTGATCGTCGCCTCCGCCGCGCTGGTCGTGCTCTCGCCGCTGCTGGTCGTGCTCTCGGTGCTGATCCGTCGCGACAGCGCCGGGCCCGCACTCTTCCGCCAACAGCGCGTCGGGCGAGCGGGTCGCACGTTCACCATGCTCAAGTTCCGGTCGATGACCGTCGACGCCGAGGCGAGGCTCGCCGAGCTGCAACCGGCGAACGAGGGCGCGGGGCTGCTCTTCAAGCTGCGCGAGGACCCGCGGGTGACACCGCTGGGCCGGGTGCTCCGGCGCTACTCGCTCGACGAGCTCCCCCAGTTCTGGAACGTGCTGCGCGGCAGCATGAGCCTGGTCGGACCCCGGCCGCCCCTGCCGGCAGAGGTCGCGCGCTACGACGACACCGTCAACCGGCGCCTGTACATCAAGCCCGGCATCACCGGACTCTGGCAGACCGGCGGCCGCTCCGAGCTCGACTGGGAGGACGGGATCCGACTCGACCTCTACTACGTCGAGAACTGGTCCCTGACCGGCGACCTGCTCATCCTCTGGCGGACGCTGCGCGTGATGCTGCGGCCCGTCGGCGCCTACTGACGCCGCACCCGCCTCCCTCCGATCCCGCGGACCTCCCGGTCCCTCCTCCCCCGACGCCCTGCGTCGTCTCCGGCGCGCTCGCCGCGCCGTCCCCCTCCGTCCGCGCTCCCCCTCTCCCTGGTCGGGGAGCGCGGTCCCCTCGGCGCGCCCGCGCGCCACCCTCCTCACCCGAAGGAACCCGCCATGACAACCACCATCCCCTCCCGGAGGCTCCGCGTCGCGCTCGTCGGCGCCGGCTACTGGGGTCCCAACCTCGCGCGCAACTTCGCCGCCAGTCCCGACTGGGAGCTGGCAGCGGTCTGCGACCTCGACCCGATCCGGGCGGAGAACGTCGCCCGGGCGAACGGCGGAGTGCCCGTCCTCTGCTCGCTCTCGGACGTCCTCGACCTGCCGGGCCTGGACGCAATCGCGATCGCGACCCCCGCCAGGACCCACTACGCGATCGCGATGGCCGCGATCGCCGCGGGTCTGCACGTGCTCGTCGAGAAGCCCCTCGCCGACTCCAGCATCCTCGGCATCGACATGGTCGGCGCCGCGGAGCGTGCCGGAGTCGTGCTGATGGCCGACCACACCTACTGCTACACGCCGGCGGTGCTGAAGATGAAGGAGCTCATCGCCGCCGGCTCACTCGGCGACGTGCTCTTCGTCGACGCGGTCCGCATCAACCTCGGCCTGATCCAGCCCGATGTCGACGTGTTCTGGGACCTCGCGCCGCACGACCTGTCGATCCTCGACTTCATCATCCCCGGGGGCCTTCGCGAGGGCGCCGTCGCGGCGCAGGGCTCCGACCCGCTCGGCTCCGGGCGCTCGTGCGTCGGCTACTTGACCGTGCCGCTCGGCGACGGAGCGATCGCGAACGTGCACGTCAACTGGCTGAGCCCCACCAAGATCCGCCGCATGGTGATCGGAGGCTCGAAGCGCACCCTGGTCTGGGACGACGTGAACCCGCAGCAGCGGTTGAGCGTGTTCGACCGCGGAGTCGACCTGAACTCCACGCTCCGCGCCGGTGCCTCGCGCCGCGACGCCGCGATCTCGTACCGCCTCGGCGACACGTGGTCGCCGGCGCTGCCCGAGCGGGAGCCGCTGGCCGACATGGTCACGGAGTTCGCGACCTCGATCGCGGAGCGTCGCGCGCCGCGCACCGACGGACGCGCGGCGCTCCGCGTGCTCAGCGTGCTGGAGCAGGTCAGCGACCGACTCCAGGACGCCGGCCAGGTCAGCCGCACCAGCGCTCCGGCGCTCCGTCTCGAGGAGGCGTCGTGGCTGAGCTGACCCCCTCATTCGACTCGCTCCACGGAGCGGACGTGCTCGTCACCGGCGGCGCGGGGACCATCGGCTCGACGATCGTCGACCGACTCCTGGCGACCGGCGTGAACCGCATCGACGTGCTCGACAACCTGGTCCGCGGCCGTCGCGAGAACCTCGAGGGCGCGCTGGCCGACGGTCGCGTGCGCCTGATCGAGGGCGACATCCGCGACCGGGAGGTCGTCGACGCTCTCGTGCGCGGCAAGGACGTCGTGTTCCACCAGGCGGCGATCCGCATCACCCAGTGCGCCGAGGATCCGCGCCTCGCGTTCGACGTGCTCGCGCAGGGATCGTTCACCGTCTTCGAGGCGGCCGCCGCCCACCGGGTCGGCCGCGTCGTCGCCGCGTCGAGCGCGTCGATCTACGGGCTCGCGACCCGCTTCCCGACCCACGAGCGCCACCACCCCTACGCGAACGACACCATCTACGGCGCCGCGAAGGCGTTCAACGAGGGCATGCTCACCAGCTTCGGCGCCATGTCGGGACTGCCCTCGACGGCGCTGCGCTACTTCAACGTCTACGGACCTCGGATGGACGTGCACGGCCTCTACACCGAGGTGCTCGTGCGCTGGATGGAGCGGATCGAGTCGGGGGTGCCTCCGCTGATCCTCGGCGACGGCAGCCAGACGATGGACTTCGTGCACGTCGACGACGTGGCGCGCGCGAATGTGATCGCGGCCACCGCGGGGCGCGACGGGGCCTTCAACATCGGCTCGGGCGTCGAGACCAGCCTGCTCGACCTCGCCCGCACGCTCCTGCACGTCATGGAGTCGGACCTCGAGGTCGAGTTCGCGCCCGCGCGCACCGTCAACAGCGTCACCCGGCGCCTGGCCGACACGCGCGCCGCCAGGGACGAGCTCGGCTTCGCCGCCGACGTCGATCTCGAGAGCGGCCTCCGCTCGCTCGTGCACTGGTGGCGCGGCGAGCGCACCGACGCGCCGACGCTGACCGGAGTCGCCCGATGAGCCCGGCGATCGACGCGCTGCCACGCATCGACGTGATGCGGCCGTGGCTCGGCCAGGAGGAGGTGGACGCCCTCGCCGAGGTCGTCGCCTCGGGCTGGATCGCGCAGGGCCCGCGGGTCGCGCGCTTCGAGGAGGCGTTCGCCTCCTCGATGGACGTCGCCCACGCCGTCGCCCTGTCGAGCTGCACCACGGCCCTCCACCTGGGTCTGGTCGTCGCGGGCGTCGCGGCCGGCGACGACGTGGTGGTCCCCTCCTTCTCGTTCATCGCCACGGCCAACGCCGTCGTGCACGCCGGCGCCCGACCCGTCTTCGCCGATGTCGACCCGGTCACCGGCAACGTGACGGCCGAGACGATCGCGGCGGCGATCACACCCGCGACCCGCGCCGTCATCGCGGTCGACCAGGGCGGGGTGCCGGTCGATCTCGACCCGATCCGCGCGCTGTGCGACCCGCTCGGGATCGTGGTCCTCGAGGACGCGGCCTGTGGCGCGGGGTCGCGCTACCGGGGCCGGAGCGTCGGTGCGGGGGCGGTGCTCACGGCGTGGTCCTTCCACCCGCGCAAGCTCCTGACGACCGGCGAGGGCGGAATGCTCACGACGAACGACCCGGCTCTCGCCGCCCGTGCGCGGCGCCTCCGCGAGCACTCGATGTCGGTCTCGGCCGCGGACCGCCACGGCAGCGTCCTCGCGCCGCCCGAGCACTACGACGAGGTCGGCTTCAACTACCGGATGACCGACCTGCAGGCGGCCCTGGGCCTCGTGCAGCTCGGCCGGCTGCCGGCCCTCGTCGAGCGGCGCCGCGCCCTCGCAGCGAGGTACACCGAGGCGCTCTCCGGCGTCCCCGGGCTCCGGACGGTCGCGGATCCCGCGCACGGGACCGGCAACGTCCAGTCGTTCTGGATCGAGGTCGGCGAGGAGTACCCGCTGGATCGCGATGCCCTGATGGCCGAGCTCGCCTCGCGCGGCATCTCGGCCCGGAGGGGCATCATGGCGGCCCACCGCCAGCCTCCGTACCGCGGCCACCCGGGCGCCGATCGGCTGCCCGCGACCGAGCGCCTGACGGACAGGACGCTGATCCTGCCGCTCTTCCACGCCCTCACCGAGCAGGAGCAGGACCGCGTCATCGACGCCGTCCTCGCGCCGGCCCGCCTGACGGAGGCGCCCGCGCATGCCTGAGCTCATCCTGGTCGGCGCGAGCGGACTCGCTCGCGAGGCTCTCGCGCTCATCGCGGCGGCCGGCCGCCACCGCCCGGTGGCCGTCGTCGACGACGGCGCGGCCCGCTGGGGGTCCGAGCTGGCGGGCGTGCCCGTCATCGGCGGGCTCGACGCCGTGCACCAGCACCCCCGCGCCGAGATCGTGGTGTGCGTCGGCCACGGCAGTGCCCGGGCCCGCCTGGTCGACCGGCTGCGCGCCGTGGGAGTCGTCGACTCCCGCTACGCGCGCCTGGTGCACCCCGGTGTCCACGTGCCCGACGACTGCCGCATCGGCGCCGGGAGCATCCTGTTCGCGGGCGTCGTGCTGACCGCCGACGTGTCCCTCGGGCGCCACGTCGTCGCGATGCCCAACGTCACCCTCACCCACGGCAACCGCATCGGCTCCTTCGCCACTCTCTGCGCCGGGGTCACCCTCGGCGGAGGAGTGCGGGTGGGCGAGGAGGCGTACCTGGGGATGAGCGCGTCGGTGCGCGAGCGGGCCCGCATCGGCCGCCGCGCAACGCTCGGGATGGGTGCCGTCCTCCTCCGCGACCAGCCGGCCGGGGAGACCTGGATCGGCGTGCCCGCGGCGGCTCGCCCCGGACCAGCGCCGCTCTCGCGCGCCGGCACGACACTCGAGGGAGCGAGCGCATGAGCGCCGGACGCGGGCACCGCACCGCGGCCGTCGCCCTGAGCACCCGTCCGGTCGTCTCGGTCGTGATCACGGCCGTCGAGGACGAGCAGCCGGGGCCCGCGCTCTCGAGCGCACTCGCACAGCGCGGCGTCGACCTCGACGTGGTCGTCGTGACCGTCAGGGGGGCGGCGGCGCACATCGCTCCGGACGACCCGCGCGTCCGCGTCCTCGCGGTCGCCGCCGGTACGAGCACCGTCGCGGCGCGCAACTCGGGGCTCGCGCTGGTGCGCGGGGAGGCCGTGATGGTCCTCCCCTCCAGCCACGTGCTGACCGAGGGTGCGCTCGAGCGCGCCGCCGCGGTGCTCGAGGCCCACCCGTGGGTCGGCGCCGTGCACGGCGGGGCAGAGGTCTCGGAGGAGGCGGGTCGAGCGGTGCCCTCGCGCGTCGACTGGACCCTCTGGAGCGGATCGGACTGGATCGAGCGGACGAGCAGGCACGGCGCCGACCCCCTGGTCGATCACGCCGCGCTCGTCCGGCGGAGCGTCGCCGACGAGCTCGGCGGGTACGCGCCCGACCTCCCGCGCACGGCCGATCTCGACTACGGGCTCCGGCTCGCCGCGATCAGCGGGATCGCGCGGGTCAACGGCGTCGCCCAGACCGCGTGCCGCCCCGCTCCCTCCGGCGACCCGCTCACCGAGCTGCGCGAGCGCCACGACACGATCGAGCAGTTCTTCACCGGCTTCGGCCACGACTCGAGCGGGCGCACGGCCCACGGCGGCGACCGCCGCGAGCGAGCGGCGCGGGCGCTGGCGCACGAGGCGATGGGCTGGGCGCTCCTGCACCGCGCCTCGGCCGACCCCGGGGAGCGCGCGGACGGCGCGCGCTTCGCCTCCGTCGCCGCCGAGTGCTGGCCGAGCGTCGTCGACTCCCGCGAGTGGCGCCGGTTCGTCCGGCGCGGCGAACGCGAGCAGACGCCGTCGCGGCGGGCGCTCGAGCTCGGCGCCGACCGGGTGCGCGCGGCTCTGCCGTGGCGGAGGGCGGACTCGTGACCGCGACGCAGACGCCTCCGGTCGCCGTCGGTCGGCGGACGGTCGCCTCGGCACTGGGCTGGAGCGCGCTCAGCACGATCGCGCTCCGGCTCAGCAGCCTCGGGCTCGGCATCGTGCTCGCGCGGATCCTGGCGCCGGAGGCCTTCGGCGTCTACGCGCTCGCGCTCACCGTGCAGTCGGTGCTGATGGCGCTGTCCGACTTCGGGCTCAGCACCGATCTGATCCGCTCGACGGAGCCCGAGCGCCGCGCCCCGACGGTGTCGGTGCTCGCGCTGGTGATCGGCACCACCCTCGGCGCGGCGATGGCCGCGGCGGCACCGGTCGTCGCCTCCCTCGCGGGCTCGCCCGAGACCGCAGGAGTGATCGCGGTGCTCGCGATCACGCTGCCGCTCGCGGGTGCCGGAGTCGCCCCGTACGCGGCACTCCAGCGGCGGTTCGCGCAGCGGCCCCTGTTCGGCATCGCCGCCGTCGACTTCGCGGTCTCGACCGCGATCACGCTCTCGCTGCTCGCTGCGGGCACCGGAGTGATCGCGCTCGCGATCGCGCGGGTCGCGGCGCAGATCTGCACGCTCGTCCTCCTCTTCGTCGCCGCGCGCGAGCGGCCCCGCTTCGGCTGGGACCGCTCGGTCGCCCCCTCCGCGCTCCGCTTCGGGCTGCCGGTGGCGATCGCGAACCTGATCTCGTGGGGAGTGCTCGGCACCGACAAGGTGGTGATCGCCGGCCTGATCGACCCGGTCGCGCTCGGCTACTACGTGCTCGCCTTCAACATCTCGACCTGGCCGATGACCGCGGTCGGGCAGGTGGTGCGCTCGGTCGCCCTGCCCGCGTTCTCCCGCGCGCACGAGGAGGGGCGGCCGCTCCCGGTGCCCGCGGCGGCCGGACTCACCTGGGCGCTGGCCGCTCCCCTCGGCGCGTTCCTCGCGGCGCTCGCCGGGCCGCTGGTCGGCTTCGTGTACGGCGAGCGCTGGGCTCCCGCGGCCGGCGCGCTCGCGCTGCTGGGCTTCGTCGGCGCGCTGCGGGTCGTCTACGACCTCTTCAGCTCGGCGGCTCTGGCGCAGGGCGGGTCGGGACGGGTCGCGATCGTGCAGGGGGTGTGGTTCGCGGCGCTCACCCTCGCCCTGATCCCCGGCGTCCTCCTCGGCGGCTTCGTCGGAGCCGCCTGGGCGCAGATCGCGGTCGCGGCGCTCGTCGTGGGCCCGGTCTTCGTCTGGCTGCTGCGCACGATCGGCACCGATCTGGCCGCGCTCGGCCGCTCGCTCCTCCCGCCGGCGCTCGCCGCCACCGCCGCGGCCGGAGCCGCAGCGCTCGTCCCGGTCGCCCTGGGTGCGGCCGGCCTCGAGGCCGACTGGCTCGCACTCGTCGGCGGTGGCGCACTCGGCGCCCTCGTCTACCTCCTCCTCCTGCGGACCTGGCTGCTGCGCCGCGTCCGCGAACTCTCCGCCTCCGACCGAAGGAACCCGTCATGACCACCGAGCCGACCAGCACCGCATCGGCCAGCACCGAGCCGACCAGCACCGAGCCGATCAGCTCCGAGCCGATCGTCCCGCTCGCCGACCTGCACCTGCAGCACCTCGTCGTCGCCGACGTGATCCGAGAGGGCTTCGACCGCGTCCTCGCCGACTCCTCGTTCGTGCGGGGGCCCGACGTGGCGCGCTTCGAGCGGGAGTTCGCCGACTACTGCGGCGTGCGCCACACCGTCGGCGTCGGCAACGGGACGGACGCCCTCGAGCTCGCCCTGCTCGCCCTCGACCTGCGGCCCGGCGACGAGGTCCTCGTGCCCGCGAACACCTTCGTCGCGACGGCCGAGGCCGTGGTCCGCGCCGGCGCGCGCCCGGTGTTCGTCGACTGCGACGACGACTACCTCATCGACGTCTCCTCCGCGGCGGCCGCTGTCACCCCCCGCACTCGCGCGGTGATGGCGGTGCACCTCTACGGCCAGTGCGCTCCCGTCGAGCAGTTGGCTGCCGCGCTCGGCCCCGGCGTGACGATCGTCGAGGACGCGGCGCAGGCTCAAGGGGCACGGCGGTTCGGCGCCCGGGCGGGTTCGCTCGGCACGATCGCGGGGACGAGCTTCTACCCGGGGAAGAACCTCGGAGCCTACGGCGACGCCGGCGGAGTGATGACCGACGACGACGAGCTCGCCGCGGCCGTCCGCCGCCTCGGCAATCACGGCGGCCTCACCGCCTACCGGCACGACGTGCTCGGCACCAACTCCCGCCTCGACTCGCTGCAGGCCGTCGTGCTGAGCGCCAAGCTCGCCCACCTCGACGACTGGAACCAGCAGCGCCGGGACGCCGCCGCGCGCTACGCGGAGCTCCTGGACGGCGTCGGAGGCCTCACCCTCCCGCGGACGGCGCCCGGCAACGAGCACGTGCACCACCTCTACGTGGTGCGGACCCCCGAGCGCGACCGCGTGCGCGCCGCACTCGGCGGGGCGGGAGTCGCGACCGGCGTCCACTACCCCGCGCCGGTCCACCTGATGGCTCCCTTCCTGCCCGAGTCCGGCCGCCCGCGCGCGCTGCCCACCGCCGAGGCGTTCGCCGGCGAGCTGCTCACCCTGCCGCTGTTCCCGGGCATCACGGCGGCTCAGCAGGAGTACGTGGCGGAGGCGCTCGTGGGCGCCCTCCGGGTCGGAGCCCTGCGATGAGCTCCGCCTCTCCTCCCGACACGCAGGCGCGCGCGGGGCGCGTCGTCCCCGTCGCGACCGCGGACACCGCTCCGGCGACCGTCTCGGTGCTGATCCCCCTCTACAACTACGGCCGCTACCTCCGCGAGGCCGCGGCGAGCGCCCTCGGCCAGCAGGACGTCTCGGTGCAGCTGGTGATCGTCGACGACCACTCGACCGACGACTCCCTCGACGTGGCCCTGGCCCTCGCCGCCGAGGACCCGCGGGTCACGGTGATCGCGAGTCCCCGCAATCGCGGACCGGTCGGCAGCGTGCTCGTGGCACTGGCCGCCGCCACCGGCGAGTTCTCGTGGTACCTCGACGCCGACGACGTGATCACGCCCGGCGCCCTGGCTCGCGCGGTCGCCGTCGCGCGCACGCATCCGTCGGTCGGTCTCGTCTACGGGCACCCCCTGCACTTCACCGACGGCTCTCCCCTGCCCGAGGCCCGGACGGTCCCTTCCGCGTGGATCCTCTGGCGCGGGCAGGACTGGCTGCACGAGCGCTGCCGCACGGGAGTGAACGTCATCACCTCCCCCGAGGTCCTCGTGCGCCGGTCGGTGCTCGACCGGGTCGGCTGGCCGCGCCCGCTGCCGCACACCTACGACCTCGAGCTCTGGCTGAGGCTCTCCGCAGCGGCCGACGTCGCCTACATCCGGGGAGTCGATCAGGCTTGGCACCGCGAGCACCCGGGCAGCCGCTCCGAGGTCGTGACTCCGCTGCGCGATCTGCGCGAGCGACTCCTCGCCTTCGAGACCTTCTTCGCGGCTCCCGGGGGGCCTCTCACCGGGGCCGGAGAGCTCGAGGAGCTCGCACGCCGAGCCCTCGCCCGCGGCGCGCTCGAGGCCGGCGCCCAGCGCTTCGACAGCGGCGGTGCGAGCAGCGCCGAGCTCGAGGAGCATCTCGCCTTCGCCCGGTCGGTGCACCGGGAGGCCGGGTGGCTGCCCGAGTGGGAGCGGCTGCAGTCGCGACTGCTGTCCTCGGAGCCCGGCGGCCGGTTCGCCCCGCGGTTCCTGGCGGAACGCGTCGCCCGGCGCCTCCGGACCGACCGCTCCTGGCGGCGCTGGCACCGCGAGGGGAGCTTCTGATGCGCCCCGATCGCCTCCCCCGCGAGCTCGTCCGCCGGCTGCGGACGACCGGCGGCCGCGACCTGCTGCAGCGCGCGGTCCGCGTGCTCGGCGACCGGGTCGGTGTCGGCGAGCTCGACACGCCTCTGCTCGCCGCAGACATCGCCGACTCCGCTCTGCTGGATCTCGCGCCCGCCGCGGCTCCGGTGGACGGACCCGCGACCATCGGCTTCGTCTGCACGCCGCCCGACCGCGGCTCGGGCGGTCACACGACCCTGTTCCGGATGGTGCAGGGGCTCGTCGAACGCGGCCACCGCTGCGTCCTCTTCCTCTACGACCGGCACGGCGCCGAGTTCGAGCGGCGCGCGGCGATCATCCGCGACTCCTGGCCCTGGCTCGACGTCGAGATCCGCAGTGCCGACGGCGGGATCGTCGGCGTCGACGCGGCGGTCGCGACCTCGTGGGAGACGGCGCACGTCCTCGCCACCCGCGGAGCAGCCCCGATGGCGCGCCTGTACTTCGTGCAGGACTACGAGCCGTTCTTCCACCCGAGGGGGACCCTGGCCGCCCTCGCGGAGGACAGCTACCGCTTCGGCTTCCGCACGATCGCGCTGGGCGAGATGGTGCAGAGCCACCTCGACGAGCTGGGCGTCGAGAGCGACCTCGCACCGTTCGGCTGCGACACCCGCACCTACACGCTCGAGAACCCCGACGGCGAGCGCTCCGGCATCGTCTTCTACGCGAAGCCCTCCGCCGACCGGCGCGGCTACCTCCTCGGCCGGCGGGCGCTGTCGCTCTTCCACGCGGCCCGCCCCTCGGTGCCGATCCACGTCTACGGGACGGCTCCGGAGGCGTGGGACGTCCCGGTGATCGAGCACGGCACCCTGGCGCCGACGGATCTCGCCGCGCTCTACAACCGATGCTCGGCGGGCATCGCCCTGTCGTTCACGAACATCTCGCTCGTCGCTGAGGAGCTCCTGGCCTGCGGCACGGTCGCGGTGGTCAACGACTCGGTCGACGCGCGGGCCGACCTCCCGCACCCGGGCGCCGCCTGGGCCGCGCCCACCCCCGCGGGCATCGCCGACGCGCTCGGGCGGGCCGTCGACGCGGCCCGACCCGGCCGCGAGATCGCCGCCGGCGTCCGCCACGGCTGGGCGCCGGCGCAGGAGGTGGTCGAGCGGGTCGTGCTCGACGAGCTCCGCCGGCCCGCGGGCCGCCCCCTCGCACCCACCTTCGCTCGACTGGAGAACTGAAGCATGTCCCCGCAGCAGAACCGGCGCGTCGTCCTCGGCGGCACCCCCGTCGACCTCGCGCAGCACGAGGAGGCGGTCCGCACCATCGCGGATCGCGCCCTGTCGACCGACCACGCGCCACTGGGCGTCCTCTCGGTGAACGTCGACCACGTCAACCACTTCGGGCACGGCGCCCGATGGCAGCACGTCCTCGACCGGCGTCCGTCCGACCAGGGCGACCCCGACGCCCCGAGCCCGCGGACACTCGTGCTCGTCCCCGGTCGCGCTCCGGAGTGGACGGACGCGCCTGCGACCGCACCCGACGGACGCTCCGAGCGACGACCCGTCGAATGGCTGTCGCTCATCGACGGCTCCCCCATCGCCTCCGAGGCGCGGCGCCTGACCGGCACGCGCTGGCCGCGGCTGGCCGGCAGCGACCTGATCGGCCCGCTCCTGGACCGCGCCGCGGTCGACGGGGTGCGCGTGGGCGTCCTCGGCGGCTCGGTCGCGGCCCAGCAGCGGCTGCGCGAGCGGCTGGCCGAGGAGCGCCCCGACCTGGTGCTGGCCGGCCTGTGGTCGCCGAGCCGCGAGGAGCTCGCCGACCCCGAGGCGAACGCGGGTCTCGTCGACGCGATCCGCCGAGCAGCGGTGGATCTGCTCATCGTCGGGCTGGGCAAGCCCCGCCAGGAGCTCTGGATCGACGAGAACGGGCCGCAGACCGGAGCCCGCGTCCTGCTCGCCTTCGGAGCGGCCGTCGACTTCCTGGGCGGCTCGGTCCGCCGGGCGCCTCAGTGGGTCGCCGACCGCGGCGTCGAGTGGCTGTGGCGACTCGCGCTGGAGCCGCGCAGGCTCGCGCGCCGCTATCTCGTCGAGGGGCCCCTGGCCTACGGCCGGCTGCGGATGCACAGCACGACGACTCCCGATCGGAGCCCGGGTCTTCGCGCTCCGCGGCTCCCGGCCCTCGCACCGGCACCGATCGACCAGCGGGGCCGCTTCGCCGCGCCGGGCGAGCGCGCCGACGTCGCGGCACTCGTCGTCAGCTACCGCTCGGCGCAGAGCCTCGAGCGCCTCCTCGCGAGCCTCCGCGAGGAGGCGCGGGGCGGGGTGCGCCTCCGAGTGGTGGTCGTCGACAACGCCTCCGACGACGGCTCCCTCGCCGTCGCCGCCGCCCACTCCGATGTCGTCGCCATCGACGCCGGCGGCAACGTCGGCTACGCCGCCGCCCTCAACATCGCCCGCCGGCACGCCGGCGACGCGGGTGCGCTGCTCGTCCTCAACCCCGACCTCGTCGTGCTCCCCGGGGCGGTCTCTCGGCTCCTGGCCCGCAGGGACGCCTCGCAGGCGGGGATCGTGGTGCCGCTCCTGCGCGACGCCTCCGGTGAGCCCGCGCGCTCGCTCCGCCGCGAGCCCACCCGGCTCCGGGCGCTCGGCGACGCCATCCTGGGCGACCGGGTGCTCGACCGGCCCGCCTTCTCGAGCGAGACCGACAGCGACCCCGAGAGCTACCGGCACGCCCATGCGATCGAGTGGGCGACCGGAGCGGCGCTGCTGATCGACTCCCTCGTCGCGGCGCGGCTGGGCGACTGGGACGAGCGCTTCTTCCTCTACTCCGAAGAGACCGACTACTTCCGGCGGGCGCGCGAGCTCGGCGCCGAGGCGTGGTTCGAGCCGACCGCCCAGGTCGTGCACGAGGGCGGCGGCTCCGGGCAGTCGAGCGCCCTCGCGGCGCTGCTCGCGGTGAACCGCGTCCGCTACGTCGAGAAGTTCCACGGCACCCTCTACTCCGCGACGTTCCGTCTCGTCGTCCTGGCCGCGGAGGCGGTCAGGTGCGTGCTGCCGGGCGAGCGCGGCCGCGGGCACCGCCGAGCGGCGGCCGCCCTCGCTCTCGGAGGCGGACGGGCCGGCGTGCCCTCCGCCGCGGTCTCGACGGCGACGACCCTCCCCCACCCGCGCGGCTCCGTGATCGTGCCCGCGCACGACGAGGCGGCCGTGCTCGAGCGCACCCTCGAGCCCCTCGCGCCGGCGGCCGCGGCCGGCGCCCTCGAGGTGATCGTCGTCTGCAACGCGTGCACCGACGCCACGGCCGACGTCGCCCGCTCCTTCGCCGGCGTCACCGTGGTCGAGATCGAGGAGGCGTCGAAGACCGCCGCCCTGAACGCGGGCGACGCGATCGCCACCACCTGGCCGCGGCTCTACCTCGACGCCGACGTGGATGTCACGCCCGAGGCCGTCTGGACCGTGTTCGACGCCCTCACCCGCGGCGGACTGCTCGCGGCGCGTCCGACCGCCGTCTACGACGTCACCGGAGCCGACCCGCTGGTCCGCGCGTACTACCGGGCCCGCTCGCGCATCCCCTCCCTGCACACCTCGCTCTGGGGAGCGGGTGGGTACGCCGTGAGCGGGTCCGGCCACGACCGGATCGGGTCGTTCCCCTCGCTCGTCGCCGACGACGAGTACGTCGACGGCCGGTTCGCCGAGTCGGAGCGCGCCGTGGTGGCGACGGCCCCCGCCGTCGTCCGGGTGCCGCGGACGGCCGCCAGCCTCGCGGGTGTGCTCCGCCGGTCGCACCGCGGCACCGTCCAGCTCGCCGAGAGCTCAGGCGTCGGCGAGCGCCGCTCGAGCACGACCGCCGTCGACCTCGCGCGATCGGCGCAGGGCCCGCTCGAGCTCGCCGACGCGGTCGTCTACGCCGGGTTCGCCCTCGCGAGTCGCGTGCGGACCGGGCGGTCGACGGGGTGGACGCGGGACGACACGACCCGCGTCGCCGCCCCCCGCCCGGCGCAGCGCAGGGGGGCGTGAGCCGTGGACTCGCCGATCGAGAGGACAGGACCGCCGACCCTCCTGCGCCTCAGCGCCTACGCGCTCTTCCTGACCCCCGCCGACCAGGTGCTGGCGCCCCTCGGCGCGTCCGGCTCCGTCGCGATGGTGCTCGCCCTCCTCCTCGCGGTGGCCTGGCTCGCCTCCGCGCTCCTCGGGCTGCACGATCCCGTCCCGATGCGGCACCCCGGCCGGCTCGCACTGACACTGCTGCTCGGGGCGAGCATCGTCTCCTACGTCCGCTACACGAGCGGCGACACCATCACCCGCACGGGCGAGGGGCAGCTGAGCGCCGACCGGTGGCTGCTGCTGCTCTTCGCCTCGGCCGGGATCGCGCTGGTCACGACGCAGAGCGTCCGCACCCTCGACGATGCGCGGGTGCTGATCGGCTCGCTCGTGAACGCCGCCACCCTCTGCGCCGTCGTGGCCGTGATCCAGTTCACGACCCACACCGATCCCGTCGAGCTGATCCGCAGCGTCATGGTCGGCTTCGTCGACAACGGAGGCAGCACACCGTTCCAGGAGCGCGACGGGCTCACCAGGGTGGCGGGCACCACCTTCCACCCGATCGAGCTGGCCGTGGTCTCGGCGATGCTGCTGCCGCTCGCCGTCTGGCGGCTGATCTACGACCGCACGGCCCCGCGTCTGCTGCGCGTCGGCTCGTGCGTGCTGCTGCTCTCGGCGGTCGCCCTCACCGTCTCGCGATCGGGGGTGCTGTCCCTCGTCGTCGGGATGGGCGTCGCGCTCGTCTTCCTCCCGAGGGCCGCGCGCCGGTGGGGGTACGTGCTGGCTCCGGTCGCGGTGGCGGCGTTCTTCGTGGTCACCCCCGGCCTGCTCGGGACCCTCACCGGCTCGATCGGCGCCGGCACGGCCGACACCTCGATCGTGAACCGGCTCGACAACTACCCCCGTGTCGCCGCGCTGGTGGCCGAGCACCCGCTGCTCGGCACGGGTCCCGGAACCTACCTGCCCGATAGCGCCAAGCTCATCCTCGACAACCAGTACCTCGGCTCGGCGATCACGCTCGGCCTGCTGGGGGCCGCGGCCGTCGTGGCCTACTTCGGGGTGCCGGCGGTCTTCGGACTGATCGCCGCCCAGTTCGCCCGCGACCCCCGGCTGCGCGCACTGACCGGGAGCGTCGCCGCTGCCGCGACCGTCGCCGCGGTCGCCTCCGTCACCTTCGACTCACTGGGCTTCCCGGTGTTCGCCCTGCTGTTCCCGTTCGTGCTCGGCCTCTCGGGGAGCTGCTGGCTCCTCGTCCGCGCCGAGCTCGGGCTCCCCTCCGCCCTGCGCCAGGACGCTCCCGTCCGACGCAGCGGCGAGATCGACCACTCCTCAGAAAGGCAGTCCTGATGGACCCCGTCTCCGTTCTCCGCACTCTCTGGCGCCATCGCCTCCTCGCGGCCGTGGTGCTGACGCTCACCGTCGTCGGCATGGCCTACGTGCTCGTGCTCTCTCCTCGCACCTACGCGTCGACCGCGACCTACGCCCTCGTCAATCCGCAGGTCCCGACCAGCGCCGAGCTCGAGCTCGATGCGGGTCTGCGGGCGCTCAACTCCGACAATCCCTACCTGCGCTCCTCGGACAACTCCCTGGCGGCGCAGGTCCTGGTGACGGTGCTGAACAGCGACGAGACGGCCGATGCACTGCTCGCGCAGGGTCTCAGCACCGAGTTCGCGGTCGAGCGGTCGGCCTGGTCGGGGCAGGGCCTCCTGCTCAGCGTCACCTCCGACGCTCCGACGGCCGACCAGTCGCTCGCGACGACCGCGGCGCTGGGGGGCATGCTCGTCGACACGCTGAGGAGCATCCAGACGGTCAACGGAGCCGACGACCGCTACCTCTTCACGGCTCTCGAGGTGCAGACGCCCCAGAGGGCGACCGAGCAGATCTCGGACAGGCTTCGCGCGGTGATCATGGTCGGAGTCGGCGGGTTCGTGCTGCTGTTCGCCGCCGTGTCGATCGCCCGGTCGATCGAGGGCCGGAGGAAGGGGCCGGCGACCCCGACCGCGCCGGCAGCGATCGTCCCGCCCGCACCGCCGACCCCGACCGTGGCGGTCGCTCCGCCCGCCCCCGGCAGGAGGAGGCCCTCGGCGGCCGACCGGCGCCGCGCGCTGGCGTTCACCCGCCGGTGAGAGCGGCCCGCGGCGCTCAGGCCGGTTCGAGCAGGCCGTCGCGCTCGAGGTACTCGTCCCCCGACTCCGGGCACCGCCACCGACCGCTCTCGCCCGTCGCCTCGAGCCGGGCGCCCGCGCGACCGACCCAGCCGACCCTCCGCGCCGGCACGCCGACGACGAGGGCGTAGGCGGGCACGTCGGAGGCGACGACCGCCCCCGCGGCGACCATCGCCCACGCACCGATCCGCACCGGAGCCACGCAGACCGCGCGGGCGCCGATCGCGGCTCCCTCCTCGACCGTCACCGCGACGGCGTGCCAGTCGTCCGCCGACTTCAGCGCGCCGTCGGGGGTGACGGCTCGCGGCCGCAGATCGTTCGTGAAGACGACGGCCGGGCCGACGAACACGCCGTCGCCGAGCACGGCCGGCTCGTAGACGAGCGCGTGGTTCTGGATCTTGCAGCGGTCGCCGACGACGACGCCCGGCCCGAGGTAGGCGCCGCGGCCGATCACGCAGTCCCGGCCGACCTGCGCGTCCTCCCGCACCTGAGCGAGGTGCCAGATCAGCGTCCCGTCCCCCACCTGCGCTCGGGGGTCGACGTCGGCGGACGGGTGGATGCGGGCGGTCTCCTCGGGCATAGCGGCAGTGTCCCACCGGCCGGTCACGGCCTGCCACTCCCGGAGGAGCGCGCTACAGGTCCCGGCCGAAGCACACCGAGATGTCCGACCCCGCGTACGCCCCGAAGAGCGGGACGGGCGCGTAGCCCTCGCGCGAGTAGAAGCGGATCGCGTCCGGCTGCAGGGTGCCGGTCTCGAGCACCAGCCGCACGGCGCCCCGCTCGCGCGCCCGCTCCTCGAGCGCTCGCAGCACCGCCCGTGCGACGCCCGTCCCGCGGGCGTGCGGGGCGACGAACATGCGCTTCACCTCGATCACCCCCGGCCCGAGGACGTCCTCGCCGAGCGGGCGGAGCCCGCCGCAGGCCACCGCCTCCCCCGCCTCGTCGAGAGCGAGGAGGAAGACCGGCACGTCGGCCGCCGAGGGCTTCGCTCCCGGCTCGTGGTCGTCGCGGCCGTAGCGCTCGTCGAGCTCGCGCCGCTGCGCGGCCCGGAGCGCCTCCGCCGCCGGGTGGGTCCAGTCGACCTCCTCGATGCTCCAGCTCATCCGCCGTCCTCCGCCTCTCCTGCCGATCCGATGATGTCCCGATCGCTCGACGGCGACCGGGCACCAGTCTCCCCGATCGCCCGGGCAACCCCTTGCCGACCGCCCGCCCGAGGCCTTCGCTGGAGGCGCGCCCCTCGCGCTCCCTCCGACGAAAGGCATCCCGTGCTCTCCGACCACCCCCTCGGCCCCGTCCTGCTGACGACCGACCTCGCCGCCTCCCGCGCCTTCTACGCCGGCACGCTCGGACTCGAGATCCTCGAGGAGAGCGAGTCGGCGATCGCCTACGCCTCCGGAGGCACCCGCCTCACCGTGACCACCAGCACTGTCGGCTCGAAGGACGAGCAGACGAAGGCCGCCTGGCGCGTCGAGGATCTGCGCGCGGAGCTCGCGGAGCTGGCCGCCCGCGGCGTGATCCCCGAGGACTACGACACCGACGAGCTGCGGACCGAGAACGGCATCGCCGACCGGGGCAGCGTCTGGGCGGCGTGGCGGTGGTGGCCGGAGTCGGAGCGAGCTGCCCCGCGGTGATCGGAGGCGGAGCGCCGCCCCTAGAATCGGCGCATGCCCGACGACTCCGCTCCCCTTCCCGCGCCCGGCTGGTACCCCCACCCGGCCGACATCGGGGCCGAGCTCTACTGGGACGGCGCGGCGTGGACCGACCGGTCGCGCCCGGCCGTTCCCCCGGCTCCCTCGGTCCCGCTCTACGGCACGCCCGAGGGCTCTGGCACTCCGACCCCGCCGTCCGCCTACGGGCAGGTCCCCGGGGAGCAGCAGCCGAACCCCTACCTCGCCCCCACCGCCGCGGGGCGGAACCCCCTCGCGGTCGCGAGCCTCGTCCTCGGCATCCTGAGCATCCTGATCAACCCGCTCTTCGTCCCCTCCATCCTCGCGATCGTCTTCGGCGTGCGCGGCCGAGCGGTGGCGGCGGCCGTGGGCCTCGGTCGAGGTCTCGCGACCGCGGGCCTGGTCACGGGGATCATCGGCATCGTGACCGGTGCGATCACCTTCCTCGGCAACCTGTCCGGCCTGGCCGGGCTCACCGGCTGAATCCGGTGCGCGGCAGCTCCTGCGCCGTGCCCCTGATGCGACGATGACGTCGCGTCGGAGCGCCCCCTGGCTCTTCGTCGTCGCCGTCGCCCTCGTCGCGTTCGTCCTCCGCGGGCCGATCGTCGCCGTGGCGCCGGTCATCGACGCCGTCCGCGACGACCTCGCGCTGTCCTCCGGCCAGGCGGGGATCCTCACCAGCATCCCCGTGCTGTGCTTCGCGCTCGCGACTCCGCTCGCCCTCGTGGTGATCCGCCGTGCCGGCCCCGACGCGGCCGTGGTCGTGACGGTCGTCGGAGTCGCGCTCGGCACGATCCTCCGCTCGGCCGGCGATGTCGTCGCCGTGGTCGCGGGGACCGTCGTGATCGGCGTCTTCATCACGATCGGCAACGTCGTCGTCCCCGTCGTCATCCGGCGCGACGTCTCGCCCGACCGCGTCGATCTGACGACCGGCGTCTACACCGCAGCGCTCAACATCGGGTCGACGATCACCTCCCTGGGCACCGCGCCGCTCGCCCTCGCCGTGGGCTGGCGCGGAGCACTGCTGGTGTGGCTGGTGCTGAACGCCCTGGCACTGCTCGGCTGGCTGCTCGCCGTCGGTCCGTCGCGGGCCCTCCGGCCGGCGCCGCGCCCGACGAGAGGCGACCGTCCGGCCGGACCCGCCCCGAGGATCTGGCGGAGCGCCACCGTACTGGCCCTCGCCGTCTGCTTCTCGAGCCAGGCGTTCTCCTACTACGGAGTCACGGCGTGGCTGCCCACGCTCCTCGTCGATCGCAACGGCTTCTCGGTCGAGGCCGCGGGAGCCAGCTCCTCCGTCTTCCAGCTCGCCGCGGTCGTCGGCGCGATCGGCGTCCCGCTCGTGGTCCGACGGCTCCGTCCGCTCGGCAGCATCGTGCTCGTGGGCGCGCTCTGGTGCACCGTGCCCGCCGGTCTGCTGATCGCCCCGCAGCTGTGGGCGCTGTGGTGCATCCTCGGCGGCATCGCCCAGGGCGGCGGATTCACGGTCGTCTTCGTCCTCGTCGTTCGGCTCTCGCAGTCCGACGCGCACGCCTCCCGCCTCTCGGCGACCGTGCAGGGCATCGGCTACGCGGTGGCCGCGACCGCTCCCACCGTGCTCGGAGTCGCCCACGACGCCAGCGGCGGGTGGGACGCCCCGCTCGCGGTCGTCCTCGGCGCGACCTGCTCCTTCCTCCTCTTCGGCGTGCTCGCCGCCGCCCGTCAGGGCCGGCGCGTCTGACGCGTCCCGCCGGACCGAGCGCGCTCCCGACGTCAAGGGCTCGTCCGGCCGAGCGGCCTGGCCGTAGCGTGTCGGCATGGCCGAGAAGAGCACGACCCGTGAGAAGACCGCACCCGAGCCGGACGACTCCCGCAAGCCCGATGAGATCACCGACATCACCAAGCGCTCGTGGCTCTACGTGCTCAAGAAGACCGTGCGCGAGTTCGGCGCCGATCAGTGCACCGACCTCGCTGCGGCGCTGACCTACTACGCGGTGCTCGCCCTCTTCCCCGCCCTCCTGGCCATCGTCTCCGTCCTGGGCCTGTTCGGGCAGGCGCAGGCGACGACAGACACCGTGCTCGAGCTGATCGGCGGTCTCGCCTCCCCGCAGGTCGTCGACCTGCTCCGCGACCCGATCGAGTCGCTCACCAGCTCCCCCGCCGCCGGAGTCGCGTTCGTCACCGGCATCGTCGGCGCGATCTGGTCGGCCTCCGGCTACGTCGGCGCGTTCGGCCGCGCGATGAACCGGATCTACCAGATCGACGAGGGCCGCCCCTTCTGGAAGCTCCGCCCGACGATGCTCGGCGTCACCGTCTCGATCGTGCTCATGATCGTCGTCGCGGCTCTGATCCTCGTGCTCAGCGGCCCGGTCGCGTCGGCCGTCGGCGACGTGGTGGGCCTCGGCCCCGCGGCGCTCACCGTGTGGAACATCGCGAAGTGGCCCGTGCTGCTCGTGATCGCCGTCGTGATCATCGCGGTCCTCTACTACTTCGCGCCCAACATCCGGCAGCCGAAGTTCCGCTGGATCAGCACCGGCTCGATCGTGGCCCTCGCGATCTGGCTGATCGCCTCGGTCGGCTTCGGCTTCTACGTCGCGAACTTCTCGAACTACGACAAGACCTACGGGTCGCTCGGTGCCGTGATCGTGTTCCTCCTGTGGATCTGGATCACGAACATCGCCCTGCTCTTCGGCGCCGAGTTCGACTCCGAGCTCGAGCGCGGCCGGGAGCTGCAGGCCGGCATCGAGGCGGAGGAGACCCTCCAGCTCCCGCCGCGCGACACGGCGGCGAGCGAGAAGAAGCAGGCGGTGCACGAGCAGGACGTCCGCGACGGCACCTGGCTGCGGCTCGCGAACGAGAACCGCTCCCCCGAGGCGACCGCGCAGGACGACGACGAGGCGCGCTCGAGCTGACCGCTCAGGACTCCGCCGCCCACAGCGCCCGGTAGTAGGCCGCGCGCTCCGGGTCGGGGTCGATGCCGTACGCCTCGAGCAGGAGCGGCTCGAAGCCCTCTCCGAAGTTCCAGGCCAGGCTCATCGCCGCGACGGCGAGGTCGGCCCAGCGGTCGCCGACGCCCAGGTCGCCGAGGTCGACCGTCCCGCTCCAGGCGCCGCCCTCGTCGATCAGCGTGTTCGGCGCGCAGGCGTCGCCGTGCACCACGACGGGGTCGGTGACCGCGGGAGGCGGTCCGAGGGCCGCGGGTCGTCGATCGAACCACGAGTCCCCGCGGATCGAGTCGGGCGCCTCCGCCACCGGCAGCGCGTGCAGCGCCCGGAGCCCCGCGGCGATCGCGCGCACGGCGACGACGGGACGCGCGAGCCACTCCTCCGAGACCGCGCTCCGGCCCGGGAGCGCGGCGGTGAGCATCCACTGCCCGCTCCCGTCCTCGCCGGTCCCGAGCACCCGGGGCGCCGGATGCCGGCCCGCGAGCCAGTCGAGCCGCAGGGCCTCGCGTTCCAGATCGACTCCCGCGGAGTCGGGACTCCACTTCAGGTAGCCGTCCGCGACCCGGAAGGTGAGCCCGTCGAGCTGGTTCCGCCAGACGAGCGCCGGAGGGACTCCGCCGTTCAGGCTCACCGCGACCGCGGGGACGGCGACGCCCTCGAGCGAGTACTGCCGCGAGAGGTCGGGTCCGGTCATCGGGCCAGCCTACGACCCGGTCTTGCCTGTGGTCGGACCACAGGGTACGGTGTGGTCAGACCACAGGGAGGTGCGGGAGTGAGCGACGGTGATCGGGCCTGGGAGAGCGTCCTCGCGCATGTCGAGGGCCTCCTCCTCACCGGTGCTCTCGCGCCGGGCGACCGCCTCCCCGGTGAGCGCACCCTCGCCCTCGAGCTCGGAGTCGGCCGCTCCTCCGTCCGCGAGGCCGTGCGCGTCCTCGAGGTGATGGGGCTCGTCCGCACGAGGGCGGGCTCCGGCCCGTCCGCCGGCGCGGTGATCGTCGCCCGGCCCACCGGCGGGATGAGCGCCCTGCTGCGCCTCCAGGTCGCGGCGAGCGGCTTCGCCGTCGAGGACGTCGTGCGCACCCGGCTCGTACTCGAGACGGCGGTCGTCGACGATCTCGCCCGCACCCCGCACCGGCCGCTCGACGAGAGCCGCGAACTGCTCGATGCGATGGACGGGGAGCGTCTCGACCACGACGCGTTCCTCGCCCTCGACCAGCAGTTCCACCTCTCGCTGGCCGAGGCCTCCGGCAACGCGGTCATCGCCGCCATGACCGCGGGCCTGCGCGACGCGGTCGAGAGCTACGTCCTCCGCGCCGCCCGCTCGCTGCCCGACTGGCCGGCGACGCGCGACCGGCTCCGGCGCGAGCACCGCGCCCTGGTCGCCGCCCTCGATGCCGCCGATCCCGATCGGGCGCGCGCGCTCGTCGAGTCCCACATCTCCGGCTACTACGCCGAGACCCACCTCACCGCCCCCACGAAGAAGGACTGACCATGGTCGAGCGTCGAATCCCGAAGGTGCGCGATCTCGCGCCCCTGATGCAGTTCAAGAAGCCCGAGCTGGACCTCAAGAAGGCCCGGCTCGATCGAGCCCTGACGATCCACGACCTGCAGCGCATCGCGCGCCGGCGCACGCCCAAGGCGGCCTTCGACTACACCGAGGGGGCGGCGGAGGCGGAGATCTCGCTCGGTCGCGCCCGCGAGGCCTTCGAGGACATCCAGTTCAATCCGGCGATCCTGCGCGACGTCTCCGAGGTGCGCACCGGCTGGGACGTTCTCGGCGCACCCGTCTCGCTCCCGTTCGGCATCGCGCCGACGGGCTTCACGCGCATGATGCAGACCGAGGGCGAGATCGCCGGCGCGCGCAACGCCGCCAAGTGGGGCATCCCGTTCTCGCTGTCGACGATGGGCACCACCGCGATCGAGGACGTGAAGGCCGCGAACCCCCACGGCCGCAACTGGTTCCAGCTCTACATGTGGAAGGACCGCGACCGCTCGATGGCGCTCGTCGACCGGGCCGCCGCGTCCGGCTTCGACACCCTGCTGGTGACGGTCGACGTGCCGGTCGCCGGCGCGCGCCTGCGCGACAAGCGCAACGGCTTCTCGATCCCGCCGCAGCTGACGCTGGGCACGGTCGTGAACGCGATGCCGCGCCCGTGGTGGTGGATCGACTTCCTCACGACCGAGCCCCTCTCCTTCGCCTCCCTCGACCGCTGGTCGGGCACCGTCGGCGAGCTGCTCGACACGATGTTCGACCCGACGGTGGGCTTCGACGACCTCGCCTGGATCCGCGACCAGTGGCCGGGCAAGGTCGTGGTCAAGGGCATCCAGACGGTCGACGACGCCCGCCGCGTCGCCGAGCTGGGCGTCGACGGCATCGTGCTCTCGAACCACGGCGGCCGCCAGCTCGATCGGGCCCCCATCCCGTTCCACCTGCTCCCCGAGGTGGCGCGCGAGCTCGAGTCCTCCGACACCGAGGTGCACCTGGACACCGGGATCATGTCGGGGGCCGACATCGTCGCCTCCGTCGCCCTCGGCGCCCGCTTCACGCTGGTCGGCCGCGCCTACCTCTACGGTCTGATGGCCGGCGGGGAGGCGGGCGTGAACCGCATGATCGAGATCCTCTCCGATCAGATCACGCGCACCATGCGCCTCCTGGGCGTGACCTCGCTCGAGGAGCTCTCCCCGGCGCACGTCACCCAGCTGCAGCGGCTGGCGCCGCGGGCCGTGTCACCGCAGTTCGCCCGCGCCGACTGAGAGCGCGGAGACGTCAGCGGTCGCGCAGGTAGCGCAGCAGCAGCGTGTCGCCCGAGGCCAGCACGTGCGCGAGGCGCTGCTGCCGGCCCTCGGGCAGCGCTCCGCGCGCGATGCGTCCGGCCGCGCCCGCCTCCAGCGTCGGGCTGAGCGTCAGGCACAGCTCGTCCACGGCGTCGGCGGCGAGCAGCGTGCCGAGCAGCCCGGGGCCGCCCTCGCAGTGCACCCGGGTCAGCCCGCGCTCGGCGAGCGCGTCCCGCATCCGAGAAGCGTCCAGCGCCTCCTCGCCGCAGACGAGCACGTCGGCGACCTCGGCGAGCTCGGCGCGCCGCCGCCGGTCGGACGCACCGGTGGTCACCACGATCGGTCGCACCGGCGCCTCGGTGAACAGCCGCGAACGCGGATCGAGGTCGAGCGAGCCCGACACGACGGCGAACACCGGGTGCGGAGGGAGGCCCGCCGCCGCTCTCGCCGCCGCAGCGTCGTCACCGAGCACCATCGGCCCGTAGCCCTCCGTGCGCACCGTGCCCGCCGCGACGAGCACCACGTCGGCCAGTCGCCGGAGCAGGTCGAAGACGCGCAGATCGGCCTCGCCGCCCAGCGCGCCGGAGACCCCGTCGCGGGTGACCGCGCCGTCGATGCTCGAGACGAAGTTGACCCGCAGCCACCGCTCGGCGGCGCCCTCGGAGTAGAGCGCCAGCAGCGCGTCGTCGTCGAGCGCCGATCGCGGTGCCGGGTGCACGAGGTCGATCACGGTGCTCACGCGTCCGCCTCCACGTTGTGCCGCAGGTAGGCGGGTGCCCGCCAGCCGAGCACCGCCTCTGTCAGCCGCACCGCGTCGACGGCCTGCCGCACGTCGTGCATCCGCACGATCCGCGCGCCGTTCAGGATGCAGATCACCGCGGCGGCGAGAGAGCCCTCGAGCCGCTGCCCCTGCGGCCGGTCGAGCGCCTCGCCGATGAAGTCCTTGTTCGACACCGCCGCCAGCACCGGGTACCCCAGTGCCGCCACCTCGCCGAGCCGGCGGGTCAGCTCGAGGGTGTGCAGCGTGTTCTTGTTCAGGTCGTGCCCCGGATCGACGATGAGGCGCTCGCCGGGCACCCCCGCCGCGCGAGCCCGGTCGACCCTGTCGCGGAGGAAGCCCACGACCGTCGCGACCACGTCGTCGTACTCGGGGCGCGAGGGCCCGCTCCGGGGGGCACCGACGCTGTGGGTGATCACGAGCTGGGCCGACGACCCCGCGACCACGTCGAGCATCTCCGGGTCGTGCAGCCCGCTGGTGTCGTTGACGACGGAGGCGCCCTCGGCGATGCTCGCGCGGGCCACCTCGGCACGCGTCGTGTCGACCGAGATCACCACGTCGCTCCGCTCGTGGATCCCGGCGACCACCGGGACCACCCTGTCGATCTCCTCCTGGAGCGAGACCGCCGGCCCCCGGCCGAACGGCACCCCGCCGATGTCGACCCAGTCGGCGCCGAGCTCGGCGGCGGCGACCGACGCGGCGACCGCGCGGTCGAGTGCGAACGTCGACCCCCTGTCGTAGAAGGAGTCGGGGGTGCGGTTCACGACCGCCATCACGGCGACCTGCCGATCGAAGTCGAACTCGCGTCCGCCGATGCTGCGCGTCATCGTCCAGTCGTCCCTCCGGGCCGTCGGCGCCGATCGGTCGTCGGCGCCGCCCACCCTAGACGAGCCCGATCGGAGGCGACCCGACGGGTTCCGGTGGGTCGAGCGGAGCCGGCGGGCCGCCCTCGAGCAGCACCTGGAAGAGCAGGTGGTCCTGCCACTCCCCCGCGATCCTGAGGTAGCGGCGGGCCGTCCCGATCCGCTCGAACCCGTTGTGCTCGAGCACCGTCTGCGATCCGACGTTGTGGAGGAGGGTGCCCGCCTGCACACGGTGCAGACGCAGCTCCTCCCCGGCGATCCGCAGCGCCTCTCCGACCGATCTCGTCATCAGACCGCGACCCTGCAGCGAGGCGTCGAGCCAGTAGCCGAGGTCGGCGCTGTCGAAGGCGCCGCGCACGATGTTCGAGAGGGTGAGCCGCCCGACGATCTCGCCGCCGCGCTCGAGGACGAGCGGGAGCACCGTGCCGGCGCGGTAGGCGAACAGCACGTCGGCGATCGCGTCGGTCTGACCTCCCGCCTCGAAGAAGCGCGTCGAGCGCAGCGGCTCCCAGGGCGCGAGGTGCCTGCGGTTGCGGCGGTAGGCGCTCGCGAGCGCGGGCCCGTCGCCGCGGGCGACCAGGCGGAGCGTCGTGGAGTCGTCGACGGGGATCGGAACGGGCATCGCACCGACAGTAGCCCGCAGGGCCGCGAGCGACGAGACCCGGTCGGGCTCAGCCCGCGTCCGGCCCGACGAATCGCTCCTCGAGCACCGCGAAGAACGCCGCGCTGAAGCGCTCGAGGTCCTCCGGAGACGGTGCGACGGTGTCCCCTGGCCGGAGCCCGAGGACGGCCTTCGACGGGTCGTAGCGGATCGCGCCGAGGGTGCGCAGGACGCCGTCGTTCAGCAGGAGGGCGTCGACGAGCAGCTCGAGCTCGGTGAGCGGGTTGGTGTCCTTCCCCGAGACGGGCCGCACCCGGTGCACGAAGTACCGGTCCAGCTGCAGGAGGAGGCCGCGCAGAAAGCCCGGGGAGAACGCGTCGAAGGCGGCTCTCGCCCCGCTGTCGCCGATCGCCGACTCCAGCGCTCGGTAGTGGGCGAGCTGCGACGAGATCGCCGCCCGTGCGGCCTCGAGCTCCGAGCGGTCGTAGTCCTTGCGTCCGAGCACGGCGCGTCCCTTCTGCCGGGACGGTCGATCCGGCCGCCCTGCGACCACCGTAGGGGCGCGGTCGCGGTCGGCGCTTCTCCGTTCCTGCTCGCCGTGCAGACGAGTCGGCCGAGGATCCGGGGGTCCGCGGAGAGCCTTCGGGTGCCCGGGAACGACGGAACCCCCGACCGAGGGCCGGGGGTTCCAGGTGGTGGGCGATACTGGGATCGAACCAGTGACCTCTTCCGTGTCAGGGAAGCGCGCTACCGCTGCGCCAATCGCCCGCTGCTCCGTGGGGAGCGCCTCGTTCGGTGAACGATCGAGGTGGATACGGGATTCGAACCCGTGTATACGGCTTTGCAGGCCGCTGCCTCGCCTCTCGGCCAATCCACCGTGTACGGGATTCGGTGTCGGCGGCCCGAGGGCCGACCAGGTAGGAGGACTCCCGAGGGGTCCTCCTGGAAACGCCGGCCGTGAGACCGGTGTTCGAGCGGATGACGAGATTCGAACTCGCGACCCTCACCTTGGCAAGGTGATGCGCTACCGCTGCGCCACATCCGCATGTAGGTCGTGCTTGCACTTCTGTCGAACTGTGTTGTGTGTTTCCTGTGTTGTATCTGTCGTGCCCCGGCGCTTTCGCTCCCCGGCTCGACCTAGAAGACTGTATCCGACCGCCGCACGAGAAACCAAATCGAACGGCCCCCGATGACGACCTCCGTCGCACCGGCCCCGTCTTTCCGTGCGAAACCGGCCGGACACACGCCGTTCACCCGGGCGTGGCGCCCACCGGTCGTCCACGACGCCCCGCCGGATCCGCTACGATCGTCACTCGGGTCGTCCACAAGACGGCCTTCTGGGCGATTGGCGCAGTTGGTAGCGCGCTTCCTTCACACGGAAGAGGTCATCGGTTCGAGTCCGGTATCGCCCACCCGCACCCCCGGCCTCCCGCCGGGGGTTTTCTCGTGCCGCCGGAGGGTCGAACCCGCGATGATGGGCCGCTCCCACGCCGTCTCCGGCGCGCTCGCCTGGGCGGTCGCCACCTCCGTCCCCGCGCTCGCGGGACCGCTGGGCATCGCGGAGCTGCCCCTCGATCTCCACCTGGTCGGCCTCGGCGTCGCGGCCGGGTGGGCGCTCGTTCCCGACGCCGATCACGCGCGGGCGACCGTCTCCCGCTCGGCACCCGGAGCCTCGATCCTCACCGCGACCGCCGGGCGCATCAGCGGCGGGCACCGTCACGGGATGCACTCGCTCCTCGCGGTCGCGATCGTCTGGGCACTGGTCCCCGTCCTGACCGACCTCCGCTTCCCGGTACCCGTGGTCGGCCCCGTCTCCGTCGCGGCGCTCCTCACGCTCCCCGCGCTCGCCTTCGCCGCGAGAGCCGTCCGTGCAGCGCCGTCGTGGCCGGTCGCCTGGGCCGGTGCGGGCGTCGTCACCGTCCTGCTGATCGCCCTCGCCGACGGCACCTGGGCGTGGCTCCGGGTCGCCGCGACACTGGGCTACCTCGTGCACGTCGCCGGCGACGCCCTCACGACCGAGGGGATCAACTGGCTCTGGCCGCTCCGCCTGCGCTCGCCGCGGTGGGTGCGCCGCACGCCGCTGCGCCACCTCTGGACCTCCGGAGGCTACGCGGCGATCCCCGTCCTCGGCTCGGCCGGCTCCTGGCGCGAGACGGTCCTCTACTGGCTGATGTCGGCGGCGACGATCGTGCTCACGGCGTCCGTCGTCGCCGCTGAGCTCGCCTGACGCTCACGGAGACCACCGGCCCGCGAGCGCCGTCAGAACACCTTCCCGGGGTTCATGATCCCGAGCGGGTCGAAGACCGCCTTGATCCCGCGCTGCAGCGCGAGGGAGTCCTCCCCCAGCTCCTCCGCCAGCCAGCGCCGCTTCAGCAGGCCCACCCCGTGCTCGCCGGTCAGGGTCCCGCCGAGCGAGACGGCGGTGCGGAACAGCTCGGCGGCCGCCTCCCAGACCTCCTCGCCCACCGCGGTCGACCCCGCGGGCAGGACGAAGTTGGGGTGCAGGTTGCCGTCGCCCGCGTGCGCGACCGTCGGGATCCGCAGGCCCGTCCGCTCCTCGATGCCGCGGATCGCGGTGAACATCGCGGGAAGCGCCGAGCGCGGCACGCAGACGTCCTCGATCAGCACCTCGCCCTCGGCCTCGAGCGCGGGGTGGAACGCCCGCCGCACCGCCAGCAACGCCTCGCCGGCCACGGGGTCGTCGGTCGCCTCGGCGTCGCCCCCGGAGGCGGTCACGATCTCGATCACGCGCCGCGCCTCCTCCGCCGCTCCCCCGCCGTCGGTCTGCACGAGCAGGTAGGCGCTCCCGCGATCCATAGGGGTTCCGGTCCAGCGCGAGATCGCCGCGAGCGACGCCTCGTCCATCAGCTCCATCACTGCGGGGCGCAGTCGCGCCGCCATGATCGCCGCCGAGGCCGAGGCCGCCGCCACGACGCTCGGGAAGTATGCGCCCAGGGTGACCACCGTGCCGCTGGGGATCGGGCGCAGCTTCACCGTCGCCTCCACGATCACGCCGAGCGTCCCCTCCGAGCCGGTCAGGAGCGCCGTGAGGTCGTACCCGGTCACGCCCTTGACGCTGCGCCCGCCGGTCCGCACGAGCCGGCCGTCGGGCAGCACGACGGCGAGGCCGAGCACCGCCTCCCTGGTGACCCCGTACTTCGCGCAGAGGAGGCCGCCCGCGTTCGTCGCGATGTTGCCGCCGATGCTCGAGATCGCCTTGCTGGCGGGGTCGGGCGAGAAGATCAGGCCGTCGGCCGCCACCGCGTCCGAGAGCGCCTGGTTGAGCACGCCGGGCTCGACCACAGCGAGCTCGTCCTCGAGCGAGATCTCGAGGATGCGGTTCATCGCGGCGGTGGACACGACGATCGCTCCGGAGGTGGCCACGGCCCCTGCGGCGAGTCCCGTCCCCGCCCCGCGGGGAACGACCGGCGCCCGGTGCCTCGTGGCGATCCGCAGGGCCGCCTGCACGTCCTCGACCGAGCGCGCCCGCACCAGCGCGAGTGCCCGCTCCGCGCTCGTCCAGCCCGACTTGTCGGTGTGGACGGCCTCGAACTCCGGGCCCTCCACCACGACGGCGGAGCCGAGCTCCTCGCTCAGCTCGCGCAGGATCTCGGTGCTCGTCATGTCCACTCCGGAGGCTCGCGGTCGCTTCCTCCGATCCTTCCACGGCCGCCGGTGCAGGATGGACCCGTGAGCGGGTGGAGGCGGTGACGGCGGCGACCAGCGCGGGGATCCTCCTGCACCGTCGCGGTCCGGCCGGTGTCGAGGTGTTCCTCGGCCGGATGGGCGGCCCGTTCTGGGTCCGCAGACCGCGCGCGTGGTCGATCCCGAAGGGGCTGCACACGCCCGAGGAGCCGCCGCTCGCCGCCGCCCGCCGCGAGTTCGAGGAAGAGATCGGAGCGCCGCCGCCCGCGGTCGAGTACGCGCTGCTCGGCACCTTCCGTCAGAGCTCGGGCAAGCTCGTCACGGTCTTCACCGGAGCGGGCGACGAGCGGGTCGCCTTCGTCGCCAGCAACACGTTCGAGCTGGAGTGGCCGCGCGGATCGGGCGTCGTCCGCGCCTACCCCGAGATCGAGACCGCGCGCTGGCTGCCGCTCGCGGAGGCGCGGGACCTGATCGTGGCCGGCCAGCTGCCCGCCCTCGACACCCTCGAGCAGGCCCTCGCCGACTGAGGCGGAGACGCCTCCGACGAGCCGGAGGTGCTCCGAACCTCAGCGGTCAGTACAGCTCCCCGTCGACCAGCGCGAGCGGCACCGAGACGTCGTCCGCCGTGTACACCGGCGACGGACCGTTGAGCCGGTTCGCGCGGGAGCGCAGATCGGCCACCAGCGTCTCGTCGACGATCTCGACGGCGGGCGTGTGCTCCTCCGAGACGAGCATCTGGCTCGCGGGCCCGAGCAGCATCCTGACCCGCCGCACCGCCTCGTCGTGCAGCGTCGGAACCTCGACCGTGTCGGCCGTGGACGTCATGGCGAGCATGCGGGCGTACTCGATCACCGCGAACGCGATGTCGTCCCCCGTGACGATGCTCTCCTCCGCATAGTGGATGCGTCTCATGAGCTGCCTCCTCCGCGGTGGGATCCGCTCCCGCCTGCACTCCAGAGTCGCACGCGCTCCATTGCCGACCCGCCCCGATCCCGACATCGGCGGGGGGCTTTACACGGGCGGCGGGGCGTGGATCGAGGGGCTCGTCAGTCGGCGCTCGAGTAGACCCGGAGCCCGAGCGGCACCACGCGCACGCTCGCCCGCTCGAAGCCGTCGCGCTCTCCGTCGAAGACCTCGGTCTCGCCGTCGTGGGCCCACCCGGGGTCCTCGCCGTCGGGCCGGCGGGCCTGCACGGCGATCTCCGGAGTCGAGAACGACTCCACCACGGGGCTGCGCCACCCGGGGACCCGGCCGACCACCGACGTGGCCGTGCGGCCGAGCGCGAGCGAGAACGCTCCGCGCGTGCGCGGGGTCCGGCCGGCATGCAGGATGCGCACGTCGAGGTGTCCGTCGTCGAGGCGGCGCCGGGCGAGCGGCGCGGCCGTCTTCGGGTGCTCGCGGTTCACGCCGACGAAGTACGACCACACCTTCTCCGTCCGCCCGTCGCGGCGCAGCTCGAAGGGGTCCGTCCCGCGCACCACTCGGAACGCGGCGAGCACCGAGGCGAGCGGCTTCCCGATCGACTTCTCGTGCTTCTCGCGCGCCGCCACGAACTCCGGGTAGACGCCGATCGACACCGTGTTGAGGACCGTCACCGGTTCCCGGTCGCCGGCCACCACCTCCGCGATGTCGACGTCGCGCCGCTCGCCCACCGCCGCGGCGTCGAGCGCGTCCTCGAGCGTCACCAGGCCGAGCGCCTTGGCGAAGTGGTTCATGGTCCCGCCGGGAAGCACGAGGAGGGTCATCCCCTCGGCACGGGCCAGCGCCGCGCCGACCGACATCGTGCCGTCACCGCCGTAGATCCCGAGCACCCGGGGCGCCCCGTCGCCGGCCCGGGCCGCCCGCACCACCTCGCCCAGGTCCTCGTCCTCCGTCAGCCGGTGCACGGTCGCGGCGGGGAACCGCTCGCGGATCAGCGGCTCGGGGTCCGGACGGTGCGAGTCGCGACCCGCTCCGGGATTGAGCACGACGAGCAGCTCCGCGCCGTCACCGAGAGGCCTGCGGTCGACGGGAGGCCGGCTCGCCCGCTCCGACACCGGGACGTGCCGGGGCGCCGCCGGGACGACGACCCTGCCCACGACCGCGACGGCCGCGCCGAGCGCCGCACCCCCGACGACGTCCGAGAGCCAGTGCACCCCGACGTGCAGTCTCGAGAAGGCCACGGTCGCCGCGAGCGGCGCGAGGGCGGCACCGGTCCGCGGCGACTCGAGGGCGACTCCCACGACGAAGGCCGCGGCGCTCGCCGCGTGCCCGGAGGGGAAGGACGGTGAGGAGGGGACCCGAGCGAGGCGACGCCCGACCGGCACGTCGACGACCAGCGGCCGGACGCCTCCGAAGACGTTCTTGCCGACGGCGTTCGCAAGCGCGCTGGCGACCGCCAGCGAGGCGGCACCGCGGACGGCCGCCCGCGGGCGCCCGGCGACGACCAGCAGCGCGGCGAGCCCGAACCACAGCACGCCGTGGTCGGCGGCTCGGGAGGCGCCCACGAGCAGCCCGTCGAGTGCAGCGGACGACCGGCGCGCGTTCAGCCGTCGCGCCGCCCGCGCGTCGATGCGGCGCACCGCCCGCGGCATCGCGAGGATGCGCCGGAGCAGGACGGTCGGGTGTCGGGTTCCGCGCAGTGCCATGCCCCCACAGTGCCATGCGACCGCCGCGGAGTGCCCCCGCTGGAGGGGCACTCCACTCGCGGAGGCTGGGCGATCAGGCCTCGCCGAAGCCCGACTCGACCAGGGCGGCCAGTCGGCCGACCGCCTCCTCGGCCTGGCGGCCCGTCGCCGAGATGACGACCTCGTCACCGCGGTTCAGCCCGAGCGACATGACCCCGAGCAGGCTCGTCGCATCCTTGCCGTTCGCATCGATGCGCGCGTCGAACGTCGT
Source organism: Rathayibacter oskolensis (assembly GCF_900177245.1). Classification (GTDB taxonomy): domain Bacteria; phylum Actinomycetota; class Actinomycetes; order Actinomycetales; family Microbacteriaceae; genus Rathayibacter; species Rathayibacter oskolensis. The sequence goes on from NZ_FXBM01000001.1 coordinate 1,774,300, forward strand.
GGCGAGCGTGACGAAGTCGGCCGCCGGGCGCGCGTGGAGCCCGTTCGGATTGATGAGCCGCACGCTGCGGCGCGCGGCGTCGACCTGCTCCACCGGGGCGGCCGCGGGCGCCGTGAACGACCCCCTCGCCGACTCCGCCGCCTCGACCACGTCGGCCAGTCCCGCGCCGGTCCCTGCGGCGACCGCGGCCGCGACCGCTCCCTCGACCAGCGGCGCGTCGACGATCCGCACCCGCTCGCGCGCCTCGTCGTCGAGGAACTCCACCGCCGTCTCGGCCGTCATGATCGCCGAGCCGAGATCGCAGAGCACCACGGCGCCGTCCCCGGAGTCGGCCTCGCCGAGTGCCGCCGTGATCCTGTCGAAGCTCGTGCCGATCCCCCCGTCGTCCGTCCCGCCGGCTGCGATCAGCGCGACCGACGGGGCCATCTGCGCGGCGAGCTGGACCAGCCCCTCGGCGATCAGGGTGCTGTGCGAGACGAGCACGAGCCCGACGCTCACGCGGCGGCCTCGGCGGCGGCGCGCAGGAGGAGGACCGTCGAGACGCTCCCAGGATCCCGGTGGCCGATCGCGCGCTCCCCCAGATAGCTCGCCCGCCCCTTCCGCGCGACCAGCGGATCCGTCGACTCGGAGCCCGACTGCGCCGCCGCGACGGCGGCCTCGAGCACCGCGGAGGGGGTCGAGCCGCTGGAGGCGGCCGCCCCGGCCGCGTCGACGGCCGGCGACCACGCGTCGACCATCGTCTTGTCGCCGGTCTCCGCCTTGCCCCGGAGCACGATGCCGTCCCGAGCCGCCGTCAGCAGAGCGACCACGTCGGCGCCCTCGAGCGCCTCCTTGCCCGTCACGGCGCCCGACGCCTTCAGGAAGGCCGTGCCGAACAGCGGCCCCGAGGCTCCGCCGACCGTCGAGATCAGGGTGGTCGCCACGAGCTTGAGCACCTCGGCCGGAGTCGCGGCCGGCGCAGCAGCGTCGAGCTTGGCGAGCACCGCCTGGAACCCGCGGTCCATGTTCTCGCCGTGGTCGCCGTCACCGATCGCCCGGTCGAGGGTGATCAGCTCCACGCGGTGCTCCGCGATCGAGGCCGCCGCCCGGCGCATCCAGTCCGTCGCCCACGCCCCGTCGAGCGCTCGAGCTCCCTGTCCGTCCTGCATCCTGGTTCCTCCTCCTGCCGGCGCGTGCGCGTCGGCGTCCTCTCCTCGGGTACCGGCGTCGATGCCGCTCATCGTCCCCAGCGCAGCGCAGCCGTCTGCACGGGCGCGTCCCAGAGCTCGGTGAGGCCGTCGTCGAGCTTCAGCACCGTGAGCGAGAACCCCTGCATCTCGAGCGAGGTGACGTAGTTGCCGACGAGGCTGCGGACCACCCGGATCCCCCTCTCGGCGAGGACCTCGGCAGCCCGGCGGTAGGCGATGTACAGCTCGATCTGCGGAGTCCCGCCCATCCCGTTCACGAACAGCAGCACGTCGTCGCCGGAGGAGAAGGGGAGGTCCTCCAGGATCGGACCGAGGATCCGGTCCACGATCCGGTCGGCGGGCTCGAGGGCGATCTTCTCGCGACCCGGCTCGCCGTGGATGCCGATGCCGATCTCGATCTCGTTCTCGCCGAGCTCGAAGCTCGGCTCGCCCGCGTGCGGGACGATGCAGGGCGTCAGAGCGACGCCCATCGAGCGCACGTTGGCGTTGACCTTCTCGGCGATCCCCGCGACCTCGTCGAGGGAGTCGCCGCGCTCCGCAGCCGCTCCGGCGATCTTCTCGACGAGGACGGTGCCGGCGACCCCGCGACGCCCCGCCGTGTAGAGGGAGTCCTTCACGGCCACGTCGTCGTCGATCACGACGGCGCGGACCTCGACGCCCTCAGCGCCCGCGAGATCGGCGGCCGTCTCGAAGTTGAGGACGTCGCCCGTGTAGTTCTTCACGATGTGCAGCACGCCGGCTCCGCCGTCGACCGCCTGCGTCGCCGCCACGATCGGGTCGGGCGTCGGCGAGGTGAACACCGCGCCGGGCACGGCCGCGTCGAGCATCCCGAACCCGACGAAGCCGGCGTGCAGGGGCTCGTGCCCGCTGCCGCCTCCGCTGACGATGCCGACCTTGCCCGGTCGGGGGGCGTCGGCCCTGACGATGTACAGCGGGTCGGTCTCCACCCGCACCAGATCGGGGTGCGCGAGGCCGAATCCGGCCACCGACTCCGTGACGACGTTCTTCGGGTCGTTGATGAGCTTCTTCATCGAGGTCTCCTCCAGGGTCCGGCCACCACTCGGGCGTCCCGTGTCCTGCGGGCGATCCTGCGGGTGGTGGAGCGCGGTCCGCACCGTCGCGGACAGCGCTCCCACGTTACGCCCTGGGCCCCTCGGCGGGCAGGAGTCGTCGGGCGCCTCGCGGCGCGTCGTGCTCAGTCGACGCGCCGCGTCTCCTGCACCCACTGCTCGAGCTTCGCGGTCGCGGCGCCGGAGTCGACCGCCTCGGCCGCTCGCGCCATCGCGTCACGGAAACGGTCGAGGATCGCGGTCCGGATGAGCGACGGATCCCGGGCGAGATCGAACGCGATGAGCCCGGCCGCCGCGTTGAGCAGGACGATGTCGCGCACCGGCCCCTCCTCGCCCGCCAGCACGGAGCGCACCACACCCGCGTTGTAGGCGGCGTCCCTCCCGCGGAGCTCGTCGATGCCGGCGCGGCGCAGCCCGAGATCGCGCGGGTCGAGGTCGTGCTCGACGACCGACCCGCGCGAGACCTCCCAGATGTGGCTGTGGCCGGTGGTCGTGAGCTCGTCCAGGCCGTCGTCGCCGCGGAACACCACCGCCGTCGCCCCGCGGGTCTGGAACACCCCGACGAAGAGAGGGACGCGGTCCAGCTGCGCGACGCCGACCGCCGACGCCTCCGGGCGCGCCGGGTTGCAGAGCGGGCCGAGGAAGTTGAAGACGGTCGGCACCCCGAGCTCGGCGCGGACCGCCCCGGCGTGCCGGAACCCCGGGTGGAACATCGCCGCGAAGGCGAACGCGATCCCGGTTCGGCGGAACACCTCGGCGACGCGCTCGGCCGACAGCGTGAGGTCGACCCCCAGCGCGGCGAGCACGTCGGAGGATCCCGACGCCGACGAGGCGGCGCGGTTCCCGTGCTTGATCACAGGGGTGCCGGCGGCGGCCGCGATGATCGACGCGGTCGAGGAGATGTTGACCGTGCCGAAGCGGTCGCCCCCCGTGCCCACGATGTCCAGAGCCATCGGATCCACGTCGAGCGGCAGCGCGTGCTCGAGGATCGCGTCGCGGAATCCGACGATCTCGTCGACGGTCTCGCCCTTGGCCCGCAGGGCGACGAGCAGTCCGGCCAGCTGCGCGGGGGTCGCGGCCCCCTGCATCACCTGCTCCATGGCCCAGGTGGCCTCCGAGACGCTCATATCGGAGGACTCGAGGAGCGAGCCGAGAATGCGCGGCCAGGACAGGGTTTCCGACATGGCTCTCAGATTATGCGACTACGACAGCCCCACGGGAAGTGCGAGTTCGCCCCCTTGCCATCGTCCATAATGGACTACGTGACGAGCACCTCTCTCTCCCCCACGGCCACCGCGCCCGTAGTGAACCGACCCAACCCGGTCGCGGTCGGAACGATCGTCTGGCTGGGCAGCGAGGTCATGTTCTTCGCGGGTCTCTTCGCGATCTACTTCACCCTCCGCAGCACGTCCTCCGAGCTGTGGGCGGCCGAGACGGGGATCCTCAACGTCCCCTACGCCACGGTGAACACGATCATCCTGGTCGCCTCCTCCTTCACGTGCCAGTTCGGCGTCTTCGCGGCCGAGCGCCTGCAGTCGCGGGCCACCGGTCTGAGCCCGACCAAGTGGGGCATGGTCGAGTGGTTCTTCCTCACCTACGCCCTCGGTGCGATCTTCGTCTCCGGTCAGGTCTTCGAGTACGCGACCCTCGTCTCCGAGGGCGTGAGCCTCTCGAGCAACGCCTACGGCTCCGCGTTCTACATCACCACCGGATTCCACGCCCTGCACGTCACCGGCGGCCTCATCGCCTTCCTCCTCGTGATCGGCCGCGCGTTCGCGGTCAAGAACTTCGGCCACAAGGAGGCGACCAGCGCGATCGTCGTCTCCTACTACTGGCACTTCGTCGACGTCGTCTGGGTCGCCCTGTTCGTCGTCATCTACTTCCTCAAGTGACCGGCGCGCCGATGAACCACCACTCCCCCGAACCCCGCAGGAAGGTTGCCTCGATGGCCTCCCCGAAGACGAAGAGCCGCGCCAAGAAGGGTCGCCGTCACCCTCTGGCCACGCTGGCCCTGATCGCCATCGGCCTCGGACTGACGGGCGGCACCTACGCGGCCGTCGGAGTCGCCACCTCGGCCTCCGCCGAGACCTCCGCCACGAGCCAGCAGACGATCGACGAGGGCTCGAAGCTCTTCTCGGCCAACTGCGCCACCTGCCACGGCCTCGACGCCGCGGGCACCGACAACGCTCCGTCCCTCATCGGGGTCGGAGCCGCGTCGGTCGACTTCCAGGTCGGCACCGGCCGCATGCCGATGCAGATGCAGGGCCCGCAGGCCCTCGAGAAGCCGGTGCAGTTCACCGACGAGCAGGTCGCCGAGCTGGCCGCCTACGTCGCGTCCCTCGCTCCCGGCCCCGCCATCCCCGAGGGCGAGGTCCTCGACGCCGAGGGCGACACGGCCAACGGCGCCGAGCTGTTCCGCATCAACTGCGCCATGTGCCACAACGTCGCGGGAGCCGGCGGTGCCCTCACCGAGGGCAAGTTCGCCCCGTCCCTCGACGGCGTCAGCGAGAAGCACATCTACGAGGCGATGGTCACCGGCCCGCAGAACATGCCGGTCTTCAACGACCTCAACATCTCGCCCGAGGACAAGCGCGACGTCATCTCGTACCTCAAGTACATCGAGGCCAACCCGTCTCCCGGCGGATTCGCGCTCGGCTCCCTCGGGCCGGTCGCGGAGGGCCTCTTCCTCTGGATCTTCGGTCTCGGCGCCATCGTGGCGCTGACGGTGTGGATCACCGCCCGATCGAACTAGCGAACACCGGCGCCCCGACGGGCGCGACAATCCCCCGGCGCCGAGCGGTGCCGATCAGGCGCGAAAAGGAGAACCATGGCAGAGCACGATGAGGGTGGCACGGACCTCGCCACCTCGTCGGCGACCGGGCACGGGTCGGCGAAGGCCGGCACCGCGGTCGTGACGCGGGGCCGCGTCCAGGACCCGGGCCTCCCGCCGCACCGTCCGCGGATGACCGACCTCGACCCCAAGGTCGAGAAGCGTGCCGAGCGCACGGTGTACACGCTCTTCTACCTCTCCTTCGCGGGGTCCATCTTCGCGGTCGCCGCGTACATGGCCTTCCCGATCACGGAGGACCCGGAGTCCGTCCGGCTGAACAACCTCTTCATCGGCCTCGGCATGACGCTCGCCCTGATGGGGATCGGCATCGCCGCGGTCCACTGGGGCAAGCAGCTCATGTCCGATCACGAGGGCATCGACATCCGCCACCCCGTCCGCAGCTCCGAGGAGACCCGGGCCCGCGCGCTCGAGATCGCCGACCAGTCGAACAAGGAGTCGGGCTTCGGCCGCCGCTCGCTCGTCCGCAACAGCCTCCTCGCCTCGCTCCTCGTCTTCCCGCTGCCCGCCGTGATCCTCTTCCGGGGCCTCGGCCCGCAGGACGAGAATCCCGTCGAGCTCCTCAAGACCACGCTGTGGCGCGAGGGGACTCGACTCACCCTGGACCCCTCAGGTGCTCCGATCCTCGCGTCGGACGTCACCCTCGGATCCGCCTTCCACGTCATCCCCGAGGGACTCGAGGAGTCCGAGCACGTTCTCGAGGAGAAGGCCAAGGCCGCCGTCCTCGTGATGCGGCTGAAGCCGGAGGATCTCATCATCAGCGAGGGTCGCGAGACCTGGAGCTATGACGGGATCGTCGCCTACTCCAAGATCTGCACGCACGTCGGCTGCCCCGTGGCACTGTACGAGCAGCAGACCCACCACCTGCTGTGCCCGTGCCACCAGTCGCAGTTCGACATCACGCGCGAAGCCGCTGTGATCTTCGGACCCGCGAAGCGCCCGCTTCCGCAGCTGCCCATCACCATCGACGACGAGGGCTACCTGATCGCGCGAAGCGACTTCACGGAGCCCGTCGGTCCGTCCTTCTGGGAGCGATGACACACATGTCCACCACCACACCTTCCCGCCCGGCAGCCTCCCCCGCGGAGCCCGGCGACGGCGTCATCCTCGGAAGCGGCAAGCTGCAGAAGGGGTACGTCGGCGCGGCCACGAACTACATCGACGAGCGCACGAGCATCGCCGCGGTCGTCAAGGAGTTCGGCCGCAAGATCTTCCCCGACCACTGGTCCTTCCTCCTCGGCGAGGTCGCGCTCTACAGCTTCGTCATCATCCTGCTGTCGGGCACGTTCCTCACGTTCTTCTTCCAGGCCTCCATGGTCGAGGTCGACTACGAGGGCAGCTACCTCCCGCTCAAGGGGATCGAGATGTCCGCGGCGATGGCCTCGTCGCTCGACATCTCGTTCGACATCCGCGGCGGACTGCTGATGCGGCAGATCCACCACTGGGCCGCGCTGCTGTTCATCGCCGCCATCGGCCTGCACATGCTGCGCATCTACTTCACCGGCGCGTTCCGCAAGCCGCGCGAGCTGAACTGGGTCATCGGGTTCGTCCTCTTCATCCTCGCGATGGCCGAGGGCTTCACCGGCTACTCCCTCCCCGACGACCTGCTCTCGGGCAACGGCCTCCGCATCATCGACGGCATGGTCAAGGGCATCCCGATCGTCGGCACCTGGATCTCCTTCCTCCTCTTCGGCGGAGAGTTCCCGGGCACCGACATCGTCGGCCGCCTCTACACCCTGCACATCCTGCTGCTCCCGGCGCTCGTGCTGGCGTTCATCGCGTTGCACCTCGTGTTCGTGGTCGTGCACAAGCACACCCAGTTCCCCGGAGCCGGCAAGACCGAGCAGAACGTCGTCGGCTACCCGGTCATGCCGGTCTACGCGGCCAAGGCCGGTGGATTCTTCTTCATCGTCTTCGGTGTCGTGGTCCTCATCGCCTCGCTGTTCACGATCAACCCGATCTGGAACTACGGCCCGTACGACCCCTCCCCCGTCTCCGCGGGCACCCAGCCCGACTGGTACATCGGCTTCGCGGACGGCGCCCTGCGCCTCGTGCCGCCGGGGCTCGAGTGGGCGATCCCGGGTCTCGGGACGATCTCGTTCAACATCCTCATCCCGTTCGCCGTGCTCGGCGGGTTCATCGCCGCCGTCATGTTCTACCCGTTCATCGAGGCGTGGATCACCGGTGACAAGCGCGAGCACCACCTGCTCGACCGCCCGCGCAACGCCGCGACCCGCACGGCCATCGGTGCCGCCGGAGTGTCCTTCTACGCCGTCCTCTGGGCCGCGGCCTCGTCGGACATCATCGCGACGCACTTCCACCTCACGATGGAGGGAGTGATCCATTCGCTCCAGTTCCTGCTGTTCGCGGGCCCGGTGATCGCCTACTTCATCACGAAGCGCATCTGCCTCGCACTGCAGAAGAAGGATCGCGAGATCGCCCTGCACGGCTTCGAATCCGGTCGCATCGTCCGCCTCCCCGGCGGCGAGTTCATCGAGGTGCACCAGCAGCTCGACGAGTACGAGCGCTGGAAGCTGGTCAGCCAGGACGAGTACCAGCCGCTGATGATCCGCCCCGACTCCCGCGGGCGCATCACCGCCCCGCAGCGCGTCAGGGCCGGTCTCTCCCGCTGGTTCTTCGAGGACCGCATCACCCCCGTCACCCAGAAGGAGCTCGAGAGCTCGCACAGCGAGCACTGACACTCCCTCTCGCCGAAGGGCCCGGACGATCCGTCATCCGGGCCCTTCGGCGTTCCCGGCGACGTGACGCCCGCATTGCGCTCGTGGGGCGGGCTCAGCAGCTGCGCGACCGCCTCGTCGATCATCGTCTGCGCCGCGCACCCGGGGCCCCCGAAGGAGCGACGGGCGCTCTCCGCGCGCCACAGGCGCCCTGAACGTCCGATCTCGTCGAAGGCGAGGTGCTGGGCGCCGCACCTCGCATACGGTCGCTGCGGACCGCGCAGGTCACGAGCGACACCTCCGTCGTGCAGACCGCGTCGGCCAGCTCGCGGAGGTCGGATGCCTCGCCCTCTCCCCGCTTCCGCCGGTCAGGCCGAGTAGCCGATCAACCAGCGGACGCCGAACCGGTCGGTCACCTGCCCGTCGTGGTCGCCCCAGGCGCGCTGCTGCAGCGGGTCCACCTCGATCGCTCCCTCCGACAGCCGCGAGAACCACCGCTCGGTCGTCTCCGGGTCGGCCGCCCCGAGCAGGGAGAGCACCGTTCCGCCCGTCCGGATCGGTGCAGACGTGTCCTCGTCCGCGCCGAAGAGCGGGACCGGGCCGTGAAGAGCACCGTGGGCGATCGCCTCCGGCGATCCGTCCTCGCGCCCGAACCCGGCGCGGGTGTGCAGCTCCAGCTCGCCGCCGAAGACGCTGCTGTAGAAACCCAGTGCCTCGCGAGCGGACCCGGGGAGGAACAGGTAGGGAACCGCACCGCGGGGCCGCTCGTGCAGTGACGGCGGGCTCGACGCGGGGCTGTTCTCGATCAGCTGCAGCTGGGTTCCGTCGGGGTCGATCAGGTAGCCCACGCGCTGTCCCCACGATTCCCTCCGCACGGGGTGCAGGCGCGGACGACCGACGGTCCCCTCCTCGACGCCGGCGTCGAGGATCCGCCGGTACAGCTCGTCGACGTCGTCGACCCGGAGGCTGCAGCGGAACGAGCTCGTCTCCGGATCCAGATCGCGGAACAGGAAGAACTCGAGCTCGACTCCGTCTCGGTGCAGGATCAGCCAGCCGTCGTCGCGGTAGCCCGGCACGAACCCGCACGCCGCGTAGAACGCCGCAGTGGCGTCGAGGTCGCGGGACGGCAGATTGGGCGCGGCACGGTCGGTCATGCACCGAGGCTACTCAGGCATGCCGTCACCGTCGCGTGCGGATGCGGCCTCGTACCCGCGGGCAGTCCCGGAGGAGCGCCCCTGGGCAACGAGGAGAGGGCCGGGTGCAGGAGGAGTGGATCCTCTGCACCCGGCCCTCGAGGCCGTGCGTCGTGTCTAGCGGGCGAAGTACCCGCGGTAGTACTCGTACACCCAGCCGGCGATCGCGACGAGGAACAGCCCGACCGCGATGTACGTGATCCAGAAGCCGACAGCCAGCCCGAGGAACCCCAGGGCGGCAGACCCTCCGAGGATCAGCGGCCACCAGCTCCACGGGCTGAAGAAGCCCAGCTCGGGGTCGCCGTCGTCGATGTCGGCGTCGAGACGGTCCTCGGGCAGCTCGGCGCCCTGCGCCTTGTGCACGCGGCCGACGTAGAAGGCGATGAACGCCCCCAGCACGGCCGAGAGGAAGATCCCGACGCCGCCGACCCACTCCACCTGGCCGGTGTCCAGCAGCGACCAGACGACGTAGACGATGTCGGCGAGGAGGAAGAACCCGGAGAGGATCCAGAAGATGTTCGTGTTGGCGCGCATCCGGCTACTTCACCGTTCCTTCCGACTTGTCGTAGGTGGGGGCGTCCGGGGCGTCCTTCGCCGGACCGATTCCGACGGGGATGCCGGCCTCGGGGTGGTTCAGGTCGAAGGCCGGGGCCTCGCTCCGGATCCGCGGGATCGAGGTGAAGTTGTGCCGGGGAGGCGGGCACGACGTCGCCCACTCGAGCGACCGCGAGAAGCCCCACGGGTCGTTGACCGTGACCTTGGGCGCCTTGCGGGCCGTGATGTAGACGTTCAGGAAGAACGGGATCAACGAGACGGCGAGGATCATCGCGCCGATCGTCGACAGCTGGTTCATCCAGGTGAAGCCGTCCTCGGGCAGGTAGCTCGCGTACCGGCGGGGCATGCCGACCACGCCGAGCCAGTGCTGGATGAGGAAGGTGGTGTGGAACCCGATGAACAGGAGCCAGAAGTGCCACTTGCCGAGCGTCTCGTTCAGCATCTTGCCGGTCCACTTCGGCCACCAGAAGTAGAAGCCCGAGAACATCGCGAAGACGACGGTGCCGAAGACGACGTAGTGGAAGTGCGCGACGACGAAGTACGAGTCCGAGACGTGGAAGTCGAGCGGCGGCGACGCCAGGATGACGCCGGTGAGTCCGCCGAACGTGAAGGTGATCAGGAAGCCGATCGCCCAGATCATCGGAGTCTCGAACGTCACCGAGCCGCGCCACATCGTGCCGATCCAGTTGAAGATCTTCACGCCGGTGGGCACCGCGATGAGCATCGTCATCAGCGAGAAGAACGGCAGGAGCACGGACCCCGTCACGTACATGTGGTGGGCCCACACCGTGACCGAGAGGGCGGCGATCGAGATCGTCGCGTACACGAGCGTCTTGTAGCCGAAGATCGGCTTGCGGCTGAAGACCGGGAAGACCTCCGAGACGATGCCGAAGAAGGGCAGCGCGATGATGTAGACCTCGGGGTGCCCGAAGAACCAGAACAGGTGCTGCCAGAGCAGCACTCCGCCGTTCGCCGCGTCGTAGATGTGCGCATCGAAGACGCGGTCGGCACCGAGCGCGAACATGGCGGCCGCGAGGACCGGGAACGCGAGCAGCACCAGGATCGACGTCACGAGGATGTTCCACGTGAAGATCGGCATGCGGAACATCGTCATTCCGGGCGCGCGCATGGTGATGATCGTCGTGATGAAGTTCACGGCGCCGAGGATCGTGCCGAACCCGGACAGGGCGAGGCCGAAGACCCAGAGGTTCCCGCCCAACCCTGGAGAGAACGTCGTACTCGACAGTGGCGCGTAGGCGAACCATCCGAACGAGGCGGCGCCCTGGGGCGTGACGAAGCCGGCGACGGCGATCAGCGAGCCGAAGCTGTAGAGCCAGTAGGCGAAGGCGTTCAGCCGCGGGAAGGCGACGTCGGGGGCGCCGATCTGCAGCGGCATGAGGACGTTCGCGAATCCGGCGAAGAGCGGCGTCGCGAACATCAGCAGCATGATCGTGCCGTGCATCGTGAAGAGCTGGTTGTACTGCTCCCGCGTCTCGACGACCGTGAGTCCGGGCTCGAAGAGCTGCGCGCGGATGACCAGCGCCATCACTCCCGCGATGCAGAAGTAGATGAAGGAGGTGATCAGGTACATGTACCCGATGACCTTGTGGTCGGTGGACGTCATCCAGCGAACGAGGACGTTCGCCTTGCGCTCGACCGGCGGCGTGCCGAAGGCGCGTGACGGGGCGGGTGCTGTGGCGGTGCTCATGCTCCCTTACTCCTCGTTCTCGGTGCGGGCCGGCGCGTCGGTGCCGGGCAGGTTGCTGTTGCGGTCGTACTCGGCGCCGAGCTGTCCGGTCTGGCCGGCGTCACGGAGCGACTGGATGTAGTCCTGGTACTCGCCCTCGGAGACGACCTTGACGTTGAAGAGCATCGCGGAGTGGTACTCGCCGCAGAGCTCGGCGCACTTGCCCGCATAGGTCCCCTCCTTGAGCGGCGTGACGTACATGAAGTTCGTCTTGCCGGGGATCATGTCCTTCTTGTAGAGGAAGTCGACGACCCAGAAGGAGTGGATCACGTCGCGCGCGTCGAGCTGGATCTGGATCTTCTGGCCGACGGGCAGGTAGAGGGTCGGGACCTCCGACTCGACGAGCGAGCCGGCGGCGTCGGCGCTGGACTCGTACTGACCCTGGATGCCGGCGGAGTAGACGTCCTCGTCGACGTAGTTGAAGTCCCACGCCCACTGCTTGCCGTACACCTGGATGGTCTCGTCCGGGTCGGCGTAGGGCTCCTCGATGGCCGCCTGGTCCCGCGCGGTGAAGGCGAAGAAGCCGATCACGAGGATCAGCGGCACGATCGTGTAGAAGATCTCGATCGGCATGTTGTAGCGCAGCTGCACCGGGAGGCCGGTCTGGCCCTTCCGACGGCGGTACACGACGACCGCCCAGATGGTGAGACCCCAGGTGACCACGCCGACGGCGAGCAGGACGATCCAGGAGGTGACCCAGAGTCCGATGACCCGGTCGACGTTGTTCGTCGTGCCGGGTTCGGTGGGGAGCCAGCCCTGGAGCTGCTCCTGCGTGCAGCCCGCGAGGACGAGGCTGAGGGCTCCTGCGACGGGTACAGCGACCCATCTGCGGATTCGGCGATTGAAGCGCACCGGTGACCTTTCGGAAGACTGGGGACCAGTTCACACGAAACTGTATTAGACCGGCCCCAGCCTACCTCGCCGCTTCCTGGCCCCGGTGCATCGACCCCGCTCTTGACCTGCGGCCCGAGGGGTGCCAGGGACGCGGAACGGCGCCCGACTCCCTCGTCTCAGGGGGTGTCGGGCGCCGTGTCGCGCGAGTGGTGCGGCCCGCGGCCGCGCCTTCTCAGTGGAAGCTGTCGCCGCAGGCGCAGCTGCCGCCGGCGTTGGGGTTGTCGATGGTGAAGCCCTGCTTCTGGATGGTGTCCTCGAAGTCGATCGAGGCACCGTCGAGGTAGGGGACGCTCATCTTGTCGACGACCAGGCCGACTCCCTCGAACTCGACCACGGCGTCGGCGTCGAGCGTGCGCTCGTCGAAGTAGAGCTGGTAGATCAGGCCGGAGCAGCCACCGGGCTGGACGGCGACGCGCAGACGCAGATCGTCGCGTCCCTCCTGCTCGAGGAGGCTCTTGACCTTCGCCGCGGCCGTCGGGGTCATCGAGACGCCGTGCGCCGCAGCCGCCTGATCGGCTGCCGCGGTCTCGGCCGCCGTGGTCTTCTCGGCTGTCAGTGTCGTGTCGGACATGTCACTCCTCGGGGGAACGGGCGGGATCGGACGTCTGAAGATCAGATTCTACGGGGGCAACCCGGGGATCCACCGGGGTATTCCGGATCCGCGGTCAGTCGCGGTGCGCGGCCGCGCGGAGGAGGAAGAGCGCCTCCGTCTGCGCCGCGCGCTTGAAGACGCCGAGGTGCAGCGACTCGTTCGGGCTGTGGGCGCGCGAGTCGGGGTCCTCGACCCCGGTGACGAGGATCTGCGCGGCGGGGAACTCCCTCACCAGGTCCGCGATGAACGGGATGCTCCCCCCGACGCTCGTCTCGAGGGGCTCGCGCCCCCAGGCGTCGGCCATCGAGTCCTTGACCAGGCCGACGGCCCACCCCGAGGTGTCGACGAGGAACGGGTCTCCGGTGTCGACGTCGTCGATCTCGACTCGAGCGCCGAAGGGCGCCTTCGCGAGCAGGTGCCGCTCGAGCGCAGCGAAACCCTCGGAGGCGGGCTGCCCGGGAGCGATGCGGGCGCTGATCTTCACCCTGATCGACGGGCTCAGCGTGTTCGAGGCGTCGACCACGCTCGGGGCGTCGATACCCGTCACGGTGATCGCGGGCTTCGACCAGACGCGCGAGAGGATCGGGCCGTCGCCGATCAGCGAGACGCCGTCGAGGACACCGGCGTCGCGGCGGAACTCCTCCTCCGGCACGTCGGGGACGACTCCGTCGTGCTCGAGGAGACCCTCGACGGCGACCTCGCCGTTCTCGGTCCACAGAGTGGAGAGCAGTCGCACGGTCGCGAGCATCGCGTCCGGCACGGCTCCGCCGAGCATGCCCGAGTGGGAGGCGTGGTCGAGCGTCCGCACCGTGAGCGTGAACGTGACGTTGCCGCGCAGGCCCACCGTCAGCGCGGGAGTGTCGATGTCCCAGTTGTCGCTGTCCGCGACGACGATCACGTCGGCGCGCAGCGCGTCGTGGTGCTCGCGGAGGAACGTCGGGAACGAGCGCGAGCCGAACTCCTCCTCGCCCTCGATGAAGAGGACCAGGCCGAGATCGTGGTCGTCGCCGGCCACCTCGCGCAGCGCTCTGACCGCCGCGAGATGCGAGACGACTCCCGCCTTGTCGTCGGCCGCGCCCCGGCCGTAGAGACGGTCGCCGCGGACGGTCGGCTCGAACGGAGGCGTCTCCCACGACGCCTCCGCGCCCTGCGGCTGCACGTCGTGGTGGGCGTAGAGGAGGACGGTGGGGGCGCCGTTGCGCGCCGCCCGGGTGGCGAGCACCGCCGGCTGCCCGAGCATCCCCGAGTCGCCGATGGTCGACCGGCGGACGGACACGTCGTCGAAGACGCCGGTCTCGCGGGCCAGCTCCGCGATCGCGTCCGCGCTCGCAGCGACGCGGGTGGCGTCGAAGCCGTCCCACGAGACGGAGGGGATCCGCACCAGACGTCCGAGCTCGGCGAGCGAGCGCGGGAGGTTGTCGCGGACGGCGGAGAGGATCGCCTCCTCCCCCGCGGACAGTGTGGCGGACGGAGTCGGAGCGTCGAGAGGCATGGAGGTAATCTTAAGAGACCCCCGATTCCAAGGACGTTCCCCGTGGCCAAGCACCCGATCGCAACCGACAGCCCCGACGACGCCGAGCCCTCGGCGATCGGCAAGGGGCGGCCGACGCCGACGCGGCGGGAGCAGGAGCTCGCTCGCAAGCGTCCGCTCGTCGTCACCGATCGCAAGCAGGCGGCGAAGGATGCCCGCGAGAAGGCCGCGGTCCAGCGCGAGCAGGCGCGCGTCGGCATGGCCGCCGGCGACCAGCGCTACCTGCCGCTGCGCGACAAGGGCCCCCAGCGCAAGTTCGTGCGCGACTGGGTCGACGCCCGCTTCAGCCTGGGCGAGTTCCTCATCCCCGTCATGGTCGTCGTGCTCCTGCTGAGCTTCTTCCCGCAGCCCGAGCTGCAGTACGCCACCCTCATCCTGCTCTGGGTGTTCTTCGCCCTCGCGGTGATCGATTGCATCCTGCTGGGCCTCCGACTCCGGAGGAAGCTGGCCGAGCGCTACGGTGCGGACAAGGTCGAGAAGGGCATCCGCTGGTACGCAGCGATGCGCGCGCTGCAGCTGCGCGTGATGCGCCTCCCCAAGCCGCAGGTCAAGCGCCGCGCGTACCCGAGCTGACTCCTGAGCCCGCGCCTGTCGGGCTCAGCGCGGGCGGCTCCCCGGGGTGGTGGCGCACCGCAGAGCGTCGTGTGTCTGCCTGGCCGGAATCGCTGACACGCGGTTCAGGCGTTCGGCTCCCCCCTCGCGACCGCGCCCGCGCGTCTGCTCCCCCTGCCGGTCGACCAGCCGCGCAGCGGTGCATTGAGACCCGGCCCCGCCGGCTGCAGCAGGCAGCGGGAAGGGTCGCGGACCCGGCCCTGCGGACCGGATGCCCGTCGGCGTCGGCACGAGCAGCGTGTGCACGCGCAGCGAGCCGACGGCTCAGTGGGAGCGCAGCCCGCGATTGATCTCGCGGGCCCAGAGGGGGCCGCGGTAGATGAAGGCGGTGTAGCCCTGGACCAGGGTGGCACCGGCGGAGAGGCGCTCCTCGACGTCGGCGGCGGTCTCGACTCCGCCGACCGAGATCACGCAGAAGCCGGAGGGGACGACCGCGCGGATGACGCGCAGCACCTCGAGGGAGCGCGGGGCGAGGGGTGCTCCCGAGAGTCCGCCCGCCCCTGCGCGATCGACGACGGCGCCATCGGTGCGGAGGCCGTCGCGGGAGAGAGTCGTGTTCGTCGCGATGATGCCGTCCAGGCCCAGTCGCACCGCGAGCTCAGCGACGCGCTCCACCTCGTCGTCCGAGAGGTCGGGGGCGATCTTCACCAGGAGCGGGGTCGTGTCGGCGGCGTCCTTCACGGCGGCCAGCAGAGGCTCGAGCTTGTCGATCTCCTGCAGTCCTCGGAGCCCGGGAGTGTTCGGAGAGCTGACGTTGACCACGAGGTAGTCGGCCAGCGGAGCGAGCATCCGCGCGCTGACGAGGTAGTCGTCGATCGCGTCGTCGACGGAGACCACTCGGCTCTTGCCGATGTTGACCCCGATGACGGGCCGCCCCCGCGCGCTGCGGAGCCGGGCGAGCCGTCCGGCGGCGGCGCGAGCCCCGTGGTTGTTGAACCCCATCCGGTTGATGACGGCCCGGTCGGCGATCAGGCGGAACAGACGCGGCCGGTCGTTCCCCGGCTGGGGCTGAGCCGTCAGCGTGCCGACCTCGACATGACCGAAACCCAGGGCGCCGAGCCCGAGGACCGCCGTGGCGTCCTTGTCGAAGCCCGCAGCGACTCCGAAGGGCGTCTCGAACCGCAGACCGAGCGCCTCGACCGAGAGATCGGCCCTCGGGAGGGTGAAGCGGCGGACGACCGGAGCGATCGCACCCAGCGCACGGATGACGGGGAAGGCGAGGTGGTGAGCCCGCTCGGGGTCGATCCGGCGCAGGAGGGTCGAGAACAGCAGCGGGTACACGGGGTCAGACCTCGTCGACGATCTGCGCGACGCTCGAGCGCTCCGCCCGGAGGAGCGTGATCGCCGCCTCGAAGTCGTCGAGCGAGTCGAACGCCTGGTAGACGCTGGCGAAGCGGAGGTAGGCGACCTCGTCGAGCTCCCGGAGCGGGGCGAGGATGGCGAGTCCGATGTCGTTCGCGTCGATCTGCGAGGCGCCGGTCGAGCGGATGTTCTCCTCGACCCGCTGAGCGAGGACGGCGAGGTCGGAGTCGGTCACCGGTCGACCCTGGCACGCCTTGCGCACCCCGCTCACGATCTTCTCCCGGCTGAACGGCTCGACGACTCCGCTGCGCTTGATCACGACGAGGCTCGCGGTCTCGGTCGTCGAGAAGCGGCGCCCGCACGACGGGCACTGGCGGCGGCGGCGGATCGAGAGACCGTCGTCACTCGTCCTGGAGTCGATGACGCGGGAGTCGGGGTGCCGGCAGAACGGGCAGAACATCGCAGGGTGCCTCTCGAGGTCAGGCGAAGCGCGCGTCGACGGCGTCGCCGTGCGCGGGCAGCGCCTCGGCGTCGCTGAGGGCGCGGATGTGCGGTGCGACGCGCTCGAGGGCTGAGCGGTCGTAGGAGATCAGCTGCTGCGCCCGCAGGAAGGTGTAGGCGCCGAGTCCGGAGGAGAAGCGCGCCTGCCCGAGCGTCGGCAGCACGTGGTTCGAGCCGGCGAGGTAGTCGCCGAGGCTCACCGGCGACGTCGGGCCGAGGAAGATCGCGCCGGCGTCGTGGATGCGGGCGGCGGTCGCCTCCGGGTCGGATGTGTGCAGCTCGAGGTGCTCCGGGCCGTAGGCGTCGCTGAACGCGCAGGCGACCTCGAGGTCGTCGACGATCACGAGGGCCGACTGCGGGCCCGAGAGCGCGATCGCGACGCGCTCGGCGTGGTGGGTCCGCGCGGCCTGCTGCTCGACCTCTCGTTCGACGGCAGCGGCGAGGGCCGCGTCGTCGGTGACGAGGACGGCGGACGCGGACTCGTCGTGCTCGGCCTGGCTGACCAGGTCGGCTGCGATCAGTCGCGGGTCGCCGCTGGAGTCGGCGATCACCAGGATCTCGGTCGGTCCCGCCTCGGAGTCGATGCCGACCTGTCCGAGGACCTGCCGCTTGGCGGTGGTCACCCAGATGTTGCCCGGTCCGGTGACGATGCTGACGGGCTCGAGGCCGATCGACTCGACCCCGTAGGCGAGCGCGGCGACGGCGCCCGCTCCTCCGGCGGCGTAGACCTCGTCGATGCCGAGGAGCCCCGCCGCGGCGAGGATCGTGGGGTGGACCGCGCCGCCGAACGCCTTCTGCGGAGGGGAGACGAGGGCGATGGAGGCGACTCCTGCCGCCTGCGCGGGCACGGCGTTCATGATCACGCTCGACGGGTAGACGGCCTTGCCGCCGGGAACGTAGAGGCCCGCGCGGGCGACGGGCGCCCAGCGCTGGGTGACGGTCGCGCCGTCCTCGAGCACGGTGGTGCGCGCCGGGGGGATCTGGGCGGCGCTCGCCCGGCGCACGCGGGAGATCGCCTCCTCGAGGGCCCGCCGGATCGCGGGGTCGAGATCGCGGACCGCGTCGGCGATGTGCTCCTCCGGGACCCGCAGGTGCGGGGGGCGGACGCCGTCGAGCCGCTCGGACTGCTCGAGGAGCGCCTCAGCTCCGCGGGCGCGGACATCGGCGATCAGCTCGGCGACCACGGGCCCGACGTTCGCGGAGGTGCCGGGATTGCGGGGCACGAGCGCGAGCAGCTCGGCGGTGGACGGACGGCGGCCGCGGAGGTCGAGGGTCTGGATCATGGCCGCCCCAGTCTACCGGCCCGCCGTCGCCACCCCGGCGGCGTCCCGGCCGTCGCCCGAGCCGTCCCCTTCCCGCCCGAAGGAGTCGGACGGGTCACCTCCCGCCCCGGCGTCGTCGGGAGATGGGTCTCGATGCGCCCCTGCGGCGCTACTCGACCAACAGGGTTGGCGCGAGCGCCACGTTCGAGGCGAACCGTCGATCCGCGTCCCAGCGGATCGACGTAGCCGGACGCGACCCGCTCCACCCGCGCGACCACCTCCACGAGCCGACCGCGCCGAGCCGGGCAGGGACCGGCTCGGAAACAGGCACCGCCGGATCGACGTAGCCGGACGCACCCCGCTCCACCCGCGCGGCCACCTCGCGAAGCCGACAGCCCCGAGCCCGGCAGGGACGGGCTCGGAACAGGCACCGCCCGATCGACGTAGCCGGACGCCACCCGCTCCACCCGCGCGACCACCTCCACAAGCCGACCGCGCCGAGCCCGGCAGGGACGGGCTCGGCAAGAAGCACCGGCGAACCGTCGATCCGCGTCCCAGCGGATCGGCGTAGCCGGACGCGACCCGCTCCACCCGCGCAACCACCTCCACAAGCCGACCGCGCCGAGCCCGGCCGGGACGGGCTCGAAAACAAGCTCAGTACAGGCAGTTCGGCCCCAGGAGCGATTTGAGCTCGCCGAAGAGGTCGGGGGTGATGCGCACGGGGAACGGGATCTCGAAGACGCGGGCGGTGTCTCCCTTGATGAGCTTGAGGCGCACCTCGGTCTGGCCGGAGTGGCGGATGAGCACGTCGCTGAGCTGCGAGACGGTGTCGGTCGTGGCTCGCGATTCCGGCATAGAGACGGTCAGGGGTCCGGAGTCGCCGTCCTGGTTCAGCTCGGGCGCGAAGAGGCTGAACGCGTGCAGGTTCATCCCGTCGTCGCGCATGCTGACGCGGCCGCGCACCACGACGATGGAGTCGTTCGTGAGCGCCGGCGCGAACTCCTGGTAGGCCTTGCCCATGAACATGACGGTGATCTCGCCGCCGAAGTCCTCGACCTGGATCAGGCCGTACTGGTTGCCCGAGGTCTTGGCCATCCGGTGCTGGACGCTCGTGACGAGTCCGGCGACGACGACGGTCTCGCCGTCGCCGATCGTGTCGGAGCCCAGGAGGTCGACGATCGTCGTGCTGTAGTGCTTCGCCAGTTCGGTCTCGAGTCCGGCGAGCGGGTGGTCGGAGACGTACAGGCCGAGCATGTCGCGCTCGAAGGCGAGCTTGTCGCGCTTGGCCCACTCCGGGCGGTCGGGCACCTGGATCGCCGCCTGCGGTTCGTCCCACAAGCTGTCGAAGTCGAAGCCGACCTGCCCGTTCGCCTCGTTGCGCTTCTCGCCGACGGCGGCCTCGACGGCGTCCTCGTGCACCTCGACGAGCGCTCGGCGGGTCGATCCGAGCGAGTCGAACGCCCCCGCCTTGATGAGGGACTCGATGGTCCTCTTGTTGGCGACGGGCAGCGGCACCTTCCGCAGGAAGTCGTGGAAGCTCTCGAAGCGGCCCTTCTCCTCACGGGCGGCCCGGATGCCCTCGACGACGTTGAAGCCGACGTTGCGCACCGCCCCGAGTCCGAAGCGGATGTCCGTCCCGACGGCGGCGAAGAAGCCGATCGACTCGTTGACGTCCGGCGGCAGCACCTTGATGCCCATGCGCCGGCACTCGTTGAGGTAGGCGGCCATCTTGTCCTTGGAGTCGGCGACGCTGGTGAGCAGCGCCGCCATGTACTCGGCGGGGTAGTGCGCCTTGAGGTAGGCGGTCCAGTACGAGATGACTCCGTAGGCGGCCGAGTGCGCCTTGTTGAAGGCGTAGTCGGAGAAGGGCAGCAGGATGTCCCAGAGCGTCGTCACTGCCGCCATCGAGTAGCCGTTGGCGGTCATGCCCCCCGAGAAGCCCTCGAACTGCTTGTCGAGCTCGGACTTCTTCTTCTTGCCCATCGCGCGGCGGAGCAGGTCGGCCTGCGCGAGCGTGAACCCCGCGAGCTTCTGCGCGATGGACATCACCTGCTCCTGGTACACGATCAGGCCGTAGGTCCCGCCGAGCACCTCCGCGAGCGGCTCCTCGAGCTCGGGGTGGATCGGGGTGATCTGCTGGATGCCGTTCTTGCGGAGCGCGTAGTTCGTGTGGGAGTCGGCGCCCATGGGCCCCGGCCGGTACAGCGCGAGGACGGCCGAGATGTCCTCGAAGTTGTCGGGCTTCATCAGGCGCAGGAGCCCGCGCATCGGACCGCCGTCGAGCTGGAACACGCCCAGCGTGTCGCCGCGGGCGAGCAGGTCGTAGGCGGCGGGGTCGTCCAGCGTCAGATCCTCGAGCACGAGGTCCTCGCCCCGGTTCGCGTGGATGTTGTCGAGGGCGTCGTCGATGATCGTGAGGTTGCGCAGCCCCAGGAAGTCCATCTTGATCAGTCCGAGCGACTCGCAGGCCGGGTAGTCGAACTGCGTGACGATCTGGCCGTCCTGCTCCCGCTTCATGATCGGGATGATGTCCTTGAGCGGATCGCTCGACATGATCACGCCCGCGGCGTGCACGCCCCACTGGCGCTTGAGGTTCTCCAGGCCCAGGGCGGTGTCGAACACGAGCTTCGCCTGCGGGTCCTCGGCGATGACGTTCCGCACGTCGACCGCCTCCTTGTAGCGGGCGTGCTCGGGGTCGTTGATGCCCGTGAGCGGGATGTCCTTGCCCATGATCGCCGGCGGCATCGCCTTCGTCAGCTTCTCGCCCATGCCGAAGGGGAAGCCGAGCACCCGCGAGGCGTCCTTCAGCGCCTGCTTGGCCTTGATCGTGCCGTAGGTCACGATCTGCGCGACGCGCTCGTCGCCGTACTTGTCGGTGACGTAGCGGATGACCTCGCCGCGGCGACGGTCGTCGAAGTCGACGTCGAAGTCGGGCATCGAGACGCGGTCGGGGTTGAGGAACCGCTCGAAGATGAGGCCGTGGTGCAGCGGGTCGAGGTCGGTGATCCTCATCGCGTAGGCGGCCATCGAGCCCGCTCCGGAGCCGCGGCCGGGACCCACCCGGATCCCGTTGCGCTTGGACCAGTTGATGAAGTCGGCGACCACGAGGAAGTAGCCCGAGAACCCCATCTGACGGATGACGCCCATCTCGTAGTCCGCACGCTCGCGGACCTCGCGCGTGACGCCTCCGGGGTAGCGCTCGAGCAACCCCTGCTCGACCTCCTTGGTGAACCAGGTGTCCTCGGTCTCGCCCTCGGGCACGGGGAAGCGGGGCATGTAGTTCGCGGAGGTGTCGAACTGCACGTCGCAGCGCTCGGCGATCAGGAGGGTGTTGTCGCAGGCCTCGGGGTGGTCGCGGAACACCTGCCGCATCTCGCGCGGCGACTTGAGGTAGAACTCGTCGGCGTCGAACTTGAAGCGCTTCGGGTCGTCGAGCGTCGTGCCCGACTGCACGCAGAGCAGGGCCGCGTGCGAGGTCGCGTCGTGGGCGTGCGTGTAGTGGAGGTCGTTGGTCGCCACGAGCGGGAGGTCGAGGTCCTTCGCGAGCCGGATGACGTCTCCGATCACGCGACGCTCGATGTCGAGCCCGTGGTCCATGATCTCGGCGAAGAAGTTCTCCTTGCCGAAGATGTCGCGGTAGTCGGCGGCGGCCTGGCGCGCCTCCTTGTACTGCCCGAGTCGGAGGCGCGTCTGCACCTCGCCGCTCGGGCAGCCGGTGGTGGCGATGAGGCCCTCCGAGTGCTCGGCGAGGATCTCGCGGTCCATGCGCGGCTTGAAGTAGTAGCCCTCGATCGAGGCGCGCGAGGACAGCCGGAAGAGGTTGTGCATCCCCGTCGTGGTCGAGCTGAGCAGGGTCATGTGCGTGTAGGCGCCCGACCCCGAGACGTCGTCCTGACCGCCGTCACCCCAGCGGATGCGCGTCTTGTCGGAGCGGTGGGTGCCCGGACTGAGGTACGCCTCGGTGCCGATGATCGGCTTGATCCCGGCTGCCGTGGCGGTGCGCCAGAAGTCGAAGGCGCCGAAGACGTTGCCGTGGTCGGTGACTGCGATCGCGGGCATCCCCTCCTCCACCGCCGCGTCGATGAGCGGCTTAACCCGCGCAGCACCGTCGAGCATCGAGTACTCGCTGTGCACGTGGAGGTGGACGAAGGAATCGTTACTCGGCAAGGATGCGCCTCCGACGGACTGCGGGCGAGGGGGCCGCGGACCCGGGGAGAGTCGACACGGCAGCGGCAGAAAGTCTAACCGCGCGAGGGGGCGACCCGGCCGAGCACGCCTGGATCACTCGCCGCGGAGCACCTCGAGCGCGTGGGCGAGGTCGTCGGGGTAGGACGCCTCGAACTGGACCCACTCCCCCGACCCGGGGTGGGTGAAGCCGAGACGGACAGCGTCGAGCCACTGGCGGGTCAGCCCGAGGCGCTTCGACAGCGTCGGATCGGCGCCGTACATGGCGTCGCCGACGCAGGGGTGGCGCTGAGCGGCCATGTGCACCCGGATCTGGTGGGTGCGCCCGGTCTCGAGGTGGATCTCGAGGAGCGACGCGAACGGGAACGCCTCGATCGTCTCGTAGTGCGTCACCGAGGGCTTGCCGTCGGCTCTGACCGCGAACTTCCAGTCGGAGGAGGGATGGCGACCCAGCGGAGCGTCGATGGTCCCGGCGAGCGGATCGGGATGCCCCTGCACGACGGCGTGGTAGACCTTCTCGACCGTGCGGTCGTGGAACGCGCGCTTCAGGTGCGTGTAGGCCCGCTCCGACTTCGCGACGACCATCAGGCCGCTCGTGCCCGCGTCGAGGCGATGCACGATCCCCGCGCGTTCCGCGGCTCCGGAGGTGGCGATCGTGAAGCCGGCGGCGGCCAGAGCGCCGAGCACGGTCGGCCCCTCCCATCCTACTGCGGGATGCGCTGCGACTCCGACTGGCTTGTCGATCACGACGATGTCGTCGTCGTCGTGGACGATCCCGAGGTCGGGGACCGACATCGGCACGATGCGGGGCTCCTCGCGCGGAGTCCACTCGACACTCAGCCAGGCGCCCGCCGAGACGCGGTCGCTCTTGTCGAGCACGCGCCCGTCGGCGCTCACTCCCCCGGCCTCGGCCACCTCGGCAGCGAAGGTCCGCGAGAAGCCGAGCAGCTTGGCGACGGCGGCGTCGGCCCGCAGGCCCTCGAGCCCGTCGGGGACGGGAAGGGATCGGGACTGGACCATCAGAGGACGCCGCGGGGATCGTCGTCGCGGGAGACGCGCTCGGTCGAGGCCGCACCGGGTGAAGCCGTCGGACTCGCCTGCTGCTCGCCGACGGTGTCGGAGGCCTCCCGATCGTCGGAACCGCGGGTGGCTCGGGTGCCGTCGAGGCCGATGCCGCGCAGGCTTAGGATCACGAAGATCGCCATGGCGCTGCAGATCGAGATGTCGGCCACGTTGTAGATGGCGGGCAGGAGCCACGGAGTGAAGATGAAGTCGACGACGTGTCCGAGCCCGAACGACGGCTCGCGGAAGAGCCGGTCGAACAGGTTGCCGAGGGTGCCTCCGAGCAGCAGCCCGAAGAAGATCGCCCAGGCGGTCGAGCGGATGCGCCGCGAGAACCAGATCACGGCGACGACCACGCAGGCGGCGATGATCGAGAAGATCCAGGTGGAGCCGCTCGCGAGCGAGAAGGCCGCTCCCGGGTTCTTCACGTAGTGGAAGATCAGGACGTCGCCCAGGATGTGGACGTCCTCGCCGAGGACGAGGGTCGTCGTGACCAGGTGCTTCGCGATCTGGTCGATCGCGAACACCGCGAGCGCAACGAGGCCGAGGGTGACCAGCACCCTCGGCCTGACGTTCGCTGCGGTGGTGCTACGCCCCAAAACCGGGGAAGGAGGACGCCTCGGCCGACACCGGCTGGGCGTCGAGATCGCGGAGCTGGCCCTCGATGTAGCTCTTCAGCTTCTGGCGGTACTCGCGCTCGAAGGTGCGGAGACCGTCGATGCGCTCCTCGACCGCCGCGCGCTCCTCTTCGAGCTTGGCGATCTGCTGGCGCTGCTTGGCCTCGGCCTCGGCGACGATGCGGGCCGCAGTGGCGCGACCCTCGGCGACGAGCGCGTCGCGCTTCTCGGCGCCCTCGCGCACGTGCTCCTCGTGGAGACGGCGGGCGAGCTGCAGGAGCCCGCTGGAGCTCTCGGCCTCATCGACCGGCGCGGACTGCGAGGCGGCGGGGGCAGCGACGGGAGCGGGTGCCGGGGTGGGCTCGGGCTCGGGCTCCGGAGTGGGCTCGGGCTCGGGTGCCTCGTCGACGACCGGAGCCGGCGCTGCGGCTGCTCCGCCGTCGCGCTGGAGGTCGGAGATCCGGGAGTCGCCTGCGGAGAGGCGCTGGCGCAGCTCCTCGTTCTCCTGGTTCAGACGACGCAGCTCGACCACGACCTCGTCGAGGAAGTCGTCGACCTCGTCCTGGTCGTATCCCTCGCGGAACTTGGTCGGCTGGAACCGCTTATTGACAACATCTTCGGGAGTGAGCGCCATGGCTTTCCACCTTCGATTTCAAGTAGGTACACGTTTGTTAACGTTCGACTAAAGCTAGCAACTTCGAGCGCGCGGCGCAGTGCGAGCGCCACGGAGAACGTCCGGTCGCCGCCAACGATACAGGTACGGCGGGAGCCCGGCGCGCGTCAGGCGCGCTGGAGCCAGGTGGCGACGTACATGCCCACGATGACGCAGAGCATCGTGAGGCTCCAGCCGAAATCGAGCGCGATCGGGCCGATCGACACCGGCTTGATCAGACGGCGGAAGAACGAGATCGGCGGGTCGGTGACCGTGTAGACGGTCTCGGCCGCGACCAGGCCGACGCCGCGAGGACGCCAGTCACGACGGATGACCCTGACCAGGTCGAGGACGAACCTGCCCCACATCGCGAAGAAGTACAGCAGGAGGGCGAAGTAGAGGACGCTCGCGAGGAGCGAGATGATGTTCACCGCGGAACAGTGCTCCCGGGATCAGGACTTCGCGAAGAACGACGCATCGGCGTCGCTCTCGGCGGAGGCCGAATCGCCGGCGACCGTGATGTGCGACGGCGAGAGCAGGAAGACCTTGCTCGTCACGCGCTCGATCCGGCCGTACAGACCCTGCGACAGACCGCTCGCGAAGTCGATGAGCCTGCGGGCGTCGGCGTCGCTCATCTGCGAGAGGTTGATGATCACGGGGATGCCGTCGCGGAAGTTCTCGGCGATGACCTGGGCGTCGCGGTACTGCTTGGGGTGGACGGTGAGGATCTCGTTCATCTCGGCGTGGGCCGTCGCCTTCGGAGTCTGGGGGGTGGGCTTGCGGAGCGGGGTGACGGTCGCGCGGGGCTGAGCGGGGTGCTCGACCGGCGGGACGGGCTGGACCGGGGAGACCGGCGCGCGGTGGGCCGTGGCAGGAGCCGCCTCGACGGTGTCGGCACGCTCGTACTCGATCTCTTCATCAGCGAGTCCGAGGTAGACCATCGTCTTCTTCAGCGGGTTGGCCATCAGTATCCTCCGTGTTGTCGTCGCTCCCACTGGTGGACCGGCACTGGTGGATCGTGCGCAGGTGGGTCACGACGAGATTACGTGCGGGCGGGCCGATTGCCGGTGATTGCCGAACCGATTCGCAGGTGTGTCGCACCCTCGGCGATCGCCTCCGCGAAGTCGTTCGACATGCCCGCCGAGATGGCGGACGCTGCCGGGTCGATGGCGCGGACGCGCTCCGAGATCCGGCGCAGTCGTGCGAACGCGGGGCGGGGCTCCTCGTCGAGAGGTGCGACCGCCATCACGCCGCGGAGAGTGAGACTCCCGGCCGCGACGATCGCCTCCGCGAGGGCGTCCACGTCGTCGGGCACGGCCCCTCCGCGCTCCGGATCGTCCGTCAGGTTGACCTGGAGGAACACGTCGAGAGCCTCCTCGCCCGTGTCGAGGAGCGGGACGAGCGCGAGCCGGTCAGCCGAGTGCACCGAGCTCGCATAGCGGCGCACCTGCCGCGCCTTCTTGCTCTGGAGCTGTCCGATGTAGTGCCAGCGCGCGGCTGTGCCGGCGAGCTCCACCGACTTCTCCTGCGCCTCCTGGTGCCGGTTCTCGCCGAAGTCGGCGACACCGAGGTCCAGCAGCTCGCGCAGGAGCGACACGGGATGGAACTTCGTCACGACGATCGTCGTCACCGACTCCGGATCGCGATCGGCGGCACGGGCCGCGTCGGCGACCCGCGCGGAGACCGAGGCCCAGCGCTCGGCCAGCTCCGGACCGGCCACGACTACTTGAGGAAGTCGGGGATGTCGAGGTCGCTCTCGTCGTCGTCGAACGACGGGTCGGCGACCGGAGCGGGTGCGGCGACGGGCGTGCTCGACCAGATCGAGCCGGCGGCGGGAGCGGCGACCGGGGCGGGGGCCGGCTCGGCCGCGGCCTCCGCCGGGAGGCTCTGCTGCGCCCGGGGCTGCGCGACCTGAGCCGGCGCCTGCGCTCCCGGCTCCCCGCCGTCGAAGCCCGCGGCGATGACGGTGACGCGCACCTCGTCGCCGAGGGTGTCGTCGATGACGGCACCGAAGATGATGTTCGCCTCGGGGTGCACCGCCTCCTGCACCAGGCGGGCGGCGTCGTTGATCTCGAAGATGCCGAGGTTCGAGCCACCCTGGATCGAGAGGAGCACGCCGTGCGCTCCGTCGATGCTGGCCTCGAGCAGCGGGGAGGCGACGGCGAGCTCGGCCGCCTTGATCGCGCGGTCGGCGCCCCGCGACGAGCCGATGCCCATCAGCGCGGAGCCCGCACCCTGCATGACCGACTTCACGTCGGCGAAGTCGAGGTTGATCAGGCCCGGAGTGGTGATCAGGTCGGTGATGCCCTGGACACCGGCGAGGAGGACCTGGTCGGCCGTCGCGAACGCCTCCAGCATCGAGATGCCGCGATCGCTGATCTCGAGCAGCCGGTCGTTCGGCACGACGATGAGGGTGTCGACCTCGTTCTTGAGGGTCGCGACTCCCGCCTCGGCCTGGGTCTGGCGGCGTCGGCCCTCGAAGCCGAACGGCTTCGTGACGACACCGATCGTGAGCGCACCGATGGACTTCGCGATGCGAGCGACGACCGGGGCGCCACCGGTGCCGGTGCCGCCGCCCTCGCCCGCGGTGACGAAGACCATGTCGGCGCCGGCCAGCACCTCCTCGATCTCCTCCGCGTGGTCCTCGGCGGCGCGACGGCCGACCTCGGGGTCGGCACCGGCGCCGAGACCGCGGGTCAGCTCGCGGCCGACATCGAGCTTCACGTCGGCGTCGCTGAGCAGGAGCGCCTGGGCGTCGGTGTTGATCGCGATGAACTCGACGCCTCGCAGGCCGAGCTCGATCATGCGGTTGACGGCGTTGACGCCGCCTCCGCCGATGCCGACGACCTTGATCACGGCGAGGTAGTTCTGGTTTGAAGTCACGTGTCCGGCCTCCGGGCTGAACCTTAAACCTGTAGTTGAGGCTTAAAGTTATGCTGAGTATGCATTTGGGGTTCGTCTGACGGTAAGCGGAGTGCGGCGCCGCCCCCAGCTGACACGCCCGCATTCGAGAAAGAACCGGACGGATCCGCGCGCAGCCCGCTCGGCGACGTGCTCATCGGGGCGCGACCACCGCGGCCTGGGGCGACGACACGTCGTAGGACGCGACCGTCGCGGGATCGGTCGCCGCCATCAGCTTGTCGAGGACGACGGCCTTGAGGGCGGAGTCGTCGGCGCCGCCCCACATCACCACCGCGCCGTCGGAGAGAGTCACCGAGACGTCGTCCCCGGTCGTCGCGCTGGCGGCCACGACCTGGCCGGCGAGGTCGTCGGGCAGGGAGCGCAGCACCTCCCCGATCACGCGGAAAGCGGCACCGGTGGCGCCTCCTGTGGGAGTGGTGACGACCGGGTAGCCGGCCTGAGGCGCGTCGGCCGTCTCGATGACGACCCCCGCGGCGTCGACGAGGTCGAAGCGGCTCCCGTTCGCGATGACGGCGAGAGGTGTGCGCTCGACGACGGTCACCACGAGGGTGCTCGGCGGCCGGGTCTGGACCGAGTAGCTCTGGATGAGCGGGTACTCGCCGACGACGGCTCCGACGGCCGACCGGTCGACCAGGGTCAGGGGCACCCCGAGCTGGTCGGAGAGGGAGGCCTGGACGTCCTCGGCGCTCACCCGCTGCGTCCCGACGATCTCGATCGTGCGGACGGCCATCAGGGGCGAGTACGCGGCGATCGCGACGACCAGCGCGAGGACGACCAGCGAGCCGGCCGTGACCAGGGCGATGGTCCTGCGCCGTCGAGCGCGCTTCGTGAAGCGCCTGACCTCGCCGCGCTCGAAGCGCCGCCGCTCCTTCGCGGCCCGGGAGAGAGCACGGCGCTCCCCGCCCGGGAGGCGGACGCGGCCGAGAGCAGCCGCCGCGCGGGACACCGCACCCTCTCCCGCGCGATCGGCGTCCGCCGTTCTGCCGGCACCGCCCGTCTCGGAGGGGTCAGGGCGTGGAGCGGACTCGGACCGCACGCGGAGCGTCGAGACGATGCTGATGGGCTCCGTCGGCTCACCGCCCGCGGGGGGACCCGCCGGTTCCGGTCCGCGCCCGGCGCGACCCGGTGACCGCGGGGTGCGGACCCCGTCCGGTCGCTTCACGGGAGGGGCCCGCTGGGACGAGCGCTCGGCGTCACCGTCATCGGGCGACCGCGGCGCCCTCGCTCGCGCGGAGCGACTCGAGCAGCTGCGGGATGATCCGGTAGACGTCTCCGCAGCCGAGCGTGATCACGAAGTCGCCCTCCCGAGCGATCTCGGCGGTCCGGCGGGCCGCCTCGTCCCAGTCGGCGAGGAACGACACCCGCGACGGGTCGGCGAACTTGCCGCTCACGAGGGCGCCGGTCACGCCGGGCTCCGGGTCCTCGCGCGCGCCGTAGACGTCGAGGACGACGGTCTCGTCGGCGTAGCGCTCGAGGGTCTCGGCGAACTCGCGGGCGAACAGGCGGGTCCGGCTGTAGAGGTGGGGCTGGTGCACGGCGATGATCCGGCCCTCGCCCACCACGGTGCGCGCCGCCGAGAGGGCCGCGGCGACCTCGGTCGGGTGGTGCGCGTAGTCGTCGTAGACGCTCACGCCGCGGACCGAGCCGTGCAGCTCGAAGCGCCGCTCCGTCCCGCCGAACGACGCGATCGCCTCGAGCGAGGCGGCGGGCTCGAAGCCGAGGCCGACCAGGACAGCGAAGGCCCCCGCCGCGTTCACGGCGTTGTGGCGGCCCGGGATCCGCAGTCGCGCCGAGTACCGGTGCCCCTCGTACTCGAGCGTGAAGCGGACGGGTCCGACGAGCTCGAGATCGACCACGCGCACGTCGGCGCCCTCCGCCTCGCCGAAGCTGAGCACCCGCTTGCCGGAGAGCCGCTTCGACACGCTCACGGCGCCGGGATCGTCGGAGGAGATGACCACGAGCTCGCCGGCGTTCGAGGCGAACGTGACGAACGCCTCCTCGAACGCCTCGAGCGAGCCGTAGTGGTCGAGGTGGTCGGGGTCGACGTTGGTGATCAGGGTCACCGCGGCGTCGTAGAGGAGGAAGCTGCCGTCGGACTCGTCGGCCTCGACCACGAAGACCTCGCCCGCGCCGGCGGCCGACGACGTGCCGAGGCTCTCGATGATGCCGCCGTTGACGAAGCTCGGGTCGGCGTCGAGGCCGAGCAGACCCGTCACGATCATCCCCGTCGAGGTGGTCTTGCCGTGCGCTCCGGCCACGGCGACGAGCCTGTGCCCGCGGACGAGCCAGGCGAGCGCCTGCGAGCGGTGCAGGACGGGCAGACCGCGCTCCTTCGCGAGGAGGTACTCGGGGTTGTCCTGCCAGAGAGCGGACGTGACGACGACGGCCTCGGCGTCGCCGAGGTGAGCGGCGTCGTGCCCGATCGCGACGGGGATGCCGAGTTCGCGCAGCTGCTCGATCGGGTGCGACTCGCGGACGTCCGAGCCGGTGACGCGGTGGCCGGCGTGGTGGAAGAGGCGCGCGATCCCGCTCATCCCCGACCCGCCGATGCCGATGAAGTGGACCGAGCCGAGCTCGTCGGGGACGGTGATGCCGAGGTCGGGCTTGATCACGGGGCTCTCGCTTTCGGGTGGTCGACGGGGCGCGCGAGGTGCTGCGCGCCGTGCGCCGGATCAGTGTAGACGGTGGTCAGGCGGCCGGATCCGCAGCGCGCGGGAGTCGATCACCGGGGCGACCGCAGGGCGAGCTCGATGAGGTCGACGAGTCGCTCCGAGCCGTCGCGGACGCCGACGGAGGCGGCGCGCCGACCCATCTCCTCGCGCCGGGGGGTGTCCTCGAGGAGCGGGACGAGCGAGTTCCGCACCCACTCGGGGACGAAGGCGGCGTCGTCGACGAGCAGCGCGCCTCCGGCCTCGACCACCCCGCGGGCGTTGAAGCGCTGCTCGCCGTTGCCGACCGGGTAGGGCACGTAGACCGCCGGCAGACCGAGCGCACTGAGCTCGCTGACCGTCGCCGCTCCCGCGCGGGACACGGCGACGTCCGCCGCGGACAGCGCCAGATCCATGCGGTCGCAGTACGACAGCAGGTGGTAGCCCTCGACTCCGGGATCGGTGATCTCGGCCCGGTCGCCCGTGATGTGCAGCACCTGGAAGCCGGTCGCCACGATGTCGGCGACGGCGGCGTGGACCGTGGCGTTGATCCTCCGAGCCCCCAGGGACCCGCCGGTGACCAGCAG
Source organism: Rathayibacter oskolensis (assembly GCF_900177245.1). Lineage (GTDB taxonomy): Bacteria > Actinomycetota > Actinomycetes > Actinomycetales > Microbacteriaceae > Rathayibacter > Rathayibacter oskolensis. The sequence continues at coordinate 1,804,945 of NZ_FXBM01000001.1, forward strand.
GGTCGGGCGGGAGGGGTCGAGACCGAGGGCGCGCACCGCCTCCTCGCGGACCGCGGCCCGGTCGAGCCGGGCGATCTCGCGCCGGAGCGGCATCCCGACGGTGCGGGCGTGCCTCAGCGGCGTTCCGTCGAACGCGACGCCGACCCAGGGAGTCGTCCGGGCACCGAGCCGGTTGGCGAGCCCCGGCCGCGCGTTCGCCTCGTGCACGACGAAGGGGATCCGGGCACGGCGGGCCGCGAGGTACGCGGGAGCGGCGGCGTATCCCCCGAATCCCACGACCGCTTCGATCCCGCGGTCGCGGATCGTGGCGACGATCCCGTCGACGGTCGCGCGGAACGCGGAGGGGAAGCGGAGCGCTGCGGCGTTCGGACGGCGCGGGAACGGCAGCCGCGGGATCACCGACAGCTCGTAGCCGCGGAGGGGGACGAGCCGCGCCTCCAGACCCTCCGCTGTGCCCAGCACGAGCACCTCGTCGTCGGCGCGCCGGGATCGGATCTCGTCGGCCGTCGCGAGCAGCGGGTTCACGTGACCGGCGGTGCCTCCGCCGGCGAGCAGGAAGCGGGTCACGAGGCGCGCACCGGCTTGTCGCTCGGGGCGCCGGGCAGACCCGTGGTCTGCGTCCGGGCGAACGAGAGCACCACGCCGATCGCGATCAGCGAGCTGACCAGTGCCGTGCCGCCCGAGGAGATGAGGGGCAGGGGCACTCCGAGCACCGGGAGCACCCCGAGCACCACGCCGATGTTGACGAACGCCTGGCCGATCAGCCACACCATCACGGCGCCGGTGCTGATGCGGACGAAGGGGTCGGTCGAGGCGTGGATGACCCGGAAGAAGGCCACAGCCAGGACGACGAACAGGGCGAGGACGACGATCGCGCCGATGAGGCCGAGTTCTTCGCCGATGATGGCGAAGATGTAGTCGTTGTCGGCCGCGGGCAGCCACGACCACTTGGCCTTGGAGTTGCCGAGGCCGACTCCGAAGATGCCGCCGGACGCCATGGCCCAGGTGCCGTGCACCGGCTGCCAGCACGAGTTCTGGTAGTCCTCGATGTTCGAGCAGTCGCCGAGGAAGGACAGGATGCGGGTGAGCCGATTGTCGCTCGACACGGCGAAGAGGACGGCTCCGACAGCGCCGATGAGCACCAGGGGCACGATGACGCGCAGCTGCATGTTCGCGTAGAACAGCGCCGCGAGGACGATCCCGGCCATGATCACCACGGTCCCGAGGTCGCCGCCGAGGAGGACCAGCCCGATCGACGCACCGCCGACCAGCAGCACCGGGATCAGCGCGTCCTTCCAGTCCTTCGGACCGCGGTAGCGGCGGGCGAGGAGCAGACCGAGCCAGAGCGCCAGGCCGAGCTTGATGATCTCGGAGGGCTGCATCGTGAACCCGCCGAGGAGGATCCAGTTGGTGTTGCCGCCGACGGAGTAGCCCAGCGGCGTGAAGACGACGAGCACCTGCAGGAAGCACCCGGCGAGCAGCAGCAGCGGTGTCGCCCGCTTCCAGAACGCGATCGGGAGACGGGAGACGACGAGCATGAGCGGGACGCCGAGGAGCGCGAAGCCCCCCTGACGGTAGAACCCGCCGAACGAGTCGTCGCTGCTGACGTAGGACGTCACCGACGACGACGACAGCACCATCGTCAGCCCGAAGAGCACCAGGAAGAGCGTGGTGCCGAAGAGGAGGTAGAAGTTGGGCGATTCGGAGGCGAAGACCCGAGAGAGCACGATCCTCGCGGTGCGCACTCCCCCGCGATCCTTCTCGCGCGGCTCAGAGCGGGAGCGGCTCGGGGCCTTGCTCGTCGTCGGAGCGGTCATCGGCCCCTCCTCCCAGATACGTCGTCACCGCGACCGCGAACGAGCGGCCCCGTTCCGCGTAGTCGCGGAACTGGTCCATCGACGCCGCGGCGGGTGCGAGCAGGACGACGTCGCCGGGACGGGCGAGCGCGGCCGCCGCCTCGACGGCCGCCTGCATCACCGGACCAGTGTCGTCCGGGACCACCTCGGTCACGGGGAGCGCGGGCGCGTGTCGCCGGAATGCCTCGAGGACCGCGACGCGGTCGACTCCGATCACCACGGCACCGCGCAGGCGCGCGACGTGGGAGGCGACGAGCGAGTCGACGTCGACCCCCTTGAGCAGCCCGCCCACCAGCCAGACGACCGAGGGGTAGGAGCGCAGGGAGGCGTCGGCGGCGTGCGGATTCGTCGCCTTCGAGTCGTCGACCCACGTCACTCCGGCGCTCTCGGCGATGACCTGGATGCGGTGCGCATCGAGCTCGAAACCCGCCAGGGCTCGACGGATCGCGCCGGGCTCGATGCCGCAGGCCCTCGAGAGCGCGGCGGCGGCGAGGACGTTCTGCACGATGTGCGGGGCGGCGAGACCCCGGGCGGCGAGCTCGTCGACCGTGGCGATCTCGATCGCACTCGTCCGACGGTCCTCGAGGAAAGCGCGGTCGCAGAGGATCCCGTCCACGATGCCGAAGTCGCTCGGGCCGGGCACTCCGAGGCCGAAGCCGATCGCCCTGGCGCCCTCGATCACCTCGGCGTCGACCACCATCTGCTCCGTCACGGCGTCCGCCCTGTTGTAGACGCAGGCGACGCGGGTGTTCGAGTAGACCTTCGCCTTGGCCTCCCGGTACGCCTCGAACGAGCCGTGCCAGTCGAGATGGTCGTCCGCGATGTTGAGGCACGCGCTCGCGAGCGGCTCGATGGCGCCGAGGTAGTGCAGCTGGTAGCTCGAGAGCTCGACCACGAGCACGTCGAAGCCCTGAGGGTCGCGGACCGCGTCGAGCACCGGGACGCCGATGTTGCCGCACGGCGCCGCGCGCAGTCCACCCGCGACGAGCATCGACGCGGTGAGCTGGACCGTGGTGGTCTTGCCGTTGGTGCCGGTCACCGCCACCCAGTCGGCCGGGGAGCCGTCGGGCCGGGTCACCTTGTCGCGCACCCGCCAGGCGAGCTCGATGTCGCCCCAGAGCGCGACACCCGAACTCAGAGCCCACTCGACGACGGGATGCGTCGGACGGAACCCGGGCGAGACGACCACCAGCTCGGGGTCGAAGGCCGTCAGCTCGTCCGGGACGCTGTCGAGGTGCTCGGCCCGGTGCAGGCGGGCGCCGATCACCTCGAGGAGGCGCTCCCGCTGCTCGTCGGCGCGGTCGGCGAGCACGAGGACGTCGGAGCCGAGCTCGGCCAGGGTGTCGGCCACCGAGAACCCGGTCACCCCGAGACCGAGCACCGCGACGCGCAGGCCCTTCCAGTCGGAGTGCCAGCTCCGGAGCGAGTCGAGCCGTGCGGCGAGTGCGGGATCGGTCATGCCAGTGAGAGCCATTCGAGGTAGAAGAGCCCGACTCCGGCCGCGACGAAGATCCCTGCGATGATCCAGAAGCGGACCACGACCGTGATCTCGGCCCAGCCCTTGAGCTCGAAGTGGTGGTGGAGCGGACTCATCAGGAAGATCCGCTTGCCCTTGGTGAGCTTGAAGTAGATCCGCTGGACGATGACCGAGCCGGTGACGATGACGAAGAGGCCACCGATCAGGATGACCAGGAGCTCGGTGCGGGTGAGGATCGCGAGAGCCGCGAGCGCCCCGCCGAGGCCGAGCGACCCGGTGTCGCCCATGAAGATCTGCGCCGGGGAGGTGTTCCACCAGAGGAATCCGACGAGGGCGCCCGAGATCGCCGCGGCGATGATCGCGAGATCGAAGGGGTCGCTGACCTGGTAGCACTTGTCGGCGACCTCGGGATTGAGCTGGGCGTCGAAGCACCACTGGTTCGACTGCCAGAAGCCGATGATCACGTAGGAGCCGATCGCCAGGATCGAGGACCCCGTGGCCAGTCCGTCGAGACCGTCGGCGACGTTCACCCCGTTCGACGTGCTCGTGACGATGACGCAGATCCACAGGACGAAGAGGCCGATGCCGACCCAGCCCAGCGTCGCGAAGTCGAACGGCAGATCGCGGATGAAGGAGATCGAGGTCGAGGCGGGCGTCAGACCGTTGGAGTCGCGCACCATGATCGCGATCACGGCGAAGGCGGCCGCGACGATCACCTGGCCGGCGATCTTCGCCCATCCGCCGAGGCCGAGGCTGCGCTGGTTCCGGGTCTTGAGGAAGTCGTCGACGAACCCCACGAATCCGAGGCCGACCATCATGAAGATGACGAGCAGGGCCGACGGAGCGGGCGCCCGGTTGCCGAAGAGCATCCCGAGGAAGTAGCCCGCGACCGTCGCGATGATGATGACGATGCCGCCCATCGTCGCCGTCCCGTGCTTCACGTGGTGCGACTTCGGTCCGTCCTCGCGGATGAACTGCCCCCACTGCAGCCGGTGGAAGAGCCGGATGAACAGGGGCGTCAGCAGGAGGGTGAAGGCGCCCGAGAAGGCGCCGGCCAGCAGGAGTGCTCTCATCGGTGACGCTCCCCGAGTCGGTCGCCGAGGAACCGGAGACCCGCCGAGTTGGACGACTTCACCAGGACGGTGTCACCGCTCTGCAGATAGCCCTCGAGGAACTCGTAGGCGTCGTCGGCCGACTCCGCGAAGACCGACTCCCCGCTCCACGATCCCTCGCGCTCGGCGGCGACGTGGATGCGCCGCGCTCCGGCGCCGACCACGACGATCTGCGCGATGTTCAGGCGCACGGCGAGGAGGCCGATGCGGTCGTGCTCCTCGTCGGCCCACTCTCCCAGCTCGCTCATCTCGCCGAGCACCGCGACCGTGCGACCGCCGGGCCGGTTGATCTGGGCCAGGGTCCGCAGCGCGGCGGCGGTGGAGTCGGGGGACGCGTTGTAGGCGTCGTTGACGACGGTCACCTCGTCGCCGCCGAGGACCTGCATCCGCCACCGCTCGGCGAGGGTGACGGTGGAGAGCGCCGCGACGACGTCCTCGAGCGGCACGCCGACCGAGAGCGCCGCGGCGGTCGCCGCGAGAGCGTTCATGACGTGGTGCTCGCCGAGGACGCGGAGGAAGAGCTCGGCGCTCGCGGCCTCGCGCTCGCGGCCCGCGAGACCTCGACCGGCGCTGACCTCGATCGTGAAGCGCGTGCCGTCGGCCGAGGACTCGACGTCGACCGCGCGCACGTCGGCACGCTCGCCGCGGCCGAACCAGAGGACCGGCGCGGCGGTGCGGGTCTGCATCGAGGCGACGCGACCGTCGTCGGCGTTGAGGACGGCGACGTCGTCGGCGGTGAGGTCGGCGACCATCTCGGTCTTCGCCTCCAGGGTCCGCTCGATGCCGCCGAACTCGCCCGCGTGAGCGAGTCCGACCGCGAGGACGATACCGACGTCGGGCTTCGCCATCCGCACCAGCCGGCGGATCTCGCCCACCGCGCTGGCGCCCATCTCGGCGACGAGGAACCTCGTCGTCTCCGAGACCTGGAGCATCGTGATCGGGGCGCCGACCTCGTTGTTGAACGACCCGCGGGGGGCGACGGTCTCGCCCACGCGCTCGAGGATCGTCCGCAGGAGATTCTTGGTCGTGGTCTTGCCGTTCGAGCCGGTGACGCCGATGACGGTCAGGCCTCCGAGGGCACGGGCGCGCCGGACGACCTCGGTCGCCAGGGCGCCGAGCGCCTCGACGGAGTCGTCGACGAGCACCTGCGGCACGTCGAGGTCGAGGGGGCGCTCCACGATCAGCAGCGCGGCGCCGCGCTCGACGGCCACCGGGGCGAACAGGTGCCCGTCGGTGTGCTCGCCGCGCTTGGCGACGAAGATGCCGCCGGGCGCGATCTCCCGCGAGTCGGTCTCGGTCGCGCCGTCGACGACGCTCGTCGCGGTCGAGGAGGCGCCCGCCAGGTGGAGGCGGCCGGAGACGGCGGAGGCGATCTCGGCGAGGGTCATGGCGATCATCTAGAGCCAGCCCGCCTCGTGCAGGGCCTGACGGACGTCGTCTCTGGCCGAATACGGCATGTGCACTCCTGCGATCTCCTGGTGGTCCTCGTGGCCGGGTCCGGCGTAGAGGATCGAGTCTCCCTCGCGCGCGAGCGCGATGGCGGCGCGCACGGCGGCGCGGGGGTCGGCGATCTCGTGGATCTCCCGGTCGGGGACGGCCGACGCCGCCGACGCGATGAGGACCGAGCGGATCGCCGCGGGGTCCTCCCAGCGCGGGTGGAAGTCGGTCACGACGACGACGTCGGACAGGCGCGACGCGATGGCGCCCATCTCGGCGCGTTTCGTCGCATCGCGGTCGCCGTCCGCACCGAACACCATGATCAGGCGTCCGGGAGTGAGCGCCCGCAGCGCTTCGAGGGCGTTCGCGAAGGCGTCGGGGGTGTGGCCGTAGTCGACGTAGAAGCGCGGTCCGCGATCGCCCGACACGCGCTCGGCGCGGCCGGGGATGTAGACGTCGAGCCGGCTCTCCTCGAGAGCGTGCGTGATCGCCTCGAGGTCGAAGCCCGACTCCACCAGCATCACGATCGCCAGCGCCGCGTTGGCGGCCATGTACCAGCCGATCAGCGGGACGCTCACCTCGACCGAGCGGTTCTCCGGCCCGTCCAGGCGGAACCTCGTGCCGTCGGAGGAGCCGTCGACGACGGTCATCGACCAGTCGGCCGAGGCCTCGGGCGGGCGGCCGACCACGCGCGAGCTGGCGAGGGTCGTGACCGGGATCCGGCTGCGCTCGGCGAGGTGCGTCCCCCAGCTGCTGTCGACGGTGACCACGCCGCGGCGGGCGCGCTCGGGCTGGAAGAGGTCGGCCTTGGCCTCGAAGTAGTGCTCCATGTCGGCGTAGTCGTCGAGATGGTCGTGGCTGAGGTTGGTGAAGCCGACCACGTCGAAGACGAGTCCGTCGATCCGGTGCCTGCTGAGCGCCTGCGCCGACACCTCGATCGAGACGGCCCTGACGGCCGACTCCCGCATCCGGGCGAGCAGGCCGTGCAGCTCGCTGGCCTCGGGGGTGGTCAGCGAGCTGGTGACGGCGACGTCGCCGATCCGCCGCTCCGCCGTCGAGCTGAGGCCCGAGACGACGCCCAGGCGGCGCAGGAGCGCGTCGAGGATGTACACCACGCTGGTCTTGCCGTTCGTGCCGGTGACGCCGAAGAGCGTGGGCACGTCCTCGCGGGTGCGGTGGATCCAGGCGGCGACATCGCCGAGGGCCGCTCGGGGATCGGGAGTCACCAGCACGGGCAGCCCCGACGACGCCGCGAGCGCGGCTCCGTCCGGATCGGTCAGGACGGCCACGGCGCCGGACGCGGCCGCGTCGGACGCGAAGGCCGCGCCGTGCACGCGGCGCCCGCTCAGGCCGACGTAGAGATCGCCCGCCTCGACCTGACGCGAGTCGAGCGTCACTCCGCTGACCTCGACCCCCTCGACACCGCGCACCTGGTCGAGCGAGAACTCGGACACCAGCTGCGAGAGCGAGCGCGGGACCGGATGCTCCGGTCGGAGGGAGGACTGCGGGCGAGTGACGTGCAATGCCCGCTCTTTCTCTCGTTCCGGTGCGTGTGGTTCTGGTTCGTGCGCGTCGCGGTCGTGTGCTCCGACGTCGTGTCCGTGGTGCGCCCTGCCGGGTGCGATCACCACGTGGTCGGGTACTCCACGGGAGGTACCGTCGACGGCTCCACCCTGTTCGTCTTCAGCACCTGGGTCATGACCTGCTGGAAGACGGGGGCTGTCGCCTGGGACGTGTTCATCTTAACCGGATCGGCGATGGTGACCGTCACGACGTACTCGGGGTCCTCCGCCGGAGCGAGACCCGCGAGGGACACCGTGTAGCTGGAGGAGTAGCCTCCGTTGCCGTCCGGCTGCTGCGCCGTTCCGGTCTTCGTCGCGATGTTGTAGCCGTCGACGTGGATGTAGTCGGCCAGCCAGCCGTCGGTGTAGTGGGTCTGCAGCATGTCGACGACGTCCTTCGCCGCCGAGGCCGAGACGACCTCGGTCCCCGTCGAGTCGGGGACGTCGACGACCGAGCCGTCGGACGTCGTGCAGCCCTCGACGAGCTGGGACGGCAGGCGGACTCCGCCGTTGCCCAGCGTCTGGTAGATGCTGGCGACCTGGATGGCGGTCGCCGAGACTCCCTGACCGAACATCGTCGTGTAGTTCGTCTGGTTGTCCCAGTCCTGGTAGTCGGCGAGCTGGCCGCCCTCCTCCCCGGGGAACCCGGAGGCGGTGGGCGTGCCGAGCCCGAACTTCTTCAGGTAGTCGTAGCGGGTCTCGGCCGAGAGCTTCGACCCGAGGGTCGCGATGCCGACGTTGGAGGAGTCCTTGAGGATGCCGGTGAGCGTGTAGTTGGTCGGAGTGTGCGCGAAGTCATCGCTGAAGGACGCCCCGTCCTTCTCGAAGGTGTCGGGGATGACCGCCTGCGTGGTCGGCGTCGCGAGCCCCTGGTCGATGAGCATCGCGGCCGTCATCGGCTTGAAGGTCGAGCCGGGCTCGAACGGCGCGCGGAAGGCGCGCGAGCTGCGGTCGTCCGCGGGGCTGGCCTCGACGTCGTTGGGGTCGACCGTCGGCGTCTCGGCGACCGCGAGGAGCTTGCCGGTCTTCACCTCCTGGACGACGACGATCCCGTAGCTCCCGCCGACCTCGGCCACGCGGTCCGAGAGGACCTGCTGCGAGTAGTACTGCAGGTCGGAGTCGATGGTCAGCTGCAGCTGCCCGCCGTCGACCGCGGGCGTCTCGGACACCGTGCTCCCGGGGATGCGGACGTAGTCGGCGCTGCGCTCGTAGCTCTCCGAGCCGTTCGTGCCGGCGAGGCAGGTGTTCTCGGCGTACTCCATCCCCTCCTGGGCTGCGCCGTCGGCGCCGACGTAGCCGATCAGGTTGCCGGCGACCGCGCCGTTGGGGTAGGTGCGTCCCTGCTGCGTCTCGAAGTAGACCCACGGGATGTCGAGCGCGAGGAGCTTCTGGTAGGCCTCGAGGTCGAGACCCTCGAAGAGGATCAGGTAGTTGGCCTTCGCGTCCGCGGCGAGAGCACCGGAGACGGCGGTCGTGATCTGCTCGACGGTCTGCCCCGTGACGGCGCCGATCTCGGAGGCGGCCTGCTCGACGCTGACCACGACCTCCTGACCGTCGGGCATCTCGCGGAGGAACTCGGCCACGTTCTTCGGCGAGGTCGTCAGCCGGTAGCGCGTGGTGGTGTCCGCCAGGACGGTTCCGGAGCGGTCGACGATCGTCCCGCGCGTGCCGTAGGTGACCACGCTGTTCGACTGGTTCTGCGCCGCCTCGTCGGTCAGCTCGTTCGCCCGGACGATCTGGATGTCGACCAGCTTGCCGATGAACAGTCCGACGACCGCGATGATGATGACGAAGGTGACGGCGGTGCGGCGTCTGCTGGAGCGGTGGTGTCTCACGGCGGCGGTGTCCTTCTTCCTCCGGGCGGCTCTGCCGTCCTTCGTCGTGTCCGGCCTGTCGTCGGACGGCCGGGGCGGCCGAGCCGATCAGTGGGTGATCGGAGCCGGCAGCTCGCCCTGCAAAGGTACGGCGGTGGTCGACGGGGCCCCGGAGGACGCGCTTGCGCCGTCGGAAGCCGCCGGCTGGATCAGGGCGTTGGGGACCAGCGAGGAGGCGGCTGCGGTGCCGACCTCGCTCGCGGAGGCCGACGCGGGGTCGCCCAGCACGGCGCCGTCGGAGAGGCGGAGGTAGACGGGCGCCGTGTTGGCCACCATCCCGAGTCCCTGGGCCGCCGTCGCGAGGTTCTGCGGCGAGCTGAGCGCGTCGACCGCGTCCTGCTTCTCGGCGTTGCTGCGGGTGAGGGTCTTCTGCTCGGTCTGCAGCGCGGCGATCTGGTAGGCGCCCTGCGAGAGACCCACGCTCACGAGCAGCTGGATGACGATGATCGCGAACAGGCCCGCGACCGCGACGATCCCGTAGACGAGCTTGGGACGCGGGGCCCTCGCGCTCTCCGGGACGGCCTCGATGCGGGGCCGGGACCCCGGGTCGGCGGGACCGGCCGGGCGGGCGGGCCTCGCGTGCTCGACGACTGCCGGTTCGATGACTGCTGTGGCGCTCATGCGGTCCTCCTGATCCTCTCGGCCGCACGCAGGCGCACGGGTGTTGCTCGGGGGTTGTTCGCCTTCTCGGTGTCCGAGGCGAGTTCGGCGCCGCGGATCAGGAGTCGGAACTCGGGTCGGTGCTCGGGCAGCTCCATCGGCAGCCCCTCGGGAGCGGTCGAGGAGGAGGCGGCCTGGAGGGCGCGCTTGACGATGCGGTCTTCGAGCGACTGGTAGGCCTCGACGACGATCCGTCCGCCGACGGCGACCCGGTCGAGAGCTGCGGGGATCGCGCGCTCGAGGACGGACAGCTCCTGGTTGACCTCGATGCGCAGCGCCTGGAACACGCGCTTGGCGGGGTGCCCGTTGCGCTGGATCGCCACCGGGGTGGCCGCCTGGATGATCTCGACCAGCCGGCCCGAGCGCTCGATCGGCGCCTGCTGCCTCGCCTCGACGATGCGCTTGGCGTAGCGGGGGGCGAGGCGCTCCTCCCCGTACTCGTGGAAGATGCGGCGCAGCGACGCCTCGTCGTACTCGGCGAGCACGGTCGCCGCCGTGAGCGGGGCCGTGGCGTCCATCCGCATGTCGAGCGGTGCGTCCTTCGAGTAGGAGAAGCCGCGCTCGGTCTCGTCGAGCTGGAGGGAGGACACGCCGAGGTCGAACAGGGCGCCGTCGATCTCGTCGAGGCCGAGCTCGTCGAGCACGTCGGGCAGCTCGTCGTAGACGGCGTGCACGAGGTCGATGCGCGAGGAGTGCGCGGCGAGCCGCTCCCCCGCGAGCTCGAGTGCCTCGGGGTCGCGGTCGAGGCCGACGAGGTGGATCCCGGGGAAGCGCTCGAGGAGGGCCAGCGAGTGCCCGCCCATCCCCAGGGTCGCGTCGACGACGACGGCGCCGTCGCGCTGCAGCGCTGGTCCGAGCAGCTCGATGCAGCGCTCGAGCAGCACGGGGAGGTGGCGCTCCTCCGTGGGTCGCACCCGGTTCTTCTCGGAGTCGTCGGTCATGGCGGTCCCGCCGTTCCGGTTCCTGCCGTCCGATCCCCATCCATCTCGCGACCGGACACCGGGGAAGGTGCGTCCGGGCGCCGAGTGGCTGGGAGTCGCGCGGCAGGAGCTAGAACAGTCCGGGGATCACCTCCTCCTGGGTGTCGGAGAACACGGACTCCTGCTCCTGCAGGTAGCTCTCCCAGGCGCCCTGCGCCCAGATCTCGGCGCGATTGCCCGCACCGATGACGGTGAGATCACGGTCGAGCCCGGCGTAGGCGCGCAGCGGAGCCGGGAGGGTGACCCGGTTCTGCTTGTCGGGGGTCTCGGCGCTGGCGCCGGAGAGGAAGACGCGGAGGAAGTCGCGGGCCTGCTTGCTGGTCACCGGCGCCTGGCGGATCTTCTCGTGCATCACCTCGAACTCGCTCTGGCTGAACACGTAGAGGCACCGCTCCTGGCCGCGCGTGACGACGACTCCGGAGGAGAGCTCGTCGCGGAACTTGGCGGGGAGGATCACGCGGCCCTTCTCGTCGAGCTTGGGGGAATAGGTGCCGAGGAACACAGGCTGCCCCCCACTTCTTCCGGCCAAGGATGGTGTGTCCTCCACAGTACTCCACTTCGCCCCACTCACAACCCCAGGCGCGCTTGCGGCGCGCCGCATCGGGCCCGGTCATCCGCGAGATTCCGCGGATCGGCGCCGGTGGAGCGGAGTGGAGGGAGAAGGGCGCCCCAGGGAGCGTCCGGACGCAAAAAAAAGGGCCGATCCGTGAGGATCGACCCTGGGGATGGTGCGGAGTGGGGCTAGCCGCGTCCGTCGCCCCTGTTGTCCCAGCGCTCGTTGAGACGGTCCATGAATCCGGAGCCCTGGCGGCCGGAGGAGGAGCGGGGCTTCGCCGGGCGACCCGCGGTCGGCAGACCCGAGCCCTCCGCCGCTCCGGCGGCCGGGCGCATCGCGACCACGACGCCGGCGAGCATCAGCACGAAGCCGCCCACCCCGACGAGGGGCTGCCGCACGGCGACGCCGGTCACCAGGACGGCCAGGCCGACGATCGCGAGGAGGATGCCGAGCACGAGGGCCCGGTAGTTCGTGCCGCCGCGCCCCTTGCTGACCGCCGCCACGAAATCGGCGTCGTTCTGATAGAGGTTGCGCTCCATCTCGTCGAGGAGCCGTTGCTCGTGTTCCGAAAGCGGCATCGTGACCCCTTCAGGGTGTGGCGTCGGCAAGGTGTAGCGTCAGCGGGCTGTGGCGTGGACAGTGCAGGTCACGACCCGGCGGGTGGCGCTTCAGTGTAGACCGAGCCCGGCACGGGCGCTAGGCGCCGCAGATGCATAGGCTGGTCTGGTGAATGACAGCACCCGTCTGGTCGATCGCGTCCAGTTCCGAATCGATGAATTCCTCACCGGGCGCACGCCAATTCTGCGCTCCATAGGAGAGGACGTCTCCGCCCTCGGCGACCTTTCGCGGGACTTTCTCAGCGGGGGCAAGCGGTTCCGGGCACGGTTCTGCGAGGCGGGCTGGACGGCGGTCTCAGCGGTCGCGAGCGAGGCGCATCCGAGCGGGTCCGACCCGGTCGCGCGGGTCGGAGCGAGCCTCGAGCTCTTCCACGCCGCAGCCCTCGTGCACGACGACGTGATCGACAACTCCGACACCCGTCGCGGTGCTCCCGCTGCGCATCGACGCTTCGCCCGCCTGCACGACACCGGCGGGTGGGCGGGCAGCTCCGACGAGTTCGGGCGGTCCTCCGCGATCCTCCTCGGCGACCTGCTCCTGGTGTGGTCGGACGAGCTGTTCGCGGACGCCGAGTGGTCCCTCGAGGACCGCGCCGGCGCCGCTCGCGCGCGGGCCGAGTTCAACCTGATGCGCACGGAGGTGACCCTCGGCCAGTACCTCGACATCCTCGAGGAGGGTGCGTGGGTCGGCCACCCCGAGCACGAGCACCTCGCCCGGGCCGAGCGGGTCGTCGTCTACAAGAGCGCGAAGTACAGCATCGAGGCGCCCCTCGCGATCGGGGGCTCGCTGGGCGGCGGCGACGACGAGCAGCTCGACGCTCTGCGGCGCTTCGGGTTGCCGCTGGGTGTCGCGTTCCAGCTCCGCGACGACGTCCTCGGGGTGTTCGGCGACCCGGCCGTCACGGGGAAGCCCGCCGGGGACGACCTGCGCGAGGGTAAGAGGACGGTGCTGCTGGGCCTCGCCCGCGCGGCGTCCTCCGACACCGACCGCTCGGCCCTCGACGCCGTCATCGGCCGGAGCGACGCCTCCACCGCCGACATCACCCGCGCCCAGGAGATCGTCGCGGCCAGCGGTGCGCTCGACCGGCTCGAGGAGCGCATCCTCCGCGAGGTCGAGAGCGCGCTCGCGGTGCTGCCCGACGCGCCGCTGCGCCAGGAGGGCACCGAGGAGCTGCGAGAGCTCGCGGACCGCGTCAGCGTGCGCGCGGCCTGAGCCGGCGGCTCTCTGCGGGGCGTTTCTCGGCGGGGACTCCTGCGGCCCCTCCCGAGGAGCGGCCGATCAGGCGAGCGCCTGCGCGACGCGACGGACCTCGGCCTTGCGCCCCGCTCGCAGCGCGAGGACGGGGCTGGTCCCGAGGCTCTCCTCGTCCGAGAGGAGCCACTCGACCGCTTCGTCGTCGGTGAAGCCGGAGTCGCCGAGGAGGATGGCGGTGCCGCGGATCTCGGTCATCGGCTCGCCGTCGCGCAGGAAGAGCGCGGGAACCATCATGATCCCGCCCCTGCGCGCGCCGATGAGGTGGCGCTCGTCGAGGAGGCGGCGCACGCGACTGACCGTCAGCCCCGTCCGCTCGACGAGATCGGGGATCGTCAGCCACTCGATCTCGGAGGCGGACGAGGAGGCGGAGGCAGCGGACGAGTCGGTCACCCGTCAAGACTGCCACGGCGGCCGAGGCCGTCCAACACGCCGCACGAGGGCTGGGGCTCCGAGCCGGCACCGCCCGCGTTGCTCACCGGTTCCCGGAACGCTCTTGCCTAGACTCATCGCGTGACCACCAGCCAGCTCGACCCCCTCCTCGGCCGTCTCGTCGACGGCCGGTACGAGGTGCGCTCGAGGATCGCGCGCGGCGGCATGGCGACGGTGTATCTCGCGAACGACCAGCGCCTGGAGCGCCGGGTGGCGATCAAGGTCATGCACGGTCACCTCTCCGACGACCAGACCTTCAAGAACCGCTTCGTCCAGGAGGCGCGATCGGCGGCCCGCCTGGCGCACCCGAACGTCGTCAGCGTCTTCGACCAGGGTCAGGACTCGGACATGGCCTATCTGGTCATGGAGTACCTCCCGGGGATCACGCTCCGCGACCTCCTGAAGGAGCGCGGCAGGCTGACCGCCCAGCAGGTCGTCGACGTCATGCACTCCGTCCTGTCCGGGCTGGCCGCGGCGCACCGGGCGGGGATCCTCCACCGCGATCTCAAGCCCGAGAACGTGCTGCTCGCCGACGACGGCCGCATCAAGATCGGCGACTTCGGCCTCGCCCGCGCGGCGACCGCGAACACCGCCTCCGGTCAGGCGCTGCTCGGGACCATCGCCTACCTCTCCCCCGAGCTGGTCACTCGCGGCACGGCCGACACACGCAGCGACATCTACGCCATCGGCATCATGATCTACGAGATGCTCACCGGCGAGCAGCCCTTCACGGGTGAGCAGCCGATGCAGATCGCCTACCAGCACGCCAACGACTCGGTGCCGTATCCGAGCGCGAAGGTCCCGTCCGTCCCGACCTCGCTCGACGAGCTCGTGCTGTGGGCGACCGAGCGGGACCCGGACATGCGACCCCGCGACGCCGGAGTCATGCTCTCCCAGCTCCTCGAGGCCGAGCGCCTGATGGGGATCACCCCGACCGATCGGCGTGGGGACACCCAGGCGATCGCGCCGCTCCCCGACTCGGCGCCGGCGACCGCCGCCCTCTTCGACCCCGCGACGCCCGGCCAGACGACCGTGCTCGAGGGCGCGGACACGGGGGAGGCCGTCGTCGACGACGACGCGGTGGCGCTCCTCAAGGCTCGGCGACGCGTCCGCCGCCGGCGCGGTGTGATCCTCACGGTGGTCGTCCTCCTGCTCGCGCTGCTCGGCGGAGGCACCGCGTGGTGGTTCGGCGAGGGCCCGGGCGCGATCCGCACCATCCCGACGGTCGTCGGCCTCTCGCAGGACGACGCGACCGCGCTCCTCGAGTCCAGTGGCCTGCGAGCCGAGACGGAGCAGACCCCCGACCTCACCGTGCCCGCCGGCACGGTGATGAGCTCAGACCCACCGCAGGACGCCGGCATCCACAAGGACTCCGTCGTGACGCTGGTGGTCTCGAGCGGGCCCCGTCAGATGGAGGTGCCCGCGCTCACCGGGCTGACCGAGGGCGAGGCGACGGCGGCGATCGCCACGCAGGCTCTGACGGTCGGCAGCACGACGAAGATCTTCGACGCCGACGTCGAGAGGGACCGGGTGATCTCGGCGTCCCTCCCCGACGGCGGCGAGCTGCCCGCGGTCCTGCCCGAGACGAGCACGATCGATCTCGTCGTCAGCCTCGGCGCCGTCCCGAACGTCGTGGGGCTCTCGGAGGCGGACGCGACGGTCGCGGCGGAGGCAGCAGGGCTCGCCCTGGACAGCAGCGGCGAGGACTGGAGCGACAGCGTCGCCGCCGGGATCGTGTTGACCCAAGCGAATCCCGAGGCGCCCGCCACGACCGGTGACACGATCTCGGTCGTGCTCTCGAAGGGACCGGAGCCGGTCGCCGTCCCGAACGTGGTCGGCATGACCCGTGATCAGGCGAAGGCGGCGCTCGACGCGGTCGATCTGACCTGGAGCTACTCCCTCTCGACCCTCGGGCCGCTGATCGACGCCGCCCCCGACGAGCTCACGAAGGTGACCAACCAGTCGAACAAGGCGGGCGACCCCGTGCAGCGCGGCACCACCATCCAGCTCTCGATCACGATCACGACGTAGCTGTGCCCCTTCGTGGAGAGGGCGCGGGCGCCCTCTCCGCCGCGGTCGGCTGTCGGCACGGTCGCGTTCTCGAGAGCGTCCTGCGGTCGGCCAGGACGGATCGCTGAGACGCGATCCGCCCGTTCGCCTCGGAGGTAACGGGCGGTCCGGAGACGGAACGCTCCGGTCTGAGGGGAACCGCGTTCCGTCGTGAGCCAGGGTCGCGAGACGCCGCTCCGTGGCCACCCGACGAGCAACTTGCCGGACCAGCCGCGCCTCTCGGAGGCGAACGGGTGGATCGCGTGCCAGCGATCCGCCCTAGCCGAACGCAGGACGCTCCTCTCAGCGCGACCATCCCCTGGAGCCGACCGCGGTGGAGGGGGCGCTCGCGCCCCCTCCACCATCGAGCTCAGCGCTGCCTGAGTTCCTCGGCGACGAGGAACGCGAGCTCCAGCGACTGCATGTGGTTGAGGCGCGGGTCGCACACCGACTCGTAGCGGGTGGCGAGGGTGGCCTCGTCGATCTGCTCCGAGCCGCCGAGGCACTCGGTCACGTCGTCGCCGGTGAGCTCGACGTGGATGCCTCCGGGGTGGGTGCCCGCCGCGCGGTGAGCCTCGAAGAAGCCCTTCACCTCGTCGACCACGTCGTCGAACCGACGGGTCTTGTACCCGGTCGGCGTCGTCAGGCCGTTGCCGTGCATCGGGTCGGTGACCCACAGCGGGAGCGCGTCGCTCCGTTTGACCGCCTCGAGCAGAGGGGGAAGCGCGTCGCGGATCCTCCCAGCACCCATCCGGGTGATGAAGGTCAGGCGACCGGGCTCGCGGTCGGGGTCGAGCTTCTCGATGAGCTCGAGCATCGTCTCGGGCGTCGTCGAGGGCCCGAGCTTCACCCCGATCGGGTTGCGCACGCGCGAGAGGAAGTCGACGTGCGCGCCGTCGAGGTCGCGGGTGCGCTCGCCGATCCAGATGAAGTGGCTCGACGTGTTGTACGGCGTGCCGGTGCGCGAGTCGATCCGCGTCATCGGGCGCTCGTAGTCCATGAGCAGGCCCTCGTGACCGGTGTAGAACTCGGTGCGGCGGAGCGCCTCGAAGTCGGCACCGCAGGCGATCATGAACTTGACCGCACGGTCGATCTCGCGGGCGAGCTGCTCGTAGCGCTGGTTCTGCGGGTTCTCGGTGAAGCCCTTGTTCCAGTAGTGGACCAGCCGGAGGTCGGCGAAGCCGCCCTGCGTGAAGGCGCGGATGAGGTTCAGCGTCGAGGCGGCCGTGTGGTAGCCCTGCACGATGCGGCGCGGGTCCGCCGCGCGCGACTCCGGGGTGAAGTCGTAGCCGTTCACGATGTCGCCGCGGTAGGCGGGCAGCGTCACGTCGCCGCGCGTCTCGAGGTCGCTCGAGCGGGGCTTGGCGAACTGGCCGGCCATCCGGCCCATCTTGATGACGGGCATGCTCGCGCCGTAGGTGAGCACGACGGCCATCTGCAGCACCGTCTTCACGCGGTTGCGGATCTGGTCGGCCGTGGCCCCCGCGAAGGTCTCGGCGCAGTCGCCGCCCTGGAGGAGGAACGCCTCGCCGCGCGCCGCGTTGCCGAGGTGCTCGCGCAGCTGGTCGACCTCGCCGGCGAAGACGAGGGGAGGAAGCCCCGCGATCTCGGCGGACGCGGCGGCGACCGCCTCGCGGTCGGGCCACTGCGGCTGCTGCTTGATCTCGAGCTCGCGCCAATAGTCCAGGCCGGCGACCACGGAGGGGGCGGCGAGGACGTACGGTTCGTTCGGATCGATGACCACGAGGGTTCCTGGTTCTGACGGGCGCGCGGGGCGCGGGAGCGGTGCCACCCGGACGGACGGCAGCGGTTGACGAGCTTAT
This sequence comes from Rathayibacter oskolensis, assembly GCF_900177245.1. Lineage (GTDB taxonomy): Bacteria > Actinomycetota > Actinomycetes > Actinomycetales > Microbacteriaceae > Rathayibacter > Rathayibacter oskolensis. The sequence continues at coordinate 1,822,629 of NZ_FXBM01000001.1, forward strand.
CGCCTCGGGAGGGCCCTCCCCGGGTCGCGCGGGAAGGCGCTCGGCGGGCGCTCAGCGAGTGAGCGCGGCGCGCTTCTCCTTGACCGACGTCGCATAGACGTCGAGGTACTCCTGGCCGCTGAGGGCGAGGAGCTCGTACATGATCTCGTCGGTGATCGAGCGAAGGATGAAGCGGTCGCCCTCCATGCCCTCGAAGCGGCTGAAGTCGAGCGGCTCACCGAAGACGATGCCGATCCGCCCGAGCTTCGGGAGCCTGCTGCCGATCGGCATGATGCGCGCGGTGTCGATCATCGCCACGGGGATGACCGGCACCCGTGCCTCGAGGACCATCCGGGCGACGCCCGTCCGGCCGCGGTACATCCGCCCGTCGGGACTGCGCGTCCCCTCGGGATAGATGCCGAGCGCCTCGCCTCGGGCGAGGACCCGCAGGCCCGTGTTGAGGGACGCCTCCGAGGCCTTGCCGCCCGAGCGGTCGATCGGCAGCATGCCGGTCGCTGTGAAGAAGAGCTTCGTCGCCCAGCCCTTGAGGCCCCGGCCGGTGAAGTAGTCGCTCTTGGCGAGGAAGACCATGTTGCGCTCGATCACGAGCGGCAGGAAGACGGAGTCGATGAACGAGAGGTGGTTGCTCGCCAGGATGACGCCTCCGGTGGCGGGCACGCGGTCGGCGCCGACGACCCAGGGGCGGAAGATCGTCTTCAGGAGTGGTCCTGCGACGATGTGCTTCATGAACCAGTAGAACAACGGTCGACTCCTCAGCGAATCTCTCTGGACATCATCTCGAACCGGCTCCCGAGCCGCGATCAGAGAGTGCTCGCGTGCAGGCGGGCCAGGTCGGCCGCCCCCACGACTCCGGCGTCGTTGACCAGCTCCGCAATGCGGAACTCCGGCTCGGGGTGGTACCCCCGGGCGGGGAGATTGTCGAGATACGCCTGGCGGATCGGCTCGAGAAGCAGCTCGCCCGCCTGGGCGACCCCGCCTCCGATCACGAACATCTGCGGGTCGAGGACGGCGCTCAGGCTCGCGGCGGCCTCGCCGAGCCAGTGCCCGAGCTGACGCAGCGCGGCGAGAGCGCCGAGGTCGCCGCCCGTGATGAGCTCCGAGATGATGCGTCCGTCGAGCTGGCCGCCGTTCCGGGCGCGCGCGTCGGCGATGCCCTGGCCGATCCCGCCCGCGTCGGCCAGCTCGCCCGCGAAGCGCTGCAGAGCGCGACCGGAGCCGTACTGCTCGATGCAGCCGCGTGCACCGCACCCGCAGGGGAGGCCGCCCGGCACGACGCGCATGTGCCCGATCTCGGCCGCCGCGCCGAAGCCGCCGCGCAGGAGGCGGTCGTTGATGACGATGGCGCCGCCGACGCCCGTGCCGATCGTCAGCATGAGCATGTCGCTGACGAGGCGGCCGGAGCCGTAGCGGAACTCCGCCCAGCCGGCGGCGTTCGCGTCGTTCTCGATGATGATGGGCAGGTCGATCCGAGCCGAGAGCTTCTCGCGAAAGGGCTCGTTGCGCCAGTTGATGTTGGGGGCGTAGTAGACGATCGACTGCGAGGCGTCGATGAAGCCGGCGGCGGCCACTCCGACCGCGGCGACCTCGCCCGGTGCCAGACCCTCTCGGAGGCGCTCGACCATGTCCACCACGACGTCGACGATCAGCTCGGGATGACCGGCGGGGGTCGGCTGCCGGTCCTCGCGGAGGATGCCGCCGAACTCGTCGACGAGTGCTCCCGCGATCTTCGTGCCGCCGATGTCGATCCCGATCGCGTGCACGCGAACCGCCCTTCCCTCGCCGTCGGCGCCCGGGCGCCGTCGATCCGCCCTGATCGGCGACCACAACGAGTGTAGTGACCGGCGGCCCCAGCGGCCTCGTCGCACCGCCCGGCAGGAGCGATGGTGGATCGTCCTCCGGTCCCGCACCGCAGGGGATCCATCCCTCTGTCCCGATTCACACCCTGAGTGGATCTACAGCTTCGGCCCCACGGGTAGAGTGGATCCGACGTTCGTTCAGGTACCGAAGGAGTTGCCGTGGAACAGTTCGATTCACCCCTCGTGGTGGCGCCCGACCCTCAAGCGAACACGACGGCGCTCCTGCTGGACCGCGTGCGCGAGACGCCCGATCGGCCCCTCTTCGCCCTGCCGGAGGGCGGACGCTGGCGCGATGTCACCGCGCGCGAGTTCCTCGACCAGGTCACCGCGCTCGCCAAGGGCCTGGTCGCCGCAGGCATCGAGCCCGGCGAGAAGGTGGGCCTGATCTGCAAGACCCGCTACGAGTGGACGCTGATCGACTTCGCCGTCTGGTTCGCAGGGGGCGTGCTGGTCCCGGTCTACGAGACGTCCTCCCCCGCCCAGGTGCAGTGGAACCTGGCCGACTCCGGCGCTCACGCCGTGATCGTCGAGACGGCCGACCACTTCGCACGCTTCGACGAGGTGCGCGCCGACCTGCCCGACGTCCGCTCGGCCTGGCAGATCGGGCTCGGCGACCTCGACAAGCTCGCCGCGCGCGGAGTCGACGTGCCGGACGCGGAGATCGAGCGCCGCCGGTCCCTCGCCACCGGCTCCGACATCGCCACGATCATCTACACCTCCGGATCGACGGGCCGCCCCAAGGGCTGCATCATCCGGCACTCCAACTTCGTCGAGCTCAGCCGCAACTCGGCCGTCGCCCTCACCGAGCTCATCCACCAGCCGGGTGCGTCGACGCTCCTCTTCATCACGACTGCGCACGTGTTCGCCCGCTTCATCGCGATCCTCTGCGTCCACGGCGGGGTGAAGGTCGGGCACCAGGCCGACACGAAGCAGCTGCTGCCCTCCCTCGGATCGTTCCAGCCGACCTTCCTCCTCGCCGTGCCCCGCGTCTTCGAGAAGGTCTACAACTCCGCCGAGCAGAAGGCGGAGGCGGGCGGCAAGGGCAAGATCTTCCGCAGGGCGGCGGACGTCGCGGTGGCGCACTCGATCGCCGTGGAGGCGGGCTCCGTCCCGCTCGCGCTCAAGCTGCAGTTCCTCCTGTTCGACCGCCTCGTCTACTCGAAGCTCCGCACGGCGATGGGGGGCAACGTCCGCTTCGCCGTCTCCGGATCCGCGCCTCTCGGAGATCGGCTCGGTCACTTCTTCCACAGCCTCGGCATCAAGATCCTCGAGGGCTACGGCCTGACCGAGACGACGGCGCCCGCGACGGTCAACCGGACCGAGCGATTCAAGATCGGCACGGTCGGCCCCGCGATGCCCGGAGTCTCGGTGCGCATCGCCGACGACGGTGAGATCCAGGTCCGCGGCATCGACGTGTTCGGGGGCTACTGGAACAACGAGGCGGCGACGGCCGAGGCCTTCGACGGCGAGTGGTTCCGCACGGGCGACCTCGGAACGCTCGACGAGGACGGCTACCTCCGCGTCACCGGCCGCAAGAAGGAGATCATCGTCACTGCGGGCGGCAAGAACGTCGCGCCCGCCGCTCTCGAGGACCCGATCCGAGCCAATCCGCTCGTCGGCCAGGTCGTCGTCGTCGGGGATCAGCGCCCCTTCATCGCGGCTCTGGTCACACTCGATCCCGAGATGCTGCCGACCTGGCTCGGCAACAACGGGCAGGACTCGGGACTCTCGCTCGAGGACGCCGCGGTGAACCCGGCGGTGCTGGCCGAGGTGCAGCGCGCGGTAGACGCCGCCAACGCCCACGTCTCGCGCGCCGAGTCGATCCGCAAGTTCGTGATCCTCCCGACCGAGTTCACCGAGGCGAGCGGGCACCTCACCCCCAAGATGAGCATCAAGCGGAACGTGATCCTCGCCGACTTCGCGGACACCATCGGTGCGGTCTACTCCGCGGCGCCGGCCACCGAGGGCATCAGCCTGCGGTAGCGGGAGCTGTATCCGGAACGCTCGACGTTCCCGGGAGCGCGACCACCCCGATAAGCCGACCGCGCTGAGCCGGGCAGGGACCGGCTCAGCAACGAACCGCCCAAGCCGCATCCGGGAAAGCGCGTCCCAGCGCTTTCCCGTCGGCGAACGCAACACCCTCTCCAAATCGCGACGACCCCGAGAAGCCGACCGCGCTGAGCCGGGCAGGGACCGGCTCAGCAACGAACCTCCCAAGCCGCATCCGGGAAAGCGCGTCCCAGCGCTTTCCCGTCGGCGAACGCAACCCGCTCCCTCGACCGCGACCACCTCGAGAAGCCGACCGCGCTGAGCCGGGCAGGGACCGGCGCAGAAACGAACCGCACAAGCCGTATCCGGGAAAGCGCGTCCGAGCGCTTTCCCGTCGGCGAACGCAACCCGCTCCCAGGAACGCGACCACCTCGAGAAGCCGACTGCGCTGAGCCGGGCAGGGACCGGCTCAGCAACGAACTCAGAACCAGGGCTGCGACCGGACGTCCTTCATGGCGGCCCGGCGGTCCTCCTTCGAGAGGCGGTCGAGGTAGAGGCGGCCGTCGAGGTGGTCGCACTCGTGCTGGAGGGCCTGGGCCATCAGACCGTCGCCCTCGAGGACCACCTCGGCACCGTCGAGGTCGGTGCCGCGCACCTTCGCGTGCGGGTAGCGGATGGCGGGGTACCAGAGGTTCGGGACCGAGAGGCAGCCCTCGTCGACGGGCTCGGGCTCGCCGCTGAGCTCGACGATCTCGGGGTTGAGGATGTAGCCGATGACCCCGTCGACGTTGTAGCTGAAGGCGCGCAGGTTCACGCCGATCTGCGGTGCGGCGACGCCCGCCCGACCGGAGGGGCGGACGCTGTCCAGGAGGTCCTCGACCAGCCCGCGGACTCCGTCGTCGACGGCGTCGATGCGATCGGACGGCGTCTTCAGCACCGGGTCCCCGAAGATTCGGATCTGGCGTTCGGTCATGTGGTGCGCTCCCTCAGGGCCTCCTCCGCTGACAGGAGGGCGTTCTCGACGACTTCGCTCGCTGCGGGATGCGGCCAGTACTGGCTGCGGGCGAGTCCGCGGATGCCGACTCCGGCGCTGGCGGCCTGGACGAGCGGCTGAATGAGGATACTCGCTTGCGGCCCCATGATGTGGGCGCCCAGCAGCTCCCCGTCGAGCCCGACGACCAGGGTGCACACGCTGGAGTCGTCCTCGAGGGCCCAGCCGTAGGCCGTGGAGCCGTACTCCTGCGTGACCGAGACCGTCTCGATGCCCGCCTCCCCCGCCTCCTTCTCGGTCAAGCCGAAGAAGGCGAGCTGCGGATGCGCGAAGATCGCCGAGGGCACGGGCGAGAGCGTGTTCGAGAGCAGCTCGGTCGGGTGCAGGAGATTGTGCGCGACGATCCGGGCCTCGTGGTTGGCGACGTGCTTGAGCTGCCACTCGGACGACACGTCGCCGAGCGCGAAGAGCCCGGGCACCGGGCGTCCGACGGAGAGCACTCGCTGCTCGGTGTCGACCGCGACTCGTCCGTCGGGGTGCAGGTCGATGCCGACCGAGGCTGCGGCGAGGGTGTCGCTGTTGGGGTCGCGCCCGAGTGCGACGAGGACCGTGTCGGTCTCGACCGTCGTGCCGTCGTCGAAGGTGACGACGAGACCGCTCGCGGTGCGGTCGATGCTCTCGGCCGACACTCCGGTGCGGACGTCCCACCGGTCGCTCGCAATAGCCGTGAACCGCCGGGCGATGTCCTCGTCGAGCGCTCGGAGGAGGCGGTCGCTGCGCACGGCGACCGTCACCGCCGTGCCGAACGCCGAGAAGATGTGGGCGAACTCGACGGCCACCGCGCCTCCCCCGAGGATGACGAGGCGAGCGGGGAGCTCGTCGACGCGCATGATCGAGGACGAGTCGTGGATGTCGGGATCGGGCTCGTACGAGGCGAGGAGGGGCCGCGGCCTCGATCCCGCGGCGATGACGACACGCGGCGCACTGATCCGGGCGCCGCTCGCGCTGGCCAGCACGTGCGGCCGGTCCTCTCCTCCGAGTGCCTCGAAGCCGAAGCTCTCGCGGAAGAGCGTCACGTTGGGCGAGCGGTGCGCCCGGTAGTCGTGCCCCGACTCGCTGATCGAGTCGGTCCGGCCGAACACGCGGTCGCGGACCTCGGCCCACGACGGGCGCTGCGGTCGGGAGTGCACGCCGATCCGGTCTCCCTGATCGACATCGGTCACCACGTCCGACACGTGCACGAACATCTTGGTGGGGATGCAGCCGGCGTTCAGGCAGGTCCCGCCGAACCACTCCCCGTCGTCGAGCAGGGCGACCCGCAGCCCGTCGAACGCCGGCCCGATGATGGAGTTACCCGAGCCGGCCCCGATCACGATGAGGTCGAAGGCGCGCGGCTCCTCGGTCTCCGGCCCGACCGTCGCGTCGAGGACCTCAGGCACGTCTGACCGGCATGCCCTCGACCACGAGCGCGGCCAGCAGGCGCGCGGCCTCCTTCGTCCCGGGGCGCAGCTGCTCCCACCTCACCACCGAACCGGCGGCGAGCACCGGGTCGTACGGGATCCGGACGATGTCGCGGACCCGGGAGCGGAAGTGGGACTCGATCTCATCGAGCTTCACCAGGCTGGTGCCCTCGGTCGCCGTGTTGAGCGCGACGACGGCGTTCTTCACGAGATACCCGTAGCCGTTGGCGTCCAGCCAGGTCAGCGTCTCGGAGGCGAGCCGGGCCTCGTCGATGCTGCCTCCGGAGACGATCACGACGGTGTCCGCGCGCTGCAGCGTCGGGCGCATGACCGAGTGGACGATGCCCGTGCCGCAGTCGGTGAGCATGATCGAGTAGAAGCGCTCGACGAGGTCGGCGACGACGTTGTAGTCGTCCTCGTCGAAGGCCTCCGAGAGCTGGGGGTCGGTGTCGGAGGCGAGGACGTCGAGGCGGGTCTCGTCGCGCGAGACCATAGTCGAGAACTCGGTGAAGCCGGCCACGCCGGAGGCGCGGTTGACGACGTCGCGGACGGTGGAGCGGGTCTGCTTCGGCACGCGCTCGGCCAGCGTTCCCCGGTCGGGGTTCGCGTCGACCGCGATGATGCGGTCCTCGCGCGAGTCGGCGAGGGCCATGCCGAGGAGGGTCGTCACCGTCGTCTTGCCGACGCCGCCCTTGCGGGTCATCACGGGCACGAAGCGCGTCCCGCCCTCGAACTGCCGTCCGATCCGCTCGTCGACGGCCTTCCAGGCCCGCACCTTGGCGGAGTCGCCGAGGTTCACGGTGCGGAAGGTGAGGCCGTAGACGAAGCGGTTCCAGCCTCCGGTGGGCGCGGGCCGGGTCTTGCGGTTGATCTCGAGCAGCCGGTCGGGAGTGAGCATCGAGGACGACTCGGGCGACGAGGAGCCGGTGACGGCGCCGGACTCTGCCCGGAGGCGGTCCCGCCTCGTCGCGCCGGGTGTCGGTTCCGTCTCGACGCTCTCCGGCTGACGTCCCTCGCCGCGGCCCCGGGGCCGCTCCCCCGAGTCCTCCGGCAGCACCGAGACGTCGTCGCGGGAGCTGTAGCCGGCCGAGACCGGGCGGATCGCCCCCGGGACGTCGGCGGGAGTCGGCTCCGGTGGGACGATCGAGACCGGTCGGGTCGACGGGATCCCGAGGCGACCGACATCGACGGAGTCCTCGTCGAGCGGTGCGGGCGCGGTCGAGCGTCGCGGTGCCGGCGGATCGAGGCGGATCCCCTCCGGGATCGGAGTGGGCGCGGTGTCGCTCGCTCGCGGCTCGTACTGCACCGAGTCCCGGGCCGCGTCGAGCGCGGTCCTCGGGGTGGGGCCGGTGTCGGTGTCGGGCTGTTCGTCGTTGCGCTCATCCATGCGAACGAGACTCCTTCCGCTCATGGTCAGTCTATCGACGGCCGTCCGGCGGTCCCCGTGGGCTGGAGCCCCGCCGGGCGTGCTGCTAGGACGGGTCGATCACCACGAGCAGATCCCCCGCGTCGACCTGCTGCGTGACGGGCACGGCGAGGCGCCGGACCACTCCGGCGACCGGGCAGGTGATCGCGGCCTCCATCTTCATCGCCTCGATGGTGGCGACCGCCGCGCCCGCCGCGATCCGGTCGCCGACGGCGACCTTCAGAGTGACGACGCCCGCGAAGGGAACCGCCACCTGGCCGGGATCGGAGCGATCCGCCCTCTCGGCGCTCACCGTGTCGACGGCGATGGTCGAGTCGCGCACGAACACGGGGCGCAGCTGCCCGTTCAGGGTGGTCATCACGGTCCGCATGCCGCGGTCGTCGGCGTCGCCGATCGCCTCGAGGCCGACGTAGAGGCGGACACCGCGGGCGATCTCGACGACGTGCTCCTCGCCCTGACGCAGACCGTAGAGGTAGTCGGCGGTGTCGAGGGCGGAGACGTCGCCGTAGGTCTCGCGGACGCCGAGGAACTGCTCGGCCGGTCCGGGGAAGAGGAGCCTGTTGAGGGTCGCGCGGCGTGCCGCGGAGTCGTCGCCGCCGAGGACCCCCGCGTCCTCCGCCGAGATCTCGGCGACTCCGATGCGGACGTCCCTGCCCTCGAGCACGCGCGAGCGGAACGGCTCCGGCCATCCGCCCGGCAGCTCGCCCAGCTCGCCCGCCATGAAGCCGACGACCGAGTCGGGGATGTCGTAGTTCTGCGGGTGCTCGGCGAAGTCGGCAGGATCGGCGTCCACAGCGGCGAGGTGCAGCGCCAGGTCTCCGACGACCTTCGAGGAGGGAGTCACCTTCGGGACCCGCCCGAGGATCCGGTCGGCCGCCGCGTAGAGGTCCTCGACCACCTCGAACCGGTCGGCGAGACCGAGGGCGATCGCCTGCTGACGCAGGTTCGAGAGCTGCCCGCCCGGGATCTCGTGCCGGTAGACCCGTCCCGTCGGACCGGGCAGTCCCGATTCGAAGGGCCGGTACAGGCGCCGCACGGCCTCCCAGTAGGGCTCCAGGTCGGAGACGGCCGCCAGGCTGAGCCCGGTGTCGCGCGGTGTGTGCGCCAGAGCGGCGACGAGCGCCGACAGGGACGGCTGGCTGGTGGTGCCGGCCATGGGGGCCGAGGCCGCGTCGACCGCGTCCGCACCCGCCTCTGCCGCGGCCAGCAGCGTGGCCAGCTGGCCACCCGGGGTGTCGTGGGTGTGCACGTGCACGGGGAGGTCGAAGCGCTCGCGGAGGGCGGAGACGAGCTTCGACGCGGCGTAGGGACGCAGGAGTCCGGCCATGTCCTTGACCGCGAGCACGTGCGCCCCCGCCTCGACGATCTGCTCGGCGAGGCGGAGGTAGTAGTCGAGGGTGTACAGCTCCTCCGCCGGATCGAGCAGATCGCCGGTGTAGCAGACGGCGACCTCGGCGACGGTCGTGCCGGTCTCGAGGACCGCATCGATCGCGGGTCGCATCTGCGAGACGTCGTTCAGGGCGTCGAAGATGCGGAAGACATCGACGCCCGTCGAGGCCGCCTCGCGGACGAACGCATCGGTCACCCCGGTCGGATACGGCGTGTAGCCGACGGTGTTGCGCCCGCGCAGCAGCATCTGGACGGCGATGTTCGGGAGGGCTTCGCGCAGGGCCGCGAGGCGGTCCCACGGATCCTCGCCGAGGAAGCGCAGCGCGACGTCGTAGGTAGCGCCTCCCCAGGCCTCGACCGAGAGGAGCTCCGGAGTCAGCCGCGCCACGGCCGGAGCGACCGCGATCAGGTCGCGGGAGCGCACCCGGGTCGCGAGCAGCGACTGGTGGGCGTCCCGGAACGTGGTGTCGGTGACGGCGAGCGCGGTCTGCGCTCGGAGAGCCGATGCGAAGCCTCGGGGGCCGAGCTCGAGGAGCCGCTGGCGCGAACCGGCCGGCGCCGGCGACGCCGGGTCGAAGGCGGGCAGCTTCTCGAGCGGCGGGAGTCCGGGAGGACGTGCGCCGTTCGGCTGGTTGACCGTCACCTCGGCGAGCCACGTCAGCAGCTTCGTGCCGCGGTCGCGCGACTCGCGGCCCGCGAGCAGCCCCGGCCGCTCGTCGATGAAGGAGGTGCTCAGGTCGCCCGCCGCGAAGGCGGGATCGTCGAGCACGGCCTGGAGGAAGGGGATGTTCGTGGACACGCCGCGGATCCGGAACTCGGCGAGTGCCCGCTTCGCCCGCCCCACCGCGGCGGTGAAGTCGCGGCCGCGACAGGTGAGCTTCGCGAGCATGGAGTCGAAGTGGGGGCTGATCTGCGCGCCCGGGTTGATCGTGCCGCCGTCGAGACGGATCCCGCCGCCGCCCGGCGAGCGGTAGGTGGTGATCTTGCCGGTGTCGGGCCGGAACCCCGCCGACGGGTCCTCGGTGGTGATCCGGCACTGCAGCGCCGCGCCGTGCAGCCGCAGCCGGTCCTGGGTCAGGCCGAGCTCGGCCAGGGTCTGGCCGAAGGCGATCCGCATCTGGCTGGCGACGAGGTCGACGTCGGTGACTTCCTCCGTGACCGTGTGCTCGACCTGGATGCGGGGGTTCATCTCGATGAAGACGTGCTCGCCCGCCCGCTCCCCCGCGGTGTCGAGCAGGAACTCGACCGTGCCGGCGTTCTCGTAACCGATCGACCGGGCGAAGGCGATGGCGTCGCGGTACATCGCCTGCCGCGTCGTCTCGTCGAGGTTGGGAGCCGGGGCGATCTCGACGACCTTCTGATGGCGCCGCTGCACGGAGCAGTCGCGCTCGAAGAGATGCACGGTCTCGCCGGTCGCATCGGCCAGGATCTGGACCTCGATGTGCCGGGGGCGGACGACCGCCTGCTCGAGGAACATGGTCGGGTCGCCGAAGGCGCTGTCGGCCTCGCGCATGGCCGCCTCGAGTGCCGGACGAAGATCCTCCGGGACGTCGACCCTGCGCATCCCGCGGCCGCCCCCACCCGCGACGGCCTTCGCGAAGATCGGGAAGCCGATCGCCTCGGCCCCGGCGAGCAGCTCGTCGAGATCGCGCGACGCGGGGGTCGAGCGCAGGACGGGGACGCCCGCCGCCGCCGCGTGCTCCTTCGCGGTGACCTTGTTGCCCGCCATCTCGAGCACCCGGGCGGGCGGGCCGATGAAGGCGATACCGGCGTCGGCGGCGGCGCGCGCCAGCTCGGGGTTCTCGGAGAGGAAGCCGTAGCCCGGGTAGATCGCATCGGCGCCGCTCTCGCGCGCGACCCTGATGATCTCGGACACGTCGAGGTAGGCGCGGACCGGGTGGCCCCGCTCGCCGATCTGGTAGGCCTCGTCCGCCTTCAGGCGGTGCATCGAGTTGCGGTCCTCGTAGGGGTAGACCGCGACCGTCCGCGCCCCCAGCTCGTACGCGGCGCGGAACGCCCGGATCGCGATCTCGCCGCGGTTGGCCACAAGGATCTTCGAGAACATGGCAGTCCTTCGGGTCGGTCCTCCGCGGGCGACGAGGGAGCCGGAGTCGCGACGGTGCGAGCCCCGCTTCCGCATCCCGGGCCGGGCAGGCACGCAGGGAACGGTTAGGTTCTCCCACCCTAGTGAACGTAAAGTAGTCAGCCATGCATGTACTCAGCGTGAGCTCCCTCAAGGGCGGCGTCGGCAAGACGACGGTGACCCTCGGCCTCGCCTCCGCGGCGTTCTCGAAGGGTCTGCGAACGCTGGTCGTCGACCTCGATCCGCAGTCGGACGTCTCGACCGGCATGGACATCAATGTCGCCGGTCACCTGAACATCGCCGACGTCCTGACGTCGCCGAAGGAGAAGATCGTCCGCTCGGCGATCGCTCCCTCCGGCTGGACGAAGGAGCACCACGGCACCATCGACGTGCTGATCGGGAGTCCCTCCGCGATCAACTTCGACGGACCGCACCCCAGCATCCGCGACATCTGGAAGCTCGAGGAGGCGCTGGCGAGCGTCGAGGCCGACTACGACCTCGTCCTGATCGACTGCGCACCGTCGCTGAACGCCCTCACGCGCACGGCGTGGGCGGCGAGCGACCGCGTCGCCGTCGTGACCGAGCCGGGCCTGTTCTCGGTGGCGGCCGCCGACCGCGCGCTGCGCGCCATCGAGGAGATCCGCCGCGGCCTCAGTCCCCGGCTCCAGCCTCTCGGCATCATCGTCAACCGCGCCCGAGTGCAGTCCCTCGAGCACCAGTTCCGGATCAAGGAGCTGCGCGACATGTTCGGCCCGCTCGTGCTGAGCCCCCAGCTGCCCGAGCGCACCTCGCTGCAGCAGGCGCAGGGGGCGGCGAAGCCCGTGCACGTCTGGCCGGGTGAGAGCGCCCAGGAGATGGCGCACAACTTCGATCTGCTGCTCGACCGCGTCATCCGCACCGGTCGCATCGGCGAGCAGGTGACGGCGGCCAAGTAGCACGCACGGCATCGGGCGGCGTCGCGGCGGGAGCCGCGGCGCCGTCGTCGTTCGCGGCGTCGTGAGGGTGCGGCCGCCGCGGAACGGGTACGGGACCGACGCTCGTCGCGAGACGGGCCTCGGCACGCCTCCTGCGGCGGCTATCCGACCAGCAGGCTCGCGGCAGGCGCTGCAGCCCGCTGATCGAGTGACCCGCGCAGCGGACTCAACGAGATCCACCTCATCCTGCGTGCGGACGGAGGGTGCGGTCAGCCGACCTTGCGGGAGGCGCGGCGCTGGGCGAGCTCGTCCATCGGGTCGACCGACTGGTGGTCGAGGTCGACGAGGCTCGACTCGACCTCTCGCAGGACCTTGCCGACGGCGATGCCGAAGACGCCCTGACCCCGGCTGAGGAGGTCGATGACCTCGTCGTTGGAGGTGCAGAGGTAGACGCTGGCCCCGTCGCTCATGAGCGTCGTCTGCGCGAGGTCGTCGACTCCCGATTCGCGCAGCTGGTTGACCGCGGTGCGGATCTGCTGCAGCGAGATGCCGGTGTCGAGGAGGCGCTTGACGAGCTTGAGCACGAGGATGTCGCGGAAGCCGTAGAGCCGCTGCGTCCCCGAGCCGGAGGCGCCGCGGACGGTGGGGGCGACCAGTTCGGTGCGAGCCCAGTAGTCGAGCTGGCGGTAGGTGATGCCCGCCGCTCGTGCGGCGACGGCGCCGCGGTAGCCGGCGTTCGCGTCGAGATCGGGGAGTCCGTCGGTGAACAGGACGAGGTCGCGCTGGCCGCTGGTGTCGCGGCTGACTTCTCTCATTCCGTTGCCTCTCGGTTCCGTTCGCCGGATCCTCCGAACGCGCTCCCTACGGTACTCACCCGCGGGTGCCGAGTAAACGACATCCGCTCCGAGGCCGCGGCGTGTCGTCCGCTCGCCGCCGCCGGTCGGACGAGGGGCGTCGGCCCTCTCACGAGCGGGACAGGCGGGTGAGAGCGCTGCGGACCATCGCGCCGCGGATCGTGCCGAGCTGCGCGGCCATCGCCATCGCCGTCTCGGCGGCGCCGGCCGAACCGGAGGCGTCGCCGCGGCGCGCGCTCGACGCGACCACGCTCTCGATGAGCGACATCTCGCGCTCCACCGCCACACGCAGCGGCCGGAGGTGCCTCGGCTCGATACCCGAGCGCCCGAGCTCGACCAGCGCCTTCAGGGTCGTGACGGCCTCGTCGCCGAAGAACTCGCCACCGCGCACGAGCCCGGCGGCGATCGCCTCGGCCACGAGCGCAGCGCTGGCACCCGACTCTGTCGCGAGGCGATCGCGGGTGAGCCTGGTCGCAGGGGCGAGCATCGACGTCGCCGTTCCGCCCACCCCGGCCGGCAGGGAGGGCTCGCGCCCGGCGTCGACGTCGTCGAGGTAGCCGCGGATCACCTTGAGCGGCAGGTAGTGGTCGCGCTGGAGCGCCAGGATCATCCGGAGCCGCTCGACGTCGGTCGCGGAGAACTTGCGGTACCCGGAGTCGGTGCGAGCGGGAGACACGAGCCCCTGCTCCTCGAGGAATCGGAGCTTGGACGGCGTGACGTCGGGGAACTCGGAGGTGAGCCGGGACAGGACCTGCCCGATGCTCAGAAGTGCGGCCGAGCCGGACGGGAGCGCCCTCGCGGTGGTACGGCCCACGGTCTACGCGTCCGGAGCGGCGACGAGGTCGGCGCGGGACGCGTAGAAGGTGAGGCGGAACTTGCCGACCTGGACCTCGGAGCCGTCGGTGAGGAGCGCGGACTCGATCCGGACCCCGTCGAAGTAGGTGCCGTTGAGCGACCCGAGGTCGCGGACCTCGAACGACGTGCCGCGGCGGACGAACTCGGCGTGCCTCCGCGAGACGGTCACGTCGTCGAGGAAGATTCCCGCGTCGGGGTGCCGGCCGACGGTCGTCGAGTCGATGTCGAGGAGGAAGCGCGCGCCCGTGTTGGGGCCGCGGCGCACGACGAGAAGCGCGGACCCCGAGGGGAGCGCTCCGACCGCCTCGGCCTCTTCGCGGGAGGCGCGGTTGTCGAGCGCAGCCAGCTGCGCGCCGATGTCGTCGGTGAACGTGAGCGTCGTGTCTGTCGAGGGCTCGACGGACTCGGACTTCAGCGGTTCGGTGGATGATGCTCCACGCACGGGCTCGACCAAGACGTACCTCCTATCGGTCCAGCGTATCCGAATCGGAGGGGTGCCCGGACGCCGGAATCGCGCCGCGCGCCCCCCGGACGAGATCGCGCGTCTGCACGGCGTAGACGATCCCGGCCCACCAGTAGAGGAACGCTCCCCAGAGCGCGAACGCCCAGGCGATCGGCAGCGACGCCGGGGCGAGCGCCGGGAACGCCTGACCCAGCATGATCAGCGGCAGGGCGTAGAAGAGGCAGAACGTCGCGAACTTGCCCAGGTGGTGCACCGGCAGCGGTCCGTAGCCGTGGTTCGCGAGGATCACCGCGAGCACGACCAGAAGCAGGTCGCGCGCCACGAGCACCGCCACGAGCCACCAGGGGACGAGGTCGCGGAACGCGAGTCCGATGACGGTGGCGAAGATGTAGAGGCGGTCGGCGGCCGGGTCGAGCACGCGGCCGAGGCGCGTCATCTGGTCGAAGCGGCGGGCGATCCAGCCGTCGAGGTAGTCGGTGAGGCTCGAGACGACGAGGGTGACCAGCGCGAGTGCGTCCTCGCCGCGGATGATCAGCACCAGGAACACCGGGACCAGCGCGAGCCGCACCATGCTCAGGATGTTCGGGACCGTCCAGATCCGATCCTCCGCCGCACGCACCATGCCGTCAGCCTACGGCCGCCCCGCGGTGCGCGACCGGCGCGCGACGCGAGCGGGGCGCCTCGGGAGCGGGGCCTCAGCGCTTGTCGCGCCAGACGCGCTCGAAGGGCAGCCGCCAGGCGTGCGGTGCGATCAGCTGGTGGATCGCGTTCGGTCCCCACGAGCCGGGAGCGTAGAGGCGCACGGGCGGCGGGTCCTGGAGGAGCGGCGCCGACACCTCCCACAGGCGCTCGATGCCCTCGGCGGTGGTGAAGAGGGTGTGGTCGCCGCGCATCGCGTCGAGGATCAGGCGCTCATAGGCCTCGAGGGCGTCGCCCGCGCGATCCGTCTCCTGCAGGGCGAACTGCATGCTCAGCTTGTCGAGGCGCATCCCCGGGCCCGGCCGCTTGCCGTAGAAGGAGAGCGAGACCTTGGAGGCGTCGGCCAGGTCGAAGGTGAGGTGGTCCGGTCCGTGGGCACCGACTCCCGAGCCCTGCGGGAACATGCTCTTCGGGGGCTCGCGGAACGCGATCGAGATGATGCGCTGCCCCTCGGCCATCCGCTTGCCGGTGCGGAGGTAGAACGGCACTCCGGCCCAGCGCCAGTTGTCGATCTCGCACTTGAGGGCGACGAACGTGTCGGTCTCGGAGTCGGGCGCGACTCCCGGCTCCTCGCGGTAGCCGATGTACTGGCCGCGCACCACGTTCTCGGGGTTCAGCAGCCGCATCGAGCGGAAGACCTTGTTCTTCTCCTCGCTGATCGCCTGCGGCTCCAGCGCGGTCGGCGGCTCCATCGCCATGAACGCCAGGACCTGGAAGAGGTGCGTGACCACCATGTCCTTGTAGGCGCCGGTCGACTCGTAGAACTCGGCGCGGCGGTCGAGGGTCAGCTTCTCGGGGATGTCGATCTGGACGTGATCGATGAAGTTGCGGTTCCAGATGGGCTCGAACAGGCCGTTGGCGAACCGGAACGCCAGGATGTTCTGGGCCGGCTCCTTGCCGAGGAAGTGGTCGATCCGGAAGATCTGCTCCTCGTCGAACGTCTCGTGCAGCTCGGCGTTGAGGATCACGGCGCTCGCCAGGTCGACGCCGAACGGCTTCTCCATGATGATCCGGGAGCGCTCGACCAGGCCGGCCTCGGCGAGCATCCGCACCACCGAGAGTGCCGCCTTGGGCGGGACGCTGAGGTAGTGCAGGCGGCTGACGTCGGGCCCGAGCACCTTCTCGGCGTCGGTGACCGCCGCGGCGAGGGCGGCCGGACCCGCCGACTGCGGCACGTAGCGCAGCTTCGAGGCGAACTCGTCCCACTGCGCGGGGGTCAGCGAGCGGCTGCCGAACTCGTCGTAGGCGAGCTTCGCGAACGCGCGGAAGGACTCGTCGTCGTGCTCCTCGAGCGAGGTGCCGACGATCTGGAGATCGGGGGCGAGCGAGGAGAGCGCGAGGTGCGCCATGCCCGGGATGAGCTTCCGACGGGACAGATCGCCGACCGCGCCGAAGAGCACCACGACGTGGGGCGCGGCCTGCTCGGTCTGGACTGCGGGCGTGGGGGGTGCGGGAGTCACGGTCACGCGTCGATCATCCCAGGTCGCCCGCCGGAGGTGGTGGCTCGCGGCGGTGGTCGGATCATGACGGCCGCGTCATCCGCCGGATACACAGCATCGCTAAAGTCTGTCGGGTGCCTCCGTTCTCCGACGCGTCAGACGCGCCCGCAGCACCCGTCCCCTCCGCCGACGGGACCGTCGCTCCGCCGATGGACGACCGCATCCGCGGCGACGTCCATCTCCTGGGCGAGCTCCTCGGCCAGGTCCTCCGCGAATCGGGGGATCCGTCCCTCTACGACGACGTCGAGCGGCTCCGGGCCCTCACGATCAGCGCCTACGACAGCGAGCAGGCGGCCGACATGGCGACGGCGGAGGAGTTCGTCGCGTCGCTGACCCTCGATCGCGCCGAGGAGGTGGCCCGCGCCTTCACCTGCTACTTCCACCTCGTGAACGTCGCCGAGGAGTTCCACCGCGTGCGCGTGCTCCGCCGCCGCGAGGCGGACGCGGGCGCGCAGTCGCCCGAGGACTCGATCACCGCGTCGATGACGAGGCTCACCGACGAGCTCGGCGAGGAGGAGGCCCTCGAGCGCCTCTCGCGGCTCGAGTTCCGCCCGGTGCTCACCGCGCACCCGACGGAGGCGCGGCGTCGCGCGGTGGCCTCGACCATCCGCCGCATCAGTGCGCTCCTCGAGCAGCGCGACGACCCGCGGATGGGCGGCGTCGTCCTCGTCGAGAACCGGCGCCGGCTCCTCGCCGAGGTCGACACCCTGTGGCGCACCGCACCGCTGCGGGAGTCGAAGCCCTCGCCGCTGGACGAGGTGCGGACCGCGATGAGCGTGTTCGACGAGTCGCTCTTCTCGGTGCTGCCGCGGGTCTACCGGCGCCTGGACGACGCACTGCTGGGCGACGCCTCCGGGACGAGGACGCCGATCGCGCCGGCCTTCGTGCGCCTGGGCACCTGGATCGGCGGCGACCGCGACGGCAACCCGTTCGTCACCGCCGCCACCACGCTCGAAGCCGTCGACATCGCCTCCGAGCACGTGCTGATCGGGCTCGAGCGCGTCGCGCGCCGGGTGGGTCGCGCGCTGACCCTCGACGCGGCAACCACTCCCCCCTCGGCCGACGTCGAGGCGCTCTGGGCCGCGTGCAGCGAGCGCGACGCGGGGCTCGCCTCCGTGATCGCGGAGCGCTCGCCCAGCGAGACGCACCGCCGCGTGCTGCTCTTCACGGCGGACCGCCTCGCGGCGACCCGCTCCGGAGGCGCCCTCGCCTACGGATCGGCCGCCGAGCTGCTCGCCGATCTGCGCACGCTGCAGGAGTCGCTCGTCGCCGCGGGCGACGTCCGCTCGGCCTACGGCGACCTGCAGAACCTCGTCTGGCAGGTCGAGACCTTCGGGTTCCACCTCGCCGAGATCGAGGTGCGCCAGCACTCGAAGGTGCACCGCGAGACCATCGCCGCGGTCAGGGCCGGCGGCGAGCTCGACGAGCGCAGCGCCGAGGTGCTCTCGGTGTTCCGCGCGATCGCGACCGTCCAGGAGCGCTTCGGCACCGAGGCGGCGCGGCGCTACATCGTCTCGTTCACGCAGTCGGCAGACGACCTGCGGACCGTGTTCGAGCTCGCCGACGCGGCCACCGACGGGCACCCGCCGATCATCGACGCGATCCCGCTGTTCGAGACCTTCGCCGACCTCGACGCCTCGGTCGACATCCTCACCGAGATGATCAGGCTCCCCCAGGTGCGCGCGCGCCTGGAGGCGACCGGGAACCGGCTCGAGGTGATGCTCGGCTACTCCGACTCGTCGAAGGACGTCGGCCCGGTGTCGGCCACCCTCGCGCTCTACGACGCGCAGGCGCGGATCGCGAAGTGGGCGGCCGACGAGGGCATCGTGCTGACCCTCTTCCACGGCCGCGGCGGCGCCCTCGGTCGCGGCGGCGGGCCGGCCAACCGGGCGGTCCTCGCGCAGCCGCCGGGATCGGTCGACGGCCGCTTCAAGCTCACCGAGCAGGGCGAGGTCATCTTCGCCCGCTACGGCAACCCGGACATCGCGACGCGGCACATCGAGCAGGTCGCCGGCGCGACCCTCCTCGCCTCCTCGCCCTCGGTCGGCGAGCGGAACGCCTCGGCCGCCGACCGCTACCGCGACGTCGCCGAGACGATGGACCGGGAGTCGCGCCGCCGCTTCTTCGAGCTCGTCAAGGCCGACGGCTTCGCGCCCTGGTTCGCCAGGGTGACGCCGCAGGAGGAGGTGGGCCTGCTCGCTCTGGGCTCGCGCCCGGCGCGTCGCGGGCTCTCGGTGGAGTCGCTCGAGGACCTGCGCGCGATCCCGTGGGTCTTCGCGTGGACGCAGGCGCGCGTCAATCTGACGGGCTGGTTCGGTCTCGGCACCGCGCTCGACGCCGTCGGCGACCTCGAGCTGCTCCAGGCCGCCTACGCCTCCTGGCCGCTGTTCACGACCATGATCGACAACGTCGAGATGTCGCTGGCGAAGACCGACGAGGGGATCGCCCGGCGCTACCTCGCGCTCGACTCGCGACAGGACCTTGCCGAGCTGGTGCTGGACGAGATGGAGCTGACCCGCCGCTGGGTCCTCTCGATCACGGGCGAGGAGAGCCTCCTGACCGGGCACCGCGTGCTCGGCCGCGCCGTACGGCTGCGCACCCCCTACGTCAACGCGCTGTCGCTGCTGCAGCTGCGGGCCCTGCGGGCCCTCCGCACCGACCCGGGCGGCTCGGGGACCGAGCAGAACCAGCGGCTGCTGCTGCTGGCCGTCAACGGCGTGGCGGCGGGACTGCAGAACACGGGGTGATCGGCGCCCCCGGAACGACGGAACCCCCGGTGGCCTGTGCGGCTGCCGGGGGTTCCGTCGTATCGGGCTCCTGGGTCAGATCTGGGCGCCGTCGTCGAAGGTCTGCGGGGCGCCGGCCTCCTGGGCGGCCTTCGCCTCCTCGTACTGGCGGCGGACGTCGTCCATGTCGAGGCCGCGGACCTGCTCGATGAGGTTGTCGAGCGCCGGCGCGGGCAGAGCGCCGGGCTGCGCCATCAGGGGGATGCCGTCGCGGTAGACGACGAGGGTCGGAATCGACGAGATGCCGTAGCTCGCGGCGAGCTGCTGCTGGTCCTCCGTGTCGACCTTCGCGAAGGTGATGTCGGAGTTCTTCTCGCTCGACGCCTCGAAGACGGGGGCGAACTGACGACACGGGCCGCACCAGGCGGCCCAGAAGTCGATGAGGACGATGCCGTCGGAGACGGTCTGGTCGTGGGAGTCGAGAGTCATCGCGGTCGTGGCCATGAGGGGTGCAACCGGGCCGGAGCGCGAGCTATTCCCCGCGGATCCGCTCCCCGTCGAGGAGCTCGAGCAGCGTGCGGGGGCCGAGAGCCGAGGCGCCGAGCGCCTCGATCCGGATGATCAGTCCGCGGTCGGCGGTGACGACGCGGGCGGGAGCGTCCAGCGCCGCGACGAGGTCGACGATCGCGTCGTCGCCCGACCCGCTCGCCGACTCGACCGCGAGGCGGCCCCTCGGAGCCGACGCGATCGCCGTCACCGCATCCGCTCCGCGCGCCTGCCCCTCGAGGACGACGACGATGCGCGGCCAGACGGTGTCGACGGCCACGCCCAGGGTGGCGCCCGGCACACCCGTCGCCGCGAGACGGCCGAGCGACTCGAGGAGGCGCCGGGCGGCTCCCGCGCGATCGCGCCACCAGCCGTCGGGCCGGGAGCCGACGACGTTCGCCGCATCGACGACGAGGACGGGCAGGTCGTCGTCGAGCCGGCGGAGACCGGCCCACGCGGCGGCGAAGCCGGGGTGCAGCGGGAGCGCGTCGACGTCGTCCGGGGCGACCCAGCGCAGCTCCTGGCTCTCGGCGTCCGTGATCCGCGGTTCGAAGTGCTCGAGCGCCTCCGCGAGGACGGTCGTGTAGCTCCACGGGGCGATGGTGACGACGCTCGCGACCAGCGGCAGGATCAGCGCGGTGGGGACGCCCGCCTCCTCCGCCGACTCGCGGAGGGCCGCCTCGAACGCCGACTCGCCGGGGTGCCGGGCACCGCCGGGCAGCCCCCAGGTGTCGCCGAAGTGGCTCCAGCTCACGCGGTGCTGCAGGAGGACACGGCCGTCGGGGTCGCGGAGCAGGAGTCCCGCGGCTCCGAAGCGGCCCCAGAACCGGCGCCCGTCGCCGATCTCGACCCAGCCGTCGCCCAGAGCGGGGTCGAAGTGCGGGCGCGGGAACACGGCGTCACCGCCGGTGTCGTCGCCCGTCATGCCCTCCAGCCTCCCACACCGGGCCGGGTCGGCCGGACCGTCGATCGTCGGCTCCGATGGCAGAATCGGACGATGCGCCGCTCGAGAGTCCTCCCCCTCGCGACGCTCGCCTACCTCGTCGTGATCGCGCTGATCACGCTCACGCCGGCCCCGTACCCGCCGGGTGAGCCCTCCGCGATCGTCCGCGCGATCATCGCGTTCCTGGGCTCGACTCCGCTCACCGCGTGGTTCGACTACGACGTGGCCGAGTTCACGGCGAACGTGCTGATGTTCGTGCCGCTCGGAGCGCTGCTCGCCGCGCAGCTGCCCGCGCGGCGCCGGCTGCTCGCTGCCGTGATCGGCCTCGGCGTGTCGGTGCTGATCGAGACGGCGCAGCTGCTCCTCCTGCCCTCGCGCGTCGCCGACGTCCGCGACCTGATCTCGAACGGACTCGGATCGCTGGTGGGCGCCGCACTGACCGCTGCCCTGCTCCCCCGACTCGCCCTCCGGAAGGACCGCACCGACCATGCCCGCTGACACCCTCGTCCGACTCGCCCGCCCCTCCCTCGACGCCGGCGGAGACGACGCCGCCTCCGGGTCGACCCTCGATCCGAGCGGCACCGGCGGGATCGACGCCACCGACCTCGGCTTCACGCGCGGCGACGGCGTCTTCGAGACCATCAACCTCGTCGACGGCCGCCTGCAGGCGCTCGACGCGCACCTGGACCGCTTCGAGCGGTCGGCCGCGATGCTCGAGCTGCCCCGACCGGACCGCGCGGCGTGGCTCGACGCGATCGGGCTCGCGGTGGCCGAGCACCCGCGCGTTCCGGAGGCGATGGTGAAGACCGTCCTGACCCGCGGTGTCGAGGGGGACGACCGGCCCACGGGCCTGGTGTTCGTGCAGACCAGCCCCGACTTCACGGCCGCCCGGCGGGACGGCGTGCGGATCGTGCTGCTGGACCGCGGGCTGCGCTCGGACGTGCAGGAGACCTCGCCCTGGCTCCTGGCCGGCGCGAAGACCCTCTCGTACGCCGTCAACAGGGCGGCGTCGAGGGAGGCGGTGCGACGGGGAGCGGACGACGCCCTCTTCGTCTCGACCGACGGCTTCCTCCTGGAGGGGCCGACCTCGAACCTGGTGCTGCTGCTCGGGGGCGCGCTCGTGACTCCGCCGCCGACCCTCGGGCTCCTGCCGGGAACCACCCAGGCCGACCTGTTCGCGCTGGCCGGAGGGCTCGGCCTCGGCAGCGCCTACCGGCCCGTCCGCGCCGGGGATCTGGAGACCGCGGAGTCGGCGTGGCTCGTCTCGAGCGCGCGCAACGCGGCGCCGATCCGCGAGGTCGACGGCCGCCCGCGCGCCGTCGACTCCGCGCTCTCGGCGCGGATCAACGCGGCGCTGCTCGGCCGCTGACGGCGACCAGCGGGACGCACCGCCCTGCGGGCGGGCATCCCGCTTGGAGGACCTCGGTCAGGAGAGTCCGTCGACGTCGGCCGGGCCACGGCTGATCAGGCCGCCGCGCACCTCCTGGACCGTGGGATCGAGCTGGACGCCCTCGCGCTGGTCGGCGGCCTCGTCGTTGATGACGGCCGTGACCAGGCCCCGCCAGTCGGTTCCCTCGGCGACCGCGTCGTCGGAGCCGATCCTGCGGGTCACGAAGACCGCCTCCGACTCCTCGCCGGAGTGGGAGATGATCGCCAGCACGCCGACGGAGCGACCGTCGGGGTGACGGATCGTCCACTCCTCGTGAGCGGAGGGCACCAGGGAGTACTCCGTCCCCGCGCGATCGAAGGCGGTGGGCCGGAGCTCGGACGGCGAGCCGCTGTGCTCGGGGGCGCCGCGGGTGGGGATCCCGGGGTCGCCGTCCGCTGTCATGCCTACGTCGCTCATGCTGAGACCTCGTTCATGGTGGAACCTCCTTGTCGGCGGCCAGTGTAGGACCGCGTGGTGTGGGCACCCGGGGCGTGTCCCGCCCCGAGAGTGCTTCGTAGACTGTCGGGATGCAGATCCCGGTGACAGGCGCGGCGCGGGTGGACGCCTGGCTGTGGGCGATCCGGATCTACAAGACCCGGTCCGCCGCCACCGCCGCGGCCCGTGCGGGCCACATCCGGGTGAACGGCGAGCGGGCCAAGGCCGCGCAGACGGTCCGCGTCGGCGACGAGGTGCGCGCGCGCATCGGCGGGTTCGATCGCGAGCTCGTGGTCCGCGGTCTGGTCGTGAAGCGGGTCGGCGCACCGGTCGCCGCGGAGTGCTTCGAGGACCGCACTCCCCCGCCCCCGCCGCGCGAGGCCGCTCCCGCCGTGATCGCGCGCGACCGCGGCGCCGGCCGGCCGACGAAGCGTGATCGTCGCGACATCGAGAGGCTCCGCGGCTTCTGACGTCAGGGCGCGAGCGCTCGGACTCGCGTCAGCAGGTCCTCCGCGACCTCGTCGAGGAAGCGCTGCTGCAGGGCGTCGCCCACCTGGACCAGGGCGATGTCGGTGAATCCGGCCTCGAGGTAGGGCACGAAGCTCTCGGCGAGTTCGTCGAGATCGGGGCCGCACGCGATCTGCTCGGCGACGTCCTCGGGCCGGACGAACCGGCTCGCTCCCGCGAACCCGGCGGGGGTCGGCAGGTCGGCGTTGACCGACCAGCCGCCGGCGAACCAGCGGAACTGCTCGTGCGCGAGTGCGACCGCCTGCTCCTTGTCGGGAGCCCAGCAGATCGGGATCTGGCCGATCGTGCGCGACGGAGCGGCGTCGGCCCCGCGCACCGCAGTCCACTGCGCGATCAGGTCGGCGTCGGGCTCGGTGGTGACGAGGTGGTCGCCGAGCGGGGCGAAGCGCTCGATCGACTTCTCGCCCGAGACGGCGAGTCCGATCTCGACGGGCGCGTCGGGGAGGTCCCAGATGCGGGCGGAGTCGACGCGGAAGTAGGCGCCCTCCCAGGTGACGAGCTCGCCGGTGTGCAGCGCGCGGATGATGTGCACCGCCTCCTCGAGCATGTCCTGGCGGACCGATACGACCGGCCAGCCCTCGCCCACGACGTGCTCGTTGAGGTTCTCCCCCGAACCGAGCCCCAGCGTGAAGCGGCCGTCCGAGAGGATCGCGAGCGTCGCCGCCTTCTGCGCGACGACCGCCGGGTGGTAGCGGACGGTCGGCGCGGTGACGTAGGTCATCAGGTCGATCGTCGACGTGGCCTGCGCGACGGCGCCGAGCATCGTCCAGGCGTAGGAGGCGTGCCCCTGCTCCGTCAGCCACGGCGAGTAGTGATCGCTCGAGACCGCGAACTCGAAGCCCAGCCTCTCGGCGTCGACGGCGTAGCCGACCAACTGCTTGGGGCCGCTCTGCTCGGTCATCAGGATGTAGCCGATGCGCACCATGGTCCGTCCTCGTTCCGCTCGTCGGTGGGTGCCGGTGGGCACTCGACCATGGTCGGCGGCGGAGTCGGGGGCGGGTACCCCTTGCAGTGACGCGGCGGCGAGGCTATCCGCGCGTCAGACGAAGCGGACGCGGCTCTGCACGCGCGTGCGCACCTCGAACGACTCGCCGTAGCCGCCGAGCCTCGGGTCGTCGGTGCCGGAGCGCAGCAGCTGCGGCAGCAGGGAGCGGCGGATGACGACCGCTCCCTGGTGGCGCCCGCGCTCGACCTGCTCGAAGGGCTGGTCGAGCGCGTCGTCGGGCACGACCACGACGCTCGCCGAGAAGCGGACGCCGAGCTCGCGGCCGAGGCGGCGGGCCGCCTTCGACAGGGAGGCGAGGGGCTTCTCGTCTTCGGCGATGCCCGGGCCCTCGAGCTCGCCCTTGCGCAGGCGCACCGCATCGCCCCAGTCGGCGGAGGTGAGCGCGAGGAGGCCGGACGGGCCGAGGACCAGGTGGTCGATCTTCAGACCGCCGTCGCCCACGGCGACGTCGTTCCAGATCGTGTAGGCGATGCCGAGCGCGCCGACCAGGGCGGCCGTCGCCTCCTCGGCCTGGGCCTTCGCGAGCCAGGAGCGCACCTCCCGGGGGGCTGAGCGCACGAGAGCCGGGTCGAACGGATCCTCGAGCTCGACACCTCGACCGGCCCACTCGCGCACCAGCCGGAGGTAGTACTCGCGGGCCGCGCCTCCCGGGTGGCCGTAGGAGCGGGCGCGCACGGCGGACGCCGTCGGGCGGGACGACCCCGTGTAGGGCTGCTGGGGCGACTGCGGGCCCGCGGCGGGAGCACCGCGGTCGTAGTCGTTGCGGGCGTTCGCGCTGCCGATGCGCTCCCAGGCGAGCTGGACCGCGTGGAACGAGGCGGCGTCGCCTCCGGTGTCGGGGTGCGTCTCGCGCAGGAGGCGGCGGTAGGCCCGGCGCAGCTCGTCGTCGGACGCGGTGGCGGCGACGCCCAGCACCTCGTAGGGAGTGCGGGCGGCGTGACTGTCTGGCATGTGCTTCCGGAGGGTCGAGGGCGGTGCGGGCACCGGGTCCTCGAGTGTATCGGAGCCCTCCGAGCGCCCGATGGGAGCGAGCACCACGGACGCTCGGAACCGGCCGAGGGGCCAGCGAAGTCATCGACTCCGGATCAGCGAGCCGCGAGGAGCTCGCGCACCCGCGGGACGACCCGCGTCCCGTAGAGCTCGATGTTGTGCATGATCGCGGAGTGCGGGAGCGTGCCCGCGCTGTACTTCAGATCGAAGCGGTCGATGCCGAGCGCGTCGACCGTGCTCGCGATCTTCTGCGCCACCGTCTCGGGCGAGCCGAGGTGCAGGGCGCCGTCGGGGCCCGCCTCCTCGTCGAAGCGGTCGCGGGTCATCGGCGACCAGCCGCGCTCGCGGCCGATGGCGTCCATCATCGCCTTGTGGTGCGGGTAGTAGAGCTCGCGCGCCTCGTCGTCGGTGTCGGCGATGAAGCCCGGGGAGTGCACGGCGACCGGGAGGCGCGGCTGCTCGAGCTGGTCGAGCGCGCGGCCGAAGAGGTCGACGTAGGGACGGAACCGTGCGGGCGAGCCTCCGATGATCGCGAGGACCAGCGGGAAGCCGAAGCGCGCGGCGCGGACCACCGACTCCGGGCTGCCGCCGACGCCGATCCAGGTGCGCAGCGGGCCGTTCTCGACCGTGGGGTAGACGTTCTGCTCGGTCAGCGCGGGGCGGGTCTTCCCCTGCCAGGTGACGGGGCCGCCCTGGACGAGGGCGTGGAAGAGCTCGAGCTTCTCCTCGAAGAGAAGCTCGTACTGCGAGAGGTCGAAGCCGAACAGCGGGAACGACTCGGTGAAGGAGCCGCGGCCGAGGATGACCTCCGCGCGGCCGTTCGAGATGCCGTCGAGGGTGGCGAAGCGCTGGTAGACCCGCACGGGGTCGTCGGAGGAGAGGACGGTGACCGCCGAGCCGAGGTGGATGCGCTCGGTCCTGGCCGCGATCGCGGCGAGCACCACGTCGGGGGCGCTCACGGCGAAGTCGGCGCGGTGGTGCTCGCCCACTCCGAAGAAGTCGAGGCCGACCTGATCGGCGAGGACGCCCTCCTCGACGACGTCGCGGAGGACCTGTCCGTGCGGGAGCGGGGTGCCGTCGGCATCCGCCGTGACGTCTCCGAAGGTGTCGACACCGAACTTGATTTCATGCGTACTCATGGACTTCTGCAACCTCCTGCGGTCGTCGGCTATTCCTCGGGGACGATCCCGGCGGCGACGGCCGGTTCGCGGTAGGCGCGGGCGAGCGAGGCGACGGTGTCGTGGGCGTTCAGGCCGCTCGGGTTCGGCAGCACCCAGAGCGGGACCCCGGCGATCCCCTCCTCCTGGCGTCCCTGCGCCGCACTGCGCCGGCCGAACGCCGCGCGGTAGGCGGTGATGCCGACCATCGCGACGGCGCGGGGCCGCACCCGCTCCACGGTGGCGACGAGGCGCTGCGCACCCGCCAGCAGCTCCTCCGGCGCGAGCTCGTCGGCCCGTGCGGTCGCCCGCGAGGCGAGGTTGGTGATGCCGACGCCGCGCTCGATCAGCATGCGGCGGTCGGCCGCGCTCATCCCCTCCGAGACGCGCAGCGGGTGCTCGAGGATGCCGGCGGCGAGCAGGGCGGGATAGAAGCGGTTGCCGGGGTGCGCGAAGTGGGCGCCCGTGGCCGCGGTCCAGAGACCCGGGTTGATGCCGACGAACAGGAGCCGCACGTCGCCGCCGAGGAGGTCCTCGACGGTGCGGTCGCGGTACGACGCGAGCTCCGCGCGGGTGAAGGGCATGGCTCCATCCTGCCCTCGCGGGGTGGGTCGCGCCGCCACCGCAAGGTCTCGCCGTCGCTCGGGCCGAGTGTGAGCATGGAGGCATGACGAACGCATCCCAGGACCACCCGATCCAGCACGGCAGCGACGACGCCCTCCTCGACGAGAAGCTGCGCGGCGTGCTGCTGCAGGTCGCCGGCGACTCCCAGCTGCGGCCGGAGGAGGACGTCGAAGCGCTCCTGCGGCAGCGGCTGCGCGACACGCGCATCGAGATCCCGGAGGCGAGCATCCCGGGCCTGGCGAAGCGGATCCCCGGCCTGATGCAGCGCGGCGGCGGCGATCTGAGCCCCGGAGCGCACTGACTCCCGGAATCGGTTCCACCAGGAAGGCCGATCGCGCGGAAGCGCGGGATCTGCGGCGATCCCCCTCCTCTGGCGTCCCGCTCCGCGGACGGAACGCGACTACTCCGGAACCGCGGGCCCCTTGCGGTGGTGGTCGAAGACGATGCTCGTGCGGGTCGACGCGACGGCCGGATGCGCCGACAGGTTCGACACGACGAAGTCGCGCACGTCGTTCGAGTCGCGCACGGCCACGTGGATGATGAAGTCCTCCGAGCCGCCGAGGAAGAAGAGCTGCACCACCTCGGGAAGTGCGCGGATCTCGTCGGCGAAGCGGGTGATCGCCTGCCGCTGACCCACCCGGATGCTGACGCTGATGAGCGCCTGCAGGGTCAGCCCCAGCGCCGCCGGGTCGAGTTCGGCGGTGAAGCCCGTGATGATCCCGCGGTCGACGAGCGATCGCACCCGCGAGACGCAGGTCGACGGAGCGATCCCCGCCTGCTCGGCGAGGCGGCTGTTCGGCGTGCGGGCATCGGCGCGCAGCAGGCGCACGAGGGTGCGATCGACCGGGTCGAGGTCGCCCAGGTCGTGCAGATCCTTCGGTCTCATGCGCGTCACTGCCTTCCGGATCGACGATCCTGCGGAAAAGCGTTCTGGTTCCCGCGATCCTGCGGACTGTCACGCGCAGGAAACACGATCTTCGCACGATAGGAGCAGCGCCGGCGCAGGATCGGCGCAGAGGCCCGCGGGCGGGCTCGAGCGAAGGAGTCGTCATGCGCATCGGCATCCCCACCGAGATCAAGAACAACGAGAACCGCGTCGCCGCGACTCCGGCCGGGGTGCACGAGCTCGTGCGCCGCGGGCACGAGGTGCTGGTGCAGTCGGGAGCGGGCCTGGGCTCGCGGTTGTCGGACGACGACTTCAGCGCGGCCGGCGCGCGCATCGCCGCCGATGCCGACGAGGTCTGGCGCGAGGCCGACCTCGTGCTGAAGGTGAAGGAGCCGATCGAGGCCGAGTACCCGCGGATGCGGTCGGGACAGGTGCTCTTCACCTACCTCCACCTCGCCGCGTCGCGCCCCTGCACCGAGGCGCTGCTCACCGCGGGCACGACCGCGATCGCCTACGAGACGGTGCAGCTGCCGAACCGGCAGCTCCCCCTGCTCTCGCCGATGAGCGAGGTGGCCGGCCGCCTGTCGATCACCGTCGGCGCCTACCACCTCATGCGGGCAGCCGGTGGGCGAGGCACCCTCCTCGGCGGCGTCCCCGGCACCCCGAAGGCGAAGGTCGTCGTGATCGGCGGAGGCGTCGCCGGCGAGCACGCCGCGGCGAACGCCCTCGGCATGGGCGCCGACGTCACGGTCGTGGACCTCTCGATCCCGCGGCTGCGCGACCTCGAGAACCGCTTCGACGGACGCATCCAGACCCGCGCCTCCTCGACCTACGAGATCGCGGCGCAGGTCGCCGACGCCGATCTCGTGATCGGCTCGGTCCTCATCCCCGGGGCGAAGGCTCCCAAGCTCGTCACCGACGAGATGGTCGCGACCATGAAGGCCTGCTCGGTGCTGGTCGACATCGCGATCGACCAGGGCGGCTGCTTCGAGGGGTCCCGCCCGACCACGCACGACGATCCCGTGTTCGCGGTGCACGACAGCGTCTACTACTGCGTCGCCAACATGCCGGGAGCCGTGCCGGAGACCTCGACCCGCGCGCTCACCAACGTGACGCTCCCCTACGTCGTCGCACTGGCGGACCGCGGCTGGAAGGACGCCCTCGCCGCCGACGCCGCGCTCGCGAAGGGCCTCAGCACCCACGACGGACGCGTGGTCAACGAGGCCGTGGCAGCGGCGTTCGATCTGCCGGTCGCGAGCCTCGCGTCGCTCCTGGCCTGACGCGGCCGCTCAGTCCAGAGCCAGCGCGTCGACGATCTCGGCGATCTCCTCCTCCGGCGGCCGCCCGACGTCGATCGTCACGTGGCGCTCGTCGGCGCCCAGCGGCTCCAGGGTGTCGAACTGCGAGTCGAGGAGGGCCTTCGGCATGAAGTGGTCGACGCGGGAGGAGAGGCGGCCCGCGACCGTCTCGCGCGAGCCCGCGAGGTGCACGAAGACGAGGTCGTCGCGGCGGAGGACGTCGCGGTAGCGGCGGCGCAGTGCGGAGCAGGTGACGACGACCGAGGCGCCGGAGCGGATGCGCTCGTCGACGGCGCTGGCGATCGCGGCGAGCCACGGGGCGCGATCGTCGTCGGTGAGCGGGATGCCGGCCGCCATCTTCTCGACGTTGGCGACGGGGTGCACGTCGTCGCCCTCGAGGAAGTCCCAGCCGAGGCGGCTCGCGAGGAGCGTGGCGACGGTCGACTTGCCGCTGCCGGAGACGCCCATCACGACGACGGCGCGGACGGGGGCGGGCTGCTCGGGCATCGGCGGACTCCTGGCGGATCTATATGTCGGACATAATCGGCGTTCCGGACGATTATGTCTGATCCGGGGAGGCGTCCGCGAGCCCTCTCCGAAATACTGACGGCATGGGAGAGACCGCTCCGCACTCGTTGCACCTGTCGGTGCTCGACGAGCTCGGCGCGCAGATCGTGCGCGGCGAGCTGCCTCCGGGGACGACCTTCAGCGCCGACGAGCGCGCCGAGCAGCGCGGAGTGTCGCGGTCGGTGATGCGGGAGGCGGTCAGGGTGCTCGAGTCCCTCGGCCTCGTGACGTCGCGCCGCCGCGCCGGAACGCGAGTGGAGCCTCCCGAGCTCTGGAACGCGCTCGACACCCGCGTCGTCGCCTGGAGCCTGGACGGACCGGACCGCCAGCGGCAGCTGCACCAGCTCAGCCAGCTGCGGCTGGGAGTCGAGCCGCTCGCCGCCCGTCTCGCGGCCGAGCACGCGTCCGCCGAGCAGCGCGCCGCGCTCCTCGACGCGGTCCGGGGCATGTCGGTGGAGTCGCGCACGGCCGATCAGGCCGGGTACCTCGGCCACGACACGGCGTTCCACCGCGCGCTGCTGGAGGCCTCGGGCAACCGGCTGCTCGCCGGGCTCGCCGATCTGGTCGCGGAGGTTCTGGCCGGGCGGACGCGGAACGCCCTGATGCCGCGCGAGGCCGACTCGGAGGCGGTGCGACTGCACCGTGCGGTGGCGACGGCCGTCGCCGCAGGAGACGGGCGCGCCGCCGAGGAGGCCATGCGCGCGATCGTCGAGGAGGCGGACGCGGCGGTGCAGGCGACCTGACGCAGACCCTCGGGTCCGCTGCGCGCGTGGCCGGCGGGCTTGCCGATGGTGCGGCCGGGGCGCACAGTGGAGGGATGGCCGAGGGATACTCCTCCGCGCAGGTGCGGGCCGCTGAGGCGCCCCACCTCGCGCGGCGCGAACCGCTGATGCAGAGGGCGGCGGACGGTCTCGCGCGCGAGCTGCGCGCCGTGCTCGCCGCCCGACCGGACCGCCGCGGTCCGGGGAACGTGCTGGTGCTCGTCGGCCCGGGCAACAACGGCGGCGACGCTCTCTACGCCGCGGCCGAGATCTCCGCCTCCGGGAGCCATGTGAACCTGGTGCTCACCGCCGGCAAGGCCCACCAGCGCGGACTCGCCGTCGCCCTCGACGACGGCTGCGGGACGGTGCGCGCCGACGATCCGGCGGCGCTGGCCGCCGCAGTCTCCCGCGCCGACGTCGTCGTCGACGGGATCCTCGGCATCGGCACCGCGGAGCCGGCGCTGCGCGGCCGCCCGAGGGACGTGGTGGCCGCGGTCATCGAGGCCGTCCGCCGGCGCGAGGTCCCGCCGGTCGTCGTCGCCGTCGATCTGCCCAGCGGCATCGGTCCGGACGACGGTTCCGTGCCGGATCCGACCGTGCTGCGGGCCGACGTGACGGTCACCTTCGGCGCCATCAAGGCGGGTCTGCTCCTCCCGCCCGGTGGCTCCTACGCGGGCAGGATCCGGCTCATCGACATCGGGCTCGGTCCCGACCTCGCGGGGGTCGATCCGCTCGTCTCGGTCTGACCGCGCCCCGCGTCACGCCGTGGCGGCGCGGCTGAGCAGGTGCGCCTTCTCGGGGTGCTCCTCGAACCACTGGCCGACGTACCAGCACATCGGCACCACGCTCCGCGACCCGGAGGACTCGATGTCGTCGACGGCGAAGGCGACCAGCTCGCCGGCGAGCCCGCGACCGCGGAACGGCGGAGTGGTGAACGAGCGGACCAGCGAGACGCTCTCGCCGTTCTCGTGGTAGTCGAGGACGCCCACCAGCGCCCCGTCGAGGTGCAGCTCGTAGCGCGACGCGTCGTCGGCCCGTCGGAAGTCCTTGGTCATGACTCCACGATAGAACCGCGCGGGGAGGGCGTGCCGAGAGAAGCTCGACCTCAGTCGTCCTCGCCGAGCACGTCGCCGTCGACGTAGAACCAGCGCCCGTCCTCGCGGACGAACCTGCTGCGCTCGTGCACCAGGCCGGGCCCGCCGGAGGACCGGTAGGACGCGCGGAACTCGACGAGGCCCTCCTGGTCGTCGACGCCGCCCCGCGCCGTGTCGACGATCTGGAGGCGGCGCCAGCGGATGTCGTCGTCGAGATCGACCCGCGGAGGACGCGTCGACGGGTGCCAGCTGGCGAGCAGGTAGGGGGCGCTGCCGAGGACGTTCGCGCTGTAGCGACTGCGCATGAGCCGCTCGGCCGTCGGCGACGGGGTCTCGCCCAGGTGAGCCGGTCGGCAGCAGTCGGCGTAGTGGCGGCGGCTTCCGCAGGGGCAGGCGTCGGCGGGATGCATCCGGTCAGTGTGGCAGGGACCGCCGGCGCCCGCGCCCGCTACGGAGCGGCCTTCAGCAGGGCGACGCCGAGGACGTCGCCGGTGGGCCCCGCCGCCGAGGCGTGCACCGAGAAGACGACCCGCCCGTCGCGGCCGGGCTCCGGCTCGACGGCGAAGTCGAGCTCGAGGGCTCCGTCGCTGTCGCGGGACGCGATCGGCTCACCGAGCGGACGGTCGTCGATCCGGAACTCCTGCTGCCCCTGCGCGACGGCCCGCAGCCGCACCCGGAGGACCGCGGCGAGCTGCTCCGGATCGACGAGGGTGTAGCCGAACCAGCCGTCGGGGCCCTGGGCGCTGCGCCAGTGCACACCGTCCGCGCCGCCGGCCCGGGTGCCCCGCCCGGCGAAGGAGTGGTCCGACTCCGGCTGCTGCTCCCCCGCAGCGACCGAGTCGATCACCGCGGCAGCGGCCCCGGCGATCAGGTCGGCCGCCGCGAGCTCCGCCCGGCGCACGTCGGCATCGGCACCGAGGGGCCAGTAGACGGTGTAGCGGCTGTCGTGGATCCCGGCGAACGGCTCGAGGAGGACCGGACCTGCGTCGGTCGTGAGGGTGGCGGTCAGCACGGAGCGATCGACGAGAGCGACGGCGTCGAGGGGCCGGGGAGCGGTCACGACGGGGGTGTCGGCCAGATCGCGCAACGGTCCCGCGGCGACGTGACCCATCCGCTCGCCGCCCGCGCGGAGCCCGTCGAGATCGTCGGTGCCCGCGCGGGCAGCCAGGACGATCGGCCCGTAGGAGAAGGACGACCAGGCGGACCCGTCCGGGAGCGCCTCGGCGCGAAGGCCCATCCCGAGCCGGACGCGGATCTCATGACGCCCGGGCGCGAGGTCGGCCACCCGGAGGAAGCCGTCGACGGCCTGGTCGCGGATCTCGCGCCCGTCGACGGTCACCGCGAACGACTCCGCCCACGACGGCCGCCGCAGCCGGACGGCCCCCGAGCGCGCGAGATCGACCGTGATCGCCGCCTCGTCGGAGTGGGGGAAGCCGGTGTGGATGCGCGCTCGCATCCCCGACTCCGCCGAGTCGAGGGTCGAGGGGAGGTAGAGGCCGATCAGCAGATCGTCGCCGGCGCGGCCGTAGACGAACTCGCCGTAGCGGGCGTGGTTCTCGAGCCCGGAGCCGACGCAGCACCACATCGACTCATCCGGAGTCGAGTAGACGCGGTAGTGCGCAGGACGCAGGGACGTGAAGTAGACGAAGCCGCCGTCGGGGTGCTGCGACGAGAGGATGTGGTTGTAGAGCGCCCGCTCGATGTAGTCGAGGTAGCGGGCGTCGCCGCTGTGCTCGAACAGGCTGCCGCTCAGCTCGATCATGTTCAAGGTGTTGCAGCTCTCGGGTCCCTCGCGGTCGATCACCAGCGGCGCCGAGTCGACGGCGCGGTGGAAGTGCTCGCGCACGCTGTTGCCTCCGATGGCGACGGTGCGGCCGCCGGTCACGGACTCCCAGAAGAACCGGGCGGCGGGCAGCAGCTCGCCGGCGAGACGCGCATAGCCGATGACCTTGGGGATCTGCGTGTTCGCGTGCAGCCCGTCGAGCTCGTCGCGGCCCTCCAGGAGAGGGTCGAGCAGGGCTCGGTGGGAGAAGCGGCGCGCCTCGGCGCGGTAGGCGGCGGCCCGCGCGGGGTCGTCGACGGCCTCGGCCAGCTCGGCCAGGGCGTCGTTCATGCCCCCGAACTCGGCGTGCAGCATCGCCTCGAAGGCCTCGTCGTCGAGTCCCGCCGACACGCCGAGCCACCAGTCGGCGAGCCGCACCGCCATGCCGAGTGCGCGCGCGGAGCCGCCGTGATGCGCCGCGTCGAGGAGCCCGGCGAAGGTCTTGTGGAGGTTGTAGAGCGGGACCCAGCGGTCGTTGAGGCTGAAGAGATCGGCGTCGACCTCTCCGCGGGCGAGCTCCTCGCCGAGGGCCCGGCCGCCCGGCACACCGCCGAGATAGCCGGTGCCGACCGCCTCCTGGGCGCGCTCCATGCCGTCGAGGAGGGTCTCCATCCGCTCCCGCGCGGAGGGATCACCGGTCGCGGCGACCATCATCGCGCTCGCCGAGAGCGCGTGCCCGCCGATGTGACCGTCGAGTCCGCCGGACTCCCAGTTGCCGTAGCCCGGCCCGGTCGGCAGCCCCGCCTCGCGGAGGAACGGGGCGAGCAGCCGGTCGGGATCGAGCTCGAGCAGGTAGCGCAGACCGGTCGCCTGCGCGTCGGCGAAGGCGCTGGGCAGCAGCCGGACGGTGTCGAGCGGGAAGCGGTGGATCGCAGTCATCGGGAGACCTCTCAGGCCGTGGGGTGTCGACGCGGGCGGAGGACGTGGTCGGCCGTCAGGTGGAGTCGCGGACGATCAGCTGGCACGGGTGCGCCTCGATCCCCGGCCGGGGGCGGCCCTCGATCGCCTCGAGCGCGCGTGCGCCCGCGGCGCGGCCCAGCTCCTCGAGGTTCATGTCGATCGTGGTCAGCGCAGGGCGCGAGTTGAGCGCGGCGGCCGCCCAGTTGTCGAAGCCCACGACGGCGACGTCGTGCGGGACGACGATGCCGGCCTCGCGGAAGCCGTCGGCGACTCCGCGGGCGATCTCGTCGCTGCCGCAGATCACCGCGTCGATCGGCTCGACGCGCTGGCGCAGCATCTGCGCCGCCTGGCGCCCCCAGGTCTCGGACCAGGTGCCGTAGAGCGAGCGGTCGCCGACGAGCCGGAGGCCGAAGGCCGGCGCGTGCTCCTGCACGGCCTCGGCGCGGACGCGGGCGGAGTAGTCGAGCCGCGGGCCCGCCACCGAGGCGATGTCGCGACGGCCGAGCGCGGCGACGTGCTCGAGAGCGAGGAGGACGCCCTGCGTCTGATCGACGACGACCGACATGTCGGCCGGGTCGTCGGAGGAGCCCATCACGTAGACGATCGGGACGCTCGACGCCGGCAGTGCGGGCCGCGGACCGGTGAGCGTGGTCATGACGACGATCGCGTCGACTCCCCGCGCGGCGAGGATGTCGATGCAGTGCCGCTCGCGCACCCGGTCGCCGCGCGAGTTGCTCAGGAGGACCGAGGCCGTCTCTGCGGGGAACGCGTCCTCCAGCCCCCACATCACGGGGATGCTGAAGCGTCCGATGTCGTCGGAGGTGACGAGTCCGATCGTCAGCACGCGACGCTCCACCGGAGTCGCCTCGACGGCGGAGGGCAGGACGAGACCGAGCTCGCGGGCGGCCGCGACGATGCGCTCCCGGGTGTCGCCGCGGAGCTGCCCGCGGTTGTTCAGAGCCTTCGAGACGGTGCCGATCGAGACTCCGGTCGCGGCGGCGACGTCGCTGAGGGTGACGCGGCGGGAGGGGAAGCTCACGAGGCGGTCCTCTCAGCGGCGTGTCGGCCGGCGGGCAGGGGGAAGGCCGGGCGCCGGTATCACGCTACTTGCGGCAAATTTCTGCGTCAAGGCAAAGTTTGCCGGGGTGCAGCGCGACGCGGCAGGCGAGGGGGCTCGATCCGCCGTCGACAGGGGCTGCCCGACCGGCAAGGGGCGGCGGCGGCCAGGTGTGCGTTCCCTCCGCGTCGGGCGGAGCGGCTTGCGGTGCGAGCGCGATCTCGGAAGCGTGGCCCCCTCATCGATCACGGACGGAAGGAACGACCCGATGCTCACACTCACCGACAACGCCAGCACCGTCGTCAAGACCATCGCCAGCCAGACCGAGACCCCGGTCGAGGGCGGGCTCCGCATCACCGGAGACGACCTCGACGCCCGCAACTTCGCCGTCGCGGTCGTGGCGGCCCCCGAGATCACCGACGCCGTCGTCGAGCAGGACGGTGCGCGCGTGTTCCTCGACGTCGCCGCCTCCGTCGCCCTCGGCGACAAGGTGCTCGACGCCCAGGTCGACGAGGGCGGATCGGTCAGCTTCGGCGTGGCTCCCCAGGGCTGACGGCTCGGCGCCCGACGGAGGCCGCCCTCACCGCACGAGCGGGAGGGCGGCCTCCGTCGTCAGGGCCGCGGATCAGCTCGAATCGCGGATCAGGACAGCACGTCGCGCGTCGTGAAGCGCGCGACGGCCAGCGAGCCGAAGACCGCCACGTAGGCGAGCTGGAGCAGCGCGTTCTCGCCGAACGAGCCCCACGCGATCGGGTCGCGCAGCAGATCGGCGAAGTCGAACCAGCGGTCGGTGAAGAGGAACGGGTGCAGGGCGTCGAGCTGCGAGAGCGAGCCGACGATCTGCGCGGCGATCGACACGACGACCGTCGCCGCCATCGCGCCGACGGGCACGTCGGTCAGCGTCGAGATGAACAGTCCGATCGCGGCGAGCCCCGCGAGCGAGAGCGCGGCGTAGACGGCGATCCCGAGAGCGCGCCCGATCGCGTCGGCCAGCGGGACCGTGCTGCCCGACAGGAGCGTCACGGGGCCGGCGGGGAACAGCGCGAGCCCGATCAGGACGCCGACCACCATGACCGTCAGCGCCGCCGCGAGGCAGAACGCGAGCGACGCCGCGAACTTCACCGCCAGCAGCCGGATCCGCCCGACCGGGGTGACCAGCAGATAGCGGAGAGTGCCCAGCGACGCCTCCCCCGCGATGGCGTCGCCGGCGACGACTCCCACGGTCAGCGGGAGGAAGAGCGGGATCGCGACGGTGATCGCCGCGAATCCGGTGAACAGCCCGTTCCCGGCGATCTGGCCGACGAACGACGGGCCACCGCCGTCTCCGCTCGACAGTCGCACCGCGACGGCGAGCAGGATCGGGATGGCCGCGAGTGCGGCGAGCAGCGCCCAGGTGCGCCGGCGACGGAAGAGCAGGGCGAGCTCAGAGGCCAGGAGCGATCCCGCGCCTCCCCGTCGGCGGGCCGAGGTCTCAGCGTTCGACATCGAAGCCCTCCCCCGTCAGCTCGACGAAGCGCTCCTCGAGCGACGGACGGCGGACGGCGAAGCCGCGGACGCGGACCTCTGCGGCCACGAGCGCGGCGACGATCGCCTCCGGAGCCGTGCCCGGCGGCAGGTCGGCGGCGACGAGGGGCGGATCGGTCGGATGGGGCGCCGCGACGGTCCGCGGCACGAGGCCCCTGCCGGCGAGCTCTCGCGAGGCCCGTTCGGGATCGGGCGTCAGCACCTCGACCGAGGCCGCGTCACCTCGCAGCTCGTCCAGCCCGCCCTGCGCGACCAGGCGACCGGCGCGCATGACGGCGGCATGCGTGCAGAGCTGCTCGATCTCGGCCAGCAGGTGGCTCGAGACGAGGACCGTCGTCCCGTCCTCGTTGAGCCCGCGGACGAGCGAGCGCACCTCGCGGGTGCCCTGCGGGTCGAGACCGTTGGTCGGCTCGTCGAGCACGATCAGGTCGCGCGGGGACAGGAGGGCCACCGCGATGCCCAGCCGCTGCTTCATGCCGAGCGAGTAGGAGCCGACGCGCTTGCCGGCCGCCGCCGAGAGGCCGACCCTGGCGAGGGCCTCCTTCGCCCGGGTGTCCCTGGTCCGCGACGACGTCCCCGGCTCGGCGGCGTCGAAGCGGCGGAGGTTCGCGGCCCCCGAGAGGAACGGGTAGAAGCCCGGCCCCTCGACGAGGGCGCCCACCCGGGGCAGCACGTCGGCCGCCCGCCGCGGCATGGCGGACCCGAGGACGGTGATCGTCCCCTCCGTCGGCGCCGCGAGGGCGAGGAGCATCCGGATGGTCGTGGTCTTGCCGGAGCCGTTCGGGCCGAGGAACCCGAACACGGCCCCCCGGGGGACGGCCAGGGCGAGACCCGACACGGCCTCCTGCCGCCCGAAGCGCTTGGTGAGACCGCGGGTCTCGACCGCGAGCTCGCCCGTCGTCACCGCCCGGCAGCCGCGTCGAGCAGGGTGCTGGTCGGCACCGCGCCGGCGAGGACGCGCCCGTCGTCGGTGAACAGGACGGTGAGCAGCGAGGAGGACAGCACGCGGCCACCGTCGACCGGAGTGGTGACGGCGTCGAGAGCGGCGAGGGACTCCGCGTCTCCGGCGGCGACCTCGACGACGGTGCTCCAGCCGGTGCCGGTGGTGGTGACGCCGGAGTCGTCGGCCGGCGCGGCCCTGTCGGGAGTCGCACCGTCGGGAGTCGCGGTCTCGGGTGCGGTGCCCTCGTGGGTGGGCGCCGCCTCCTCGGTCACCTCGGCGCCCTCGGGGGGCGTGAAGGCGAACATGCCGGCGTCGGGCGCGGAGAAGTCGATGCTCGAGTAGGCGACGCTGAAGGCGGGAGCGGTCGCTCCGCTCGCGGTCACGGCGACGCCGAGGGGCAGACCGGTCTCACCGTCGACCGAGACGGTGACGGAGCCGACGAGGGTGTCGGAGCTGCGGGGCGTGAGCACGAGCTCGTAGGCGTCGCGTCCGGCGACCCGGACGTCGGAGCCGACGGCCACCGTCGTCGTCGGGTCGATCGACGACAGGAACTGCTCGGCGATGCTCGACGGGGTCGGGACGTCGGTCATCGGCGCCGGCTCCTCCGTCTCGCCCGTGGGGGCGAGGAAGTGGGTGGCCGTGTTCTCGGAGGAGTCGTAGACCCAGACTCCCTCGCCCTTCGCAGCGACGATGTCGCGCTCGGCGAGCCGGTCGAGGACCTGGAGGCGCGCGCCCTTCTCGGCGTCGACGAACACCCGGGCCTGGTGCGATCCGGTGGCCAGCTCGAGCAGAGCGTCGGTCGGCGACGCGGAGTCGGTCGACCCGGACGCGGAGCCGCCGCCGAGGGCGGAGAGATCGGGGAGGCCGAGGTCGGAGGACTGCTCGATCTCGCCGGAGAAAGCCGTGACGTCGCTCTCGGCGACGAAGCTCAGAAGGTCCGCGGCGGACTTCTCGGGGAGGTCTCCCGCGGCGCTGGCCGAGAGAGGAAGGGCGACGGCCGCGGCGACGACGACCAGGGGGACGGCGGCGAACGGGGTCCAGCGCTTCCAAGAGGTGCTCATACCCCGGGAGGGTACGCGCCGAAACGCCGAGGCGGCTGCGAATCACCCGATCCGGGCGCTGGCGTCAGGCGATGCGCTCGGCCGAGACGACGACGTTGTCGACGTAGTGGCCGTAGGAGTCGTCGAACACGCCCCCGCAGGTGATGAGGCGCAGCTGCGCCGTGGGCGTGGGCCCGTAGACGTCCTCCGTCGGGAAGTCCTCCTTCGGCACCGTGACGGAGCCGGTCACGGCGAAGGTGCGGGTGCTGCCGTCCGAGAGCATGACGTCGACCGTGTCGCCCGGCGCGAGCTCGGAGAGTCGGAGGAAGACGCCGGGACCGATCCGGGAGTCGACGTGGCCCGCGATGACCGACGGGCCGATGTCGCCCGGCACCACTCCGTCGCGGTACCAGCCGGCCTCGTCGACGAGCACGGGAGGCTGGATCCAGCCGGTCTCGTCGCGGGTCAGCGACTCGAGCGTCGAGTCGACGCCGAGCGCGGGGATGACCACCCGCTCGGGGACGACGGTCGAGCGGCTCCTCGCGTCGGCGGCGACCGGGTCCTGCAGCTGCCCTGCGGCAGCGGCCGCCGCGGTCGGCGTACTCGTGGGGGCGCTCGTGGGGGTGCTCTCCGAAGCAGCCGAGCCGGTGCTCGTCGGCACGGGTGCCGCGGTCGAGCACCCGGTCAGCGTCAGGGCCACTGCGAGAGCGACGCCGACGCGCGCGACCGCGCGCATCAGCCGGCGCGTCGAGCGCCGACCGCGTGGCGACGCGCGAAGAAGGCGACCCCGGCCAGCAGCAGGGCGACGACCGAGCCGATGCCGACGAAGCCCTGGACGAGCGGCGCCCCGGCCGAGCCGACGTGGACCGCCGTCGCGCCGCCTCCGGTCTGGATGCCGCCGGTCGGCAGGTCGCCGACCGCGGCGGAGTCGAGGACGGGCGAGACGACGAGTCCGCCGGCGGCGTCGTCGAGCACGAACAGCGACGCGACCGAGCCGGCCGCGAGGTCGAGATCGGCCTTCGCCGTGGCCGAGGCCGTGCTGACGTCGAGGGTCCACGGTCCCGCCGGGACGTTCTTGTAGGGCGTCGCACTCCCCTGCTGCGCACCGCTGGCGATGATCGCACCGGTCGTGGTGACGACGTCGACCTGAGAGGCGGTGGTGGAGGCCTGGATGACGCGCACCCTGGCCTGGCCGTCGGCCGGCGGGGTGAGGTCGTCGGTGAAGACGGTGGTGTTGAGGACGGCGTTCCGGCCGAGCGCGGCGACGGTCAGCGGGGTGCCCGCGGTCACATCGACGGACTGCTGGATCACGGGCGCCGAGCCCTCCGGAGCATCGGAGGGGACCATCGAGACGACGTAGGTGCCCGGCGTCAGCGTCCAGTAGGGAGAGACCGCGCCGTAGGCGACGTCGTCCAGCTCGAAGGCTGCGCCTCCGCCGGCCAGCGCCGTCAGCGAGACGTCGACCGACTTCGTGTCGGGAGAGAGGTGAGCGACCCGCACCCAGCCCGTCGCGGGAGCCGCCTCCTCGGCGGACGCGGGTGCCGCGCCGAGAGCGGCCAGCGCGGCGACGGCCGCGAGCGCGATCGCCGCCCGCGGCAGCCGTCGGAGCGGGCGGGCGGAGCGGGTGATCGGGTCCATGGTGCGTCCTTCGGGTGGGTGGTCTACGGCGCGTCCGGGAGGAGCCCGGACGGCTCGTCGAGGTCGAACGTCACGAGCAGGCCCGCGGAGGTCGATTCGACGGAGGTGGGGACGAAGTCGCCGGTCTGGCTCCCGAGCCAGGCCGTGGCCTCGGTGGTCGCGACCGCATCCGCGGGAACGCTCGCGCCGTTGTAGCCGGAGAGGAGCAGGCGGTGCCGCACTCCCTCCGTCTCGTTCGCGCCGGCGGGGAAGTCGGTGACCGAGAGCGGTGCGGCGGCGAGCTGCTGGCCGAGGAGCAGGAGCAGCCGCGCGTCGACCTGGCCCGCCTCGAGCAGTGCGCGGGCGGCGGGCGTGGTGGTGAGGGCCGGGTTGCCCGCGAGCTGGCCGCCGGCGGAGGCCCGCGCGGCGGTGAGGACCGCGGCGGACGCGGCGGCCGCCTCCGTGCCCTGATCGAGGACGCGGCGCACCTCGATCGAGGAGTCGCCGCTGCCGAAGGCGGCGACCGGCTGCGAGTTCGCGAGCGCGGTCTCGACCTCGCCCGACGCCGAGTCGGTCAGCCCAGGGGTCACCAGGAGGTAGTCGGCCGCTCGCCAGGCCGAGTCGGGCGCCGCGGCGGCGAGCGTCGACTCAGGGATGATCGTGTCGGCCGGGAAGCCGGCCTCGGAGACCTGGTCCACGAGTCCGTCCTCGACGACCAGCACTGAGGCGGGGTCGAGGGAGGAGGCGATCCACGCGACGGCCGCGGTGGTCGTCCCGGGGTCGGCGGCCGGTGCGTCGTCGGCGCCTCCGCCCGAGAGCAGCGGGACGGCGACGAGCGCTCCTCCGATGACGAGGACCGCCGCTCCGATGCCGATGCCGACGGCGAGGAGGCCGCGCCGCGAGCGGGGGAGGTCGGCGTCGTCACGGTCGTCGGGCTCGACGTCGACCGGGACGATCCCCGGGAACGGCGGAGCGGTGGCCGAGCGGGCGTCGTCCAAGCCGCGGAGGTCGGCGGGCGGCTCGCTCCGGTCCGAGTGGCGGGGATGGGTCGCGAGCGCGTGGCCCGCCTCCGATGCGGCGGACGGCTCGGCCTCGGGGACGAAGGCGGCCGCGCGGGGGTGGGGGAACTCGACGGCATCGGGATCGAGGGTGCAGATCTCGCCGATCGCCGGAGCGAGTCCGAGCACCGTCGCGAAGGCGACGGGGGCCACGGGAGCGGCGCTGCGCTCGAAGGCGGTGGGTCGGGCGGGCTCGGCGGCGTCGGGCCGGTTCCGGGGGGCGTCCTCCGCCTCGGAAGCGCGGTCCGTACGCCGAGCCTCTGCTGCGCGCTGAGCCTCCGCGACCCGCTCCGCCTCGGCGAGACGGACGACCTCGGCTGCGCGCCGGGCGCGCTCGAAGCGCTCGATCCCGGCTGCACGCCGACTCCTCTCGACGCGTTCGGCCTCGACGCGCCGCTCGTTCTCGGCGACTCGCGCGTCCTCTGCGGCACGCGCGGCTTCCGCGAGCCGCTCGGCCCGCGCGACGCGCTCGGCCTCGACACGACGGGCGGCCTCGGCGATCCACGCGGCTTCGGCGAGGCGCTCGGCTTCGGCGAGGCGCTCGGCCTCCGCGAGGCGCTCGGCCTCCGCGAGACGCTCCGCCTCCGCGACACGCTCAGCCTCCGCGAGGCGCTCCGCCTCCGCGACACGCTCAGCCTCGGCGAGGCGCTCAGCCTCAGCCGCACGCTCGGCCTCCGCCACACGCTCGGCCTCCGCCACACGCTCGGCCTCCGCCACACGCTCAGCCTCCGCGAGGCGCTCGGCCTCCGCGAGGCGCTCGGCCTCCGCGACACGCTCGGCCTCCGCGACACGCTCGGCCTCCGCGACACGCTCAGCCTCCGCGACACGCTCAGCCTCCGCGACACGCTCAGCCTCCGCGACACGCTCAGCCTCCGCGACACGCTCAGCCTCCGCGACACGCTCAGCCTCCGCGACAC
This sequence comes from Rathayibacter oskolensis, assembly GCF_900177245.1. Lineage (GTDB taxonomy): Bacteria > Actinomycetota > Actinomycetes > Actinomycetales > Microbacteriaceae > Rathayibacter > Rathayibacter oskolensis. Next base: position 1,864,975 of record NZ_FXBM01000001.1, read on the forward strand.
GCTCAGCCTCCGCGACACGCTCAGCCTCCGCGACACGCTCAGCCTCCGCGACACGCTCAGCCTCCGCGACACGCTCAGCCTCAGCGACACGCTCAGCCTCCGCGACACGCTCAGCCTCCGCGACACGCTCAGCCTCCGCGACACGCTCAGCCTCCGCGACACGCTCAGCCTCAGCGACACGCTCAGCCTCCGCGACACGCTCAGCCTCCGCGACACGCTCAGCCTCCGCGACACGCTCAGCCTCCGCGACACGCTCAGCCTCAGCGACACGCTCAGCCTCAGCGACACGCTCAGCCTCCGCGACACGCTCAGCCTCAGCAAGACGCTCAGCCTCCGCCACACGCTCGGCCTCAGCGAGGCGCTCAGCCTCCGCAACACGCTCCACCTCCGCGACCCGCTCGACCTCGGCGAGACGCTCAGCCTCCGCAACGCGCTCAGCCTCGGCGCGCTCCTCCTCGGCGAGACGATCGAGATAGCCGGCGCGGTCCGCTGCAGCCGTGCGCTCCTGCGCGGACACGGCAGCGAGGGCCGAGACGGGGGCCGGCGGACCGGCCGGCGGCACGAGCGGAGGCGCAGCGGGAGCGCGCTCGACGCGCGGCGCAGGAGTGGAGCGGGCGCCGGACCCGCGGTGCCGGGTGAGGTCAGGGACGAAGTCGGCGACTCCGGGGTGCGGGAACTCGATCGCGTCCGGATCGAGCTCGCAGTACTCGCCGATCGAGGGCGCGAGCACCTCGACCGTGCGGAGGAACGGATCGGCAGGCCCGTGGGCCGCTGAGGGCGCCGGAGCGCCGGAGCTCTCGCGTGCCGGAGCCTCCCGCACGGGGAGGTCGTCGACCTCGTGCTGCTCCTCCGCGATGTCCCGACGACGGCCGAGCCCCAGCAGTCGTCGCCCGACGCCGGCGGTGCCCCGCGCCATCAGCGCGAGCTCCGTCCGCGCGCGCGCCGACTGCAAGAGGTCATACCTGCTCTTCGGAGCCCCCCGGCCGTCCGGTCTGGTCCGTCATACGATCCGGAACGTCGTCCCCACCTGTCCATGGCCCCAGTCTCCTGGGTGCGGTGGCGCGAGACGAACGCTCTTCGCGCGCGGAACCGGCGTGTCGCCTCCGCGGCGGACGTCGGGCAAGGGGGTGCGGCTCCCCCGCGCGCCCGGGATGATCGGAGGATGGACCTCCCGTTCGCGCTCCCGATCGCCCCGATGCTCGCCAAGGCCGTGCCCTCGGTACCCGCGCAGGACAGCGGGGCGGGCGGCTTCTCGTACGAGCCGAAATGGGACGGCTTCCGCGCGATCGTGTCCGTCTCGGGCGGTGCGTGCGAGATCGGGAGCCGCGGATCGAAGCCGCTGACCCGCTACTTCCCCGAGCTGGTCGAGGCGTTCCTGCGCCTGCTGCCCGACGGATGCGTCCTCGACGGCGAGATCGTGCTCGCGACCGGGGAGCCCGGAGCACAGCGCCTCGACTGGGAGCTGCTCTCGCAGCGCATCCACCCGGCCGCGAGCCGGGTCGCCCTGCTCGCCGCGGAGACCCCCGCGATGCTCGTCGCCTTCGACCTGCTCGCCGTCGGCGGCCGCAGCCTGCTCGACGAGCCCTACTCGTCGCGTCGAGCGGCGCTCGCCGACCTCCTCGACGGCGTCCCGCATCCGCTGCATCTCGGCCGCACCACCTCCGACGAGGCCCTCGCCCGCGACTGGCTCGACCGGTTCGAGGGCGCAGGTCTCGACGGAGTCGTCGCGAAGCCGCTCGCCTCGCCGTACGCCCCGGGGAAGCGGTCGATGCTCAAGGTGAAGCACCACCGCACGGCCGACGTGATCGCGATCGGCTACCGCGAGCACACGTCCAAGCCCGGAGTCGGCTCCCTGCTGCTCGGGCTCCACGACGCCGCCGGTGCACTGCGCCAGGTCGGCGGCGCCTCGGCCTTCACCGACGTGCGCCGCGTCGAGCTGATCGAGGAGCTCGCCGACGTCGTCGAGCGCGACGGGGCGGGAGATCCCGTGCGCGGGGACGGCGAGCGCAGCCGCTTCTCCGGCGGCCGCGACACCTCCTTCGTCCGGCTGCGACCGACGAGGGTGCTCGAGGTGCGCTACGACCAGATGGAGGGCGACCGGTTCCGCCACACGGTGCAGTTCGAGCGCTGGCGTCCCGACCGGGAGGCCCGCTCGTGCACCTTCGAGCAGCTCGAGCAGCCCGCGGCGTACGACCTCGACGACGTGCTCGGCTGACCACGCCGCGCTACTCGGCGGCGGGCTTCTTCGCCCGGCTCGGCTGGACGCGCGGCGGCTCGCCGGGCATCTTCGGGAAGTCGGGCGGGAAGGGCAGCTCACCGAGTCCGTCGGCCACGTCCCGCTCCCACCAGCCGAGGAGCGCGTCGAGGCGCCCGGGAGAGTCGTGCATCCGTGCCCACGGGTCGCCCTGCGAGCGGAGTCGGTCGGGGACCGAGCGGATGGTGAACTCCTGCGGGTCGACTCCGTCGAGCTCGTCCCACTCGAGCGGGCAGGACACCGGTGCGTGCGCGAGAGGGCGGGGGCTGTAGGCGCCCGCCATGGTCCGGTCGCGGTTGGCCTGATTGAAGTCGACGAAGATGCGCTCGCCGCGCTCCTCCTTCCACCAGGCCGTCGTCACCTGCTCGGGCATCCGCCGCTCGAGCTCGCGGGCCGCGGCGATCACCGCGTGCCGCACCTCGAGGAACTCGTGCTCGGGGACGACCGGCGCGAAGACGTGCAGGCCGCGGTTGCCCGAGGTCTTCACGAACGACTCGAGCCCGGCCTCGCGGAGCACCTCGCGGAGGGAGTGCGCCGCCCGCACCGCGTCGGCGACGTCGGTGCCCGGCTGCGGGTCGAGGTCGATGCGCAGCTGATCGGGCTGGTCGGGGTCGCCGGCCTTCGACGCCCACGGGTGGAAGACGATCGTGTTCATCTGCGCGGCCCACACGGCCACGGCCGGCTCGTCGATGACCAGCTGAGGATGCACCCGACCGCTCGGGTAGGTCACGGGGACGGAGCGCACGTACTCCGGCGCCCCCTTCGGCGGGTTCTTCGAGAAGAACTGCTCGCCGTCGATCCCGGAGGAGAACCGCTGCAGAGACACGGGCCGGTCGCCGTTGGCGGCGACGAACGCCTCGCCGATCGCGATCAGGTACTCGGCGACCTCGCGCTTCGTGATGCCCGGCTCCGGGAACAGCACCCGGCCCGGACTCGAGATCCGCACCTCCCGGTCACCGTGCGGACCGGGGACGGTGAGGACGACGGCGTCGCTGCTGGGCATCCTGTGAGGCTATCCCGCGGTGCCGCCGGGCGACAGGGGCCCGCCGGGGCGGCGGCGGAGGCGGATCGGGCCCTTCGCGCGCGACGGATCGACGATCTGCCCGCCCTGCACGATGTCGATCTCGCCGCGGTCGACGAGCCGGCGGGCCGCACGGCGGACCGGCTCCATGAGGGGACGCCAGTCGTCCACGCCGACCTTGCGGGCCACCTCGGACGGGCACGCCGTCGACGAGGCGGCCCTCGCGAGCAGGACCGAGCGGATCTCCTCCTCGAGCCGCGCCTCCTCCGGACCGACGCCGCGACGGCGGCAGGCGTCGGAGCAGTAGCGGACGTTCTCCCAGTCGCGCGCCCACTTCGCGCGCCACTCGATCTCGCGACCGCAGGAGGCACAGGTCTTGTTCTCGGGGCGGGCGGAGGACTCGCGGACGCGGTGGGCCATGACGTCGAGTCTGCGCGCGCGGGTCGGGAGGCGCGACGGGTTGCGCTGTGGGCGATCCGGAGGGGGCGGTGCGATCCGCAGGAGGCGGTGCCGTCCGCAGGAGACGGTGCGGTCTGCAGGAGATCGTGCGACTCCTCACCGATCGACGGGGCGGAGACTCCGGCGCGCGACTCCTGCGAATCGCACACCCCGCCTTCCGGCTCGCGCTCCGCCTCCGGGATCACTCTCCGCCTCCGAGCAGGGGAGGCGGGACGGACGCCGCATTCGCAGCCGGCGGTGTCATACTCCGCAATGCGGCGGAGGCCCGACCGGCGGTACGACAGGCTGGAGGGGCCGTGCTGCGGCGCGAAGGCGGGCCCTTCCCGAGCCGCACCCTCCAACGATCAGGAGTCTCCGATGAGCCGTGAGAATCTCGCCACCAGTGCCGACGTCTCGGACGAGTCCCGCCCGCGCGCCTTCGCGGGGCTGTCCCCGGAGGAGTTCAAGCTCGCGTTCCGCAACCACGCCGCCGGCGTCGCTCTGATCACCGCGGACCCCGGCACGGGTCCCGTGGCGCTGACCGCCACCTCCGTCTTCTCGGTGAGCGCGGAGCCGCCGCTGTTCGTCTTCTCGCTCTCCTCCGCCTCGTCGAGCTCGCCGGCCATCCAGGCGTCCGAGACGCTCGTCGTGCACCTCCTCGGGGCCGGCCAGCTCGATCTCGCCCGCCTCGGCTCGACCAGCGGCATCGATCGCTTCGCCGACACCGCGATCTGGTCGCGACTGCCCACGGGCGAGCCTTACTTCCCGAACGCGGCGGCGTGGATCCGCGGCACCGTCATCAACCGCATGGAGGCGGGCTCGTCGACGATCGTCGCGGTGCACGCGCTCGAGGCGCACGTGCCGGAGGACTCCGACGCCACCGCCCCGCTCGTCTACCACAACCGCACCTGGCACCACCTCGGCGAGCACTCCCGCCTGAGCTGAACGCCCGGCCGTCCGCGACCGCGTCGACCGCGCAAGAGTTGTCGCACTCGACGTCGACGGCGACAACTCTCGCGTTCTCGCGAACCCGGAGTCGCTGAGGACGCGCCGTCCCCGCCCCACTCGGGCCGCGAGTGCGCAGAAGTTGTCGCACTCGACCACGACCGCGACAACTTTCGCGTTCTCGCGAACCCGGGCTCGCTCAGGGCGGCCCGTCCGCCACGGGCGGGACCTCGAATGCGCAGAAGTTGTCGCACTCGACCACGACCGCGACAACTCTTGCGTTTTCGCGAACCCGGAGTCGCTCAGGCGGCCCGTCCCCGCCAAGGTCGGACCGCGAATGCGCAGAAGTTGTCGCACTCGACGTCGACGGCGACAACTTTCGCGTTGTCGCGAACCCGGAGTCGCTCAGGGCGGCCCGTCCGCCACGGGCGGGACCGCGAGTGCGCAGAAGTTGTCGCACTCGACCATCGAGTGCGACAACTCCTGCGTTCTGGACCGGGCGGGAGCGAGGGTGCCCGCGCCCGCACGCCGAGCGGACTCTAGGCCTCCGCGCCCGTCGCGACGGCGCGGCCGGGGGTGTTCGACCACTGCGACCACGAGCCGGGGTACACGGCCGGCGCGAAGCCCGCGAGGGTGAGCGCGACCGCGTCGGCCGCGGCCGTCACTCCGGAGCCGCAGTAGACGCCGACGGGAGCGTCGGCCCGGACGCCGACCGCCTCGAAGCGCGCACGGAGCTCCGACGACGGCAAAAAGCGCCCGTCCGAGCCGACGTTCTCGGTCGCGGGCGCGTTCAGCGCCCCCGGGATGTGCCCGGCGCGCGGGTCGATCGGCTCGACGTCGCCGCGGTAGCGCTCGGGCGCCCGCGCGTCGAGCAGCACGCCGAGCGAGGGGAACTCGGCCGCCTCCTCGATGTCGAGCACCGGCAGCGCGCCGTAGGCGAGCTCGACGTCGCCGGGCGCGGGCGTGACCGGCCCGGTCTCGAGCGCTCGACCGGAGCCGGTCCACGCGCGGAGCGATCCGTCGAGCAGGCGCACGTCGGCGACTCCGGCCGCGCGCAGCAGCCACCACGCGCGGGCCGACGAGAGGTTCTTCAGGTCGTCGTAGACCACGACGGCCTGGCCCCGGCGCAGGCCCCAGCCGTGCGCCGCCTCCTGCAGCGCCTCGATCGGAGGCAGCGGGTGCCGCCCGTCGCCGGGGTCGCCGTGCGCCGCGAGCTCGTGGTCGAGGTCGACGTAGACGGCACCGGGGAGGTGCCCCTCGAGGTAGGCGGGACGGCCGTCGGGGCGGTCGAGGCGCCAGCGCACGTCGAGGACGAGCGGCGGCTCGGGCGACGCGAGCGCCGCCTCCAGCTCGTCGGGCGTCACGAGGACGTCGCTGCGATCGGGGATGGCGGATTCGTCGGGGATGTCGGTGTCGGAGGAAGCAGTGTCGGTCATGTCCGTCCTTTCGAGTGCGCTCACAGCGCGGTTCCGGGATTCAGGATGCCCTGCGGATCGAAGAGCCGCCGCACCGCGCGCTGCAGGGCGACGACGTCGGGGCCGAGCTCGCGCCGGGCCCACTCGCGCTTCAGACCGCCGACGCCGTGCTCGCCGCTGACGGTGCCGCCGAGCTCGAGGGCGAGGGCGAAGACCGCCTCGGCCGCGGCGTCGGCCTGGGCGCGTGCCGCCTCCGACTCGTCTCGCACCCGGATGATCGGGTGCAGGTTGCCGTCGCCCGCGTGCGCGAAGACGTAGACGTCGGCTCCGGTGCGGGCGGCGATCGCGTGGATGCGGCGGATCGCCTCGGCGAGCCTCGACCGGGGCACCGCGATGTCCTCGATCAGGACCCGGCCGCGCGCCTCGATGGCCGGCAGGGCGTCGCGGCGAGCGGCGGCCAGGGCGAGGCCCTCTGCGGCGTCGAGCGTGGTCTCGACACCGGTGGCGGTCAGCGCGAGCACGGCGCGCACCGCCTCGATCTCCTCCGCCGCGCCGAAGCCGTCGGTCTGCACGAGGAGGAACGCGCCTCCGCGGGAGGCGAGGTCGGAGCCGCGCAGGGCGTCGATCGCCTCGAGGGTGCGGTCGTCGACGAGTTCGAGGACGCTCGGGCGGAGCCCGGCGAGCCCGAGGGCGACCGCCGCCTCGGCTCCCGCGGCGACATCGGCGAAGAACGCCGCGGCGGTCGCGGTGACGCGGGGGCGCGGCAGGAGGCGGAGTGTCGCGCCGACGACGACGCCGAGACTCCCCTCCGACCCCACGACGAGAGCGGTGAGGTCGAGGCCGACGACGCCCTTCACGGTGTCGCGCCCGAGGTGCACGAGGGAGCCGTCGGCGAGCACCACGTCGAGGGCGAGCACGGCGTCGCGGGTCACCCCGTACTTGGCGCCGCGCAGGCCGCCCGCGTTGGTGGCGATGTTGCCGCCGATGGTCGAGATCTCGACGCTGCCGGGGTCGGGGGCGTAGAGGAGGCCGTGGCGGGCCGCGGCGCGATCGAGGTCGGCGGTGATCACTCCCGGCTCGACGCGCGCGATGCCGTCGACGGCGTCGATCGCGAGGATCCGGTCGAGCCCCGAGACGTCGAGCACGATCGCCCCCTCCCCGGCGCTGGCGGCGCCCGCGAGTCCGGAGGCGGCACCACGGGTCACCACGGGGATCCCGTGTGCGGAGGCGTAGGCGAGCGTCGCGCGGACCTCGTCGACATCCCGGGCGCGCACGACTCCGACGGGCTCGCCGGCCGGCGACCAGCCCGAGCGGTCGGCGCGGGCGACGACGGGGGCGATGGTCGGCGCGGCGGCGCTCACGCCTCCACCCGCGTGATGATCGGCGCGGTCGCCGCCGACGCCTTCACCCGCTCGAGGAAGAGCACCACGGTCGCGGCGGCAGAGCGGTGCGTCGCGTCGTTCAGGGCGTCGTGCCGCCCGTCGGCGACGAGGTGGATCTCGGCCCGCGGGGCAGTGCGGTAGAGGGCCACCGCCTCCGCGACGGGGCTGATCGCGTCGGCCCCTCCGTGCAGCGCGAGCAGCGGCACGCGCACGGCGCTCGCCGCGACGGCGAGCAGCTCCGGAGGCAGCACCGCGTCGCGCGCACCCGCGTCGGTCTCGCGCGCCAGCACCCCCGCGTGGTTCGGGCAGGCGGTCCGCTCGGCGATGCCCTCGCCTCCCTCTGCGCGGACGGGCAGACCGGCGACGATCACGGCGTCGACCGCGTCGTGGTGGGTGGCGGCGATCTCGAGGGCGACGGCCGCGCCCGCGTCGGAGCCGACGAGGACCACGGGCGTGACCGCGGCGGGGTCGCGGAGGAGGTCGAGCGCCGCCTCCCGCACGACCTCGGCCGTCGCGTCGCCGAGGGCGCGGACGCGGTAGGCGTCGCGGGCGAGGCGGGTGCCGAAGCGCTCGTAGACGGCGGGGGTCTCGCCGCGACCGCCGAGGACGATCAGCGTGCCGCGGGGCGCGATGCCCTCGGGCTCGTCGAAGCTGCGGGCGAGGAGGACAGGGGTGGTGACGGTCATGCGGGGACTCCTTCGGGAGAGGGGACGGAGAGCTCGGCGAGCGGGAGCGGCGCGGCGGCCGCCTCCCGCCCGCGGAGCCCGAGGAGGTACTGGAGGCGCTCGCTCACGGGAGCGGGGACGCCGGCTCGGCGGGCGAGCAGCACGACCTCGCCGGTGAGGTGGTCGACCTCGCTGCCGGCGCCGCGGGCGAAGCTCTGCCAGGTCGAGAGGCGGCCGGCGGTGTGACCGGTGACGGGCTCGACCCGGAGGCGAGTGCCGTCGTCGTCGGCGATCGTGCGGCCGTTCGCGGTGAGCGCGAGGCGCGCCTCCGCGACGAGCAGCTCGCGCAGGGCGGCCCGCTCGTCGTCGGGGCCGGTGAAGAGGTCGAGGCCGTTGACCGCGTTCGCGAGCAGCTTCCGCGCCTTCCACGCGCCGATGTCGGGCACGGCCCGGGCCGCGAAGCCCGCGTCGCGGAACGTCGCGGCGAGCACCGGAGCCAGGGCGTCGTCGGCGTCGGGGTGCCGGCCGATCCAGAGCGCGCCGACGGTCGGGAACGACGGCGACACGACCTCGCCGGGGATGAGGAAGCTGGCCGCGATGCCGATCGAGACGCCGAACACGTCGGCGAAGCGGCGGAGCGCCAGGTCCTCGGCGGCGAGCCCGTTCTGGAAGGTGAGCACCGGCAGCTCGCTGCCCGCTCCCCCGTCGGCCAGCGGCGTCCACGCCCACTCGGCGAGCGCCGTCTCGGCGTCCTGCGCCTTCACGGTGAGGACGAGCACGTCTCCGCGCCGCGGCGCTGCCTCGAGAGGCCCGCTCGCGACCTGCACGCGCACGATCTCGTCGCCCGCCGGCCGTCGGAGGCGGAGCCCGTTCTCGCGCACCAGGCGGAGGTGCTCGCCGCGCGCGATCAGCACGACGTCCTCCCCCGCGAGGTGCAGCTGCGCCGCGACGACCGAGCCCACCGCCCCGCCGCCGATGACGAGGAATCGCCCGCTCACGAGGCCACCGCCGAGGTTCCGGGGATCGCCGCCAGGAGCGCCCTGGTGTACTCCGCCTCCGGCGAGCGGAAGACGCGGGAGGTGCTGCCCGCCTCCTCCACCCTGCCGCGGTTCAGCACCACGATCTCGTGCGACACCTCGGCGACGACCGCGAGGTCGTGCGAGACGAAGAGGTAGGCGACGCCGAGATCGCGCTGCAGCTCGACCAGCAGCTCGAGGATCTGCGCCTGCACCGACACGTCGAGCGCCGACACCGGCTCGTCGAGCAGCACCAGGTCGGGGCCCAGCGAGAGCGCTCTGGCGATCGCCACGCGCTGCCGCTGGCCGCCCGAGAGCTCGGCGGGCAGGCGCGCGAGGAAGGAGTCGGGCAGCCCGACGCGGTCGAGGAGCTCGTGGGCGCGGGCGAGGCGGGCGACGCGGTCGCCGACGCCGAAGGACACGAGCGGCTCGACGACCGACTCGAGCACCGTGAAGCGAGGGTCGAGCGCCGCGAACGGGTTCTGGTGCACCAGCTGGATGCGCCGCCGGAGCGGCCGCCACTGCTTCTCGCGCGCCGTGGTGAGGTCGGCGCCCTCGACGAGCACCCGGCCGCTCGTGGAGCGCTCGAGGCCCAGCGCGATGCGCAGCGCGGTCGTCTTGCCCGAGCCCGACTCCCCCACCAGCGCCAGCGTCTGCCCGGCGCGCACCGAGAACGAGACGTCGTCGAGCGCCCGGAAGTCGGCGCGCCGTCCCGGGAGCGAGAACTCCTTGACGACGTTCTCGAGGCGCAGGATCTCGGGAGCCGGCTCGACGTTCTCGAGGCGCAGGATCTCGGGAGCCGGCTCGACGTGCTCGAATCGCGGCACGATCCTCCCGCCGTGCCCCAGGCCGGGGGCGGCGGCGAGGAGGGCGCGCGTGTACTCCTGCCGGGGCGCGACGAGGATCTCGGCGGGCGGACCCTGCTCGACCACCTCGCCCGCGCGCATCACCAGCACGCGATCGGCCCGGTCGGCCGCGACCGCGAGGTCGTGCGTGATGATCAGCAGCGCGATCCCCTGGTCGCGGACGAGCGACTGCAGGTGGTCGAGGATCCGCTTCTGCACGGTGACGTCGAGGGCCGAGGTCGGCTCGTCGGCGATGATCAGCCGCGGCTTCCCCGCCAGCGCGATCGCGATCAGCGCGCGCTGGCGGAGGCCCCCGGAGAGCTCGTGCGGGTACTGCCGCGCCCGCAGCTCCGGATCGTCGATGCCCGCCTGCCCGAGCGCCTCGAGCACCTCGGCGTCGACCGAGCGGCGGTCGACGCCGCGCAGGCGCACGGCCTCGGCGATCTGCGCGCCGATCCGGAGGGTCGGATCGAGCCCGACCATCGGGTCCTGCGGCACCAGGCCGACGAACCGTCCGCGGAGGCGGCGCAGCTCCTTCTCGGAGGCGCGCGTCACGTCGTCGCCGGCGATCTCGATCGAGCCTCCGGTGATGCGCCCGGCGGTGGGCAGGAGCCCCAGGACGGCGTTCGCGGTCGTCGACTTGCCCGACCCCGACTCGCCGACCACGGCGACGATCTCGCCCGGCGCGATCTCGAGCGACAGCTCGCGGACGACGATCTGCGCGTCGTAGGCGACCGAGAGGCGGTCGAGCCGCACGAGCGCGCTCATCGCTGCACCTCCTCGACGGTCTTCGCCACGTGGTTCAGCGAGAACACCAGGAGGCCGACGAACAGACCGGGCAGGAGCGAGAGCCACGGACTGGTCACCAGGTAGTTGCGGCCGCTCGAGATGAGCGTGCCCCACTCCGCGGCGGGCGGCGCCGCTCCGAAGCCGAGGAAGCTCAGCGCGGCCACGGCGATGATCGCGGTGCCCAGGTCGAGCACCGCCAGCACGGCGACCGGGCCCCACGAGTTCGGGAGCACGTGCCGCGCGAGGATGCGCAGGCGGGTGGCGCCTCCGGTGCGGGCGGCCTCGACGTAGGGCAGCGTCTTCACCCGCAGCACCTCGGCGCGGGTGGTCCGCGCGAAGCCCGGCAGGATCCCGATGCCCACGGCGAGTGCCACGGGCAGCGTGCCGAAGCCGATCGCGGTGACGATCGCGAGCGCCAGCAGCAGCCCGGGGATCGCGAGCAGCACGTCGACGATCCGCATGACGACCGCGTCGACGACTCCGCCCGCGTAGCCCGAGACCACCCCGAGCGCGAGACCGCCGACCAGGGCGATCGCGATCGCGATCACCGTGGCCTGGATGGTCAGCGACCCGCCGTGCAGGACCCGCGCGAACAGGTCGCGGCCGAGCTCGTCGGTGCCGAAGAGGTGGGCGGCGCCGGGTGCCTGGAGCTTGTCGGCCGGCGCGGTCGCGTACGGGTCGTAGCCGGTGAACAGCGCTGGGGCGATCGCCGACACCAGCACGAAGACGGCGAAGGCGAGCGCGATCACGAATCCGGGGCGGCGGAGGAGGAGCCGGAGCGTTCTGAGGCGCCGTGCGCTCCTCCCGTGCGCGGCGCGCTCGCGGGGCGGGGAGGCGGCCGTCACGGCTGTCTCGTCGCGGGTCAGTTCGAGCGTCATGGCCGGCTCGCCTTCGCTGTCGTGGTGATGCGCGGATCGAGGAGGGGGTAGAGCAGGTCGACGAGGAGGTTGATCCCGACGAAGACGGCCGCGGCCAGAACCACGACGGCCTGCACCACCGGCACGTCCTGGGTGAGCACCGACTCCTGGGCGAGCGTGCCGATGCCCTGCCGGGCGAAGATCGTCTCGGCGACGATCGCGCCGGTGACGGTGTTGCCGGCCAGGACGCCGAGGATCGTGAGCGTCGGCAGCGAGGCGTTGCGGAACGCGTGCCGCCACTGGACGGCACCGCGGGAGAGCCCCGTGGCGCGCGCGGTGGTGATGTACGCCTCCCGCTCGACGTCGGCGAAGCTGCGGGTCAGCACCTGCGCGAGCATCGCCGAGGTGGGGATCGCCATCGTCACCGCCGGCAGGATCAGGCTCGCCGGCGTCGCGCTGCCCGTGGAGGGCAGCAGGTGCAGGGTGAAGGCGAAGAACTGGATGAGCAGCAGGCCGATCCAGAACCCGGGGAACGCGACGCCCGCGGAGGGCAGCCGGCTCAGCACCACCTTGAGCGGACGCCACCGCACGTACGCCGCCAGGTAGGCGAGCGTCGTGCCGCCGACGAGCGCGAGCCCGATCGCGAGGGCGCTGAGCTGCAGGGTTCCCGGCAGCTTCTCGGCGATCAGCTCGGTGACCGGGATCCCCTTGGTGATGGAGGTGCCGAAGTCTCCCCGCAGAGCACTGCCGAGCATGTGCAGGTACTGCTGCCAGACCGGCTGGTCGAGCCCGTAGCGCGCCTGCGCCTCGGCGAGCTGCTGAGGGGTCAGGGAGTCGAGCTCGACGTTGTTGGCCGAGAGCAGCAGGGCGAGCGGGTCGCTCGGCAGCAGCCACAGCACGGCGAAGGTCACGGTGTAGGCGGCCCACAGCACCAGCACCGCCTGCCCGAGCCGGCCGGCGAGGTAGCGGCCGAGGCCCGAGGGGGCCGAGCGGGTGCCCAGCCTCCCCGGTGCCGCCGCGGTCGCGAGGGTCGTCACGGCTGGATCCAGGTCCCGGCGAAGTCGCCGAACGCCTCCGAGGTGAAGCGGAAGCCGTGCACCGCCGACGACACGCCCGCGAGCTGCACGCGCTCGGCGAAGGGGAACACCAGCGCGTTGTCGAGCAGGTAGTCCTGCAGCTCGGCGTAGACCGCCGCTCTCGCCGTCGTGTCGACAGTCTGCACGCCCTCGTCGAGCAGCGCCTGCACCTCGGTCGCCTGCTCGGCGGTGAAGTTGTTGACCGCCTGAGCCTTCGATCCGGCGTACCGGGAGTCGATGATCCACTGGATCACTCCCGGATCGGCACGCGTGTAGTAGGTCGAGATCAGGTCGTAGTCACCGCTGTTCAGCACGTCGGCGCGCTGCGCGTTCGTGATCACGTTCAGCTCGAGGTCGATGCCCACCTGCTTGAGCTGGTCCTGGATCAGCTGGTCGCCCGCTCCGAACTGCGCCACGATCGGCACCGAGAGGGTGAGCTTCTGCCCGTCCCTGTAGCGGTAGCCGTCGTCGCCGAGCGCCCAGCCCGCCTCGTCGAGCAGCTCGCCCGCTCCGTCGGCGTCGAAGGCCAGCTTCGAGGACTCGTCCTGGTAGAAGGGCGTCGTCGTGTTGTAGACGCTCGTCACGGCCGGGTAGTCGGCGCCGAAGATCGTCGAGGCGTAGGTCTCGCGATCGATCGCCTTCTGCACGGCCTCGCGCACCCTCTGTTCCGAGAGGATCTTCCCCTCGGAGACGTTCGGGTAGTAGTCGCTCGCGGGGCCCGGCAGCGACCGGCTCTCGACGGTGTCGCCGTTGCCGGTGATCACCGCCTGGTCGTTCTCCGAGATCGGGTTCCGGCCCCAGGCGATGTCGATCTCGTCGCTCGTGAGCTGGCCGACGCGGACGCTGTCCTCGGCGACGTAGGTGACGTCGATGCCGTCGAGGTACGCCTCCCCCGGGTTGTCGCGGAGGCCGGAGCCCCAGGCGTAGCCGGCGCGCTTGTCGAGGGTGATGCCGGTGCCCGGCGTGTAGTCGCTGAGGGTGAAGGGCCCGGAGCCGACCACGGCCCCGAGGCAGCGCTCCTCGGGCGTCTTCTCGTACGACGAGGCGGCGAGGATCGCGAGATTGGTGGTCGACGTGCCCTGGAGGAACGCGGCGTTGGGCGTCGAGAACGTCACCTTCACCGTGTCGGCGTCGACCACCTCCGTGCCCGAGTAGCCGGCCAGGTAGACGCCACCGTAGGCCGCGGGCAGCTGCTCGAGTGTCGCCTCGTCGTTGTCGAACGCCGTCTTCACGCTGTCGGCGGTGAAGGCGGTGCCGTCCGAGAACGTGACGTCGGTGCGCAGATCGAAGGTGTACTCGGTGCCTTCGTCATTGACGCTCCAGTCGGTCGCGAGCCAGGGCTCGATCTCGCCCGTCTCGGGGTCCTGGTCGGTCAGGGAGTCGGCGACGTTCCGGATCACGGTGCGGTGCTCGATCCAGTAGGTCTGGAACGGGTCGACGCACGAGAACGCGGCGTTGTCGGGGAAGAACGCGAGCGAGAGGCGGCCACCGGCCACCGGGGTCGCGTCGTCGGAGGCGGTGCCCGCGTCGGAGGATCCGGAGCAGGCGGTCAGGGCCAGGGAGGCGGCGAGGGTGAGCGCGGCGGCGCCGGCCCAGCGGGATCGTCGATGAGTCATGGCTGTGTGTCCTAAGAAGAGAGGGTCAGAACGCGGCAAGGGTGCGCGTGCCGGCGATCAGGAGGGCGGCGTCGTCCTGCGGCGGGTGCACCCGCGAGGCGAGGACGTCGCGGAGGTGGCGCTCGAGGGGGTTGTGCCGCGTGAGCCCCGGGTTGCCGAGGGCGGCGACGGCGGTCTCGACCGCCGCGACCGCCGAGCGGGTGGCGAGCAGCTTGCCGACGACGAGGCGCTCCGCGGCCCGCGGATCTCCCGCGTCGACGCGGGCGGCGAGCGAGAGCAGCACCTCCTCGGCCTGCACGAGCTGCGCCTCGATCTCGCCGGCGACCGAGCGGATGCGCTCCGTCGTCGCGATCGGGCGTCCGAGCGAGGTCGGGATCCGCTCGTTCGCGAACTGGACGAAGAAGCTCTGCGCCGCCCGCCCGATACCGACGTAGAGCGCCGCGACCGCGAGGCCGAATCCTCCGCCCGCCCCCGCCTCCGGAGCGAGCTGCGAGCGCGGGGTGCCGCGGAAGTGCTCCAGCGGCAGGCGGACCTGCTCGTAGACCACGTCGTGCGTGCTCGAGGCGCGCTGGCCCAGGTGGTCCCAGGTCTTCTCGATGCGGACACCCGGAGCGTCTCCCGGCACTATCGCGTGCGCGAGCTCGGGCTCGCCCGAGGCGCCCTGCAGGTCGACCGCCCAGACGAGGTGGTAGGCGAGCCCCTCGGAGCCGGTGGCGAAGCCCTTGCGCCCCTCGAGCACCCACTCGTCGCCGTCGGGGCGGATCGTCGTGGCGGGCAGTCCGCCGCGGGCGGGCGCGCCCCACTCGGGCTCGGCCCGCACCGCGTTCAGCAGCACCGGGCGCTCGGCGGAGTCGGCGAGGACGGTGCGGTAGAGCTGGTCGGGCCAAGTCGCCCCTCGGTCCTGCGCCGCGTGCTGCAGAACGGTCATCGCCGAGATGAGCGCGACGGCCGGGTCGCCCTGACCGAGCGCCTCGAAGATCCGGACGAGATCGACCGTCGAGGGCGGGGTCCCGCCGTAGCGGGAGCCGACCGCGACGGTGAGGAGCCCGGCGTCGTGGACGGCGCGGATCCCCTCCCACGGGAACTCGGCGGTGCGGTCGTAATGCTCGGCGGTCTCGGCGAGGCGGGCGGTGAGCCGGCCGAGCGCCCGGTCGGAGAGGTCGGGGACGAGGCGGGCGGGCGCGTCGAGGAGCGTCACGCGATCGCTCCGACCAGCTCGGTGCTCTCGAGCGGCGGCTGCGCGACGATCTCGCCGCGGCGGCCGGTGGCCTCGCGGTGCGCGAGCTCCTCCCGGACCAGCGGGATGAGGTAGCGCCCGTAGTCGACAGCGTCGTTCAGGTTGTCGTAGCCGCGGATCGAGATCAGATCGGCGCCGAGGTCGACGTAGTCGAGGATCGCCGCGGCGACGGTCTCCGGCGTGCCGACGAGGGCGGTGGAGGCGCCCTGCGCGCCGGTCGCGGTCGCGGTCGGCGTCCAGAGGGCGCGGTCGTGCAGATCCTTGCGGCGCGCGATGTCGAGCAGACGCTGCGAGCCGACGTTCGCAGGTCCCTCCGCGTCGGGCGTCTGCACCCAGAGGCCCTTCTCGCCCTTCCGCGGGTTCGAGGTCGTCGCCGAGCGGCTCTGCAGGATCCCGAGGATCCGGTGCGCCTTCTCCCACGCGAGCTCCTCGGTCGGCGCGATGATCGGCCGGAAGGTGACCCAGGTGCGCGGAGTGTCGGGGCGGCCGGCTTCGCGGGCGGCGTCGGCGATCCGGTCGATCTGCTGCTGGGTGTCGGCGAGCGGCTCACCCCAGAGCCCGAAGATGTCGGCGAGCGCGCCGCCCTGGCGGTAGGCCTCGTCGCTCGAGCCGCCGACCGAGACGGGGATGCTCCCGCGCACCGGCCGGACCCGCGAGACGAAGTCCTCGAAGCGGTAGTAGGCGCCATCGTGGTCGAACGGCTCCGTCGCCGACCAGACCCGGCGCAGGATCCGGATGTACTCCTCCTGGCGGGCGTACCGCTCGGTCTTGCCGAGGCGGTCGCCCTCGCGCGCCTGCTCGTGGTCGTTGCCACCGGCGATGAGGTGCACGACGGCGCGGCCGTTCGAGAGCTGGTCGAGGGTGGCGAGCGCCTTGGCGGCCACCGTCGGGTAGACCGTGTTCGGCCGCAGCGCCACGATCGGCTTCAGGTGCTCGGTGTACTGCGTGAGCGCCGAGGCGATGGTGAAGGGGTCGTGCCCGGCCGAGCCGTAGGGGACGAGCGTGTAGTCGAAACCGCCGTCCTCGAGGATCCGCGAGTAGCGGCGGAGGTAGGCGACGTCGATGCCCGGCTGGGCGAGGCCGTTGACCTCGTTGGAGCTGTTGACGTTGATCGCGGAGATGAACTCGACGGCCATGGTGGTGGTCCTTTCGAAGGGAGGTGCGCGAGGGCGCGGAGATGGTGCGCGGGCGCGGCGAAGCAGCCCGGAGGAGGGAGTCGACGGCGCTGCTCGAGGAGCGCGGGTCGCGTGCGGCGGGAGGCGCCGTGTCAGTGCGGGCGACGCGGAGGCGTCAGCGCCGGAGAGTCAGCGAGGGGCCGGACAGGAACATCCGCGCACCGACGCGAAGCGGTTCCCGCCCAGGAGCATTCGACGCTGGAGCATTCGCCCGGCCGGGGCTCCGACGCGCACCGCTCGGACCGCGCCGGAGGGCGCAGTCGAGACGAGGGCACGCGGGGAGGTCATGTCGTCGACGCTACGGTCGGGGCCGCTCGGGCGTCCAACGATGATTCCGGATGCGTTCCGATCGGCGAACCCGATCGTTGGTAAGACTTCGTCATCTTCGCGTCGCACGGGCATCACGAACGGACCTCGTGGAGCGGAGTCCGGGGGCGGGCGGGGCCGAACAGCTCGGCGAGCGCAGTGAGCGCCGTGTCCTCCACGTCCGGCGCGAGGCCCCGCCGCGAGACCAGGCGGAGGTTCACCGAGCCCAGTGCGGGCAGGTCGCGCCGCACCTCGAGTCCGTCGGCGACGGAGCCCCGGTGCGAGGTCGGCAGGACCGCGACTCCGACGCCCGCTCTCGCCGCGGCGATCACCCCCTCGAGCCCCGCGGACTCGGCGACGACCCGCACCTCGTGCCCGAACGCGCCGAGCTGCTGCAGGGCGCGCTGGCGCATCCCGCACGGCTCCGAGTAGGCGACGAGCGGGATCGGGGCGCCCTCGGGAGGCAGCCAGCCGGGCGCCGCGTACCAGTCGAGCGGCAGCGTGGCGACCTGGCGGCCCGGCAGATCGCCGCCGACCCCGAGGATGACCGCGAGGTCGAGCACCCCGCGGGCCACCGCCTCCGCGAGATGGGTGGAGCGGTCGAGAGAGAAGGTCAGCGGCCGGTCGTCGAAGGCGCGGCGCAGGGTCTCGAGGAGGCGCGGCAGCAGCTGCTCGGCGGCCGGCTCGGTCAGGCCCAGGGCCAGCGGGTTCTCGCTCGCCGCGTCGAGGGTCTCGAGCGCGTCGTCGTGCACGGCGAGGATGCGCCGGGCCTGCACGAGGAGGCGCTCGCCGGCCGGGGTGAAGCGGGCCCTCCGCCCGACCTTCTCGATGAAGGTGCGCTCGAGCCGGCGCTCGAGGGTGCGGACGTGCTGCGACACCGTCGGCTGGCTGATGTGCAGCGCGACGGCCGCCCGCCCGAACCCGCCGCAGTCGGCGATCGCCACGAGCGTGCGCAGGTGGACGATGTCGAGGGTCTCGGGCATCCCCCGACGGTACTGAGGGCCCTCGCTCGCCGAGGTCGCCGCCGCAACACGCCGACATCTGCCGCGGATGCAGGAGCGGACGAGACCCCGGAGGATCTCGTCCGCTCGACGCTCTCGCTGCAGGATCGAGCTGCCGCGAGGTCAGGCGCCGGAGGGAGCCACGTAACCGCTCGGCTGCCGGTTCCAGAGGGCCCGGTCGTTCGCGCTGTAGACGACGAGGTTGGCGTCGCTCTGGAGCACGAGGACCGCACCCGGATTGCCTCCCGTCGCGGTCGACCACAGCGCGCGGCCACCGGCGCTGTAGACGACGGCGTTGCCGTCCGCCTGCATGACGAGACGGTTGCCCGCCCCACTGGTGCCGGTGCTCCAGAGGGCGCGCTGCGGGTTGCCGGGGTACCCCCTCGTGTAGACGACGAAGTTGCCGTCGCTCTGCATCGCTCCGAAGAGGAAGCTGTCGAGCGATGTCAGCGACTGACCGGCGACGAGCTGAGACCCGGCGGCCAGCGCGTTGCGGTACGTCGGCGCCGGCGGGAACTGCTGGGTCGACCAGATTGCCTGGCCGGTTCTGGAGTAGAGGACGAGGTTGCCGTCGGTCTGCATCACGAGGCGGTCCTCGTTGTAGCCCGAGGTACCGGTGAACCAGACGGCGCCCTGCCCGGCGACGCTGACCAGGTCGCCCGCCCGCAGGACGAGCTTCGTCCCCCCGCTGGTGCCCGCGCTCCAGCTCAGTCCGAAGGGTGCGTAGACCACGAAGTTCCCGTCGTTCTGGTACACGGCGCGGTATCGACCGTCGGCCGAGACGAGTGCCTGCCCTCGATCGAGCTGGCGGCCGTCGAGCAGGGTGTCCTCGCCGCGGCTCGCCCAGAGAGCTGCACCCGACGCCGAGTACGAGACGAGGTTGCCATCGTTCTGGATCGCGAGGAAGGCCGGCGCGCCGCGCCCGGCGCTGCCGCTGGACCAGAGTGCTGCGCCCTGCGCGGAGTAGATCACGATGTTGCCGTCGCTCTGGAGAGTCAGGGTGTTCCCCGCGCCCTGGGTCGAGCTGACCCAGACGGGCCGACCGCTCGGGTTGTAGACGACGGCGTTGCCATCGGTCTGCAGGGCGAAGGTGTACGTGCCCCCTTCGTTCGCCGCGGCAGAGACGAGCTGCTCGCCGGCCTTCAGAGTTCCTCCGACCTCGAGGCGATCACCGACGGCCACGGCGGCGGATGCGGCCTCCGTCGAGACCCGGGTGGCGGGAGCCGCGAGCGCCGGCGCTGCGACGACTCCGCAGCTCAGCGTGGTGGCGAGGACGGCGGCCGCGATGCGGCTGCGGGTGGACAAGGTCATGAAGATCCCCCTTCGTGCGTGGACCGCGTCATCGCGGGCCCCTCATCCTCACAGCTGCGGGCCTGCGTGCCATCCACCACGCGGCCGACGCGGGAGCGGACGGGACCCCCGAGGATCCCGTCCGCTCCCGCTCCCACGGTGGGGCTCAGTGCGCGACGACCGGCTCCGCCCCTGCTGTCGGCGCGATCGCGTCCGACTTCCGACGGAACAGCAGCACCGACAGCACCGCGCCGAGGGCGAAGAAGCCCGCGCCCCAGCCGTAGGCCACCGCGTAGCTCTGCACCGCTGCCTCCGCCGCTGTCGTGGCGGTCGCGGGAGCGTGCGAGGCGAGGTAGTCGGTGACCGCCGTCGCGGCGAGCGTGTTCAGCAGCGCCGTGCCGATCGATCCGCCGACCTGCTGACTCGTGTTGACCATCGCCGACGCGACTCCGGCGAAGCGCATGTCGACCCCGCGGGTCGCCGTCTGCATCGAGCCGGGCATGATCGAGCCCATCGCGAAGCCGAGCACCATCAGCGCCGGCAGGACATCGGCCGCATAGACGCTGTCGAGGTCGAGGCGGGTGAGCAGCAGCATCCCGATCACGCCGAGCACCATGCCGAACGGCACCATGATCTTCGGACCGAAGCGGGGCAGGAGCAGGTTCGTCGACAGCTGCGCGGCGAGCACCAGCATGCCGATCATGGGGAGGAAGGAGAGCCCGGTCTGGATCGGCGAGTAGCCCAGCGACACCTGCAGGAAGTAGGTGACGAAGAGGAAGATGCCGAACATCCCGGCACCGGCGATCAGCACCGACAGGTAGGCGGCGCCGCGATCGCGGTCGAGCACGATCTGCAGCGGCAGCAGCGGGTGCTCGGTGGTGCGCTGGCGCAGCACGAATCCGACGAGCAGCACGACCGCCGCGGCGAGCGGGACCCAGGTCATCGGCGAGTCCCAGCCGTCGGTCTCGGCGTTCGCGAAGCCGAAGACCAGGCCGAACAGAGCGGCCGAGACGAGGATCGTGCCGGGGACGTCGAGCTTCGGGCGGGGGCCCGTGCGGTCGATGGCCGGGACGAAGACGATCGCGCCGATCACCGCGACGACGGCGATGATCACGTTGATGTAGAGGTTCCAGCGCCAGTCGAAGCTCTCGGTCAGCACACCGCCGAGGAGCAGGCCCACGGCGCCGCCGGCACCCGCGATCGCGCCGAAGACGCCGAACGCGCGCGCCCGCTCCTTCGGAACGGTGAAGGTCGTGGTGAGGACCGCGAGGGCGGTCGGTGCGAGGAGGGCGCCGAAGACGCCCTGGAGCGCGCGAGCCGCGATCAGCAGCTCGAAGTTCGGTGCGGCGCCTCCCAGGGCGGAGGCGATGGCGAAGCCGATCAGGCCGATCACGAAGGTGCGCTTGCGGCCGATGAGGTCCGAGAGGCGCCCGCCGAGCAGGAGGAGGCTGCCGAAGGCGAGCGAGTAGGCGGTGACCACCCACTGGCGATCGCCGTCGGAGAAGCCGAGGTCGGCCTGGGCGGCGGGGAGGGCGATGTTCACGACGGTCGAGTCGAGCACCACCATGAGCTGGGCGAGTCCGACGGCGACGAGCGTCCACCAGCGGCGGTTCGAGGGGGCCGGGACCGCGGGGGCGGTGACTACCGGCAGTGAGGAGGTCTGCGACATGAGGGAGACCATATACGAGACTCGCGAGTTTCGGAACTGCGTAGTTCAGTATTTGTCGTAGAATTCACACAGGCCGTCATCCGGGCGGCCGAGAGACCGACAGGAGAAGCCGCGATGACGCCGCCCCCCTCCCCCTCCCTCGAGTCGGAGGCGCCCGCGCGCCCCGGCCGTCGCCGCGATCCCCAGCGCGACGTCGAGATCCTCACGGCCGCCCTCGACGTGCTCGCCGAGACCGGCTACGACGGGATGACCATCGACATGGTCGCCGCCCGAGCCCGCGCCGGCAAGGCCACGCTCTACCGGCGCTGGGACTCGAAGGCCGAGCTTGTCGTCGAGGCCCTCGCCTGCCTCAAGGGCGCCGACCTCTCGGAGGACGCACTCCCCGACACCGGCACCCTGCGCGGCGACCTCGTCGCACTGATCAAGCCGCGCACGATGGAGGACGCCGAGCGCAAGCTGCAGATCATGGCCGGAGTCGTCGCCATGATCACGAAGTCGCCCGAGCTGTCCGACGCCGTGCGGGCCGCGATCGTCGAGCCGCGCGCGCGAGCGAACGCCTTCCTGCTTCGCCGGGCGGTCTCGCGCGGCGAGATCACGCGCGACATCGACATCGAGCTGCTGGCGCTGCTCACGCCGTCGATGGTCGCCTACCGCGTCCTGCTCCTCCGCGAGCCGGTCGACCGCGCCTACCTCGTCTCGCTCGTCGACGACATCCTGCTGCCCGCGGTGGGGCTGCGCAGCGGGGAGTGATGCTGCGTCCTTCGACGCAGTGGCATCGAAAGGCTCAGCGGACGGGCGAAGGCCCGCCTCCTACTGGGAGGCGGGCCTTCGCTACGCAGTCACGTCAGTAGTCGTACGAGTCGCAGGCCTGACCGTTCTCGGGAGTTCCGTCCAGCCGGGCGAAGTCGCCGTACCACTGCCCCCAGTAGAGGAAGTAGTTCTGCGCTTCCGCCTGGCTATCGAAATCGGGGCAGTCAACATCAGCGGGCCGAGCAGGCGCTGGTCCGGGACCCGGCTGCGGCGCCGGCGCCGGCTGATTGCTCTGCCACAGCGGTCGACCCGAAACGGAGTAGATCACCAGGTTGCCGTCGTTCTGCATGACCATGCGGGCGCCTCCGTTGCCGCTGGTGCCCGACTGCCACCTGACCTGATTGCTAGCGGAGTAGATCACCGCATTGCCGTCGGTCTGCATCACCAGGCGGTTGCCGCCACCCGAGGTGCCGGCGCTCCAGCGTGCCGATCCGCCGCTGTAGACGACGAAGTTCCCGTCGGTCTGCATCGCCGCCTCGCTGCCGCCGTCGGTCGAGCGGAGGCTGCGACCCGAGCCGAGTTCGTTGCCCGAGAACAGCGTGTCCTCGATGGCGGGAGCAGGCGGTGCCGGCGGCGTGTAGCTCGACCAGAGTGCGCGACCCGAGGCCGAGTAGATCACCAGGTTGCCGTCGTTCTGCATGACCATGCGGGCGCCGCCGTTGCCGCCGGTCCCCGACTGCCACAGCGCACGACCGCCCGAGGAGTAGACCACCGCGTTGCCGTCGGTCTGCATCGCGAGGCGGTTGCCTCCGCCCGAGGTGCCGGCGCTCCAGCGCACGGAGTTCCCGCTGTAGACGACGAAGTTGCCGTCGCCCTGCATCACCGCGCGCGAACCGCCGTCGCTCGAGAGCAGCTGCTGGCCCGAGCGGAGCTCACCGCCTCCCGAGAGCACGTCGCGCAGGACAGGCGCCGGGGGCGTGTAGCTCGACCACAGCGCGCGACCCGAGGCGGAGTAGATCACCAGATTGCCGTCGTTCTGCACGACCATCCGCGCGCCCGGGTTTCCGGAGGTGCCCGACTGCCAGCGGACGCCGCCGCCCGAGGAGTAGACGACCGCGTTGCCGTCGGTCTGCATCGCGAGGCGGTTGTCGGCTCCGGAGGTCCCGGCGCTCCAGCGGACGGAGTCGCCGCGGTAGACCACGAAGTTCCCGTCGGACTGCATGACGGCGCGCGAGTCTCCGTCGGTCGAGAGGATCTGCTGAGCGGAGCGCAGCTCGGATCCCCCGCGCAGAGTGTCTCCGCTGACCACCGGAGGGGTCGAGTTCGACGACGCCCAGGCGGCGGTGCCGTTGCTGCGGTAGATCACCAGGTTGCCGTCGTTCTGCATGACCAGGTAGGCGCCGGGGTTGCCGCCCGTCCCCGAGCTCCACACCGGACGGCTCGTGGGCGTGTAGATCACCAGGTTGCCGTCGCTCTGCATGACGATGCGCGAACCGCCCGAGCCCGCGGTGCCGGTGCTCCACCGCGCGTTGAGGGTGTCGTCGTAGACGACGGCGTTCCCGTCGGACTGCAGGGTGAAGCGGAAGAAGCGGTTGGTCGACGTGATGCTCTGGTTCGGGGTGAGCGACTGACCGGCGGTGAGGCGGTCGCTCCGCACGGCCGGCGGAGGCGTGGGCGTCCGGGTCGGCGTCGGGGTGGCCGTCGGGGTCGGAGTCGGGGTGGGAGTCGGCGTCGGCGTCGGAGTCGGGGTGGCCGTCGGCTCGGCGGTCGGCGTCGCGGTCGCCGTCGGCTCGGCGGTCGGTGTCGCCGTCGCCGTCGGGGTAGGCTCTGGGCTCTCGGTCGGGGCGACGACGGACGGCAGAGCCGAGGCGCTCGGAGCGAGGGCCGCCGCACCTCCCGTCGCGAGGAGACAGGCCAGAGTGAGCGCCGCGAGGCGGCGGTGGTGGAGCTGTGGCACGGGGGGCCCTTTCACGGTGCAGGTGGGGGCGATCGCCGCTCGTCATCGGGCGGCATGCGGAGCCTGGCACGCGCTCGTCGCGACGGTCCATCCCTCCTGAGTAGAACCACCGCGTCCCCTCGAGCACCGCCGAGGACCGAGCGGCGGCGGTCCCCGACCGTCGGCGGATCCGGGCAGGCCCCGCAGCGCTCGGGGCGACTGGCGCGGAGCGGGTCCGCGAGTCTCCTAAAATCGGAGCCATGTCGAAAGTGTTGAGCAGTCTGCCCGTGGGCGAGCGTGTCGGAATCGCATTCTCGGGAGGCCTCGACACATCCGTCGCCGTCGCCTGGATGCGCGAGAAGGGTGCGATCCCCTGCACCTACACCGCCGACATCGGCCAGTACGACGAGCCCGACATCGAGAGCGTGCCCTCGCGCGCCGCCCAGTACGGCGCCGAGATCTCGCGTCTCGTCGACGCGAAGAGCGCTCTGGTCGAGGAGGGCCTCGTCGCCCTGCAGTGCGGCGCCTTCCACATCCGCTCCGGAGGCAGGACCTACTTCAACACCACCCCGCTCGGCCGCGCGGTCACCGGCACGCTCCTGGTGCGCGCGATGCGCGAGGACGGCGTCGACATCTGGGGCGACGGCTCCACCTACAAGGGCAACGACATCGAGCGGTTCTACCGCTACGGACTGCTCGCCAACCCGCGTCTGCGCATCTACAAGCCCTGGCTCGACGTGCAGTTCGTCAACGAGCTCGGCGGCCGCACCGAGATGTCGGAGTGGCTGGTCGCCCGCGGATTCCCCTACCGCGACGCCACCGAGAAGGCGTACTCGACCGACGCCAACATCTGGGGTGCGACCCACGAGGCCAAGCGCCTCGAGGAGCTCTCGAGCGGCATCGAGCTCGTCGAGCCGATCATGGGAGTCGCGTCGTGGCGCGACGACGTCGAGATCGCCTCCGAAGTGGTCACCGTGCGCTTCGAGGCCGGCCGGCCCGTCGCGATCAACGGCACCGAGTACACGGATGCGGTCGCCCTCGTCCTCGAGGCGAACGCGATCGGCGGGCGCCACGGCCTCGGCTCCTCCGACCAGATCGAGAACCGGATCATCGAGGCGAAGAGCCGCGGGATCTACGAGGCGCCGGGCATGGCCCTTCTGCACCTCGCCTACGAGCGCCTGCTGAACGCGATCCACAACGAGGACACCCTCGCCAGCTACCACGCGGAGGGCCGCCGCCTCGGCCGCCTGATGTACGAGGGCCGCTGGCTCGACCCGCAGTCGCTCATGCTGCGCGAGTCGCTGCAGCGCTGGGTCGGCTCGGCCGTCACCGGCGAGGTGACCGTGCGCCTGCGCCGAGGCGACGACTACACGATCCTCGACACGACCGGACCGGCGCTGAGCTACCACCCCGACAAGCTGTCGATGGAGCGCGTGGGCGACGCGGCGTTCGGCCCCGAGGACCGCATCGGCCAGCTCACGATGCGCAACCTCGACATCGCCGACTCGCGCTCGCGTCTCGAGCAGTACGCCGCCGCGGGCCTCGTCGGCGGCTCGACGGCCGAGCTGGTCGGGCACCTCGAGATCGGCGAGGGCGAGGCGATCACCGAGGGTGGCGGCTCCGCCGCGGCCGACGCGCTCGGCCGGGCGACCGACCTCGCCTCCGAGGGCGCCGCGTTCGACGCCGGCACCGACTGACACCCTGCACGCCGAAAGCCCCCGTGCACGCCGCTCCTCGGAGTCTGGCGTGCACGGGGGCTTCTGTCGTGCACGCGCGGGTCGATCCGCACCTCCGGCTCGCAGAGACACGTTCGGCTCGCAGGAGTCGCCGGACTGAGCGAGCCGATCGCGGTTCCGCGCGCCGGAGGTGGGTCAGGAGTCGCGCGACTCGCGCAGCAGGGCCAGCGCCGCGTCGACCGTCGCCACCGACTGCGCGGAGTCGACGCGCGCCAGCACCAGCGCCGCGACCAGCAGCGACACCAGCACGTCGGCCTGCTGCGCCCGCCAGTCGGAGTCGGCGCTCGGCCAGCGCGAGGCGACCCCCGCGCGCATCGCGGCCAGCAGCTCGGCGCGGTAGTCGGCGATGACCTCGCGCACCGCGTCGTCGCGCGCGATCGGCGCGCCGGCCGCGTTCAGCAGGAGGCAGCCGCTCCGCGCCGAGATCGAGGCCCGGTCGGCGAGTGCGCCGCGCAGCCCCGTGAAGTAGTCCTCGAGCGCTCCGGAGGCGACCTCTCCCGTCACGAGCGGCGCCAGCCGAGGCCGCACCACCTCGTCGAGGTAGCTCTGCACCGCAGCGTCGAACAGCCCGCGCTTGCTGCCGAACGCGTGGTAGAGACTCGAGCGGCCGACGCCGGTGGCGATCTCGAGCTCGGGGAGGGACGCCTCCTCGAAGCCGCGCTCCCAGAAGACGGCGCGCGCGGCCCGGACGACCGCACCGGTCTCGAAGCCCTGCAGCCGACCCATCGCGCCTCCTCGGTTGTGTAACGCTCGATCCAGTATGTTCTGGACCGACCATTACACAATCAGGAGGCTCCCGTGATCGTCATCGGACTCGTGCTCGCGGTTCTCGCCGCCCTGCTGCACGTCTACATCTTCGTTCTCGAGTCGCTCCTCTGGACCACTCCGCGCGCCCGCTCGACCTTCGGCACGACGCCGAGCGAGGCCGAGATCACGAAGCAGCTCGCGTTCAACCAGGGCTTCTACAACCTGTTCCTCGCGATCGTGACGATCGTCGGAGTCGTGGCGCTCGCCTCCGGGGGGACGGCGGTCGGCGCCGCCCTGGTCTTCACCGGCACCGGCTCGATGGTCGCCGCCGGGCTGGTCCTGCTGCTCTCCTCGCCCGCGAAGCGGCGCGCAGCCCTGACCCAGATGACGCCGGGTCTGCTCGCGGTCCTCGCCCTCGCGATCGGCCTCCTCGCCTCCTGAACCGCCGCTCCATCCCGAAAGGTCTCATGATCACCAGCACTCAGATCCAGCTCGTCCGCCGCCCCGACGGCTGGCCCGTCCACGACGACTTCCGCACCGTCGAAGTCCCGTACGACGAGCCGGCCGACGGAGAGGTCCGCGTCGAGAACGCGTTCCTCTCGGTCGACCCCTACATGCGCGGGCGCATGAACGACGTGAAGAGCTACACCCCGCCCTACGCTCTCGGCGAGACCATGACCGGCGGAGCGATCGGCCGGGTCACCGCCTCCGCCGACCCCGCCGTGCCCGTCGGCAGCGTCGTGCTGCACCAGCGCGGCTGGCGCGACATCGCCCAGGGACCGGCCTCGCAGTTCCGGGTCGTCGACGAGATCCCCGGAGCGCCGCTCTCGCTCCGGCTGGGCGTCCTCGGCATGACCGGGCTCACCGCCTACGTCGGGCTCACCGCGATCGCGGGCATGAAGGAGGGCGACACCGTCTTCGTCTCGGGCGCCGCAGGAGCGGTCGGCTCGGCCGCCGGGCAGATCGCGCGCCTGCTGGGGGCCTCCCGCGTGATCGGATCCGCTGGCTCAGCCGAGAAGGTCGCACTGCTCACCGGCACGTACGGCTATGACACCGCGTTCGACTACCACGCGGCTCCCGTGCGCGAGCAGCTCGCGGCGGCGGCGCCCGACGGCATCGACGTCTACTTCGACAACGTCGGAGGCGACCACCTCGAGGCCGCGCTCGATGCGTTCCGCGACGGCGGGCGTGCCGCGCTCTGCGGCGCCATCGCCGGCTACAACAGCACCGAGAGCGTGCCCGGCCCCGACAACATGGCGAACATCATCACGCGCGGGCTCACCCTCCGCGGCTTCACGCTGAGCGGCTACCTGGATCACGCGGCAGAGTTCAACCGCCACATGGCGGGCTGGTTCGCCGAGGGCCGGATCGCCTACGACGAGACGGTGGTGGACGGCATCGAGAACGCCGTCGACGCGTTCCTCTCGATGATGCGCGGCGCCAACACCGGCAAGATGGTCGTCCGCCTGTAGGGCGGACAGTGAGGCGTCCCCGGACGGTCGGGACGGCCGGCTGCACCGGGCTGTCTCAACGGTCCGGGGACGCCTCGCCGAGAAGGACTCAGCGCTTGACGGCGTCGATCTTCAGCATCTTCGCGATGACCGAGTCGAGCTCGGAGTCGTCGAAGATCTTCTTCCAGTCGTCCTTGATGAGCGCCTCGCGGCCGTAGCCCATGGCGATGTGGCACGCCTCCGAGAAGGGGTTCGAGCCGCGCAGGCCGTTGGTCAGCGCGATCCAGGTGTGGCCGTAGAGCATCGCGCGCGCCGCCTCGTAGGGAACGCCGACGCCGTTGACCGTCTCGTCGAGCGCCTCCTTGAGGAACTCGCCGATCATGCAGGCGATGGTCTCGACGAGGGTCGGCTCGAGCACGGCGAGCTGCTTCACGGTCACCCAGTGCACGGCGATGACGGGCGCGTAGATCGTCGAGATGACGCCCTCGGCGATGGCCCGCACCTCGTCGTCGCCCTCCTCGAGGGCCGCGACGACCTCCTGCGGGGCCGCGATGCCGCCGAACGTGTCGGCCCATTCCTCGGGAGTGGTGCGCTCGAGGAACACCGAGGGGTGGCAGGGGTGCGCGACGGCGTAGTGGATGTCGTCGCGCTTCGCCAGCAGGCCCGCGTAGGCGGCCGCCGGGTCGAGCGTCAGGATGATCGCGCCCGACTTCATCTGCGGGATGACGTCCTCCGAGACCGCGCCGAGCACGACGTCGGGGACGGCGAGGATGACGACGTCGGCAGCGGCGACCGCCTCCGGGGTCGAGGTGATCTCGCGGCCCGCCTCGCGGGTGCGCTCCTGGCCGGCCGGGGAGGCCTCGCTGTACAGCGCGGTGTAGTCGGACTTCTGCAGGTTGTTCGAGACCCGCATGCCCATCTTCCCCCCGGCGCCGATGACGGCGACGGTGAGCGAGTGGGCGGCGGTGCCCGGGGTGGTGACGGTGGTGTCGGTCATGGGTTCCTTCTCCTCAGATGGTCGAGAGTGGTGGTGACCCACTCGGCTTCGAGCCGGGTGGTGACGAGTGCCTGCTCCGAGGC
The DNA here is from genome assembly GCF_900177245.1 of Rathayibacter oskolensis. Taxonomy (GTDB): domain Bacteria; phylum Actinomycetota; class Actinomycetes; order Actinomycetales; family Microbacteriaceae; genus Rathayibacter; species Rathayibacter oskolensis. Next base: position 1,893,672 of record NZ_FXBM01000001.1, read on the forward strand.
CGGGACGGAGTCCTGCCAGGGGAGCCAGAACTCGATGATCTGGGTGATGCCGCGCGCCTCGGGCTCGAGCAGCGCGAGCATGCCGTCGTAGTCGAGCCGGCCGTCGCCGAGCGCGGTGCCGGTGTAGACGAAGCCGACCCAGCCGGGGTTGCGGCTGAAGTCGAAGTCCTTCACGTGCCAGTTCGCGACGTAGGGGGCGCAGAGCGCGGTCACGTCGGCCGGCAGCTCGAGGTTCGCGACGGTGTTGGCGGGATCGAGGCAGATCCGGATCCGCGGGTGATCGAGGGTCGCGACCACGTCGACGAGATCCCCGGTGCTCACCTGCTCGTAGGTCTCGAGGGCGAGGGTCACCCCCGCCTCCTCGAGCTCCGGCCCGATCTCGCGGAGGCGGCGCAGCGTCTCGTCTCGGTCGGGCCGGTCCTCCCCCGAGGTCCACATGCTGCGCAGCAGCGTCACGTCGAGGGCCGCGGCCAGGTGGAGGTAGCGCCGGAGGTGCGCGGGGTCGGTGCCGCGCGTCCCGAGCTCGAGGGCGACGCCCTCCGCGGCGGCGAGCAGGCGCAGCGCCTCGAGTCGCTCCGCGTCGAACTCCTCGATGGCCGGGGTGTCGCACAGCTGCAGCAGCCCGACGCCGAGCGCCGCGGTCTCGCGCACCATGTCCTCGATGCCGAGCGGCTCGGGGACGCGGTCGGAGGAGCGCCAGAAGAAGGCGTAGCTGCTGAGTCCGATGCTGCTCCTGCCGCTCACGGCCTGGCCTCCGCGAGCGCGAGCGCCTCGTCGAGGATCGTGCGCACCGCCTCCGGATCGTGCGCGAAGCGGCCGAGGAAGAGCCCGGGCACGCGGCCCTCGAGCGCGGTCAGCAGGCCCGGCCCGGCGCTTCCTCCGTAGATCACGCGACTGCCCGCTCGGCCGGGGAGCGCCGTGAGCGCCACCTCGAGGGCGGTGACGACTCCGGCGATGAACGCGGGCTCGGCGGGCTCGGGCGCTCCGATCGCCCACACCGGCTCGTACGCCGCGAGGATCGGCCCGAGGGCTCCCGCGTCGTCGGCCGCCTCGAGTGCGGCGGAGATCTGCGCGAGCACCAGCTCGACGGCGTCCTCGACGCTGCCGCGCTCGGTCTCGCCGACGCAGAGCAGCGGCACGAGGTCGTTGCGGAACGCGGCGGCGACCTTCAGCCGGATGCGCTCCTCGTCGTCGCCGAACAGCGCTCGGCGCTCGGCGTGGCCGATCTCGACCAGACGGCAGCCGACCTCTCGCAGCTCGGCGCCGCTGACCTCGCCGGTGAACGCTCCCGCGTCCTCCCAGAACAGGTCCTGCGCGCCGACGGCGATGCCCGCCTCGGCCGCCAGCGTGCCGACGGGCACGAGGGAGGGGAAGGTCGGCACGACGAACAGCTCGACGGCGCCGGAGGTGATCGCCGGATGCGTCCGCGCCAGCTCCGAGACGCTGGTCGCCCAGTCGAGGGTGCGCGCGTGACCGAAGTACATCTTCAGGCTCACGCCGATCGTGAACGCCGGCGCCGGTCCGGCCGGAGTGGTCAGCACGAGCTCGGCGAGGCTGCCGAATCGGCCGGGTGCCCGGCCTCGTAGGCCTCGATGACCCGCACCTTCTCGGCGGAGGCGGAGGAGGTGTCGAACTCGTACCCCAGCCACTCCTTCGCGAGACGGCGGGCCAGCTCGATGCCCACCACGCGCTGGCCCATGCAGAGCACCTGCGCGTCGTTCGAGAGGATCGAGCGCTCGACCGAGAACGAGTCGTGCGCCGTGACGGCGCGGATGCCCGCGACCTTGTTCGCGGCGATCGCGACTCCGAGTCCCGTGCCGCAGATCAGGATCGCGCGGTCGGCGTCGCCGCGCGCCACCATCTCGGCGGCCGCGATGGCGACGCTCGGGTAGGGCGTGTGCGACTCGGCGTCGACTCCGACGTCGACGAGGCTCGCGACGCGCGGGTCCTTCTCGAGGTCGGCCTTGATGATCTGCTTGTAGTCGAAGCCGGCGTCGTCGGAGCCGACGACCAGACGGAACGGTGCGCTCATGGATGTTCTCCTCGTGCTCGTGGAATAGGGGCGGTGTCGACGCTACGCGCCGGTACGGGAGGCGCTCTCGACCAGCACCGCGCCGATCGCGGTGACGATCAGGGCGAGCGAGTGCGCGCCGGCGTCGGGGGTGCCGAGGCTCTTCTCGGCGTGCGGACGGGCGCGGCCCATCCTCGGCAGCAGCTGCGCGGTGGCGGCGGCGGCCCGGGTGCAGGCGACGGCGGCGGTGCGCCAGGCGTCGGCCAGCGGTGCGCCTGCGGCGATCTCTGCGCCGAGCACGTCGGCGAAGGGCACGAGGGAGTCGACCATGGTCTTGTCGCCCGGAGTCGCGCCGAACCCGAGGATCGCGGTCCGCGCCTTCTCGACTCCCGCGAGCACCGACTCCGCGCTGGGCCGCTCGCTGTCGCCGAGCGCCGCTCCGACGGCGTCGAGGGCAGCGCCCCAGAGGGCCCCGGAGGTGCCGCCCGCGCGATCGGACCAGGCGTCGCCCGCGTGGGCGAGCACCGTTCCCGAGCCCGCGCCGGCCTCGAGCGCGGCGCGAGCGGTAGCGACGGCCGCGTGCACACCGCGCTGCATCCCGATGCCGTGATCGCCGTCTCCGGCGACCGCGTCGATGCGGCCGAGCTCGTCGGCGTTCTCGTCGATGACGCGCTCGGTCGCCTCGAGGGCGGCGAGGACGGTGGCGGCGGCGGCGCGGGAGTCGTCGGACGCCTCTGCGATCGCGACCGGCCCCGCGGTCTCCTCCGCGGTGTCGACCGCCGGGGCCGCGGTGCGGACGGCGCCCTTGCGGTAGGCCGGGGTCTCGGCCGGAGCCGCCCACAGCCGCTCGAGCTCGTCGTCGACCCAGAAGAGGGTGAGCGAGACGCCTGCCATGTCGAAGCTGGTGACGAGCTCGCCGACCTCGGGCTCGAGCACCTCGACGCCGAGCGCGCGCAGGCGCCGCTCGACGCCCGAGTAGACGACGAACAGCTCCTCGTACTTGACCGAGCCGAGCCCGTTGAGGATCACCACGAGGCGGGCGCCGTCGAGCGACTCGACGTCGTCGGGCCGCTCGGCGAGCAGCGACTCGACCAGCAGCCCGGCGAGGCCGTCGGCCGACGGGACGTCGTCCTCGCGGATGCCGGGCTCGCCGTGGATGCCCATGCCGACCGCCATGCGACCCTCCGGCACCTCGAACAGCGGCTCCGACGCTCCGGGCAGCGAGCAGCCCGAGAACGCGACGCCGAACGAGCGCGTGCGCTCGTTCGCGAGGGCGGCGATCCGCTCGACCTCGTCGAGCGACGCACCCTCCTGGGCCGCGGCTCCCGCGACCTTGAAGACGGTGAGGTCACCCGCGATGCCGCGGCGCTTGTGCTTCTCGTGCGGTGCGGCACTCGAGATGTCGTCGGTCACCGTCACGGTGCGCACGTCGATCCCCTCCGACCGGAGGCGGCGCTCGGCCGCGTCGAAGTTGAGCACGTCCCCGGCGTAGTTGCCGTAGCTGAGCAGCACGCCTCCGCCGTGCTCGGCCGCCTTCGCGACCGAGTGCACCTGCTGCGCCGACGGGGAGGCGAAGAGGTTCCCCATCGCCGCCCCGTGCGCGAGCCCCTGACCGACCAGCCCGCCGAACGCCGGGTAGTGACCCGAGCCGCCGCCGACGACCAGCGCGACCGAGCCGGGCTCGCTCGCGGTCGAGCGCACCACGCCTCCCTGCACCCGCCGCACGAAGCGGCGGTTCGCGGCGACGAAGCCGTCGATCATCTCGTCGGCGAAGTCGGACGGGTCGTTGTAGAGCCGGGTCATGCGTTCAGTCCTGTTCGGTGCGGTGTCGGGAGGCGGGCGTCGGTGCGCTCGGGCGTCAGTGCGCTCGGGCGTCGGTGCGCGACGAGTTCAGTGCGCGATGACGTCGACGCTCGGCGCGTCCAGCGGTGCGTCCTTGTACTTGCGGGCCAGCAGCGACATCAGCACGGCCGAGAGCAGGAGGAAGAACCCGACGAAGAACATCGGCACCTCGTAGCCCCCCGTCGCGTCCCTCAGCGCACCCGTGATGTACGGCGCCGAGAAGCCGGCGAGGTTGCCGACCGTGTTGATCAGCGCGATGCCCGCGGCCGCCGCTGCTCCGGTGAGGAAGCGCGTCGGGAAGGTCCAGAAGTTGGGCAGCGCCGAGAAGATCGCCATCGCGGTGACGGTGATGACCGCGATCGTCGCCGCCGGCGAGCCGGCGAAGAGCGCGAGCGGGATGCTCAGGCCGCCGGCGATCGCCGGGATGACGATGTGCCAGGTGCGGACTCCGCGGCGGGTCGCGTCGCGCGACCAGAGGTAGAGCGCGATGGCGGCGGGCACGTACGGGATCGCGGTGATCAGCCCCTTCTCGAAGATGCCGAAGGTGGTGCCGTACTGCTCCTGGAAGCCCTCGATGATCGTGGGGAGGAAGAACGCGAGCGCGTAGAGGCCGTAGATGAAGCCGAAGTAGACGAAGCTCAGCATCCAGACGCGGCCGCTCGTGAAGGCCGACGACATCCTGGGGTGCGTGGTGACGCCCTTGGTCTTGACGTCCTCCTCGCGCTGCAGGGCGGTGGTGAGCCAGACCTGCTCCTCGCGGGTCAGCCACTTCGCGTCGGAGGGCTTGTCCTTGAGGTAGAACCAGGCGATCACGCCGACGAGGATCGCGGGGATCGAGACGCCGAGGAACATGAAGCGCCAGCCCTCGAGACCGAAGATGCCGTCCTGCTCGATCAGCAGGCCCGCGAGCGGGGCGCCGATCACCGTGGTGAGGGGCTGTGCCAGGTAGAAGAGAGCGAGGATCTTGGAGCGGTGCTTCGCCGGGACCCAGAGGCTGAGGAAGAGGATCGCGCCGGGGAAGAAGCCGGCCTCCGCGACTCCGAGGAGGAAGCGCAGGGCGACCAGCTGCTCGAAGTTCTGCACCCAGGTGAACAGGAGCGCGACGATGCCCCAGCTGACCATGATGCGGGCGAGCCAGCGGCGGGCGCCGAAGCGGTGCAGCGCCAGGTTGCTCGGCACCTCGAGGAGGATGTAGCCGATGAAGAACACGCCCGAGGCGAAGCCGAACTGGGCGGCCGAGAGGGCGAGGTCCGCCTCCATGCCGTTGGGAGCGGCGAAGCCGATCGCGGTGCGGTCGAGGTAGTTGATGAAGAACATCAGGGCGACGAACGGCACGAGGCGCACCGAGATCTTCCTGATCGCACTCTTCTCGACGGCGGCGTCGGCCGCCGGCCGCGTGCCGGTCTGAGGGGGAAGGTCCACGTCGATCTCCTGATCCATGTCAACGACTGTGTTGGGGCCCGATCGGCGAGAATTGGCTGACCGGTTGACCAATTAGATGATGCTCCTCCGCCGATCTCCTGTCAACCGGTTCGGGTCTCGCGTCGCGGGCGTCCGCGGGCTCCGGCGGTTGCTAGCGTCGGAGCATGCCGGCGTACCCCGAAGACGACCCGTCCCTCGTGCGCCTCGAGCTGCAGACGCTGCCGCGCGGCACCGCGGTCGCCGAGGTGGCCAAGCAGCTCACCTCCCTCCTCACCCGCGGCGACCTGGTGCCCGGCTCGCGGCTGCCGCCCGAGCGCCAGCTCGCCGAGAGCCTCGGAGTCGGCCGCTCGGCCGTCCGCGAGGCGCTCGCCGCCCTCGAGATCCTCGGCATCGTGACGGTGCGACCCGGCTCGGGGACCTACCTGCGCGACAGCACCTCCGAGCTCCTGCCGACGACGCTCAGCTGGGGCCTGATGCTGTCCGCCGGACGCACCGCCGAGCTCATCGAGGTCCGCGGCGGACTCGAGATCCAGGCCGCCATGCTGGCCGCGATCCGGATCGACGACGAGGGACTCGAGAAGCTGCGCGCGCATCTCGCGGCGATGGAGTCGCATCTCGACGACATCAGCGCCTTCGTCGACGCCGACGTGCGCTTCCACCTGCAGATCGCCCTCAGCGCCGAGAACGTCGTCCTGCGCGACCTGCTGCAGACCATCCGCTCCCTGCTGCGGCTCTGGGTCGAGCGGGCACTGAGCAGCCCGGAGCAGGCGCTCGACGCGTTCACCGAGCACCGCGCCGTGCTCGAGGCGATCGAGGCGCGCGACCCCGCCGCAGCCGCGCGGGCCATGGAGGCGCACATGAGCACCGCCTCCCGCCGCCTCGCCGACACCGGGAGCTGACCCGGGCGCGCGACGGCCCACGGACCCTCTACCGGGACGCCCGGCTCGGCCCGGGTGCGAGCTCCAGGCGCACGGCGTCACCCGGCGCGAGCCGCAGCGGCCCGCCGTCCGGAGCTTCGACGCTCGCCCGCCGGTACCGCACCACCCCGTCGGTCGCGACGTCGACGGCCTCGCCACCGAGGTTGCCGAGGAGCACGACGCGCTTCCCGGCGTGCGTCCCGCCGATCGCCGCGAGCCCGGGGGCGTCGACGTCGAGGCGGGCCGACCCGCTGAGCTCCGCCGCCCACTCGAGGACGCGGCCGGCGGCCGTCGCTCCGCCCCGTGACACGACTCCGCGCGGACCCCACTGCTCGAAGTAGGCGAGGGAGTCGACGGTCTCGACCGCGAGCGCATCGAGGCTGCCCACCACCCAGGCGGCCAGCGCCGGCGCCTCCTGGCGCTCGTCCGTCGCCCCGGAGACGTGCTGGGGCCCGTAGCCTCCGCCGTCGACATCGGGATCACCCGGATCGAACGGCGAGGTCGACACCGCGTTCATTCGCGCGCCGAGCGTCACCGGGCCGATGTGGAGGCGCCGTCCGGCTGCGATCGCGCGCGCGTCGCGCACCACGGTCCGCTGGACCGCGAGCGATTCGACGAGCTGGTGCCCCGATCGGTCGTGCATGAACGGGGTGATGCTGAAGGCGAGCGCGGCGTCGACCGGAGCGAGTGCCTCCGCCCCCCGGTTGAGTTCGGTGAAGTGCGCACGGACGCCGCCGACGACGACGATGCCCCGCTCCCCCGCCGCGCGACGCGCCTCCTCGAAGAGAAGCGGCTCGCTGAGGTGGCTCTGCGCGCCGAAGGCCCCCAGCCGCAGCAGCGGCGCGTCGCCCGCCTCGGCCAGGACGACCGCGATGTCGTCGGGGGTCGCCGCCACGATGCGCAGGTCGACCGCTCCCGGAGCGTCCTCGAGCGCTCGGCGCAGTGCCCGGCGCCACCCTGTCCAGCGTGGATCGCACTCGACCAGGAGTCCGAGCTTGCTGGTGCGAACCGGGCGCTCGGCCTCCGGTGCGCTCGACGCGGCCGTGAGGATCTCGGGGAGCGGGTGTCGCGCCTCCCCTGTGCGGATCGTCACCGCGGTGGCGACCTCGGGAACGGGCTCCTCGGCCGCGGAGAAGCGCGACGCCCCGCGGCCGCACTCGAGGCGGAGGCTCTGGCGGATCGTCTCGCCCTCGTCGACCGCGACGGGGAAGGGCAGGTCGAGCGGAGTGGAGTAGGTCTTGAACGAGCCGTCGGTCCAGTTGCGCTGGTCCTCCATCTCGAAGACGTCGCCCTCGAACGCCAGCGAGACCGGGACCGCGTCGGCGACCCAGGCGAGCCCCGCGAGGTCGCGGGCGGGCTGGTGGGCGGCGATGCGCTCGGGGAAGGCGAGCGAACGGGTGACCCCGTCGGTGCAACGCGCCTCGAGCGGCGCACCGGCCGACTCCGGACCGTGCAGCACGATCAGGCCGAGCCGGTTCCGGAGGAAGGAGGAGACGGCGATCGCCTCGAGCGCGACCGTGAGCGCCGAGTCCTCCACGCCGACGCGGAGGGTCCAGTGGATCCGCGCCGCGCCGTCCGAGCTCTCGCCCTCGATCAGGAGGCCTCCGCCCGCCGCCACCGCGCTGCTGCGGGTGGTCGGCAGCGTGCCCCAGTCGCGGTCGCGCGCCACGAAGCGCACGCCCCGCAGGATCCGCGCCGATCCGAACCGGATGTCGTCGATGCGGCCGTCGGACAGGCGCATCGACCAGTCGCCCGCGCGGAGGAGCCGCTCGTCGCGTTCCGAGGGCTGGAGGAGGTCGTCGGGGACGGAGGGGGCCGACGGCACGAGGCGGATCGAGGTCATGCTCAGAGTGTCGTCATGCCGCCGTCGACGCGGAAGAGGGCGCCGGTCGCGTAGCTCGACTCGTCGCTGGCGAGGTAGACCATGATCCCCTCGACGTCCTCCGCCGATCCGGGGCGGCCGAGCGGGATGCGCGAGGTGATCGCCGCGCGCGCCTCGGCGTCGCCCGAGATCGCGGTGACGAGCGGAGTCTCGGTGTAGCCCGGCACGACGGTGTTGACCCGGATGCCCTCGTGGGCGTAGGCGGCGGCGACGGTGCGCGCCAGGCCGTGGATCCCGGCCTTCGAGCTGCTGTAGGCCGTGAAGTCCTGACCCTCGCCGTTGAGACCGGTCGGGCTGCCGGTGAGGATGATCGACCCTCCCCGGCCGAGCAGTGCGCGCACGGCGTGCTTCACGGTCAGGAACGTGCCGGTGAGGTTGATGTCGATCGTCCGGCGCCAGGCCTCGAGCGAGAGGTCGGCGATCTTCGCGTCCTGCCCGAAGAGCTGCACTCCGGCGTTCGCGACGACGACGTCCGGCGCGAGGCCGTCGGCGGCGAGACGGGCGAAGGCCTCCTCGACGCTCGTCTCGTCCGAGATGTCGAGGGCGACCGCCACGGATCCGTCGAAGGCGGAGGAGGCGCTCTCGGCCGCGGCGAGGTCGCGGTCGGTGAAGGCGACGCGTGCACCCTCCCGGGCGAAGCGCTCCGCGACGGCCCGGCCGATGCCGGAGCCGGCTCCGGTGACGAGGGCGGTCTTGCCAGTGAGACGTCCGGTCATGTGTGCTCTCCTTCGAGTCGATCTGGACCGATCCTAGGAGGCGAACCGGTTGACCGCACCAGTTCCGCGGCGCGTTGCTCGTCGGAGCTCTCGTCCGCGGCACGAGCGCTCCCCCTCCGCGACCCCTTGACCGGCCCCTCGCCGAGCCGCCACGCTCGCTCTACTCGTCCCACACCACTCGCTTCCCGGAGGTCACCATGAAGGTCGGCTCACTCGTTCTCCGTCTCGCCGTCGGCGGACTCTTCGTCGGGCACGGACTGCAGAAGCTCCGCGGCTCGTTCGGCGGCCCCGGTCTCGAGGGCACCGCGCAGATGATGGAGAGCCTCGAGATGCACCCGCCCCGACGCAACGCCGTCGCGGCCGCGGTCACCGAGACGGCCGGAGGCGCCGCTCTCGCGCTGGGCGCGGTGACGCCCCTCGCGGCAGCCGGCCTGATCGCCACGATGATCACGGCCGTGCGCAAGGTGCACTGGAGCAACGGCCTGTGGAATGCGGGCGGCGGCTGGGAGTTCAACGGCGTGCTGGTCGCGGTGACGACGGCGATCGTCGCCGACGGCCCCGGCGCCCTGTCGCTCGACGGGCTGCTCGGCAAGAAGAAGTGGGGCGCCGGCTGGGCGCTGATCGCCCTGGTCGCCGGGGCCGCCGCCTCCACCGCCGCGATCGAGGCCGGCCGCCGCGCCGCCGCGGCTCCGGAGGAGGGCACCGCGAGCGAGACCCTCACCTCGCCCGACTCCCCCACCTCCGCCGCCGACGGCACCGCCTGAGGCACACGGTCGCGGCCGGCGGTCGAGCAGTCGCCGCGGGGGCGTATCGGGACCCGCCCGCCCGCTACCGTCGCAGCATGACCTCCGCCGATCCTGACACCCCCGACCTCTGGCAGCGCGCCGTCGACCGGCTGTGGGAGCACGAGGACCCCGAGCACGTCGTCGACCGCATGCGGATCCTCGCCGCCCGCTTCCCCGGCACCGACGGCTCCGCCCACTTCGAGCTGGGCGGCGCACTCGACAGCGCCGGCCACGAGGAGGAGGCGGCCGAGCAGTACGCGCTGGCGCTCGCTGCGGGCCTCGACGACGAGCGTCGCGCGCGCCTCACGATCCAGTTCGCCTCCACGCTGCGCAACCTGGGTCGCACCGAGGAGGCGGTCGTCCTCCTCGAGTCGGCTCCTCCTCACCCTGCGATCGGCCCTGCCCGCGAGTTCTTCCTGGCGCTCGCCCTGCACAGCGCCGGCCGACCGGACGACGCCCTCCGCACCGCGCTCGAGGCGCTCGTTCCCACCCTCCCCCGCTACCAGCGCTCGGCAGCCGCGTATGCCGCGGAGCTGACCCCGGGCGCTCCGAGTTCCTCCGCTCAGGCCTGATAGGCTCGGCGGTCGGTGCCCGCTCAGTCTCGGCCGGCGGCACTCCTCACTCCGCGGCAGCGCGTCGATCTGGCCCTTGGAGAGATCGACGGCGTCCTGCACGGAGTCCAGAACGGTGATGGTGCGCTTCTCGAGCGGTGCCACTCCGCCTCAGGGGCGCTCGGAGGCCGAGACGAGTGATCGCGACGCCTCGTCGATCACCCAGTCCGGGAGGGATCGATAGTTGAAGACCGAGGTGTAGAGCTGAGCCATCGAGTAGCCGGGGTCGATCCGCAGCGCCGAGTCGAGGTGGACCGCGGCCAGTGAGGCCACACCGCGAGACCACCAGCACCAGGCGAGCACGGTCAGGACCGCCGGTCGCGACTCGAGGGGAGCGAGCGCGGCCAGCCGAGCCAGAGCGTCGGTGGCCGGACCGATCCTGTCGCGATCGGGCCCGGAGCCTGTCCCCATCAGGAGCGCCGCGGCCGCGATGTCATGCGCGTCCGCGTCCTCCGATGCGAGTTCGCGCTCCACGATCTCGTCCATGGTCTCGCCGGTGAACGCCTGCACCGCCTCCAACCGGCGCTGCCGGCGACGGGACTCCTCCGCCGCCTCCCGCCCGAGCGCGATCTGGATCGTCAGCTGGTCGCGCAGGGGCGGCGACTGCAGGATCCGGATGATCCGCGCCTCCCACTGCGGCGTCACCCCGCCCTCCAGCCAGCGCTCCACCGTCGGGATCACGTTCCGCTCCCGATCCACCGCACCTCGCGCGAGGACCGCCGCGACGACGGCGCGGTCGTCGTCGTCCACCGCGGGCAGCGAGGCGAGGGCGACGACGTCCAGCGGCTCCGGAGTCGCCGCACGGGCGAAGAGACCCGTCTCGCTGGTCTCGATCTCGGAGAGCGGCCGCGGACGCCGGGTCTCCGTGGGAACGGTGTAGCGCCCCCAGCCGTCGTCTGCGACCCAGGCCACACCGACGATCCCGAAGTCGGTGCGCTCGACCCGTCGCAGGATCGCCCGGCCCAGCTCCAGCATCGGGACGCCTCCCGACTGCTCGTACGAGGCCGCGGTGTAGACCACGGCGAGCACGGAGCCGGCGTGCGGCACGGACCGGATGATGCGCACGCACCCGCGCGCCAGCTCCTCGATCTCCGCTCGTCGGAGGCGCTCCGGGAGCGGGATCCGGAAGCCGCCACTCGCTCTCCTGCCGAGGAACGGAACGACGACGAGCGAGTTCTCGGGTCGCATCCCGATCATCGACGGGACGGCCGAGAGCAGATCCTCGAAGCCGCTCGCACGGAGCAGCTCGGGTTCTCGATCGGGGACTCGGTGGGAGGGGCCTGACGCGGGGTGCTCGGTTCTGGTCATGGCGGACACCGTCCTCCACCGGTGCCACCGGCGGGGAGCGCGCAGCAGCATCCGTGGACGGAGTGCTTCGCTCGCCGCCTGGGGAGGAGAGCGTGTCAGCTCCTCCGGGCGCCCCTCGGCTCGGTTCCGGCCGAGTCGAGCGCTCCCCGCACGCGCTCCACCGCGGTCGACAGGCCGTCGAGCACCGCCGGCTCGCCGTCCAGCCGGTAGTCGACCTCCGTCGGGATCCAGACGAGGGCGGACAGCAGGCCCTCCACCGTCTCGGACTCGACCGGCCACCGCGTCCGACTCGCATCCAGCGCCTCGGCTCCGGCCGACCACCGACCGAGCACCTCGATCACCTCCCGCAGCGGGAGCGACAGCACCACGTCGAGGCGGAACCGCCCGTCGAGCCCCGCGTCCGTCTGCGCGTCCGGCGGCACGCGCGCCTCGAAACGCACTCTCGTGCCGACGACACGGCTCATCCGATCGAGCCGGAACGTCCGCCACCCTTCGCGGCGCAGATCCCAGCAGACGACCACCCACGTGCGGTGGGTGGACACCACGGCGTGCGGATCGACGAGCCGATCGGTCTCGGTGCCGTCCGCCGCCGTGTAGTGGAACCGGATCCGCTCCTGGTCGCGGCAGGCGAGCGCGAGCCTCCCGAGAAGCTCCTGCGGCACCACCGCCTCGCGGCGGCGCCCCCACCGCTGCAGGCCGCTGACGGCGGCGACGCGCTCGCGCAGGGCGGCCGGGAGCACCTGCTCGAACTTCGCCAGAGCGCTCAGTGTCGTGCGCTCGCCGTCCACCAGACCCTCGTCCGCCGCGAGACGGAGCCCGACCGCCACGGTCACCGCCTCGTCGTCGCTCAGGAGGAGCGGCGGGACGCGCGTTCCCGCCTCCAGCCGGTAGCCGCCGGCAGCGCCCCTGGCCGCCAGCACCCGGTAGCCGAGGCTCCGCAGCCGCTCGACGTCGCGGCGGAGGGTGCGCTCGGTCACCCCGAGCCGCGAGGCGAGTGCGGGTCCCGACCACTGCTGGTGGGTCTGCAGCAGGTCGAGCAGTGACAGGACGCGCGAGGTGGTCTCGGACATGTGTCGATTCTGCTCGGCAATCAGGACAGGAAGCGACCTGATGGACCTCTACGGTCATGACCAGACGCGGAGGCGGTCATCGGCTCCGGGATCACGACGAGAAGGAGAGACCCATGGACATGAAGCTCGAGCTGGTCCCCGTGCCGGTGACGGACGTCGACCGCGCGAAGGACTTCTACGTGACCTCGATCGGCTTCGTCGCCGATCACGACCACGTGGTGAACGAGGGTCTGCGCTTCGTGCAGCTGACCCCGCCCGGCTCGGCCTGCTCGATCGTGCTGGGCGTCGGCATCACCGAGATGGAGCCGGGATCGCAGAAGGGACTGCAGATGGTGGTCGAGAACGCCGAGCAGGCCCGGGAGGAGCTGCTCGGCCGCGGCGCGCCGGTGTCCGAGATCGACTCCCAGCCGTGGGGCGAGTTCGTGTACTTCGCCGACCCCGACGGCAACACCTGGGCGCTCCAGCAGATCGTGTACCCGAGCTGAGCCTGCCGGCGGCCCGGGATCGCGGGCCGCCGGACGGCATCAGAACTCGGCTCGGAACGGCCCCGCCTCCGTCGGCGCGACACCGTACCCGCCGAGGAAGTGCAGCGTGACCGCCATTCCCGGCTCGAGGCTCCGGAGGAAGACGAAGAAGGAGCCGTCCGCGCTCACCTCCGACGTCGCCGTGCGCTGCCGATCGAGCTCCTCGCCCTCGGCCAGGGCGGTCATCAGCACCGTGCCGTTGTCGGCCGGCTTCCCGTCGGCTCGCAGCACGACCCCGGAGGCGCCCGGCTCGGCGAAGAACGCGACGTCTTCGATGCGGGTGGCCCGGCCGGAGTCGACCTCGAGGGTGGCGCCCCCGGTGCAGAGCGCAGCGCACACGCCGGACACCCACCCCGAGATCTCGAGCACGTTCGACTGCTCCCAGATCAGGCCGCGATGCTGCTCGACGAACCCCTGCCAGACCGGGTCGCCGTCGAGCGACTCCGTCATGACCTCGATCTCACGCGACTGCCGCGCGGGGAGGGACAGCCAGGCGTGCTCGAGGTAGGTGCGGTAGAAGGGCGACGTCTGCCTCACGCGCGGGTAGACGATCGCCGTCTCATCGGTCGGGTTCTCGAGCCTCACGGTGAAGCGCTTGCGCGCCGAAGGAGACGCGCTCTCCGACCAGAACCGGTCGTAGTTCGACTGCGCCGTGTTGTCGCGGTCGCTGCTCTCGTGGATCGCCGGGTCGCCGGGCTCCTCGTAGAGCGGGATGTCGACGACGATGCAGTGGTGCCCGCTCCCCGGCGCCACCCAGGTGATCCCGAGCTCTCGCACCTGCCCCGCCGGGATGGTCACCGGATCGGAGACGCCGAGCGGCTCCAGGGCCGGCGGCGGAGCGTCGGTGCCGTTCGTGGTCAGGTTCTTGATCGAGAAGGAGGCGCGGACGTCGCGGGCGTCGACACCCCCGCGGTTCCGCACACGGGCGACCAGACGGTTCGGGTTGCCGCCCCACGGGACGTTCAGCCACCGGGCGTCCGCGTCGCTCTTCGCGTTGCGCACCTCGATGTCAGGGCTCTGCCACTGCTTGTCGCCGTTCGGCCACGGCCGGATGGAGAGCTCGGGGCGCGCCTCCGAGTCGTAGCGGATCTGCAGGTCGGCGCTGTCGGGTCTTACGGCGACGACCTTCGCGACGAAGTCCTTGGGGGCTCCCTCGGTGAAGTCCTTCTCGCGGTAGTCGTCGCCGGGCGAGAGGAACGCGCCCTGCCGGAGGATCCCGTCGGTGTCGTCGATCGCGTCCGGATCGTCGTACAGCCTCAGCGTCATCGGTCTCGAGTCGTAGTTCTGCCCGCCGATCGGCGAGACGACGTCGACTCCCACGACGACCTCGTTCATCGGCAGCTGCGCGTCACCGAGCGAGGCGCCCTGTCGGCTGCGGTACTCGAAGTAGTAGTTGCGGCCGTTCGCGATGCGCACCTCGATCCCCCGGAGCGACCCCGGCGGGATCGTCTTCGTCTGCAGCGCCTGCAGCGTCACGGGCTGCAGGACGGGGGCGCCTCCGGCGGCGGCGAAGTCGAACGAGCGGATCTCGGCGGGTGCTATCCACCCCAGCGCCATCCGCATCGACAGGCTGAGCTGCGGCAGACCCCGGTCTCGATGCATCAGATCCCAGTCCCGCAGCGCGCGCTCGGCGTTGCCGGCGTTCATCCACGGGTAGAGGTAGAGGTCGGGCAGCCCGAGGGTGTGCCCGAGCTCGTGGGCGAGCGTCTCGTACAGCTGACGGCCGTCGAGTGCCGTCCAGTCGGCCGGCATGAACAGGAGCGGTATCGTGCGGTCCACGCCGTCGAGCTTGACCGTCTGCGTCGACTGCTGCGGCCAGACGTAGCGGCCGATGCTCATCGGAGTCGGCGGAGAGACGGTGCCGTCCGGCGCGCTCGCCGTGCGGACCACGAACGCGACGGCATCCGTCTTCGAGAGGTCGAGCACCGGTGGCCTCGGCGGAGTCGCCGAGGCGGCGTCGGCGTTGGCCTGGGCGACCAGGGAAGCGAAGGCCTTCCACGTGTCGGGCTTCGGGTTCCATCGCCGGGGTCGCGTCATCCCCGGGTTCGCCGGATCCGGCTCGGTCTCGACCTCGAAGTAGTCCTCCCAGGGGCCGGTCGTGTGCAGGGGCCCGGCGATCGCGTTCCCGACCAGGCGCACGGACAGCTTGCCGTAGGACGTCTCGGCGAAGTAATCGGACACCGACCGGGTGACGCCTCCCAGGGTCACGCCGTCCACCATCGCGTCCTTCCAGTCCTTCCTGATCGCCGAGAGGTCGGCCGCGGGATAGGTCGCCGTCGTCGTGTCCACCAGCACGATGCCGACCCGCCAGACCGGGCCGACGGGGTACACGCCGATGTTCTGCGGTCCCGCGCTCCCCCCTCCCCAGGCGTGGCGCACGACGGGTGCGTCGACCGCGCCCGTGACACTGAACGACGGACCGGCCGTCGCATCCGCCCACCGGTCGTCGACCGAGAAGCGGGCCCGGCCGACGGTCTCGCCGGTGGAGCTGTCGGTCGCGATCACCGTCGACTCGCCCGGCCTCCAGCCGGCGAGCAGGAGGAGGTGCGGGTCGGAGGCATCGAACGTGTCGTCCCGCGAGGGCGAGACGGAGCCGTGGTCCTCGTCCTCGACGCTCAGGACGACGTCGTCGACCGACAGTCCACTGCCGAGGAGCTCCAGCCGGACGGGCGTGTAGGCGCCGAGGAACAGCGGAGCCGGATCGATGACGAGACGGACGGGGTCGGTCGTCCCGAGCGGGACCGGGTAGTCGAAGAGGGATCCACCGGCCGCGATCATCGCGCGGTCCGGGCCGAGCGCGATCGCGGCGGTGACGGGAGCGCCGGCGCCGATCGGAGGAAGACTCCGCACGAGTCCCGCGTCCGAGACCGCCGCGACCTCGCCCCCAGCGCCGACGACCAGGCACCAGCCGGTTCCGAGATCGGCGATGCGGTGGCCGAACGTCAGCGGCGCCTGCGTCGCACGCCGCACCGTCGCCGCGCCCAGGTCCGCGACGTCGACGTGGACGCCTCCTGCGACGGGGACCAGCAGATGCACGGTCGTCGCCGCAGCGTCCACGGCGAGAGCCGAGACGCCGTCGAGACCCGGGACCAGGACCGCCGATCCGGCCGCCGGCGGCATCGCGAGACGTTCGAGGAGCGTCCCACCCGAGGAGAGCACGGCCAGTCCCGGATCGGGTTCGGGGTCGCGGAGGAAGGCGAGGGCGCGCACCGGCCCGGCCGGTTCGGGCAGGCCCGTCGCCGCCGCGCGGTCGGCCCCCGACAGTCTGCCGAGCCAGAGCCCGTCGCCGGCCGCGACGGCGACCCGGCGACTCGGCCCGTGCACCGCGACCCCGATCGGCGCGGTGTAGCCCGAGCCGATCGACCGGGTCTCGTAGAGCCCGTCCTCCTCCCGGAGGAGATCGACGACGCTCACGCGACCCGACCGTTCGAGCACCACGACCACCTGCCGTGATTCCGAGTAGTCGAGTCCGACGATCTCGGTGAAGTCTGTTGCGACGAGCTGTGCGGGCATGCCGCCCCGCCCTTCCGGGCGCGCCGAGCGCACCCTGTCGACCCGCACGCGCAGGCGGTGCGGGATCCGCTGACGATCTCTTCCGGCAGCACGCCGTGGTCGGCGGCCGGAGAGGCGGCATCGTCGGCGACGCGTGCGATCCGGCGCTGAGCGCCGGACGAGGGGCAGCTGGAGTCTCCTCCTGGGTGGCCGACTTGTCCAGGTACCGAGAGGCGACGGGGCCGGGTGCCCCGATCCGGATCACGGTGAGACGATCGCGTCTCTCGCGACACTGTCAGAGTGAGAGCGGGAGGAGGTGCGGCCGTGACGATCGTCGAGGAGTCCGACGCCGAGCTCGTGCGGCGAGCCGCGGCAGGCAGCGAGGTCGCCTTCCGCACCCTCTATCGCGCCTACATCCGCCCGGTCTACTGGCTCGCGCACGGCCTGCTGCACGACGCGGGCGATGCCGAGGACGTCGCTCAAGAGACGTTCGTCGTCGCCTGGAGGAAGCTCGGCGACCTCGACCTCGTGAGCGACTCGATCCTTCCGTGGCTCGCCACGATCTGCCGGTTCCAGGCCGCGAACCGGGCCCGTTCCCGCCGGCGCGATCGCGAGCAGACGGTCGAGGCCGACGACGACCTGGCCTCCCCGCACGACCTCGAGCAGCAGATGGTGACGGCGGCACTCACCGAGGCGATCCTCCGCGAGACGGAGGGGCTCGCCGAGCTCGACCGGGCGATCTTCCGGCTCTGCGCCACCGAGGGCCGCGCCTACGACGAGGCAGCGGCCGCCCTCGGCGTCTCGCACGCCACCGTCCGCAACCGCCTCTCGCGCGTCAGACGACGCCTCCGCCTGGTGGTCGACGACTTCCGAGGAGCCGAGCAGCCATGACAGAACCCCTCACCCTCCCCCCGCTCGACGACGTGCGCGTCTCCGCCCTCGAGGCGCGGGTCTTCCGCTCGATCGCCGCCTCCCGCGCAGCACGAGCGACCCGACGCCGGCGGGCGGCCGCTCTCGGAGGGGTCGCCGCCGGGCTCCTCGTCGTCGCGGTGGTCATCGGTCCGCTCGTCGGCGGCGCGGGCCTCGGCGCGTCCTCGAGCGCGGGCAGCTCGGCCGCCGACGGGGCCGCGGTCTCCGGAGAGAGCGGCGCCGTCTCGAACCCGCAGGTCGCCCCCGAGTCGGCCGACAGCGCGGCGGGTGATGCGTCCGGCGACGCGGCATCGACCCGTGAGATCGTCTCGAGCGCGTCGGCCACCGTCGAGGTCGACTCGGTCGCCGACGCGCTCGCCGCCCTCACGACCACCGCCACCGAGCTCGGCGGCTACGTCGAGAGCTCGACCACGTCCTCACTCGAGACAGGCAGCGATTCGACGGGCACGGGCGCGATGGGTGCCGACTCGATGAGCGCCGATTCGATGGCTGTCGATCCCTACCTCTTCCAGCCGCTGCCCGACGGGGCCGGAGTCATCACGATCCGCGTGCCCGCCGATCGCCTCGCCGATGCACGCGGATCGCTCGCCTCCCTGGGGGCGGTGACCGCGACCTCGATCAGCCGCCAAGACGTCACGACGCAGGCGATCGACCTGCGCGCCAGGGTCGATTCCGCGCAGGCCTCGGTCGACAGGCTGACCGAGCTCGTCGCCCAGGCCGGCAGCCTCGCCGATCTCCTGGCCGCGGAGTCCGCCCTCGCCGACCGCCAGGCCTCCCTCGAGTCCTACCAGCAGCAGCTCACGGCACTCGAGAGTCAGGTCTCCCTCGCCTCGCTCACGGTCACCGCGGTGCCGGAGTCGCCCCCCACCTCCGCAGAGCCCGCCGGCTTCATCGACGGTCTCCTCGCCGGCTGGAACGGCCTGATCGCCGCCGCGAACGGCGCGCTGATCGGCATCGGCTTCCTGCTCCCCTGGCTCGCCGTGGTCGGGGTCGTCGCCCTGATCGTCGTCGCCATCCGGCGCCGCCGCGGCCCTCCCCGTCCTCCCCAGAGCAGCGGGGCCGAGGCACCCGACGCCTGATCACCCCCGGTGGGGGGCTAAGCGCTGAGGAGCTCCGGGCACCATGGGTCAGGCGCGCAGCACCTTCTCCATCGACCGGCTCGTCCTGAGCTCATCGACGAGCTTGTCGAGTCGGCGGATGTTCTGCATGAGGGGATCCTCGACCTCCTCGACCCGCACCCCGCAGATCATTCCGGTGACCAGCTCAGCGTTCGGGTTCATCCTCGCCGAAGCGAAGAACTCCTCGAAGGTCGTGCCGCTCTCGAGGTGCTCGCGCAGCTCCTCGTCCGAGTATCCGGTCAGCCACGCAATGACCGCATCGACATCGGCCTGCGTCCGCCCCCTCCGCTCCGCCTTGGCGACGTAGTGCGGGTACACCGAGGCGACGCTCGTCGCAAAGATCCTGTGCATGCTCGAAGGCTAGTCCCGCGGCCTCGTCCGCGGGGCCCGGTCGGGCACGGCCGCAGCACGAGGAGGCACCCGGAACGGACACCCGCGCTGCTCGAGGCGCCTGCGGCATCGATCTGCGACATGCCCTCGGGAGCGGCCGGAAGCGGCGCGTCCTGCCGCGCAGAGAAGTCCAGACCGGCCGCAGACATGACGAAGCCCCGATGAGAACAGCGTCTCATCAGGGCTTTCTGTCGGGCTGACAGGATTTGAACCTGCGACCCCTTGACCCCCAGTCAAGTGCGCTACCAAGCTGCGCCACAGCCCGTGGCAGTCCGGACCGAGGTCCGGGCAACTCGACTACCCTAGCGGATCCCGCCTCCGGAAGTGAAAACGACCGGTGCTCGGCGCCCGTAGACTCGCGGGGCGCCGAGCGGCGCAGAGCAGGGTCGCACGGGGTGCGCCGGGACGAGAAGGGCCAAGCAGTGGACGCACGGCAGAGACGGTCGCAGACGGCACTGCACGCAGCCATCATCGACCTGGCCACTGCCCGCGACGTCTCGACGCTCACCGTCTCCGACATCACCGATCGCGCAGGGGTGAACCGCTCGACCTTCTACGCTCACGCCGCGTCGGCGGCCGAGCTGCTCTGCGCGGCGCTCCGCTCCGAGCTCGACACCATTCGCGACGGGTACCTCGCCGAGCTCCGGGCGGGAGCCACGACGGCCGCGACGATCCGCACCGGGACCGCCAGGATCCTCGGGCACCTCGAGGGCCACCGCGAGCTCTACCTCCGCGCGTTCGATGCAGCCGGAGGCGACTCGGGCCTGCGCGAGATGCTGACCGTCCACTTCCGCTTCTCGGTCGTCGCCACGATCGAGACCGGGATGCTCGAGATCCCCGAGGACGACGGGCTCGGGGCCTTCCTCGCGGACGGGACGGCCGCCTACCTCGCCGCCGGATCCACCGGCCTGATGGAGGCGTGGCTGCGCCTCCCGGCTCCCCGCCGCCCCGAGACCTACCTCGCCGCCTACCGACGGCTGCTGCCGCCGTGGTGGCCGTTCGCCTAGAACCGAACCGCCCGCCGCCACCTCCGGCTCGCACAGACACGTCCGGCTCGCGGGATCCGAGGATTCCCGCGAGCCGGAGGCGGAACGACGAGCCGGAGCGCCTAGCGCTCGCGCTTCTCGCGCACGCGCATGTTGACGTTCACCGGCGAGCCCTCGAACCCGTAGATCTCCCGGAGGCGCCGCGCGATGTAGCGACGGTAGCCCGGGTCGAGGAACCCGGTCGTGAAGAGCACGAAGGTCGGCGGGCGCGACGACGCCTGGGTGCCGAACAGCACGCGCGGCTGCTTGCCTCCGCGCAGCGGGTGCGGGTGCGCCGCGGTGAGCTCGGCGAGGAACGCGTTGAACTTGCCGGTCGGGATGCGGGTGTCCCACGACTCGAGGGCGAGCTCGAGAGCGGGCACCAGCTTCTCGAGGTGCCGGCCGGTGCGGGCCGAGATGTTGACGCGCGGTGCCCAGGCGACGTGCGCGAGGTCCTTCTCGATCTCGCGCTCGAGGTAGCGTCGCCGCTCGTCGTCGAGCAGGTCCCACTTGTTGAAGGCGAGCACGAGCGCACGGCCCGACTCGAGGACGAGGTCGATGATCCGGACGTCCTGCTCCGAGATCGGCTGCGAGACGTCGATCACGACGACCGCGACCTCGGCCTTCTCGAGCGCGGTGGAGGTGCGCAGCGACGCGTAGAAGTCGGCGCCCTGCTGCAGGTGCACGCGGCGGCGGATGCCGGCGGTGTCGACGAAGCGCCACACCTTGCCCGCGATCTCGACCTGCTCGTCGACCGGGTCGCGCGTGGTGCCGGCGAGCTCGTTGACGACGACGCGCTCCTCCCCCGCAGCCTTGTTCAGGAGGCTCGACTTGCCCACGTTCGGGCGTCCGAGGATCGCGACGCGGCGCGGTCCGCCGACCTCGCGCTTGGCGACGGCCGACTCGAGCGGCAGCTTCGCGAGCACCGTGTCGAGCAGGTCGGCGACCCCGCGACCGTGGACGGCCGAGACCGGGTAGGGCTCGCCGAGTCCGAGCGACCACAGCGACGCGGCGTTCGGCTCCTGCCGCACGTCGTCGACCTTGTTCGCGGCGAGGAACACCGGCTTCTTCGTCTTGCGCAGCAGCCGCACGACGTGCTCATCGGTCGCCGTCGCCCCGACGTTCGCGTCGACCACGAAGATGACGGCGTCGGCGAGATCGATCGCGATCTCGGCCTGCATGGCGACGGAGGCGTCGATCCCGCGCGCATCCGGCTCCCACCCGCCGGTGTCGACGATGGTGAACGCCCGGTCGATCCACTCCGCCTTGTACGAGACGCGGTCGCGGGTCACGCCCGGCGTGTCCTCGACGACGGCCTCGCGGCGACCGAGGATGCGGTTCACGAGAGCCGACTTGCCGACGTTCGGGCGGCCGACGATCGCCACGACCGGCAGCGCCGGGAGGTAGCGCACCTCGTCGGAGTCGCCGGTCGCGAACTCGAGGAGGTCGCGGTCCTCCTCGTCGAGGTCGTAGTCCTCGAGTCCGCTGCGGAGCGCCTGTGCGCGGGAGGCGGCGAGCTGCTCGTCGACGTCGCCGAGACGCTCGACGAGATCGTCGTCCGGGAAGTTCAGCTCGTCGTCACCGACGCGCGTGTCCTGTGCCATGATCGGCCCTTGCTCTCGAAGTTCGGACCTCGGCGATGACCGCATCGACGGTCTGCTCGAAGTCGAGATGAGTGGAGTCGAGAAGAGTGACTCCTTCTGCGGCGTTCATGAAGTCGACCACCTGGGAGTCGGCGCGGTCCCTCGACCGCAGTGCCTGACCCGTCGCCTCAGCGGATTGCGTGGTGACCTCGCGCGAACGCCTCGCCATCCTAGCCTCTTCGCTCGCGGTCAGGAGGATCCGGACCGCTGCGGTGGGAGCGACGACGGTCGTGATGTCGCGTCCCTCGACGATGATCCCCGCCTGCCGGGTCTCGCCGATGATGCGGCGGAAGAGGAGCGTGATCCTGCGGCGCACCTCCGGCACCTTCGCGACGGCCGACACCTGCGCGGTCACCCGCGGTTCGCGGATGGCCGCCGTGACCTCGGTCCGGCCGACCCAGACCGAGTAGGTCTCGGGGTCGGTGCCGATCGAGTAGTCGAAGCCGTCGAGCGCGTCGACGATCGCGTTCTCGTCCGAGAAGTCGAGCCCGGTGTCGAGCCCGTGCCAGGCGAGTGCCCGGTAGGCGGCGCCCGTGTCGAGGAACTCGAAGCCGAGCCGGCGGGCGGCCTCCCGCGAGACGCTCGACTTGCCGCTGCCGGCGGGCCCGTCGACCGCGACGACGAGGACGTCGCCGAAGTCCTGGCTGCCCTCCGTCCGCGGTCCGCGCGAGCGCTCGGGAGCGGCGCCCCCGTCCTCCGGGATGCTCTGCTGCGCGCGGCGCGCGGGAGTCATGCGGTTCAGGCCGCCGTCCTGTCTGTTCTGCTCGGTGCTCATGCGCTCTGCTCGGTGCTCATCCGGCGATCCTCCAGCCGCGTGCGGTCAGTTCGTCGGTCAGCGGTGCGACCGCCTCCGGCACCACCGAGATCTCGGCGAGGCCCACGCGGCGCCCCTCCGCGTGCTCGAGGCGCACGTCCTCCAGGTTGACCCCGGCCTCGCCGATCTCGACGAGGAGGCGCGCCAGGGTTCCCGGAACGTCGTCGATCAGCACGATCAGGGTCGAGAACCGCTCGGCCTGGCCGTGCTTGCCCGGCAGGCGGGCGACGCCCGCGTTGCCGGCGGCGAGGTGCTCGGCGAGGAGGCGGCGCGCACCCGGCGCGTCGAGCTCGCGCAGCGCGTCGGCCACGGCCGCCACGTCGTCGCGGAAGGCGTCGAGCACAGCGACGACGTGGGCGCGGTTGGCGGCGAGGATCTGCACCCACAGCTCGGGGGCCGAGGAGGCGAGACGGGTGACGTCGCGCACGCCCTGGCCCGCCAGCCGCAGCGCGTCATCGGGAGCGTCGAGCAGGCGCTGACCGAGCAGCGACGAGATCACCTGCGGCGCGTGCGAGACGAGACCGACCGACAGGTCGTGCTCCTCCGGGTCCATCTCGACGATCGCGGCACCGAGGTCGAGGGCGAGCGCCTCCACCCGGGCGAGGGCGTCGGGCGCGGTCTCGCCGTCGCGGCAGACGACCCACGGCCGACCCACGAACAGGTCGCCACGGGCCGCGACCGGGCCGCCGCGCTCGCGCCCGGCCATGGGGTGCGAGCCGATGTAGCGGACGAGGTCGATCCCGCGCTCGCGCAGCTCGCGGAGCGGCTGCATCTTGACGCTCGCGACATCGGTCACGACGGCGTCGGGGTACGCGGCGAGCTCGCGCTCGACCACGCTCGCCACGACGTCGGGCGGGACGCAGACGACGATCAGCGCCGGTCGGTCGTCGTCGGAGGCGGTGCGGCCGGCCCCGTAGTCGACGGCGAGCGAGAGGCTGGCCGGAGAGGCGTCGTCGAGGACGACGTCGACCCCGCGAGAGGCGAGTCCGAGTCCGATGGAGGCACCGAGGAGTCCCGAGCCGACAACCCGCACCGTCCCCGTCGTCCGCATCGCGGGCGGTGCGGGGTGCAGGAGCTCGTTCACCCCGACAGCCTACCGATCCGGTCGTCGCTGCTTGTCGCGCCCGGTGCGACGAGGAGGCGCCTCCCGCCGATCCGTCGACGACGAGGTCCGGGGCGAGGGCCGGCGGCCCGGCGCCTCGGTGCGCGCAGGTCGTGCCTCGCGGCGCTCGGCTCCGGAGGTGCCGCCCGCGTCGGGCCCGGCACGGCGGGCGTCGTCCGGCTTCTCCCCGCCCTGCCGCGAGATCGTGAGCAGCGCGCCCAGCTCGTCGCGGGTGAGGTCGCGCAGATCGCCCGAGCGCAGGGTGCCGAGGTGGAGCGGACCGAACTGCCGGCGCACGAGCTCGAGCACCGGGTGACCCACCGCCGCCATCATGCGGCGCACGATGCGATTGCGTCCCGAGTGCAGCGTGATCTCGACGAGGGAGGCGTTCGACCGGCCCTCGGGCCGCCCGAGCAGGCGGGTCTTGTCCGCGGCGACCGGCCCGTCCTCGAGCTCGATCCCGGCGGTCAGCGCGGCGATGGTCTGCGGCAGGACCTGTCCGTGGACCTTCGCGATGTAGGTCTTGGTCACTCCGAACGAGGGGTGCGCGAGCACGTGCGCCAGCTCGCCGTCGTTGGTGAGCACCAGGAGCCCGGAGGTCTCGGCGTCCAGACGGCCCACGTTGAACAGCCGCTCCTCGAAGTTCTGGGTGTAGGTGCTGAGATCGGGGCGGCCGTTCTCGTCGGCGAGCGAGCTGACGACGCCGATCGGCTTGTTCAGCATCACGTAGCGCCGGGACGTGTCCAGCTGCACCGCGACTCCGTCGACCTCGATCAGGTCGGAGGCCGGGTCGATGCGGCGGCCGAGCTCGTCGGCGACCTCGCCGTTCACGCGGATCCTCCGCGCGACGATCATCTCCTCGACGACGCGACGGGAGGCGACCCCGGCCGCCGCGAGGACCTTCTGCAGTCGTTCGCCCTCCGGCGCGTGCTCAGAGGTGCTCATCGAATCCGTCCCGTCCGTCGCTCAGAAGTGGTGAGATCTTCGGCAGCTCATCGAGCGAGGTGAGGCCGAGGTGCACGAGCAGCTGCTCGGTGGTGCCGTAGAGGATCGCTCCGGTCTCGGGGTCGTTGCCGACCTCGGCGATCAGGCCGCGGCCGAGGAGGGTGCGCGCGACGGAGTCGACGTTGACCGCGCGGATCTGGGCGACCTGCCCGCGCGAGACGGGCTGCTTGTAGGCGATGACCGCGAGCGTCTCGAGCGCCGCCTGCGACAGCTTCGTCGGGTTCTGGGTCAGCACGAAGTCCGAGACCACGGAGTCGTACTCGCGGCGGACGTAGACCCGCCACCCTCCGCCGACCTCGCGCAGCTCGAATCCGCGCCGCACGCCGCCGTCCTCGCCGTCGAAGTCGGCGACGAGCCGCTCGATCGACTGGCGCACCACCGCGATCGGCCGTGAGAGCGCGGTGGCGATCGCGACGAGCGACTGCGGCTCGTCGGCGACCATCAGGATCGCCTCGACCGCCCGGTCGATCTCGAAGGCGACCGTTCCGGGAGACGCGACGGACGGCTCAGCTGTCATAGTCGGCTCCGAGATGCGCCAGGTTCGCGTCGCTCCACGACTCCGCGACCCACTGGAGCGTGAGCTCGCCGAGCGGCTCCGGCTGCTCGAAGGCGATGGCCGCGTGCCGGTAGAGCTCGAGCACGGCGATGAAGCGCGCGACGACCACTCCCTTCTCGGGGGCGTTCGCGATGAGCTCGCGGAAGGTCGCGGTGGTGTGCTCGCGGAGCACGCCGACCACGTAGGCCGCCTGCTCCCGGATGCTGATCAGGGGCGCGTGCAGGTGGTCGAGCCCGACCGTGGGGATCTCGCGGGGCGCGAGCGCGAAGGCGGCGAGGGCCGCGAAGTCCTCCGCCGACAGGGTCCAGACGAGCTCGGGCTTCTTCGCCCGGAACTCCTCCTCGAGCGGCACCTGACGGACGTGCCGCGTCGTCTCGACGTCGATCCGCTCGGCGAACCAGCTCGACACCTGCTTGAACGCGCGGTACTGCAGGAGTCGGGCGAACAGCAGATCCCGCGCTTCGAGCAGCGCGGCGTCCTCCGCGTCGACCAGTTCGCCCTGGGGCAGCAGTCCCGCGATCTTGAGATCGAGGAGGGTCGCGGCGACCACCAGGAACTCCGACGCCCGATCGAGCCCTTCCGCGGTGTCGATCCCGTGCAGGTAGGAGAGGAACTCGTCGGTGACCGCGCTCAGGGCGATCTCGGTGATGTCCACCTGCTGCTTCGCGATCAGACTGAGGAGCAGGTCGAACGGGCCCTCGAAGTTCGAGAGCGCGACGCGGAAGCCGGGCTCCGGTCCGGAGGCGGCGACCGCCGCCTCCTCGACCAGCACGGCCTCAGGCGACCGCGCCACGCGAGATCAGCTCCCTGGCGAGCTTGCGGTACGCCTTCGCGGCGGCGTGCTCGGGCGCGAACTGGGTGATCGGCACCCCCGAGACGCTGGCGTCGGGGAACTTCACCGTCCGCCCGATGACCGTCTCGAGCACGCTGTCGCCGAAGGCGTCGACGACGCGGTCGAGCACCTCGCGCGAGTGCAGGGTGCGCGAGTCGTACATGGTCGGGAGGATGCCGTCGAGCTCGATGACCGGGTTCAGCCTGTCGCGCACCTTGTCGATCGTCTCGATCAGCAGCGCCACCCCGCGCAGGGCGAAGAACTCGCACTCGAGCGGGATGAGGACACCGTGGCTCGCGGTCAGCGCGTTCACGGTGAGCAGCCCGAGCGAGGGCTGGCAGTCGATGAGGATCACGTCGTAGTCGGCGCTCACCTTGCGCAGCACGCGGGCGAGGATCTGCTCTCGCGCGACCTCGTTGACGAGGTGCACCTCGGCGGCCGAGAGGTCGATGTTGGCGGGGATGATGTCGAGGCCGGGCACGTTCGTCGACTGGATCGCCTCGGCCGGGTCCTTCACGGTCCCCAGGAGGAGGTCGTAGACGGTGATCGCGTCGTAGGTCGCGACGCCGAGGCCGGCCGAGAGCGCGCCCTGGGGGTCGAAGTCGATGGCGAGCACGCGGCGGCCGTACTCGGCGAGGGTCGCGCCCAGGTTGATGGTGGTCGTCGTCTTGCCGACGCCGCCCTTCTGGTTGCAGAGCGAGATGATGCGCGCGGGGCCGTGCCCGGTCAGCTCGACCGGCAGCGGGAAGTCGCGCAGGGGGCGTCCGGTGGGGCCGAGGACCGGGGCTTCGAGACCGGTGAGCTCGGCCGTGTCGTCCGTCTTGCGTGTCACCTGCGTCGCCTCGCTTCCCTGTCGGCGTGCGCTCCCGCGCGGCCTGCACCGAGTGTACCGGCGGCCCGTCCCGCCGCCGCGTCGCCCCGCCGTCCGACCTGCTGGTCGGGCAGCCGCCCTCGGGAGGCGTCTCGAGACCCGCCGACAGAGTGCGCCCGCCGTCAGCGCCGGGCTCGCGGATGCGCGGTCGTGTACACGTCTCGCAGCGTGTCCGCCGTGACCAGCGTGTAGATCTGGGTGGTCGCGACCGACGCGTGCCCGAGCAGCTCCTGGACCACGCGCACGTCCGCCCCGCCCGCGAGCAGGTGCGTCGCGAAGGAGTGCCGGAAGGTGTGCGGCGAGATCTCGCGGTCGAGCCCCGCCCGCTCCGCGACGGCGCGGATCACCAGCCAGGCGCTCTGCCGCGAGAGCCGACTCCCGCGGACGCCGAGGAAGAGCGCCGGTGTCGCACGACCGCGCCGCGAGAGCTCCGGTCGAGCGCGCACGAGGTAGTCGTCCACCGCCTCCCGCGCGAAGCGCCCGAGCGGCACCATCCGCTGCTTCGAGCCCTTGCCGGTCAGCCGGACCACCTCCGCGTCGAACACGTCGTCGACGTTCAGGTCGACCGCCTCCGAGATGCGGGCACCGGTCGCGTAGAGCAGCTCGAGCAGCGCGCGGTCGCGCAGATCCGCGAGCTCCTCGCCCCGCGCCGCGTCGAGCAGCGCGGCCATCTGCTCGACCGTGATCGCCTTCGGGAGGGTCATCGGGAGCTTGGGCGGCACCACGTCGTGGGCGACGTCGTCGGCGACGATCCCCTCCTCGAGGGCGAAGCGGTGGAGTCCCCGCACGCTCGACAGGATCCGCGCCCGCGAGCTCGGCGCGAGCGGCCGCTCGACGCGGGAGGCGAGCCACGAGGCGAACGCGCCGACGTCCGCGCGCCGCAGCGTCGCGAGATCGTCGACCCCCTTCTCGGCCAGCCAGCCGAGGTAGAGCTCGAGATCGCGGCGGTAGGCGGCGATCGTGTGCGCCGACAGCCCTCTCTCGACGCTCGCCTGCCGGAGGAAGGCGTCGGCGCAGGCCCGCGGGCTCACCCCCGGGGGTGGCGGACCCGGGGGTGCCGTGTCCACGGCGAGGAGGCGTCGCCCAGGCCGACCCATCCGCGCGAGCGGAAGGCGTGCGCGGCGAGCACGGCGATCGTCAGCGACGGATTCTGCACGCGGCGCGCGAGCACGGCGTCGACGGCCTCGTCGAGATCGACCCAGCGCAGCTCCATGTCGGCCTCCTCCGCCTCGCGGTCGAACACGGAGTCGGTCGCGGACAGGTCGCGCGCGAGGTAGATGCGGATCGCCTCGTCGCTGCCACCGGGCGAGGTGGCGAACTCCGAGAGCAGGTCCCAGCGGTCGGCCCGGAGGTCGGTCTCCTCGGCCAGCTCCCGCTGGGCCGCCACCAGAGCGTCCTCCCCCTCGATGTCGAGGAGGCCTGCAGGGATCTCCCACTCGCGGGCCCTGACCGGGTGCCGGTACTGCTTGATCAGCGCGACGCGGTCCTCGTCGTCGAGCGCGAGCACCGCGACGGCTCCCGTGTGATCGAGGAACTCGCGGCGCAGCTCGCCGTCGCCGTAGCGGAAGGTCTCGGCCCTGACGCCCCAGACCATCCCGTCGAAGACCCGTTCGCTCGTGAGGATCTCGGGTTCGACGAGCTCGTCCGCGAGCTCCCGGTCACTCATCGGCGCCCGCCTCCGAGGCCGGGAACAGGCGCGACGCCTCCTGGCGCTCGAGCGCCGCCGACACGAGCCCGCGGAAGAGCGGGTGCGCGTTGTTCGGCCGCGAGCGCAGCTCGGGGTGCGCCTGGGTGCCGACGTAGTACGGGTGCTTGTCGCGGGGCAGCTCGACGTACTCGACGAGGTGGCCGTCGGGGGACGTGCCCGAGAACCACAGTCCCGCCTCGGCGATGCGGTCGCGGTAGCTGTTGTTGACCTCGTAGCGGTGGCGGTGGCGCTCGGCCGCCTCGGGGGCGCCGTACACCTCGGCCACGATCGACCCCTCGGCGAGAGAGGCGTTGTACAGTCCGAGCCGCATCGTCCCGCCCATGTCGCCGGAGGCGAGGATCTCGACCTGCTCCGCCATCGTCGCGATGACGGGGAAGGCCGTCTCCGGGTCGAACTCGGAGGAGGAGGCGCCCTCGAGTCCCGCTTCGTTCCGCGCGTACTCGATGACCATGCACTGGAGGCCGAGGCACAGCCCGAGGGTCGGGATGCCGTTCTCGCGCGCGAAGCGGAGTGCTCCGAGCTTGCCCTCGATGCCGCGGATGCCGAAGCCTCCCGGCACGCAGATCCCGTCGAGCTCCGAGAGCGCCTTCGACGCCGCCTCCGGATCCTCGAGTCCGTCCGACGCGATCCAGCGGATCGCGACCTTCGTCTGCTGCGCGAATCCGCCGGCGCGCAGCGCCTCGGTCACCGAGAGGTAGGCGTCCGGCAGGTCGATGTACTTGCCGACCAGGCCGATGGTGACCTCGTGCTTGGGCTCGTGGACCGCCTCGAGGAGCTTCGACCAGCCGTCCCAGACGACCTCGCCCGCGGGGAGCCCGAGCTGGTCGATGATGTAGGCGTCGAGCCCCTGCTCGTTGAGCATCTCGGGGATCTCGTAGATGGAGGCGACGTCCTTCGCATTGACGACAGCCTGCTCGTCGACGTCGCACATCAGCGCGATCTTGCGCTTGTTCGACTCCGAGACCGGTCGATCGCTCCGCAGCACCAGCGCGTCCGGCTGGATCCCGATGGAGCGCAGCGCTGCGACGGAGTGCTGCGTCGGCTTGGTCTTCTGCTCGCCGGAGGCGCCCATGAACGGCACCAGCGACACGTGGACGAAGAAGACGTTCCGGCGACCGAGCTCGTGGCGGACCTGCCTCGCCGACTCGATGAACGGCTGGCTCTCGATGTCGCCGACAGTGCCGCCGATCTCGGTGATGATCACGTCGGGCTGAGGGTCGTCCTCGGCCTGGAGGCGCATGCGCCGCTTGATCTCGTCGGTGATGTGCGGGATGACCTGCACCGTGTCGCCGAGGTACTCGCCGGCGCGCTCGCGGGCGATGACGCGGGAGTAGATCTGGCCGGTCGTGACGTTCGCGGCCTGATTGAGGTTGATGTCGAGGAAGCGCTCGTAGTGCCCGATGTCGAGGTCGGTCTCGGCCCCGTCGTCGGTCACGAAGACCTCGCCGTGCTGGAACGGGTTCATCGTCCCGGGATCCACGTTGAGATAGGGATCGAGCTTCTGCATCACGACGCGCAGCCCGCGAGCGGTCAGCAGGTTGCCGAGGCTGGCGGCCGTGAGTCCCTTGCCGAGCGAGGACACGACTCCGCCGGTGACGAAGATGTGCTTCGTGACCTTCGAGGAGCCGCCGCCGCGGCGCTCCAGCGAGGAGCGGTCCTGGGAAGAACTGTCAGGAGAAGAAGAAGGGCCCGAGTTCGAAATGTCCACCACGGGCTTCCACCCTAACAGCAGTTCCGGGGCGGCTCGCAGGCGGCGCTGCATTCAGCTCCGGCGGCTCGATTCGAGCAGCTCGCGCGCGTGCGCCAGGGCGTTGGCCGAGTCCGTCAGACCCGACAGCAGCCGCGCCATCTCCGAGACGCGCTCCTCGGCCTCGAGCTGAGTCACCGCGCTCGAGGTCACGGAGCCGTCCGATCCCTTCTCGACGCGCAGGTGGTTCGTCGCGAAGGCGGCGACCTGTGCCAGGTGGGTGACGACGATCACCTGCGAGGTCTCCGCGAGCTTCGCGAGGCGCCTCCCGATCTCGATCGCCGCGGCTCCTCCCACTCCGGCGTCGACCTCGTCGAAGACGAAGGTGGGCACCGGATCGTTGGCCGCGACGACGACCTCGATCGCGAGCATCACCCTCGAGAGCTCTCCGCCGGAGGCGCCGCGCGCGAGCGGCCGCGGAGTCGCGCCGCTGTGCGGCTGCAGCAGCATCTCGATCGAGTCCCGGCCGTGCGCCGCGGGCTCGCCCGTACCGGTGACCTGCACCCGGAGTCGCGCGTCGGCCATCGCCAGGGCGGTCAGCTCGTCACTCACCCGCTCCCCCAGGTCGAGTGCCGCCGCCGTGCGCAGCTCGGTGAGGCGGGTCGCGAGACGGTCGACGAGATCGGCGTCGGCCGCGGTGTCCGACTCGAGCGCCGCGATCCGCTCGTCGTCGCCGTCGAGCTCGAGCAGCCGGAGCCCCGAGGAGTCGACGAGGTCGAGCACGTCGTCCAGCGTGGGCCCGTACGTCCGGGTGAGGGCCGAGAGCTCGGCACGCCGGCTCTCGATCAGCTCGAGGTCGTGCGCGCCGTCGAGGTCGAGCTCGGCGAGGTACGACGACAGGCTCCCCGCGGCGTCGACCAGCAGCACCGAGGCCTCGTCGAGGGTCTGCACCGTCGGCCGCAGGGCGGCGTCGTGCTCGGCGGCGCGGTCGAGCACGCGGCGGGCGGAGTCGAGGAGGCCGAGCGCGTCGCGCCCGTCCAGCTCCTCCGACGAGATCGCCTCGCGCGCCTCCCCTGCCGCGACCCGCAGCTGCTCGATGCTGCCGAGCCGCTCCGACTGGGCGGCGAGCTCCGCGTCCTCGCCGCGCTGCGGCGCGACGACCTCGATCTCGGCCAGGGCGTTCCGGAGGCGCTCCGCCTCCCTCGCCCGCGCCTCGCGCGCCGTGGTCAGCTCGCCGAGCTCCTCGCGGTTGGCGCGCCAGCGTTCGAAGGCGCTCGCGTAGTCGCGCAGCGCCTCCGCCAGTTCGGCACCGCCGAAACGGTCGAGCGCGTCGCGCTGCGCGGCAGCGGACCGCAGGCGGATCTGGTCCGACTGGCCGTGCACGACCACCAGCTGGTCGGCGAGCTCGCTGAGCACGCTGACCGGTGCGCTGCGACCGCCGACGACGGCCCGACCGCGCCCCTCCGCCGACACCGAGCGGGCGAGCAGGAGCTCGGGGCCGTCGAGGTCGCCGCCGGCGTCCCGCACCCGGTCGGCGACGGCGCCGTCCTCCGGGACGAGCCAGCGCCCGGACACCCAGGCCTGAGCGCTGCCCGCCCGCACTGCCGACGCGTCCGAGCGCGCGCCGAGGACGAGCCCGAGCGCGGTCACGACCATCGTCTTGCCGGCGCCGGTCTCGCCCGTCACGGCCGTGAACCCGGGTCCCAGCGGCAGCGTCGCCTCGGCGATCACGCCGAGGTCGCGGATCTGCAGTTCTTCGAGCATGGTGCTACTCCGTTTCGGCCGACCCCCGCCATCCGCGGATGGGGAGACCGAACTTGTGCACGAGGCGGTCCGTGAACGGGGCGTCGTGCAGACGCGCGAACCGCACCGGCTCGGGCGAGCGGCGGAACACGACCCGCGCGCCGGGCGGGAGCTCGTAGGTGCGTCGGCCGTCGGCCCACAGCACGCCCACGCCGTCGGTCCGCTCCTTGACCTCGATCGCGAGGCTCGAGTCGGGGCCGACCACGAGCGGCCTCGCGAACAGCGCGTGAGCACTGAGCGGGACCAGCAGCATCGCCTCGAGCGTCGGCCACACCACGGGTCCGCCACCCGAGAAGGCGTAGGCCGTGGAGCCGGTGGGAGTCGACACGACGATCCCGTCGCAGCCGAAGCTCGACAGCGGGCGGCCGTCGACGCCGACCATCACCTCGAGCATCCGCTCGCGGCTCGCCTTCTCGACCGTCGCCTCGTTCAGCGCCCAGGTCTCGTAGACGACGACATCGTCGATCTTCACGCGGACCTGGAGGGCCAGGCGCTCCTCGACCCGGTAGTCGCCGTCGAGGGCGCGCGCGACAGCGTCATCGAGGTCGTCGCGCTCGCTCTCGGCGAGGAACCCGACGTGGCCGAGGTTCACGCCGAGCAGCGGAGCCGTGCCGGTGCGCGCGATCTCGGCCGCCCGGAGGATCGTGCCGTCGCCGCCGAGCACGAACACCAGCTCGATCGACGACAGCGGGATGTCGCCGCCGAGCACGGGGACGTCCGAGAGGCCGGGAGCGGAGGCGACGATGACGTCCTTGTCGTCGGCGCAGAGGACGGGGCGGGCCCCGGAGCCGCGGAGGCGCTCGACCACGAGGATCGCCGCTTCGAGGGAGTCCGCCCGACCGGTGTGGGCGACGACGAGGATGTTGCGCTCGTCAGGAGGGGACTGCATCGAGGAGGTGTCCTTCAGTACTGGTCGACCGGTGGTGGTCGATGGCGGCGGACACGGTCGCGTCATCCGGTGGTGAGCGCGGTGACCGCGTCCCTCCATTCTGTCGGAATCGTTCCGCGGTCGCGGTGGAGGTGCGCCAGATACTCGTGATTCCCAGCGCTTCCGGGCAATGGGGAGGAGGCGAGTCCGACGACCCCGAGGCCGACGTCCCACGCCGACCAGAGGACGTCCGAGAGAGCCTCCCTGCGCAACTCCGGGTCCCGCACGATCCCCTCGCGCACACCCGTGCGACCCACTTCGAACTGCGGCTTCACCAGCACGACGAAGTCCGCCGTCGGCGACACGGAGGCGACCACGGCCGGCAGCACCATCGTGAGCGAGATGAACGAGACGTCCGAGACGACCAGGTCCGGTGGAACCGCCGTTCCGGAGGCCGCGGCGAGCGACTGCGCGGTCATGTCGCGAGCGTTGAAGCCCTCGACGACGTGCACGCGGTCGTCCGACCGGATCCGAGGTGCGAGCTGCGCGTGGCCCACGTCGAGTGCGATCACGGAGGCGGCCCCCCGCTCGAGGAGCACCTGCGAGAATCCGCCCGTCGACGCGCCGACGTCCAGCGCCTGCGCGCCTGACACCCGCACGGTCGGGAAGCTCTCGAGCGCCGCGAGCAGCTTGTGGGCGGCCCGGCTCACGTAGTGGTCGAGCCCGGCGACGGCGACCTCCTGATCGGCGCGCACCCGGAGGGAGGCCTTGAGGGCCGGCGCCCCCGCGACCGTCACGCGCCCGTCGGCGATGAGCCGCGCAGCGTGAGTCCGGGAGCGGGCGATACCCCGCTCGGCGAGAGCGGTGTCGAGACGCACGCCGTCCGGCTCCGTCATCGGGGGGAGTCCGCGCCCTCGAGTCGCGCTCGCAGTCGCTCCTGGAGCTCCGCGTAGGAGGCAGCCCTGGACTCGAGCGGCTGATCCTCGATGACCGCGAGTCGGTCAACCAGTCCGTCAGCCGCCGATTCCGCGTTCTCGTCCTGGCCCGTCATCGGTCCTCGCCTTCGCCTGTCTCGAGCGTCTGTCCGAAGCGCCGCAGACTCCTCGTCGAGTGCGGATCCGGGTGGTTAAACAACGATGGCCACCCAGTGTCTGGGTGGCCATCGTGAATGGTGTCCGGCGGTGTCCTACTCTCCCACAGGGTCCCCCCTGCAGTACCATCGGCGCTGA